>NZ_CP049045.1:5567500-6690000 GCF_001705995.2 Pseudomonas sp. BIOMIG1BAC | reverse complement strand
CACCATGGGAGTGGGTTGCACCAGAAGTAGCTAGTCTAACCTTCGGGAGGACGGTTACCACGGTGTGATTCATGACTGGGGTGAAGTCGTAACAAGGTAGCCGTAGGGGAACCTGCGGCTGGATCACCTCCTTAATCGACGACATCAGCTGCTTCATAAGCTCCCACACGAATTGCTTGATTCATTGAAGAAGACGATAGAAGCAGCTTTAAGCTCCAAGCTGATAGCTCCAAGCTAACAGTTACAAGCTCGAAATTGGGTCTGTAGCTCAGTTGGTTAGAGCGCACCCCTGATAAGGGTGAGGTCGGCAGTTCGAATCTGCCCAGACCCACCAATTTTGTTATGGGGCCATAGCTCAGCTGGGAGAGCGCCTGCCTTGCACGCAGGAGGTCAGCGGTTCGATCCCGCTTGGCTCCACCATAAACTGCTTCTGAAAGCTTAGAAATGAGCATTCAAATCGAATGTTGATTTCTAGTCTTTTGATTAGATCGTTCTTTAAAAATTTGGGTATGTGATAGAAAGATAGACTGAACACTACTTTCACTGGTAGTGGATCAGGCTAAGGTAAAGTTTGTGAATAATTGCAAACTTTCGGCGAATGTCGTCTTCACAGTATAACCAGATTGCTTGGGGTTATATGGTCAAGTGAAGAAGCGCATACGGTGGATGCCTTGGCAGTCAGAGGCGATGAAAGACGTGGTAGCCTGCGATAAGCTTCGGGGAGTCGGCAAACAGACTTTGATCCGGAGATCTCTGAATGGGGGAACCCAGCCATCATAAGATGGTTATCTTACACTGAATACATAGGTGTAAGAGGCGAACCAGGGGAACTGAAACATCTAAGTACCCTGAGGAAAAGAAATCAACCGAGATTCCCTTAGTAGTGGCGAGCGAACGGGGACTAGCCCTTAAGCTTCTTTGATTTTAGCGGAACGCTCTGGAAAGTGCGGCCATAGTGGGTGATAGCCCTGTACGCGAAAGGATCTTAGAAGTGAAATCGAGTAGGACGGGGCACGAGAAACCTTGTCTGAATATGGGGGGACCATCCTCCAAGGCTAAATACTACTGACTGACCGATAGTGAACTAGTACCGTGAGGGAAAGGCGAAAAGAACCCCGGAGAGGGGAGTGAAATAGATCCTGAAACCGTATGCGTACAAGCAGTGGGAGCAGACTTTGTTCTGTGACTGCGTACCTTTTGTATAATGGGTCAGCGACTTATATTCAGTGGCAAGCTTAACCGAATAGGGGAGGCGTAGCGAAAGCGAGTCTTAATAGGGCGTTTAGTCGCTGGGTATAGACCCGAAACCGGGCGATCTATCCATGGGCAGGTTGAAGGTTAGGTAACACTGACTGGAGGACCGAACCGACTACCGTTGAAAAGTTAGCGGATGACCTGTGGATCGGAGTGAAAGGCTAATCAAGCTCGGAGATAGCTGGTTCTCCTCGAAAGCTATTTAGGTAGCGCCTCATGTATCACTGTAGGGGGTAGAGCACTGTTTCGGCTAGGGGGTCATCCCGACTTACCAAACCGATGCAAACTCCGAATACCTACAAGTGCCGAGCATGGGAGACACACGGCGGGTGCTAACGTCCGTCGTGAAAAGGGAAACAACCCAGACCGTCAGCTAAGGTCCCAAAGTTATGGTTAAGTGGGAAACGATGTGGGAAGGCTTAGACAGCTAGGAGGTTGGCTTAGAAGCAGCCACCCTTTAAAGAAAGCGTAATAGCTCACTAGTCGAGTCGGCCTGCGCGGAAGATGTAACGGGGCTCAAACCATACACCGAAGCTACGGGTATCACGTAAGTGATGCGGTAGAGGAGCGTTCTGTAAGCCTGTGAAGGTGAGTTGAGAAGCTTGCTGGAGGTATCAGAAGTGCGAATGCTGACATGAGTAACGACAATGCGAGTGAAAAACTCGCACGCCGAAAGACCAAGGTTTCCTGCGCAACGTTAATCGACGCAGGGTTAGTCGGTCCCTAAGGCGAGGCTGAAAAGCGTAGTCGATGGAAAACAGGTTAATATTCCTGTACTTCTAGTTATTGCGATGGAGGGACGGAGAAGGCTAGGCCAGCTTGGCGTTGGTTGTCCAAGTTTAAGGTGGTAGGCTGAGATCTTAGGTAAATCCGGGATCTTAAGGCCGAGAGCTGATGACGAGTTACCTTTTAGGTGACGAAGTGGTTGATGCCATGCTTCCAAGAAAAGCTTCTAAGCTTCAGATAACTAGGAACCGTACCCCAAACCGACACAGGTGGTTGGGTAGAGAATACCAAGGCGCTTGAGAGAACTCGGGTGAAGGAACTAGGCAAAATGGCACCGTAACTTCGGGAGAAGGTGCGCCGGTGAGGGTGAAGGACTTGCTCCGTAAGCCCATGCCGGTCGAAGATACCAGGCCGCTGCGACTGTTTATTAAAAACACAGCACTCTGCAAACACGAAAGTGGACGTATAGGGTGTGACGCCTGCCCGGTGCCGGAAGGTTAATTGATGGGGTTAGCGCAAGCGAAGCTCTTGATCGAAGCCCCGGTAAACGGCGGCCGTAACTATAACGGTCCTAAGGTAGCGAAATTCCTTGTCGGGTAAGTTCCGACCTGCACGAATGGCGTAACGATGGCGGCGCTGTCTCCACCCGAGACTCAGTGAAATTGAAATCGCTGTGAAGATGCAGTGTATCCGCGGCTAGACGGAAAGACCCCGTGAACCTTTACTATAGCTTTGCACTGGACTTTGAATTTGCTTGTGTAGGATAGGTGGGAGGCTTTGAAGCGTGGACGCCAGTCTGCGTGGAGCCATCCTTGAAATACCACCCTGGCAACTTTGAGGTTCTAACTCAGGTCCGTTATCCGGATCGAGGACAGTGTATGGTGGGTAGTTTGACTGGGGCGGTCTCCTCCTAAAGAGTAACGGAGGAGTACGAAGGTGCGCTCAGACCGGTCGGAAATCGGTCGCAGAGTATAAAGGCAAAAGCGCGCTTGACTGCGAGACAAACACGTCGAGCAGGTACGAAAGTAGGTCTTAGTGATCCGGTGGTTCTGTATGGAAGGGCCATCGCTCAACGGATAAAAGGTACTCCGGGGATAACAGGCTGATACCGCCCAAGAGTTCATATCGACGGCGGTGTTTGGCACCTCGATGTCGGCTCATCACATCCTGGGGCTGAAGCCGGTCCCAAGGGTATGGCTGTTCGCCATTTAAAGTGGTACGCGAGCTGGGTTTAGAACGTCGTGAGACAGTTCGGTCCCTATCTGCCGTGGACGTTTGAGATTTGAGAGGGGCTGCTCCTAGTACGAGAGGACCGGAGTGGACGAACCTCTGGTGTTCCGGTTGTCACGCCAGTGGCATTGCCGGGTAGCTATGTTCGGAAAAGATAACCGCTGAAAGCATCTAAGCGGGAAACTTGCCTCAAGATGAGATCTCACTGGGATCTTGAATCCCCTAAAGGGCCGTCGAAGACTACGACGTTGATAGGTTGGGTGTGTAAGCGCTGTGAGGCGTTGAGCTAACCAATACTAATTGCCCGTGAGGCTTGACCATATAACACCCAAGCAATTTGCTTAAGAAGCGAGTTGCGGTGTGTGAAGACGCACGAACCGAAAGTTTGCAGCACACAAACCTATTACATACCCATTCGCTGGAACGTTGCCCAAACAACGGCTCAGCTACAGAATTTCTTGACGACCATAGAGCATTGGAACCACCTGATCCCATCCCGAACTCAGCAGTGAAACGATGCATCGCCGATGGTAGTGTGGGGTTTCCCCATGTGAGAGTAGGTCATCGTCAAGATTAAATTCCGAAACCCCAATTGCGAAAGCAGTTGGGGTTTTGTCTTTGCGCTGACAAAAACACTCTTGTTCGAATGAAAAATTGCGCAGTTATTTTCAGGTCAGAACACTAGAATAGTGGCCGTTCCCCTTATCCTTGAGCCCTCTATGCTGGATCCGGTTGACCCTCCCGGGGGGTCAAAACTACCACTGAGCGAGTTGATCGCTTGCCATGAGTGTGACTTGCTGATGCGCAAGCCAGTGCTGGCCCATGGGGAAAAGGCCCAATGCCCCCGCTGCGGCTACGAGCTGTACGCCCATCGCCAAGCGGTTGTATCGCGCAGCCTGGCCTTGGTGATCGCCGCCTTGTTGCTCTACGTCCCGGCCAATTTCCTTCCCATCATGCAACTCAACCTGCTAGGCCAGTCTTCCAAGGACACGGTCTGGAGCGGTGTGTTGGGACTGTTCGACACCGGCATGCAAGGCGTGGCTGTAGTGGTATTCCTGTGCAGCATGGGGATCCCCTTGCTCAAGTTGATCTGCCAACTACTAGTGTTACTCAGCATCCGTTGGAATATCGGCCGAAGTTATGGCTTGCTGCTCTACCGTATCTATCACCACCTGCGGGACTGGGGCATGCTCGAGGTCTATCTCATGGGGGTGCTGGTCGCCATCGTCAAACTGGCCGATATGGCGTCCATTACCCTAGGCCTCGGCCTGGTGTGTTTTATCTCTTTGTTGCTGATACAGGTCTGGTTGGAAGTGGTGATGTCGCCTCACCAGGTTTGGCAGGCACTTTCTGGAGAGGATGCACATGCGGGCGATTGATGCAGGCATTCTGATTTGTATCGAATGCCATGAGTTGAACCGGCAACAAGCCAACAGCAAGGGACAAACCTGTACCCGTTGCGGAGCCATGATCCACCCTCGTCGCCCTAACAGCATCCTGCGCACCTGGGCATTGCTGCTGACTGCCGCGATTCTCTATATCCCGGCCAATGTCCTGCCAATCATGACGGTCAGTGCCCTGGGGCAGGGTAGCCCCAGCACCATCATGTCGGGTGTCATCCAGTTGGTGCAGCACGGCATGATCCCTATTGCCATCGTGGTGTTCGTCGCCAGTATCCTGGTACCTACCTTCAAGCTGGTGGGAATCGCCCTGCTATTGTTTTCGGTGCAGCGCCACCAACCGTTGTCTGCTCGGCAGCGAATCATCATGTACCGCTTCATCGAGTTCATCGGTCGTTGGTCGATGCTGGATATCTTCGTCATCGCCATCCTGGTGGCGGTGGTCAACTTTGGGCGGCTGGCCAGCATCGAGGCCAATCTCGGAGCGGTCGCCTTCGCCAGCGTCGTAATCCTCACCATGCTGGCTGCAATAACCTTCGATCCCCGACTGATCTGGGACAACACGGAGTCGGACGACGACCATGAGTGATTTGCCTACCGCCAAAACCCGCCCGGCCTCCAACTGGTCGGCCATCTGGGTGTTACCTCTCATTGCCTTGATTATTGGCGGTTGGCTGGGATGGCGAGCCTACAGTGAGACAGGAATCGAGATCCAACTGCGTTTTGAAAGCGGGGAAGGAGTCCAGGCCAACAAGACCGAGGTGTTCTACAAGGGCATGCCCGTCGGCAAGGTCAAGGCGCTCGCTCTGGACGATGAAGGCAATTCGAGGGGCGTGATCGCTACCGTCGAGATGAACAAGGACGTCGAGCAGTACCTGAGGACCAACACGCGCTTCTGGCTGGTCAAGCCCAGCGTCAGCCTGGCCGGCATCACTGGCCTGGAAACCCTGGTCTCCGGCAACTATATCGCCGTCAGCCCGGGAGAAGGCGGTGACCCCACACGCAAATTCACCGCGCTGGTCGAAGAGCCACCCCTGTCCGACGCCAAGCCCGGCCTGCACCTGATCATCAAGGCCGACCGCCTGGGCTCACTGACCCGCGGCAGCCCGGTGTTCTATAAACAGATCCAGGTCGGCCAGATCAAGAGCTACCTGCTCTCCGAAGACCAGAGTACTGTCGAGCTCAAGGTCTATATCGAGCCAACCTACGCCAGCCTGGTGCGCAAGCACACGCGCTTCTGGAACGCCAGCGGGATCAGTGTCGATGCCAACCTGAGCGGGCTGAAGATTCGCAGTGAATCCCTGGCCAGTATCGTGGCCGGCGGTATTGCCTTCGCCACTCCGGAAAACCGCAAGGACAGCCCGCCAACCGATCCGAGCCTGCCGTTTCGCCTCTACGAAGACTTCGACGCCGCCCAGGCCGGTATCCGGGTCAAGGTCAAGCTCAGCGATTTCGAAGGCTTGCAGGCCGGGCATACCCCAGTCATGTACAAAGGCATTCAGGTCGGCAGCCTGAAAGCCCTGAAAGTCGATTCCGACCTGACCAGCGCCACCGCCGAACTGACCCTCGACCCACTGGCCGAAGATTACCTGGTGCAGGGCACCCAGTTCTGGACCGTCAAGCCATCCATCACCCTGGCGGGCATCACCGGCCTGGAGGCCCTGCTCAAGGGCAACTACATCGCCGTTCGCCCGGGCGACAAGGGCGCCGCACCGCAGCGTGAATTCGAGGCTCGGGCCAAGGCGCCACCGCTGGACCTGCGCACACCGGGCCTGCACATGGTGCTGTTCACCGACAATCTCGGCTCCCTGGAGGTCGGCAGCCCGATCCTCTACAAGCAGGTCAAGGTCGGCGCGGTGCAGAGCTACCAGTTCTCCCACACCCGCAAACAGTTGGTGATCGGCGTCCATATCGAGAAGGAGTACGAGAAGCTGGTCAACGGCTCGACTCGTTTCTGGAATGTCAGCGGCATCACCCTCACGGGTGGCTTGACCGGTGGCATCCAGATCAAGAGCGAGTCGTTGCAAAGCTTGATGGCCGGCGGCATCGCTTTCGATACGCCAATACCCGACGTACCGTTGAAAAAGCGCATCCCGAGGTTCCGCCTGTTCGCCAACCAGGAAGAGGCAGCGCAGCGCGGCATTGTGGTGCAGATCAAGGTCGATCGCGCCGATGGCCTGCGTGCCGGCACCCCGGTGCGCTTCAAGGGCCTGGATGTGGGCAAGCTCGAGCAAGTCACCCTCAGTCCCGATATGCAGTCGGTGATGCTAAAGGCACGCATCACCGAGGTACCCGAGCGTATTGCGCGGGTCGGTAGCCAGTTCTGGGTGGTCAAGCCCGAGCTGGGTTTGATGAAGACCTCGAACCTGGAGACCCTGGTCACCGGCCAGTACATCGAGGTCCAGCCACCGGAAAAAAACCTCGGCGGGCAAACCAGCTTCGTGGCCCTGCCACAGCCACCACAGGCCAGTGTCCAGGAGCCCGGCCTGAGCCTGGTGCTGAGCGCTGCCCGGCGTGGTTCGCTGAAGATCGGCGTACCGGTGACCTACCGCGAGATAACGGTGGGCAAGGTCACCGGCTATGAGTTGGGGCAAACGGCCGATCGGGTCCTGATCCATATCCTTATCGAGCCCAAGTACGCGCCATTGGTACGCAGTGGCACGCGCTTCTGGAACAGCAGCGGCTTTGGCGTGGATTTCGGCTTGTTCAAGGGCGCGACCGTGCGTACTGAATCCCTGGAGACCCTGATCCAGGGCGGCATCGCCTTCGCCACCCCGGATGGCGAGCGCATGGGCAACCCGGCGCGGCCCGAGCAGACGTTCCCGCTGTTCGACCAGTTCGAGGATGAATGGCTGACCTGGGCACCGAAGATTCCCCTCGGCAAGCAACCGGCCGCCCCGGTAACACGCTAGCGCCAACCCAATAAAAAAGGCCGCCCTTACAAGAGGGCGGCCTTTGTATTTCAGCGCAGGGAAATCAGGCTTCGTCCAACTCCGTCTGTGCTTCATCCTCGGCGTGTTCGTTCATCACCGCCTTGACCTGGTCGTGGCGCCGGATGAACTTCCAGTCCGCTTCATCGATATAGATGCCGTTCGGGCCGCTACCGCCTTCCAGGTCGATGGCCACCTGGGCCGAGACCTGCGGCTTCACACTGGCCAGGATCGGCACGAAGCCCAGTTGCAGGCTGGTTTCAAGCAGCGCCGCCTGGTTGCGTTCGTCGATGTCCGCCGCCTCGTCGAGGTAGTAGGGCAGGCGGATACGCCCGGCCTGGTCGCGGTCCATCAAGTGCAGCAACAAGTACATGTTGGTCAGCGCCTTGATGGTCATGGTGGTGCCGTTGGACGCCGCGCCATCGATGTCGGTATGGATCACCGGCTGGCCGTTGACCTTGGTGATCTCGAACGCCAGTTCGAACAGGTCCTTCAGGCCCAGCTGGTTGTGGTTGGCCGCCACCAGCCGCGCCAGGTACTCCTTGGCCTCTTCGTTCTTGTTGTCCTGCTCGGCGCTCTGGCTCAGGTCGAACACCGACAGGGTCTCGCCTTCCTCGTACTGGCCGGCGCTGTGGATGATCTGGTCGATGTGCTTGAGCGCCTCTTTGTTCGGCGCCAGGACGATACGGAAGCTCTGCAGGTTGGAAACCTGGCGCTTGTTGATCTCGCGGTTGAACAGCGCCAGCTGGTGTTCCAGGCTGTCGTAGTCGCTGCGGATGTTGCGCAGGGTCCGGGCGATGTCGGTGACCGCCGCACGGCGCGCCTTGCCCAGGGTCAGGGCTTCCTCGGTGCGGTGCGAATAGGCGTTGATCAACAGCTGCAGACGACGCTCGACATCATCCTCGCTGTCGAACTTGGCCACGCCTTTGAGGCGCACCTGGGCATACAGCGCCTCGATCTGGCCATCGACTCGCTGCAGGCCCTGCCAGCTGTCCTGGTAGTCGTTGAGCAGCGGCAGCAGGTTGTCCATGGAGTCGTCCACCGGCTCCATGAACGGCGTGCCAAACGGCAGGTCCGCCGGCAGCAACTGGCGACGGCGCAGGGCGTCGTCGAGGGTGCGCTGCTTGGCTTCCATGTCGCTGATCTGGCGGCCTACCAATTGCAGCTTGGCCGACAGTTGCTGGACGCGCTCGGTGAAGGCGTCGCTGGAGCGCTTGAGTTCGTCCTGGGCAGCTTCCATCTGTGCCAGCTGCTCCAGCTTCTCGCCTTCCTCGGCGCTCAGGGTCTGGGTCCGGCGGAAGTCTTCCAGGGCTTTCTGCGCATCCAGTACCTGCTGGTACAGGGCTTCGGTCTGGGTCTTGCTCGCGGCGCGGTCGGCGGCCACGGCGGCCTGGGTCTTGAGCTGCTTGAGCTCCTTCTCCAGGCGCTCCTTCTGGTCGCGCAGGGCAGCGCGGTCGGCCAGCGCCTGCAACGCCGGTGGTTCGATATGGGAGATGTCGATGGTCAGGCCGGGCACTTCGAAGCGCTCGCCCTTGAAGCCGTCGAGGATCAGCTCCACGGATTTCACCCACTCGCCATTGTCGTCCAGGGCGATGCCGTGCTCGCCCAGGGGCAGGCTGAACAGCGCACTGTTGAACAGGCGCATCAGGCGTTCCACATCCTGCTGGGAGAACTCCTCGCGCAGGCGGGCGTAGCTGTTGTTGTCGGCGTGGTCGAGCTGCTGCTTCACCGACTTCAGGCGTTTTTCCAGGTCGCGCAGGCGCTCTTCCAGGTCTTCTGCGGAGAACTGCCGGGACTGGGCCAGGGCGCCGGCCAGTTCGTCGTGGGCATCCTTGGCCGCCAGCAGTTGTTGCTCCAGGACCTTGACGTCATCCACCAGGGCAAAGCGGTGCTTGAGCACCGACAGCTCGCCCAGCCAGCGCTGGGTGCCGGTGATTTCCCGTTCCAGGCGCATCATTTCCTGGGTGCTGCTGCGCTGGTCGTTCTGCAGGGCGTCCTGCTCGTTGCGGTAGTGCTCGGCCTGGATGGTCAGCTCTTCCTTGCGCGCACTGGCGTAGTCCGACCAGGTGCCCAGCAGCGAGTCCAGCAGCGGCGACAGGCGATGCAGCTTGCCACGCAGGATGTCCCGTTGCTTCACGCCGTTGGCCAGGGCCTCCACCAGCGGGCCTGCGGCCACCAGCGAGTTGTAGTCCTGCTCCATGCGTCGCACATCGCGGAACGCCTCGTCGCAGGCGGCGATGTAGTCGACGCTGCCCGAGCGCAGGCTGTGTTCGAAGGCATCGAGGAACAGCTGCTTGAGCTTGGCCGCGGTGATTTCGCGCATGTGCAGCAGGTTGATGAACAGCGCGCGGAAGGTCTTCAGGCTCTGTTCGCTGGTGGAACGCAGCGGAATCAGGGTCAGGTCCAGGGGAATCGAGGTGTGGCCACCGACCAGCAGGCGCCGCAGTTCATCGGGCTTGAGCTCGTAGGCCTTCAGGCCATGGCGCTCCAGGTTGGTGAACAGCTCTTTCTGCCGCAGGCAGGTGTCGTCCTTCTGGTAGTGGGCCAGGTCCAGTTGCCCGGCGTAGGCGAAGAACTGGTGGCCGAAGCCGCCGCCCGGGCCGCGTCCCGACACGCCGATCACGTGGGGGCCGTGGGGCAGCGAGACTTCCACCAGGATGTAGCTGGTGTCGGAGGCGAAGTAGAAGCGCCGCGACTGCTCCAGGCTGTACTTGCCGAAGCTCATGTCCGACATGCGCGCCAGGATCGGGAATTGCAGGGCGTTGATCGACGCCGACTTGCCCAGGTTGTTCGCACCGTAGACCGACAGCGGCTCTTCCAGGGGGAACAGGCCCAGGCTGTAGCCAGCGGTGTTCAAAAGGGCAAAGCGGCGGATGCCGTAGCGTTCCTTGCTCATGCGTCGAGCTCCTGTTCTTCGGCGATGGCCCGGGCCAGCGCGTCTTCTTCACTTTCCTCGGACTCGTCGAATTCGCTCAGGTCCAGCGGGTCATCGGTTTGCAGCAGTTTCTCGTCGCTGTCCTCGTCCACCAGCACCGGGGTCGGCAATGGCAGCACGCTGTGCAGGCTGGCCGCCAGGTCGCGGTCTTGCTGTACCGACAGGCAGACGTCGAGGAAGCGGTGCATCGGCGGCAGGAAGCGGTAGATCCCCGGTTCCTCCAGGGCGAAGCCCAGCTGGGTCATGCGGCGCATGATCTTTTCTTCCAGCTCTTCCTGGGTCTGCACCTCGGCCTGGATGAACAGGTCGCGGTACTTGTCCAGCAGCGAGGGCAGCTCGTCGCGGCCCAGGCTGCCGCCGTCGAGCACGGCGATCGGGTCGCGGCCCTGGTCGGCCAGGTGCTCCACCAGGATGAAGGTGAACAGCGCCAGGCGTTGGGCGGTCTTGTTCACCTGCGCGGCGGCGTTGTCCGGCACGAAGTAATAGAAGCCGCGGGTATCGCACACCAGCTCGAAGCCCAGGGCCTTGAACAGGGTGCGGTACTGGTCCTGGAAGTTCGACAGTTGCGCGTACAGCTCCGGATCGCGGCGGCTGACGTGGTAGCCCTTGAACAGCTCGCGGAAGATCGGCGCCAGCTGGGACAGTTCGGAAAGATCAAGATGCATTGGCATTACTCGCAGTTTGCTCGGGCTGGTCGTCGCGAGCCGAGAGCAGGGCGAAGGAGCGCAGGCTGACCTGATGCTCCTGGGTGTGGTATTCGCGGCGTTCGAGACGCTCGCGCTTGAAGCGTTTTTCCCGGGACAAGCGGGAGAACCAGTACAGCAGCTCGTCGGTGGCGCCGTCCGGTTCCTGGTCCAGCAGCCAGCTCATCAGGTCCGGCATCGGCAGCGCGTTCTCGCAACGCTCGAGCATTTCCCGGACCGTGCGTGGCGCCTTGGGGGCCAGGCCCTTGTGGGTCTTGTGGGCCTTGGGGAAGCGCGCCGGCTTGGGCTCGAAGCGGGCCAGGGCGTAGACATAGGCCTCCACCTGGCCGGAGCTGCCGAGGAAGGTACTCTGCGGGCGGGTGAACATCGGCATCGCTGCCTGGGGCACCGCGTCGATGCCCTTGCGCCGGATGACCGACAGGGCCAGGGCGGCGCCGCGGGTCACGGCATTGTGCCGGCGGGCCTCTTCGCGCAGCGGCAGCAGCAGTTCCCGGGCATGGCGCAGGGTCAGCTGGGCGCTGGTCTGCATCTCCAGGATCCGCGCGTGGGTGCGCAGCAGCATGTCGTCGTCCACCAGGTGGCCCAGGCGCTGCTGTTCGGTGAGCATGCGCAGCAGCACGTTCTCCACCTTGCGCACGCCCTGCTCGAAGGCGCCGTCGGCGTTCACCAGCTGGATCATCGGCTCGACGTATTCGTCCCAGGTGGCCAGCACCTCGGCGTAGCGCTGGCGCAGGGGGATCTGCCGGTCGCTGGTCTTGGCCCGTTCGGCCACTGCCACCAGGGCCTGTTCGTCGTTGGCAAGTTTCTTCAGGACATCGCGTACCCGCATGTCCAGCAGGCGCAGCTGGCGCGCCAGGTCGTGGCCGTCGCGGATCTCAAAGGCGTCCTGGATGTAGCCTGCCAGGCGCTCCAGGTGGCGCAGGTAGGCTTCGATCTCCAGGCACAGGCCCAGGCGGTGTTCACGCCGCAGGTAGGCGAGGAAGTCGTGGATCTGCGCGTTGAGCTCGAAGCGGTTCGGGCTTTTCGCCACCGGGACCAGGATGTCCAGGCGTATCCATACGTCCAGCAGGTTGGTGATGTCCTGGGGCGTACTGTCCAGTTGCTGGGTGGCCAGTTGTGAGCGCAGTTCGGCAAGACTCAGGGTGCCTTGGTCGAAGTGCTCGCACAGTGGCTCCAGAAGTGCCCAGTGTTCGGCTAGGGCGCGCAACACGCGCTTGGGTTCGATCATCGGAATGGCCGGCTGGTTGGCAATGAAAAGCGGCGATTGTACTGCATCAGGGGGCTGACAATTCACCCCCGGGCCCAGCTAAGAGACGGACTGTCGCTTTTGGGCCTCATCAACTGCGGGCGATCTTCGGCGAAGGACGGTAGAATCCCCCACCTCAGTTATCCACAAGTGGCCGACCCTTGCTTATCGAGTCCCGTCGTCGCGCTTATCTGTCCGCCATGCAGGTGGTCAGTTGGTTGCCGCGCAGCGAATTGCCCTTTGCCGCCCCCTCGCGCCCCGAACTGCTGGTTTTGCCGGAGCCGGTGGTGGAGGCGCCGCCTGCGCCCGTCGCCGAGGCCCGGGCCGCAGCGGCCCCGGTGGTGCGCAGTGTCGAGCGGCCGAAGATCGAAGTGCCGCGCCCGGCTGCGGCCTCTGCCCGCCCGGCCGCCAAGCCCGTGGTCGAGGACGAGGAAGCCGCCCCGGTGGTCAAGGCGCCGGTGGTGCCACCGCCGCGCTTCGCCCTGCAACTGCTGCGGGCCGGACGTTGCCTGTTGCTGGTGGAATTGCCCACCGGCGAGGCGTTCCAGAGCCGCGACCCAGCCTACCTGCTGCTCAAGGACATGCTGCGCGCCGCCGGCCTGCCGGACAGCCCGCAAATCCTCGCCGAGCCGGTGAGCTGGCCACGCCTGACCCGGGGCAACCTGGACCAGGGCCCCGAGGCCGCACGGGATTTCGTCCAGGCCTTTGTCGGCATGCGGGTCGAAGAACAACCCTGTGCCTGCCTGTGGCTGGTAGGCCTGCCGGCCATACGTTTTGCCGGCGAGGCCGATGCCGAGGCTTACAACCGCGAACTGGAGGTCGAAGGCCTGGGTTCGGCCTGGGCCTTGCCCGGGCTGGAGTTGTTGATGGAAGAGCCACAGCGCAAGGCCGATGTCTGGCAAGCCATGCGCCGGTTGATGGCGCGCTGGAAAAGCAATGATGAGTAAGAGTAGCGATGAGTGACGCGTTGACCTTCCGCCTGGCCACCGAGGCGGACCTGGATGCCATCCTGAAGATCGAATATGCCGCGTTCAGCCACCCCTGGACCCGCGGCATCTTCATGGATGCCTTCAAATCCTATGAAGTCTGGCTGATGTTCGAAGGCAGCCAGCAAGTGGGGCACGGGGTGATCCAGGTGATCATCGACGAGGCCCACCTGCTGAACATCACCGTCAAGCCGGAAAACCAGGGCCGCGGCCTGGGCCTGCACCTGCTGGAGGCACTGATGAAGCGCGCCTACCAGAAGGACGCTCGGGAATGCTTCCTGGAAGTGCGCTCCAGTAACCAGACCGCCTATCGGCTCTATGAACGTTATGGCTTCAATGAAGTCGGGCGTCGCCGCGACTACTACCCCGCGGTAGGTGGGCGCGAAGACGCCCTGGTCATGGCCTGCACCCTGGTGGACTGAGTCCCGGTCGGCTGGCGGCAGGCCATGTTCGATTCAGGGCTTGCCGTCCAGTGGCTTGCGCCTGGCCAGTTCGGCTTCATCCAGACCGACGCCACCCCCGATATCCCTTTCATCGACGATACTCAGGTCCCAGTCGGCCGGTTTGTTGGCCCCCTGTTCCCAAGCGGAACGGGCGCCATCCTCGGGGATCAGGATCTCCGGGCTGAGGTCGTCATCGGTTGAGCCGTCTTCGGTGATTGTGTGGCCATGGCCGCTGCCGGGAGCCAGGTCATTGAAGTGCAACTCCTCCATGGAGCCCATGCGGTCCTGGTCATCATCGATGGGAGCGGGCTGTACAGCCCTGTAGGGGCGTCGTGATTCAGTCATGGCGACTACTCATGCTCAGGGGCGGACAAGGCGGTAGACCCGGCCCCATCGGTGAAGATTCCCCCTCCAGGGATGAACGGTATCTGAGTCTCCCGCGTGACCCCGACCGATGGTCGTCTGTCAAACCTGCGCATCATTCCTGAGGCTTCACAGCATGAACGAACTACAAGACCTGATTGATAACAACGAGCGTTGGGCCGAAGCGATCAAGCAGCAGGATCCGGATTTCTTCTCCAAGCTCGCTCGCCAGCAGACGCCGGAGTACCTGTGGATCGGCTGTTCGGACGCGCGAGTGCCTGCCAACGAGATCGTCGGCATGTTGCCAGGCGACCTGTTCGTACACCGCAATGTGGCCAACGTGGTACTGCACACCGACCTCAATTGCCTGTCGGTGATCCAGTACGCGGTAGACGTACTCAAGGTCAAGCACATCCTGGTCACCGGCCACTACGGTTGCGGTGGCGTGCGGGCTTCGATGCAGGATCGCCAGCTGGGCCTGATCGATGGCTGGCTGCGGTCGATCCGCGACCTGTACTACGAGCACCGCGAGGCGCTGGGACAACTGGCCACGGAGGAGGAGCGGGTCGATCGCCTGTGTGAGTTGAACGTGATCCAGCAAGTGGCCAACGTCGGCCACACCAGCATCGTGCAGAACGCCTGGCACCGCGGTCAGAGCCTGTCGATCCACGGCTGCATCTATGGCATCAAGGATGGTCGCTGGAAGAGCCTGAACACCACCATCAGTGGCTCCGAGCAGTTGCCGCCGCAGTACCGCCTGCGCCCGGTGGGCGCAGTCTAGGCCCTCCACCGTGTAGCGCTGCAGGCGATAGCCGCTGCAGCGCTACAGAGGCTTTACAAGTGTGGCACCTCGGTGCTCGGCGCCGGCGCCGGGGCCTTGAGCTGGTCGAGCTGGAGCTTGACCGGCGCGCTGCTGCATTTGGCCGCGGCCTGCTGCTCGTCCAGCTTGCGCACCGAGGTGTAGAACATCTCGCAAGTCTGCACCTTCTGCGTGACTTGCCAGGTCTGGGTGCAGCGGTCGAGCAGTACCTTGGCGTCGCTCCCGGGCTTGCTGCCCATGCCAGCCTGCCAGCAGGCCGCACTCAGATCCTGCCCCATGACCTTCAAGCCGGCGGCATCGGCCTTGGCCTGGTCATTGTCGTAGTTGGCCGGGTCCGCCGCGTACCAGATGTAGCTGGGGTGGTTGGAGCCCAGCACCGGCACCTTGAGGCCCTCGCTGGGGCTGATCTGTGCCAGGCCCAGCACATTGACCGTGACCCCGTACTGTTGCTTGAGCCAGCTGCGTACCGGCGCGCCGAAGGCCACCATCGGCAAGGCCACGCCCTTGGTGCCCTGGCTGACCTGCTTGACCATGGTGGTCTGGTAGCTGTTGAAGTAGCTGTAGACGCCTTCCAGGTCCTTGCCTGCGTTGGATGGAGCGGCGATCGGTGCGATGTCGACGATGGTCTGGTAGGCCGGGGTCTGGGTACTGGCGATGCCATTGGCGGTGAGCAGGGTGGCCCAGCGATCGGTCGTGGCCGACTCCAGGTAGTCCTGGTAGCGGGTCAGCGAATAGTCCGGTGGGAAATGCAGCAGCTCTACGCTCTTGCGATTCTCCAGGGCCATGCCCAGGGGCAGGAACAGATACCAGCTGTAGTTCCAGTGACCGTCGCTGTTGAGCTGGCTGGCGCCCTTGTACGCCAGGTCCCCGGCATCCAGCAGGGCGCTCAGGGGTTTGTCATAGCCGGCCGGAACGCCGGTGATGGAGGCCAGCACCTTGTCGCCCTCGGTCTTGACGCTGACCTTGGCGCCGGCATACCCGTCGCGCTGCACGCTTTGGGTCAGGTAGTGGGCCACCGTCTGCTCCAGGCTCCAGTTGCGATAGCAGATGACGTTGCAGTTGTTGGGGTAGGCGAACAGCCGAGTGACTCGCTGGGGGCTGCCCAGGTCGACTGTGACATCGGCCTGGGCCGTGGCGCAGAGGGCGGTAGTGGCCAGGGCGAGGGCCAGTCCTGCAGTCTTGAACATGCTCAGATCCTTTTCAGCGTGAACCCCCAAAAGGGGCAAAACAGGTTGCAGAGGTCGCGAAGTTCCCTGCCTTCAAGCGCAGCCGATCGCTCAGGGCGGATACAGCGAGGTCAGCGGAAAGCCAGGATAGTACAAATGGCAAAACACGCAGAGCAGGACCATCAGCGGCAGGAAGACCATCTGCAGCGGGCTCCAGTGCGCCCAATGCAAGGCCGTCAGCCATGGATGGCTGGCGCTCAGTTGCGGGTCGATACGGCCCACTCGCTGGGACTGCAGCAGATTGAGCAGGATCATGCCCAGGTAGGTGAGTAGGCCCAGCGTGCCCTGGATCGCACCGAACAGGGCAAGGAGCGCCAGCTGGGGAAGGCCGTGGCGCAGCACCAGCCACTTGCCCTCGGGATCGAAGGCCTTTGGAATCCAGCGCTCGCTGAGCCACAGGTCCTGCACGATCACATGGGGAGCCAGGCGTATCCAGCGGCTCATGAACAGTAAGCCGATCCAGACCGGAACCCAGCCCAGCGCCGCCGCGAGCATGATGCTAAAGCCCGGCGAGTAATGGTTCTGCCCGAGGAAATACAAGGCCAATGCCAAGCTGGTGCCGGCCCAGAGCCTGGTCCATGACTGCTCGGCGACGGGGCGTTGCAGGTAGCGCAGCCAGTAGTACACGTCCGGTTGCGGCAGCCGTTCGAGCAGCGCCGGGTAGCGCAGCGAGAGCATTTGCGCGAGGCGGTGGAAGGCTTGCCAATGATGCTGGTCGGTGTTGCGCAAGAGCTGTTGTTGCTGCCTGGCTCTCATGGGCTTGAGCAGCAGGTGGGCCGCGAGGATGTCGGGCTCCCAGATTCGTTCATCTTCGCTCTTGAGCTGCTGGAGCCGATAGAAACTCTCCTGCTGGCGGCGCTGCATCAGGCTTTCCCAGGCTTCGGCGGGTTCCGGATGCACGCCGTTCTTGTCGTCCCAGTGCAACAGTTGGCATACCTGTTCCAGTAGCGCCAGGCTCCACGAGTGGTCGTTGAGCAATTGCAGTACCTGGCTTTGCCACCTCTGGCGCTGATCGAACACCTGCAGCCAGGGTTCTTTGTCATAGGCGGCCAGTTGCTGGAGGAAGGCCCGGTCGTCCTCGACCTCCAGGTGGGCTTGCAGGCTCTTGCAGTAGTGCTGCAGCAGGGTCTGCGCCAGGGTTTGCTGTTGCCCGGCGCTCATCGGTACCTGCTGCCAGGGTGTCAGCCATTGCAGGTGTTCCACGGCCCACGAGGCGATGGCGACACGGACCTGGGGGCGCTCGAAGCAATGCTGCAACAGGCCGGCCTCGAAGCCTGGCGCACAATCTGAACGCCGGGCTTGCTGCCAGCGCTGCGTGAGGTTCTCCGGCGTCAGGCCCTGCAGCAGCCGGCGCTGGGGCTGATCGACTGTCCTGGCTTCGGGAGCTGGGGAGTCGATGTCCAGCAGCCGTGACCATTCCCGCAGGTTCTGCGGTTCGGCCTGGACGGCCAGCAATGGCGAAGGCGCCTGTATGCCAGCGGCTGGCTCCTGGCGCTGGCGAGCGTGGGAGCGGGCTTGTTCGTAGGCTTCACGCAGGCGCTGGAAGCCCTCGGCATCCTCCTCCGGGCGCAGGGTCTTGAGACACCGGGCATAGCTGCGCTTGATCGTGCGCTCATCGGCGTCTTCCGGCAGTTGCAGTAGCGACCAACAGTCCATGTCGCGGCTCCCTCAGTGCCAGTGGCCGTGTTCCAGGCGTTGCAATTGTTCGTTGAGCTGGCTGCGCACCTCACGAATCCGGCGTTCATCCTGGGTCTCCAGCACTTGCTGGAACTGCCCGGCCCAGTAACCGATCTGCTCGCGTAGATCCCCCAGGCTTTCCTGGTAGAGGCGTTCCAGGCGGGCACTGAGCAGGGTGTTGACCTGTTGATCCCGGGGATGGATTTTTAATTGCGCCAGGGCCTGCAAGCGCTCCTGGATTTCTTCCGGGCTCAGCACCCCGGGGTTGTTCTCGATCACCAGGCAATGACTTTCCCCGGTCAGGGGAATGGTGACCTGGGCCTCCAGCAAGCCGTTGATGTCATAGGTGAAGCGTACGTCCAGCGACACTTCCCCCGCCGGGCGCTTGGGCACATTCATTTCCAGCTGGCCCAGGGCGACGTTGTCGCGGACCAGGCGGCTTTCGCCCTGGAAGATCTTCAGCAGCACTTGTTCCTGGTTGTCGTGCAGGGTATGCACGGTCTTGACCCGGCTGACCGGCACCACGCTGTTGCGCTCGATGATCGGCAAGTAGTGCCCGGTTTCGATCTGCTTGCCGTATTGCTGGGAGGTCTCGATACCCAGGGTGTAGGAGCAGACGTCGGTCAGCACCACTTCTTCGAGCGCCGCTGCACGCGCCTTGAGCGCAGCCTGCACCGCGGCGCCCTGGGCGACGACCTGGTCCGGGTCGAGGGTGATCGAGGGAAAGCGGCCGAATAGCCCGGCGGCCAGCTTGCGCACCAGCGGCATGCGGGTCGCGCCGCCCACCAGCAGGATCTCATCCAGGTCGCTGACGCGGATCCGGGCATCGCGCAGGGCGCGCTCGATAGGCGCTCGCAGGCGTTCCAGCAGCGGTGCATAGAGTTGCGCCAACTGCGCCTGGGTGATGACCTGGTTCCACTCTCGACCATCCAGGCGCAAGGTGAATTCGGCGCTGCTGTCCTGGCCCAGGGCGCGGCGGACTCGCTCAGCCTCGCGACGCAAGGGCTGGAGTACCTCGTGGCGTTCGGGAAAGCCCGGGGCCTGGGCGTGCTGTTCGAGAAAATGCTCCAGCAGCAGGCTGTCGAAATCTTCGCCGCCAAGGAAGTTGTCCCCGGCGCTGGCGCGCACTTCCATGACGCCATCGAACAGCTCCAGGATCGAAACGTCGAACGTGCCGCCGCCCAGGTCGAAGACCAGGAACGAGGTTTCCTTGTCACGCTGGTGCAGGCCGTAGGCCAGGGCGGCGGCGGTGGGTTCGTTGATCAGTTTCTCCACCTTCAGCCCTGCCAGTTCGCCAGCGATCCGCGTGGCCTTGCGCTGGGCATCGCTGAAGTAGGCCGGAACGCTGATCACGGCTTCGACCACTGGCTCGCCATAGGCGCGTTCGACATCCTCCTTGAGGCTCTTGAGGACCAGCGCAGACAGTTCTTCCGGCCGCCATGAGCGCTCGCCCAGGCGCACTTCGGTGGCGCTACCCATGTAGCGCTTGAACAAGGCCGTGGTCAGGTGCGGGTGGGTATGCAGGCGTTCCCTGGCGGCTTGTCCCACCAGGACCCGGCCTTCGTCGTCCAGGCCGACCACGCTGGGTGTCAGTAACTGGCCCAGGGCGTTGGGCACCAGCTCGCTGGATGTTTCGCGCCAGACCGCGACCAGGCTGTTGGTGGTTCCCAGGTCGATGCCTACGATCATGACGACGCACTCCCTTGTTGGCGCAAAACGTGTGAAACAGATAAGTGGCGCGCAGGATATTACCCGGCAGGGGAAGGGGTAAAGCGAATGATGTCACATGGCTATTATTGGCGCTAAAGGTCGGCGCTAAAGACTGTCGAGTCCGCCAGGTTGTGTAGGGTGCACAACTTGGGGGCTCCAGGCTGGCGCTTCCGAGCGGAGCGCCAGCCTGGCCTGGTCAGGCCTTGAAGTGCAGGGCGTTGGTCAGGTCGCCCATGGGCTTCTGGCCACGGGCGATCATGGCGTCGTCACGTTCCTTGATGCCATCCAGGGTTTCCAGCTGGAAGACCCGGGTGATCAGGCGCAGGATCGAGGCGGTGTCGTAGACCGTGTGGTCCACTGTGCCCTTGCGGGCGAACGGCGATACCACCAGCGCCGGAATCCGGGTACCCGGGCCCCAGCGGTCGCCCTGGGGCGGTGCCACGTGGTCCCACCAGCCGCCGTTCTCGTCGACGGTGACGATCACCACCATGTTTTTCCACTGCGGGCTCTCGCGCAGCACTTTCAGCGCCCGGTCGATATGTCGGTCGCCGGCGGCGACATCGGCATAACCGGCGTGCAGGTTGAGGTTGCCCTGGGGTTTGTAGAAGGTCACTGCCGGCAGCTTGCCGGCCTCGGCGTCGGCGAAGAACTTGTTGGTGCTCGCCTCATCGCCCAGGCCACCGTCACGCAGGCGCTTGGCCCGTTCGCCGGGGTTCTCCGGCCCCTGGCGCAGGAAGTAGTTGAACGGCTGGTGGTGGTACTGGAAGTTGGGGATCTTGGGAATCCCGCTGGAGTCCTTGAACTGGTCGATGGTGGCCTGCCAGGCGCCGCCGTACCAGGCCCAGTCGACATTCTTCTTCGACAGCTTGTCGCCGATATGCTCGTGGGTCTGGGGTACCAGCACGCTGGGCAGGTCGGGCTTGGCGTAGTCCGGGCGTTCAGGGTCGCGGATCCAGGTCGGCCAGTAGGGCGGGGCCATGGTATTGACCGCGTAGCCATCCGGAGTGAGTGCGCTGGGTCCGAATTGCGGCGCACCGTCCATGGCACTGGCCGGGGATTTCTCCAGGGGCTTGAGGCGAGTGCCCTTGGGGTCATCGCCTTGTACGGAGGCAATCTGCGACTTGGCCACCGAATTGGCAGCGTCCGGGTAGAACGGCACCTTGGCGCTGATCAGGTACTGGTGGTTGAGGAACGAGCCGCCAAAGGCGCCCTGGAAGAAGTTGTCGCAGAGCACGAACTCCCGGGCCACGTCCCACAGGCGCAGGGAGTAGCGAGTCTGGGCATAGTGACCCATGGTCAGGGCCCCGGAGTCGGCCCAGGCCACGAAACCATCGTTCTTGCCACCGTTGATCTGCATCTGGTTCTGGTAGAACACGTGCCACAGGTCGCGAGTCACCAGGCCCAGGGGCAGGTCTTCGCCATTGGGGCCCTTGAGGGCGAACGGCGCGTTGGGCAGGTTTTCCTGGAACTGGGTTTCCACCGGGTAGGTGACGCCATCCACTGTTTGCGGACCCACCTGCAAGATACCGCCCCAGATCGGCGGCAATTTACTCAGCAGGCTGCCATCACGGTCACGTTGCTGGTAGGCCTCGGGCTTGAGCGCCGACAGCGGTTGTTCCACACCCGGGAAGTTGGCGAACAGGTTATTGAAGCTGCGGTTCTCGGCGAAGACCACTACCACGTTCTTCACTTGCTCGCGCAGGGCCTTGTCCAGCTCAACGGGAGACAGTGGGCGCTCGTCCGGTTTGTTCCCGGGCTCGCCGGCCTTGCCGCAGGCACTCAGGGTGGCACCGACCCCCAGAACCGCGACGCCGCCTAGGAAGCGGCGGCGGCTGGTGTCTGTGGGTTGGTCGGTGGCAGGCTCTGCCGTGTCACGCAGGTCGGTATCGTCGCTCATGGAGGCTCCTTGCTCGTCTCTCTTAGAAATAGTTACAAAGTATTTCGGTCGCACGGTAACAACCGAATGTGACGCAAAGACTACAGGAATACTTTCCTGGAACAGCATGGCCAGCCGAGAAAAGTCTCAAGCCCGGGCCTTAGCGCAGGTTATCCACAGGCCGCCACTGCAAGCGGCGCCCCGTGGACAACTGGGCCTGTGCCTCAGGGCGTCATCGGTGGCAGATAGGCCAGGGTGCTGCCCAGGGCCCAGAGCAGTACCAGCACCAGGGGGGCATGCACCAGCAACTGGACGAAGGAAAAACCGATCAGGTCCCGTGCCTTCAAGCCCAGGACTCCCAGCAGCGGCAGCATGTAGAAGGGGTTGATCAGGTTCGGCAGGGCCTCAGCGGCGTTGTAGATCTGCACCGCCCAGCCCAGGTGGTATTGCAGGTCATTGGCCACTTGCATCACGTAGGGCGCCTCGATGATCCACTTGCCGCCGCCGGAGGGGATGAAGAAGCCCAGTACCGCCGAGTACAGGCCCATCAGCAGGGCATAGGTATCGTGGGAGGCGATCTGCACGAAGAAGGTCGAGATATGGTGGGCCAGGGTCTGGCCGTCCACGCCCTTGACCACGGTCATCAGGGCTGCGATGGAACCGTACAGCGGGAACTGGATCAGCACTCCGGTGGTGGTCGGCACGGCCCGGGCCACGGCGTCCAGGAAGCTGCGCGGGCGCCAGTGCAACAGGGCCCCGGCCATCAGGAACAGGAAATTGTAGGTGTTGAGCCCGGAAATGGCCGTGATCGCAGGTTTGGTGGCGAACTCGTGATACAGCCAGCCGGCAGCCAGCAGCGCCAGGACAATGGTCAGCAACGGGCTGTACTCCAGCCACTCGCCTGGGCGGCTGCGGGGCTGTGGCTTGGGCATGCTGAAGCCTGGATCGACGCCACAGGCCTGGGCATCCCGGGCACTGTTGGGGCCCGGGGCAGTGGCGTAGGCAACCACCAGCGAGACCACGATCAGGGCCAGCAGCAAGACTCCCGACTGCCAGAGAAAGATGGTCTGGGTGAAGGGGATCACGCCCGTGATGGCCAGGATCGAGGGGGGCAGGCTGCCTGGGTTGGCTTGCAATTGCGCCGCCGAGGACGACAGGCCCAGGGCCCAGACCGCACCCAGGCCCAGGTAGGCGGCCGCTCCGGCGGCGCGGTAGTCCATGCGCAATTCGGTGCGCCTTGCCAGGGCCCGGACCAGCAGGCCGCCGAACACCAGCGACAGGCCCCAGTTGAGCAGCGACGCCAGCATCGAGATCAGCGCTACCCAGGCCACTGCGGAGCGCCCGTTGCCTGGAACATGCGCCAGCTTGTCGATCAGCTTCACCGCCGGTGGCGAGCTGGCTACCACATAACCGCCAATGACCACGAAGGCCATTTGCATGGTGAAGGGAATCAGGCTCCAGAAGCCATCGCCGAAGGCCATGGCGGTATCGGTGGGCTTGGCGCCCATGGCCAGGGTGGCCAGGGCGACGATGATCACCGCCAGCGCGGCGAACACCCAGGAATCGGGAAACCAGCGTTCGGCCCAGTTGGAGCAGCCCAGGGCGAAGCGGGCAGAGCGGCTATCTTGAATATCGGCGGCCACGAAAGTACCTCGGATTTCTTATGTTTATAAGGAGGTCGGCCGCCCCGGACAGGAGCGGTCGAGAACTGTGCAAGAATGCGGCAATTGCCACGGACTGCAAAGGACTGAACCGCTATGTCATTTTCCCCTGAAGAACGCGCTGCACTGCTCAAGGTCAAGGGTGTCGGGCCTACCGTCGTCGGTCGGCTGGAGCAGTTGGGCATCGTTTCCCTGGCGCAACTGGCCGGTGCCGATGCCCTGGACATCGTCACCCAGGCCTCGGCCCTGGTGGGGTCGAGCTGCTGGAAGAACAGCCCCCAGGCCCGTGCGGCCATCCAGGCCGCCATCGCCATGGCGAAGGGCGGTTGAGCCGGCCAAAGGGGCCGGGAGGGGAACGGGTTGTTCCGCGGATCTTTTGCGTAGACCATGGGCGCCTTTGTCTTGCCCTGCCAGCTGAGTTGCCCCTATGACCCTTGCCACCGAATCGTCGCCGGCCCGTTTCTCCCGCGCGGACTACAAGACCCTGGGCCTGGCCGCCCTGGGTGGTGCCCTGGAAATCTACGACTTCATCATCTTCGTATTTTTCGCCCTGACCCTGAGCCAACTGTTCTTTCCTCCGGAAATGCCCGAGTGGCTGCGGCTGTTGCAGAGCTTCGGCATCTTTGTCACCGGTTACCTGGCCCGCCCCCTGGGCGGCATCCTCATGGCCCATTTTGCCGACCGGCTGGGGCGCAAGAGGGTGTTCAGCCTGAGCATCCTGATGATGGCGCTGCCCTGCCTGCTGATCGGCAGCATGCCCACCTATGCCCAGATCGGTTACTTCGCGCCCTTGCTGCTCTTGGCCCTGCGGGTGTTGCAGGGCGCAGCCGTGGGGGGCGAGGTTCCCAGCGCCTGGGTGTTCGTGGCCGAGCACGCCCCCCGCGCTCATCGCGGTTATGCCCTGGGCTTTCTCCAGGCCGGGCTGACCTTCGGCTACCTGCTGGGTGCCTTGACTGCCACCTTGCTGGCGCAGGTCTTCAGCCCCGAGGAAATCCTCGATCACGCCTGGCGCTATCCGTTCCTGCTGGGTGGGGTCTTCGGCGTGATCGGTGTCTGGTTGCGTCGCTGGCTGAGCGAGACCCCGGTGTTCATGGCCCTGCAGCAGCAACGTGAAAGCGCCGGCGAGCTGCCGCTGCGCACCGTGTTGCGCGACCATCGGCTGGCGATTCTGCCGGCGCTGATCCTCACCTGCGTGCTGACCTCGGCGGTGGTGGTGTTCGTGGTCATTACCCCAACCATGATGCAAAAGAGCTTTGGCATGAGTGCCGGCCATACCTTCGCCCTGAGCAGCCTGGGTATTGTTTTCCTCAACCTGGGCTGTGTCCTGGCCGGGCTCCTGGTCGACCGCCTGGGCGCCTGGCGTACGGTGATGCTCTACAGCCTGCTGCTGCCCATGGGCATTGCCGTGCTCTATGGCTGCCTGATCAGTGGCGGCGAATGGGTCGGCCTGGCCTATGCCGTCGCCGGGCTGGGCTGCGGGGTGGTCGGTGCGGTGCCGTCGGTGATGGTCGGGTTGTTTCCGGCGCGGATCCGGGTATCGGGGATTTCCTTCACCTACAACATCGCCTATGCCCTCTGGGCCAGCACCACGCCGTTGCTGCTGATCGCCCTGATGCCCTGGAGCCCCTGGATCTGCGTGATGTTCTGTGCGGCGATGGGGGTGATCGGGGCCGCCAGTGCCGGGTATTTCGGTACCCGGGTCGGGGAGGCCCGCCGGTCCCAGGTCCAGGAAGCCGGCTGCTGTTGAGGTGGCGGCCTGGCCTCAGTCGACCAGCAACTGGTCCAGGTAGTGGCTGCGCTCGTTGCTCAGGCGGGTCACGCAGCGGTTGATCAAGGTGGCGTGGGCCGGTTTGCCCGGCTCCACGTCGACCGCCTCCAGCACGCAGGTGCTGTCGCGATACTTGATCCAGGCGCGCTGGGCGTTCTTCAGCTTGCCCAGGTACTCCTGCTCCTGGAGCAGGTTGCCGGGATAGCTCTGGTGCGCCCGCTCCAGCAGCGCCTGGTAGCTCTGGTTGAGGGCGCTGTCGGCCCGCTCCTTGTCTTGCTGGGCACAGCGATCGACCTGCTGGCTGTATTCGATGTGCGCGCAGTCCAACGCGGCGGCTTGCGCTGGCAGCCAAGCGCTGCCGGCACCGAGCAGCAGGGCGGTGGCCAGAGCGAAGATCCGGGGCTGGCGAAGCATGGCGATCCCTTGGACGAAGAATGAAGCGGGCATTCTACAGGGCCGCGGCCGGCACAAAAGCGACATGAGCGCGCGGGCCGCAAGTGGCTTCGGAGCACGCTGGATAACCGGCAGATAACAGCCCGATGACAATTCGCCCGGGTGAGCCTGCCCGGCGCTCAACCGGACTATCATCAGGCCGAGGTTTTCCACTACATCGCAGGAGGCTCCATGGGCGCAGGACACAGTCACGGGCAGGTACGGGCCGGGCACGAACGCAAATTGTGGATGGCCCTGGGGCTGACCGGCAGTTTCATGATCGCCGAGGTCATCGGTGCCTTCGTCACCGGCAGCCTGGCGCTGTTGTCGGATGCTGCGCACATGCTCACCGATACCCTGGCCCTGGCGATTTCCCTGGTGGCGATCCAGGTCGCCAAGCGTCCGGCGGATCGCAAGCGCACCTTCGGCTATGCCCGTTTCGAGATCCTTGCCGCGGCATTCAATGCCCTGCTGCTGTTCGTGGTGGCCTTCTACATCCTGTTCGAGGCCTGGCAACGCCTGCAGGCGCCCCCGGAGATCCAGTCCACGGGAATGCTGGTGATCGCGGTGCTGGGCTTGATCGTCAACCTGATCTCCATGGGCCTCCTGGCTTCCGGCAGCAGCGAGAGCCTCAACGTCAAGGGTGCCTACCTGGAGGTGTGGAGCGACATGCTCGGCTCGCTCGGGGTGATCCTCGCGGCGTTGGTGATCATGTTCACCGGCTGGGGTTGGGTCGATTCACTGGTGGCGGCGGCCATTGGCCTGTGGGTGCTGCCACGGACCTGGACCCTGCTCAAGGAGAGTACCAACGTACTGCTGCAGGGCGTGCCGGACGGAGTCGATATCGACCAGGTGGAGCAGGGCATCCGTGGCGTGCCAGGGGTCAGCGAGGTGCATGACCTGCACATCTGGGCCCTGACCAGTGGCAAGAATGTACTCAGTGCCCATCTCGTAGCGCAGCTGGACAGCTGCGATGAGCAGGCGATCCTGGCCCAGGTCACCGAGCTGGTACAGGAGCGCTTCGCAATTGCCCACGTTACCTTGCAGGTGGAACAGGCCGGATTCCATGAGCAGGAACACGATCACTGAGCACCGGTGGGCTGTTGTTCAGTCACGCTCCTCGAGCACGTAGCCGACCCCGCGCAAGGTATGGATCAGCTTGCGCTCGAAGGGATCGTCGATCTTGGCCCGCAAGCGGCGGATCGAAACCTCCACCACATTGGTGTCGCAGTCGAAGTTCATGTCCCAGACAAAGGAAATGATCTGGGTCCGTGACAGCACCACGCCGCTCTGGCGCATCAGCAGGTGCAGCAGGGCGAATTCCTTGGTGGTCAGGTCGATGCGCTGCTTGCCGCGAAAGGCCCGGTGCCGGCCCTGGTCCAGCTCCAGGTCGGCGACCCGCAGCACATCTGGCACTGGCGACTGCTCGCTGCGGCGCATCAGGGTCCGGACCCTGGCCAGCAACTCGGGAAAAGCGAACGGCTTGACCAGGTAGTCGTCGGCCCCCAGGTCCAGCCCCCTGATCTTGTCTGCCAGCCGGCCTTGGGCCGTGAGCATCATGACTCGGGTATTGCTGTATTGGCGGATCTGGCCGAGCACGCCCCAGCCATCGATCTGCGGCAGGTTGACGTCGAGGATCACCAGGTCGTAGGCATGTTGGCGACTCAGGTACAGCCCATCGGCGCCACTGTTGGCGCAATCCACCACATAACCACTTTCCGTCAATCCCTGTTGCAGGTAGTCGGCAGTCTTGAGTTCGTCTTCGATAACCAGGATACGCATGTTGAGGAAGTTCTCTGCAATTGAAATTGGTAGTCGACAAACACTGGAAAGTTATTGTTTAAGTTATGGGTAAGTTGTCGTTGGTAAGTTTTTAAGTTGTTTTTGAAGCATCTCTTTTTGAGCGTGAAAGCGCCGTGGGCCTTGGCTTTGTTGTTGGGATATTAATACAGAAGCCCGGGCCGTAAACCTTGATTACAGATTTGTAATTTTTGCGCCACCCTGCTGATAAGGACCGAAAGTTAAAGTTTGCCGATCTTGAATATTTCCCTGTCGACAAGTACAGCGGTGTAATTCATATCGGTCGAATAACCCTTTTATATGTACCGGTATATGCCGCCGTACCTGCGCCAAGACTTCGTTTCAGCAAGGGTCGGAACCTGATATGCCGAATTTCCCGAGAATCTGCGCCCGGGCCGCAAGGAGTTGCTGCACGGTTTTATTAATGGTCCTGGCGGGGCAAGCCGCGAATGCCGCCGGGCAATCGGCGTTGAGCCTCGACAGCGCCATGGCCAGGGCGTTCGCCAACAACCCAGAGCTGGCCGCCGCTGGTTGGGAAATCGATATTGCCCAGGGCGCCCGCCAGCAGGCCGGGCTGATCCCCAACCCGGTGCTGTCCACGGATATCGAGAACACCAAGCGCGGGCAAGGCACCACGTCGGTCAAGCTCAGCCAGACCCTGGAACTGGGCGGCAAGCGCGGTGCGCGGGTGGAGGTGGCCAGCCAGGGGCAGATGCTGGCGGAACTGGAACTGGATCGGCGGCGCAACCAACTGCGGGCCGATGTGCTGGAAGCCTATTACGCAGCGCTGCGAGCCCAGGAGCGTACGCAACTGGCCGGACGCTCCCTGGCCCTGGCCGAGCGCGGCCTTACCGTGGCCCAGGGGCGGGTCGGTGCCGGCAAGGCATCGCCGGTGGAGGCTACCCGGGCCCAGGTGCAACTGGCGGAGATCCGCCTGGAACTCAACCGTGGCCAGTTGGAGCAGGACAACGCCTATCGGCAGTTGGCCAGGGTCACCGGGAGCGGTAGCGCGGATTTTTCTGCCGTACAGGAACAAGCCGGGATCATCACCGTGCCGCCTGCGTCGGTGCAGCTGCTGAACCGCTTGCCCCAGACCGCGGAACTGCGCCTGGCGGAGCAGGAGATCGTCCAGCGCGAAGCCTCCCTGGACCTGGAAAAGGCCCAGCGCATTCCCGACCTGGACATCAGCATCGGCAGCCAATACGACGCCAGCCGGAACGAAGACGGCAGCAAGAAGGACCGGATCAACCTGGTGGGGCTGTCGATGCCGCTGCCGTTGTTCAACCGCAACCAGGGCAACGTGCTGTCTGCCGCGCGCCGCGCCGACCAGGCCCGGGACCTGCGCAACGCCACTGAATTGCGCTTGCGTACCGAGACTCGCCAGGCCCTGGAGCAATGGGAGACGGCCCGACGCGAAGTGCAGTCGTTCAACCAGACCATCCTGCCCGCTGCCCAGAGCGCGGTAGACAGCGCCACCCGTGGCTTCGAGATGGGCAAGTTCAGCTTCCTCGAGGTGCTCGACGCCCAGCGCACATTGATCGGCGCCCGTAACCAGTACCTGGTGGCGGTAGCGCAAAGCACGGATGCCTGGGTGCGGATCGAACGTATCTACGGCGACCTCAGCCGCTGGTGAAACCCTGGCTGCGGGGCCTTGCGTACTTCGCCCTGTTGCTGCTCAGCGACTGCGGCCGGGTGCCTCCGGCCAGCAGCGACGAGCCCCCCCGGCACTGGTGCGTGCACGAACTGCACCGGGCCCTGGGGAAGTTTTTCTTTCCGTCCACTTCGTAAGGCCGCGCCTGCGCCGCCGACCCTCGACATTTTCAGGAGCATCCATGGACAAAAAACGCAGCCTTGTTGTGGCCATAGTGGCGGTGGCCGGCCTGGGGCTGGCGGCCTCGTTGCTGCCTGGCCTGGTCAATCGAGAGCCCCCGGCCACGGACCAGCCTTCAGCCTCCACGGCGCCCGCCGGGCATGGCGAGCCAGGGCATACCGAGCAAGGGCAGGGCGAAGAGGGCCATGGAAAAGAGGGGCATGAGGGCCTGGTGGAGCTCAATGCCCAGCAGATCGCGGCGGCCGGGATCGAGCTGGCCGAGGCCGGCCCGCGGCGTCTGGATCGCCTACTCAGCCTGCCGGGGGAAATCCGCTTCGACGAGGACCGCACCTCGCATATCGTGCCGCGTGCCGCCGGGGTGGTGGAGTCGGTGCAGGCCAACCTCGGCCAGTCGGTCAAGCGTGGCGACCTGCTGGCGGTGATTGCCAGCCAGCAGGTTTCCGACCAGCGCAGCGAGCTGGCGGCGGCCGGCCGGCGGGTGGAACTGGCCCGCACTACTTTCGAGCGTGAGCGCCAGTTGTGGGTCGACCAGATCTCCGCCGAGCAGGACTACCTGCTGGCGCGGCAGGTGCTGCAAGAGGCCGAGATCGCCCTGGGCAACGCCCGGCAGAAGATGGCGGCGCTCAGCGGCAGTGCCCAGCTGGCGGGGGGCAACCGTTATGAAATGCGCGCGCCGTTCGATGGCGTGGTGGTGGAGAAGCACCTCAGTGTCGGCGAAGTGGTGGGCGAGACCACGGCGGCCTTCACCCTGTCCGACCTGTCCCGGGTCTGGGCGACCTTCGGTGTATTTCCCAAGGACCTGGACAAGGTCCGGGTCGGCCAGTCGGTGAATGTCAGCTCCAGCGAGCTGGGCACCCAGGTCCGCGGGCAGGTGGCTTATGTCGGCAATTTGCTGGGAGAGCAGACCCGTACCGCCACGGTTCGGGTGACCCTGGCCAACCCCAAGGAGAGCTGGCGTCCGGGGCTGTTCGTGGCGGTCGAGGTGGCCACCGCGGCCGTCGAGGTGCCGGTCAGCGTGCCCCGGGAGGCGATCCAGACCGTAGAAGACCGGCCTTCGGTGTTCGTGCGTGTGGCCGAGGGTTTCCAGGCTACGCCTGTGGTGCTTGGGGGCAGCCAGGATGGCTTCGTTGAAGTCCGCGAAGGCCTCGCCGCCGGCGCCCAGGTCGCCACGCGCGGCAGTTTCACCCTCAAGTCCGAACTGGGCAAGGGTTCGGCCGAGCACAGCCACTGAACAGGCCCCAGCGGAGAGTGACTATCCATGTTTGAACGCATCATTCAATTCGCCATCGAGCAGCGCATCATCGTCCTGCTGGGGGTACTGCTGATGGCCGGTATCGGCATCGCCAGCTACCAGAAGCTGCCGATCGACGCCGTCCCCGACATCACCAACGTCCAGGTGCAGATCAACTCCGCGGCGCCGGGCTTCTCGCCACTGGAGACCGAGCAGCGCATCACCTTTCCCATCGAGACTGCCATGGCCGGCTTGCCCGGCTTGCAGCAGACCCGCTCGCTGTCGCGTTCGGGCCTGTCCCAGGTAACGGTGATCTTCAAGGACGGCACCGATATCTTCTTCGCCCGGCAACTGGTCAACGAGCGTTTGCAGGTGGCTCGCGAGCAACTGCCCGAAGGGGTGGAGGCGCAGATGGGGCCGATTTCCACCGGGCTGGGAGAAATCTTCCTGTGGACCGTGGAGACCGAGGAGGGGGCACGCAAGGAAGATGGCACGCCCTATACCCCCACCGACCTGCGGGTGATCCAGGACTGGATCATCAAGCCGCAGTTGCGCAACGTTCCCGGGGTGGCCGAGATCAACACCATCGGCGGCTTCGCCAAGGAATACCAGATCGCTCCGGACCCCAAGCGCCTGGCGGCCCACCGCCTGACCCTCACTGACCTGGTGACGGCCCTGGAGCGCAACAATGCCAACGTCGGTGCCGGCTATATCGAGCGCAGCGGTGAACAGCTGCTGATCCGTGCCCCGGGGCAACTGGCCTCCATCGACGACATCGCCAACATCGTCATCAGCAGCAGCGACGGTACGCCGATCCGTGTGCGCAACGTGGCCCAGGTGGAAATCGGCCGTGAGCTGCGCACCGGCGCGGCCACCGAGAATGGCCGTGAAGTGGTGTTGGGCACGGTGTTCATGCTGATCGGCGAAAACAGCCGCGCGGTGTCCCAGGCGGTGGCCAAGCGGCTTGAAGAGATCAACCGCACACTGCCCGAGGGCGTGGTGGCGGTCACTGTGTACGACCGCACCAACCTGGTGGAGAAAGCCATCGCCACGGTGAAGAAGAACCTCTTCGAGGGCGCACTGCTGGTGATCGTCATCCTGTTCCTGTTCCTGGGGAACATCCGCGCGGCGTTGATCACCGCCCTGGTGATCCCGCTGTCGATGCTGTTCACCTTCACCGGCATGTTCAGCAACAAGGTCAGTGCCAACCTGATGAGCCTTGGCGCCCTGGACTTCGGGATCATCGTCGACGGGGCGGTGGTGATCGTCGAGAACGCCATCCGCCGGTTGGCCCATGCCCAGCAGAGCCACGGGCGCATGCTGACCCGCTCGGAGCGCCTGCATGAAGTCTTTGCCGCGGCCAAGGAAGCCCGGCGCCCACTGATCTACGGCCAGCTGATCATCATGGTGGTGTACCTGCCGATCTTCGCCCTCACCGGCGTGTCCGGGAAGATGTTCCACCCCATGGCGTTCACCGTGGTCATGGCCCTCCTGGGGGCGATGATCCTCTCGGTGACCTTCGTCCCGGCGGCCATTGCGCTGTTCGTCACCGGCAAGGTCCAGGAGAAGGAGAACCTGGTGATGCGCAACGCCAAGCGTGGTTATGCACCGGTGCTGGACTGGGTGATGCAACGGCGCGGGCTGACCTTCGCCCTGGCCGGCGCGGTCCTGGTGGGCAGCGGCCTGCTGGCCAGCCGCATGGGCAGCGAGTTCATCCCCAGCCTCAGCGAGGGCGACCTGGCCCTGCAGGCCCTGCGGGTGCCGGGTACCAGCCTCTCGCAATCGGTGGACATGCAGCAGCGCCTGGAAAAGACCCTGCTGGCCCAGGTGCCGGAGGTTGAGCGAGTGTTCGCCCGCACCGGCACCGCGGAGATCGCTTCGGACCCGATGCCGCCGAACATTTCCGACAGCTACGTGATGCTCAAGCCCAAGGCCCAGTGGCCAGATCCGGGCAAGTCCCGGGAAGCGCTGATCGCCGATATCCAGCGCGCCAGCGCCATGGTGCCGGGCAATGCCTATGAGTTGTCGCAGCCGATCCAGTTGCGTTTCAACGAACTGATTTCCGGGGTGCGCAGCGATGTGGCAGTCAAGGTCTTCGGCGACGACATGACGGTGCTGAACAAGACCGCCAACGAGATCGCCAGCGCCTTGCAGGGCCTGGCGGGCGCCTCGGAGGTCAAGGTGGAACAGACGACCGGGCTGCCGGTGCTGACCATCAATATCGACCGTGACAAAGCCGCGCGCTATGGCCTCAACGTCGGTGATGTGCAAGACACCATCGCGGTGGCCGTGGGTGGGCGCCAGGCTGGAATCCTGTATGAGGGCGATCGGCGCTTCGACATGGTGGTGCGCCTGTCCGATCAGCTGCGTACTGACATCGATGGGTTGTCGCGGTTGTTGGTCCCAATCCCCGCGACGGCAGGCAGCGTCAATGGGCAGATCGGTTTCATCGCGCTGTCGGAAGTGGCCAGCCTGGACCTGGTCCTGGGCCCCAACCAGGTCAGCCGGGAAAACGGCAAGCGCCTGGTGATCGTCAGCGCCAACGTGCGGGGGCGCGACATTGGCTCCTTCGTCGAGGAAGCCACGACCCTGATCGCCGACAAGGTGAAAGTCCCGGCGGGTTACTGGACCACCTGGGGCGGCCAGTTCGAACAGTTGCAGGAGGCGTCCCAGCGCCTGCGGGTGGTGGTGCCGGTGGCCCTGCTACTGGTGTTCGGCCTGCTGTTCATGATGTTCAACAACCTCAAGGATGGGCTGCTGGTGTTCACCGGCATTCCCTTCGCCCTGACAGGCGGGATCATGGCCTTGTGGCTGCGGGACATTCCGCTGTCGATCTCGGCGGGGGTCGGTTTCATCGCCCTGTCGGGGGTCGCGGTGCTCAACGGGTTGGTGATGATTGCTTTCATCCGCAACCTGCGGGAGGAGGGGCGGTCGTTGCCCATGGCCATCCGCGAGGGCGCCCTGACTCGCTTGCGCCCGGTACTGATGACGGCGCTGGTGGCGTCCCTGGGCTTCGTGCCCATGGCCCTGGCCACCGGTACTGGAGCCGAGGTGCAACGGCCCCTGGCTACGGTGGTGATCGGCGGCATCCTGTCCTCCACCATCCTTACCCTGCTGGTACTGCCCGCGCTGTACCAATGGGCCCACCGCCGGGAGGAGTGATGCCTGTGTAATCGCCCCCGGGACCGGCTGCGTGAAGCCGCTGCCGCAGATTGCGCACGGACGCGCAGCGGCCGCGACATGAGAATGCCCGGTCGATTGTTGAAGGCCCTGCGGGCTGCGGCTAAAGGTCAGAGCCAAGCCGCATCCCAAAGGGAGTAGTCGCCTACACGCTGGACCAAGCCGGCGCGGACCGGGTTACAGATGATGTAACGGGCAATTGTCTTGAGGTTTTCCTCCCGGCGCACGGCCCGTTCGTAATACCCCTTCTGCCAAAGTCGGCCAAGGTTGTTCAGGCGCAGGTTGATAATGCGTCCGCTCCTGGACTTGAGACGGCACAACGCCTCCTCCAGAGAGCATTTCTGCAGCTGAAACAGCCAATGCAAGTGGTCGGGCGTCACTACCTAGGCAAGGGTCCGAGTCAGGCTTGCCTCGTGCTGACCCTTGAGTTGCTCGACCACCAGACGGCCGAGCTGGGAGTCGTCGAACATTCTGCGCCGGTGCTCGGTGACAACCGTCACGGAATAGATCCTGCCAATCTCCGAACGCCGTCCCTTGAACAGACGGTAACCATCAGGCCAGTCCCTCATTCCCTTGCGCTCCATCAGGTTGAACGATTGGTCTCAACCTAGCCCTGACCCGGCTTGTTGGCAGATGTATCCGGTTTTCCTTGTAGCCGCTGCCGAGCAACGCGAGGCTGCGACAAGGCCCGTAGGGCCTTCGGCGATCGACCGATCGACCTCATGTTGCGGCCGCTATGCGCCCGGGCGCAGCCTGCGGCAGTGGCTACAGGTTTGCGGGGCTTGCGATCGGTGGTGTTGTCATGAAGGCGGGCGAGAGGAAGGCAAAAAAAAGCGCCCCGAGGGGCGCTGAAAATTCATCTCTTTCCAAAGGAGCATCATGAAAACGCTTCAAGAGATGAATGTGCTCTGTGGACCCACGCCGTCAAATATCTTCGCCAGCCTTGCTGGGCGTAGAAGGGGCGTCGGTGGTGGCGGTCTCCGTTTCCCGGCCGGATTCGCCGTGTATCTGTTCCTGGCTGGCCAGGAAAGCTGTGCGGGCTTGTTGCGAACGTTCGCTGCCATCGGCGGCCCACACGGTGGAGCAGGTGACAGCCAGAAGGCCGGTCAGTAATAGCTGGGTTGGGCGCATGTTCTCTCTCCTGGCAGGCCGGTCGCTGGTAGGAACACAGCGGATCGAAGTATGTCCGGGAGTATATGGAGACCAACCTAACGAGAAGGTGAGGCTGATATTACAGTTCTGAAAGCCAAGCGTCTGTGAAGAAGTTTTAACACCGGGCAGGCTGCAACCTGCCCGGCCAGAGCCTTCAGAGCAGTGCCAGGGGGTATTCGACGATCAGGCGGAATTCCTCCAGGTCCGACTCGAACCGGCTGGAGCGGACGGTGGCCTGGCGGATACGCAGCGACAGGTCCTTGAGCTGCCCGCTCTGGAATACGTACTTGGCCTCGATGTCCCGTTCCCAGCGACGTTGGCCGGTCAACGGAGCGCCTGCCGAATCGCGTTGCATGTACTGGGCATTGGCGTGGCTGTAGTCGGCCCCCCTGCCTCGTCCGTAACGGGCCATGAACGTCAGCCCGGGGATGCCCAGGGTTTGCATGTCGAGGTCGTAGCGCACCATCCACGAGCGCTCCTTGGGCGCGTTGAAGTCGCTGTACTGGATCGAGTTGTCGAGGAATATCGAATCCGACTGGCGCAGGTAGTCGAAGGGGTTGTTGCCGTTGTTGCGTTGATGGGACAAGGCCAGGGTGTGGGCACCGAGCGTGGCACCGACCTTGGCGCTCCAGATGTTGTTGTTCAACTCGCCCAGTTCCTTACGGCCTTCGTCCACCACGTTGTAGTAGTTGAAGCCACTGAACAGCGTGAGCTGGTTGGACACCGGATACTTGGCCGAGGCGCCGAAGTAGCGCTGGTCCCACACCTCCTTGAGGCGGCTGCCGTAGAGACTGAAACCGAGGTTGGGATTGATCTGGTAGTCGCCACCGAAGTAGCTGACCCAGGGCGAGTCCACCGGGCCCTTGTGGATGGTCTGAAGTAGCCATGTATTTCCCCGGCATACCACCTAGCGCAACTTTTAAACTCGCCAAATGATCAAAAAACAATCAATTCGACGAGTATTTCTTACGTTTTCGCCACCCGGACCCCACTCCGGTGGCCATTTCCCGCATTACAGGCGCACCTCTCCTGCATTCGTCAGTAAATGTCGGCGCGCCATCCACAGGTTCGACAGAGCGAACAGTGTCACCAGTTGCGCCGTGTTTTTGGCCAAGCCGCGAAAGCGCACCTTGGTGTAACCGAACTGGCGCTTGATTACCCGGAACGGATGCTCGACCTTGGCGCGCACCTGAGCCTTGGCCTTTTCAATCTTGCGCTTGGCTTTGTACAGCACGCTGCGCTTATCGAGTTTTTTGTAGGTGCTGCGGCGTGCCGCCACCTGCCAGATAACTTCACGTCCTTCATGCTCGGGCCGCTTTTCGACACCGGTGTAGCCTGCATCGGCGCAGACCACGTTTTCGTCGCCATGCAGCAATTTGTCCACCTGGGTGACATCCGCCACATTGGCCGCCGTGCCCACTACGCTGTGCACCAGACCCGATTCGTCATCGGCGCCGATGTGGGCCTTCATGCCAAAATAATACTGGTTTCCCTTCTTGGTCTGGTGCATTTCCGGGTCGCGCTTGCCGTCCTTGTTCTTGGTCGAACTGGGCGCATTGATCAGCGTTGCATCGACGATGGTGCCCTGGCGCAGCGACAGGCCGCGGTCGCCCAGATAGCCATTGATGACAGCGAGGATGCCGGCCGCCAGCTCGTGTTTCTCCAGCAAGCGGCGGAAGTTGAGAATGGTGGTTTCGTCGGGGATGCGCTCCAGGTTCAGCCCGGCAAACTGGCGCAGGATCGTGGTTTCGTACAGCGCTTCCTCCATCGCTGGATCGCTGTAGCCGAACCAGTTCTGCAGCAGATGCACACGCAGCATCGCCATCAACGGGTAGGCCGGACGGCCACCTTCACCTTTCGGATAATGTGGCTCGATCAAAGCAATCAAGCCCTTCCACGGCACCACCCGATCCATCTCGATCAGGAACAACTCCTTGCGGGTTTGCTTGCGCTTGCCAGCGTACTCGGCGTCGGCGAAGGTCATCTGCTTCATCGGGAAACTCGGTGGGTGGGGTCGCGGTATTTTGCCAAATCAGAAAGTCTTTTTCAGAGTTTCCTTGTAGAAAGTGACGAAACTATCGCGCAGGCTGCTCTGGTTCATCGAGCCCACACCATGCATGCGTCCGGCTTGCAGTTTCAGGTCGTTGAGGCTGGTGTTCTCCAGGGTAAAGCCGCGAAAGCTCTGGGGCAGTGCCCGCGAATCGCCGTACTGCAGTACGGGGGTTGTAGGGAAGACGTCGCCGACCTTGACCACGGTATCCAGGGCCCGCAGTTTCACGGCACCCCCCGCCTTGCCATAGCTGTCGGCCGGCTCGTTCCTGCCGTTCACCGGCAGCATGCCGAACGATCCCTTGCCGCCGCTGCGCCCTGTGCCCGAGTCGAGCTTGAAGGCATGCATGACAAAAGCATCGAGGCCGAAACCCACGGTGCCCTGGGTGAAGCCTGACTCGAACTTGCCGATCAGGCTCTGGGTCCAGGCTTCGGAGTAGCCGTTGCCGGTGGGGCTGGACTGGCCCTTGCGATCGTCGCGATTGAAATAAAAGTTGCGCAGCAGCAGGTTGAGCTGGCTGCCTTCGATAAAGCCTTCGGGACGTTCCTCGGCAGCTACCGCCGCCATAGGACCGAGCCCCAGTGCCGCAGTGAGTGCGGACAGGGACAGAAGAGGGTTGATACGCATGGGAGGGCGCTCCTGAGTGTGCGGCTATCGGTTTTTATATCGCCGCAGGCGTTCTTATTGGTTTGGCCGCCGGGGCATCGCCGCGCCCGGAACCGCTGTCGATAGTTGCAAACCGCAGATAACGACGGGGTGACCCGACCATTACAATTGCGCAAGAAAAGGGCTGGCGAGGGATCGCCCGGATGAGCTGTAGCCCTTGTGGGCCGGGCGTTGCCTGAGGCTGGCCGGAGGCCGGAGAGGCGCCTTACAGATAAGTAATGCGCACGCGATCATTCTGACAGGGTCGGTTTCTTATCCTCGTAGCTGTCAACCGAACGAGGAGATTGTCATGAAACCACTTAACTTGAGCATTGCCGCGATGTTGTTTGCCATCTCTTCCCTGGCGTTGGCCGAAGGTGGCGGCGATCGCACTTTTGCCCGGGCCATGGAGCAAAACGAGAAGGCCATGGAGCGCTATGCGGCGAAGCAGGGCAAGGCCGCGCCAGTGGTACAGAACTATCGCTATGGCATGAAGCTGGACATCGCCAAGGTGGTCAGCATCACCCCGCCGATCAAGTCCTGCGAGGTGGTGCCTTCGCGCATGACCTATGAGGACTCCACGGGCCAGCTCATGACCATCGAGTACCAGATCATGGGCCAGTGCCGTAACAATGGCAGTTGATCCATGGATGGCCACTGCCCGCCTGCCGCTGCGCTGGCCGGGTCCGAAGTGGTTGCCCGGCCAGCGTGCTGCCCTTCAGTCCTGGTGCGATCCGGGATGCAGGGCGACGATCATGTCGACCTCCACCGAGGCGTTTTTCGGCAACTGGTAGACCCCTATCGAGGTCCTTGTATGTACGCCGGCCTCGGCAAATACCGAGTACAGGATTTCCGATGCACCGTCGGCCACTTCGCTCTGCTGGGTGAAGTCCGCCGCGCTCTGGACGTAGACGTTGATCCGCAGGATGCGCTTGATCCGCTGCAGATCGCCGAGCATCTGCTCGAGGATCGCCAGGGCCCGCAAGGTGCAGATCTGCGCGCCATGCCGCGCCTGTTCCAGGGAGGTCTCGGCGCCCACCCGGCCCACGACCATCACGGTGTTGTCGATGCGGGGAATCTGGCCGCTGACGTAGACCTCATCGTCATTGCGTACGGCCGGTACATAGTTGCCGCCAATGCGCATTTCCCCTTCGAAACAGTGTCCGACTCGTGCCGCGGCCTGCTGGAAAAGTGCCTTGCGTGATGCGTCCATGGTCCAACTCCGTCAATCGTCATTGATTTTCCAAAGTTTGGACTATACGCGCTCTTCGAGAGCTCGAACCATTGGCCAAAGCCCTGTTTCAACGGGGGTTGCGGGGCGTTGAATTATTTTCGTCGGACAGCTTCCAACGGCTATTAAGAAATGTATTTCAGGGCCGATGTTAGGCCCAAAGCAGCTTATTTTTTCAGTCCCCCGGTACATCCCCATGTTCAATAAACGCTTGAAGCAAGAGCTGTCGACTCTTCGTGAAGAACTTTCGAGCCTTCAGCAAGTGAAGGAAAGCCTTGAAAGCGAGATGCTCGTGATCAATTTGAGCGCCGATGGAAGGATTCAATCGGTCAACCACAACTTCGCCCAGGAAATGCTCTACAAGAGCGGCGACCTGGTGGGACGTCCTCTGGAAGACATCGTCCCGGCGCACGTCAAGCACGATGAATTCCATCTGCGCTTCAAGAACACCCTGACCCGCGGCGAACACTTTGCCGGGGCGGTGCGCCTGTTGCGCGGTAATGGCCAGGAAGCCTGGTTGCGTTCGATCTCCCAGCCAGTGCGCGATTCCGAGGGACGGATCAAGTACTTCGCGATTTTCTCCAGCGACCTGACCCGTACCATCGAGGCATCCCGCGAGCACGAGAACCTGATCGGCGCCCTGGTGCGTTCCACCGCAGTGATCGAGTTCGACCTCAACGGCAACGTCCTCAGCGCCAACGAGCGTTTCCTGTCGAGCATGGGCTACAGCCTGGCGCAGATCCAAGGCAAGCATCACCGCATCTTCTGCGAGCCCGAGGAGTACAACAGCGCGGCTTACCAAGAGTTCTGGCGGCGCCTGAACGCCGGCGAGTTCATCGCTGAACGCTTCAAGCGCGTCGATGCCCATGGCCGGGTGGTCTGGCTGGAGGCCTCGTACAACCCGGTGCTGGATGCCAACAACAAGCTCTACAAGGTGGTGAAGTTCGCCACAGTGATCACCGACCAGGTGAACCAGGAGTTGGCGGTGGCCGAAGCCGCCAGCATCGCCTACAACACCTCGTTGCAGACCGACACCTGCGCCCAGCGCGGCACTACTGTGGTGACCGAAGCGGTGACCGTGATGCAGGACCTGGCCAGGCACATGCAGGACGCGGGCGACGGTATCGAAGCCTTGAGCGCGCAATCTCTGGTGATCGCCAGTATCGTCAAGACCATCAGCGGGATCGCCGAACAGACCAACCTGCTGGCGCTCAATGCTGCCATCGAGGCAGCCCGGGCCGGCGAGCAAGGGCGTGGCTTCGCGGTGGTGGCCGACGAGGTGCGGCAACTGGCCTCGCGTACCAGTAGCGCGACCGACGAGATCGTCGGCGTGGTGCGCCAGAACCAGGACATGGCGCGTACGGCGGTGGAGCTGATGGCCGAAGGCAAGCAACGCGCCGAGCAGGGCCTGGCCCTGGCGGCGGAAGCCGGGACGGTGATCGTCGAGATCCAGGACGGGGCGCAGAAAGTGGTCAGTGCGGTAGGGCAGTTCGCCAACCAGTTGTCGACCTGAGTCGCCTGTCGCCAGGGGCGCTCGTCTGCGTGGCGGGCGCTCGTCAGGTCAGCTCAGCAACGGTGAGTGACATTCGTAGTGCAAGCGATCGAACCACTGCCCGTGCAACTGGAAGCTGCGGCGTGAATGGCCATAGCGGGAAAAGCCGGAAGCTTCGAGTACGCGTACCGAACCGATGTTCTCAGGCCGGGCATTGGCCTCGATACGGCTCAGGCGCAACTCCTCGAATGCCCGTTGCAGCACCTGGGTCACCGCGTTCTTGGCGATCCCGCGACCGGTGAAGCGGGCACCGACCCGGTAGCCCAGTTCGGCGCAGTTGAAATACGGGCGCTGGACCCGATGCAGATTGATTCGTCCCACTAGCAAGCCACTTTCCCGGATCAGGAATTGATAGCCCCGGTCAGCCTCGGCGTCTTGTTGCGCCTGGACAATGGCCTGGGCGACGCCTTCGCTGGAGTAGTAGCTGGGGGGCCGTGCGTTGATCGAGGCTTCGAAGAAGGCGCGATTCTCTTCTTCGAATGCCAACAGGTCATTCAGGTCGTCAAGCTGTGGGGCGACGATCAGCAGGTGCGCCATGGTCCGTGTGCCTCAGTCCGTTGGGGGCGCCTTCATCTCATGACTCGCTGCCCTTGGGCAAGCCCGTCGCTCATGGTTCCAGGTGTGGCCGGACCAGTTCGGCAAACCATTCGATGAATACATTGAGCCGCCGCGAGCGATGGCGCCGGTCGGGGTACAGCGCGCAGATGTCCATCGGTGCCACTGGCAGCCCCTGCAGAACTTGCACCAGCTCGCCACGGTCCAGCAGGTGCTGCACATCGAAGCGCGGCACCTGGATCAGCCCCAGTCCCTGGCGGCAGCAGGCGATGTAGTTTTCCACGTTGTTGACGATCACCCGGCTGGGCAGGCTGAGCAGGTGCTCGCGCCCTTCGAGCTGGTATTCCCAGGGTTGCTCGCGGCCAGTGTCGGGAGAGGCGTAGCCGATCATCCACTGGCCGTTCTGCAGGTCCTGGGGAGTGTGGGGTTCGCCATGGGCGGCGAGGTAGCCAGGGCTGGCGCAATTGATCAAGGCCAGTTGCCCCAGGGGGCGGGCCACCAGGCTGCTGTCGGCCAGGCTGCCGACACGGATCGCGCAGTCCACGCCTTCCTGGACCAGGTCGATACTGCGATCGCACGCCCCCAGGGCCAGTTGCAGGCCGGGGTACTGCGCCAGCCACTGGGGCAGCGCTGGAACCACCAGGCGCCGGGCGATACGGCTGGGGACGTCGATGTTCAAGCGACCGCTGACATCCACTTGGCGATGCTGGAACAGCTGGTTGAGTTCTGCCGCGTCGGCCAGCAGGCGGCGGGCCCGTTCCAGGAGAATGGCGCCGTCGGCGGTCAGTTGTACGTGGCGAGTGGTGCGGTGCAACAGGCGGGTACCCAGGCCGGTCTCCAACTGCTGTACCGCCGATGACACCGTGGCCCTGGGCAATTCCAGGACATGGGCGGCCTTGATGAAGCTGCCCATGTCGGCCACCTGGATGAATACCCGGTACTGCTCAAGTTTATCCATCGTCACAACTGTCCTGGTTCGGGGAATGCCGGTTGACTTCAGCCTGGGGCTACGTGCAGCCCGGCAGGCCAATTTACCCCTTGAGCGCCAGGATTACTTGGTGGTGTAGCCGCCGTTGATCAGTAAGGTCTGCCCGGTGATCCACCAGCCTTCAGTCACCAGATGGCGGATGAAAGGCACCACGTCCTCGATATCGGTAAGGCCGGTCTTGCTCGAGGGTGACAGCGCCGCAGCGCTCTTGTGGTAGGCCACGGCATCGGCACCTTCGGCCGGGTAGAAGAATGGCGTGTCCATCGGCCCCGGTCCCACCGCGGTCACCGAGATACCACGGGCACCGAACTCCTTGGCCGCTGCCCGGGTGAAATGCTCCACCGGAGCCTTGGAACCCCCGTAGGCGGCATAGAAAGGGGTGAAGGCGCCCAGCAACGAAGTCACCAGGGTCACCAGCTTGCCATTGTCCTCCAGGTGCTTGCCGGCCTCCTTGATGAAGAAGAAAGCGCTCTTGGCGTTGACCGCGAACATCTGGTCGTACTCGTCTTCGCTGATCTCGACGATGGGTTTCTTCAGGACCTTGCCCACGGTGTTGATGGCGATATCGATCTTGCCGAAGCGCGCCTTGGCTTCGCTGAACAGGCGCTCCACTGCACTGGCACTGGTCAGGTCGGCCTGCCAGGCATGGGCCTGGACTCCCAGCTCCTGGAGGGCGGCCAGGGTGGCTTGGGCATCGTTCTGGCTGGCATCGCTGTTGTAGTGCACGGCCACGGCCCGGGCGCCGTGGCGGGCGAGGTCGCGGGCAATCAGGCCGCCGAGGTTTTTCACCCCTCCGGCGATCAGCACCACTTTGTCGTTCAGGGAATGGTCGGCCATGGTGCGCATCCTTCAACTGTTGAAATGAAGGTTGAGTCTAGTGTCTGGGGCGCTGTGGATAAGCCGCCGAGCGCTGGACGGATAATCCAGGAAATCCATCCAATCGACCCATCTGCACCGCCAGGGAGTGGCGCTACAATCGCTTTTTTTCAGGAGCCTGCCATGCCCGCATTTCGTCGTTCGGTCCCTCTGGACAAGGCCTATCGTCTGCTCAACCACGGTCCCACCGTCCTGGTCAGCGCCGCCCATGAAGGGCAGCGCAACATCATGGCCGCCGCCTGGGCCATGCCCCTGGATTTCCAACCGCCGAAGGTCGCGGTGGTGCTCGACAAGAGCACCTGGACCCGGCGACTGCTGGAGGCGTCCGGCAGCTTCGTGCTCAACGTGCCTTGTGTGGAACAGGTCGATATCACCCAGAGCCTGGGCAACAGCTCAGGGTTGGAGATGAGCCGGGCCGGTCGCGACAAATTCAGCGCCTACGGCCTGGCCACCTTCGCCGGCCAGACCTGTGCCGCGCCGTTGCTGGAAGGTTGCGTGGCCTGGTTGGAGTGTCGATTGCTACCCGAGCCCCACAACCACCAGCAATACGATTTGTTCCTCGGCGAAGTGATTGCCGCCCAGGCCGACTCGCGAGTGTTCAGCGAGGGGCGTTGGCACTTCGACGGCCATGATCGGCTGCGCACCCTGCACCATGTGGCCGGCGGGCATTTCCTGGCCATTGGCGACAGCCTTGACGGGCGCCAGCTACCGTTGGCTGGCGATGTGTGAACCAGGGACTGGGCGTAGCCGCGCAGGCGTTGCCGTCTAGGATCGTCCATGCCGGTGCGCTTGTAGCTGCGCGGTGCTGGCCAGCGCCCCTGGCGGGTGTTTGAATCGGCGCCGGGCATTTCTAACAAGGGATTCATATGCACGATGTTTTTCAGCGCCTGGTGCAACTGTTGGACAGTCACCAGGCCCGTTACCGGGTGATCGAGCATCCGGCCGAAGGGCAGTCGGCGCGGGTCGCCGAGATTCGCGGCACCGAGCCGGGCCAGGGGGCCAAGGCCATGCTGTGTGGCCTCAAGGGCGGTGACGATGCCTACGCCCTGGTGATCCTGTCCGGGGACCAGAAGCTGGACATGAAGAAAGTCGGCGCGGCCCTGGGAGGCAAGAAAGCCCAGCTCGTGGCGCCGGAGCTGGCCCGGGAACTGACGGGCTGCGTGATCGGAGCCATCCCACCGCTGAGCTTCGATCCACGGATCTCGTTGATCGTCGATCCGCAGCTGACTTCGCGCTATGAACAAATCGCCTTCAATGCCGGGCGCCTGGATGCATCCATGGTGCTGTCCACCGAGGACTACCTGCGGATCGCCCAGCCGCGCGTGCTCAGTGTGACCCAGGATGCGCCGGAAGAGGGCTGACGTGCCTTACCAGCTCACCTGGCCCAGGGCCGCGGCGAATGTGGTGAGTTTTGCCGAGCACTGGCGCGAGGGCGGGTAGACCAGCGACAGCTCGCGGCTGCGCCCGTCGTATGCCTGGAGAATGGGCCGCAGGCGCCCGTCGTCCAGGGCTTCGCGCACGGCGAACTCCATCAGTTGGGCGATGCCGAAACCACCCAGCACGGCGTCCACCAGGGCATCGCCGATATCGAAGATCAAACGCCCCGTGACCGCCAGATCCAGGGGCTTGCCCTGGTCCATGAATTGCCATTCCACCAGCCGGCCGCTGCGCAGGTTGCGCACGGCCAGGCAGTTGTGGCGTTGCAGCTCGGCCAGGTCCCGAGGCGTGCCGTGGCGTTCCAGGTAGGCCGGCGCCGCCACCGTGACCCAGCGCAGCGGCGCCAGGGGGCGGGCGATCAGGCGCTGGTCCTGGATGGTTCCGGTACGCAGCACGGCATCGAAACCTTCATCGACGATATCCACGATCCGGTCGGTCATCACCGCCTCGATGCTCAAGGCCGGATAACGCTCGGTCAGGCCGCCGATCACCGGCATCACCACCTTGCGTCCGAACAGTGAGGGTGTGCTGATCTTCAGCACGCCGGTGGGTGAGTCGCGGCGTTCCAACAGCAGGCTCTCGGTCTGGACCAGTTCCGCCAGCAGCGGCCCGGCACGCTCCACCAGCATCTGGCCGTCCGGGGTCAGGCTGACGCTGCGGGTGTTGCGTTGCAGCAGGCGCACGCCCAACTGCTGTTCCAGGCGCGAGATGGCCCGGGACAGGCCGGACTGGGTCAGCCCCAGGTCCCCGGCGGCGCGGGTGAAGCTGCGGGTTTCGGCCACTCGGACCAGCAGGCGCAGGGCGTTCAGATCCATGATTAAAGTCATTACTGAAAGAAAGAATGGCTTGTTTATCATTTAAAACGCATCGATGAAACTGGCCGCCGTCATTTCATCCGAGGAGTCCCGCGATGTCCGCGAACCCACTAGCCAAGCCGTCGGGCTGGATGCTGCTGTTGCTGGCCACGGCCCAGCTGATCATTGCCCTGGACGCCACCATCGTCTTCGTTGCCTTGCCGGAGATCGGCCAGCGCCTGGGCTTTTCCGCCCAGCAGCTGCAATGGGTGGTCAGTGCCTACAGCGTGACCTTCGGCGGCTTCCTGCTGCTGGGCGGCCGGGCAGCGGACCTGTTGGGCAAGCGGCGTTTCTACATCGTCGGCCAGGGGCTCTATGCCCTGGCGTCGCTGGCAGGCGGCCTGGGGGGCAGTGCCTTGTGGCTGGTGCTGGCGCGAGCGGTGCAGGGTGTGGGAGGGGCGATGCTGTTCCCTGCGACCCTGGCCCTGATCAATACCTACTACGCCGAAGGCCCGGCGCGTAACCGTGCCTTCGCGGTGTGGAGCGCAGCGTCGGCGGCCGGGCTGGCCCTGGGGGCGCTGCTGGGGGGCGTGCTGACCCAGTACTGGGGCTGGGCGGCGGTGTTCCTGGTCAACGTGCCCCTGGCCGGTGCGTGTGCATTGCTGGCCCGGCGCTGGATTCCCTCCGATCCGCCGCGCCAGCGCGGGCGCCAGTTCGACCTGCCGGGCGCCTTGAGCGTGACCCTGGGCGGCACCTTGCTGGTGTTCGCCATCGTCCAGGGGCCGGAATGGGGCTGGGCCGCCCCGGCGACCCTGGCCTGCCTGCTGCTGGCGCTGGCCTTGCTCGGGTTGTTCCTGCGTATCGAGCGCCTGGGGCGCGACCCGTTGATGCCCCTGCGTCTGCTGGGTTATCCACAGCTGCGCATGGCGATGCTGATCACCGCGTTGTTCATGAGCAGCTTCGGGGTGCAGTACTACTTCCTCAGCCTGTACTTCCAGCAGGTCTACCAGTTCAGTGTGTTGCACAGTGGCCTGGCCTTCCTGCCCTCGACGGTGCTCTGCACCCTGGGCATCTGGCTGGGCGAGCGGGCGCTGCGGCGCGCCAGCCTGCGGGCAGTCCTGGTCTGCGGCTTGCTGGCCGGGGCCCTGGGCATCGGCATGATCTACCTGGCGCTACCGGGCAGCCGGGGTTTTGTCGGCCTGTTACCCGGGATCGTGATCATGAGCATCGGCCAGGGCATGACCTGGAACACCATGTGGATCTCGGCGGGGCAGGGCATTGCCGCGACCGAGCAGGGCGTGGCGGCGGGCGTGGCCTCCACCAGCCAGCAGATCGGCGGCGCCCTGGGCCTGGCCTTGCTGGTGTCCTTGGCCAACACCCTGGGCCCGGTGGGCAACCAGGCCTATGGCATCGAGCTGGCCACCGCCGCCAGTGCCCTGTTGGCGTTATTGGGCGCCTTGCTGGCCCTGCGTCTGCCCCGCTCCCCGGTGGCGCTTCCGGGTTGTTCTGCGGCCTCGGGCTGAGGCCCTTAGTGAGCCTGGGGCAGGTGCCGGCGCACCGCCCAGAGCACGCCGGCCAGCAACAACAACGCCGCGCTGGCTTGCAGCAAGCTCGGCAGGTGCTGCAGGCAGATGAAGCCGTAGAGCAGGGCGAACAGGGTCTCGAACACGATCAACTGGCCGCTCAGGGTCAGTGGCAGGCGCCGGGTCGAGGCATTCCACATGCGATTGCCGAACCACGAGCCGAGCACCGCGCTGCACAGGCTCAGGCCCCAGAACAGCATCCAGCGCTGGTCGCTGGCCTCGCTCCGCGTGCCCGGCAACTCCAGGCCCTGGGCCAGCAGCCAGACCACGGCGCTCATCAGGCCGGTGGTGATGCCCCACAGGCTCGACCACTGGCCGCTGTCGAAGCGGCTGCTCTTGAGGTAGCGAGCATTGTCCTTGGCGAACCAGGTCCAGCACAGCAGCGCGCCGAAGGCACACAGCAGGCCCAAGGCCCGCTGGCCCAGCTCCGGCGAATCGCCCTGGGCGGTGAGCAGGGTGTCGAGGTTGATGCAGCAGATCCCGCCGAACACCAGCAGCAGCGGCCAGCGCAGGCGCCGCAACGGCACCGCGTCGGCATCCCCGCGCCCGGCCAGGGTGATGGTCAGGGGCAAGAGGCCGACGATCAGCGCGGTACTGGCCACACCGGCCCACTGAATGGCGCTGGCCAGCAGCATGAAATAGATCAGGTTGCCGGTCAGTGCCAGCTTCACCAGCAGCAGTGCGTCGTTCCAGGTCAAGCGCTGCAGCAGCTCGCGTGCCTGGGGCGCAGCCAGGAGCAGGGAGAATGCACCATACAGGGTGAAGCGGGCACAGCTGAGCATCAGCGGGCTGAACTCCGGCAACAGGCTGGGCACCACAATGGCCAGGCCCCAGACCGCACCGGCCAGGACCGCATAAGCAACTCCGCGTTTCATGCACACACTCGCAGCGATTCATCAAGGTGCGCAGGCTAGTCATTGCTGACCGGATGGACAAAGGATATATAGGCACCTACCTATTCTCCTGGGGAATACCTAATGAGTCGCTTCGCCCGGCACTTGCCGCCACTGGAAACCCTGGTGACCTTCGAAGCGGTGGGCCGCAACGCCAGCTTCACCCGGGCCGCCACCGAGCTGTGCCTGACCCAGAGCGCGGTGAGCAAGCAGATCCGCACCCTGGAGCTGTCGCTCAAGACCGAGCTGTTCGAGCGCCAGGCCCGGGGGGTGAAGCTCACTGCCAGCGGCGCGGCGCTGTTCGCCCAGGTCAGCACCCAGCTCGAAGCCTTGTTGCGCAGCGTCACGCGGTTACGGGCCGGGCGCGATGCCAACACCATCACCGTGCAATGCACCCATGCGGTGGCGCAGTTCTGGCTGTTCCCGCGCTTGCTGGCATTCAACAAGCAGCACCCGGAGATCACCGTGAGTATCCATGCCAACAACGACATGGACGAGTCCAGCGTGGCCGAGCATGACTTCGGCATTCTCTACGGGCCGGGGCACTGGTCGTCCCTGGCGGCCACGCCGCTGTTCGCCGAGATCGTCTACCCCATCGCCAGCCGGCGCCTGGAGTTGCCGGTGGTCAGCGAGCTTGGGCAGTTGGCGGCCTTGCCGCTGATCCAGCTGGACGCCTCGGCCTGGAACTGCATCGACTGGCGGGACTGGTTCCGTCACTTCGGCCTGGACTACAGCGCGCCGCCGGGAGCCCTGGGCTTCAATCAGCTGACCTTGATGTTCAGCGCCGTGCAGCAGGGGCTGGGGGTGGGCCTGGGCTGGGATTTCATGGCCCGCGACGGGGTGGCCCAGGGCGAGTTGCTACGGGTTGGCGACTGGGCGTTCCACACCGGCCAGGCGGATTTCCTGGTGCACCTGCGCAACCGGCGCCTGTCGGCCAGCGGCCAGTTGTTCCATGACTGGCTGGTGGCCCACGGCGCCGAATGAGGGTCAGGCCCGGGGCACGCTGAAGCGGAATTCGCTGCCCTTGCCCACCTCGCTGTAGGCCTGGATCGTGCCACCGTGGGCCTGGACGATGCCCTGGGTGATGTACAGCCCCAGGCCGGTGCCGTTGGGGTTGCCTTCCTTCATGGTCCAGTAGCGGTCGAAGATGAACGGCAGCTGGTCGGCGGGGATGCCTTCCCCGGAATCGCGGACGCTGAACACGATCTGCTCGCCGTCGGACATCGCCACCACCCCGACCTTGCCTTGCTTGGGGGTGAACTTGATGGCGTTGCCCACCAGGTTCGACAGCACCTGGAACAGCCGCTCGGGGTCGGCGTGGATGGTCAGGTCCGGTTCGGCGTGGAAACTGATATCGATGGACTTGTCCAGGGCCAGGGGCGCCAGCAGCGAATAGGCTTCCTCGAAGATCTGCGCGACGTCCAGCGGCTGGGGGGCGATGCGGTAGCGCCCGGCCTCGATCTTCGAGGTGTCCAGCAGATCCTCCAGCAGGATGTTCATGCGGCTGGCGGCCTGCTGCATGGTGTCGATGGCCGAGGAGATGCGCCGCGAGGTGTGCGGGCCGTCGGAGCTGAAGGCCTTTTGCATCATGCCGCATAGCATGGAGATCACGGTCATGGGGTTGCGCAGGTCGTGGGACACCACCGCCACCAGCTCGTCCCGGGCGCGCACTGCCTGTTGTTCGCGCAGCACCTGGCGCGCCAGGTCGTGCTCCAGGGCCGAGCGGCGCAGGTCGTTGGCGGCGAAGCGGTCGCCGTGGCTCCATTTGCTGGAGATCCCGGCCATTTCCACTTTCCAGATCTCGAACGAGCTACGCGGTCGCAGGCGCAGGCCAGCGTCGGAGTTCTCCAGGTCCAGGGGCTTTTGCGGGTTGCCACTCCAGTTGATGTTTTCCTTCACCTCGGGCCGGAACCACAGCACGCCGTTATCCACAGGCTTGGGCAGGCTCATGGCCAGGACACCGCTGGCCACCTGTTGATAACTGGCCGCCGGCGGGTAGACGCTGGCCAGGTGGTGAGTGGCGAACACCGGTTGCCCGGACGCTTGCAACCAGCGGTGCAAGGCGCGGATTTCAGCCTCCGGCGGGCAGTTGCCGAAGCAGTGCAGCTGGCGATCCTCGATGATCGCCACGCCGCCGGCCCGGGTCAGCTCCAGCAACTGCCCGGGCGCCTGGGCCAGGCTGGCGAACACGCTGCCGCTGGCCTGCGCCATGGCCTGGTTGAGGCTGGCCAGGGTGGCGAGCTTTTCCTCGCGCTGGCGGCTGACTTCCAGGGCTTCCATGGCGCTGATCTGCAGCGACAGCACCTGGCCGATGGTCTGGCAGGCGATGCGCAACTCGTGGGGCACCAGCAGTGGCTGGCGGTTGCCGCAACTGATCAGGCCCCAGAGCTGGTCGTCCTTGAGCAAGGAGATGCTCATGGACGACAGCACGCCCATGTTCTTCATGTACTGGCAGTGGATCGGCGACACGCTGCGCAAGGTGGCGAAGCTCAGGTCCAGGGCCTGTCCGGTGTCCGGGCGCAAGGTCGGCACCAGCGGCACCGGCTGGTAGTCGGCATCGGGAATGATCCGCAGCCAGTTGCTGCGGTACAGCTCGCGGGCCTGCTGGGGAATGTCCGAGGCGGGGAAGAACAGGCCGTTGAACACTTCCATGGTCGGCCGCGTGGCCTCGGCGATCACCTGGCCGTGGCCTTCGTCTTCGAAGCGATAGATCAGCACCCGGTCGTAGCCGGTCATGGCCTGGATCTCGCTGACGCTGATGGCGTACAGCTCTTGCAGGGTCTTGGCGGTCTGCAGGCGACGCAGCAGGCGCCCGAGGTTGTCGGTGCGCTGCTTGAGCTCCGGGGCCTGATGCTGTTCGAGCTGGTGCTCCAGTTCCAGGATCAGTACGTCCTGGTGTCGGTGCAGCAAGGCTTCGAAGCGCCTGCCATGGAGCTCCAGGTACAGCGGCGGGGCATCGAGCAAGTGTTGCAGTTGCAGCAGTTGGCGAATGCTCTGGGTGTGTTCGGTGCCCAGGAGGCTGTCCAGGGGCTGCTCGACGACTTGCTCGGCGCATTGGCCCAGCAGGGTCTCGACGTTGGCGCTGACCTGGCGGATGCGCAACCCTGGCTCGTCCAGGGTCAGCAGGACGCCGTGGGGCTGGATTGCGCCCGGGGAGCGGATGGGTTCGTTGGCGCAGTTGGCCAGCAACTGCTCGAAGGCCTGGGAATCCTGGGGGGTCATAGCAGCACCTCGCGGCTGTCGAGCCAGCGCTCGAAGCAGGCAAATGTGGATTGTGCGGCGTCCACTACTTGCTGGCGGGCGCTGGTGTGGCTGGGCATGCGGCCCAGGTAGTCGAGGAAATCCTTCCAGCGCCGGCCGGTAAGGGCGCCGTAGACGTCGAGGAAGGCTCCGCCGTTGCCGGCATCCAGCGCCAGGCGCCGGGCCATTTCGCGGCGCAGGATCTGCCCGCCCAGGGTCGCGCCTTCCAGCACGTAGAGGGTGCCCAGGCAGGCGCCCGGAGTGTCCAGCCGGGGCAGCTGCGGGCAGCGTGGCAGGTGGTCGATTTCGGCCTGGCTCAAGCCCAGGGCCAGCAAGTCGCCGTGCAGCGCTGGAGTCTTGCGCCGCAGTTGCGGCTCGTAGCCGGCCGGAATCAGCCCGCTTTGATCCAGAGCCGCCTCCAGGGGTTGGTAGAAGCCGTAGTAGGCCTGGATCAGGCGTTGGTACCAGGCAGCGTCCAGCTGCTCACAGAAGAACGGCAGGCGTTGCTCCAGGGCCACATGCAGCGTTGCGGTGCCGGCACGCAGATCCTGGAGCAGAGGAGGGGCAAGGGAGGGTTGGTGCGGTTCGGGCATTCAGGGGGCCGGGGTCTGGGCGGTGGAGGGATGCGCCATGGGCGTCATCGAGGACCGGGACCAGGTTGCGGTCCCTGCAATGGAGCCAGCGCACGGAAAACTAACCATGGCTGCCAGGAGCGACGCAGGTTGGTCGACGCTCCTGTAGCCGTTCAAGGGTAGCCGATCTGTGGCTTACCGCAGGTCTGACCCTGGCAGCTCGCTAGAAATTCCCTTGGCCGACCGCCGGGCAGGGATCAGATCCAGATATCGTTCTGTGCCGTGCGTTCGCCGCCCTGGTCTCCGGTATTGAGCACGCCACGGGGTTCGATCAGCAGCAGCTTGACCTCCTCTTCGGACCAGGGCTTGTGCTCCACCCCCCGGGGCACGACGAACATCTCGCCGCTGGCGATGGACACCCGGCCGTCGCGGAAGTCGATGTGCAGCAGGCCGTCGAGGACGATGAAGGTTTCGTCGGTCTCGGCATGGGCATGCCAGACGAACTCGCCTTGCAGCCTGGAGATCTTGAACTGGTAGTCGTTCATCTCGGCGATCACCTTGGGCGTCCACTGTTCGCTGAACAGGCCGAGCTTCTGGGCGAAGTTGATGCTCTGGTATGAGCGTTGCGCGGTGCTGGCGGGATTGTTCATGGGGGCTCCATATCGCTGGTGAATGAGCGCCCAGGGTAGGTCATGACCGGCGGTGGATTCTTGAACGATTGTGCGTGGCTCAGCGGCCGAGCATCTTCAGCCAGCGTGCCGGTGGCAGGCCATAGGCCTGGCGGAACTGGCGGGTCATGTGGCTCTGGTCGGCGAAGCCGGCAGCCAGCGCTGCGTGGGCCAGGGGCTGGCCCTGCACCAGCAGCGCCCGGACCAGGTCCAGGCGGCGCATGCTCAGGTAGCGGTAGGGACTGGTGCCGAACAGCAGGCGAAAATCCCGGGACAGGCTCCAGCGATCGCGCTGGCTGTGGGCGGCCAGCTCATCGAGGGTCAGGGTGCGGTCCAGGGCACTGTGGATGTATTCCCGGGCACGTTCGGCGGCCTGGTAGTCGAAGCGCTGGCGCGGCGCCGCGACCCCGGATACCCGGTTGAGCGCGTGGGCCAGGTCGAACAGGGCATCTTGCTGCTCCAGCGGGTCCATCGTGTGTTCGACACTGCGCAATAGCGCGTCGGTGGCGGCGAACAAGCGTGGGTCGGCGGACAGCCCACCAGCGATGAAGGGCAGGGGTTGGCCACCGAGGATCTGCTGGATCAGCGCGGGTTCGACGTACAGCATGCGGTAGTGAAAGCCATCCTGGGTACCGGCTTCGCCATCGTGGGCTTCGTCGGGGTGCAGGACCATGGTTCCGCCCGGCAGGCTATGACGCCAGCCGCCGCGGTACTGGAAGCTCTGTACCCCGCGCAGGGTGCGGCCGATGGCGTAGGTGTCGTGGCGATGCATGTCGTAGCCATGCCCGGCGAAGTACGCTTCGATGCGCTCCAGGCCCTGGGCGGGTGGTGCGCGGTGAACCCAGTCGGTGGGGGTGGCAGGTCTGGCCATGGAACAGTCCTGATGGGGAAACCAAGGCGGGCACGTTAACTTAAGGGGGCGCTGGCTGTCTTGCTGGGCGCATCAGGTGCCATCGGCTGCGCCTGCTTGCCCAGGTACCCGAACTCGATGGGCGTCTTGATGTAGAACAGCGAGAAATCCTCGGTCGCCAGGCGCTCGAACAGGCGTTCGGCCTCGGCCATCGTCATTGCCAGGCGGATCTCCAGGGGCTGGTCGGCCTGGTCGAAGAAGTGCACCGAATGCAGGTGCCGGGATTGGCCGAAGCCTTCGATGGCGCTGGACAGGGTGGCACCGTGCAGGCCCATGTCGCGGGCCAGATCGACGATCCAGTCACCCAGCATCCGGCCCTGGTGGCGACGGTTCTGCTGGGTGAAGAAAATGACCAGGTAGCCTTTCATGATCGCCCTCCGACAGCATGGTGGCTGCTTCCTTGAGCATAGTTCGCGGGGCGTTCGGCTGTTGCCTGCCCGGAGCGAGTGGAGTAGCGTCCACCCCCTCGCGACAGGCTCATGCGGCAAGTTTTGGGGCCCGTGATGCGAACCCCGACCAGGACGCTACTTCCGCGCAGGAGACCGAATATGACAGTGACCTTCCGCCCGGCGGCAGATGCCGATATCCCGCGCATCTGCAGCTTTGTACGCAACGCCCAGGAGCTGTTCTTCTTTTTTCCCGCCGCCACCTGGCCCTTGACCCCTGAGCAGTTACGCGACTCCATCGCCCAGCGCAGCGATTCCACCGTGCTCGAGCGGGACGGGCAGGTGGTAGGGTTCGCCAATTTCTATCGCTGGGAGCAGGGCGGCACCTGCACCATCGGCAACGTGATCGTCGATCCGGAGGTGCGCAGCGTCGGGTTGGGTGCGCAGTTGATCGGGCAGATGATCTATCTCGCCCGCAGCCGGCACCAGGCTCGCGATGTGACCCTGTCCTGCTTCAACAGCAATGTGGCGGGGCTGTTGTTCTACCCGAAGCTGGGGTTCGTGCCCTTCGCCATCGAGGAACGCAAGGACAAGCAACAGGAGCGGGTGGCGCTGATCCACCTGCGCTACAGCCCGAGCTGAGGCCGGGAATCTTTTTTCAAGACGGAAACCATTCATGAGCAAGCTGCGGGTCGGGATTATCTTTGGTGGCCGTTCGGCCGAGCATGAAGTGTCGCTGCAATCGGCACGTAACGTCGTCGACGCCCTGGATCGCACACGTTTCGAACCGGTGTTGATCGGTATCGACAAGCAGGGCCACTGGCACCTCAACGACACCTCGAACTTCCTGATCAACCAGGAGAACCCCGCGCTGATCGCCCTCAACCAGTCCAACCGTGAACTGGCGGTGGTGCCGGGCAAGGCCAGCGGGCAACTGGTGGAGACCTCCAGCCAGGAGATGTTGGGGCACGTCGATGTGATCTTCCCCATCGTCCACGGCACCCTGGGCGAAGACGGTTGCCTGCAGGGCCTGCTGCGCATGGCCGACTTGCCCTTCGTCGGCTCCGACGTGCTGGGCTCGGCGGTGTGCATGGACAAGGACATCAGCAAGCGCCTGCTGCGCGATGCCGGCCTTGCGGTAACGCCCTTCGTCACCCTGACCCGCGCCAACCGGGCGCGCCATGACTTTGCCCAGGTCCAGGCGGCGCTTGGCCTGCCGCTGTTCGTCAAACCGGCCAACCAGGGCTCGTCGGTGGGGGTGAGCAAGGTCGAGGATGAGGCCCAGTACCAGGCCGCGGTAGAGCTGGCCCTGGGGTTCGACCACAAGGTGCTGGTGGAGTCGGCGGTGCATGGCCGGGAGATCGAGTGCGCGGTACTGGGCAACGACCAGCCCATCGCCAGTGGCTGTGGCGAGATCGTGGTCGGCAGCGGTTTCTATTCCTATGACAGCAAGTACATCGACGAGCAGGCGGCCCAGGTGGTGGTGCCGGCGGCCATCGGCCATGAAGCCAGCGAGCGGATTCGTGCCCTGGCCATCGAGGCCTTCCAGGTGCTGGGTTGCTCCGGGCTGGCACGGGTCGATGTGTTTCTCACTGACAGTGGCCAGGTATTGATCAACGAGGTCAACACCTTGCCGGGGTTCACGCGCATCAGCATGTACCCCAAGTTGTGGCAGGCCGCGGGCATGACCTACAGCGAGCTGGTCAGCCGGCTGATCGAGCTGGCGCTGGAGCGACACGGCGAGCGGCAGGCATTGAAAATCACCCGCTGAAGCGGATCACAACCTTGATTGGGACACTACGGATGAGTGCGGCAACTCCAGCATCGGTTTATCTTTTTTCCTACGGGACCCTGCAGGACAAGGCGGTGCAACTGGCCAACTTCGGGCGCGAACTGGAGGGTAGCCATGACGCCATGCTCGGCTACGAGCAGCACTGGGTGGAAATCACTGACCCGCAGGTGCTGGCCAGTAGCGGCAAGACCCATCACCCGATCCTGCGTCCGGGGTCGGCGGACAGCGCACCGATCCCCGGCATGGTGTTTCGCATCACTGCCGAGGAACTGGCAGCCGCCGACCGCTATGAAGTCTCGGACTACAAAAGAGTCAGCGTGACCTTGTCTTCCGGCCTCCAGGCCTGGGTCTACGTCAGCGCCTGAATTCAGAGCGCCATAACCATCATCCCCAGGCACACCACGACCAGCAGCACCGCCCCGAGCACAATGAACACATAGTTCAGCGGCGTGAAACGGGCGTTGCTGCGGCCTTCGGGATCTCCTGCGGCGGCGTTCAGGCCGCGCTGGCCGAGCCAGGTGATCCAGGCCAGGGCAGGTATCAACAGCAGGTTGGCGATATCCACCAGCGGATAACCGATGTTCTTGCGTGCCAGGCTGTCCAGGATATTGCTGGCCACCGATACGACCACGAATAGGGTCGCCAGGCCATCGTGCTCCCATTTGAAGTCCTGGCCATTGTGCTTGAGCCGGGCATCGGCCTCGCGGTACAGCGCGTGGGTGAAGAAGATGGCAAAGATCGCCCGGGCCACCGGCCACATTTCCTCACCGCTGTCCTGCTTGAACTGTTTCCAGTTCTTGTAGGCCCAGTACAGCCGGTAAAGACCGAAAGTAAGGATGAACAGGGTGAGGAACTTGCCCCGGGACACCACGTAGAACGGCGGCTGCTTGGCTTGTGGTAGGGGGGCGGCCAGGTCCGCCTGGGGCGGGGCATAGAGATTGTCAGACACGGGCACTCCTTGGGTTGGGCCTGAAAAAGGCGGCCACGTTAACCCAGCTGGCCTGGCAAACCTATCTTGATGCTGCGGTCAGCCGGCGAGCGTGCGGCCGATCCAGGAGTACTGGAAGGTCTTTTCCTCGCCCCGATGGCCTCGGCGCCGGTAGCTGGCCAGGCTTGGGGTGGAGCAGTAGGTGCAGAGCGGGCTGATTTCGATCTGCTGATCGATGACACCAGCGGCATGTAGCAAATGCACGGCGTAGCGGCTCAGGTCGAACCACAGGGAGCCTTGCTGGCTGGCTGCGGGCGGGGGGATTTGCGATGGCAGCAGCGGCGTGGGTTGCTCGTGGCTCCAGGGGGCCTGGGTGGCCGGCCAGGGGCGCTGCGGATCTGCCGAGAGGGGGGTGATGAAGTCGGCACTGACCTCATAGCAGCAAGGTTTGATCGAAGGGCCGATGGCGACCCGCACCTGGTGCGGTTCCACACCCTTGGTCCCCATGTGTTGCAGCACATTGGCGATGATTCCGCCGTGCAGGCCTTTCCAGCCGCCATGCACCGCCGCGACCCAGGCGCCGTCGTCGCTGCTGATCAGGATCGGCAGGCAGTCGGCGGTGACCACCGCGATCGGTCGGGTGGAGCGGGTCAGTACCGCATCGCCACGGATGATCCCGCTGGGCAGGGTCGTGCTGGCCTCGATGACATCGCCGCTGTGTACCTGGGAGCAGAAGAACAGGCTGGCCGGTAGCGTCGCGCCGATGGTGGAGAACTCATGGCGGATACCTGCGATCTGCTTCAACACATTTGCCTGGAAACTCATCGGGCCTGCGCTCGGTTACCTCGGGGATGGGGGCAGAGCATAGCGGTATCCGATGCATTTTTGCTGACCGGCAAGCCGTGGGGCGAAGGGGGTGACCAGCGGTCGCCCCGATTCCAGAGCCTCAGGCACCGAGCGGGATATACAACTCCACCACGCTGTCGGGGTGCATCGGGCCGAGGAAGCGTTCACCGCTGTACTCGAACTCCACCGCATCCACGGGCACCAGCCCGGCGGCGGGCAGCCATTCGCTGTAGGCGGCGCGGAAGGTTTCCGGCAGGGTTTGCACGGTGCCGTGGTGCTCCACCCGGGCGTAATGGCGGGCGGGGATCTCCAGCTCCACCATGCCCGGCACCAGGGGCGCGTCGGCGGCCACCGGCAGGCCGGCTATGTAGCGCCATTGGTTGTCGTCCAGGGGTTGGCAGACGCCGTAGGTGCCCATCGGCTCGGCCAGGCGCTGGATTTCCTGTTCGCGGGGTTCGAAGCGTTGCCACAACTCGGGAATGGAGCCCGCATCACCCTGCTGCCAAGCCATGCCGATGATCCGCTGCGCGCTGAGAAATACCCGTTCCGGCAGTTGGGCCTTGGGGAGCTGGCGTGGAGGTTGGGCCAGGTAGCGTTGCAGGTGGCCCAGCACCTTCTGGCCGCGAGCGATGTCGCTTTCCAGTTGCCGCGCCTGCCCTTGCAGCGCCTGCTCCATGGCCAGTGGGCTGTCCAGGCCACCCTGGTCGGCCAGGGTGCGGATGTCCTCCAGGGACATGCCCAACTGGCGCAGCCAGACGATCCGGCCGAGGGTGGCGATCTGCTGCGGGCTGTAGTAGCGATAGCCGTTGTCGCGCCCGGTGAGCATGGGGGCGAACAGGCCGATGCTGTCGTAGTGGCGCAGGGTCTTGGTGGTGAGGCCGTGGCAGCGGGCCATTTGTCCGATGGTGAGCATGGAGCGTCCTGGGTGTTGTTGGGCTTGCCGGCATTTTGGGCCTTTACCTAAGGGCAAGCTCAAGCCCGGCCGTGGTGCTCAGGATGATTTTGTGGGCTTGATCAGGCTCTGGGCGGGAATGCCGAACAATTGGTGCAGTTTCCAGATCATGGGCAAGGTGAGCGCGCGCTTGCCGTTGAGCACTTCATAGACGCGGTTGGTACGGCCGATGGCGGGGACCAGGTCGGCGGCTGACAGCCCGGATTGTTCCATGCGGAACTTGATCGCCTCGATCGGGTTGGGCAGGTCGATGGGGAACTGCCTGGCTTCGTACGCTTCGATCAGGGTGATCATCACGTCGAAGTAATCGCCTTCAGGGGTTCCCGGTTGTGGTTCGTTGTCGAACATCGGCGAGACGCTTTTCAGCGCTGCGCGATAGTCCCGGTCGGTATGGATGGGGCGGATGTTCATGCGGGTTACTCCCTGTCTACGCTGTCAGCGTCGATGGCATCGAACTGTTGGTGCGTACCTACGAATCTGATGTAGAGCGCGCCGAAACGATAGGCCACGGCAACGATCAGTCGATACTCGTTGCCCTTGATGTTGAAGACCACCCTGCGGTTTTTGAGAATGCTGGCGTTGCGGTACTGGTCCTTGATCTGCGTGGGGTTGGACCACTGTGCATTCCTTGCTTCATCGATCCAGGCCAGCAGAGGCTGTTCTGCGTCCGGGTAGCGCTCCCAGAAGGCCTTCAACTGGCTGACTGCAGTAATTCTCATGGCGCGATCCTAGTCCCGCCCTGGGACTTGAACAAGTCACTGAGTGAGTCGAGCGACGTGCGGGTAGATCGCTGGATCTGCCCGCGCAGGCGACGTTGGCTCAGGGACGATCAGGTCATGCGCAGAGCGTGGCGTGCACGTTGTACATCGGTGCCTTGCCCATCTTTGCCAGGAAAGTGTGCCGCTCAAGCATGGCGGTCGCACTGGGGCTCCATGGCTGTCTCCAGGGTGAATTGCTTTGCCAGATGCAACAGGGTCGAGGCGTGCTCCAGGGCATCGCTGATCGGCACATCGGCCTTCACGCGAAACAGCGGATGCAGGTGTTCGCCGCACAGGGAAAGCGGATTGCACCGGGAGTGGTCAGGGCGTGGTTACGCGAAGGGTTGCAGGGGCTTGGCCATTTCGCTGGTGGCGGCCCAGCCCAGGCCCTGGTAGAGGGGGTGGCCGGAGCGAGTGGCATGCAGGATGGCGAAACCCAGGCCGCGTTGCTGGAACTCGGCGTCCGCCAGTTGCATCAGCGCCGTAGCCAGGCCCCGGCGGCGGTGGCTGGGCTCGACGTAGACATTGAGCACGTAGCCGCGTTGATCCTGGGTCGGGTGAGCCGGGTGGGGCGGCCAGTCGATGCTCATCAGACCGATGCTGGCCACGGGCTGCTCGGCTTCGAGCAGCACGAAGCCGTAGTAACGACCGTCCACCAGGCGTTGATGCAGCCAGGGACGAAAGTGTTCGGTCATGACCTGCAAGGTGGCCGGTGGATGGCCGGCGTCGAGGAACATCGCCTGGCGGTGGGTGCACACCAGTTCCAGGTCCTGGAGGCCCAGGCGACGCACATTCAGGCCTGGGACGGTGATATCGGCGGGGATCGGCTGCATCGTCTGTTCCTCGTTGGCAAGCGCTGATGCTAGGGCAGAACTTCCTGCTCGATCAGATACAGAGCGCTGCAAAAAACAGCATACAGGCCCACAAAAAAGGGCCGGCCTCACGGCCAGCCCTTGGGTGCAGCGCAGAACCTTCAGTCCCCCAGCGCTTCGCCTTCACGCCGTGGGTCGGCGCCACCGGCCCAGGACGCTTTGCCCTTCGCATCACGCACGCGAACGATGGCCTGGGTGCCGCTGGTCATGTCGATTTCATTCACCTGGTGACCCTGGGCCTGCAACGCCTGTTTCAGCGCTGGGCTGAACTGGCCCTGCTCCAGCTCGGTGGGGCCATTGCGGCTGCCGAAGTTGGGCAGGCCGACGGCGGCTTGCGGGTCGAGGTTCCAGTCGAGCATGCCGATCACCGATTTGGCCACGTACTCGATGATCTGCGAGCCGCCGGGGGAGCCGACGCTGGCCAACAGCTCGCCGCTGGCACGATCGAAGACCAGGGTCGGCGCCATGGACGAGCGCGGGCGCTTGCCCGGCTGCACGCGGTTGGCCACGGGCTGGCCGTTCTCTTCGGGAATGAAGGAGAAATCGGTCATCTGGTTGTTGAGCATGAAGCCCTGGACCATCAGGTGCGAGCCGAACGCCGCTTCCACCGTGGTGGTCATGGACACCGCGCCGCCCTGGTCATCCACCGCCACGACCTGGGAGGTGGAGATGCGCATCGGCGAACGGTCCGGCGCATAGGCCACCTGGATGCCCCGTGGTTTGCCCGGTTCGGCCTGGCCCATGCTGCGCTCGCCGATCAGGGCGGCACGACTGGCCAGGTAGTCCGGGGCGATCAGGCCGGCCACCGGCACTGGCACGAAGTCGCTGTCGGCCACGTACAGGCCGCGGTCGGCGTAGGCCAGGCGCTCGGCTTCGGCGATCAGGTGTACCGCTTGTGGCGCCGGTTCCAGGCCGGCCGGCTGTTGGGTTTTCTGCGGTTTGAGATTGGCCAGGGTGTAGCGTGGATCACGCTGCTCCAGGGCTTGCAGGGTGCCGAGGATCTGCGCCACGGCCACGCCACCGGAGGAGGGCGGCGGCATGCCGCAGACCTGCCAGCGCTTGTAGTCGCTGCACAGTGGCGCGCGTTCCTTGGCGCGGTAGTTCTGCAGGTCGGCGAGCGACAGGCTGCCGGGGTTGGCGTGGCCCTGGACCTTGGCCACGATCTCGGCGGCGATCGGCCCCTTGTACAGCGCGTCCGGGCCTTCCTGGGCGATGCGCTTGAGCACCGCGGCCAGTTGCGGGTTCTTCAGCAGGGTGCCGACGGCCTTGGGCGTGCCATCGGCGTTGAGGAAGTAGGCGGCCATGTCCGGTGAGCGGGGCAGGGCGCTGTCGCTGCTGATCATGGTGTGCAGCCGTGGCGAGATGGCGAAGCCTTGTTCGGCCAGGCGGATCGCCGGTTCGAACAGTTGCGCCCAGGGCAGGCGACCGTGTTGCTTGTGGGCCATCTCCAGGGCACGCAATACCCCGGGAGTGCCCACCGAGCGTCCGCCGATCTGCGCCTGGGGGAAGGGCATGGGCTTGCCGTCGGCCTGCAGGAACAGCTTCTCGGTGGCGCCCGCCGGGGCGGTTTCGCGGCCGTCATAGGTGCGCACGGCCTTGCCATCCCAAAGCACGATCATCGCCCCGCCGCCGATCCCCGAGGATTGTGGTTCCACCAGGGTCAGTACGGCCTGCATGGCGATCGCCGCATCGATGGCCGATCCCCCTTTGCGCAGCATTTCGCGCCCGGCCTCGGCGGCCAGCGGGTTGGCGGCAGCGGCCATGTGCTTGGCGGCGTGCCGGGTCTGCATGTCGGTGCGGTAGCCCGAGGCGACTTCCGGAGCGGGGGGCAGGGCGGTGGAGGCCGGTGGATTGTGGCAGGCGGCAAGGCCCAGGGCGGTGGCGATCAGGCCGATGCCGGCCAATTGGCGATAACGGGAGGGGAGGGTCGAGAACACGCGTTGAGCTCCGTTCGCAAGGGAATTGAAGTGTCTTCCGTGGGGGCAATGTACAGCACTAGAAAGCATCGTTGGGCTTCACCGGCCGGCAACCCCTGGTCTTGCGCGACCGCCCGGGCGCCTCAACCTGCACCGATTGACCTGTATCAGGACACCTGCCAGCCATTGGGCACATGGTTGGGGAAAACCATAAAGCCTGATGAGAGGACGCCATGTACACGAGTAAGTGGTTGCTTGTTTTCGGATTGCTGTGGGGGAGCCAGGCGTGGGGAGCGACGCCCAGCGAACCGATCCAGCCGGTGCAGCCGGCGAAGATCACGGATGTCGACAAGGTGGAGCTGGGCAAGCAATTGTTCTTCGACCCGCGCTTGTCCAAGTCCGGTTTCATTTCCTGCAACTCCTGTCACAACCTGAGCATGGGGGGCAGCGACAACCTGCCCACCTCCATCGGCCACAACTGGCAGCAGGGGCCGATCAACTCGCCCACGGTGCTCAACTCGGGCCTGAGTTTTGCGCAGTATTGGGACGGCCGCGCCGCCACGCTCCAGGAGCAAGCAGGGGGCCCCATCGCCAACCCGGGGGAGATGGGTTTCACCCATGACCTGGCGGTGGACGTGCTGCGCTCCATCCCTCAGTACCGGGCCTCGTTCAAGCGGGTCTACGGTGACGATGGCATCAAGTTCGATGACGTGACCAACGCCATCGCGGCCTTCGAAGACACCCTGGTGACTCCCAACGCGCCCTTCGACCGCTGGCTGCAAGGCGACCAGGCGGCCATCAGCCCCACCGCGCTCAAGGGCTACCAGTTGTTCAAGTCCATCGGCTGCGTGGCCTGTCACAACGGCGAGGCAGTGGGCGGCACCTCGTTCCAGAAGATGGGCATGATCGAGCCCTACGTGACTAAGAACCCGGCCCAGGGTGTTGCCGGGCTGACCGGCAAGGACGCCGACCGGATGCGTTTCAAGGTCCCGACCCTGCGCAACGTGGCGCTGACCTATCCCTACTTCCACGACGGTGCCTACTGGACCCTGGACGAGGCGGTGGACGTCATGGCCCGCTTGCAGCTGGGACGCAAGCTGGACACCTCGCAGGTCAGCCAGATCGTCGCATTCCTGGAAACCCTGACCGGCGACCAGCCGGACTTCAAGTTGCCGATGTTGCCGCCATCCTCGGCGCAGACTCCGCGGCCACAGCCGTTCAACTGACCATGAAAAAACCGCAGCTCGCTGCGGTTTTTTTGCGTTGCAGTCCTGTTGATGGATTGGCGGCTCACATCGGCCGAGGGTTGATCAACGCGGTCAGCACGTGGTCGGCCCATTCACCGTTGATCTTCAGGTAGGCGCGGGCCCGGCCTTCTTGTTCGAAGCCCAGGCGCGCAAGCAGTTGGGCGCTGCGCAGGTTCTCGGGGCGGTGGTTGGCCATGATCCGATGCAGTTGCAGTTCATCGAAGGCATGGCCGATGGCCGCTTGCAGGGCTTCGTGCATCAGGCCCCGGCCCTGGGCGTGTCGGGCCAGGGCGAAACCCAGGTGGCAGGCCTGGAACGCACCTCGCACGATGTTGGTGAAGTTGCAGGCGCCCAATACGCGCTGCTCGTCGCGATCGAACAGCAACCAGTGTCGTGCCTCTTGTGCGGCGACTTTGCCTGCCATGTCCCGTAGTCGCTGGGCCACCGCCGCAAGCTGGAAGTACTCCTCGTCGCGCAGCGGCTCCCAGGGCGCGAGGTGCTCGCGGTTATCCAGCAGGTAACGCTGCAGGGCCGGGGCGTGGTCTTGATCGGCACTGTGCAGGACCAGGCGTTCGGTATGCAGGGGCAGGGGAGTCGGGGTTTCGGAAGCGTTCATATCTACCGCCTGCGGGATTGGGGAAGGGCGAAACCATGGCCCAGAAAAGGCCATGGTGGAGGGTGGGAGCCTAAGGCTTGGCGGCCGTTTCCTGCCAGGCATTCGTTCCGGCGGCCGCCTTGAACTTGGCGCGGTTCTCCGGGGTGGCCGGCGGTTCGGAGTCGCCGAAGATCGCCTTCAGCCAATGGCCGTCGGTGGGGTTGGGGAAGAGGATGAACTTGCGCCCGAACTGTTCGCGGTCTTCACTCATCAGCTGGCTGCGCTGCTGGACGTCGGCCACGTAGTACTTGCGTTTGAAATCGTTGAGGTTGTCGCCGAGCATCACCACCACGTTATGGTCCTTGGCGATTTCCTGCTGGCGCGGTTCCTTGTTGGAGCTGTCGCGGTACACCGTCAGGTGCTGCTCGTCGGCGAACGGCAGTTGATTGTGGCGCAGGTTGGCCAGGGCGTATTCATAGGTCTTCTCGCCCTGGTCGCGGCTGGTGACGTAGAACACTTCGACGCCCTTGGACTGGGCGTACTTGAGGAACTCCACCGCCCCCGGGGTGGCGACCGGGCCGTTGTCGCCGACCCACTGGTCCCAGGCGGCGTCGTCGAAGAACTCCTCGTCCGAGTTGATCAGGTAGCCCCAGTAGCTGTTGCTGCTGAGCACGGTGTCGTCGATATCGCTGATGATCGCCAGCGGGCGGTCGCCGGCCTTGCGTTGTTGCAGGGCCTGGTCCAGTTGCATCCTGGCGACGTTGAAGCCCTGGTAGTACAGCGCCTGGAACTCGGCGGCGGTCTGTCGCCAGGCCACGGCGGCGGTCAGCAGGTTGGAAGATGGTGCGCTGGCCTGGTCGGCGAAGGCCGGGGCACAGGTCATGGCCAGAAGCGAGAACAGCCAGGGGGCGAGGGAAGTCCCGGTGGTTTTTATTGTCATGGTCGAGCCCTAGAAGTGAGGATTGCGCAGCTCTCACGAACACTGCCCGGGTGTTCTATCCCAGGCTGCGCCGGCGCTCAATGCGGGTGTCGCGATTGTGGATCAATGAGGCGTAATCCCGGGTACTTTTTCGCGGGCATAAAAAAACGGCCTACCTTGCGGTAAGCCGTTTTTCGGTACTTGGTGGCTACACAGTCATTTGAACCAAATTCATAACCTACTGTATTTAATATTTTTTTTAGCTGTTAAGTCAGGTTGGCATACATGTAGGCATACATGCCGCCGGGATCTCAACGAATGCTCCTCTCATACCTGATCTTGGCATAATGTCGTGCGTCTCGACAAAACGACGGACCTCGGACTGATCTACCAAAACATGGCGTCCATTGCCTTCAAGTGGCATTACTAGCCAAATAGGCTGGAAAAACTGGATTTGTGGGTGATGTTGGATAGATGGTTAGCCGCCAATCGTTATTTTGATGTGAGCCCCTGAACATAGGAATGCGGAGCCTTCCTATGTTCAGGGGCTTGGTCTGAAAGTCTTAATGACTTTGGTGTTGGCGACAGTCGTCAAACAAGCTATCTCCGCAGATGGGGTGTCGTTTGCGGCTTCGGCGCTAACCAGTTAGTGCTAAGCGTATTGGTACGAGCTTCCGATGCTTGGTTTTATTGGACGCCGCCACACCGTTGAAACCGGCCTGGACGACAACAAGTGTTTTCGTAGTGCTTGCCTGTTGCTGATGTAACGGTTACCCCCATACCTGCTGGCGTTTGAGGAAGCTCTCGATGGTGTGTGCGGCCTGCTCGATTGAGGAGGTTGTGCTGTCAATGACAATGTCGGGGGCCACCGGGCGTTCATAGGGCGAGTCAATGCCGGTGAAATTCTTGATCAGGCCTTTACGTGCCTTGGCGTAGAGGCCCTTGGGGTCGCGCTGCTCCAGGACATGCAGAGGCGCATCGATAAATATTTCAATAAAGTCGCCGGGGACGAACAGCGCCCTGGCCATGCGGCGTTCCTGTTCGAAGGGCGAGATCAGGCAGACCAGGGTGATGACCCCAGCATCTACCATCAGCCTGCCGACCTCGGCCGTGCGCCGAATGTTTTCCTTGCGGTCGTTATCGGCAAAGCCCAGGTCGGCGGTTAAGCCCTGGCGTAGCCGGTCGCCGTCAAGCAGGCAGGTGTGCAGCCGCTTACCGTGCAGGCCGGCCTGCACGCGATTGGCAATGCACGACTTGCCGGCCCCCGACATACCGGTGAACCACAAGAGCAATGAGCGATGCCCTTTGAGGGTGGACTGGGCCTGGCGTTCGATCTCAAACGGGTGGGGCACCAGGTCCGGGGTACGCAGGGGATGTGAAGGTAGTACCAGTGACGGGGGCATGAAAGACATCTCCATGGGGGCGGATGACAGTCAGAATTCAATTACCGCTCGGTAGCGCACTGTGTTGTTGCGCAGGGCGTCCAAGGCCTGGTTGATCTGCTCTGTCGGGAAAATCTCCACCATCGGCCAGACATGGTGTTCGCTGGCAAATTCCAGCATTTTCAGCATGTCGTGACGCCCGCCGACGTTGGCGGTACTGACGGTCAAGGTCTTGTAGGTCATGGCAGGAATGTCCAGCGTGACCGGGCCGGGCATCCCGGCAAAACACAGGGTGCCATGGGGGCGCAGCAGGGCGATGGCCCGTTCCCAGTCCTGGTCGTTGGAAGCGGTGATTAGCAAGAAGTCCAGGGTATTTTCCTGTGCCTGCAACGTGGCCAAGTCCAGGGTGTAGAAATGGCGCGCACCCAGCTGTAATGCCTGGGCTTTCTTGTTATCGGAGCTCGATAACGCGGTGACCGTGCAGCCGAACTTGGCTGCAAACTGGATGGCCAGGTGGCCGAGCCCACCGATGCCCAACACGCCCACTCGCATGCCTGGCCGGGTGCCCCGTAGCAACGCGGTGAACACCGTCTGCCCGGCGCAGAACAGCGGCGCGGCCACATGAGAGGGCAGGTTGTCGGGGAGCAAGAACACGAAGCGGCTGTCGCAGGTCAGGAAGTCGGCAAACCCGCCTTTTTGCCCGTTACTGCAGGTTGGCAGCACGGCCGCACAGTGTTGCTCTTCACCCTTGAGGCACCACTCGCACGCCAGGCAGGCGCCCTTGTACCAGCCGACGCCGACGCGCTGGTCGGGGCTAAGGTGGGTAACTGCCGACCCGGTGCGCACCACGCGCCCCACAACTTCATGGCCACACACCTGTGGGTATTGGGAAGCTTCACCCCAATCGCCTTCAATCAAATGCAGATCGCTGGTGCAGGCTCCGCAATGGGTCACCTGGATCTCCACTTCGTTGGCCCCGGGATCCGGGAGTAGGTAGGTGAACGGTTCCAGTGGAGAGCCCGGCCCATAGGCGGCCCAGCCGTTAGTAGTGCGTGTCATGGGTTCACTCCTGGGTTAGGTTCAGTGCCGTGAGGTACTGTTGGGTCCATTCAGCGTCGATCACCGGGCACTCCAAATGATCGAGCAGCAGCGGCGGTGGAGGGTTGAAGTAGCTGAAGTCATCAATGATCATCGGCAGGATTAACAGCGTACGCTGCAACACGGCCTTGCCAGGGGCCTGTTCCTTGAGTCTGGCTTGCCATTGTTCCAGGGGCAGTGGTGCATACTGGGTTGGTCCCAGAAGCGTCTGTATCCAGGCGCATAACTGGGTCCATTTGAGGTTCGCCGCAGGGTTATACAGGTGCTGTACGGGCGGTGAACCCAAGGCCTGGCCGTGGATCGCTGTGTGGGTAAATACCTGCGCGACATAGTCCACGGGGGTCAGGTTCATTGACCAGCTCGCTTCGTCTGGCCAGGCATTGAGGGCCAAGCAGCTGCGAATCAGTAGCCCGACATAGTCCTCCTGGTTTATCGACGCGCCACTGTCGGGATGTGCGGGGGCGCTGATGTCGCCACAGCGCAGAATGTTCAGGGACAGCCCGCGGCTTTCGCAAAACGCAATGGCCAAGTGTTCGGCCACCAGCTTGGCGCGGTTATAGCCGGTCGATGGCACCGGCTCCGGTAGGGTCGAGGCAAACACCACGCCGGCCCCGTTTGCGGCTGCCAGGCCGAGCACCTCGACCACACCGCCGACGTTGGTCTGGGCCAGGCGTTCATAGCGCTTGAGCCAGTTGACGTCGGCGGCGCAATGAATGATGCAGTCCACGTCTTGGCACAGCCGCTGATAGGCCGCGCTCGCTAGGCCGAACTGTGGTTGCGCCAGATCCCCGGCCAGGCCCTCGACCCGAGCTGTGCGGGGCGACAATCCCAATTCGGCTACCCGACGTTGAGCCTGGGCCGCATCATCCGCACGGACCAGGCACAAGACCGTCTCCACACCGGCTGTTTGTTGCAGTTCGGCAACCACCCTGCGCCCTAGATACCCAGTCGCTCCGGTGACCATGATTGTGCGTCGGGCCAGGCGTCGCGGCGCCTGCGGCAGGCTCGCCACAGCCGTGGTCAACCGGGCCAGATAACGCTCGGCTTCTGCCGTGACCGAAAAGGCCACTTCCAACAGCGGCGTACCTTGCAGCCGATGGGCCAGCAGCTTGCTGATCCCTGCCACCGTCGAGTCGCGGGTGATATCGGCAATCGTAAGGTCCGTCTCGAATGCGCGATTGATCCGCGTCATCAAATCCAGCAGCAACAAGCTGCCGCCAATATCGATAAAGTCGCTATCGGGCCCCAAGGTGACCCCTTTCAGGTTCATGCAGCGCGCCCACAGCCTGGCCACCCGTACTTGCAGCGGCGTCAGCGGCGGTAGGTCATCCGCCAGCGGTGCTAAAGGCTGCAGCAACAGGGCTTGGGCACCCAGACGTTTCTGGCTCGCTCCCGCCGGAATCGACGCGGCAAGAAAGTACCCCAGCGGCACACTGAATGCGGGCAGGTGCTGGCCTGCCCACTGGCGCAGGGCGCCAGCAACTGGGGGGTTGTCGGGGTCCTGGGCGTTGATAAATGCCACCAGTTGCATATCCTGGCCCTCGCCACGGGTAGTGACCAGAGCGCTGCGTACCTCGGGGTGGGTCATCAATACCCGCTCGACGTCTGCGCTGAAGATCTTGAAACCGCGTACCTTCAAATGAGTCGTCGCACGCCCTATCAGATAGACCTCTCCGGTTTCGCTCAGCCGCACCATATCGCCGGTACGCAGCAGCCTGTGTGCCAGCGCCGGGCAGTCGGTGGCCATTGGATTTTCCACGAAGGCACTGCGGTTTGCCGCGTCGTCATTGAGGTAGCCCACGCTGAGGCCCGGGGTATGGACGTACAGTTCACCGTGGCCACCCAGCGGCGTGCAATCGAGGGCCGGGTCTAGCACGTAGGCCTGGGTTCCGGCGGTAAATTGCAGATGTCCGTCCGGGGCGGATAACGCGACATCTCCGGCTTCATTCGAGCCATACAGGTCGATCACCCGGCAATGCGGCAGGCAGCGCACGAGATTCTGGCGCGTGGTCGCTGGCAATTGTTCGCCGCTCAGCCACAGGCAGTGCACTGCGGCAAAGGCTTGTTTGAACGCCGGCTCATCCTGCATCAGGCCTGCCGCCAGGCTGGGGGTGATCATCAATTGGCTGAGCTGGCCCCACTGGACGAATGCCCGTAGAGCCTGAGGATCCAACACCATGGCATCCGGAATCAGGCAGGCGGTGGCACCGCTGAAAATAGGGTAGTAGACATACCCAGCCATCCAGGCATTGAGGCCCACGCGGTCGCCCGGGCGGATGTACTGTTGCCAGAGCTCCAAGGAATCAAGGCGACCGTGTTCGGCGATGGTGACAATCTTCGCCGTGCCGGTAGTGCCGGAGGTAAGCAGGCCGTAAGCTAGGTCATTGACGACAGCTGCACGTCGGGCTACGGCAGCGGGCGCGGGGTCCAGTTCGTCGAACACCAGGGTGCGATAACCGGGCGGCAAGTCGTTGAGACTGGTGGTGTCACCTATCACCACCACCGGCTGGAGGTTGGCCAGGGCCTTGGCGGTAGCCTCCAGGCCATACCAGTGAGGGATATCGAGGTAGGGCCAGCCCAGCAGGCTGCAGGCGGTCATGGTGATCAGGCTTGGAAGGTCCTTGTCCAGACGGATAGCCACCCAGCCGCTATGGGTGCAAACTTTCGACAGGCGCTCGGCCAGCGTGGCGGCATGGGCATGCAGTTGCCTGGCATTCAGTTGCCTATGCGGTGTCATCGCGACCAACCTGTCAGGGGCTTGGTCCAGTAAGCGCAAGAAGTGTTGCTGCCATGATAGGGCCGGCGCGGTGGCAGTGCTGGCGTGGCGGTTGCTGGCGATTTGATGCGTGCGGCTACGTAGGCTCGCATTTAGCGCAAGGGTTGCCAGTTGCGCACTGATTCGCGGGGCCTGAGCGCCAGGGTTGGACGGATCGATGGCTATCAGGGGCAAGTCTAGGGCCCTGGCCGATGGCGTGTCAGGTGCCATTAGGCACAGGAACCTCTGACGCGCCTGCTCGGAAGAGCAATAGGCTATATTTTCGTCGGTCGTCAGCAGCACCAGCGGCCCGTCCTGCAACATGGCCAGTTCACGCATGGTTTCCTCGTTCAGCATCTGGCCGCTGCTGTCCAACAGCCAAAGGGCATAGTCTTCGGGGAGATGGGCCGCCAGTTGCAGGGCGCTACTGCGATGCTCGTCGGTTGGGGCCAGTAACAGGACTTGGAGTCGCGTCGTGGTCGGTTCATGCAGGCACTTGAGGTGATCCGCTGCATCAGCCAGCCGTTGCCAGGTGGCGGATAGCTGGAAAAACCGATAAATCACCTGCTTGTTCCGCGCCGTTTGTTCCACTATCTCAGGGAATTCAATGGCCGAGTGTGTCACCGGGGCGAACCCGGATGAGCGCTCGGCTTCATCATGCCAACCCTTGAAAAACTGCCATTGCGCAATCTGTTCCGGCTCCCATGACAACAGTCGTGGGGAATAGTCGATACCGGCAAAATCGCAGAAACGCATCAGGGTGCCTTGGGTATCCCCCATCAAGTCGGCGTCACTGTCCAGGTACAGCACTTGGTCGCTGGGGCAATGCTCTAGTACTAGATTATGGATGCTCGCCAGCTCATCGAAACCCGACTCGGCGGCATCGAAATAAGTGGTGCCGCCGCCCTGGCTCACGCGATAAAGCGATTGCATGACATCCAGTGGCTGGCGTACCAGGAAGACATGCTTGAAACCCGTCAACCAGGCGCCATCAATGGCCTGGAAGTCAAAAAAATAGGCGATCTCTTTAGCAAATTGCAGTCGCATGGGCAAAGCGGGGCGTTGGCACAGCAGGTCCATCGCGTGGCTGTAGCGGGAGATGCCCACGGGGCCTTGTTCGGCCTGACGGGTGCGCTCGATCAGCGCATGCTTGGCGGGAAAGTGCTGCAACAGGAAGGGTTCCGACAGCTGCTCATGTAGCACCCTCACGTCTGGATGTTGCATCACGGCCCGCTCGAAGGCGGTCGAGCGGCTCCGGGAGACGGCCCAGAGAATTACGTTGGGCAGATGAGATGACGTCAGCATAAACAGCTCCTGGGCAGGGCCTGTACACGTGAGGTGTCAGAGCTCGCCTGCGGGTTTTTTCAGCACAATGAAACCCGACAGCAGAATAAGGACCAGGCCGGTAGCGGTTCGGCCGTTCAGCATTTCGTTGAACAACAGGGCGCCCCAGGCGATGGCAAAAATCAGGTAGGTGTAGTCAAACGCACCAATGACCGAGGTCTCACCAACTTGGTAGGCTTTGGCGAGCCCGATGCTGACGACTACCATCAGGACCGCCAATACGATCATGATCCACCAGTCGCCCTGGCCCATGGCCGACCAGCCTCCAATCAGGAATCGTAAACCGTCATCCACCGGAAAATGCGGGCCGGTCTGCAGCACCACCAGGCTGCCCACCACCCCAATGATCAGCAACGCGACATTCATGGCCAACGCCAAGAGTACGGGGTCCTCATCGGCACATTTGCCCTTGGTCACCACCACGGCAAGGGCGTATAGAATGGCGGCGAGTACAGGCAGTAGCGCATAGGTATTGAAGTCTTCGGTGCTCGGCGCCAGGGTAATCACGACCCCGACAAAACCCAGGCAGATCGCCAGCCATTTGCGTGTGGTCACGTTCTCCTTCAAGGAGAGGGCCGAGAACAAAGCGATGAACAGAGGTGTGGTATAGATAGCCAAGGCGGCGACGGTCAGGCTGATGAAGGGCAGTGCGCCGTAAAAGGCGATCCACATCAACGACAGCAGCAGGCTTCTTATCACCACCCACAGGGGAGACAGCGGCCACAAATTCGTGGCGCCGCGCAGGTGAACCACCAGCGCCATCAGAATGCCCGAGGCCAGCACAGAACGGATTACATACAGTTGCCACATTGAAGTATCGGCACTGGTTGCCTTTATGATGGCGTCTGACACCGAGAGCAAAAATACCGAACCTACAACGATAAGAATGCTTTGTCGGTTATCAGTGGCGGTTATCGTAGTGCTTCCAGACATGAGTTTTCCTTGATTAACTGCTTTAAGGATTCTGAGTGCGCACTGGCAGTATTTAAAGTGACTTATGGTTACGCAGAAGGACTGAAAATTATGGATAATTTCAAACGCTCACTGCCCCCACTGTCCAGCCTTGTGCCTTTTGAAGCGGCGGCGCGACTTGAGAGCTTTTCCAAAGCCTCTGAAGAGTTGAACTTGACCCAGGCCGCAATTAGCAAACAGGTGCGTTCTCTCGAAGAATTCCTGGGTGTTGCGTTATTTACCCGCAGAAATCGGGCGGTATTCCTGACGGCGGCGGGTGTCGAATTTCGCGATGCCGTTCGGACCGCATTCCTGGGTATTGCGTCGCAAGCCGAAGATCTGAAAAAAGGCCGGGAAAGCAGCGAAGTAGTCCTAGTGGCACAGTTGTGCGAAGCTTTCTATTGGCTGACGCCCAATATTCCCGCGCTGCATAGGAAGTACCCGGATATGGAGGTGCGCCTTAACGCATCGACCCAGCCCATCACCGCAACCGCTGAAAAATTTGATATCGCCATCCAGACCTCAGGCCGGGCTTCTGGCGATCACACGCGGCTGTTTACCTTGAGCGATGACATCTATCCGGTATGTAGCCCACGCTACCTCGCTTCTTTTGGCAGCACGCCGCTGGTCTTGGCGGACTTGGCCAACCTGCCGCTGCTGCACCACGTTGCAGTACCGCAAGACTGGAGCACCTGGAACGATTGGTTGCTGGAATTCGGCATCAAGGCGGGTGGCTCCAAGGACAAACTCTTCGACAGCTATCCAGTGATGATGCAGGCTTGTGTCGAGGGGTTCGGTTTTGCATTGGGGTGGCGTCGGACCACCGAAAAAATGCTCGCCAGCGGCGACCTGGTACGGCCCTTTGCCGAATCCACCCATCTGCCGGAAGCCCTGAGCGTCTACAAATGGCGAGACGCCAACCTGCGTCCGGCAGCCCGGCAGTTGCTGGATTGGTTGAAGTCATCCTTTGGTGACTGAGGCGCAATGCCTGCGTTCGGTCCTTCGCTGAGAAGGCAGGGCAGATCAACAGCGAAAGCTAGAGCGCAGGACCGTTCGCTGAGGAGCTCGCTTGCGATAGCGGCAGTTGGAACACCGCAGGGTGTCAGATATTCAACGTCATCGTTAACGACCACCTCAGGCAAGCCAGCTCCCTACAGGGAGACGCGCCCGGCTCAATGGCCAGATTAGCTATTAGGTGGCGACGGTAGCACTGCCAGTACTTATGGTATCTGATACACCACTATCGCAGCCTCGCTCTCGACATAACCCCCAAGGGGAGTTTTCAAAGACCCTACGAGGGTGTCAGCAGGCCAAGGGCCGCCAGGGTTTTTTTCTGGATGTCATGCACGGCGTGTTCGCTATTAGCACCCAGGCCAGGGTCAACGACAAAGCGTCCTTGCTGGTAGCCATCACTGCTCAATCCCCGCTGGACGCTGGCGCACAGGGGCACATCTTCTTCGCGAATAACCGCTACAAAGTCGATGACTTCCTGCTCTTCCCTAGTGGGTGTGGCGGCATCGCAAAACCATTCGACCACTTGTAAGGTGTGATCCACTGCGATGGGGATGTGGTGCAGGACATTCATATAGCCCCCCGGGTACACCTCCAGGCAAAAGTTTGGCCATAAGTACCAGGCACCAAACTGACGGGACTGTGGTGAGGTTTCCTTCATCGTATACCCTTGATTCGTTCCACTGTCGTGGCTGACATGGGCGTGGTAGTGCTCATGGATCGCCAAGTGGTAGCTCTTGAGATCAAGGGTGGCCATGGACAGGGTCGGATGGCACATCGGGCAGTGATAACACTCCGAATAGTTTTCCACCGAAACTTTCCAGTTGGACTGCACGCTGTAGTTCTTGGAATACGCATGGGACAATTTTTCCGGCGCCGGAGCAAAGGATCTTATGGAGTCTTCCAGGCCGGGAAGCAGGGCTTGCATGGATGCGCATTTGCTGTCGAAATTGATAAAAATAAACCCGCAAAATACCTCAAGCCGGATGGGCGCGAGCTGCACCTGCTCAGTACAGAAGTCCTTGAGATGCTCGGACTTTCGCGCGCTGACCAACTGGCCCTGGGTGTTATAGGTCCAGGCATGGTAAGGGCAGGTCAACAGCCCAGGCACATGGCCACTCCCCTCCACGAGCCGGTGTGCACGATGCTGGCAAACATTGTGGAATGCCTTGAAGTCGCCGTCCTTGTCTTTGACCACCAGGGCACTCTGGCGACCCAGGTCCCGGACGTAATAGTCACCGGCCTGGGCCAAGGCTGAAACGTGGCAAACGTACTGCCAGGTCTTGCAGAAAATCAGCTCCATTTCCTGTTCGAAGAGCCGGCTATCCACATAGTGTTCGCTGGGTAAGGTGAAGGATGCAAAGGGATCGGTGTCGAAGCCGCGAGCCAGATGCAAGGATGATGGGGCGCTGGACATGGAGCCTCCATGGATCAACGTGGTGGAAAGGGCCGCGGCGCTCAACTGTACTGCGCGACCGGTGATTCGAAATGCTGGGGGTCGAGTTCGAGCCCCAGCCCCGGGCTATCCAGTACATACGCACGGCCCTGGCGAATGTCGAACCCTCCCGTGGCCAATTGCACATCGTGGTGCCGGCAGCAGTTCCAGCTCGCGCGATGAAAACGCGCTGGCGTCGCTGTGGCCAGATGCATGACGGCGCTGTCCGAAATCAAGGTGCCGCCGACGTCCTCGATGTTCATCTGGATTCCGTGATGGATGCAGAAGTCGCGCAGTTGCCGGGCCTTGGTCAAGCCACCGACCCGACCGATTTTCAGCCCGATGACCTGAGTGATGTTATGGCGTTGGGCATACGCAAGGTCTGCCAGGGTCACAATAGACTCATCAAGGATAATCGGGTTACGAGTCATCTCGCGCACGGCGCGGCACTGATCCATGGACTCACAGGGCTGTTCGAAACACACCGTAGGATCCTGCACGCTGTTCATCACCGCGACGGCATCGGCCACCGTCCAGGCACGATTGACGTCGAACGTAATCACCTCGCCCGGCAAGCGCTGCGCAATCAGGTTGTTGATCCGCGTCACATCCTCTTCGACACCGGTGCCGACCTTGCAGGAATGGGTGCGGTAACCCTGCTGTCGGGCGGCCGCCAGGTGTGTGGCCATAAGGTCGGGATTGTCTGTGGGAATGCTGCTCTGCAAGGCAATCGAGTCCTGGAATTTACCCCCCAGCAGGGCATACAACGGCAGGTTGCAGTGCTTGCCGAGAATGTCCCAGCACGCCAGGTCAATTGCCGCTTTCACATACGGGTGCCCAGGCAGCATCACGTCCATCCGCTCGTTGATCTGGTCCAGGTGCAACGGGTTTTCCCCCATCAGATGGGGCGCCAGTTCATCGATCCCCGCCCGTACGCCTCTGGCATAGGCCGGCAGGTAGGTGGCGCCCCATGGGCAGCTTTCACCCACCCCCAGCAAACCGCTGTCGGTACCTATAACGACCACGGTGGAATCCAGCGCGGCATAGTGCAGGCGACCGCCGCTGAGGCTGTATTTTGCCTTGAGCGGGACGTCGAACTGGTAGACCTTGATGGACGTTATTTTCATGGCACAAGTACCCCCTCGGCCTGGGCAAGACCCGCCATGCGAGGCGAGATGGCAACATCCAGAATCGATTGTTGGAAAATCCGGTTGATAACGCTCAGCTTTAGCTCATGGCGTTTTTGATCGACTACCGCGATGCTGTCGAAGCACGGCTCGTAGCTGTCCATGTGTTCGGCCACCCAACTAGGGCCGCAGCTCCAGTTGACGACCTGGGTGACCAGCGAGGGCGACAGGCCCATGGCGCCGCCAATTTCAGCGGCCTCCCCGAGAATGACCCGGTTGATACAAGCGAGGAATTCCACCAGATGCGTCGCCAGCTTGATCTTTTGATTGTCGGTGAACCGGATGCCGGAGTGGAACGTTTCCGGCAGTGTGGGGGTGATCCGGCCGAAAGCATCCTCGGTAAAAGCGCCGCTGTGTCGGTAGTTACGATTGGCGCCGTAGGGCGAGGGTGCCTGGAAGTCGGCCAGCGCAAGCGCAATGCTGTTTTCCTGTTCGCTCAAGGCTGCGACCTTGACGTGATTGTCCTGAGTGTCGAACCGCGCTCCGGCCTGTCGATAACGATCAGCGATGATCCGCCCCAAGGGAATCGCCACCCCCAACTCATCGGCCAGCGCCTCGGTGAGGCTCATGTCCTTGACCGTGATCTCCAGGGTGCACGAATGGTCGTAGCTGGCGTCGAGCATAAACGGGGTCAACTGATTGCTGACAAAGCAGTTGCCGCGGGAGGTTTTTACGAAATCCCAGAACCAGTGCAGCGGGATCTCATTGGCCCGGGCCAGCACCAGCAACTCGGCCCACACGGCGGTGGCGGCGTAAAACAGCAGGTTGGTCAGTAACTTGACGGACTGCCCGGTGCCGATCTCACCTACATAAAATGCCTTGCGGCCCATGGTCTCCAGCACGCTGCTACTTGATTGATAACCGACTTTGTCGCCACCGATGTAGAAACACACATTGGCGAAATCTACCCCCATATGCGACAGATTGCTGACCGGGGCTTCAAGGCTATGGATGTGTTTTTGTCGGGCCAGTCCGGCGATATGCCGGGTGTTGTGATAATCGGTGGTGGAGGTATCGATCCATACCGAGTTTTCCGCCATCCCGGCCAGCGCACCCTCCGGCCCGGTCATGTTTTCCAGCACATGATGGGGTAGGGGCAGGCAGGTCACGACAACCTCACAGCCGCTGGCACACAGCGCGGGGGTGGCCTTCCAGCGCGCACCTGCAGTGATCACGGAGCGCGCACGTGTCGGGTCGATGTCATACACCTGAACCTCGTATCCGGCGAGCAGCAGACGCTCCACCAGTGGCCGGCCCATATTTCCAACACCGATGAAGGCGATTTTGTTTGGCTCTGCGGTGTGCATATCGCTTCTCCTGTGGGCCGCTTCAAGCGAACTCGCGCGCCCTGCCGGCGCCCTGGCCGGATACCCAGATGGAATTGAAGTTATCGAGCATGACCTGCCGGCAGGCGACCGTCTGGTCACTGCCTAGCGGGGTAAACACGGCAGCGATGTCCGGGTACACAAAAAACGGCAGTGACACCCTGGCGCTGCTTGCACGGTGGATCACCTGGTGCGGCGTACTGGTAAACAGGCCATTGCTCCACTTCATCAACATATCGCCGAGATTCACCACCACTTCGTTGGCGCGGCAAGGAACGTCGATCCACCGGCCTTGTGAAAAGGCACTGAGGGCACAGGCATCTCGCGGGTCCTGGAACAGCAAGGTGAACATGCCGTTGTCGGTGTGCTTGCCCGCGCCACTGCCCGAGGGTGGGTAATACAGCGCACGCTGGATCAGCACCGGGTTGGAAAAAAACGCCTGGAAAAAATCCCGGTCCAGCCCGAGGGATAGGGCCAGGCCGCGCAGTAGTGCGGGCACTACCCGGTCCAGTACTTCTTGTTGTAGAGCGAGCATGGACTTGGCAAAACCGGGGGCCTGGCCCTCGCTGGGCAACAGGTTCGGCCCGGTAAACGGCAAGTCGCAGGCCGGCGCTTCCCGGCCCATGTCGAAATGCTGCTTTCGATCCGGGCCGGTGGGGGGATGCAAGGTCTCGCCAAACGTATCGACATATCCACGGCACGTCTTGGGGATGACCACTTGCCGGTCCTGACAGAACTGGTTCTTGGTGGACAGTGGCAGCGCGAAGAATTGGCGGGCGGTTTCCAAGGCATCCGCTATCAACGAGGGCCGTATGCCATGATCGGCCAGGTAGAAGAATCCATCATTGACGCAACATTCGCGCAAACGGCTGATTTCATAATCTGCTTGGGTCGATTCAAGACGCTCAAGGGAAATACTATTGAGCACATCCATGTTCGACTCCTGATTATTTGTTGACGGCAAACGCCAAGTAGTGGGCTTGCACGTCGTTCAAGTAAGCTGCGTTCATAAACGAAGGCAATGCAGAAAGTTGTCTGGAGGCCGTTAGTTTATTCAGTAGGGAGTCAAAGTGTTCTGCTATATAAAAAGTACAGCGTGTACTCAGTAGGATCAACCCGCTATTTTTTGTGATTCGCATAAGTTCATGGATGGCCTCTGTGGGTAAATGGCCCTCGATAAATGCACCGCAGCAAAAGGTTGCGTCATACTGGTTGTCAGCGATCATTGGATTATGTTCAGTAAGATCCACCCCGCCATACAATGTTGCATAGGCCTGGGTTTCGCGCGCCAAGTTAGTCATGGCCGGCGATAAATCACAACCATCGACAGGCGAAAATCCCCGCAGCATCAGTTCTTTGCCTACCAGACCGGTTCCGCAGCAGGCATCCATGATCCGCATGGGCCGGCGCGCTCCAGAGGCCGGGAGCAACGAGTCGAAGAGGTCACCGAGCATGCGGGGGCCGCAGTAGTTTTCTTCAGATACATCGTTGTCATAATCGACTGACCAGGTTTCGTAATAATTCCTCAAACGCGAATAGTCCCTAGTCGCAGGGCACGAGTGATAGCGAACCACCCGTATGCGACAATTAAGTCTGATTCACTAATTGTGTGGCCCATTCGGCTAAAATATCTTTCCATAAGCGCAATTCGCATGCGCCAGCCGTCCAGGTTCGCTTGTACAAGCGCATTATCCTCTATTAGTTGGACAACATCGTATCCAATCGGTATGAACTCGCTGGACTCAAGATCAATGGCTACGATTCGCCCAGCTGGGTCAACTATCCAGTTTGATGCATGACCGTCTCGTTTTCTAACCAGCGGCAGCTCTCCAGGAAAAAGTTTACGCAGGGAGTCAACAAAGCTGTCAGCATGTTCTTGCTCGAAGAGACTCCTCGACCACATCTTGAGGTAGTCTTTTAATGGTCGCCATGCTGATTTACCTATCGGAGGAGTTCCTGCAACGCTATGAAAGATAGCGAGGAGGTCTGTGATCGGCTCTAGTACGGCCAAGGCCTCTTCCGCAGAAAGCTCGCTCACTAATCGTCCCGCTGCTCGCTGAGATACGTGCACCCATCGCCGCTCGTCTTCAGAGGGAACCTCTACAATAGCGAGCGAACGAGGCACTTCAAACAGACTCGTATCTCCACGAGAAGCGATCACTTTTCGTAGCGAGGTCAACATCGTCGCCTCGTGGTCTGCCTTTTCTTTCGTAGTCCGCTTGAAGACGAACGTTTCAGAAAGAAATCCGCGAGCGTCAGCAACAGCGAATACCTCGTTACGGCCACCCAAATTTGATCGTGCGTAGATTGGGGAATTCAAGGCTAGGATAGCTGCCTCACGCCAACTGACTGTGGTATATGATGTTTCGCCACCGGAAAGGCCATCTAGGTAGTCTTTCACTCGCGCTATACCGATTCTCGGAAGCGGCCAAGTAGGATGTAGGGTACAAAGTTCGGTAAATACATCTTGAGCACGATGAGCCAAGTCCAGATTGCCAGTTCGTTTAGCTACCGACAGTGCCGCGGCTCCAGCCTCCCATTGAACGTGTCGGTTAGACCGCGCCATTTCAGACAGTGACCCTGTTATATTCACGTACCTAGATAGGTCATTCGGCTTAAGAAGATCAGATGGACCATCTACCATTTGACGTAAAAACTGTGCGCTCAGCACAGCCGCTGGTACAGACCCTCGATCTGTTAGCAGATATTCTAAATTGTTGATTACGCATCTGATGATTCCCCACAATTTGGCGGAAGGTTGTGTAGCCATCAGTGCGAGCAATCCCCTTGGTATTGCCATCGACCTCGCTGGCAGATCCAACTGCGTCTGTTTGGCCGCTTCAACTATGGTGGAAAGAACACGGCAACGAGCTTCATCAACTGAGCCCCTAGGACGAGAGCGGGTCAGCTTAAGTTTCGCTATTTTTAGCTGTTGGAATCTAACGCTTCCAATACCGGAGTCTGAGAGCAACGCTAGGCGGAGTCGAGCTTCAACCTCCGCAAGTTCTGATCCCTCAACAATCTTTGGATTCTCCGAAAGGAGTTTAAGCGCGTCCTGCAGAAGGTTTTCGTCACCAGTTTGGTCAAACTGTTGAACCAAGAGCTCAAGTCGGTAAGTAAGTGTCTCAGGCTTCAGATTCCCTAGAGTCATAGACTCTTTAGAATAGGACAATGCTCTTGACACAGTGGCAGGCGAAACTTGGACCCAGCGCCCGATCATTGCGACGGCAGTTGCATACTTACCGGTGGCTATTCGCCTAGCAGACTCCGTTAATACTTGACTTTCGATAGAGAATCTAAATTCGGAAAGGGCAACCCGGTACCGTGCAATGGCTACGTCAATCTCATGCCCTGCAAAACTCCCCTTAGCATCTTCATATAGCGCATCAGCGGCTCGATGTGCAATATTGGCTAACGACTTCGAAAAGTCTAATCTAACATCCTTTAATGAACTACTCATATCAACTGGGTTTCGTCGCATATGTTCAAGTATCAACATAAATACTGGCGATGCGACTATCTCATCCTCTCTCAGAATTTTTCGCCACATCTCTGATGCTGAAACATGCCCGTCTGCGTCGAAAAGTAAGCGTAAGTCCGAAGACCTTGGGCTTGAGGCAAGCCAAGCCGTTGAAGAGGGTGAGCCAAGGTAGCCAAGGGTAGTAAAGACTTCTCCCAAATTTGGCGCCCAAGCGTTCAATGCATTTAAATATTCGTCATTTGGCGCCATGATCTATCCTTTTTCCACGAGCCGTTGAGGTTCTTACGATCATAAACCAAAGCAGAATTCGCTGTTAGTGCTGAGGTATTAACCCGGCAATCAAATACACCAAATCATGCTGCGTAGGCGATACGTGGATGCCGGAAATAAGAACGGATTCTTTGAGGGCGTAATTGCAATCGTCTCATGACCGAGCGAACACGCCTTTCCAGTTCGTCCTGATTACGCGCCGGCAAGCCCGTGCGAACCTGATGTTTCAAATCACAATTCAAATACTCGTCAGGGTTCAACTCCGGGGCGTAGGCCGGCAAGAAGAACAGTTCGATTTGCTCTTTGCGGTCGCCAACCCAGGCGCTCACCTTTTTGCTGTGGTGTACGCGCAGGTTGTCGAGAATCAGGAACACCTTGCGGCCCTGAGCATCGCGAATCAGGCGACTCAGGAAGCGAATCAGCACTGGGGCTGTCAGCGTTTCCCGATACAGCATGAAGCGCAGTTTGCCCCGATTGGTCACGGTGGAAATCATGTTGGTGGAAAAACGACTGCCGCTGACCAGGCGCACCGGCGTTTCGCCAATAGGGGCGTAGCTGCGGCCAGCATGGCTGTCACTGCGCATACCGGTTTCGTCGCCCCACTGAATCTCACCATTCTCAGCCCTGGCCCGCTGTGCGATGCGTGGATATTCATTATCCAGCCAGTGCTGAACCACTTCAGGTTTCTGCTGATAAGCCCGATGCAGTGGGCGCTGCGGGGTGTAGCCCCAACGCTTGAGGTATTCACCAACCGTTCGAACCGGCATGAGAAAACCACAGCGCTGGCGGATCAGTTCTCGCACCGCATCACGCGTCCAGAGCGCAAAGCCGAGCTTGAGTTGGTCGGGCATCTTATCGGTCATCAAGGTGCGAATCAGCACTTCCTGGCTGGAGCTCAAACTGCGGCGATCACCCTGGCGCACACCACGCTGGCCGCCGGCAATGGCAGCCTTTTCGCCTTTATGTTCTGCGACCTGCGCCCAGTGAGCAATAGTGCGGGGGTGAACACCAACCGCTTCGCCAATAGCCTTGTAGGTGTAACCCTGCTCACGCATGCGTAGGGCCGTGGAGCGCTTTTCACGTTGTTCTTGGGGGCTGAGTTTACGGGCATCTATTTTCATGGAGACAGATTATCTAATATGCCCTATTTATTTGCCAGGTTAATACATATTGCTTAGCTTCAATGCTCAGGGGAAAGGGCTATCTGAACATCGAAGGCGAACAACGGTATCCAAGCACCTGAAAAAAGCGGCACGGCCTAATTTGCTAAAGCGGGGCATAATTTACGTGATACGAACCATTTGTATCAGTGTGCCAATCGTCCGCTTCTGGCCGATTTTTGCCTGTCGTCACCGGCAGCTATGCGCAGTTAACTGCCAACCATGGTTACGAAGTGTGCTGGTCAACTCCGATGCAATCGGTGGTCAGATCGGGTGCAAACGGGTGGCCAATTTCGCACGGTATTCCAATTGGTATTCCAGCCAAAATACTAAAACCGATATTAATTTTATAAATCAATAACTTAATTAACAAATTCAAATTACCCCGGCAGACCGATCTGGCTTCTGCTCCACGACACGATGGTGCGTGCTGCCTAAAGGTTAGGACGAACCAGGGTCCAGCGGTTCGCTAGGGAAATGGAATCGTCGTGCCTTGATGAACGTAAGGTGACCACAAGCTTATCCATAGCGTTCATCGTCACTTTTATCAACGACGTCATAGACCAGCTTCGCTCTACCCGCTTTACAGGTATAGAGGATGCCCGCATCTTGCTGTCCAAAGGTCTTCGGCGGTAAAGGCAAAGGATTTGCCATTCAGCAGAATTTTGTCCACCCAGCCCTTGAGCCTTGGGTACCAGGCTCGCCACCCGTGTTCAGCCATGATCGCCGAATAAATTAAGCAATAGCATGGGCGTGGTGCCCTGTCTGCATTAGCGTGATGATGGCTGAAGGTGAGACGTCAAGGTACTGAGGAGTTTTCTGTCAAGGCTGGCTCATTGCTTCTCGATGATCAGCGGAGAATAAACGCAATGTATAACGAACAGTTAACCATAAGGAATAATCTGTAGGATAAGTCGTCTACCTGCTATTTACAGCGCCATAGTTGACGAATAAAAATAGCCCTCCAAGCAGCAACCACTGTTCAATTCAACCTGAAGATTAATTTTTTCGGAGAATACAGAATGGCCAGCGAAAACTACGCGATCAAAGGTGGCCAACCTTTACCGCCAACTTCCGTTAACCAGGCGCTTAACTGAAAAAGAGGCAGGAAAGCACCTGCGACGTCACGCGCGGGAGCTATGCGGTCTGATCTCAGAGTGCTGCACTGACTTAATTCAAAATTTGGCACGGGAACTGCTTCAGGCTCTCTCCCGCATAGAACAGAATGAAGCAAATGAATCCGTGCCTAGCCACGACCATCGTCGATTGAGCAAGACAATGGCCTATCAACTCCGCCATTCCGGCCCGAGCAACGGAATACCCGTGGATAACACAGGGTTTGCGAGCATGGAGGATTTAGCTCGCTCACTAAAAGTGGATTCGAGTCATTTACTCGCTATTGCCGAACATCCCGGCGAGCCAAGATTCGAAGTAAGAGACGGTCGCATCAGAGCTCTTTACGGGCATACACTGGATGTTGTTATCGAGGCCGGTATCAAATTGGGAGCACCAACTGCTTTGTATCACGGGTCTAGCTGGTCCGTACTCGATAGGATCGTGAGGGACGGAGTAATCCCGATGGAGCGGCGTATGGTGCATTTGACAAATGTCGCTGAGGAGGCCATGGCGGTAGGTGAGCGCAAGGGCGCTCCGGTTGTCCTTGCGATAGAACAAAGCAATGATGAAACGCCCGTCGCTGAAGGCATCTGGGTGTCAGCGCATGTTTTGCCACATCGCCTGTCCATAATTAATCCTTTTATTGAGGAAGCTGGTGCGTCTCGCTAAATATCAGCAGCCTTTTCCATAGATGAAACTAGAAACTTCCGCCTTCTTCTAGCAGTTTACGAGCTTGCTATCTTCTCCTTGCTGAGGAGAAGGAAAAACGGGGCCCCAGAATCTAATCTGCTCTGGGCGCCTTCTAGCTTGGATCTTGACTGTCCGCTTCTGGCCGGTTTCTGCCTGTCGGTACCCTCGGTCTCGGGGGGCGTTCAGTTAGGCATCGATACTTTGAATGGTACGGTACTGTAAAACTAGCGATACCATTACCGTAACTGAGGTTTAAGTGATCAATCGACACGAACTCGCCGGTTGGGCGACTCGCGTTAACAGCAAGCGATTCAATGCCAAATTAGAATAGCCGCTTACATCGACTTGACCGAAATAACCTCCACAAACTTGAATTTTTTTCTAGCCGTCTTTTTAGCTTCTTGCTCCGCAACTAGGGTGCTCAGCGTATCGACCTCATGTACTTCCTCGTGCATTTTGCCTTCAAACTCATTTCCCACCCGCAGCGTGACTCTCAGCCTGGGCGTAAAGGCTTTTGACGTTTTCTTTTTCTTCGCTGCCTTTATCGGTTGCACGGTCACGACATCCGGAACGGTGTCTTGCACGTGTGAGTTAATTGCCGGTGCAGGGGACTTAGACTCACCGAACAGCGCCCGGCGCATCTCTTCTTCCGTCAACTCTGTATTCATATCATTTCTCAGAAGGGTCTTATGTACAGTCTGACCGATTCTATCAGTGTGGCCGGACTCGGCGGTAAATCGTCGTTGGGTCAGACCTGATGCGATAGAGGGCCACCAGATACCTGCGAGCATCAGCGTCTGGCCGGCCTTCATTCGGATGCATATTTTATTGATACTGCATGCTTGTGTTGTCACTGCTTCGCATTTACGCTTTGTCCGTCGCGGTCAGTCCCGTGGCCGGGTGTCAGAACCTGAATTGTTCGAGGCGCATGGCGCCATAGCCAGCAATTAAGTGCTTACAGAGGCTTAGCTGCTGCTTTTCTATGGCGGTCCGTGCGGGGCAGGCTTCGGCCTGGCCGGTTCCCTCGGACGCCGGTTTCTGACCCCCGTACGGTCCGCCACCCATTTCGTGTCAGAACGGCTGGGTGGATGGTTCCTTAACTGTCCGAGGAGATAAGGAAAATGTCCTGTCCCCCTTTTAAGCTCGTGCGCCGCCCTAGCCGTTTGTTTCGTATTGCAAACTATCTCGGAGGATTCCGCGATGTTTGATCTCTCGCTTCTAATTAGCCTCCCCAAACCAAGCACCATCGATACTGCATCGCTTACCCCTGAAGATGCCGCGATTAAACTACGGCAGGCTGCCACTCTTCGGCTTAATGGAGCACAGAGTATTCTGCTTCATTTTCCGCAGGACGTTGAACTGGCTGTAGAGCTGCTGGATGACGCTGCAGTGTTGTTCGACAAGGCGTTTCGATATCTGACGGGTATGCCAGCTCAACGAGTTCATCAACAGATTGGTGAGTACTTCTCTGTCCCATCCGCTGACGGCTGTCCTGGTATTCGAACGCCCTGGGGCAATGAATTCGGCCCAATGATTGAGGACGGCGTTCGTTGTGCTGAGACCTGGCTCGATGGCTCATCACTACCGTTATGGTGGGCTCTGGCGCAGAATCGAAAACGTCATCGCCCGGGAGATCCCCAAGAAGCATTTGAAGCAGGTTTTCTGCTGCGATTGCAGCAGACGCTGATCATGCGACGTGAGGCAGTCACTGCCCAATCAACCAGCATCGATGCCTGAGTTTGTAATTGACGTTTGAGACTTTGCTTTTCCCGCCAAACCCTCCGATTAAGCGATCTTTGATCGCGCCGGTCGGAGGGTTTACTCGCTTTTTTCGAAGCCACTTCGTTCCACCATCTCATTTTGAATTTCAATTAGCGTCACGCCCTCGTTTACCCATCAGAAATTACTTTTCGAGTGCCGCTCCAGTGTAAGAACGGATCTTGCCGTGGTCATGGCTAGAGAAGTGGCGACACCGGCGACACCGGCGACAACGCAAGTAGAACGTGGCCTGGAGCATGGCGACAAAAGTGGCGACAGTCGCCACTTTTTGCACGCCTTGCCCTTGATGCTTGACCGTCTTTTCGAGTGGGTATAACAATTGGCGCACGGATCGCTGTCGTTGACAGCACCAGCCCAGGTAGCCAGAACCTTCAAGGCTACGCCACTTGCGTGGTGGTTCTACCGAAGTGCGATTAGCGTCCGGCGGCTCGCACGGTCACTCCACAAGAGTGATGGATGCCCACTCGACTGATCTGCCCACTGCGGCCGACGATGGACCTTCCTCGCTGCACTGCAGCCACCTCACCTCTCGGCACACTTCATTGCGCCAGACTGCGCCCGTCTCTTTCTCCGGGAAAGAGACGGGCGCTCGTACCACTGCTGCAAGCCACGTCGTACAGGGCATTGCCGCAACTCTCCTCGTGACAATCGACCTGACAAATCCGATTCGTCGCCATCCGCAACGACACAGGCACCGGTGCCGCAGCCCATGGAAAGGCTGCATCTGACTGACAGTCAGGCATGCCCCAGGTGTCCATGTCGTTGCCTTCTCCTACTCCAGATCTCCAGGTGCCGAACTCGTCAGTCGGCACAGCCTCTACCCGCCCGCATCTTCGGATGCGACTAAGGAGGCCAGATTCATGGGGTTATGCCCTCGCTCCCGGTTGTAAGGAGCCGTTCGTTCCGCGTCAGTGAGCACCTCACAGGCCGCAGGGGCCTTGATTGTCGGCGCTGATTGAAAACTGACCCACCCTGCCGATTGAAAATTGACCCAGGGCGGATTGCTGATTTTGGCATCAGCAATTGTGGATAAGCTTAGCAGTCGTGTCCCGGTGGAAGAGGCATTAAGCCCCCACCGCATGTGGGCATGCGGCAGGGTATTTTTGGTGCGGATCAAAACAGCTCATCGTCCTCGGCACCATCATTGTCTTTGCGCTTTCGTTCACGTGACATGATCTTCGTCTGGGCGACCAAGCTGCTGTGTTGCAGGCGGTAGGACTCGTTGCCCGTTTCGACGATGTGGCAGTGGTGTGTCAGCCGATCCAGCAACGCCGTTGTCATCTTGGCGTCACCAAACACGCTCGACCATTCCGAGAAGCTGAGGTTGGTGGTGATCACCACGCTGGTGTGCTCGTACAGCTTGGACAGCAGGTGAAATAACAGGGCACCACCGCTCTGGCTGAAGGGCAAATACCCCAGTTCATCGAGTATCACCAGGTCTGTTCGTAGCAGCCCTTGAGCGATGCGGCCCGTCTTGCCGTCGTACTTTTCGCGTTCCAGCAGATTGACCAGATCCACCGTGGAGTAGAAGCGCACGCGTTTGTGATGCGTCGTGATCCCGGACACAGCCAAGGCGGTGGCGAGGTGTGTTTTGCCTGTTCCAGGCCCGCCGATGAACACGACATTCTGCGCGGTATCGGTGAACTCCAGGTTGGACAGATCCCTGATCAGGCGGGCATCTGCGCTGGAAGCGCTGAAGTCGAAGCCGGCCAAATCACGATGCATGGGGAGTTTGGCCATGTTCATCTGGTGGTTCACTGAGCGCACCGCTCGATCCGCATGTTCTTGTTGGAGAAGATGCTCAAGTAGCCATTTCGAGGATGCCGTCGAAGCTTCTCCTTGCGAGGCTAGTTCTTCCCAGGCGCTGGCCATGCCATGCAGACGCAGTTCTTTGAGTTCCGCCATAAGATCACGCATTGCGAGTCTCCTCATCGGTGGTACGGAGCCGGTCGTAGCGTGCCGTATTGGCGACAGGCGCTATCTTGAGTTGAAGGCTGGTTTCGGCGGACGGAGGGGCTGCTGTCGATGTCAGTCGAGCCAGGACATTCAGGATGTGCTCAGCACTCAAGCTGCCTGATTCAAGTACCAACTCCACAGCCACCAATATGGCGTCGAGCCCGGCGATGGGAACAGCCGCCAGTACCTGCGTCATGACTCGATCACCATTGGCGTGACGCCTCAGACCGCGTTTTAGCAGCTGCAACGGCTTCGGCAGATCAGCAAACGGAGCGCCATTGCGCAGCGCTCCAGGCTTGCGCTCGATAAGCGGGATGTAATGCTGCCAGTCAAAACTGACCTGATCTCGATCAAACAGACGCTCGTGGCTGGCAATCGTCGTTTCATCGGCGATGACCACCACCCGGGAAGGATACAAACGGCTGCTGACCCACTGGCCGACCCGCTCACACGGCACCGAATAGCGATTTCGCGCCACGCTGATCAGGCAGGTGCTGGAGACCCGTACGGTGCGCTCGACGTAGCCATCAAAGGCAGTCGGCATCGGCATCAATTCAGCGCGTTCCAGCTCCAGGACGTCCGCCACGGTCAGCCCGTTGTACTGCGGGTGCAGCAGTTCGCCCCAGAGCGCACGGCAGCGTTGGCCGAGCCAGGCATTCAATTCCTCGAAGGTGTGGAACATGCAGTTTTGAGCATCGAGCCAGATGCGCCGTCGGCTGTCTTGGACGTTCTTTTCAACGATGCCTTTTTCCCAGCCGGAAGCGACGTTGCAGAAGTCCGGGTCGAACAGGTAGTGCGCACACATCACGGCAAACCGAGCATTGACCGTGCGGCCCTTACCCTTGTTGACCTTGTCGACAGCGGTCTTCATGTTGTCGTAGATGCCGCGACGCGGCACCCCACCTAACGCGCCAAACGAGCGGGTATGGGCATCGAACAACATCTCGTGGCCTTGGCTGGGATACGCAACCAACCAAAATGCGCGACTGGCGCACAGCTTCATATGGGAGACCTGGATGCGTCGGAACAGGCCGCCGATCAGCAGACCTTCTTCGCTCCAGTCGAATTGAAAGGCCTCCCCGAGTGCAAAGGTCAGCGGCACAAAGGCTCGTAAAGACTTGCCTTGCTCGCCGCGCCACGAGCGTATAAAGGCGGTGAGTTGGCTGTAGCCGCCGTCGTACCCCTCGGCCTTGATCTGTTCGAAGAGTGCTTTGGCACTCCTGCGGTTGTGCTTTGCCCGAAACGAATCGGCCTTGAGCGCCTGCTCCAGCGTCTCGTGAAATGGACTGAGTTTGTTGAAGGTTGCGCACCGTTGGTACGCCGGCTGGGTGGCTTCGGGTGCTCTGACCCATTTTCGAATGGTGTTTCTCGACAGTCCGGTACGCTTGGCTATCTGATGCAGCGAGAGCTTGTCGCGGAAGTACATCCGCCGGATTTTTCCCAACATTTCCATGCTGATCACCCTGTGTTCTCCTGCTCGAAAAGTGAGCAGAAGCAGTTGAACACCTGGGTCAGTTTTCAGTCGGCAGAACAGCCTTTACTGGGTCAGTTTTCGGTCAGCGGCAACACTATCGCGAACAACTTGCCCGGTACCGTGCCGCACAGCGACAGGCGCAGCGTATCAAGCCTGGCGATCCTGAGCCCGCAAACGGAATGTCGCTCGAAGCGGAGCCCTCAGCCCCTAGACTGATCACCACCGACCCGACTATCGAGGCCCTGATCAAGGGGCTCTGTCATGACCTGCCTAGCATGGGTCTGTTCTGTGATGAGGGTGGACAATTCCTCGGCAGCAGCACCATGAGTCGGGATAACCGGTTGAAAGCGGTCACGACCTTGTCGTCACTCTGGGATGGCAGCCCGATAGATCGCGCGCGTTCCATGGTTGGTGAAAGCTTGCGAGCCTATGACCGACGCTTGAGCCTGCACCTGATGCTGCAACCGTATTTGGCCATGCAGTTACTCTGTGATCCGTTGCTGCAGGGGCAAGGCATTCTAGGGCGCTGCTTGATGACCTGGCCCACCAGTCTAGCCGGGCAACGTAGCTACCAGGCTGTCGACTTGTCCAAAGACGCTGCCCTCAAGCGCTATCATCATCGCCTTTCGGCTCTGTTTTATCAGCCTTGGTCACTTTCCGCTGACGGAGCCTTGCAACTGTCAAAGCTGAGCCTCAGTCCGCTGGCGCGTCGTCGCTGGATTGATTTGCATGATGCTATCGAAGCTCAACTGGGTGAGTTTGGCGAGCTGGCCAGCGTGCGGCCCAGCGGTTCGAAGGCCGCCGACAACCTTTTGCGCGTCGCCGGCATTTTGGCCGTTGTGGAGGAGAGCAGTGTCGTGGAGGTCGACCATATCCAGCGGGCCTCGGCCTTAGTTGGCTACTACCTCACCGAGATCCAGCGCCTGACCGAGCAGGAGCCGGTGTGCAGGGTAAAAGAAGAGGCGGACCGGCTGTTGCGCTGGCTGCAGGTCAAGGAGTGGACGCGCTTCAGTATTCGAGATCTGAATCGCAACGGTCCCCGCTTTGCCCGCAAGAGCAGTCGTCATGCTGCCAAGCTGTTGGTCGAGTTGATTGATCATCAGTGGCTGATCACCGACGGGCAGACCTTCGAGGTGCGTCATGTTCAATCTTGATGAAGCGTTGCGTAACCATCTGGCTCAGCGCCAAAAGGAGCCGAAAGCGCAGTTTGTCGCCGCTACTGTCGCCACTTTGTCGCCGCCCTCAAAGCCAGGCAGGACAAGGGGTGTCGCCGATGTCGCCGGTGTCGCCACCACCCATAAAGCTATTGCCTCGACGACAGTCATCATTCAGTGGTTGAAAGAAGAGGGCGCGCATCTCTACGTCATCAATAACACGCTGTGTTTTCGCCCGACTGATTGGTCCCAGTTCGCCGTCGTGAGTGCGAACTGGAGAGCCCTTTTGCATGAGCTCGCTGCAGTCGATCAGGAACAGAAAAATGGCTCGCGTCGGTAAGCGAGCGGGGCGCAATTTCGGCTTCGGTCGCCAGCTCAGCTATGCCGGGCCGCAAGCACTGAAAGATCTGTTTGGCGATGGCCATTTTGCGACCGTCAAAGCCCATAGTGATCGCTGGCAGGCGTTCGTGCGTTGGTGTCGATCCGATGAAGGACCGAGGGTCAACGACGCGCGCCAGATAGACCGCGACATCCTCATGCGGTACGCCGTTCACGTGCGGGAGCAGGTTGATCAGGGCAACGTCGGCATTGCCACCGCGCAGAACCGACTGTCCAGCGTGAACCGAACGATGGCCGCGCTGCGCGGTGATCAGTACGTCAAAATCCCCAGTCCGAGCAAGGCGATTGGCTTGCAGCGCTCAGGTGTGCGTAGTGAGGCCCCGCAAGGCCAAGACCGTGTCCAGGTCGAGTTGATCGCACAGGCGTTGTCAGAGCGAGGCCAGCAATCGAGGGTGAGTGCCATTGTGCTCCTTGCTCGGGAGACCGGCATGCGTCTGCGTGAAGCGATCTTGGCGGACTTGCCCCGGCTGCAACGTGAGGCTCGGCAACTGGGCAAGATCAATATCCAGGACGGCACCAAAGGCGGTCGATCAGGCGCATCGGCACCGCGTTGGATTGCGGTCACGGATCAAGTTCGTGGCGCCCTCGACAGGGCCAGCGAGGCTTCACCCAAGGGCAGTCGGAATCTGTTAACACCTGATGAAAGCTACAAAGATTTCCTACAGACAATCGTGCGACCGGCACGGGACATCCTGCATGAACATGGATTGAAAGGCTTTCATGAACTAAGGGCGGCTTACGCCTGTGAGCGCTATGAGCAACTGACCAGCTTCTCCGCGCCCATCAATGGCGGTCGTTGTCATCGAGAGGATCGAGCACTCGATCAGCGTGCACGCCAGCAGATCAGCCACGAATTGGGGCATAACCGCATCGACGTGGTGAGTGCCTACATCGGAGGTCGTCGATGAAGTCCGAGTTCGATATGGCGTTGTTTTTGAGCCCTCTGCTTAAAGGTGCGCATGCCACGCGGCAGCGGCACATCAGGCAAGCAGAAAGGATGCACGAGGCGATTCGTGAACGCTGGGGTTGCGCGACTCCCTGGTCTTGGAGGGAAAAACACGTGAGATGGTTTCTGGAGCACTATTTGCGATGCTCAGCTCCAGCTACCGTCTACTATTACGAGTTAACAACAGCTCTAATTCGTAGGCGGCGTGAAAGTATTAAAGCTGACATTCAGCTCAATTTGGATAAGTGCTCACCAAGCTGTGGCATCCCGCAACCTAAATGGTCGACTTCAAGCTAAGCCTATCAGGAAGCTCTGCGGACGCTCTTCACTGGGCAAGAAGCTAAGAGGCCGTAGTTTTATACGGCTCTGATATTTCCTGTTTCAAGCCCGTCAAGATGATCGGCGTACCACTGCATCATCGTCGTACGTTGCTCCAGGTACTGAGCCTTGTTATAGATCCCTCGGACACCTGTCGGCTTGTGACTGAGCTGGGCTTCAATGTGGTCCGCTGGAAAACCGTGCTCGTTGAGTACGGTGCTTGCAATATGACGGAAGCCATGTCCGGTCTGTCGTCCTTCGTAACCAAGGCGCCTTAGCGCCATCAGAAAAACGGTATCGCTGCGAGGCTTGGTTCGATCACTTCGACCAGGGAACAGCAATGGGTACGCTCCCGTGATTTTCCGTAGTTCAGTAAGAGCGCTTAGTGCCTGCTTGCAGAGTGGTACAAGGTGTTCACGCCCTTTTTTACGGCCTTTGCGTTCAACGGGGATGGTCCAAAGCCGTTTGTCAAAGTCGAACTCAGCCCAGTATGCCTCTCGAAGCTCGCTGGGGCGGACAGCCATGAGAGTAAGCAGTTGGAGGCCAAGCTGGACATCCCTGGCGTGTGGGTATGATCGTATTGCTCTGAGCAGTGCGGGAAGTTCTTCCAGGGAGACATGGGCGTAGTTCTCGACCTTTCCCGATGACAGAAATTTATGAACCCCCTCTAAGGGGTTGTTCATCGCCCTGCCGGTTACGCGAGCCAGGTCGTAGATGTCTTTGCAGTAAGCCCTCACGCGACTCATCTGCTCGAGGATTCCCTGACGTTCGAGCCCTCTCAAAAGCTCCATCCATTCCATCGACATGATGGAGACATAAGGACGTTTTCCGACAAGAGGGAACACGTGGCGTTCCAAGGCTCCAAGGACTCTTTTTGCTGTGCCGCTATCCCAGCCAGCCAAGCGAGACGTATGCCATTCACGAGCCAAGGCTTCAAAGGTTTCGTTTGTTGCTGCTATCTCCGCAGCTTTTCTAGCTTTCTTAGCGGCTATCGGATTTTTGCCTTCTGCTGCATCCGATCTCAATTCGGCAGCTTTTTGCCGAGCAAGGGCGCCGCTGACTTCTGGGTAACCGCCAAGCCCGAGCCACGACCATTTGCCGTCGGGCTTCTTATAGCGCAACTCCCACGATTTCTGCCCGTTAGGCTTTACTCTGAAATACAGCCCCGAGCTGTCTAGCTCACGGTAGGCCCCCGCTTCGGGAGCGAGATTGACTAGTGCGGTATCGGAGAGAGGACGGCGTTTAATATCGCTGCGTTTCATCCGTGTATGCCTCCAGTTCAATTTTTATTGAAGCATACATGGAGGCATACAAGATGTGAAGGATGTAGGTGGATCAGCTTGGACATCCAGATACAAGAAAGCCCGCACGAGGCGGGCTTCTTGAGGTGATTTATAGACATCCTTGGATCTCTATAAATCGGTACTTGGTGGCTACACAGGGACTTGAACCCCGGACCCCAGCATTATGAATGCTATGCTCTAACCAACTGAGCTATGTAGCCAAGTGGCGCGCATTATTCGCTCGGAACGATCATGCGTCAAGCATTTTTTTCAAAAAAATATCTACGCTATCAACCGCTTATCAAAATCCCCCCTTTGCTGGCATTGCCGAGTCTCCACTTGTGCCTCCAGATGCAGCGATGTATTGCGAAGGGAACGGGTCGTTAGCAAGCTAAGGGGATGGCGTGAGTGCCCGCAAAAGTGGCACATTGAAGCACCTTGCCCCTGTGCACCCACCCGTTGTACGGAAACAATCCTATGGCTATCAGCAATGCCCAGCCTGTCGCAACGACGGCTTCTCCTGCCTCCCAAGGCAGCCCGCTGGTCCTGCGCATCATTGGCGCGGTGGCGCTCGCGCACCTGATCAACGACCTGATCCAGGCGGTGATGCCGGCGATCTACCCGATGCTCAAGGCCAACTATGGCCTGACCTTCACCCAGGTGGGCCTGATTACCCTGACCTTCCAGCTCACGGCGTCGCTGCTGCAGCCCTGGGTGGGCTACTACACCGACCGACGTCCCCAGCCGTTCCTGTTGCCGGCGGGCATGGTCTGTACCCTGGTCGGTATCCTGATGATGTCCCAGGTGAGCAGCTTCGGCTTGATCCTGCTGGCTTCCGGATTGATCGGCATCGGTTCCTCGACCTTCCACCCGGAGGCTTCGCGGGTGGCGCGCCTGGCATCCGGCGGTCGCTATGGCCTGGCGCAGTCGAGTTTCCAGGTGGGCGGCAACGCTGGCACCGCGTTCGGCCCACTGCTGGCAGCGGCGATCATCATTCCCTATGGGCAGGGCAACGTGGCCTGGTTCGGCCTGTTCGCGTTGTTGGCCCTGGTGGTGCTGTATGCCATCAGTCGCTGGTACGCCAATCATCTGCGCCTGCATCAGCTCAAGCAGGGCCAGGCGGCCACCCACGGGTTGTCCAGGGGGCGGGTGATCAGTGCCCTGGTGGTGCTGGGGCTGTTGGTGTTCTCCAAGTATTTCTACATGGCCAGCTTCACCAGCTACTTCACCTTCTACCTGATCGAGAAGTTCGACTTGTCGGTGGCCAGTTCGCAGTTGCACCTGTTCCTGTTCTTGGGGGCGGTGGCGGCGGGCACCTTCTTCGGTGGCCCCATTGGCGACAAGATCGGGCGCAAGGCGGTGATCTGGTTCTCGATCCTCGGGGTGGCGCCGTTCACCCTGTTGCTCCCTCATGTGGACCTGTTCTGGACCAGCGTCCTGAGCGTGGTGATCGGCTTCATCCTGGCCTCGGCGTTCTCGGCCATCGTGGTTTATGCCCAGGAGCTGGTGCCGGGCAACGTGGGCATGATCGCCGGGGTGTTTTTCGGCCTGATGTTCGGTTTTGGCGGGATCGGTGCAGCGCTGCTGGGGCACCTGGCGGACCTGCACGGTATCGAGCATGTGTATTTCCTGTGCTCGTTCCTGCCGCTGTTCGGCGTATTGGCGATCTTCCTGCCCCGGACCCGCAAGGCCTGAGGCCAAACGCTGTCGAACACGCCCGGGCCATGCCCGGGCGTTTTGTTTTTGGGCCTGGCAATGGTCCTGGCGTTGGCGTGCATATGGCCGGACGGGCATTTGTCCAAGCGCTGGATCGACAGCTGCCTGGACCGTCCCTTTGAGGAAGTGGGCTGAACAATGGCAGCAAGCGACAGGCGCGTAGGAGCCTGATTCAGACACGCCCGAATATGTCAGTTCTGTAATTTTCTCGTATCTAAATGATAATCATTAGTATTACACTCCGATCCCCCCATCCCTTAGCGCACCGTTAAGGTGCATTGGTTCGACAAGGATTGCGTGTAATGAAACTCAGCTCCTGCCTGTTCAACTCCCTTCTATTGAGTGCTGGCGTTGGCCTGCTTGGCCCGCTGGCACAGGCCGCCGAGACCGGTGACGACTCCAAGCCGACTTCGCTGGAATTGGATACCGCCTTCGTCACGGCCAGTGGTGGCGCCACGGATCTCAAGGATGCGCCGGCCAGTGTCAGCGTCATCACCCGTGAGGAAATCGAACGCCAGCCGGTCTATGACCTCAACACCCTGTTGCGCCGGGTACCGGGTGTGACGGGCGGTTTCGGCCCGGTGGGCGAGCAGTCGAAGATCAAGCTGCGGGGGCTGGACGACAAGTACACGCTGATCCTGGTGGACGGCAAGCGGGTCGGTAGCTCCGGGGATATCAGCTACCGTCGTGACCTGGCGCGCCAGGACCTGAACTGGATCTCGCCGAACATGATCGAGCGCATCGAGATCGTCCGTGGGCCGATGTCCTCGCTTTATGGCTCGGATGCCATGGGTGGGGTGATCAACATCATCACCCGCAAGGTGTCGCGGACCTGGAGCGGTTCGGCCAGCACCAACATCACCGTGCCCAAGGATTCCGACCGTGGCCAGACCACCCAGTACAGTGCCAACCTGGCCGGCCCGCTGACTGAATCCCTGGGGCTGCGCCTGGGAGCCAACGTGACTCGGCGGGCGGCGGACGAGGTCGAGGCCCGTCGTGATTCGATGGGCGAATTCATGTATGGCGACGGGGCTGGAGGCTCCAAGGACCAGAGCCTGAACGCCTTGCTGGACTGGCAGATCAACGATGAGCAGAGCTTGTCTTTCGAGGCCGTGCATGGGGTAGAGCGTGCCTGGTCCTCGAAGAAGACCTTCGGTGATTGGGGGGACACTATTGGAGGAGGCTTTGGTCCCAGCCGCCTGATCCGCGACAGCTACATCCTGTCCCATGTCGGGGAGTGGAGCTTCGGTACCTCGAAACTCGATGTCTACCTGAACAAGTACCGCAACGATATCGACTGGGGCAAGGCCAGCTCCGAGGAGAAGATCGTCGAGGGCAGCCTGAACATGCCGTTCGAGTTGCTGGTGGACCAGCGCCTGACCGTCGGTGGGCAATGGAAGCGTGAAGAGCTGACCAACACCGACACCCTGGGCACGGTGCCGGTGGACTACAAGGGGGCGCCAGTCAGTGGCTCGACCCTGAAGGGCGATTATTCGGCGGCATTCATCGAGGATGAGCTGTTCCTCCTGGACAACCTGTCCCTGACCCTGGGCAACCGCTTCGACCACAGCGACAAATATGGCAACCACAACAGCCCGCGAGCCTATGTGGTCTACCACCCGCATGCGGATTGGACGGTGCGCGGCGGGGTGTCCAAGGGCTTTCGTGCGCCGAGCCTGAAGGAGGGTAGCGCCGGGGCGGCGACCGAATCCGGTGGCGGTGGCTGTGGCTCGCTCAAGCCCCTGGGGTACAAGGAGGGGGGGAGTTGCTGGATGGCTGGTAATCCGAACCTGACGCCGGAAACCAGTACCAACAAGGAGATCGGCGTCTCCTTCAATCATGATGATTGGGAACTGGGCCTGACCTACTTCCATACCGACTTCACCGACAAGATCGAGTATGGCCCCCTGGGGCAGTTCCAGGGCCGTTGGTGGACCATGCTGGAGAACGTCGACAAGGCCCGGACCCGCGGCTGGGAAGGTACTACCCGAATTCCGTTGGGCGACTCGGTGAACTGGCGCACCAATGCCACCTACATGCTGGAAAGCCGCAACCTGTCCACCGGCGAAGACTTGATCAGTACCCCCAAGCTCTCGCTGTTCAGTGCACTGGACTGGCAGGTCAACGATCGCTTGAGCACCGAACTGTCGGCGCAGCATGTGGGCAAGCAGCGGGGCCTGGGCAATGACTTCGTGCAGTCCTACACCACCTACGACCTGACGGCCAACCTGGCCCTGACCAAGTGGCTGACCTTGAATGGCGGGGTGCAGAACCTGCTGGACAAGGACCTGCGGGATGGTTCGACCAACTTCTATGTGCCCGGTCGGGCGTTCTTCGCGGGGGCGACCACCTACTTCTGAGGCTACAGCTCGACCGCCCCGTTGCCTGGCAATGGGGCGGTCCTGGTGTTGCGGGCCTGTCTAGAACACGTACTGCATGCGCATCACCAGGCCCTGGCCGGAGTCGTCACCGACGGCATTGCTGATGTTGTCGGTATTGGCCCTGATGTAGTTGGCGCTGAGCTTCAGGGCCTCGTTGGCGTACCAGTTGACCCCCAGGGTGTGGCTCTTGCCCTGGGCATCGCCCACCTGTCGTATGGCGGTGCTGGCGACCACGTTGTCATCCTCGACCTTCATGGCGTCATAGCGATAGAACAGCTCCCAGGCACCGAGCGCTTTGTTCTGCGGCTTGATGGTGTCGAACCTCGCGCCATCGAGTTTGTAGATCCGCGGCTCGCCAGTGAGGGTATAGGCCAGTTGCGTGTAGTAACCCGAGGCCTTGATGTCGCTGGCGGCCGTGTCGGCCTTGAGCGTACGTCGCAGGTACTCTGCCTGGATCGAAAAGGCTTGCAGCGCCCAGGCTCCTTCGAGCCCCCAGACCGAATCGCCTTTCCATAATCCTGATTGGGCGGTGGTCCCGCCGAACACCGCGCGATTGCCGTTGCTGCCGGCGCTGTTGCCACCGTTGGTATCGACGCCACGCACGCCCATGCGCGAACGAATGCGGGTATCGACGGCGCTGTCCTTGAGATCCCGGTAGGCGTATTGCAGGCCCAGGTGCAGGACGTTGCCCGGTTCATGCCAAGGCGCGAAGACCCCGCGCAAGTTGTAGCGCTTGACGCTGTCACCATCGGTGTCGTTGTTGTTCTCGCTGAACAGGCTGCCGGACAGGTAGGCGACCTTGCCTACCACGCTGTTGGCCTGGATACCTGTGCCGCTGTTGTCGTTCACCCATTCGGCGGCGTCGTAGGAAAGGTTGCGCTCCAGGGCCGTGACCCACTTGGAGCTGGTGGCTTTCTCCAGGCCGAAATCGGTGTAGAAGCGCCCGATCTTCAGGTTCAGTGGGTCGAAGCCTATGTAGGTCACGGTAGCCTCATCGAAGTAACCGGTACTGTCGTTGCCGACGTTGCGCGACAGGTCATAGTTGATCTGGTATTTCCAGTCGCGGTAGGCGGTGCCGCCGATTTCCAGGTAGGCGCGGCGGAAGTAGGCCGCATCCGCGGTATTGCCATTGCGGGTGTAGTAGCCGTCGAAGCGGCCATAATCCGCCTGCAAGCGTCCGCCCAACTTGAAGCTGAACTCCTTGTCGGTGGTAGCCACTTCCAGGCCGCCTTTGGTTTTCACCATGATATCGGCGCCGTCGGTGGTGACCGTGCCCGCATGAGTGGTGAGGGTGATTGCCATGCCCAACAGGCCGATGACTGCTGCACAGCCTGTTGGGGTTCCGGTGGTTCTGACCGACATACTGCTCTCCCGTCCATTGCTCTTTTGCCTTGAGTAGCCATGCCTGTAGGGCTGGCTGGGCGGATAGTTGTCAGCGTGAATGAAGCTTTTTGTTGGTTTTCGTGACGTTTTTGTTTCGGTCAGGTGGGACCATCCCACGGTCCAGGAATTTCAAGGGCCGCGGCGTGGTGGGGCAGGGTGAACCAAGGTCTTGGAATATGTCAGGAACATGACGGGTAAAAGTCATGGGCCGGATCGAGGGTGCGAGGAGGGTGGCTGCAGAGCCAGTTCACGGCAAAAAAAGAGCGCCATCGGGAGGCGGATAAGAGCCTCGGGATAGGGTGTTTTTGTTATCGGGGAGCGACGGGTTCAAGCGTCTACTGGGTAAACCACTCGCGGCGCTTGGTGAAGGCCTGTTGAATCAGCTCCACCAGGTTCCTGACTTCGGGGCGCGCAGCGGCCTGGGCATGGGTACTGAGCCAGGCGTATTGCAGCAGCGGCGTATCGAACAGCTGTGGCAGCGGGAGCAGGGTCTTGTCCACTTGGGCAATGTAGTCAGGCAACAGGCCAATGCAGGCGCAGTTCCTGATCAGCTCCAGGGCCAGGTGCGGGTCGCCGGTTTGTGCGATACCGCTGGTGCGACGGCGTACCAGGCGGTTCCAAGGCTCCAGGGCGGGCATATCATGGTGGCCGCTGACCTGCACCAGCAGGTAGTCATCCAGTTGCTCAAGGCGCCAGGGCAGGGACTTCCTGGGAGCATAGCGCTTGGCCAGGTGGGCGCAATAGCGGATTTGCGCGAGACGGATGGGTTGGGTGGTGGCGAAGCCGGGGTCCGGTCGTGGGCTTCCAGGGTCGGCCAGCCACAGCATGATGTCGGCCTTGCTCGAAGGCACTCCTTGCAGCGGAACCAGTTCCAGGTGCGAGGTGGCGTTGCGGCGCAGGAAGGTGATCAGGTCCCGGGTGAGGATGTCTCGCAGCAGCATGTCGGCGACGGCGATAACCACGCTGGCCGGCCGGGCGGGCTCGATCTTGCCCGGTGGCCATAGCTCCTGGCGGCTGGAGAGGTCTTTTTGCAGGCGCTTGCCCACCAGGGTCAGGCTCAGCTTGTTGTCCTGGTAAAGAAATAGCGGCGTGCCTATGCATTGCTCCAGCACCAGCAGCTTCTTGCGTAGCACTGCCGCACTGATGTTCAAGCTGCGGGCCGCTTGCTTGAACGAGGCGCAACGGGCGCTGGCCAGGAAGTATTGCGCGCAGTGGGTATCGATCCACTGCATGTCGATGCGCTGTTCTTCTGCAGCCATGGGCAGGCCCAGAATGTCTGGCGGGCAACTGTTGGTGGTTCTCCGCTGCCCCATGCCAGGCTCCTGGTTGGTATCCGGAGCCAAGGATACGCGACGCCACCTTTCACCAGCATCGCGGGCAAATTACTTATCTGTAATGCCTGGGGGAAGTCCGTGCGTATGTTGAAAAGGCATTGGCTTTTTCTTTCTTTGCATACGTGCAAAACAACGAACTGTTTGCCAGCCAGCATTTACTTGGAAGGGGGGAAACGGGGTTTTCATCTGTAATGAGGTGATTCTCGACTGATCGGATCATCAATGAGTCCATGCGAAGCGGTGCAGCGGGACAGTTCGAGCCAGGCCGAAGCATATGTAGTCACAAGTCTCCTATAGTGCCGCCTGCATTATCACTCGATGCTTCAGGAGAGACTATGACCCACGCTATCGCTCCGGCCCTTTTGAATATCTACGAAGCTTGGCATGCCACAGTTCGAGCTCGAGATCTCACTGCTACGGCTGCTTTGTACGCCGAGGATGCATTGTTCGAGACACCATTGGTGTTGGCGGTTTATCCCCAGCAGGGCAATGGAGTTCTAAAGGGAAGGGCCAGTATCCTTCAGTTCTTGGAAGACAGCGTACGCAAGTTTCCGGCAGACCTAGCCGAGTGGTATCGCAGTGACAAGCCATTCATAAATGGTTGTCAACTTACATGGGAATACCCACGTAAGACTCCTAGTGGTGAGCAAGTTGATCTGATGGAGATGATGGAAATCGAACAAGGTTTGATCACTTACCACCGTGTTTATTGGGGGTGGTATGGCGTTCGTTTGCTAATGCCAGCTTTGGCCAAGGCCCATGGTGCCTGACAACGTCATGCTTTGAGGATGCCTGAACGCTTATCGAAGGCGCCGAGGGAATGCATTTAGCTTGGGGAAAGATATGCGCGAGACTTTGAGTGTGACAAAGGTGGCTATTATCGGAGGCTCGGTCACCGGCATTGCGGCTTTTATCAATCTTGTGCGTTCTGGCGCCTCAAGTCGCATCGATATCATTGATCCGAATGGAGTCGCCAATTCCATCGCCTTTGGCACGACCGATGATGCCCTATTGTGTAACACCTCGGTGCAGACCATGTCTGTACTCGATGACGATATGGACGACTTTCGCGATTACTTGGAGAAGCAAGGAGTTTTCGTCGCTGAAGATGCTTTCGTGCCGCGGGCCTGGGTATCGGGATACCTGAAGGAGCGTTATACACGGTATCGGGATCTGGCCCGGGCCAAGGGTATCGAACATAAAGTGATTTCTTCATCGGTTCGTAGTATCAAGTCGCTGATTTCGGGTGGATATCAACTGCATTTGGGAAGCGCCGAGACTATCGATGCATCGGATGTGCTGATTTGCACCGGAAATGGAGGAGCTTTTATTCCTCCTGTAGTGAGCCCTCATCTTGCATCACCAGGGGTTTTTTCGACTCCTCATCCTGAGTCTCGACTGCTCGGTTTCTTTCACAAACCTTCCCGAGTATTAGTGCTTGGTAGCCGGCTTTCGGCTATCGATAGTGCCCTACTGTTATGCGCTGCTGGTCATAAAGTCCTTATGGCATCGCCATCTGGCCGCTTACCTGGAGTGCGCACGGCTACTCCACGGCGGTGCGAGTTGGGTGTGGGGGAGGTAGGTTTCTCTCAACTGGATCTAGAGAGCCCGAACTTGAACTGGCGTTTACTGCGTAGGGTGGCGCAATCGGCCAAAGCAGTAAGTGGCAGGTCGTTGCGGGAGCAGATCGATCGTTCCGCGGATCCTGTACAAAGACTGCGTGGCGAAGTGGCTCTGGCCAAACAGGGCGCGACGGACTGGCAAAACCTGTTGGTCCGTTGCATGGATCTTGCGGATACCAAACTGCGTCGTGCTCCAGCTGTGGTACGAACTGCTGCATTACAAAGCTGTTGGGAGACTGTCGGTCGTTATCTATTTGCCGTGCCTTTGCAGACGGCCACTACTTTGCTGCGTTTTATCGAAGAAGGTCTGCTGCAATTAACTTCCGATGTACCTGTGAAGCTTGAGTGGGGTGGTAGGTGGCAAGCCCATGGATGTGATGGGATTGAGGAGGTCGATGCGGTGGTCTGTGCCACCGGCTTCCATAAGCAGAGGTTTCACGCTACCTCCAATGGGCTTGAGCTACTTGTCGATCCGTATGCGCCATGTACTCCGCCGCACGTATCCGCAAATCTGCAGATCAGCTTACTCGGATCATCCCGGGCCGAGAGAATTTGGATGTTGGGTGTGGCTTCCTACCTGGCTGCCCCAATGGTCAATTCGGTTTATCAATCTGTACGTCAGGCTAGTGAAGTAGTTTTGATGCTTAGTGACACGCAGGAGAGCAGCAGAACATTAGATCAATGCGTAATAGAGACCGCAGTATGAAGGTTTATGGTGATAGAGGTTCGAGCAATACTCGGCGAGTTCTGGCTACTGCAGCTTATTTGGAGCTTGAAGTCGAGTTTATTTTTTTGGATCTATTCACTGGTCAGAATCGTACTCCGGAGTACCTGGCGCTCAACCCAAATGGAACGATCCCCACATTCGTCGATGGTGATCTTGTGTTATTCGAGGCCTCGGCCATCATGATTTATCTAGCGGAGAAAACTAGTTCATCATTGTTGCCGACAGGTAACGCCAGGTACGAGACCCTTAAATGGATGTTTTGGGCGGCTGAGCATTTCCGGCGTGGGCCGACGGTACTAATTGAGCAACGTTTTATGGATCGTCTCAAAGGCCATGATGAGGAGGAAATAATTGTGGCTGAGGCTTTACGGGCAATCGATCGTTATGCAACGGTATTGGATGGTCATTTACGTAACCGTAAGTTCATGGTGGGCGACTCTCCTACCTTAGCGGATTTCGATCTAGCGGCGCCGTTCAGCCATATTCCCCGAACGCGAGCGCCACTTTTGGAATACCCCCATGTAGCTGCTTGGTATGAGCGAGTCAATGAACTTGCTGTATGGCAGAACACAGGGGTGGACCAAGAACACCGAATTCATGAGATAGAGCGACTTTTTACACCTGCGCTGTAGTGGTTACAGAGAGAGGGGAGAGCGGGGCGTGTGTGCGCACTTCGGCTTCCAGGCTGATGTTACGTTCGATACCTAGATGTTGCTTGAGTGCTAGCCAACCGGCGTTTGTCACCACTACTGCACGAGTCCCCGAAGATCGACGCAACCAACCAAGACTACAAAACTTATCCAGGAGATATGCACCGAGTGGTCCGGCGACATGGTGTTGCCTTTCGGTCCAATCAAGACAACGTCGTGCTTGGCCATATTCTTCGAAACACAGTTCACCCATATTCAGATTGAGCGAGTGTATCCAGTCGAGGCCTTCGGTGGTTGTGGCGTAGTCACGTTCATCACGTTCTACAAGAAAACCACGATCAAGCATTCCTTGGGTTACAGCGACACCAACTTGGCCGGCTAGATGGTCATAGCAGCAACGGGCGAATCGCAGTTCATAGGCGGAACGATTGGGTAGGCTATGCCATGAGCTGGTCTGTGGCGCAACTGCCGCCAGGCTTTCCAGCACATGAGAGACGTTGGGGCCGGCTAGTTTGTAGAAGCGATTACGCCCCTTGGTTTCGACAGTCAGTAGCCCTCCATCAAGCAGTTTCGCTAAATGCGAGCTGGCGGTTTGTGGGGTTACGCCAGCGGTATTGGCTAGAGCACTGGCCGACAATGAGCTGCCGTCAGAGAGGGTGATCAGGATAACCGCTCGTACAGGCTCGGCAATGAGATAGGCAATAGATGAGATTTTGGGCTGGGTCATTCCTTGAACTCCAAAGGTACACAGCAGGGCGCGATTACGTGTCCGAGTCCCAATAAGCGAGCACAGTTCGGCACGCATCGAAGCATTCTCTGGAAAAAAATGCCTATAGTCAATCTGCCACTTTGAGAGGGAAATCGAGGTCATGGAGCAAACAAGCAGTTATCAGCGTAAAGTACTTATAGCGACCAGCCTCAGCTACGTTGTTGTAATTCTCGATACCTCAATTGTGAATGTTGCATTAGAGTCAATCTCGAGTGCGTTCAATTCCGATATATCAGGGCTGCAGTGGGTTATTAATTCATATACATTGACCTTTGCCAGTTTGCTCTTGACGGGAGGGTTGCTGGGGGATCGCTTTGGGGCGAAAAAAATATACAGCCTCGGATTGATATTGTTTTCTGTGTCGTCGGCGTTATGTGGATTGGCAGGTAATATTTATGAGCTGGTCGCGGCGAGAACTTTTCAAGGTATAGGGGCGGCACTACTGGTTCCCTGTTCTTTGATGTTGATTAACAATGCATATCCACACTCCCATCAACGAGCTGGTGCTATTGGAGTATGGGCAGGCTATGGTGGAGTTGCCATGGCCGCAGGCCCGTTGGTAGGTGGAGTGTTGATTGAGCTCTTTGGTTGGCGCAGTATTTTTCTGATTAACGTTCCGATCGCCCTGGTTGGTGTATGGCTGACTTCACGTATTCCTTTCTCAGCTCCACTGGCCCCTAATCGTCATATGGACTTTATTGGGCAGATTTCTGCAGTTGTTGCGTTGGCCACTTCAGTTGCAGTACTTATTGAGGGAGGTAAGTTAGGGTGGGGTTCCGAATGGATATTGGCTGGTACTTTATTGGCCTGTGCGAGTTGGTGCGTTTTTTTGGTAACTGAAAGCCGGCACAAAGAACCAATGCTGCCATTGTATTATTTTCGAAATAAGGTGTTCTCAGGCGCGACTTTGATTTCCTTGATATCTTCGCTGGTATTCTACGGTTTGTTTTTTCTGTTAAGTCTTTACTTTCAGACAAATCGTGGGTGGTCGCCATTGGAGACGGGTTTGGCTTTCCTGCCTCTGACTGTAATGGTCACTCTTGGTAGTTTTACCTGCGGTCGACTGAGCCGTGCCTACGGCGTTCGTGCAGTGCTTTGTGTTGGTTTTATGCTCTATGCGCTGGGATTCTTGGGGTTGTTCGCATTGGCGAGTGAGGCACCTTATTGGCGAATTGCATTATGTTATCCAGCAGTTGGATTCGGTGCTGGAATTATCACGCCAGCGGCGACTTCGGCCCTTATGAGTGTAGTGGAACATTCTAGCGCCGGAGTGGCTGCGGGGACGCTCAATGCTAGTAGGCAAAGTGGATCGGCATTTGGTGTAGCGATATTCGGTGCACTCCTCTCTGCAATCCAACCGCTCAACGAAGCTATTTACATAGCTATTAGTTTCGCGATTGGCTTGTCGGTGTTCGCGGTGGTGTTGTCAACCTGGGTGTTGAGGCCATTAGCGGTAAAAGTAGTAGAAAGTTAATTATTTTCTTATTTGAAAATCCCGCAGAAGCTAATTGCATAAATTGCAAGGAGTTTCAGCACCTGAAAACAAAACTAATAGGGATGTTGTCCATGAAAGCGTTCTCGACGGCTGCAGCAATAGACATGGCCGGTATCGGTATTGGCCCAGCTAACTTGAGTTTGGCTGCGTTGATAAGGCCTTGTTATGAAGTAACTGCTAAATTCTTTGAACGTACTAGTGAGTTTCAGTGGCACTCCGGAATGATGGTGCCAAATGCAATGTTGCAAGTTCATTACCTTAAGGATCTGGTCAGTCTTGTTGATCCATCCAACCCGCTTTCGTTTTTAGCCTATCTCGCTAAAAAAAAGAAGCTACTTAATTTTATAAATGCTAATTTTGGCCAGGTTCTTCGACGAGAATTTAACGACTATTATCGCTGGGCATGTAATCAGTTGCCGAGTTTAGAGTTTGACAGAAATGTTCGCTCTGTTGAATTTGAAGATGGTGTTTTTATATTGAAGGGTGATGGCTGGGTGCAGCCTGCCCGAAATTTGGTCTTGGGGACCGGTCAGCAGCCGTCACTTCCTAAATTTGTACGCCCTTTTATCGGGGATAGAATTTTTCACTCTTCGCAGTTTATGAGCCACCAACGCTCTTTGCGAGGCAAGAGAGTTGTGGTAGTTGGTGGTGGGCAAACTGGGGCCGAGATTGTCCAGTACTTGTTATCTGATGTTGATGCGCTTCCGTCTAGTATCGTTTGGGTTTCTCGACGTTGGAACTTCTCTCCGTTAGATGAGTCGCCATTTACCAATGATCTTTATACTCCACAATACAGTGATCATTTTTTTGGATTACCACATCATGTACGAAAAGAACTGCTGGCTGATCAGAAATTGGCAAGTGATGGTATATCTCAGGCTTTATTGCAAACAATTTACCGGCGTATATATGAACTAAAGCATGTACTTCATCATCCATGTAAGATTCAATTGCTTCCTGGGCGAGAGTTGGTAGGCGTTAGTGATCGTGGCAATCAGTGGAGTCTTTCCGTCGTTCATGGCCACAGCCAAACACTAGAGGAAATTAGGGAAACTCTGAAAAAGACTTTCTGATTTGGCAAAATACCGCGACCCCACCCACCGAGTTTCCCGATGAAGCAGATGACCTTCGCCGACGCCGAGTACGCTGGCAAGCGCAAGCAAACCCGCAAGGAGTTGTTCCTGATCGAGATGGATCGGGTGGTGCCGTGGAAGGGCTTGATTGCTTTGATCGAGCCACATTATCCGAAAGGTGAAGGTGGCCGTCCGGCCTACCCGTTGATGGCGATGCTGCGTGTGCATCTGCTGCAGAACTGGTTCGGCTACAGCGATCCAGCGATGGAGGAAGCGCTGTACGAAACCACGATCCTGCGCCAGTTTGCCGGGCTGAACCTGGAGCGCATCCCCGACGAAACCACCATTCTCAACTTCCGCCGCTTGCTGGAGAAACACGAGCTGGCGGCCGGCATCCTCGCTGTCATCAATGGCTATCTGGGCGACCGCGGCCTGTCGCTGCGCCAGGGCACCATCGTCGATGCAACGCTGATCAATGCGCCCAGTTCGACCAAGAACAAGGACGGCAAGCGCGACCCGGAAATGCACCAGACCAAGAAGGGAAACCAGTATTATTTTGGCATGAAGGCCCACATCGGCGCCGATGACGAATCGGGTCTGGTGCACAGCGTAGTGGGCACGGCGGCCAATGTGGCGGATGTCACCCAGGTGGACAAATTGCTGCATGGCGACGAAAACGTGGTCTGCGCCGATGCAGGCTACACCGGTGTCGAAAAGCGGCCCGAGCATGAAGGACGTGAAGTTATCTGGCAGGTGGCGGCACGCCGCAGCACCTACAAAAAACTCGATAAGCGCAGCGTGCTGTACAAAGCCAAGCGCAAGATTGAAAAGGCCAAGGCTCAGGTGCGCGCCAAGGTCGAGCATCCGTTCCGGGTAATCAAGCGCCAGTTCGGTTACACCAAGGTGCGCTTTCGCGGCTTGGCCAAAAACACGGCGCAACTGGTGACACTGTTCGCTCTGTCGAACCTGTGGATGGCGCGCCGACATTTACTGACGAATGCAGGAGAGGTGCGCCTGTAATGCGGGAAATGGCCACCGGAGTGGGGTCCGGGTGGCGAAAACGTAAGAAATACTCGTCGAATTGATTGTTTTTTGATCATTTGGCGAGTTTAAAAGTTGCGCTAGGTGGTATGCCGGGGAAATACATGGCTACTTCAGACCATCCTTAGGGAAACTCTGAAAAAGACTTTCTGATTTGGCAAAATACCGCGACCCCACCCACCGAGTTTCCCGATGAAGCAGATGACCTTCGCCGACGCCGAGTACGCTGGCAAGCGCAAGCAAACCCGCAAGGAGTTGTTCCTGATCGAGATGGATCGGGTGGTGCCGTGGAAGGGCTTGATTGCTTTGATCGAGCCACATTATCCGAAAGGTGAAGGTGGCCGTCCGGCCTACCCGTTGATGGCGATGCTGCGTGTGCATCTGCTGCAGAACTGGTTCGGCTACAGCGATCCAGCGATGGAGGAAGCGCTGTACGAAACCACGATCCTGCGCCAGTTTGCCGGGCTGAACCTGGAGCGCATCCCCGACGAAACCACCATTCTCAACTTCCGCCGCTTGCTGGAGAAACACGAGCTGGCGGCCGGCATCCTCGCTGTCATCAATGGCTATCTGGGCGACCGCGGCCTGTCGCTGCGCCAGGGCACCATCGTCGATGCAACGCTGATCAATGCGCCCAGTTCGACCAAGAACAAGGACGGCAAGCGCGACCCGGAAATGCACCAGACCAAGAAGGGAAACCAGTATTATTTTGGCATGAAGGCCCACATCGGCGCCGATGACGAATCGGGTCTGGTGCACAGCGTAGTGGGCACGGCGGCCAATGTGGCGGATGTCACCCAGGTGGACAAATTGCTGCATGGCGACGAAAACGTGGTCTGCGCCGATGCAGGCTACACCGGTGTCGAAAAGCGGCCCGAGCATGAAGGACGTGAAGTTATCTGGCAGGTGGCGGCACGCCGCAGCACCTACAAAAAACTCGATAAGCGCAGCGTGCTGTACAAAGCCAAGCGCAAGATTGAAAAGGCCAAGGCTCAGGTGCGCGCCAAGGTCGAGCATCCGTTCCGGGTAATCAAGCGCCAGTTCGGTTACACCAAGGTGCGCTTTCGCGGCTTGGCCAAAAACACGGCGCAACTGGTGACACTGTTCGCTCTGTCGAACCTGTGGATGGCGCGCCGACATTTACTGACGAATGCAGGAGAGGTGCGCCTGTAATGCGGGAAATGGCCACCGGAGTGGGGTCCGGGTGGCGAAAACGTAAGAAATACTCGTCGAATTGATTGTTTTTTGATCATTTGGCGAGTTTAAAAGTTGCGCTAGGTGGTATGCCGGGGAAATACATGGCTACTTCAGACCATCCTTAGTGCGGACATTACTGTACTATGTACAGGCTATTCCTATCGGATGCCAGAATGCCTGAGCAACCTTGAGTCACGTATCGCTATGCGCGATGGCGAGTATATATTCAATGATGATTATTCTATTGAGTGGGACGGCCCGCAGGGCTCTTCCATTTATGTACAGAATGCCGCTCGCTCACAGAAGGGAATTGCCGATCCGAACTTGGGGCTTATTCCGTGGCGTTGCGCAAAGATAATCAACAGTATTTGTGGAGAGGAACTATACGACCTTGTTGAGCCAGAGGGCTTTGTCCAATGGGGAACTATGGAAGTACTCGATGAGGTCACTGATGTACGTTTTGATCGCCTAGCTGCCTTGGCCAATTAATCCTCAGGAGTTCGGTGATGGATTCAATAGTGCTCCAACCTAAAAGAAATGCGCCCGTAATTCTCGAAACAGAGGAAAAAATAGAGCTGCAAGGTGTGCATCTGTTTTTGCATACCTACCCTGGTAAGGCGGCTGATGCACCGATGCTCTCGTCACGTTTCACCATCGATCCGGGTTGTGGTACTGAGCCAGATGAACATGCAGTTAGTGAACTCTGGTTTATTTCTGAAGGTGACTTAGATGTTTTCTATGATGGTAGATGGCATACGGTAAGAAACGGTCAGACTTTATATTTCCCGCCTTGGCAACCGCACTGTGCACGTAATAATGGGGCTCATCAGGTTCAAGTGTTCTCGGTATGGTGGGCATGAGCATGACAAGTAACTTTGACTTGGTGATTGTTGGTGGCGGTATTATCGGTGCATGGGCCCTGCATCACGCAGTAGAGCGTTACCCCCATTGGAAAATTCTACTCATTGATCGCTATCGGATTGGCGATGGGGCAACTTCGCACTCGGCAGGTGTGCTGTTGGCAACTGGCAGGTCGAACCGTGAGCGCCGTCTTGCTGGTCAAAGCGCCAAGTTATACAAAGCGCTTAGAGATCAGTTCTCGATTCGAACTACTCAAGCGCCGGTGTATTGGCTTGCCGATAAAAGGCTTTCGACAGAAATCTTGCGTGCGGCGGTCGATTTTGATGTACAGCCTGCCGAGATTTCGGAGTCAGTGCTGGGCGCCCGCATGGGGTCGCGTCTTAATGTCGGTGGAGCTGAATGTCTTTTGAGAGGAGGTAGCGCAGAGAGTTATGAGCCTCCTTTAGTCGCCCGACTGCTGATAAGCAATTGCCTGAAGTCGGCTAATATCAATTGTATCGAAGGACTAGGCATAACCGGCATCAGAAGGAGTCCTCGCGGAACACAGCTATCACTGTCTGATGGTGCAAGTATCAATTCCCAGAGGGTTTTAGTGGCAACAGGCCCTTGGATCAGTGAACCACCGTTTGAGGCTATTGCTACTGTCAACGACCTGCGGGTTAAAAAAGTAGTCGCATTACATATTGAGGGCGTTCCTGCTCCTGATGCTCCGGCTTTGTTTATGCCTCAATCAGATGCTTATTTGATGCCGCTCCCTGCACGAAATCAATGGTTATTTAGTTTTCGATGTGATGAGTGGGATGTGCGTCCCCGTAAACATGAGTTGGAAATCAGTGGTCACGATCTAAAAGTAGCCAAATCTATACTGACGCAATACTTACCTGATCTTGATCCATTGTGCCGCGGTGGTCGGGTGTTCTGTGACAGCTACAGTCCAAGTGGAGAGTCCCTAGTTACCGTGGATCGTTCACTAAATGTGGTATTTGCAGGTTCCGGTAGTGGAGCCGGGTTTCGTCTAGCTCCGGGAATTGCCAGCGAAGCACTTGAGTTGATCGTCTCCGAATACCCTGACCGGATGGTTACAGTCGACCCCAAAATGACCTGCCTTGAGGAACTGAAGTAATGGCCTCGATGACAGCTAAAAAGTTCTTCCTGATGCCTATTCCTCCGACGCCTAACGGTCGGCTTCATTTGGGGCACATTGCCGGGCCTTATCTAAGGATGGATATGCAGGCCCGATATTTGCGCTCCCAGGGCCATAGTGTTGATGTGGTATCGGCAGTAGATGGCTTTGACTCTTATGTCCTATGGAAGGCTGTACAAGAACAGCGTTCTCCGAAGGAGGTGGTTTACGACTACCACAAACAGATAGCTTGCGATCTGAAAGCTTTGGATATTCAGGTTGATGACTTCCTAGATCTTGTCCAGGGGCCATATGCGGAGCGCCATGTCAGGAATGCTCAGGGGGCTGTGGAACGGCTGGTGGCATTAGGTGTCACCGAGACAGTTACTGAGCGCGTACTTTATTGTCCAGCTACTAATCGTTACATAGCTGGTGCTTGGCTTTTGGGTCAATGCCCATATTGCGAGGCCTCAGCTGGCGGTTATTTCTGTGAGGCGTGCGGAGCTCTATTTCGCCCTGAGACCATGCTTAACCCGAGGGCTCGCCTGGGCGATAGCCCCTTGCGCTGGGTTGAGGTAGAGACCCTGTTTCTCAAGGTGACTGACCATAAGAAGCTTCTGCAACGAATGTGTGCAGCGGGCGCGCCGTCTTCGATTGTCGAGGTCATTTCGCGTTTTCTGGAGCGAGAGGGTGGTTTAATTCGCCTAACTGCGCCGGGGGACTGGGGAGTTACCTGGGCTCCTGATCGATTCGGAAATCCAAGAGTCTTGTTTGAGTCTGGTTGGGAATACTCATTGACTTGCGCTGATCGCTCAGTGGAGAAGAATTCCGGCTTTCAGCATCCAATGCTGCGTGATAGTGATACTACGACCTTATTAACCTGGCAAATAAATAGGGCATATTAGATAATCTGTCTCCATGAAAATAGATGCCCGTAAACTCAGCCCCCAAGAACAACGTGAAAAGCGCTCCACGGCCCTACGCATGCGTGAGCAGGGTTACACCTACAAGGCTATTGGCGAAGCGGTTGGTGTTCACCCCCGCACTATTGCTCACTGGGCGCAGGTCGCAGAACATAAAGGCGAAAAGGCTGCCATTGCCGGCGGCCAGCGTGGTGTGCGCCAGGGTGATCGCCGCAGTTTGAGCTCCAGCCAGGAAGTGCTGATTCGCACCTTGATGACCGATAAGATGCCCGACCAACTCAAGCTCGGCTTTGCGCTCTGGACGCGTGATGCGGTGCGAGAACTGATCCGCCAGCGCTGTGGTTTTCTCATGCCGGTTCGAACGGTTGGTGAATACCTCAAGCGTTGGGGCTACACCCCGCAGCGCCCACTGCATCGGGCTTATCAGCAGAAACCTGAAGTGGTTCAGCACTGGCTGGATAATGAATATCCACGCATCGCACAGCGGGCCAGGGCTGAGAATGGTGAGATTCAGTGGGGCGACGAAACCGGTATGCGCAGTGACAGCCATGCTGGCCGCAGCTACGCCCCTATTGGCGAAACGCCGGTGCGCCTGGTCAGCGGCAGTCGTTTTTCCACCAACATGATTTCCACCGTGACCAATCGGGGCAAACTGCGCTTCATGCTGTATCGGGAAACGCTGACAGCCCCAGTGCTGATTCGCTTCCTGAGTCGCCTGATTCGCGATGCTCAGGGCCGCAAGGTGTTCCTGATTCTCGACAACCTGCGCGTACACCACAGCAAAAAGGTGAGCGCCTGGGTTGGCGACCGCAAAGAGCAAATCGAACTGTTCTTCTTGCCGGCCTACGCCCCGGAGTTGAACCCTGACGAGTATTTGAATTGTGATTTGAAACATCAGGTTCGCACGGGCTTGCCGGCGCGTAATCAGGACGAACTGGAAAGGCGTGTTCGCTCGGTCATGAGACGATTGCAATTACGCCCTCAAAGAATCCGTTCTTATTTCCGGCATCCACGTATCGCCTACGCAGCATGATTTGGTGTATTTGATTGCCGGGTTAATAGTTAGTTTTGGCATCGATAATGCTGTGCTTTTGCTTGCTGGCAGCGTTGCGGTGATGGACGCCTTGCAGGATTACCAGTCATTTGACTATGCGCTCACCAACTATTTTTACAATCTGCAGGGGGAAAAGTTTTCTACCAGTAGATTACACGTGGTTTGGGCTGGCGATATCGTTGATAAAACTCCGACTAATAGCGACGCTGTACGTTATTTCTTAAGTCGTGAAAGCCCTGAGATAGCAGAAACAAATTTCGACATAGATGAGTTTGTCGAGGTTGTTAATGCCGACCTGGCTGGCGCGCTTGATTGCAGGCTCGACGATGCTTGCCAGTCTCTGCTGAGTATTGATGGGGCTACGTTGTTAATTACCCAGGATCTGCGTAAAACTCTCCAAGAAGCCGTTATCCAATTTGATCTGGCGTTCCGCTTGGATACCGTTTCGGTACGTCGCGCTTGGGAAGTATTACGGCATTGGATGAGCTGCGCAGATTTGGATATTACTCGCCCAGATCATGCTTATGTCTGGCTCAAGGGGCTAGCCTACTTGGCTGCCCCACTGATGCCACAGTTGGCCGGGTATCTCTGGCGACGTGTGGGACACAGTGGTTTTCCAACCATTCAGATGCTTTACCTAACTTCGCAGCCAGGGCAGGTGGAGATGCCACGCAAGCGTTTCGCATCATTATCGGTGGAGTTGCTGCGCCCATGCTTACCCCGCACTGTGGTGTTCGAGGGAGAGTTGAGCGATGCATGATCATGCCGACGTTATCGTGATAGGTGGAGGTACCACCGGAGCAAGTGTGGCGTGGCATTTAGTTCGAACTGGGTTATCAGTTCGTTTATTGGAAAAAGGTGCTATTGCTTCAGGGTCTTCTGGTGCTTCGCCTGGAATAGTGCGCCAGTACTACGCTGACCCGGCACTGAGTCACCTGGCGGCACAAGGTGTACAAGCGTACCGCGATTGGTCTCAACACTATCCAGGGGAGTGCGGATATCGTCAAACTGGCTTTCTGACGGGGATTACTCAGCATCAAGAGCGATCCACGAAGGACAATATCTCTTTATTGCGAGAACAGGGTGGGGCGATTCAATGGCTTTCCCCAGCTGAAGCGCAGTTATTGGTCCCGGATCTATGTACAGAAGGGCTGGCCGGGTTGGTGTATGAGCCTGAGTCTGGATATTGTGATCCGCGTCTTACAGCTCAAAGTTTTGCTCTGGGAGCTCAGAAGCTTGGTGCGGTGATTGAGAACAAGCGGGCAGCACGACAGATTGTTTGCAAGGGCGGCCGAGTGCAGGGGGTGCAGACCGATAGTGGATTTATTGCTTGTGAGTATGTGGTGAATGCCGCAGGCCCCTGGGCATCTGCTCTTGCAGGAGGGTGTGCTGCCCCTCTGCCAATTGTTGCGACTCGTCAATGCGTGGGGATTGTTGCTGTAAAACCTGTTGATGATCTGCCGCCAATGCCGGGGTATAGCGATCGTGATTCTGGCTTTTACCTTCGACCGGACGATGAGGACCGATATTTCATCGGTTCGTTGCTGAGAGAGGACAGTGAGCTTATTAATCCTGATGCCTTTGATCGCAGTATGAGCGATCAAAGCGTGCGGCATTATCGTGATCGGGCTGTCATGCGATTGCGCCGTCTAGAGGGTGCTCGTCCCGTAGGGAGTCGCGTGTCATTTTTTGATGATACTCCCGATGGTAATCCGATCGTAGGAGCAGATCCCCGGATATCAGGGATGTTGGTAGCAGCTGGCCTCTGTGGGCATGGTTTCAAGTTTGCGCCGATTTTTGGCCAGGCCATTGCTCTATGGATGGAACGCAAGACGTTGTTGGAGGGAATGGCGCCATTTTCTATGGAGCGTTTTCTTCGGTAGGCGATGTTCGCCCATTGTGTGGTCATGAACTGGAGCACAATGGGCGAATATCAATCGCTGCTGGCTTAAACGTTGAAGCGGAAGTGCATCACGTCACCGTTCTTGACGAGGTACTCCTTGCCTTCCAGGCGCCATTTACCGGCTTCCTTGGCACCGCCTTCACCCTTGAACTGGATGAAGTCGTCATAGGCCACCACTTCGGCGCGGATAAAGCCCTTTTCGAAGTCGGTGTGGATCACGCCCGCCGCTTGCGGTGCAGTGGCGCCGACGCGAACGGTCCAGGCCCGCACTTCCTGCACGCCGGCCGTGAAGTAGGTCTGCAGGTTCAGCAGTTCGTAGCCTGCGCGGATTACGCGATTCAGGCCAGGCTCTTCCAGGCCCAGGGCCTCGAGGAACATGTCCTTTTCTTCGCCTTCTTCCAGTTCGGCGATCTCGGCTTCGATCTTGTTGCAGACCGGCACTACGACCGCGCCTTCTTCCTCGGCGATGGCCTTGACCACGTCCAGGTGCGGGTTGTTCTCGAAGCCATCCTCGGCCACGTTGGCGATGTACATCACCGGCTTGCTAGTGAGCAGGTGGAAGCCACGAATCACGGCCTTTTCGTCGTCAGCCATGTTTTTCATCAGGCTGCGAGCCGGCTTGCCTTCGGTGAAGTGCGGGATCAGCTTCTCGAGGATGGCTTTCTGCGCCAGGGCGTCCTTGTCGCCACCCTTGGCGTTGCGTGCAACTTTCTGCAGTTGCTTCTCGCAGCTGTCGAGGTCAGCGAAGATCAGTTCCAGGTCGATGATCTCGATGTCGCGCTTGGGGTCGACGCTGTTGGAAACGTGGATCACGTTCTCGTCTTCGAAGCAGCGCACCACGTGGGCGATGGCATCGGTCTCGCGGATGTTGGCGAGGAATTTGTTGCCCAGGCCTTCACCTTTGGATGCACCGGCTACCAGGCCGGCGATGTCGACGAACTCCAAGCTGCGAAGAACAATGCGAACAAGCCTGCAAAGCACCTGGAAGCCGAGGGGGTTCATGGAGCTGGATCGATGCCACCTGGCATAATTGGCAAGCGCAGATATCAAGGCTGTTCGGACCTGTTCTCGTCGCAAATAAATAACATGACCTTAGAGAGTGGTTTGTATCTAATACAAACCAAACCACTATAAGAAAAATACAAACCGTATTAGCATAGTGAAGGACTATCACAATGCACATGTTCATAGATATTGTTGGGGCCTGTAATTTAAGTTGCCCTTCATGCCCCATGGGAAACTCCGAGAACAATAACTTCAAAAAATCCATGCCCATGGAGATGTTTAATGAAATAGTTAAAAAGGCCAAGTCAGAGGGTGTCAGTTCAATTCACCTCTACAACTGGACCGAGCCCTTGGTTCACCCGCGCATTGGTGAGTTCATTGAAATAATAAACTCAGCAGGGATAAGCAGTGGGATTAGCACCAATTTAAATATTTCAAAGAATATGGAGCAGGCATTAAAAGCCGAACCTTCATTTTTTCGCATTTCATTATCTGGTTTTTACCAAGAAACTTACGAGCTTGGGCATGTTGGTGGCAACATTGAAGTTGTCAAGGAAAACATGCTGAAGCTGCATGAAATCAAAAAGCAGTACAATCTTAATACGCTAATCGAAGTCTACTATCATCGCTATCTAGACAACCTGGAAGAAGAAGCGTTGATGCGTGAGTTCAGTGAGCGCCTGGGTTTCACATTCAGTACGGGTTATTCGGTGATGATGCCACTGGAGAAAACCCTCGCGATCATTGAACGCGACTCATCTGTCACCGATGCAGATCGTGAAACCCTTAAAAGACTGGCATTACCGCCATACGATGATCTAGTTAACCTGGTTAAACACTATCCCAAGCATGCGTGCTCTCTAAAAGACAACATGCTGGTGCTGGACTGCAATGGAAATACCGTCCTATGCTGCTCAGTATTTAACCAGTCCGAGTACTCCGTTGGTAAGTACCTGGAGCTTCCTCTGGAGCAGTTGAGCGGTCTTAAGTCCACTCAAGCCAACTGTGCAGACATGTGCAACCGTTGCACAAAAAATGGTCTGCACTCTTACGCTACCGGGGCCAACCAAGGACCGATGGAGCGGCATGCCATCAATCGAATCATCAACTTCCAGCGCCTTAATGTTCTAGGTCTTCCGATTGATAGTGAGGAACTTGGGCGACAGGAAAACGAGGTTAGTGCAGAGAATTTCAATGAGCTCCAGTACCTGCAATGTAACCATGATGTGAATGCCGCAATCGCCAAAGGAGTTTTCTCTAGCGGCTATCAGCACTACATCCTTTACGGTCGATTTGAGAATAGGACTGGGGCAAGCTGATTCTTGGTAAAAAGTATCTGTTCTCTCGAGGCCCTAAGGCACGACTGATGCAGTCGTGCCTTAGGGCTTTTTTGATCGACATTATTTTTAAAGGAGGCGTGGAGGCGTTTTATAGTTGCAGGAGGTGGGTAGTAAAAATGCTCAAGCGCTGTATCTTTACCTTGAAAAATACCCGATGCACAAAAGGGCCGATAAACATTAACTGGATGGGGCCCGCAGAATGAAAAAACCCCTTGGGGAATATCTCCTCAAGGGGTTTGTTTGGCATCTATCAGGATCCTTGAGGATCCATCTTCATGCTTAAACGTTGAAGCGGAAGTGCATCACGTCACCGTCCTTGACGATGTACTCCTTGCCTTCCAGGCGCCATTTACCGGCTTCCTTGGCACCGCCTTCACCCTTGAACTGGATGAAGTCGTCATAGGCCACCACTTCGGCGCGGATAAAGCCCTTTTCGAAGTCGGTGTGGATCACGCCCGCCGCTTGCGGTGCAGTGGCGCCGACGCGAACGGTCCAGGCCCGCACTTCCTGCACGCCGGCCGTGAAGTAGGTCTGCAGGTTCAGCAGTTCGTAGCCTGCGCGGATTACGCGATTCAGGCCAGGCTCTTCCAGGCCCAGGGCCTCGAGGAACATGTCCTTTTCTTCGCCTTCTTCCAGTTCGGCGATCTCGGCTTCGATCTTGTTGCAGACCGGCACTACGACCGCGCCTTCTTCCTCGGCGATGGCCTTGACCACGTCCAGGTGCGGGTTGTTCTCGAAGCCATCCTCGGCCACGTTGGCGATGTACATCACCGGCTTGCTAGTGAGCAGGTGGAAGCCACGAATCACGGCCTTTTCGTCGTCAGCCATGTTTTTCATCAGGCTGCGAGCCGGCTTGCCTTCGGTGAAGTGCGGGATCAGCTTCTCGAGGATGGCTTTCTGCGCCAGGGCGTCCTTGTCGCCACCCTTGGCGTTGCGTGCAACTTTCTGCAGTTGCTTCTCGCAGCTGTCGAGGTCAGCGAAGATCAGTTCCAGGTCGATGATCTCGATGTCGCGCTTGGGGTCGACGCTGTTGGAAACGTGGATCACGTTCTCGTCTTCGAAGCAGCGCACCACGTGGGCGATGGCATCGGTCTCGCGGATGTTGGCGAGGAATTTGTTGCCCAGGCCTTCACCCTTGGATGCACCGGCTACCAGGCCGGCGATGTCGACGAACTCCATGGTGGTCGGCAGTACGCGGTTCGGCTTGACGATCTCGGCCAGGGCGTCGAGGCGCTGGTCGGGCATCGGCACGATGCCACTGTTGGGCTCGATGGTGCAGAAGGGGAAGTTCTCTGCCGCGATACCGGACTTGGTCAGGGCGTTGAACAGGGTGGACTTGCCGACGTTGGGCAGGCCGACGATGCCGCAATTGAATCCCATGGTGTTTCCCCTCGGATAAGAGTCAGGCCTTCTGGCTGTGCAGGTTTTTCATCGCACGGTTCCATTCACCGGCGAAGATATCCGGCAGCACGCCGAGGGCAAAATCGATGCTGGCGTCGAGCTTTTCCTGTTCGGCACGTGGCGCACGACCCAGGACAAAGTTCGAAACCATGCTGGCGACGCCCGGGTGGCCGATGCCGAGCCGCAGGCGGTGAAAGGTATTCTGGTTGCCGAGCTGCGCGATGATGTCTCGCAGTCCGTTGTGCCCGCCGTGTCCGCCGCCGGTCTTGAGTTTGGCGACGCCGGGAGGCAAGTCTAGCTCGTCGTGGGCCACCAGGATTTCTTCGGGCTTGATGCGGAAGAAACCTGCAAGCGCCGCCACGGCCTGGCCGCTACGGTTCATGTAGGTGGTGGGAATCAACAGACGAATGTCCTGACCCTGATGACTGAAGCGTCCGGTCAGGCCGAAATATTTGCGATCGGCCACAAGGCTCACACCTTGTTTGTCGGCGATGCGCTCAACAAAAAGGGCCCCTGCGTTATGCCGGGTCTGTTCGTATTCGGCGCCTGGATTACCCAGGCCAACGATCAGTTTGATGGCAGTCACGATAGGGGCCCTTCTCTGGAGTGGTGGATAACATCGCCGCGCAGCTTGGCAGCGGCGAAAGTGGACGACAACAGCTCATTTACCATGATGCGTAAACTTCGCGTTCTCGCCCGCTTTCTCGCTACGTCACTGTCCGCGATGTTTCCGCTACTCCGGCGTCAGAGTGAAATTACTCTGCAGCGCCTTCAGCAGCTTCTGGAGCAACACGTGGAGCGTGGACGTTGGCTACTGCCAGGTCGTTGCCGTGTGCCAGGGCCACGAACTCAACGCCTTTAGGGGCCTTGATGTTGGACAGGTGAACGATGGTGCCGATTTCAGCGTCAGCCAGGTCGACTTCGATGAACTCAGGCAGATCTTTCGGCAGGCAGGAAACTTCGATTTCCGACACTACGTGGGAGATCTCGCCGCCTTTCTTAACAGGTGCAGCTTCGTTGATGAAGTGCACTGGAACGATGGCGGTCAGTTTCTGGCCAGCAACTACGCGAACGAAGTCGGCGTGCATTACGTGGCCTTTGGCTGGGTGACGTTGCAGGGCCTTGATCACGACGTTCTGCTTGGTGCCACCGACGTTCAGTTCGATGATGTGGCTGTAGGCAGCTTCGTTTTCCAGCAGTTTGGCAATTTCCTTGGCCAGCATGCTGATGGATTCAGGGGCTTTGTCGCCACCGTAAACAACAGCTGGAACCAGGCTGGCGAGACGACGCAGGCGGCGGCTCGCACCTTTCCCCAGGTCGGAACGCACTTCAGCATTCAGGGTAAAATCGTTCATTTTGTATCTCCAAAATAACCTCGTTCGCCTTGGCGTTTGCGACCAGCGCCAAGGGCGATACGGGCAAAAAAGCCCCGTCCCAACCAAGGTTGGGACGGGGCGCTTTTCGTCATCGAGATGTTCTGCCTGGGATTAACCCTTAGCGGAACATCGCGCTGATCGATTCTTCATTGCTGATGCGGCGAACCGCCTCGGCAACTACCGGTGCGATATCCAGTTGGCGGATACGTGCACAGGCTTGTGCTGCTGCGGACAGCGGAATGGTGTTGGTCACCACCAGCTCGTCCAGCACGGAATTTTCGATGTTCTCGATGGCCCGGCCCGACAGCACAGGGTGTGTGCAGTAGGCGAAGACCTTGGCTGCGCCATGCTCTTTCAAGGCCTTGGCCGCGTGGCACAGGGTGCCGGCGGTATCGACCATGTCGTCGACCAGAATGCAGGTGCGTCCTTCGACGTCGCCGATGATATGCATCACTTCGGAGTGATTGGCTTTCTCACGACGCTTGTCGATGATCCCGAGATCCACACCCAGGGACTTGGCCACGGCACGTGCACGCACGACGCCGCCGATGTCCGGGGAGACGATCATCAGGTTTTCGAAACGCTGGTCTTCGATGTCATCCACCAGGACAGGGGAGCCGTAGATGTTATCTACCGGAATATCGAAGAAACCCTGAATCTGGTCAGCATGCAGGTCAACCGTGAGAACACGGTCGATGCCGACTACGGTGAGCATGTCAGCCACGACTTTCGCGCTGATAGCCACACGTGCGGAACGCGGACGGCGATCCTGACGGGCATAACCAAAATAAGGAATAACAGCAGTGATACGAGTAGCCGAGGAACGACGGAAGGCATCAGCCATCACGACGAGTTCCATCAGGTTATCGTTGGTCGGAGCGCAAGTCGGCTGGATAATGAAGACGTCTTTACCGCGGACATTTTCATTGATCTCGGCAGTAATTTCGCCGTCGGAAAATTTTCCAACAGAGATGTCACCGAGAGGGATATGCAGCTGACGTACGACACGCCGAGCCAGATCGGGGTTGGCGTTCCCCGTAAAGACCATCATCTTGGACACGCGCAGTACCTGAAGGCTGAGGGTATACCTGGATGAGTATAAGGAAAATGGCAGGGGCGGCTGGATTCGAACCAACGCATGGCAGGATCAAAACCTGCTGCCTTACCGCTTGGCGACGCCCCTGTATCTGTTGCTTCGAGTGCCTGGCACTCGTTTCCGTTAGAGCAGCGTTTGAAGCTTGCGATGCAACATCGAAACGTTGCTTCCTTTTGCTACAAACCCTGTAAGGGTCTCTGTAAGAAGGGCCGAGACTTTATCAGCTTCAGCTTTGCTTGGGAAGCCCCCAAACACACAACTTCCAGTTCCAGTCAGTTTTGCTTCGGTAAATTTACCTAGCAAATTCAACGCGTTACGTACTTCTGGATAACGCCTTGCGACTACCGGAAGGCAGTCGTTTCTGCTGTTTCCCTTGGGAACGGGGCGCACTTTAATGGGCGCGGTGTCACGTGTCAACTGCGGATCGGAAAAAATTTCTGCTGTACTTACAGAGACTTGCGGGACCAGTACCAGATACCAGGGTTCTTCTGGGTATTCGGGGCTGAGTCTTTCCCCTACGCCTTCGGCAAATGCCGCGTGCCCACGAACGAAAACCGGTACGTCGGCGCCCAGGGTCAAGCCCAGTGCTGCCAGGCGATCTTCGTCCCAGCCCAGTTGCCAGAGATGGTTGAGGCCCAGCAGGGTGGTGGCAGCATTGGAGCTTCCGCCACCGATGCCGCCGCCCATGGGCAGGATCTTGTCGATCCAGATATCGATTCCCAGGGAGCAGCCGGACTGTTCCTGAAGTTTTTTTGCGGCCTTGACGATCAGGTTGCTGTCGTGGGGCACGCCTTCGAACTCGGTATGCAGGCGGATCAGGCCATCATCGCGCACGGCGAAGGTGATCTCGTCGCCGTAGTCGAGGAATTGGAACAGGGTCTGCAACTCGTGATAGCCGTCATCGCGACGTCCCAGGATATGCAGCATCAGGTTGAGCTTGGCCGGGGAGGGCAGGGTCAGCGTTTGCGCGGTCATGTCATTGCCCCAGCTTGCGTGGTTGCCATTCCTTGATCACCAGGGTGACATCAAGGTCGTTGCCATGCAGCTTGATGCGCTCGGGCAGCCAGTAGCCGTTCTGCTGTGAATAGCTGCTGTACTCCACTTGCCAGCCATCCTGCTCCAGGCTTGCCAGGTGGCTGTCGCCATCCAGGGTCAGGCGGCTCTTGCTGTTCGGGGCGGGTAGCCCACGAACCCACCAGCCCAAGTGGGATACCGGCAGTTTCCAGCCCAACTGTTCTTCCAGCAACGACTCTGGGCTGCTGGCTTCATAGCGGCCCTGGTTGGCCACTTCCAGGCTGACCTGGCCCGGGCGGCCAGTAAGGCGGGCGGCGCCGCGGCCCAGTGGGCCGGACAGGCGGATGTCGTAGTAGTCCTGGCGTTGTAGCCAGAACAGCGTACCGCTGCCGGAGTCCTTGGGTGCGCGAATGCCGATCTTGCCGTTGATCTGCCAGCCGTCGAGGCTGCTCAGTTGGTCCTTGTGCTGGCGCCATTGCGCCGGGTTGCCCTGGCCCTGGACTGCCTCGCGGGCACCGAAGCCGGCACAACCGGCCAGTAGGGCGATGAAGCTGAAAACGATGAAATGGCGCAAAAGCATGGTCTTAAAGAGTCTCTGATCCGGTCAGGCGTTTGATGGTTTCGCGCAGCACGGGGCTGTCGGGCTGTTCCTTGATGAACTTGCCCCAGGTCTGCCGGGCCTCGCGCTGCTTGCCGTTGTGCCACAGCACTTCACCCAGGTGCGCGGCGACTTCCGGGTCGGGGAAGCGCTCCAGCGCCTGGCGCAACAGGCGCTCGGCTTCGTCCAGGTTGCCCATGCGAAAGTTCACCCAGCCCAGGCTATCGAGTACCGCCGGATCATCCGGCGTCAGCTGGTGGGCTTGTTCGATCAGGGCCTTGGCCTCGGCATAGCGGGTTGTCCGGTCGGACAAGGTGTAGCCCAAGGCGTTCAATGCCATGGCGTTGTCTGGTTCACGCTGGATGATCAGGCGCAGGTCCTTTTCCAACTGGGCCAGGTCATTGCGTTTTTCCGCTTGCATGGCTCGGGTATAGAGCAGGTTGACGTCATCGGGATACTGCTGCAGGGCCTGTTGGATCATCTTCCAGGCGCTGTCCCCGCGGTTGTTGGCCGACAGCGTCTCGACTTCGATCAGGTACAGCTGGATGGCGTAGTCAGGTTGCGTGTCCCGGGCGGCTGCCAGGCGCTTCTGCGCTTCGTCGGTGCGGCCATTGTTCATCAGAATGTCGGCTTGACGCAGTTGTGCTGGCAGGTAGTCGTTACCCGGGCCGACCTGGCCGTACTCGATCAACGCTCCTTGCGGGTCATTGCGCTCTTCGGCGATGCGCCCCAGGTTCAGGTGTGCAGAATCCTCGTGGCTTTCCCGGGCGATCAGGTCTTCAAGGTAACCCTTGGCCTCATCCCAGGCCTTGGCTTCCAGGCATACCAGGGCCAGGGAGTAACGCAGTTCGTCATCTTCCGGGTACTGCTGGACCAGGCTCGAGAACTGGGTCTTGGCATCCTCCATGCGGTCCTGTTCCACCAGCATGCGGGCGTAGGTCAGGCGCAGGCGCTTGTCATCCGGGTACTTGCGAATGCTCTTTTCCAGCAGGGGCAGGGCTTCCTTGCTGCGGTTCAAGCCTTGCAGCAGGCGCGCGCGCAGCAGCAACGGCGCGATCTCGCCGTCTTCTGGCGGATTCTGCTCCAGGAGGGCCAGGGCCTCCTTGTCGTCGCCATTCTGTTGCATCAGCAAGGCCTTGCCGAAAATCAGCTGGCTGTTGTGCGGGTGTTTCTGTAGCAGGCGGTCGAACCCCTTCATCAGGCCGTCGCGGGTTTCCTGATCGGTATCGGCGGCCGACAGGGCCAGGAAGTCGAAGTGGGTGTCGCCTTTGCCTTGCAGGACTTTCTCCATATAGAGCATGGAGTCGTCGTAACGCCCGGCGCGGGCCAGCTGGATAGCGGCCGCGCGTTGTGCCTCGAGGTCGTCGGGGGCGTTCTTGGCCCAGATCAGCGAGGTATCCAGGGCTGCCTGGTCGGCTCCCAGGTATTCGGCAATGCGAAATGCCCGTTCAGAGATGCCCGGGTCCTGGGTGTTGATGGCCTGGGTCACGTAGTTGTCCAGGGCAATGTCGAAGCGATTGCGCTGGCCTGCCAGTTCAGCGCTCAACAGGCTGAAGATGGTGTCTTCACTGAACGAGGAGTAAACCTTGGGCTTTTCAGGGGCTGGAGTGCTGTCTTCCACCGGCGATGTAGCATCCGATGAGACGGGGCCCAGGGCATGGCACCCACTGAGGAAGACAAGGGCGAGGAGCAACGCGGAAGATCTATTCATATAGGAAGAGGGCGACTAACCTGCGGTCGGATCATCATGACACAAGCCTTCGGCCAAACATAACCGAGACTCAACGGGATGCCAGAACAGAGGCAGTCTATTAGGACAATAGCCGGCGGTAGTTGTTCTGAGTCTGTCGAAGTAGGACAATTGCCGGCTTCTCGACATCATCAGCGACCTTGAATGGCCTTCCTTGCACTTGGTATTAACCACAAGACTGCTTCCGTAGACGTCCGCGAGCGCGTGGCCTTTACTCCTGAGCAGTTGGTTGAGGCCTTGCAGCAGCTCTGCCGACTCACCGACAGCCGCGAAGCTGCGATCCTCTCCACCTGCAACCGCAGCGAGTTGTATATAGAACAGGATCATCTTTCGGCGGATGTCGTGTTGCGCTGGCTGGCGGAATATCACCAGCTGAGCCTAGACGAACTACGCGCCAGTGCTTATGTGCATGAGGATGATGCGGCAGTTCGTCACATGATGCGCGTGGCTTCGGGCCTGGACTCACTGGTGCTGGGCGAGCCGCAGATTCTCGGCCAGATGAAGTCGGCCTATGCCGTGGCCCGCGAGGCCGGGACTGTCGGACCGTTGTTGGGCCGCTTGTTCCAGGCGACCTTCAGCGCCGCCAAGCAGGTGCGTACCGACACGGCCATCGGCGAGAACCCGGTGTCCGTGGCCTTTGCCGCCGTCAGCCTGGCCAAGCAGATCTTCAGCGACCTGCAGCGCAGCCAGGCCCTGCTGATCGGTGCCGGCGAGACCATCACGCTGGTGGCTCGTCACTTGCACGAGCTGGGCGTCAAGCGAATCGTGGTAGCCAACCGGACCCTTGAACGCGCCAGCCAATTGGCGGAACAGTTCGGCGCCCACGCGGTGCTGCTCTCGGACATTCCCCAGGAACTGGTGCACAGCGATATCGTCATCAGTTCCACCGCCAGCCAATTGCCGATTCTTGGCAAGGGCGCGGTGGAAAGCGCCTTGAAGCTGCGCAAGCACAAGCCCATCTTCATGGTGGACATCGCCGTTCCTCGTGACATCGAGCCAGAAGTCGGCGAGTTGGACGACGTTTACCTCTATACCGTCGATGATCTCCACGAAGTCGTCGCCGAAAACCTCAAGAGCCGCCAGGGTGCGGCACTGGCTGCCGAAGAGCTGGTGAACATCGGCGCCGAGGATTTCATGGTGCGCCTGCGCGAGCTGGCGGCGGTGGACGTGCTCAAGGCCTATCGTCAACAGAGCGAGCGCCTGCGCGACGAAGAGCTGCAAAAGGCCCTGCGCATGCTGAACAATGGCAGCAGCGCCGAGGACGTGTTGGCCCAGCTAGCCCGCGGCCTGACCAATAAATTGCTGCACGCGCCGAGCGTGCAGTTGAAAAAGCTATCTGCCGAAGGCCGCCTCGATGCGCTGGCCATGGCCCAAGAACTGTTTGCCCTCGGTGAGGGCTCTTCGGATAAAACCCCGTAATGAAAGCGTCACTGCTCAGTAAGCTGGATATTCTCCAGGACCGTTTCGAGGAACTGACCGCCCTGCTTGGCGATGCCGAGGTCATTTCCGATCAGGCCAAGTTCCGTGCCTACTCCAAGGAGTATGCGGAGGTCGAGCCGATCGTGGCCGCCTACAAACAGGTGCTCAAGGTCCAGGCCGACCTGGAGGGCGCCCAGGCGCTGCTCAAGGACAACGATCCGGACCTGCGGGAGATGGCCGTCGAGGAAGTTCGCGAGGCCAAGGACCAACTGGTCGAACTGGAGAGCAACCTGCAACGCATGTTGCTGCCCAAGGACCCCAACGATGGGCGCAACGTGTTCCTGGAAATTCGCGCCGGTACCGGTGGCGACGAAGCCGCGATCTTTTCCGGCGACTTGTTCCGCATGTATTCGCGTTATGCCGAGCGGCGTGGCTGGCGCCTGGAGATTCTCTCGGAAAACGAAGGCGAGCATGGCGGCTACAAGGAAATCATCGCTCGGGTCGAGGGTGAGAATGTCTACGGCAAGCTGAAATTCGAGTCTGGAGCGCATCGCGTGCAGCGAGTGCCCGCCACCGAATCCCAGGGCCGCATCCATACCTCCGCCTGCACCGTGGCCGTGCTGCCGGAGCCGGATGAACAGGAAGCCATCGAAATCAATCCGGCCGACCTGCGCATCGATACCTATCGGTCCTCCGGTGCGGGTGGCCAGCACGTCAACAAGACCGACTCGGCCATCCGTATTACCCACATTCCATCGGGGATCGTGGTGGAGTGCCAGGAAGAGCGCTCCCAGCACAAGAACCGCGCGCGCGCCCTGGCCTGGCTGTCGGCCAAGCTCAACGACCAGCAGGCCAGTGCTGCGGCCAGTGCCATTGCCAGCGAGCGCAAGCTGCTGGTGGGTTCGGGCGACCGCTCCGAGCGTATCCGTACCTACAACTTCCCACAGGGCCGTGTTACCGACCACCGGGTCAACCTGACCCTGTACTCCCTGGATGAAATCATCGCCGGGGGGGTGGAGGCGGTGATCGAGCCGTTGCTGGCCGAGTACCAGGCCGATCAACTCGCGGCGTTGGGTGAGTAAATGACCATCATCGCCAGCTTGCTGCGCGCCGCGCAATTGCCGGATTCACCCACGTCGCGACTGGATGCCGAACTGCTCCTGGCCGCGGCCCTGGGCAAGTCCCGCAGCTTTCTTCACACCTGGCCCGAGCGCATCGTGCCCAGCGAAGCCGCCCTGCTGTTCGCCGAGTACCTGCAGCGGCGCCGCTCCGGTGAGCCCGTGGCCTATATTCTTGGCCAGCAGGGCTTCTGGAACCTCGACCTGGAAGTCGCGCCCCATACCCTGATCCCACGTCCTGATACCGAACTGTTGGTGGAAACCGCATTGCAACTGCTGCCGGCAAGCCCGGCCCGGGTCCTGGACCTGGGGACTGGCAGCGGTGCCATTGCCCTGGCCCTGGCCAGCGAGCGCCCGGCCTGGAAGGTCACGGCAGTGGATCGAGTGCTGGAGGCTGTAGCCCTGGCCGAACGCAATCGCCAGCGCCTGCACCTGAACAATGTGACGGTGCTCAGCAGCCACTGGTTCGACTCCATCGATGGGCAGCGTTTCGAGCTGATTGTCAGCAACCCTCCGTACATTGCCGAGGCAGACCCGCACCTGATCGCTGGCGATGTGCGTTTCGAGCCGGAGAGTGCCCTGGTGGCGGGCAAGGATGGCCTGGACGATCTGCGCCTGATCGTGGCCCAGGCTCCCGAGCACCTGGTGGCCGGCGGCTGGCTGGTGCTCGAGCATGGCTACGACCAGGCGCCGGCGGTGCGTGAGTTGCTCGGCGCCCGAGGGTTCATCGACGTTCACAGCCGGGTCGACCTGGGTGGCCATGAGCGCATCAGCCTGGGATGCCTGCCGTGCTGACCGACCAGGAGCTGTTGCGCTATAGCCGCCAGATCCTGTTGCAGCAGGTGGATATCGACGGCCAGTTGCGTCTCAAGCAAAGCCGCGTATTGATCGTCGGTCTCGGTGGCCTGGGGGCTCCAGTGGCGCTCTACCTGGCAGCGGCGGGCGTTGGCGAGTTGCATCTGGCGGATTTCGATACCGTGGACATGACCAACTTGCAGCGCCAGATCATTCACGACAGCACCACTGTCGGAGCGCTCAAGGTGGATTCGGCCATCAGCCGTCTCACGGCCCTCAACCCGGACATTCGCCTGGTACGTCACCCGTTGGCGCTGGATGAGGACACCCTGGCTGCGGCTGTGGCCGATGTTGACCTGGTACTGGACTGCTGTGACAACTTCAGCACCCGTGAAGCCGTGAATGCCGCTTGCGTGGCGGCCGGCAAGCCCCTGGTCAGTGGCGCGGCGATTCGCCTGGAAGGGCAATTGTCGGTGTTCGACCCACGACGTCCGGAGAGTCCTTGCTACCACTGCCTGTATGGGCACGGCAGTGAGGCCGAGCTGACCTGTAGCGAGGCCGGGGTCCTGGGGCCGCTGGTGGGGCTGGTGGGCAGCCTGCAAGCGCTGGAAGCCTTGAAGTTGTTGGCTGGTTTTGGCGAGCCACTGGTGGGGCGGCTGCTGCTGATCGACGCACTGGGCACACGCTTTCGCGAGCTGCGGGTCAAGCGCGATCCAGGCTGCAAGGTGTGCGGTGGCCTGCATGAGTGAGGCGCCGGTTGCGGTCTTCGATTCCGGCGTGGGTGGCCTCTCCGTCCTGGCGGAGATCCAGCGCCTGCTGCCCAATGAGTCTCTGCTGTATTTAGGCGACTGTGGGTACATCCCCTACGGCGAGAAAACCCCCGAGTTCATCCGCCAGCGTTGCACGCTGATGGCGCGCTTCTTCCGCGAGCAAGGTGCCAAGGCCCTGGTGCTGGCCTGCAATACCGCCACCGTGGCGGCGGTAGCCGAGTTGCGCCGGGATTTTCCCGACTGGCCCATCGTCGGCATGGAGCCTGCAGTCAAGCCGGCTGCGGCGGCAACCCGCAGTGGCGTGGTCGGGGTCCTGGCAACTACCGGGACTTTGCAAAGTGCCAAGTTCGCCGCCTTGCTCGATCGTTTTGCCGCCGATGTAAAAGTCGTCACCCAACCTTGCCCAGGGTTGGTGGAGATGATCGAGAATGGGGACCTGCACAGCGATGCCCTGTGCCAGTTGTTGCAGGGGTATGTCGAGCCGCTGCTGGCGGCCGGTTGCGACACCATCATCCTGGGGTGCACCCACTATCCCTTTCTCAAGCCGGTGCTGGTGCGGATGCTGGGGCAACACATCAGCCTGATCGATACCGGGGCCGCGGTAGCGCGTCAGCTCCAGCGCCTGCTGGACGAAGCGGGCCTGCGCGCGCAAGGGCCAGCCGGCGAAACCCGGTTCTGGACGAGCGGCAATGTGCCGCACTTTGCCCAAGTGCTGCCCATCCTGTGGCAAAAATCCGTTAGTGTGCATCCTTTCGATTTGTGAAAAAAACGTGAAACCCTATCGTTTGCGCTGAACTTCTGGCTCGGCGCGGACTTCTATAGCCTGTCTACAGGGTTGTATAAAAACGTTCAAAATCATTCAAAAAGGATGTTCCTGATGAAGCGAGTGTTTTGTCTGGCCGCGCTTGCGGCTGCGTTGTTGGGGCAAAGTGTTTCCGCACAGGCGGCGGGGGTCGAATTCTCCGTAGGACAGACCGGGGACTCGACGCAAACCTATCGGCTAGGCATGCAATTGGATTGGGACAAGAGCTGGCTGCAAAGCGATGTCGGTCGCCTGACCGGCTACTGGAGCGGCGCCTACACCTATTGGAATGGTGACAAGAAGTCGAGCAACCATAGCCTGTCGTTCTCCCCGGTGCTGGTCTACGAGTTCGCAGCAGGCAGCGTCAAACCCTACGTCGAGGCGGGAATTGGCATAGCGGCCTTCGCTCATACCCAAGTGGAAGACAACAAGCTGGGCTCGGCCTTCCAGTTCGAGGACCGCATCGGCTTCGGCCTGCGCTTTGCCGGGGGCCATGAGGTCGGCATTCGCGCCACGCATTACTCCAACGCTGGCTTGCGCTCCCCCAACGACGGGGTCGAGAGCTACGCGCTGCACTACACCATGCCGCTCTGATCAAGGCTCAGCGATACGCCGTGGCGATACCCCGGCGTTCGCTCAGGCAATCGGCCTCGCCCAATTCGAATTCGCGGCAGATCAAGGGGCGCAGCTCATAGATCGTGCAACGCATGCTGTCGCGATCCAGCGCTGCGCACCAGCCATCATCCAGGCGGCGCATCACCTCGCCTCCCCAGTCGTCGGTATCGATAAAGCGCTCGGGCACCCCGGTATCGGTGATCAGCATCACTTCCAGCTGGCAGCAGCAGGCGGCGCAGGTCGAGCAACTGATGGCGGGTTCGGCGATGGGGGTAATGGGGATGGTGGTCATAGGCGCGCAGTGTAAGGCAGTGGGGCCTGGCTGTGTGAAAACCCTGACCAACGCTCAGCCTTCGGTGGCCAGTGGTGGAGCCTCGGGGGCCACTCGTGCCAACACGTGCAGCAGCGGCAACAGCAGGGCCCAGAGCACTCCCAGCCCGACCAGGGTTGGCCCTGTTCCGTAGGGAAAACTCACGCCGGCCAGGCGCCCCCCTGCGTAGTAGGACAGCGGACCTGCCAGCGCTCCCAGCAGGCAGGCCCGCCACCAGGGGCGGGCACTCCAGGCCAGGCCGTGGCGCAAGGTGCTGGCCAGAAGGACCCAGAGCAGCATCAGCCAGAAGGGAATCAATAGACTGACTTGCTGGAACTGAAACACCCCCAGCCAATTCAGAAAGCTGTCCAGGGTGATGCCGATCAGGGCAATGCCGAGCATCATCGGGCCTTCGTCGCCCCAGCGGCCGACCCAGCGAAAGTGCGCCAGTACGATCACCACTCCAGGCAATAGCCACAGGCTGTCGCCACTGAGCACGCAGGTGAACCAGCCCAGCTGGAACAACAGGGCATTGAGCAGTTGCCTAGGCATCGAGACGCCCCAGCAGGGGCTGTGGCGCCGCAGCGGGTTTGGCCAGCAGCAGTTGCGCGGTGCCGATGGCGCGCTCCAGGAAGCCGCCTTCGCAGTAGCACAGATAGAACTCCCAGAGCCGCAGGAAATAGGGGTCGTAGCCCAGCTCGCCCAGGCGGCCGTGGGCGCGGCGGAAGTTCTCGTGCCACAGGCGCAGGGTCCGGGCGTAGTGCAGGCCGAAGTCTTCCATGTGCAGCAGGTTCATATCGGTGTCGCGACTGACCACCTCGAGCATTTTCTGCACGCAGGGCAGGGCGCCGCCGGGGAAGATGTAGCGCTGGATGAAGTCCACGCCGTTCTTCGCCTGCTCGTAGCGCTGGTCGCGAATGGTGATGGCCTGCAGCAGCATCAGGCCGTTGCTCTTGAGCAAGCGTGCGCATTGCTTGAAGTAAGTGGGCAGGAAGCGGTGGCCCACGGCTTCGATCATTTCGATCGACACCAGCTTGTCGTACTGGCCGCGCAGGTCGCGGTAATCCTCCAGCAGCAGGGTCACCCGGTCCTGCAAGCCGGCGGCGTCGATCCGCTGCCGGGTGTAGGCAAACTGTTCCCTGGACAGGGTCGTGGTGGTGACCCGGCAGCCATAGTGCTGCGCGGCATACAGGGCCATGCTGCCCCAGCCGGTGCCGATTTCCAGCAGGTGGTCCTCGGGAGTGAGCGCCAGCTTCTGGCAGATGCGCTGCAGCTTGTTCAACTGGGCCTGCTCCAGGCTGTCCTCGGCACTGCGAAACTGCGCGGCGGAATACATCATGGTGGGATCGAGGAACTGCTCGAACAGCTCATTGCCCAGGTCGTAGTGGGCGGCGATGTTTTTCTGCGAACCCTTGCGGGTGTTGCGGTTGAGCCAGTGCAGGCCGCGAACCAGCGGCCGGCCGAGCCTGGCCAGGCCGCCTTCCATGGCGTCCAGCACTTCCAGGTTGCTGACGAACACGCGGATGACCGCTGTCAGGTCCGGGGTGCTCCAGTAGCCATGGATGAAGGCTTCGCCGGCACCGATGGAGCCGCTGCTGGCCACCAAGCCCCAGACGCTGCTGTCATGGACGTGGATTTCTCCCTGCAGGGCGCCGTCGCTGCTGCCAAACACCCGTCGCTCGCCATCTTCGTAGACCACCAACTGGCCGTGCCGAAGTTGCGTCAGTTGCCGCAGCACGCCACGGCGCAACAGGTTGGCGGTGAGGCCGTGAGTGCTGAACAGAGTGGTTTTGGCCGAGACGCTAGAGGATTTCATGGCGGCGATCCTTGGGTGGTACAGCGGCGGTGCGAAAGGTGCCAACGGCGGCCTGATGGGGAAAAAAACGCAGGCCCTTGGCGGCCAGGAGCAAGGCCTGCCAGTAGATCGCCAGGCAGGTTTTGGCGGTCATCCACGGAAAGCGCCGCAGATACTGGTGCAGGCTGCGGCGATCCAGGGCCTGGCGTTGCAGGTTGAGGGTGGCGTCGAACAACTTGAGCTCACCCTGCCAGTCGGCCATGTGTACGCCCAGGCGTTCGCCGGGGGGGCTGAAGCTCATGCGGTACTCAAGGTCCCGGGGCAGGAACGGCGATACGTGAAAGGCCTTGGCCACGGCGAAGTGCTGGTGCTCGGGAGCGTCGGCGCTGGCCGGCAGCACATAGTGATAGCGCTCGCGCCAGGGGGTGTTGCTGACCTCGCAGAGAATCGCCGCCAGTTGCCCGTCGGCCTCGTAGCAGTAGAAGAAGCTCACCGGGTTGAAGGCCAGGCCCCAGCTGCGCACCTGGGTCAGCAGGCATATTTTGCCGCTCGGTACATGGCCGGTGGCCGCGGCCACTTGCTGGCGTACGACGTCGATCAGGCCCATGCCCTGGCCGGTGAAGGCCGGCAGGTAGTCGCCTTGACGAAAGGCGAAGGGCGCGAAGCGGCTCCGGCCAGCCAGGGGTGAGAGGCTCAGTACCGCGTCCTGTTCCTCCAGGTCCAGGTACAGCAAGCCGATCCGGTAGCGGAAGGCGTGGCCCTTGGGGGCGAAGCGCCGGTGGCTGATCCAGCCGCTGTACAGGGCGCTGTTCACAGTTGCTCCCCGAAGGCCTGGGCCACTCGCAGGGCGCTGACCACGCCATCCTCATGGAAACCGTTGGCCCAGTAGGCACCGCAGTAGAAGCTGTGGCGGGCGCCTTGCAGTTCGCTCCAGCGCGCTTGCGCGGCCACCGCCCCCAGGCTGTATTGCGGATGGGCATAGGTGTAGCGGGCGAGAACTTTCGATGGATCGATGGCCGCGCTCTGGTTGAGGCTGACGCAGAAGGTGGTACTGCTCTGCAGGCCCTGGAGAATGTTCATGTCGTAGGTCACGGCGGCGGCCTTCTCGGCGCTGGCGTCGAGGCGATAGTTCCAACTGGCCCAGGCCAGGCGGCGGCGCGGCAGCAGTCGGGTATCGGTGTGCAGCACCACGTCGTTGTCGGCGAAGGGCAGCGCCTGGAGGATGTCCTGTTCGGCGCGGCTCGGGCTGGCCAGCAGCCGCAGGGCCTGGTCGCTGTGGCAGGCGAACACCACCTTGTCGAAGCGCTCGCTGCCAGCGGCGCTGTGGATCACCACGCCGAGTTCGTCGCGCTCGACCCTTTGCACCGGGCAGCCCAGGCGGATGCGCTCGTGAAACGAGGCCGTCAGTGGTTCGATGTAGCGGCTTGAGCCGCCTTCGATCACGTACCACTGGGGGCGGTTGTTCACCGACAGCAAGCCGTGGTTCTTGAGGAAACGAACAAAGAACTGCAGGGGGAAATCGAGCATCTGCCCCTGTGACATCGACCAGATCGCCGAACCCATGGGCACGATGTAGTGCTGGATGAAGCGCTCGCCGTAGCCCTGGTCCTTCAGGTAATCACCGAGGGTGGTCGAGGCCGAGATCCGCTGGTTTTGCAGGTCGAGCAGTGCGTGTTGGTTGAAGCGCAGGATGTCCCGCAGCATGCCCCAGAACCCTGGTGACAGCAGGTTGCGCCGCTGGGCGAACAGACTGTTGAGGTTGTTGCCGTTGTACTCCAGGCCCGTGGCTGGATCGCACACCGAGAAGCTCATTTCGGTGGCTTTGAATTTGACGCCGATCTGCCCCAGCAGGCGGATGAAATGGGGGTAGGTCCAGTCGTTGAAGACGATGAAACCGGTGTCCACGGCTTGGGTCTCGCCGTTGAGGCTGACCTGCACGGTATGGGTGTGACCGCCGATCCAGCTGCCAGCCTCGTAGACCTGGAGGTCATGACGACGGTTCAGGAGGTAGGCGCAGGTCAGGCCGGCGATTCCGCTACCGATGATGGCGATTTTCATGGGGCATTCCCTGCGTGGGCCAGGCGTTTGGCGAGGGCCAGTTGCAGGCGGCCGGGCAGCCAGGAAAGCAGCTTGAGCGCGAAGATGAACGGGGCGGGGAACGCGATCTCCAGATCCCGGCGGGGCAGGCGCTTGTGGATATGCCGAGCGGCCTTCCGGGCGCTCCAGCGCATGGGCATGGTGAAATCGTTGCGTGCGGTCAGCGGCGTGTCGACAAAGCCCGGGCTGACCAGGGTCACGTCGATGCCTTCGGCAGCCAGGTCGATGCGCAGGGACTGCAGCAGGTAGCGCAGCGCCGCCTTGGAGGCGCCGTAGGCACCGGCCCGGGGCAGCGCCAGATAGGTCACCGAGCTGGCCACACCCACCAGGTGCGGGTGATTGCCGGCGCGCAACAACGGCAGTGCGGCTTCGATGCAGTAGCCGACGGCCAGCAGGTTGGTGTTCAGTACCCGTTCGATCAGCGCTGAGTCGAATTGCTGCACCTCGATGTACTCGCAGGTCCCGGCATTCAGGATCACGCTGTCCAGAGCGCCCCAGGCCTGGGCGATGCGCTTGCCGATTTCGCGCACCTGCAAGGCGTCGCCAAGGTCGCCCGGCACCACCAGCACCCGGCCCGGGTAGCGCTGGGCCAGGGCCTCCAGCGGCTCGCGCGAGCGGGCGCTGAGCGCCACCTGGGCACCGGCTCCGAGCAGCTCTTCGGCCAGCGCTGCGCCGATGCCGCTGCTAGCGCCGGTGAGCCAGATCCGCCTTGGCATGGCCGGGTTCATCCGAGCCTCCTTTTCAACCAGGCGATCACTGCCCCGATCAGTGGCAGGTGTTCGTAGAGCAGGGCTCCCGCGTCGAAATAGTCGCGGTGGCGATAGACCCGGGCGTCACGCCATTGCAAGTGTGAACAGCCGGCCACCTGGATCAGGCCGCCGCCATTGAGGCGCGGGTGGTGGTAGCTCATGGTCCAGCGCAGGTAGCCCTGGCCTTCGGCGCACTGGTCGCTGCCGTGGAAGTCGAAGCGCAGTTCGCGGGCGTTGGCGTACAGCTGGGCGAAGTAGTCGCGCAAAGGGGCCAGTCCATGAACCTCGTGCAGAGGGTCGGTGAACTGGATGTCATCGCTGTAAAGCTGGCCCAGGCGATCGAGGTTGTGGGCGTCCAGGGTGGCGAATTCCCGGGCGAAGTGGTCGAGGAAGTCACTCATGGCCTGCATCCAGCCGCGAGGGCAGTGCCTTGAACGCCGCCAGGGCCCGTTCCCGGGACCGTGACAGATCCACCATCGGCGCCGGGTAGTCGGCGACGCCGAACAGCCCGCCCAGGGTCGCCGGGTTGTGGATATCTTTTTTGTTCAGCCCGGCCAGTTGTGGCAGCCAGTGCTTGATGAAGCACCCCTCGCTGTCGAATTTCTGCGATTGGCTCACCGGGTTGAAGATGCGGAAGTAGGGTGCGGCATCGGTGCCGGTGGAGGCGCTCCACTGCCAGCCGCCGTTGTTGGCCGCCAGGTCGCCGTCGATCAGGTGCCGCATGAAGAAACGCTCGCCTTCGCGCCAATCGATCAACAAGTTCTTGGTCAGGAACATCGCCACCACCATGCGCAGGCGGTTGTGCATCCAGCCGGTCTCCAGCAACTGGCGCATGGCGGCATCGATGATCGGTAGGCCGGTGCGGGCTTCTTGCCAGGCCGCCAGTTCCTCGGGAGCGTCGCGCCATTTCACGGCTTCGGTTTCCGGTCGGAAGGCGCGGTGCCGGGACACCCGTGGGTAGCCCGCCAGGATGTGCTTGTAGAAGTCGCGCCACAGCAGCTCGTTGATCCAGGTGACGGCCCCGGGGTTGCCGCTTTCGAACTCGCCCTGGTTGCTGCGCAAGGCGGCGTGCAGGCATTGGCGGGGCGAGATCACGCCGGCGGCGAGGTAGGGCGACAGCTGGCTGGTGCCGGGCTTGGCCGGAAAGTCGCGCTCGCCCTGGTAATAGTGGATCTGTTCATCGGCGAACCGCTCCAGTCGCGCTTGCGCCTCGTCTTCGCCGGCTGGCCACAGTTCGCGCAAGCTCGGGCCCGGGGTAGGGAAGCCGTCGACCTGATCTGGCAGCGGATCGGCATTGATCGGCAGCGGTATCTGCGCCCTGGGCGCGCTCACCAGCGCGGGCAGCGCGGTGTGCAGGCGGTTGTAGCAGACTTTGCGGAACTGGCTGAAGACCTGGAAGTAGCCGCCGCTCTTGGTCAGCACGCTGCCGGGTTTGAACAGCAGTTGATCGAAGTGGCCTTGGACGCTGATACCGGCCTTCTCCAGAACCCTTGTCACCGCTTCATCGCGACGGTTTTCGTGGACGCCGTATTCCTGGTTGAAGTGCAGCATGTGTATCTGCAGTTGCCGGCACAGATCCAGCAGGACCTGGGGTGCCTGGTCCCAGGTGGCGGCGCTGCGAACCAGCAGCGGGATGTTCAGCTGGCCCAGGGCGGTACTCAGTGATTGCAGGTTGCGCAGCCAGAAATCGATTTTGCAGGGCGCATCATCATGGGCCTGCCACTGCTCCGGGCTCAAAAGGTACACCGCCACGGTCGGGCCCCGCTGGGCGGCGGCGCTCAGGGCGGTGTTGTCGTGTAGGCGCAGGTCGCTGCGCAGCCAGATCAATTGCATGTCGGTTTCCGGATCAGAAAAGTCCTCGCTCGAGCAGTGCCTGGCAGGCCGCGATCGGGTCTTGGGCCAGGTGCAGATCGGCGATTTCAGTGATACATACGGACCACTCGGCGGGGTGGATGCACACCGCGGGTCCGGCGATGAATTTTTTGCAGGCAATGCCATTCAGCAGCCGTGGCAGTTGGGCGGGGTTGAGCGCCTTGCTGGAGTACAGCAGCAGGCCTCGGGCCTGCAGGCGTTCGGTGGCCAGGGCCAGTTCGCCCCCGGGCAGGGGCCAGTCGAAGACCTCTACCGGGCAATCGGCGCTGCTGGCCAGCCAGGCGGTGAGCCACAGATGGGGCTCCAGGGGCCGGTCCGACTGGTTGACCAGCAACAGCGGCGCGCCCTGCACCTGGCGGTTGTTGTGGTAGATCCGTGCGCTGAGCTTGCTACGCAGCCAGGTGTAGAAGAACACCTGTTCCATCTGGCTGCCGAACTGGCCCTGCCAGCGCTGCTCCAGTTCCGCCAGCAGCGGCATCAGCAGGTGCTCGCACAGGGTCCGCGGCGGATATAGCGCCATGGCCTGGTTGAAGGTGTCGTCCACCTTGCGTTCCGCCAGTTGGCTTATAGCCTGGACCAGGGTCTGGCGCAGGCGCTGCCAGTCATTCTCCACCGCCGAGCTGGAGCTGGCGGTGTTGGTCAGCAGGTGCTTGACCTGGCTCACTGCAACCCCGCGATTGAGCCAAGTCAGGATGTTCAGGATCTGCTGCACCTGTTCCTGGGAGTACAGGCGATGGCCCTTGGGCGTGCGTCGGGGCACGATCAGCCCGTAGCGCCGCTCCCAGGCTCGCAGGGTGACGGCGTTGACGCCGGTCTGGCGCGCTACTTCGCGGATCGGCAGCCAGCGTTCCTCCAGAGGGTCCTGGTACGGGGCGCTGTTTTCGTCAGCCGCTAGGGTGAGGTCTTTCATGGCTCAGATTGCATTGCGTAGGCTGAGGTCTTCGGGGTGCGGCTGCAGGTACAACTGTCGGGCAATGTAGGGATCGGGATTCTGGCGCAAGTGGTGCTTGAGCAGGGTCAAGGGCACCACCAGCGGGACGATGCCCAGGCGGTATTGGCCGATGACGTGCTGCATTTCCTGTTTGTCTTCGGCGCTGATGGCTCGCTTGAAGTAACCGCTGATGTGCTGCAACACATTGCTGTGGGTTCCGCGGGTGGCGCAGCGGCTCAGTGCAGTCATCAGCTGGCTGAAGTAACGCGGGCCGATCAATGCCGGGTCGCCCTGGCCCATGTTGCCCAGCAGTTTGCCCAGGGCCTTGTACTGGACCGGGTGATGGGCCATCAGCAGGTATTTGCAGCGTGCGTGAAAGTCGGTGAGGGCGCGCCGGCTCAGGCCTTGCTTGAGCAGTACCTGCCAGTCGCGATAGACGTAGACCCGGGTCAGGAAGTTCTCCCGCAGCACCGGATCGTTGAGGCGTCCGGCTTCTTCCACCGGCAGGTCCGGGTGCCGGGCGCAGAAGGCCTGGGCATAGACGCCGCGACCGGCGTGGCGATGGGGAATGCCGTTGGCCTGGTACACCTTGACCCGCTCCAGCCCGCAGGACGGAGAGCTCTGCATGAAGATGTAGCCGCAGATATCGTCCAGCTGCACGGCCATGCGTTCGGCGTATTCCATCAGGGCCTGGGTGGCATCCCGGCTGCTGTCCCGCGTGCCCACGGCCCGTGGCTGTGCGGGGTCGCCCACCAGGCGGATCGGTTCCCGTGGGGTGCCCAGGCCAATGGCAACTTCCGGGCACAGGGGCAGGAAATCGAAGTAGTCCTTGAGTACCTGGCTGCACAGGCGGGACTCCTTGTGGCCACCGTTGTAGCGGACCTCGGCACCCATCAGGCAGGCGCTGATGGCGATTTTCGGCTGGGTGGACATGGTTCGACCTCCGGGGGAACATTCCTGTACAAAACCATTAATCTTGTACAACTTGTCTCAATCATAGGATTGAAGTTGTACAAGTCAAATTGTTTGTATAGGTATTGCCCCCCGGCGAGTGCGCCCGGTTATTGCCAGCCCATTCGCCAGTCGCGGTCGTCCTGCAGGGTTTGCCAGCTCAGGCGCTGGCTGCGTCGGGTAAGGACCGCCTGCAGCTCGATATCCAGCACGGTGCCTTCTTCATCGCAGAACAGTTCGGTGACCAGGAAGTGTTTCTCGCGGTGTTGCGGGTGGGCTGCTGTCCACTTCGACAGCAGCAGTTTGCGCGGGTTGAGGCGATTCACTGCAAGCTCTCGTGGAGTCGGCGTGCGGCCTCCTGGCCACTCAGCCAGGCGCCTTCGACCCGGCCGGACAGGCACCAGTCGCCACACACGTACAGGCCCAGGTCGGCATCGGCCAGGGCGCCCCATTCATGGCTGGTGGCCGGGCGGGCGTAAAGCCAGCGGTGGGCCAGGCTGAAGGTGGGGGCGGGCATGACGCTGTGCAGCAGCTCGGCGAAGGCGCCGTGCAATTGCTCGGTCACGGCTTCTTTCGAGAGGTCGATGTGCTGCCGGCTCCAGGAGCTGGTGGCGTGCAGGACCCAGGTATCGAGGTGGCTGTCGCGTCCGGGCTTGCTGCGGTTACGGGCCAGCCAGTCCAGCGGACTGTCCTGCACGAAGCAGCCTTCCATCGAGGTTTCCAGAGGGGTGTCGAAGGCCAGAGCGACTGCCCAGGTGGGGTCCATTTTCACTCCGGCAGCGACCCCCGCGAGCTTCGGCGCGGCAGCTAGCAGGGCCGTGGCCTGCGGGGCCGGGGTGGCGATCACGACATGGCTGAAAGGGCCGTGGGTGAAGCCTTCCGCATCCTGCAGGTGCCAATGCTGTTCGCCGCGGAAGACTTCGGTGATGCGGCAGGCGAAATGGGCTTCGAGGTCGCCGATCAGGGCACGGGTGATGGCGCTCATGCGCGGGGTGCCGACCCAGCGGGTCTGCTCATCCGGCGAGGGACTGAGCTGGCCGCCGTGGGAGTTGTAGAGCTGCGGTGTCCACTCGGCGACCCAGCCCTTGGCTTGCCAGCGCTGGACTTCGGTGACGAAACGCCGGTCGCGGGCGGTGAAGTACTGGGCTCCCAGATCCAGGCTGCCGGCATCGCTGCGCTTGCTCGACATGCGCCCGCCGCTGCCGCGGCTTTTGTCGAAGAGGTGGACGATATGCCCGGCATCTCGTAGCGCCTGGGCGGCGGAGAGTCCGGCGATGCCGGTACCAATGATTGCGATGGGTACTGTCATAGGGGCCTCGTTTACCTTGCTGTACAGACTACGCCGCCGCCAAAACCTGTACAATATTGTTTTTTGGTATAGCTTTCGGCGCGATCGGTTGTGCAGGTTGTCTATCGTTAAAATGCAGCCTGCCCGATTGAAAAGATCCCTGCTTATAAAAATAGACTAGTGATTCGGGTAAAACGCCACGCGAGGAAGATGTCATGCATATATTGCTGACCGGCGGTACTGGTTTGATCGGGCAGGCGCTGTGTCGCCATTGGCTGGCCCAGGGTCATCAGTTGAGTGTATGGACTCGCCAGCCCGATAAAGTGGCCGCTTTGTGCGGTCCTCAAGTAAGGGCAGTCAAGGAATTGCAAGAGCTGGACCAGCTCCCCGTGGATGCGGTGATCAACCTGGCCGGCGCACCCATAGCCGATCGTCCCTGGACTCACAAGCGCAAGGCGCTGTTGTGGGCCAGCCGCATTGCCCTTACCGAAACCCTGTTGGCCTGGCTCGACAGCCGTGAGCACAAGCCCCGTGTACTGCTTTCAGGGTCGGCGGTGGGGTGGTACGGCGATGGCGGCGAGCGCGAGCTGGATGAAGAGTCGCCGCCAGTCAGCGAAGATTTTGCCAGTCAACTGTGTATCGCCTGGGAGGAAACGGCGCAACGTGCCGAGTCCATGGGAGTGCGCGTGGTGCTGGTGCGCACCGGCCTGGTGCTGTCTGCGCAGGGCGGCTTTTTGTCACGCCTGTTGCTGCCATTCAAGCTGGGCCTGGGTGGCCCGATCGGCAATGGCCGGCAGTGGATGCCGTGGATTCATATCGATGATCAAATTGCCCTGATTGATTTTCTTATGCATCAGGATGCGGCACGGGGTCCTTATAATGCCTGCGCGCCGAAGCCTGCACGCAACCGTGAGTTCGCCAAGGTCCTGGGACGGGTCCTGCACCGGCCTGCGTTGTTGCCGCTACCGGCCTTTGTGTTGCGCCTGCTGCTGGGCGAGTTGTCGCTGTTGCTACTAGGCGGTCAGCGCGCCGTGCCAGCGCGCTTGCTGGAGGCAGGGTTCACTTTCCAGTTCACTGATTTGCCCGCGGCCCTGGATGACGTATCCCGCCGCCATTGAAATAGGACGTTGCATGACCGATCACGCGTTGCTCCTGGTCAACCTCGGTTCGCCGGCCTCCACCTCCGTGGCGGATGTGCGCAGCTACCTCAATCAGTTCCTCATGGACCCCTATGTGATCGACCTGCCCTGGCCGGTACGACGCTTGCTGGTGTCGCTGATCCTGATCAAGCGCCCGGCTCAGTCGGCCCACGCCTACCAATCCATCTGGTGGGAAGAGGGTTCGCCGTTGGTGGTGCTCAGCCGACGCCTGCAGCGAGCGATGAGCGAGCAATGGAAGCAGGGGCCTGTAGAGTTGGCGATGCGCTACGGCGAGCCTTCGATCGAATCTGCACTGCTCAAGCTGGCGGCTCAGGGCCAGCGCAGGATTACCCTGGCTCCGCTGTACCCACAATTCGCCGACAGTACTGTGACCACTGTGGTCGAGGAAGCCCGGCGCGTAGTGCGCGAGCATCAGCTGGATGTGCAGTTCAGCGTGCTGCAGCCGTTCTACGACCAGCCTGAATACATCGACGCCCTGGTGACCAGCGTCAAGCCACATCTGCAACAGCCATTCGACCACGTGCTGCTGAGTTTCCACGGCTTGCCGGAGCGACACTTGCAGAAGCTCAACCCAGGACACCGCCTGGATGGCCTGGGGGATTGCTGCCGGGACGCCTCGCCGCAAGTGCTCGCCAATTGTTATCGCGGGCAGTGCTTTCGTACCGCGCAGGCCTTTGCCCAGCAGATGGGGCTGGCCGATGGGCAATGGTCGGTGTCGTTCCAGTCGCGCTTGGGGCGCGCCAAGTGGATCGAGCCTTATACCGAGGCCCGGCTGGATGAGTTGGCCAAGCAGGGCGTGAAGAAGCTGCTGGTGATGTGCCCAGCCTTTGTCGCCGATTGCATCGAGACGCTGGAGGAGATCGGGGATCGCGGACGTGAACAGTTCCGTGAGGCCGGAGGAGAGGATCTGTTGTTGATCCCGTGCCTGAACGATGACCCGCAATGGGCTCAGGCACTGGCCAATTTGTGCGCCCGGGCACCGCTGGCCTTATAGAGGCTGGCGTCGGTCACCGGCTCCTGAGCTACTGCGGGAGCCGGTGACTGGGCTTCAGATGATGGGCCCGTCGGACTTGTTGTTTTTCCAGCTATCGTTGCCTGGCAAGACCAGGTTCAAGGCAATGGCGACGATGGCGCACAGGGCAATGCCCTTGAGGCCGACGTCATTCTGGCCGGTACCTGTACCTACCAGCATTCCACCGATACCGAACACCAGGGTCACGGAGACGATCACCAGGTTGCGTGCCTCGCCAAGATCGATCTTGTGGCGGATCAGGGTGTTCATGCCCACGGCGGCGATCGAGCCGAACAACAGGCAGAGGATCCCGCCCATCACCGGCACCGGGATGCTTTGCAGCAGTGCACCGAACTTGCCGATGAAGGCCAGGGTGATGGCGAACACCGCAGCCCAAGTCATGATCTTCGGGTTGTAGTTCTTGGTCAGCATCACCGCGCCGGTCACTTCGGCGTAGGTGGTGTTGGGCGGACCGCCGAACAGGCCGGCAGCGGTGGTGGCGACGCCGTCGCCAAACAGGGTACGGTGCAGGCCGGGCTTCTTCAGGTAGTCGCGACCGGTCACGCTACCTACGGCGATCACTCCACCGATGTGTTCGATGGCTGGCGCCAGGGCTACCGGAACAATGAACAGGATCGCCTGCCAGTTGAACTCCGGTGCAGTGAAGTGCGGCAGGGCCAGCCAAGGCGCGGCAGCGATCTTGGCGGTGTCCACCACGCCGAAGTAGAACGACAGGGCAAAACCCACCAGTACCCCGGAAATGATCGGCACCAGGCGGAAGATTCCCTTGCCGAACACCGCCACCACCAGGGTGGTGAGCAGCGCCGGCATGGAGATCATCATGGCGGTCTGGTAGTGGATCAGCTCGCTGCCGTCGCCGGCCTTGCCCATGGCCATGTTGGCGGCGATGGGAGCCATGGCCAGGCCGATGGAGATGATCACCGGGCCGATGACCACGGGTGGCAGCAGGCGGTCGATGAACCCCGTACCCTTGATCTTCACCGCCAGCCCGAGAAAGGTGTAGACGAAACCTGCCGCCATGACGCCGCCCATGGTCGCGGCCAGGCCGAACTGGCCCTTGGCGAGAATGATCGGGGTAATGAAGGCGAAGCTCGAAGCCAGGAACACCGGCACCTGGCGGCCAGTGACCAGTTGGAACAACAGAGTCCCTAGACCCGCCGTGAACAGCGCCACGTTGGGATCAAGACCGGTAATCAGCGGCATCAACACCAGGGCGCCAAAGGCCACGAAAAGCATCTGGGCGCCAGACAGCACCTGGCGCCAGAGCGGATCGTTGAACTCATCCTGCATGATCAGGAATCCTTCTGCTTGGTGCCGAAGATCTTGTCGCCGGCATCACCCAGCCCAGGAATGATGTAGCCATGCTCGTTGAGTTTCTGGTCGATGGAGGCGGTGTAGATCGTCACATCCGGATGAGCCTGCTCGACTGTAGCTATACCTTCGGGAGCTGCCACCAGGACCATGGCACGGATATCCCGGCAACCGGCTTTTTTCAGCAGGTCGATGGTGGCGACCATGGAGCTGCCGGTGGCCAGCATGGGGTCGATGATCATAGCCAGGCGCTCATCGATCTCCGGTACCAGTTTTTCCAGGTAGGTATGGGCTTGCAGGGTTTCCTCGTTGCGGGCCACGCCGACGGCGCTGACCTTGGCACCGGGGATCAGGCTCAGCACGCCTTCGAGCATGCCGATGCCGGCGCGCAGGATGGGAACCACGGTAATCTTCTTGCCAGCGATCTTCTCGACCTGGACAGGGCCGCACCAGCCTGGAATCTCATAACTTTCCAGGGGCAGGTCCTTGGTGGCTTCGTATGTCAGTAGGGCACCGACTTCCTGAGCGAGCTCGCGAAAGTTCTTGGTGCTGATGTCTGCGCGGCGCATAAGGCCAAGTTTATGACGGATCAGCGGGTGGCGGATCTCATGGGTAGGCATAGGGAAAGGCTCCGGCGGCGGGCAAAAAAAACGGCCTAGATTAATCTATCCGGGGTTGTTGTCCTATAGACATAAAGTACGTTAGTCCAGAAACGCTTGATCTGACCGGGCCGGATGCGTACCTTTGCCCGCTTTTCCGAAACTGCCACCCCCTTGGAGAGCGCCATGTCCGCTGATCTCGAGCATATCCGTCAAATCATGCGCGAGGCTGACTGCCTGTACACCGAAGCTGAAGTCGAGGCGACCATCGCCCGGATCGGTGCACAAATCACTGAAGACCTGGCTGAGCGCAATCCGGTGGTGTTCTGCGTGATGAACGGCGGCCTGATCTTCGCAGGCAAGTTGCTGACTCACTTGCGCTTTCCCCTGGAAGCCTCCTACCTGCATGCAACTCGTTATCGCAACGAAACCAGCGGTGGCGAGCTGTTCTGGAAATCCAAGCCAGAAGTTTCCTTTATTGACCGCGACGTGCTGATCATCGACGACATTCTTGATGAAGGGCACACCTTGAGCGCGATCATCGACTTCTGCCGTCACGCCGGTGCCCGTGCCGTGCATACCGCCGTACTGATCGACAAGGATCACGATCGCAAGGCCCGTCCGGATCTCAAGGCCGACTACATGGGCCTGACCTGCGTCGACCGTTATGTCTTTGGTTATGGCATGGACTACAAGGGTTATTGGCGTAACGCCGCGGGCATCTACGCCGTGAAGGGGATGTAAGACATGTCTGGCCCGAGCTTTCTCGATCAAACGTTGTTCTGCGACCTGACCCAGAAGGCCGCGGCCAATCCTCGTGGGCGCCAGCATCACAACTTCCATGCCATGGAAGAGCCTTGTCATCGCTTGGCGGTAGGCCTGCAACCTTCGACCTACATCCCGCCCCATCGGCACCTGAGCGCTGACAAGGCCGAGACACTGCTAGTGCTCAAGGGGCGCCTGGGCGTGCTGATCTTCGATGAGGCAGGCCAGATCCGGGAAAAGCGTGTCCTGGAGGCTGGTGGCGACTGCGTAGGGGTGGACCTGCCTGCTGGAGTGTTCCATGGCCTTGTGGCACTGGCGCCCGATAGCCTGATGTTCGAATGCAAGGCCGGGCCTTATCGCCCGTTGAGCGAGAGCGAACACGCCAGTTGGGCGCCTCGTGAAGGTGAGCAAGGCGTGGCCGAGTACCACGCCTGGATGCTCGCCCAGTTCGACTGAGCTCTGTGCTGTGGGCCTGTCGTAGAGCTGGCGTGGGGTGGGTGTAGAGGCGCAGAACCCGTGCTAGAGTGCTCGGCCCTTGTCTGGAGCCTGTCATGAGCCTGTTGATCCGCAGTTGCGCGGCCCTTCTCCTGAGCTTGAGCCTGCCGCTCGCAGCCGCTCCGGCCCCCATGCACGGGCAGTTCCTGCCACCTGACGACCTGACCCTGCGTGATGCTGTCCCCGAGCAACAACAATTGTTGCAAGTCACCGAATACTCGGTGGTGATCGGTAGCCAGCGCCAATCCAACCAGCAACCGATTCCCGTGACCTCGCCGGTGTGGCTTCGGCTCAAGGGCAAGCCCTTGAACAAGGGGGCTACCATCAGCCAGGTGCTGGTGAGTTTCGACGGCGAAAGCAAGAGCCTGAAAAAGCCGCAATACGATGCCAAGAGCAGGACGCTGACCCTGTACTACCCCATGGCACAGTACCGGGCAGTGATGGACCTGTTGCGTAACGACACCGTGTATTGCCAGTTCCTCAGCTATGCCAATGGCCATATCTGGGCCGACCTGCACACTGGCAGCGTGCGTCCGCGTTGAGGCTGGATGCGGGCTGGGGGTAAACTGCCCGCCCCGTGAAATGTCTGCGAGCTGGAGTCGGCAATGCGTAAAGATAAGAAGCAAGTGATTGGTGACGAGATCGGTGACGAGCAGATCAAGTTGTTCCTCGATTTTGAGCCGGTCGACGCGACCTCGCCGTCCCTGCATAAGCTGATCAAGGCCTATCGTGGCTTGCGCATCGACGATTTCGAGCGTTTCCTGGGCTTTTTCGTCGAGTCGGGTCTCGATCTGGATGGCAAGGACGAGCAGGGCAAGACCTTCGTCGAGTTGATCCGGGACCAACGCAATGCCGCTGACTACATTGAGCTGATCGCCCAGGCCCGCGGCTGATCCTAGCGTTTGGCAGGATGCCGGTTTTTTAGGACCGGGAATAAAAAACGCCCCGTTCCTTGCAGGACGGGGCGTTTTTCATGGCTGCTGGATCAGGCGCAGCTTTCGGTTTCCTTGCTTGGCGCGACCAGCTCCAGGCTCAGGTTGTTCTCGCTGTTGATCTTGCGATACAGGGCCGCGTCGCTTTCCAGGGCTTTTTCCCGGGCCGGGAAAATTTCCTTGAGCTTGGCAGCCCATTCACCACTGGCTTTGGCCGGGAAGCAGCGCTCGATCAGGTCGAGCATGATCGAAACGGTGACCGACGCGCCAGGGGAGGCGCCCAGCAGGGCGGCCAGGGAACCGTCCTTGGCTGCGACCAGCTCGGTGCCGAACTGCAGCACACCGCCTTTTTTCGGGTCTTTCTTGATGATCTGCACCCGTTGTCCCGCGACTTCCAGGCGCCAGTCCTCGGCCTTGGCCTCGGGGTAGAAGCGGCGCAGGGATTCCAGGCGTTGTTCCATGGACTGCATGACTTCGCTGACCAGGTACTTGGTCAGGTCCATGTTGTCCCGGGCTACGGCCAGCATCGGGCCGATGTTGCCGGCGCGTACCGACATCGGCAGGTCCAGGAACGAGCCGTGCTTGAGGAACTTGGTGGTGAAGCCGGCGTAAGGCCCGAACAACAGGGATTTCTTGCCGTCGACCACGCGGGTGTCCAGGTGCGGCACCGACATCGGTGGCGAACCAACGGCGGCCTGGCTATAGACCTTGGCCTGGTGCTGCTTGACCACTTCCGGGTTATCGCAACGCAGCCATTGGCCACTGACCGGGAAACCACCGAAGCCCTTGCTTTCCTCGATACCCGACGCTTGCAGCAGCGGCAGTGCCGCGCCACCGGCGCCGAGGAATACGAACTTGGCGTCGACTTCGCGGGTGTTGCCGCTGTTGACGTCCTTGATGCTCACGGTCCAGCCGTTGGCCTTGTTGCGCTTGAGGCCGGTCACGCGCTTGCAGTACTTGACCTGGGTGTCCGGAGCGCTGGTCAGGTGCTTGAGCAGCTGGTTGGTCAGGGCGCCGAAGTTGACGTCCGTACCGTTGGTCACGCGGGTGGCGGCGATGGTTTCGTCCGAGGCGCGGCCCGGCATCATCAGCGGCATCCACTCGGCCATCTTGGCCTTGTCCTCGGTGTATTCCATGTCGGCGAAGGCATGGTGCTGGCTCAGCACTTCAAAGCGCTTCTTGAGGAAGGAAACGCCCTTGTCGCCCTGGACGAAGCTCAGGTGTGGCACCGGGCTGATGAAGGACTTGGACGAGCCGAACGTGCCTTGTTTGGTCAGGTAGGACCAGAACTGCTTCGACACCTCGAACTGGGTGTTGATATGCACGGCTTTCTTGATGTCGATGCTGCCATCGGCGGCCTGTGGCGTGTAGTTCAGCTCACAAAGGCCAGCGTGACCGGTACCGGCGTTGTTCCATGGGTTGGAACTCTCCGCGGCACCCGAGTCCATCAGCTCGACGACTTCCAACTTGATTGCGGGGTCGAGCTCTTTGAGCAGTACGGCGAGGGTGGCACTCATGATGCCGGCCCCGACCAATACGACGTCTACTGCTTCGTTATGCGCCATTAACGCGTCTCCAAAATCTGCAGCACCAAATTGACGGCATGGCTGCCAGGAGTGATGGGGCGATTCACGTGGTGCCCCAGGTTACCCATGGCCAGGATTGCCATGTCCGAGTCTTCGCAATTCTTTGCAACTTCTGCGGACGCTACCAACCGGGCCTCAAGGTGCATATGAACGCATCTTGGGGAGCCTCGGGGCAATTCGACTTATGGTCGAGACATCCGTTAGTGCAACCAAATCCGTCAGCGGACAGGCATCAAGCGCAAGTATCTGAGGAGGGCTCGGTCCTGTGTAATCGGGCTGTTGTAGAGGCCAATGGTGCCAGTTCAGACGCAAAACTATTCATTTGCTCGCCACACTCTTGTGAAGTTGTGAAAACCCGTTTTTTCACGCTCTTTTGAAGACGTGAACCTCAAAAAAGGGCTGCCTCGGCCTGGCACCTGGCCCGAGCGGTGATGCCTGCATTCAAGGGATGCGGGCACGACGGGCAAAACTTCAGTGTCCTTGCAAGGGCAGCTCTGCAGATTCGTGAAAAGTGGAGGTTTGCAAGATGGGACAGCAAGCACGCCAGCTTCACTCGATCTGTGTGGGCGGCTCTCTGTGGGCAGTATGGGGCGCCAAGGCAATGCGTTGGCAGTGTTGCGAGGCCCGATCAGGAGACGTCCTTATAATCGGGGGGAGATTGTAACGAAGAAATGCGCAGAAATGACCCTATTTTGCGACTTTTATTCGGCTTTTGGTCAGGTGGCCAGTATCGGTTGCACCCTGGTTGTCGTGGCACGCGTGCTGAGGTAGGCACTGGCTGGCAACGGCTGGTGTAACCAGTTCAGGCGGATTTCTTCTATTTCCACCCAGCCATCGCCCACCGGGGGCACGCGGCTCTGGCGCAAAGCCTGGCAGCGCCCCTGGTAATCCAGCAGCGCGAAGTTGCGAAACGCTTGACGTGGCGCGAACAGCGAGCGGAGGAGTTTCATGGCCAAGCACCTAGTGTGTCGTTGACGACAAGAATGTCGTTTAGTAGTTACATCATCATGTAATGCCGGTTAACGCTAGGTTACAGGAACCCCCTTGTACAGAACCTGTCTGAGACTTGCTTTAAGTCCCGCCAGATGCTGGTTTGCCGCTGTTGTGCACCGCTATACTGCGGGCCTGTTTGTGCCTGATTCCTGGAGAGATGAGCATGTTGCAACGCCTGTTGTTCGGTTTGATCACTGTGGCCAGCCTGTCGCTGGTCGGCTGCGCCCACAGCCCGCAACAACTCAGCCCGGAGCCGAAGCTCACCTCTCAGCTGGCGCCTGTCGGCCGTGGCCAGCCAGTGGTGGTGAGAGTCGTCGACGGCCGCCCATCGCCAACCCTGGGGACCCGTGGCGGCCTGTACCCGGAAACCAGTGCCATCACCGTACAAAGCGCGCAGATTCTGCCGAAGTTGCAGGCCCAGGCCGAAGCTGCAGTGCGTTTGCTGGGCTTCACGCCTACCACTGGTGGTAGCAATGCTCCCCAACTGACCGTGACCCTGGCCGAGCTCAAGTACCAGTCGCCCAAAGAAGGCCTTTACGTAACCGAGGCGACCATCGGCGCGACTTTCCGCTCCGACGTCCAGAACGCCAACCGCCGCTACAGCGGCCGTTATGGCGCATCCCTGGATCAGCGCTTTGGCATGGCGCCAAACCAGGACACCAATACCAAGCTGGTGGGCGATGTGCTCAGCGATGCCTTGACCCGCCTGTTCAAGGACCCGACCGTCGGTCAGATCCTCGGCGAGTGATGGGCCCCCTGGCGCTGTGATCGAAGGACCTTGCCTGACGGCCTTGGCCCAGGCGATGAAAAAGCCCGGCTCCAATGGAGCCGGGCTTTTTCATGGGCATTCGTGCCAGCGCTCACGCGGCTTCGACGTAGAAGTCCAGCACACTCACGCCCGTCAGCAGGTCGGTCTCTGGCAGGTCCGCGTGCTGATGTCCGCCCAGGGCGCAATACACCAGCCAATGACGGTCCTGGACATTGAAGGCCAGGGCTCCGACCAGCGCTTGCTGTTCTTCGCTGGGGGCGATCAGGTAGAGGCGGTCCTGGTTTTCTGCGTGCAGCATGACAAGCTCCGTGGGTCATCGAGGGGCGACAGACTGGCTTGTTTAGATGACGAAAAGATGACGTTTTAAATTAAATGACAGATGCCTCGTTATTGGTCGGAAAGGCGCTTGGGAGCATTTGGGGATTGAGTAGAATCCGCGCCGCGGGTGCTCCCGATAGCCCGAACACAGGTCCCATTCCGAGGTTCATGATGTCGCTGCATTTGATCTGGTCCACGTTCAACGCCCATCCTGGCAAGCTGATCAACCTCTTCGCCCTGTTGTTCGCCTGTCCGGGGAGTTGGCTGCTGCATGCCACTCGCCGCCGTGAATTGCGTGCCCTGGCCAACCTTGCCAGCCAGAGTGAACAGCGGGCGGTGGACCAGCCCATGCTGATGCTCGACCCGGCCACTTTGCGCATCAATCGCTTCTTCTATCGCTTCGGCTTTGCCTGCCTGGCGCTGGCCCTGCTGGTGTCCTGGGTCAGCACCCACTTCTGATGGTCTTTGCGGATACAACAACGGCGCCTAAAGGCGCCGTTGTGCTTGTCCGTGGCACTACTGCAGTGCCAGGCCTGCCTTGACCCGGTACTGGTTGCGTACCGGGGTCGCGTATTGCAATACCAGGTAGGGGCGATGCTCTGGCGGGCAGGCTTCGAGCCGGCGTTGCCATTCTTCTTTTGCCTTGGTCAGCTCCTGGGCCGGGAACACCTCGGCGGCGTTGGGCACTTGCAACGCCGGGTCGGCGTCCTGCCACTGGGCGTAGGCCAGGTAGTGCACCGGGAACAGCCGGTAGCCGCCGAGAATCTGCCGGTCCATTTCCATGGCCAACTGCTTGGTGTCCTCGAACAGGGCGTGGATCGGCGTGGCGAAGTTCACGTGGACCCGGCCCTTGTAGCCAGTGATGCCCTTGGCGATGCTGACGTCGTCCTCTCCCGGGGCCTTGGTATAGCTGCCGGTGGTGGCGCGGATGTACAGCTCCCGGGCCTTGGCCTGGTCGCAAGGGTCATATTCGTAGCTGATGGATACCGGCGTCAGGTTCAGCGACTGGATCACTTCGCCGAACGGCTCGTCCTTGCGGCTCATGTGGAACATCTTGAGGATCGCCGACTCGGTACGATCGTCGCCATCCTTGGCCCGGCCTTCGGCCTGGGCGATCCAGATCGACTGGCCGTCGTTGAGGATCGAGTGGTTGATGTAGGCAGAGAGCAATTGGTAAGCCGCGAGCTTTTCCCTACGGCCGCTGAGGGAGCGATGCACGATGAAGCTCTTGTTCAGGCGCATCAGGTCGCTGACGAACGGCTTTTGCAGCAGGTTGTCGCCAATGGCGATACGAGGTGTCGGCAGGCCGGCATGGTAGACCGCGTAATTGACGAAGGCCGGGTCCATGACTATATCGCGATGATTGGCCAGGAATAGATACGCCGTACCGGACTTGAACTGCTCGACGCCGGTATAGGTCACGCCGTCGGTGGCGCGTTCGATGGTGTGGTCGACGTAGAACTCGACCTTGTCCTGCAAGGTGGCCACCGAGGTGACGCCGGCGAATTCACGGCGCAGGCGGTGGGCGATCAGGGGTTTGAGCAGCCAGCCGAACGTATTGGCAAAACGCGGGAAGCGAAAGTGGGTGAGGATATCTAGGAATGCCTTGTCGCTGATCAGCCGAGCCAGCACCGCTGGTACTTCGCTGTCGTGGTAAGGTCGGATGGCATCGAATTCGCCCATCATGCTCTCTTGTTAGAAACGGCTAGGGTAAGAAGTAGGTTTGGATCAAAAAAGCCGGGCACGGTCTGAAAACTCAGCTCAAGCATAAAAAGCCCTGCAAATAGACCGGCGATTATACGCATAAGTCACTCGGGAGACCGCGATGCTGGAAACCGACCATTATCAATGTCCTTATTGCGGCGAACAGGCGGAGGCGGTGCTGGATCTCTCAGCCGGCGACCAGACCTATATAGAGGACTGCCCGGTTTGCTGCCGGCCCATCGTGTTCACGCTGCAGACCGATGGTCAGGAATGGATGCTCGATGTGCACACTGAAAACGACTGAGCCTGGGGACGGTTTCCATGCAGCGTATCTATGAGCCGGAGAATCTGATGGAAGGTGAGCTGCTCCGGGGCATGTTGGCCAGCGAGGGTATCGAGGCCCATCTGCACGGCGGGGACCTGTTGGGGGGTGTAGGAGAGTTGCCGGTGTTCGGCTTGTTGGCGCTGTCGGTGGAAAATCACCAGGTGCAACGGGCACGGGAGTTGATCACTGCGTACAATGCCGCCTTGCCTTTGCCCTGCGAAGAGCCGGACAGTTTTGCCGGGGTATTGGTCTGTTAGGCCGTGCCCCGATTTACCGAGAGTCGTATACCCCATGTGTGGACGTTATGCCCTGTTTCGCTGGAATCCCGCGTTTGCCGCCTTGCCGGGGTTTCCCGTAGATCAGCGGGCCCAGTGGAACATCTCGCCCCATGACTCGGTGCTGATCCAGCGTGCTGAGGATGGTCAGCGTACCCTGGCCCGCGCCCGCTGGGGGCTGACGCCACCCTGGCTGACCGATCTGTCGCGCACTCCGGCCCATGCCCGGGCGGAGACCCTGGCCGAGCAGCCGATGTTTCGCCAGGCATTTCGCGAGCGCCGTTGCCTGCTGCCGGCCAATGGTTTCTACGAGTGGCGGGGTGGCAGCCGCAAGCGTCCTTACTGGCTGACGCCAGGGGAGGGCTCGTCGATTTTCTTTGCCGCGATCTGGGAAGCCTACCCGGTGCAAGAGCAAGTCTGGCTGAGTACTGCGGTGGTGACCCAGGCCGCTTCCACTCTGCGCCGCCCGCTGATTCTCGATGCTGCCGGCCAGGAAGCCTGGCTCGACCCCGAGACGCCCTTGCATGCCCTGCACGCCTTGCTGGCCAGTCCTCCCGCTGCCCTGCGTGAGCGAGTGCTGGCCAACCTGATCAACGATCCCAAGCTCAATGGCCCCGAGTGCCTGACCCCTGCTTGATCGCTCCAGCGTCATGGGCCCGGCAGCAGCCGGGCCCATGATGACTCACACCTTGAATTGATTGATCAGGCGTCGCTGCTGCTCGGCCAGCTTGGTCAGGCCGGCACTGGCGGCGCTGGACTCATCGGCGCCTCCGGCAACTTCATTGGCGACCTGGCCGATATTGATCACGTTGCGGTTGATGTCCTCGGCCACTGCGCTCTGTTCCTCGGCAGCACTGGCGATCTGGGTGTTCATGTCGTTGATCACCGAAACGGCCTGGGTGATGGTCTCCAGGGCCTGGGCTGCCTTGGCCGCATGTTCCACGCTCTGGTCGGTCTTGTGCTGGCTGTCCTCCATGACCCGCACCACTTCCCGGGTACCTTGCTGTAACTGCTGGATCATCGACTGGATTTCCTCGGTGGCCTGTTGGGTCTTCTGCGCCAGGTTGCGCACCTCGTCGGCGACCACGGCAAAGCCACGCCCCTGCTCGCCGGCCCGGGCGGCCTCGATCGCGGCGTTGAGCGCCAACAGGTTGGTCTGCTCGGCAATACCCCGGATGGCAATGAGGATGGCATTGATGTTTTCGCTGTCCTTGGCCAGGGTCTGTACCACGGTGACCGCACGACCGATTTCCTCGGCCAGGGCGCCGATGGCACTGGAGGTATCGCGCACGATCTGCATGCCCTGGCTGGCGGCCTGGTCGGCGTGACCGGCGGCTTGTGCCGCCTGGGTCGCGTTGCGCGCCACGTCCTGGGCGGTCGCGGTCATCTCGTGCACGGCAGTGGCCACCTGGTCGATCTCCACCATCTGCTTGTGTACGCCCTGGTTGGTGCGGATGGCGATGTCGGCGGTGTGCTCCGAGGAGTCACTGACACTCTGCACCGAAGTCACCACTTGGCTGATCATCGCTTGCAGCTTGGCCAGGAAGGTGTTGAAGCCCTTGGCGATGGAGCCCAGTTCATCGGCGCGGTCGCTGCTCAGTCGGCGAGTCAGGTCGCCTTCGCCCTGGGCAATGTCATCGAGCATCGCCACCATCTGCCGCAGTGGTCGGGCAATGCCATGGCCCACCAACCAGATCACCACCAGGCCGAGCCCGGCGATCACCAGTCCGACCATCGCCATGCCGAAGGTGTCTGCCTTGCGCTGTTCGGCCAGATCGGCCTGCAGCTTGTCCAGGTCAGCCATCACCGCAGCCAGGGGCAGTTGCAGCATCAGGGTCCAGTGCGCATCGGTCTGGCCGATGCCGAAGGGCAGGTACAGGGCGATATGGCCGTTGGCCTGGTCGACGCTGTAGGTCACCTCGCCACGCTTGAGGCTGGAGAGCTTGGTGACCGTGTCGCTGGTGAGCACATCGCTGACTTTTTCGCCGAACTTGCTTGGGTCCTTGGTGTAGGCCACCAGGCGGGTGTTGCCGCCGATCAGGGCCATTTCGCCAGCGCCGTTGTAGAGCTTCTGGTTGGCGGCCACCAGCATGTCCTGGATGAAGTTCACTGACAGGTCGGCGCCGACGATGCCCTGGAACTTGCCGTCGAGCAGGATGGGCTGGATGAAGGAGGCGAGCATCACCACCTTGTCGCCGACCTTGTAGGGGGCAGGGTCGATCACGCAGGGTTTCAGGCTTTCCTTGGAGCACAGGTAGTACTCGCTGGCCCGCACCCCGGTGGACAGTACGGTTCGATCGTTGACGTCAGCCAGCTTGTCCAGGCCCAGGCTGGAGTCCTGGTTGCGGAACCACCAGGGCAGGAAGCGACCGGTGGCGGCATCGATGCCGACCACGCTGGTGCCGACATAGGCCCCGTCGTTGTGGTCGATGGCGTTGGCTTCCCAGCCTATATAGGCGCCGAGGATCTTCGGGTTCTGGGCGACGTTTTCCTTGATCAGGGCAATCATCTGCTCGCGGCTCAGGTTCAATTGCGCCTGGCCCTGGGCATCCCGGCTACCCATCAGGGCGTTAACGCGCACCAGGCCCCCGGCAATCAGCAGCGGCGCCTCCAGCTCCCGCTGGATCTGGCTGACCTGGGTCTGCGCCAGGCCACTCAGGCGTTGTTCGATGACTTGTTCGAACTGGGCCTGGGTCCTTTCCTGCACCATTTGCTGAGTCCTGGCGCCGGAGAACAGGGCATACAGCACCAGGGCTGCAACCACGCTGAGGACGATGGCTCCGGCCAGTGCGGCCACCGAAAACTGGATCGACTTGAACTTCATAGAGGCTCCGGGCGCAGGAATTGAGGTCTGCCGTGCTGTATCGGCCGCAGCCCCGCTGGCCATTAGCGGCAATTGCACAAATGACGGTTTGGGAGCTGATCGTGTCGTTAATGGCAAGGTGCCAGCTCGACGTTGCCGTGTCGTTGGACCTGCATGAACTTTTTTCTGCAGTGCCGGGCTGTATCTCAATTGCGACCAAAAGCGTGTTTTACATCTGGCGCTGATACAAACGCGCCCTTAGGATACGCGCCATGTTTTCAGGGAGCGTTTTTCATGAAGAAATCATTGGTTGTATGTGCACTGGGCGCCGCTGCGCTGCTCAGTGGTTGTGAAACGGTCAACACCACCAACGCCGGCGTGGTGGGCGTGGATCGCAAGCAGTCCATGTTCAGCATGGTGTCCAGTGCCGAGGTCAACCAGTCGTACGCCCAGTCGTACCAGGAGACCCTGAGCGAGGCCAGCAACCAGGGCGCGCTGGACAAGAACAGCGCCAACGCCAAGCGCCTGCAGGTCATCGCCAACCGCCTGATTGCCCAGGCCCCGAACTTCCGTCCGGATTGCGCGCAGTGGAAGTGGGAAGTCAACCTGATCAAGAGCGACGAACTCAACGCCAACTGCGGTCCTGGCGGCAAGATCATTTTCTATTCCGGCCTGATCGAGAAGCTGAAGCTGACCGACGATGAAATCGCCGCGGTGATGGGGCATGAAATCGCCCACGCCCTGCGTGAGCATGGTCGCGAGGCGATGTCCAAGCAGTACGCGCTGGGTGCCGGCAAGCAGATCGCTACCCTGTTCGGGGTTTCCCAGCAGGCAGTTGCCCTGGGCGACAACGGCGTCAACCTGCTGATGACCCTGCCTAACAGTCGCGAGAATGAAAACGAAGCCGACCTGATCGGCCTGGAGCTGGCAGCTCGCGCCGGCTACAACCCGAACGCGGCCATTACCCTGTGGAACAAGATGGGCCAGGCCGCCGGCGGTTCTGCGCCACCGGAATTCATGAGCACCCACCCGGCGTCCACCAGCCGTATCGCTTCGTTGCAGGCGGCGATTCCCAAGGTGATGCCGCTGTACCAGCAGGCCAAGAAGTCCTGATCCCTCGGCGTCATCCTGGATGACGCCTGCGCCGGCAAGGCCGCTCCTGCAAGCAGGGGTTGCCTGGCCGGCGCTTTCATTTATACCCAGCCGCTGCTCTGCATGGCCTTGTACACCGCCACTGCGGCGAGGATGAAGAACGCCGACGCCGCCAGGCGACGGATCAGGGTCAGGGGCAGTTTGTCCGCGGCGAAGTTACCCGCCAGTACCACCGGCACGTTGGCGATCAGCATGCCCAGGGTGGTGCCGATGATCACCAGCCACAACTCTGGATACTGTGCAGCCAGCATGACCGTGGCGACTTGGGTCTTGTCGCCGATCTCGGCCAGGAAGAAGGCGATCAGGGTGGTGAGGAACGGGCCGAACTTGCGTGCCGTAGTGGCTTCATCGTCGTCCATCTTGTCCGGCACCAGGGTCCACAGCGCAGTGGCAGCGAAGCTGGCCGCAAGAATCCAGTGCAGGGTCGTGTCCGAGAAGAAACTGCCGAACCAGGCGCCTACCGCTCCGGCAGCCGCATGGTTGGCCAGGGTCGCGGCGACAATGCCGGCGATGATCGGCCAGGGTTTGCGAAAGCGTGCAGCGAGAATCAAGGCGAGCAGTTGCGTCTTGTCGCCGATTTCGGCCAAGGCAACGATTGCGGTGGGAACGAGCAGAGAATCCAGCATCAGGGCTTTCCTAAGGGGCGGGTCGACACGGCTATGACACGTACAGCCTTCCCGCCCCGGGTAAGGTGTGCGTGTCATAGGTCTTGTCAAACCCTGCGGTCCGTCTGTGCGGACTCTTGGGTCGCATGCGCCATGGTCTTCGGACCAAGTATGTTGACGCATGCCGGACGAGCGTGGCGCTCGTGGGAGACTACTCCCCTAGGACGGAGCGGATTCTGCCTAGGCAAAATCCTTTCGGCAAGCCTTGTGTGCGAAAAAAACGCTCAGCCGCGCTTGGCCCGGTAAATGCGGAAACCATCGCCTTCGGCCTTGATCGCGCAAGGTCCCAGATGCTCCTCGATCAGTGGTTGGTAGCGCAGGAAGCTGTTGGCAACTACTCGAAGTTCGCCACCTTTTCTAAGATGTTGCCTGGCTTTTCGCAGCAGATTTTCCGTGGCCTGGTAGTCGGTATGGACCCCGGTATGGAACGGCGGATTGGTCAGGATGCCGTCCAGCTCCCCGGGGGCAGCATCGATGCCGTCACCGGTCAGGACTTCGGCCTCCAGGCCATTGGCAGCCAGGGTCAGGCGACTGCTGGCGGCGGCGAAGGCGTCCACGTCCAGCAGGGTCACCTGGTTGTCCGGGTAGCGGCGCTTGACCGTGGCTCCCAGTACGCCAGCGCCGCAGCCGAAGTCCAGCAGGTGCCCTGGGGGCAGATGGTCCAGGTGCTCCAACAGCAGGGCAGTGCCCCGATCCAGGCGCCCGTGGCTGAACACCCCGGGCAGGCTGATGACTGTCAACGGGCCCTCGGCCAGTGGCAGTTGGTATTCCTGGGCCAGGCTTTCCAGCGCCACGGGTTCGGGGGCATTGCTGACCGTGACTTGCCACAACTGGCAATGCCGGGCGCTGTCGAGCTTGCGTGGCTTGCCGAAGGCCGCAAGCTGCTTGGCGACGCTTTCCACACCGCTGCGTTTTTCCCCAACCAGGTACAGCTCGCGCCCGGCCAGGCGCGAAGCCAGGGCATTGAGCAGGTATTGGGCCAGGTCCTTGGACTTGGGCAGGAACAGCACCGCGCTGTCGAACGCGTCGTCTGGCGCGGTCACGCCGAAGTGGCTGCGTCCCGGGAAGCGCGCCTGCAGCGCGGCCTGGTCCCCGGCATGCCAGCACCAGCCCCGGGCTGCGGGTAGGCGGCCGAGCAGATCATCGGCACTCAGGCCGGCCAGCAACAGTGAGCCCTGGAACAACTCAGTCTGGCGTAGGAGTATTTCACTGCGTATGTCCATCGTCCGCACCTGGGCAAAAAGTGGCGCAGTTTATCAATTCACGACCCGCAGCGGTTCACCGTTGAAGAAGGCCCGGGCATTTTCCAGCACTTGGCCGACGATGCGCTGGCGTGCCTCGCGGCTGCCCCAGGCATTGTGGGGCGTAACGATCAGGCGTGGGATATCGGCTTCAAGCAAGGGGTTGCCGTTGACCGGTGGCTCGACGCTCAGGACGTCCGTAGCGGCTCCTCCCAGGTGACCGCTGCGCAGTGCGTCGGCCAGGGCCTGTTCATCGATCAGCCCGCCTCGGGCGGTGTTGACCACCAGGGCCCCGGGCTTGAGCAGGGCCAGTTCCCGGGCGCCGATGAAGTGGCGGGTGTGTTCGTTCAGCGGGCAGTGCAGGGTCAGGGCATCCACCTGGGGCAGCAGTTCATCCAGGGGCAGGCGGTCGGCGCGGGCCGGGCGTCCCGGAATCTGTCCCAGGACCACCCGCATGCCGAAGGCCTCGGCCAGGCGAGCGACGGCGCCACCCAATTCGCCGTGGCCCAGCAGGCCCAGGGTCTTGCCCGCCAGTTCCATGATCGGGAAGTCCAGCAGGCAGAACTGCTTGGCTTGCTGCCAGCGCCCGGCGGCCACGGCCTGTTGATAGTCGGCGACCCGGGTCGCCAGGTTGAGCAGCAGCATCAGGGTGTGCTGGGCCACCGATGGCGTGCCATAGCCCTGGCAATTGCTGACGGTGATGCCTTGGCGCCGTGCCGCCTCCAGGTCGACATTGTTGGTGCCTGTCGCCGTCACCAGGATCAACCGCAGGTCAGGGCAGGCGGCGAGGGTCTGGGCAGTGAGGGCGACCTTGTTGCTGATGGCGACCTGGGCACCCTGCAAGCGCTCGGCTACCTGCTCCGGGAGCGTGTAGGCATGCAATTGCAGGGGGCTGAAACTGTCGTGCAGCGCTCCCAGGTCCAGGTCGCCCAGGTCCAGCGAGCGGTGATCGAGAAATACGGCGCGGCGATTGTCGGTCATGAACTGTACCTTTCGTACGAGGAAACCAAGGCGTAATCTGCGAGCCTATCAGATGAAATAATTAGACATAACAGGAGCCTGCATGTACCTCACCGAGTTCTTGACCGTTGCCCTCATCCACCTGCTGGCGGTGGCCAGCCCCGGCCCGGACTTTGCCGTGGTGGTGCGTGAGAGCGTGACCCATGGCCGCCGCGCCGGTACCTGGACCGCCCTGGGAGTGGGTTCGGCAATCTTCCTGCATGTGGGGTATTCGTTGCTGGGGATCGGCCTGATCGTTTCCCAGTCCATCGTGCTGTTCAACGCCTTGAAATGGCTGGCCGCCGCCTACCTGCTGTACATCGGCTACAAGGCCCTGCGTGCCCAGCCAGCCAAGCCGGCGGCGGATGACCTGCACAAGGAAGCCGGCGTGCGCACGGCCCGTGGGGCCTTCACCTCAGGCTTCGTCACCAATGGCCTGAATCCCAAGGCGACGCTGTTTTTCCTCTCGCTGTTCACCGTGGTGATCAACCCTCATACACCACTGGCGATCCAGGCCGGCTATGGGGTCTACCTGGCGGCTGCCACGGCCCTGTGGTTCTGCCTGGTGGCCATGCTATTCAGCCAGCAGCGGGTTCGGGCCGGTTTTGCCCGCATGGGCCACTGGTTCGACCGCACCATGGGCGCGGTGCTGATCGCCATCGGCGTCAAGCTGGCCTTCACCGAGATGCATTGAGGGCACTGAGCTGGTTCAGGGACGCCACGTAGTGCCGTGGCGTATCCCCGAGCAAACGCTGGAACATGGCGCTGAAGGCCCGGGTACTGCCGTATCCCAGTGAGTCGGCCACGCTGTGCACGCTTTCCCCGGCGAGCAGGCGTGGCAGGGCTTCCATCAGGCGCAACTGTTGGCGCCAGGCATTGAAATTCATCTGCACCTGCTGCTGGAACAGCCGCGCCAGGGTCCGTGAGCTGGCGCCCACCTGCTGCGCCCAATCTTCCAGGGTGTAGGAATGGTCGGGGGTGCGCAGCAGGGCCAGGCAGATGGCTTGCAGGCGCCGGTCCTGGGGCATCGGGACGTGTAGCGGGAGGTTCTCCAGGCTGGCGATTTCCTCGAGCATCAGTTGCTGGATCAGCGGATTTTGCGCCTGCTGCGGGCCCTGTACCGCCCGCAGGATCAGTTCTCGCAACAAGGGTGTGACCGCCAGCACGCAGCATTGCTGCAAGGAGGCGGGACAACGCTCGGCGGCGATGAACAGGGTCCGCATGCGCACCTCCCCGGCCATGAAAATCTCATGCTCCACCAAGGGTGGAATCCACACCGCGCGGGTCGGCGGGATGACCCAGGCGCCATGGGCGGTCACCAGGCGCATGGTGCCGCAAGCGGCGTAGAGGAACTGGGCCTCGTCATGGCAGTGCAGTGGCTGGTGTGCGGCGTCGGCATAGTCACGGGAGTAGGCGCTGACCGGGCCCTGCTGGAAGTGGCTGATTAACATGTCCGCTCCGATGACTTTATTGTCCAGAATGCTGTTTGTCGCCAACCTAGCATAGGCGTCACCTTCACTACCTGCAGCGTGCCGCCATGAACCAAGCCCGAAATGTCATCCGCTACGTCAATGCCGCCCATGTCATCGACCATATGTTCATGCTGATCTTCCCGGCGGCGGTACTGGGCATGACCCAGGCCTTCGCTATGGACTACGCCGCGCTGATCGGCTTGTCCCTGGGTGGTTTCATCGCCTTTGGCGCCTGTTCGCTGCCGGCTGGTTGGCTGGGGGACCACTGGAGCCGACGACGGATGATGCTGCTGTTTTTCTTTGGCATTGGAGGGGCCTCGATCCTCACCGGGCTGAGCGACAGCCCGACCATGCTGGTGATTGGCTTGACCCTGATGGGGGTATTCGCGGCCATTTATCATCCGGTGGGAACGGCGATGCTGGTGGCCTATGCCCGCAATCGCGGGCAGGAAATCGGCATCAATGGCATGTGGGGCAACCTGGGCGTGGCCTTCTCGGCCTTGCTCACCGGTTTCCTGGTGGCTCACTTCGGCTGGCGTTCGGCATTTATCCTGCCGGGTGTCGTGGCCATTGTGCTGGGCATTGGCTTTGCCTTGCAGGTGCGCGAGGAGCCTATCCCCGCGCGTCCTCATGGAGCGATGAAAGGGCAGGGTGGACAGCAGATCTCGATGTTCCTGGTATTCGCTGTCCTGGCCCTGGCCACCGCCACCGGCGGCGTGGTGTTCAACGCCACCACCATGACGTACCCGAAACTGTTCCAGGAGCGCCTGCAAGATGTCTTCACGTCTGCGCAGACCCTGGGCGTGGTGGTCAGCCTGGCCTATGCCTTCGGCGCGGTGGCGCAATTGACCATGGGCCGGTTGTTGCATCGCTTCAGCCTGAAATGGCCGTTCATTGTCATGACCCTGTTCCAGGCTCCGTTGCTGCTTGGGTTGGCTCACGCCGATGGCTGGGCGGTGATCGCGCTGGGGGCGGCGTTCATGTTCGTGGTGTTCGGCCAGGTCACGGTCAATGACGCCATGGTGGCCAACTTTGTTGCGCCACAGTGGCAGGCCAGGGTCTTCGCCCTGCGCTATTGCTTGTCGTTCGGCGCCAGTGCCACGGCGATTCCGTTGATCGCCCTGGTGGAGCCGCGCCAGGGGCTTGGCGGGTTGTACCTGATCCTGGCCGGTGTTGCCGCGCTGACGTTCGTCGCGGCCCTGGCCTTTCCCCGGACGCCGGCGGAGGCCGCCTTGGGTCAACAGGCCTGAGCCGATGCGGAGCCGTTGCGATACTGGCCTGGCGCTAGTATTTGTACGGCTCTGCAAATCATCCCTTTGGCTGATTTAGCTGGCGCGCGGGCACTCTAGAGTGGGTATTCTCCAGCTACGACCGAGCCGTCAGAAAAGGGATTGTTATGTTGCAGACTCGTGTTATCCCACCCGCCGAAGGCGCTTACCAATATCCGCTCTTGATCAAGCGGTTGCTGATGTCCGGCAGCCGTTACGAGAAAACCCGCGAGATCATCTATCGCGACCAGTTGCGCTACACCTACCCCACCCTGATCGAGCGCGTGGCCCGCCTGGCCAATGTATTGACCGCCGCCGGAGTCAAGGCCGGCGATACCGTGGCGGTGATGGACTGGGACAGTCATCGTTACTTGGAGTGCATGTTCGCCATCCCGATGATTGGCGCGGTGATCCATACCATCAACGTGCGCCTGTCGCCGGAGCAGATCCTCTACACCATGAACCACGCCGAGGACCGCTTCGTGCTGGTCAACAGCGAATTCGTCGGGCTGTACCAGGCCATCGCCGGGCAGTTGACCACGGTGGAGAAGACCCTGCTGCTCACCGATGGCGAGCAGAAGAGTGCCGATCTGCCGAACCTGGTGGGCGAATACGAGAGCCTGTTGGCCGCGGCCAGTACGCACTACGCATTCGAGGACTTCGACGAGAACTCGGTGGCCACCACCTTCTACACCACCGGCACCACCGGCAATCCCAAGGGCGTGTACTTCACCCACCGCCAACTGGTGCTGCACACCATGGGCGTGTCGACCATCATGGGCGCCATCGACAGCGTGCGCCTGCTGGGTACCAACGATGTGTACATGCCCATCACCCCGATGTTCCACGTGCATGCCTGGGGCCTGCCCTACGTGGCCACCATGCTGGGTCTCAAGCAGGTCTATCCCGGGCGCTATGATCCAGAGTACCTGGTGGAGCTGTGGCGCCGGGAGAAGGTCACCTTCTCCCACTGCGTACCGACCATTCTGCAGATGGTGCTCAACGCCAAGGCGGCCCAGGGTACGGACTTCGGTGGCTGGAAGATCGTCATTGGCGGCAGTGCCCTGAACCGTGCCTTGTACGAGGCCGCCAAGGCCAAGGGCGTGCAATTGACTGCCGCCTATGGCATGTCGGAGACCGGTCCGCTGGTGTCATGCGCGCACCTCAATGACGAGCTGATGGCTGGCAGCGAGGACGAGCGCATTACCTACCGGATCAAGGCCGGGGTGCCCGGGCCGCTGGTCGAGGCGGCGATCGTCGATGCCGAGGGCAAATTCCTGCCGGCGGACGGCGAATCCCAGGGCGAGCTGGTGCTGCGTGCACCCTGGCTGACCGAGGGCTATTTCAACGAGCCGCAAAAGGGCGCCGAGCTCTGGGAGGGCGGCTGGCTGCATACCGGCGACGTAGCGACCCTGGACGGCATGGGCGTGATCGATATCCGCGATCGGATCAAGGATGTGATCAAGACCGGTGGCGAGTGGATTTCCTCCCTGGACCTGGAAGACCTCATCAGTCGTCATGCAGCGGTACGCGAAGTAGCAGTGGTCGGGGTCGCCGATCCGCAATGGGGTGAGCGCCCCTTTGCCTTGCTGGTGATTCGCGAAGGCTATGAGATCGGCGCCCGCGAGCTCAAGGAGCACCTCAAGCCTTTCGTCGAGCTGGGGCACTTGAGCAAATGGGCCATTCCTTCTCAAATCGCCCTTGTTACTGAAATTCCCAAGACCAGCGTCGGCAAGCTCGACAAGAAGCGCATTCGCGTCAACATCAGCGAATGGCAGGCCACCAACAGCGCTTTTCTCTCCACACTCTGATGTTCTCCTGCCGTGCCCTTGGGGGCACGGCATCCCCATCCTGCAAGCCTTTGCCTTGTACTCGTGGATTTTTCCGTCATTCTTGCCGGTCGTTTTTCAATGGTTATGGCCAAGGTCGGCTCCAGCATGGGTGTCAGGCTGCAAATCACACTTTAGAGGGATCAAGCAGTACCCCTTGCTGGCTATAGTCCATCCAGAGTCTTTTCGAGGGACGGGGCATTGCGCGGTGTCGTCATCACGCAACCTTGAAGCCTGGCCGGTGTGCCGGCGAGGTATTCGAGGCGGTCTCGGAAGTACTTATTGCCATAACAATAATGCACATGGAGTAGCGTCGATGACATCAGCAAACCAGTTCTGGCGCCGGGCGAAACTGCCCCTGGCCGTCGGTCTCGCCTCCACGCTCGCCGGGCCTGCATTCGGCGTCAGTTTCAATATCGGTGAAATCGAAGGCAGCTTCGATTCGTCCCTTTCCCTGGGGGCCAGTTGGTCGACCGCCAACCCCAACAAGGACCTGATCGGGGTCAACAACGGCGGCAAGGGCTTGTCCCAGACCTCCGATGATGGCCACCTGAACTTCAAGAAGGGCCAGACCTTCTCGAAGATCTTCAAGGGTATCCATGACCTGGAACTGAAGTATGGCGATACCGGTGTGTTCGTTCGTGGCAAGTACTGGTATGACTTCAAGCTCAAGGACGAAGACCTTGAGTTCAAGAACATCAGCGATCACAACCGCAAGGAAGGCGCCAAGTCCTCCGGTGGGCAGATCCTCGATGCTTTCGTCTATCACAACTATTCCATTGGCGATGAGCCAGGTTCGGTGCGTTTCGGCAAGCAGGTGGTGAGCTGGGGCGAGAGTACCTTCATTGGCGGCGGTATCAACTCGATCAACCCGATCGACGTGTCAGCGTTTCGCCGCCCAGGCGCCGAGATCAAGGAAGGCCTGATCCCGGTCAACATGTTCTACATCTCGCAGAACCTGACCGAGAACCTGTCGACCGAGGCCTTCTACCAGTTGGAGTGGGACCAGACGGTGACCGACAACTGCGGGACCTTCTTCTCGCAGCCTGACATCATTTCCGATGGTTGCGACAACAACCTGCGAGTGCTGAACAAGCGCTCGACGGTACCGGCAGCCGCCAACCCATTCCTGAATGCCAACAAGGTGGATATCAACCAGGAGGGGGTACTGGTACGCCGTGGTGCGGACCGGGATGCTCGTGATAGCGGTCAGTTTGGCGTGGCGTTCCGTTACAACTATGAGCCGCTGGACACCGAGTTCGGTGCCTACTTCATGAACTATCACAGCCGGGCCCCGATCTTCAGCGCCCAGGGGGCACCAGCCTCGGTCTATGCCCAGTTCCGTAACCCTGCATTGCCGGCTGCCCTGCGTCAGTTGGCGCCGCTGGTGGTCGCGGGTAACTCCAACTACTTCGTGGAGTATCCGGAAGATATTCGCCTTTATGGCCTGAGTTTCTCCACCACGCTGCCCACAGGGACGGCATGGAGCGGCGAGTTGAGCTACCGTCCCAACGCCCCGGTGCAGTTGAACTCCACCGATATCCTGTTCGCCGGAGTGCGCCCCCTCGGTGGACCGGTACTGGGTAATGCTTCGTTGTTGAGCGGTGTACCCGGCCAGGATCTGCATGGCTATCGCCGTAAGGAAATCACTCAGTTCCAGACAACCTTCACGCACTTCTTCGATCAGGTCATGGGGGCTAGCCGCCTGACGCTGGTGGGTGAGGCCGGTGTCACCTATGTGGGTGGTCTGGAAAGCAAATCCAAGGTCCGTTATGGCCGAGATCCCGTGCAGGGGTCTGGCAAGTTGCCGGGCGGGGTTTGTGAGGCTCTGGCCAGTTCCGCATCACAAGGTGCCGGTCTGGGCGGCAGCATCAGTGGCCTGAACACCAACTGCAACAACGATGGCTTTACCACGGCGACCTCCTGGGGCTACCGCGGCCGGGCCATCTGGGAATACCCGGATGTGTTCGCCGGTGTGAACCTCAAGCCCAATGTGGCCTGGTCCCATGACGTCAAGGGCTACTCGCCGGGCCCTGGCGGCAACTTCGAGGAAGGCCGCAAGGCCATCAGCCTGGGGCTGGATGCCGAATACCAGAACACCTACACCGCCAGCCTGGCCTATACCAACTTCTTTGGTGGCGACTTCAGCACCGTGGATGACCGGGACTTCCTCGCCTTGAGCGTTGGCGTGAACTTTTAAGCACACTGCATTTTCAGGAAGAACAACAATATGAAAATCACCAAGAGTCTGTTGCACGTCGGTGTGTTGGGACTGTCGCTGCTGGCTACTGGCGTCATGGCTGCGGTGTCGGCCGATGAGGCCGCCAAGCTCGGCACCAGCCTGACACCGATGGGCGCAGAGATGGCCGGCAACGCCGCCGGCACCATTCCGGCCTGGAAGCCGCTGGCCACTAACGCCGGCACCGTGGACAGCAAGGGTTTCCTGTCCAACCCCTATAGCAGTGAGCAACCGCAGTTCACCATCACTGCGCAGAACGTCGAGCAGTACAAGGACAAGCTGGCGCCCGGGCAATATGCGATGTTCAAGCGCTACCCGGACACCTACAAGATGCCCGTGTATCCCTCCCACCGTGGCGCCACCGTTCCAGCCGATGTCTTTGCCGCCATCAAGCGCAATGCCACCAAGACCAACCTGGTCTCCGGCGGCAACGGCCTGGAGAACTTCGAGACCGCGATTCCGTTCCCGATTCCGAAAAGCGGGGTCGAGGTGATCTGGAACCACATCACCCGTTATCGCGGCGGCAGCGTGACTCGCCTGGTCACCCAGGCCACGCCCCAGGCCAATGGCTCCTACAGCCTGGTGTACTTCCAGGATCAGTTCGTGTTTCGCGACAAGATGAAGGACTACGACCCGAAAAACCCGGGCAACATCCTGTTCTACTTCAAGCAGAAGGTCACCGCGCCGGCGCGCCTGGCCGGTGGTGTGTTGCTGGTCCACGAAACCCTCGACCAGGTTAAGGAGCCGCGTTCGGCGTGGGTCTACAACGCCGGCCAGCGCCGTGTGCGCCGTGCCCCGCAAGTTTCCTATGACGGCCCGGGGACCGCTGCCGACGGCCTGCGGACCTCCGATAACCTGGACATGTACAACGGTGCTCCGGATCGCTACGACTGGAAGCTGGAAGGCAAGAAGGAGATGTACATTGCCTCCAACAGCTACAAGATCGACTCGCCGGCCCTCAAGTACGCCGACATCATCAAGGCCGGGCATATCAACCAGGACCTGGCTCGCTACGAGCTGCGCCGGGTCTGGCACGTGGTCGCGACCTTGAAGGAAGGCCAGCGTCATATCTACGCCAAGCGCGACTTCTATATCGATGAAGACACCTGGCAGGCCGCCGTGATCGATCACTACGACGGTCGTGGCCAGCTGTGGCGCGTAGCCGAGGCCCATGCCGAGGAGTACTACGACAAGCAGGTTCCCTGGTATGCCCTGGAAACCCTCTACGACCTGCAGTCCGGGCGCTACCTGGCGCTGGGCATGAAGAACGAAGAGAAACAGGCGTATGACTTCGGTTTCACCGCCACCACCAGCGACTTCACTCCGGCGGCCCTGCGCCAGGACGGGGTTCGCTGATCGGTAGCAGCAAGTAGAGGCCGCATCCTCGAAAATTGCCCCGGCTGGTTCGGGGCTTTTTTTTGCCTGCCAGACGGACAAGGGCGCCTGATGTAGAAATCAGCGCCAATGTGTCTATCTTTCTTGGACTGAATGGTTCCTGCTCCTAATAAGCAAAGGAAATATCATCCAATCATTCAGTTTTATCTGACCAATTTGGTCATAGTCTTTTTCGCGCAAATGGTCGCAAAAACCTTCAACAGGTGGCCTTTTACCGCTAGTCTGCGGGCATCTGCTACGCCGACAACCGTACACCAATAAGAGTTGGCCATGACTGATCTGTTCTCCCTTCAAGGGTCCGACAATGCGGTGATTCCTGCGCTGGAAGGGCGTTTTTATCGACCGCCGTTGCCTGATGGGTACGTCAAGCGACCGCGTCTTTGCGAGCGTTTGCAGAGCGGATTGAAGGGGCGGTTGTTATTGGTTTGCGCCCCGGCCGGGTTTGGCAAGAGTTCGCTGGCGGTGGAGTTTTGCCAGGGCTTGCCGCAGCACTGGCAGAGCCTGTGGCTGGGGCTGAGCCGCCGGGACAGCGACCCCGGGCGTTTTCTCGAGCGCCTGCTGGCCGGCTTGCAGCAGTATTTTCCGCAACTGGGCCGGCAGTCCCTGGGCTTGTTGAAAATGCGCCAGCGTCACCAGCCATTCGCCTTTGAAGAATGGCTGGACGGTTTGCTGGATGAACTGGCCGAGCAGTTGTCCACGGCCACGCCGCTGGTCTTGGTGCTGGATGACTATCACCTGGCCCAGGGACCGGTCCTGGATCGTTGCTTGCAGTTTTTCCTCAACCATCTACCCGATGGCCTGCTGGTGCTGGTGACCAGCCGCCAGCGCCCGGACTGGCACTTGGCGCGGCTGCGCCTGTCGCGGCAATTGCTGGAGCTGCATGAACAGGACCTGCGCCTGACCCATGAAGAATCCCTGAGCCTGCTGGATCGGCACAGTAACGCATTGCGCGGTGAAGCCCTGGAAAGCCTGATCCAGCGCAGCGAAGGCTGGGTCGCGGGCTTGCGCTTCTGGCTGCTGGCGGTGTCCGAAGCGGGGGGCGTGGGCGCCTTGCCCCAGGGGTTGCATGGTGGCGAGGGGCTCATTCGCGACTATCTGTTGGAAGAAGTCATCGACTGCCTGCCCAGCGAAGTCCAGGCATTTCTCTACGATACGGCCCTGCAGGAACGCTTTTGCGCCGAGCTTTGCGATGCCCTGCGCGAAGCCCATGACAGTGCCGAGATCCTGCGCTTCCTCCAGGCCCACCAAGTGTTCCTGGTACCGCTGGACGAACATGGGCGCTGGTATCGCTATCACCATCTGTTTTCCGATCTTTTGCGCAGCCGGCCGACGGCCAATGCCCTGATACCGGCTGCCAGCCTGCACCTGCGAGCCTGTCGCTGGTTCAACGCCCAGGGGCTGCTGGACGAGGCGGTGGAGCAGGCACTGCGTGCCGGGCACCTGGATGTGGCTGCCAATCTGGTGCAGAACCTTTCAGAGGAGCAACTGCTGGCCGAGCAGAACGTCGGCATGCTGCTGCGCTGGAAAATGGACCTGCCCGACAGCCTGCTGGTCAGCACCCCGCGCCTGATCGTGCTCTATAGCTGGGCCCTGGGCCTGGCCTGCCAGTTGGATGCAGCACAGGAACTGGCGGCTCACTTGAGTCGTTTCCTGCCGGCACCTTCGGCCACTGCGCAGAAGTCGATGCTGGCGCAATGGCTGGCCTTGAGCGGGATTATCGCCCGTGGTCGTGGCCAGCGGGAGCAGACCCTGGCCTATTGCGGCGAGGCCCTGGAAAGCTTGCCTCACAAGCGCTACGGGCAACGGTTGATGTGCCTGTCCACCCTGTCCAGCCTGGCCATTACCGATGCCGACCTGTGGCGTGCCCGCAGCCTCAATCGCGAGTCCCTGGAGCTGGCGCAGCGGGTCGGCAATCCGTTGTTCGAAGCCTTGGCCCATTACGATCGCGCGCGAGTGTTGCAGGCCCGCGGCGAGGTATTGCGGGCCCAGGAGGAAGTGCATCAAGGCTTATGCCGTTTGCAGGGTTTGTCGGCCCAACGGCTGTACGCGGTGCGGGCACGGCTGACGTTGTATGAAGGTTATCTCTTGACCCTGCGCTTGCAGCCCGAAGCCGGCCAGGCCCGACTGCAGGCCGGGCTGGTGGAGGCCCGGGCTTGTCGTGATATCAGCGTGTTGATCGGGCACTGCGTGATCGCCAAGCAGGAGGGCCAGCGCGGTGAGTTCGCCCGGGCCTTTGCCGAACTGGCCGAAGCCGAGCGCCTGATGCATATCTGGGATGTACCGCCGATCTACTACCTGGCGATGATTACCCTGGTGAAGTGCGAGTTGTGGTTGGCCCAGGGGCGCACTGACCTTGCCGAGGCCTGGCTGGCGCGCTTGGGGCAGACCTACACGGGCGAGCAGGCCGCGGCGCCGCCGGAGTTCCATCCTCAATTACCCCTGCATATCGAATTGCAGCAAGCCCGGCTGGACGGTATCAAGGGCCAGGGAGCCAGGGCCATTCAGCGCCTGGAACGTCTGGTGGAGCATGGTCGGCACAGTGGCCGGCAATTGCTGTGCGTCATGGCCCTGACCCAGAAAACCGCATGGCTGCTGGCGGCGGGGCAGGGGCCGGAGGCGCGCCGGGATTTTGCCCTGGCCCTGGAGGCGGCAGTGGGGGGCGTGTTGCAGCCTTTCGAGGCGCTGCTGCTCGATTATCCTGCCTGGGCGCGCGAGCAGCTCGAGTCGTGTGCCAGCACTGCGCTGACCCAGGCTTTGCTCGAGCGCTTGCCTTCGACGCCCCGTGACTCGCCGGAGCCAGCGGCTCCCAGTGAGTGCCTGAGTTCCCGGGAGCTCTCTGTGCTGCAACTGATTGCCCGGGGATGCTCCAACCAGGAGATCAGCGAGCGCCTGTTCATTTCGCTGCACACGGTGAAAACCCATGCCAGCCACATCAACAGCAAACTGGGAGTGGAGCGCCGGACCCAGGCGGTGGCCCGGGCCCAGGAATTGGGGTTGCTGGGGTAGGCGCTTTTGCCGTTCAGGAGGCCAGGTGCTGCTTGCAGTAATCGGCGAACAGGCGGGCCGGTTTGGTCAGTTGCCCACGCTTGAGCCAGGCCGCTACCAGGCCGGAGCCGGTCACGTCCTCGACGATATCCACGCACACCACCGGCTTGCCGTCGTAGGAGCACTGGCAATGGGGGCGAGTCACCAGGATCGAAAAGCCGAATCCCTGCCCGACCATGCCCCGCACCATCTCGATGGAGGGTGAGCTGAAGGCAATCTGGGGTGTCAGGCCCAGCTCTTCGAACAGGCTGACGAAATAGGTGCGGCTGGGTTGTACATCCAGCAGGATCATGGGCTCCAGGCACAGGTCCCGCAGCGAGACCTGGGCTTGCTGGGCGTAGCGGTGATCGGCAGGCAGCAGGGCATAGGGGCGCTGGGGCGGCATCAGCGGCTCGGTCTCGATGGTGCCGTCCAGCTCGTGCTCATACAGGATCACCAGGTCGTAGGCGCCACCGGTCAGGCCTTGCACCAGCTCTTGTTGCTCACCGTCGCGAATGCGGATTTCCACCCCGGGATACAACGCGCTGAAGCCGGCAATCAGTTGCGGCAGGTACAGGGGCGCCACGGTTTCAAAGCAGCCGATATCGATCTGCCCGGACACCACGTCGTTGTCTGCCAGGGCGTTCTGTTCGAACTCCTTGGCCATGCGCAACAGTTCCTGGGCCTTGCGGTAGAAGCGTGCGCCGCTGGGGGTGAGGGAGACGCCGAGCGCGTGATGGCGGATCAGCAACTGGACGCCGAAGCTGTCTTCCAGGCCCTTGATGGCGGTGGAGATCGAAGGTTGGGCGATGTACAGCTTGCGTGATGCTTCGGCGACACTGCCGCATTCGACGGTGGTGATGAAGTACTTGAGTTGACGCAGATTGTAGGTGGCCACGGCGAACCTCGTTCTTTGCCTTGGCCCGGGGAAAGGATCGTGATGATCCGGGCATGATTGCACCGGACCGAAGGGCACCGCATCGATCAGCGCAACCACGCGACGCAGCGGCATGCCCCGAGCGCGATTCTTGTCCGCCCACAATACCTATAAGCAGAGGGTTGCAGGGGAGGGCGGAACCAGCTTTTTCATCGCTTGCCAGTACATTTTTCCTCGCTCGGTGCTACTGGCGCAGGCTATGACGGCAGGTCGGCTGGGTTGTCCGCCTCAGGTTGCGGCTCTTGTGGGGGCTCTGTGTTCTCGAACGCCAGGGTCACGGTGTAGCACTGTTCTTCCACTGTGACTTCGATATGCCAGCCCAGGCGGGCGGATAGCTGGCGCATCAGTTCCAGGCCCAGGCCATAACCGAAGTCGGCGGAGGCCTCGCTTTGCTGGGTTTCGCGAATCCGGTTAACCAGGCGCAGCTGTGGATAAGCGAAATTGATCTCCACGACCCCGTCATCGGCGTACTGCAGGGCATTGCGCAGGAAGTTGCCGACCACGATGCGGCATGCGGTGAACGGCAGGCGGCAGGGTTCGCTGCTGATGTCGAGGATCAGCTCGATATCCCGGGTGCCGATCAGGTAGCGGTGCTCTTCGATCAGGTCGTTGACCAGGCCGCTCATGTCGATGGCCTCTTCCGGCAAGGGCTCGGGCAGCTCGCGGCTCATCCACAGCAGTGTTTCGGCGATGCGCTGCATGTTCAGTACCGAGCGCTCGATACGTTGCAGGGGCGGCGGCAGGACACCTCCGGACTGCAGGGCCAGCAGTTCGATGTTGGCCTTGAGCACCGCCAGCGGAGTGCGCAGTTCGTGACTGGTGTAGCGCAACAGGCGACCTTCGCGCAGGCTGGCGGCCTGCACCTGTTGCACGCTTTGAGCCAGGGCGTCGGCCAGCATGTTGAACTCCTTGAAACCGAAGTGCGGGCGTTGTCCGGATACTGCCTCCGGGTCTTTGAGGGTGGTGGACCATTGGGCCAGCCGCCCCAGCGGCCTGACCAGCCACCAGACCAGCAAGGCGATGATGATCAGGGCTGGAATGAACACGGCCAGGCTGATGAAGATGACGCCACGCAATTCATGGTCGAGGTAGGCATCGGAGCGTGGGGTTTCCACCTCTCCACCTTCTTCCTGGTCATGATCGATGTCGTACATGTACAGCGTCTTGCCGTCGCTCAGGGGCTGGGCCAGGACGGCGCGGCCTTCATCCTCGTCTTCGGAGTCCAGGTCGCCGAATACCTGGACCGCGCCGAAGGACATGCTGGGCGGGGTATCGAGCATGTGGCGGATTTTCTCCGGCAAGGCCTCCTTGCCGATGACGCTGGTGTAGAAATAGTTGTGCGGTGGTGGTGTGTTCGGGTTCTTCGCGTAGTGCCGGGAAAAGTACTGGGCTTCCTCCTCCATCATTGCACTGGCGGTGTAGAGCAGGCCGCGTACGCTGTATTCCGGCAGCAGCAGGCTGTAGATCAGCAACACGATGGCGATCAGCAACAGGAAGCTGCTGCTGATCACCCACTTCAAAGCCAGACTCTTAGGCATGGGACCTCAACTGTATGCCGATACCGGGCAGGGTATGGATCAGCGGTTGGTCGAAACACTTGTCCACGGTCTTGCGTAGTCGGTGCATATGGACCTTGAGGGTATTGCTGTCCGGCGGCTCGTCGCCCCAGATCGTCGCCTCCAGGCGTTCACGAGTGACCGGTTCGGGGCTGGCGCGCATCAGGCATTCCAGCAGGGTCCAGCAGATGGGTGACAGGTGCAGTTCCTGCCCGGCCCGGCTGACCTTGCGAGTGGACAGCTCCATTACCAGGTCGGCTACTTGCAGGCGGCTGGCCTGGCCGCTGCGGCGTACGCTGAGGGCACGGATCCTGGCCACCAGCTCGGCCAGCTCGAAGGGCTTGACCAGGTAGTCGTCGGCACCGGCGGCGAAGCTGGCGAGCTTGTCCGGCAGGGCATCGAGGGAGGTGAGCATCAGGATCGGCGTCTGGCTGCCGTGCTGGCGCAATTGGGCGCAAAGCTGCTGGCCGTCCAGGCGCGGCAGCATGATATCCAGGAGGATGACGTCATAGTGTTGGCTCAGGGCCAGGTTAAGGCCTGCCTGGCCATTGCTGGCGTGATCGCAGACGATACCGCTGATCTCCAGGTACTCAATGACGGTATTGGCCAGGTCAAGGTTGTCCTCGACCAGCAGCAAGTTGATATGCACGGGAATATCCCTCAGGGCCTGTGTCGCTCGATGGAGCGAAGGATAGCGGAGTCCGATGAGTGTCCGCCGATGTTTACCTGCCGTTAACCCACCCCTCGCTAGTCTGGAATCCTACTTTCATAGAGCGTGGCGCAGCCATGAACCTGTCTTCAGTCATCAAAGGCATCTTGCTGGTTTCGATTCTCCTGGGCCTGATGGCCTGTGTCCTGCCTTCCAGGGCGCCGTTGGTGCGCTTGGGCGAGGGCGGACCCCTTAGCTGGTTCCTGATTGGGCAGAGCGCTGAACGGGCAGGGCAGGACTATGTCGCCAGTGCATTCTGATGAGGGCAACTACACCGACCAGTTGGTGTTGTGCCTGGTACTGATTCTGTGTGTATCGCTGTCCCTGGGGGCCTACATCATGCGCTTCAATGCGCAGATCGATAAGCAGCGGGAGCTGTCCCCAGTGCATTTGCTCGAGTGCGGCCAGGGACGCGGGGCTTTTATCGTCGACCCTCACGGGCGGCGTAGCAGCAGTGACAATTGCTACCTGATCGAAGAGGATGACTAGTTCGGGGGCAAGGGTTCTCCGTCGAATTCGAACGCAAGAAACGTAGTTCTGGCGCTTGAATCTCGATTTACAGTGAAGGCGTACAAGGCAAGCTCCATGGGAGCCGTGCCCCATACCCTTGGCGGAATGAAGGAGAGCTGACATGTCCTGTGTATTCAAGATCATCCCGTCCCCGGTGGGACAGCTGACCCTGGTGGCCAGGGGCGCGAAGCTTGCCGCGATCCTCTGGGAACAGGAGCGGGAAAACCGGGTGCGCCTGGGGCCGCTCGAGGAGGCCGGCGATCATCCAGCGCTGCTTGAGGCCCAGAAACAGTTGGCGCAGTACTTTGCTGGTACCCGCAAGCGTTTCGACCTGGAGCTGGACTTCGTCGGCACCGAGTTCCAGTGCAAGGTCTGGCAGGCCCTGCTGACCATTCCCTTCGGTGAAACCCGCAGCTACAGCCAGATTGCGCAGCAGATCGGCAGCCCCAAGGCCGTACGCGCAGTGGGGGCGGCTAACGGTCGGAATCCGATCTCGATCGTCACGCCTTGTCATCGGGTGATAGGTGCCTCGGGCAGCCTCACCGGGTTTGCCGGAGGGCTCGAGGCCAAGCAGTTCCTCCTGGCATTGGAAGGCGGGGAGACCATGCCGCTGGCGTTCTAAGTGAGCCATGGCGGCAGCTGTGCCAGAATGTTCTTTCGTTTTTCTGGAACATTCCCATGGACGCCGCCAAACCCAGCCTTATTCGCGAAACCTTCCCCGTCGGCCCGTTGCAGTGCAACTGCACCATCATCGGCGACCCTCTGACCGGAAAAGCCATCGTCGTCGATCCGGGTGGCAACCCGGACCTGATCATGGCGCGCCTCGACGCCTTGGGCCTGAAGGTGGTGAGCATCATCCACACCCATGCCCACCTGGATCACTTCCTGGCCTCTGGGCAGATGAAGGAAAAGACCGGCGCGACCTTGCATCTGCACAAGGATGACCAGTTCCTCTGGGACAACCTGGAGATGCAGTGCAGCATGTTCGGTGTGCCTTATACCCCGGTTCCTGCTCCGGATCGCTGGTTGGGCGATGACGAGGAGCTGGCCTGCGGTTGTGGCGTGGCCCTGCATACTCCGGGACATACCCCAGGTTCCATGAGCTTTTGGTTTTCCGAGGCTAAGCTTCTTATTGCCGGCGATACGCTGTTCAAGCGCGGGGTCGGGCGTACGGATCTGTGGGGCGGCGACCAGGCCACCCTGGTGCGCTCGATCAAGCAGCGTCTGTATACCCTCGACGAAGACGCCACAGTGGTCGCCGGGCACGGTCCGGACACTCGGCTGGGTGATGAAATGCGCCAGAACCCGTTCGTGAGAGCCTGATTTTTTGCTCGGCCTCCCACGGAATTTTTGCTGTTCTGTGTGTTCCAACGCCGGCATAGGTCCGTTGCCAACGTCCTCTGCATTACAGAATGCATATGTAGGAGCTTTCCATGTTCACCTCGCGTCGTTTGATTGTTGTCGCTACTGCTGTGGCCTTGTTATCCGGCTGCGCTTCGCCTAACCCCTATGACAACCAGGGGCAGGCTGACGGCGGTTCGTCGGGCATGAGCAAAACTGCGAAATATGGTGGCCTGGGTGCCTTGGCCGGTGCGCTGGCCGGTGCTGCAATCGACCACAACAACCGTGGCAAGGGCGCGCTGATCGGTGCTGCCGTGGTGGGCGCCTCCGCCGCCGGTTATGGCTACTACGCCGACCAGCAAGAGAAGAAGCTGCGCGCCAGCATGGCCAATACCGGGGTCGAAGTGCAGCGCCAGGGTGACCAGATCAAGTTGATCATGCCCGGCAATATCACCTTCGCCACCGACTCGGCGAATATCGCGCCAAGCTTCTATCAGCCGCTGAACAACCTGGCCAACTCCCTGCGCGAGTTCAACCAGAACCAGATCGAGATCGTCGGGTATACCGACAGCACCGGCAGCCGCCAGCACAACATGGACCTGTCCCAGCGTCGTGCGCAAAGTGTGGCCACTTACCTGACTTCCCAGGGCGTGAGCAGTGCCAACCTGTCCTCGCGCGGTGCTGGCCCGGACAATCCGATCGCCAGCAACGCCGACGTCAATGGCCGGGCCCAGAACCGTCGGGTAGAGGTCAACCTCAAGGCGATTCCCGGCCAGCAATATCAACAGCCAACCCAGCAGTACCAGCAGCCTCCCCAGCAGCAGTATCAACAGCCCTACCAGCAGGGTTACTGATCGAACCGGCTTGAGCCGGGGGTACAAAAAAGCCCGCCCGATGAAAATCGGGCGGGCTTTTTGTTGGCAGGCAGAAGCTGGTTATTTCTTCAGGCCATATTGCTCGTCGAGCATGCCGGGGGCGTTAGGGGTCTTTGGCGCGTAGTCCCGTGGTGGCTCCTGATCCCGTGGTGGCGTCAGGCGTTCACGTGGTGCCTGTACCGATTCGGAGTGCAGGGCGGCCAGCAGGCGCTGGCGGGTCAGTTCGTCCAGGGCCAGGCGATTGGCACCCTCGGCCAGATGATCCTGTACTTCCTGGTAGCTCTGGGTGAGCTTCTTCACCAGGGTGGCGGTGCTGTTGAAGTGAGTCACCACTTCATTCTGGTAATTGTCGAAACGTTCCTGGATATCGTCCAGCTGACGCTGCGTGCGGTTAGGCGCGGCGTTGGGCAGCAGGCGAGCGACCAGGAATCCAATGGCGACACCCGCGACCAGGGCAAGAGTCGGCAACAACCAAACTAAGAGCGAGTGTTCCACGAGTCCTTCCTCTATAAACGGCTTTGCTTTACGTTAACGGCTCGAACCTGCGCTGTATACCGCGATTCACTCGCAATAGATTGGCACAGACCATTTGCTAGACGAGTCGACCCCCTTCGAGGTCACGGAGTTCCTTCCTTGCTAATGCGTGAAACCCCTGTAGTGATTGCCGGCCCTGTAGGCCAACTGGAAGCCTTGTATCTGGAGGTGCCCGACGCCCGCGGCGTGGCGCTGATCTGCCACCCGAACCCGGTACAGGGCGGCACCATGCTCAACAAGGTGGTGTCCACTTTGCAGCGCACTGCACGAGATGCCGGGCTGATCACCCTGCGCTTCAACTACCGTGGCGTCGGTGCCAGCGAGGGCAGCCACGACATGGGCACGGGCGAAGTCGACGATGCCGAGGCGGCGGCCCATTGGCTGCGGGCCAAGCACCCGCAGTTGCCATTGACGCTGCTGGGGTTTTCCTTTGGCGGCTTCGTCGCGGCAAGCCTTGGTGGGCGCCTCGAAGCCCAGGGCGTGCAACTCAAGCACCTGTTCATGGTGGCCGCAGCGGTGACCCGCTTGCGCGATACCGACACCCTGGCGCAGGACTGTCCACTGACCTTGATCCAGCCGGAAACCGATGAGGTCATCGATCCACAGGCTGTCTATGACTGGTCTGGTGCGCTTGTTCGTCCCCATGAGCTGCTGAAAGTGGCAGAATGCGGACACTTCTTTCACGGCAAGCTCACCGATCTGAAGGATCTGGTACTGCCGCGACTCACGAATTGATAGCAGTCTGATAAGCGATTACCCATGACTACTCGTACGCGTATCCTCACCGGCATTACTACCACCGGCACGCCGCACCTGGGCAACTATGCCGGGGCGATTCGCCCGGCGATCCTCGCCAGCCGCGACAGCAATGCCGATTCCTTCTACTTCCTGGCCGACTATCACGCCCTGATCAAGTGTGATGATCCGCTGCGTATCCAGCGCTCGCGCCTGGAGATCGCCGCTACCTGGCTGGCTGGTGGCCTGGATGTGGACCGCGTGACCTTCTATCGCCAGTCCGATATCCCGGAAATCCCGCAACTGACCTGGCTCTTGACCTGCGTCGCCGCCAAGGGCCTGCTCAACCGTGCCCATGCCTACAAGGCTTCGGTGGACAAGAACGTCGAGGCCGGCGAAGACCCGGATGCCGGCGTCACCATGGGCCTGTACAGCTATCCGGTGCTGATGGCCGCGGACATCCTGATGTTCAACGCGCATAAAGTGCCGGTGGGGCGTGACCAGATCCAGCACGTGGAGATGGCCCGGGACATCGGCCAGCGTTTCAACCACCTGTTCGGCCAGGGCAAGGAATTCTTCGCCATGCCCGAAGCGCTGATCGAGGAAAGCGTTGCCACCTTGCCAGGCCTGGACGGTCGCAAGATGTCCAAGAGCTACGACAACACCATCCCGCTGTTCACCAGCGCCAAGGACATGAAGGATGCGATCTCGCGGATCGTCACCGACTCCAAGGCGCCAGGCGAAGCCAAGGATCCGGACAACTCCCACCTGTTCACCCTGTTCCAGGCATTCTCCACTGCCGAGCAGGCCGCCGAATTCCGTAGCGAGCTGCTGCAGGGCCTGGGCTGGGGCGAAGCCAAGAGCCGCCTGTTCCAGTTGCTGGATGGTGAGTTGGGCGAGGCTCGCGAGCGTTATCACCAGTTGATCGCGCGCCCGGCGGATCTGGAGGACATCCTCCTGGCTGGCGCGGCCAAGGCCCGTAGCGTGGCGACGCCGTTCCTGGCCGAGCTGCGCGAAGCGGTAGGCCTGCGCTCCTTCGAAAACCAGGTCCAGGTGGCGGCCACCACCAAGAAGAAGGCGGCCAAGGCTGCGCGTGTCGTCAGCTTCCGCGAGGACGATGGCAGCTTCCGTTTCCGCCTGCTGTCCGCCGATGGCGAGCAACTGCTGCTGTCGCGCAACTTTGCCGATGGCAAGGCCGCCGGTGCCGCGAGCAAGCAGTTGCAGTCGGGTCAGGAATTGGACCTGCGTACCGAGGCCAATGGCTTCGGTATCTGGCTGGACGGTGCCTGTGTGGCTGACAGCCCGACCTTTGCCGATGCTGCTGCCCGCGATGCGGCCATCGCAGAAGTACGGATTGCCCTGGCTCCAGCCCAGGACTGAGCGGAATCTTCCCGACCAAGGGCTGATTGCCATTCCCCGGGGCCGTCGCTAAAGTGACGGCCCGTTTTTGTTGCCTTGCTAACGAATTATGACGCCCCTAGAACGATACCAAGCAGATCTGAAACGCCCGGATTTCTTCCATGACGCTGCACAGGAAACCGCTGTGCGTCATCTGCAGCGCCTGTATGACGATCTGATCGCGGCCGAGCACAACAAGCCGGGCCTGCTCGGCAAGCTCTTTGGCAAGAAGGATCTGGGGCCGGTCAAGGGGTTGTACTTCTGGGGCGGCGTGGGGCGTGGCAAGACCTACCTGGTCGATACGTTCTTCGAGGCCTTGCCATTCAAGGAAAAGGTTCGTACGCACTTCCACCGCTTCATGAAGCGCGTCCACGAGGAAATGAAGACCCTGGGTGGCGAGAAGAACCCGCTGACCATTATCGCCAAGCGTTTCTCGCAAGAGGCGCGGGTGATCTGCTTCGATGAATTCTTCGTGTCCGACATTACCGACGCGATGATTCTCGGCACGCTGATGGAAGAGCTGTTCAAGAACGGTGTGACCCTGGTCGCCACCTCGAACATCGTGCCGGACGGCCTGTACAAGGACGGTCTGCAACGTGCCCGTTTCCTGCCGGCCATTGCCCTGATCAAGCAGAACACCGAAATCGTCAACGTCGACAGTGGTGTCGACTATCGCTTGCGTCACCTGGAGCAGGCCGAGCTGTTCCACTATCCATTGAATGAGGCAGCCCACGAAAGCTTGCGCAAGAGCTTCCGGGCGCTGACGCCGGAGTGCACCCAGGCTGTGGAAAACGACGTACTGATCGTCGAGAACCGCGAGATCCGCGCACTGCGCACCTGTGACGATGTGGCCTGGTTCGACTTCCGCGAGCTGTGCGACGGCCCGCGTAGCCAGAACGACTACATCGAGCTGGGCAAGATCTTTCACGCGGTGCTGCTCAGCGGTGTGGAGCAGATGGGCGTTGCTACCGATGACATCGCCCGGCGCTTCATCAATATGGTCGACGAGTTCTATGACCGTAACGTCAAGCTGATCATCTCCGCCGAAGTGGAGCTCAAGGATCTCTACACCGGTGGCCGGCTGACGTTCGAGTTCCAGCGGACCCTCAGTCGTTTGCTGGAGATGCAATCCCACGAGTTCCTCTCGCGGGCGCACAAGCCGTAATCGCGACTCGATGGAAAAAGGGGCCTGCTATGCAGGCCCCTTTTTTCATGCCGCCAGTTGCTGGAACTGCTGGCGGTACTGGTTGGGTGAAAGCTCGGTGTGCTGGCGGAACAGCCGGGCGAAGAAGCTGGCATCGTCGTAGCCGACTTCGTAGCTGATGGTCTTGATGCTCTTGCGTGTTCCTGACAGCAGGCCTTTGGCGGTTTCGATCCGCAGGCGCTGCAGGTAGTGCAGGGGCTTGTCGCCGGTGGCGGTCTGGAAGCGCCGCATGAAGTTGCGAATGCTCATGCCGTGCTCGCGCGCTACGTCCTCGAAGCGGAACTTGTCGGCGAAGTGTTCTTCGAGCCAGTGCTGGATCTGCAGGATGATCACGTCCTGATGCAGCTTCTGGCCACCGAAGCCGATGCGTCCCGGGGCGTAGCTGCGCTGGACCTCATAGAGGATGTCCCGGGCCACGGCCTGGGCCACGCTGGCGCCGCAGAAGCGCTCGATCAGGTAGATATAGAGGTCGCAGGCCGAGGTCGTGCCGCCGGCACAATAGAGGTTGTCGGCATCGGTCAGGTGCTTGTCCTGGTTGAGCTGGACCTTGGGAAAGCGCTCGCTGAAGGTGCTGAAGAAGCGCCAGTAGGTGGTGGCCTCCTTGCCATCGAGCAGCCCGGCCTCGGCCAGCCAGAAGACCCCGGTGGCTTCGCCGCAAAGTACGGCGCCACGGGCGTGTTGGGCGCGTAGCCAGGGCAGGATCTGTGGATAACGTTGGCACAGTGAGTCGAAGTCGTCCCAGAAGGCGGGGAGGATGATCACGTCGCTATCTTCCAGTGGGCCATCCACTGGCATGATCACGTTGCTGAAGCTGCAGACCGGCTGGCCGTCGGGGCTGACCAGGCGAGTCTCGAAGGCCGGCGTCAGGCCATGACCCAGCTGCTTGCCGTAGCGCAGGCTGGCCAGGTGGAAGAAATCCTTGGCTTGCATGAGGGTGGAAGCGAAAACCCGGTCGATAGCCAGGATGCTGACGCGCCGCAAGGGCGTGGAAGTTTGGTTAGACATAATTCGATTGTTCTTATAGGGGAAAGTGGTCACCAGACGGCTGGATCGTCTTATTTTTTGTCGGATGTGTCCAGTGTCCCGTGCCTGTGGCTGGGCTTAGGCTCTGGCAGCCAGACCCGATCAATGACAATCACAGGTGGCTGCATGATTCCCAGAACCTTGTTCAGTTCCGAACACGAACTCTTCCGTGACAGTGTGCGTACCTTCCTTGAAAAAGAAGCGGTGCCTTTCCATGGCGAATGGGAAAAGCAGGGCTACATCGACCGCAAGTTGTGGAGCAAGGCGGGCGAGGCGGGGATGCTGTGTTCACACATTCCCGAGGAATACGGCGGGCTGGGGGCGGATTTCCTGTATAGCACGGTGGTGATCGAGGAGGTCAGCCGCCTGGGCCTGAGCGGTATCGGCTTCTCCTTGCATTCGGACATCGTCGCGCCGTACCTGCTGCATTACGGCAGTGAGGCGCTGAAGCAGAAATACCTGCCGCGGATGGTCTCGGGCGAGCTGGTCACGGCGATCGCCATGACCGAGCCCGGAACCGGGTCCGACTTGCAGGGCGTGAAGACCACGGCAGTGCTCGACGGCGATGAGTATGTGCTCAACGGTTCCAAGACCTTCATTACCAACGGTTACTTGGCGGAGTTGGTGATCGTGGTGGCCAAGACCGATCCCAAGGCCGGGGCCAAGGGCACCAGCCTGTTCCTGGTTGAAGCCGATTCGCCGGGCTTCACCAAGGGCAAGCGCCTGGAAAAGGTCGGTATGAAGGCCCAAGACACCTCGGAACTGTTCTTCCAGGATGTACGAGTGCCCAAGGAGAACCTCCTGGGCCAGGCCGGGATGGGTTTCGTCTACCTGATGCAGGAACTGCCCCAGGAGCGCCTGAGCGTGGCCATCGGTGGCCTGGCCAGTGCCGAGGCGGCGTTGAAATGGACCCTGGACTACACCCGCGAGCGCAAAGCCTTCGGCAAGGCGATCGCCGACTTCCAGAACAGCCGGTTCAAGCTGGCGGAGATGGCCACGGAAATCCAGATTGGCCGGGTGTTCGTCGATCGCTGCCTGGAGCTGCACCTGAAGGGCAAGCTCGACGTACCGACGGCGGCCATGGCCAAGTACTGGGGAACCGACCTGCAGTGCAAGGTCCTGGATGAGTGCGTGCAGCTGCATGGCGGCTACGGCTTCATGTGGGAGTACCCGATTGCCCGGGCGTGGGCCGACTCCCGGGTGCAGCGAATCTATGCCGGGACCAACGAGATCATGAAGGAAATCATCGCTCGTTCTTTATAAGGAGGGCGCGAGTGCTGCCGGCGAACAGGTGGTTGCCTGTTGGCCGGCCAGTGGCGCAAGGCGTGGCTTACGGGGCGGGGTTGGGCTGGTCCTTGTGGATGGCTTCGATCCCGGCCAGGACTTCTTCCGATAACTTCAGTTCGGCGCTGGCGATGTTGCTGTCCAGTTGTTCCAGGGTGGTGGCGCCGATGATGTTGCTGGTTACGAAAGGTTGCTGGGTCACGAAGGCCAGGGCCATTTGTGCCGGGTCCAGGCCATGCTCGCGAGCCAACGCCACGTAACGGCTGCAGGCGGCTTCCGACTGGGGATTGAAATAGCGGCTAAAACGGCTGTAGAGACTCAGGCGTGCCTTGGCGGGGCGGGCGCCGCCTTCGTATTTGCCGGACAGGAAGCCGAAGGCCAGGGGCGAGTAGGCGAGCAAGCCGCATTGTTCGCGGATGGCAATTTCCGCCAGGCCCACCTCAAAGCTGCGGTTGAGCAGGTTGTAGGGGTTCTGGATCGATACCGCCCGCGGCCAGCCACGGCTTTCGGCCAGGGCCAGGAACTTCATGGTGCCCCATGGGGTTTCGTTGGACAGGCCGATGTGGCGGATCTTCCCGGCCCTGACCTGCTCGTCCAGCGCCTCGAGGGTTTCCTCCAGCGGGGTGAAGTCTTCGTCGGCCTTGTGCTGGTAGCCGAGCTGGCCGAAGAAGTTGGTGCTGCGTTCCGGCCAGTGCAACTGGTAGAGGTCGATCCAGTCGGTTTGCAGGCGCTTGAGGCTGGCATCCACGGCTTCGACGATATGCTTGCGGTTGTGCTTGAGGTGCTTGTCGCGGATGTAGTCGATGGTGTTGCCCGGGCCTGCGATCTTGCTGGCCAGGATCCAGTCGGCGCGGTCGCCGCGTTGCTTGAACCAGTTGCCGATGTAGCGTTCGGTGGTGGCGTAGGTCTCGGCCTTGGGTGGCACCGGATACATCTCGGCGGTATCGATGAAGTTGATCCCGGCCTGCTTGGCTCGCTCGATCTGGGCGAAGGCTTCGGCCTCGCTGTTCTGTTCGCCCCAGGTCATGGTGCCCAGGCAGATGGTGCTCACTTTCAGGTCGGTCCGGCCCAGTTGGCGGTAGTCCATGGGTACTTCCTCGGCAAAACAATCATAAAAGCAGGTTGAATTTTGTTTCGCAATCTGGATAATTCTGCAGCTCTTTCTGCGGTGGAAGTGATGCCCCGCCTGCCGAAGATTCTTGCCGCATGTCAGACGCGCTGACCCGAGCCCCCGAAAGCGTCTGTATTCGGCTGCCTTTGACCTTGTCAAAGTAAGCACTATTCAGTAAGATCCGCCGTCTATTTTGCTGGGCGGCCCCTGAGGCTATAAAGAATGAAAACTTTTACTGCTAAACCGGAAACAGTAAAGCGCGATTGGTTCGTCATCGACGCCGCTGGCCAGACCCTGGGTCGTCTGGCTACCGAAATCGCGAGCCGTCTGCGTGGCAAGCACAAGCCTGAGTACACTCCTCACGTTGACACTGGCGACTACATCGTCGTGATCAATGCCGAGCAGGTACGTGTTACTGGTGCTAAAACCACTGACAAAATGTACTACTCCCACTCCGGTTTCCCGGGCGGCATTAAGTCGATCAACTTCGAGAAGCTGATCGCTAAAGCCCCTGAGCGCGTGATCGAGACCGCGGTAAAAGGCATGCTGCCTAAGAACCCGCTGGGTCGCGACATGTACCGTAAGCTGAAAGTGTATGCGGGCGCTGCTCACCCTCATACTGCTCAGCAGCCCCAAGAACTGAAGATTTAACGGAATAGTTCATTATGTCGGCGACTCAAAATTACGGCACTGGCCGTCGCAAGACTGCAACCGCACGCGTGTTCCTGCGTCCGGGCACTGGCAACATCTCCATCAACAACCGTTCCCTGGATAGCTTCTTCGGTCGCGAAACTGCCCGCATGGTAGTTCGTCAGCCGCTGGAACTGACCGAGACCGTTGAGAAGTTCGATATCTACGTTACCGTTATCGGCGGTGGTGTAAGTGGCCAGGCTGGCGCAATCCGCCACGGCATCACTCGCGCCCTGATGGATTACGACGAGACTCTGCGCAGCGCCCTGCGTAAAGCTGGTTTCGTAACCCGTGACGCACGTGAAGTTGAGCGTAAGAAAGTGGGTCTGCGTAAAGCGCGTAAGCGTCCGCAATACTCCAAGCGTTAATTCGCTACTGCGTTCAAAAACGCCCAGTCTCCTCGCGGAGCTGGGCGTTTTTTATTGCCTGAAATTTGCCGTGTGACAACTTGCCACATCCGTGGAGGCCCTATACTACAAGGCCTGGCGCAGGGCCGGCTTGGTAATTACCTTGTCAGAATAGGGGCTTTTCATTACCATTCGGCAAAATTTTTATAAGTTCAGATTGTTACTTAGTAGATGCCTGATTTAACAGGCCACAAAGCTGATGGGAGAGGACTGAATGAGCAATGACGGCGTGAATGCAGGCCGGCGTCGCTTCTTGGTAGCAGCCACATCCGTGGTGGGTGCTGCCGGAGCGGTGGGGGCTGCGGTCCCGTTCGTGGGGTCATGGTTTCCCAGTGCCAAGGCGAAAGCCGCAGGTGCACCGGTGAAGGTGAATATCAGCAAGATCGATCCAGGTCAGCAGATGGTTGCTGAGTGGCGTGGTCAGCCAGTGTTCATCGTCCGCCGTACAGAGGAAATCCTGGGGAATCTTAAAAAGATCGAGGGCCAGTTGTCTGACCCTAACTCCAAGAACTCGGTACAACCAACCTACGTCGACCCGGAAGTGCGTTCGATCAAGCCAGAGATTCTTCTGCTGATCGGTATCTGCACCCACTTGGGCTGTTCTCCAACCTTCCGTCCTGAAGTGGCGCCCGCGGATCTGGGCAAGGACTGGGTAGGTGGCTATTTCTGCCCTTGCCACGGCTCCCACTACGATCTGGCCGGTCGTGTCTACAAGTCGCAGCCTGCGCCGTTGAACCTGCCAGTACCCCCGCATTCCTATGAGTCGGATGACGTCATCGTCATTGGCGTCGACACGGAGAAAGCGTGATGAGCAAGTTCATGGATTGGGTAGATGCACGCTTCCCCGCCACCAAGATGTGGGAAGACCATCTGAGCAAGTATTACGCTCCGAAGAACTTCAACTTCTTCTATTTCTTTGGTTCCCTGGCACTGCTGGTTCTGGTCAACCAGATCGTTACCGGTGTCTGGCTGACCATGAGCTACACCCCTTCGGCAGAAGAAGCCTTTGCTTCCGTCGAATACATCATGCGCGACGTCGAGTACGGCGCGATCCTGCGTCTGCTGCACTCCACTGGCGCCTCGGCGTTCTTCATCGTGGTCTACCTGCATATGTTCCGTGGCCTGCTCTACGGTTCCTATCAGAAGCCGCGCGAGCTGGTCTGGCTGTTCGGCATGCTGATCTACCTGGCGCTGATGGCCGAGGCCTTCATGGGCTACCTGCTGCCTTGGGGGCAAATGTCCTACTGGGGCGCCCAGGTGATCATCTCGCTGTTCGGTGCGATCCCGGTTATCGGTGACGACCTGACCCAGTGGATTCGTGGTGACTACCTGATCTCCGGTATTACCCTCAACCGCTTCTTTGCCCTGCATGTCGTGGCCCTGCCTATCGTGATCCTGGGCCTGGTAGTGCTGCATATCCTGGCACTGCACGAAGTGGGTTCGAACAACCCGGATGGCGTCGATATCAAGAAGCACAAGGACGAAAACGGCGTGCCGCTGGATGGCATTGCGTTCCATCCTTACTACACCGTGAAAGATATCGTTGGCGTAGTGGTGTTCCTGTTCATCTTCTGCTCGATCGTGTTCTTCTTCCCGGAAATGGGTGGGTATTTCCTCGAGAAGCCGAACTTCGAACAAGCCAACCCATTCAAGACGCCTGAGCATATTGCCCCGGTTTGGTACTTCACTCCGTTCTACGCGATTCTGCGTGCGGTGCCGGACAAGCTCATGGGTGTTATTGCCATGGGTGCTGCGATTGCCGTGCTGTTCGTATTGCCCTGGCTTGACCGCAGTCCAGTCAAGTCCATGCGCTACAAAGGCTGGCTGAGCAAGATCTGGCTGCTGGTGTTCTGCATCTCGTTCGTGATCCTGGGCGTGCTGGGCGTACTGGCGCCAACTCCAGGCCGTACGTTGCTGTCGCAGGTATGTACCTTCCTGTACTTCGCCTACTTCATTCTGATGCCGTTCTACACCAGGCTCGAGAAGACCAAACCGGTTCCGGAAAGGGTGACTGGCTGATGAAAAAGTTATTTGCTGCACTGATTCTTGTTGCTATGCCTGTATTGTCTTTCGCTGCCGAACACGGCGGTCCCGAGTTGGAAAAGGTCGACATCGACCTGAGCGACAAGGCGGCCATGCAGGATGGCGCTCGTACCTTTGCCAACTATTGCATGGGTTGCCACAGCGCCAAGTTCCAGCGTTACGAGCGAGTGGCCGACGACCTGGGCATTCCGCACGACCTGATGATGAGCAAGCTGGTCTTTACCGGTGCGAAGATCGGCGACCACATGAACATCGGCATGCAGCCGGCGGATGCCAAGACCTGGTTCGGTGCTGCTCCGCCCGACCTGACCCTGGTGGCTCGCGTTCGTGGTACCGATTGGCTGTATGGCTACCTGAAGTCCTTCTACGAGGATCCGGCACGTCCTTGGGGTGTGAACAACAAGGTGTTCCCGAACGTAGGTATGCCTAACGTCCTGGTTGGCCTGCAAGGACGCCAGGTGGTCGGTTGCAAGCAGGTGCAGATTGTCGAAGACGGCAAGAAGCAATATGACCCGCTGACCGGCACTCCGCTGACTCACGAAGCTTGTGATCAGCTGACCGTCAAGGAAAACACCGGTACCCTCAATGAGGCGCAGTTCGACGAGAAGGTCAAGAACCTGGTGACCTTCCTGGCCTACTCGGCCAACCCGGTCAAGCTGCAGCACCAGCGTATCGGCACCTACGTGCTGCTGTACCTGGCCTTCTTCTTCGTATTCGCCTACCTGCTCAAGCGCGAATACTGGAAGGATGTGCATTGATAGCGTTCTAAGCATCAGTTGTTGAGCCTGCGCGCCCAAGGGCGTCTCTGAAACTGTAACAACCCTGTATCATCCGGGGGTTACCAGAGGCGTCCTGAGGGCGCGCTCGTTTTTCTGCTTTCGATAAATTCAACACGCGAGGAGGATCGCCATGGGCGTGACCAATCGGTTGGCCTGTTACTCCGACCCCGCCGACCACTATTCCCACCGGGTGCGCATCGTGCTTGCGGAGAAGGGTGTCAGCGCCGAGATCATCAGTGTGGAGGCGGGGCGTCAGCTGCCGAAACTGATCGAAGTGAATCCCTACGGGAGCTTGCCTACGCTGGTTGATCGTGACTTGGCGTTGTGGGAGTCGACGGTGGTGATGGAGTATCTGGATGAGCGTTATCCGCATCCTCCATTGTTGCCGGTCTATCCTGTGGCTCGAGCCAATAGCCGGCTGCTGATGCACCGTATCCAGCGAGATTGGTGCGGGCACGTGGATCTGATTCTTGATCCGCGAACCAAGGAGGCGGCGCGGGTCCAGGCTCGCAAGGAGTTGCGAGAAAGCCTGACGGGTGTTTCCCCGCTGTTTGCCGATAAGCCATTTTTCCTCAGTGAGGAACAAAGCCTGGTGGACTGCTGCCTACTGCCCATACTCTGGAGGTTGCCAGTCTTGGGTATCGAACTGCCGCGGCAGGCCAAGCCGCTGCTTGATTACATGGAACGCCAATTTGCGCGTGAGGCTTTCCAGGCAAGTCTGTCTGGTGTCGAACGTGATATGCGCTGAGGCTTAAGGAGCCGCTATGAACTCCAGTCGACCTTATCTGGTCCGCGCGCTTTATGAGTGGATTGTGGACAACGACTGCACCCCGCACATGCTGGTCAACTCTGATTACCCGGCGGTGCAGGTGCCCCAGGGCTTTGCCAGTGATGGGCAGATCGTCCTGAATATCTCCCCCAGTGCCGTGCGTCATTTGCACATGGATAACGATGTGGTGACCTTCGAGGGGCGCTTTGGTGGCGTGCCTCATAGCCTGCATGTACCCGTTGGTGCGATTCTTGGGATCTATGCCCGTGAAAATGGCCAGGGCATGGTCTTTGATCTGGAGTCTCCCCTTGATGATGGGGCCGATCTTGAGCCGGATGATGACCTGCCGCCAGATGATGAGCCTCCGCGCCCGAGTGGCAGGCCAAGCCTGAAAGTGGTCAAGTAATAAAAAAGGCGATCCGGTTGGATCGCCTTTTTTACGCCTGCTGGAATCTCAGTCGATGTATTCGAACAGCTTGACGATCTTTTGGACGCCAGAGACGCCCTGTACCAGGTTTGTCGCCTGGGCGGCCTCCTGCTTGGTCAGCAATCCAAGCATGTAGACGATGCCGTTTTCGGTCACCACCTTGATGCGTGAAGCTGGAACGCTGGCATCGGTCAGCATCTGGGTCTTGATCTTGGTGGTCAGCCAGCTGTCGTTCTGCCGTGCAAGGAACCCGGAGGGCGGCAGTACCTGGAGTTCATTGTGTACTTTCTTGACTCGCTGTACTTCGCTGGCGGCTTGCTCGGCCGTGGCCTTGAGGTCCTGGCGGGGTGTCTGGCCTGCCAGTAGCACGATGCCGTTGAAGCTGGTCACGACGATATGCGAGTTGTTTTCCAGGTCCGGGCTGGCTTTGGCGACATTGACCGCAACTTTGGTTTCGATCAGGGAATCATCGATCTTGCTGCCAAAGGTGCGAGTGCCGCGATCGTCATCGATGGGTTTGTCGCGGGTGGCGGTAATCACCGAGCTGCAACCAGTGATGCTCAGGCACAGGGTCAAGGCCAGGAGGCCAAGGCGATTAGGGGTCATTCTTCACTCCCGAACAATTGGCTGTCGATCAGATCGCAGAGGCAATGGATCGCCAGCAGGTGGACTTCTTGGATACGTGCGGTAACGGTGGCTGGTACGCGAATCTCGACATCTTCCGGTAGCAGCAGCGATGCCATGCCACCACCGTCACGGCCGGTCAATGCTACGACAATCATTTCACGATCATGTGCGGCCTGGATGGCCTGAATAATGTTTGCAGAGTTGCCGCTGGTAGAGATGGCCAGCAGTACGTCGCCGGGTTGGCCCAGGGCGCGGATCTGCTTGGAGAAGACTTCGTTGTAGCTGTAGTCGTTGGCAATCGAGGTGATGGTCGAGCTGTCGGTGGTCAGGGCGATGGCCGGCAAGCTGGGGCGTTCACGTTCGAAGCGGTTGAGCAGTTCGGAAGAAAAGTGCTGGGCGTCGCCAGCTGAGCCGCCGTTGCCACAGGAGAGCATCTTCCCTTCATTGAGCAGGGCGTTGACCATTACTTGGCTGGCTTGCTCGATGTGCGGTGCAAGTACGTCCATCGCCTGTTGCTTGGTGTCGATGCTGGCCTGGAAAAGCTGGCGAATTCGGGATTGCATGTCCATCTGTGTGACCTTAAGTAGCGCGGCTTGGTGGCACGTGAATGTGCAGCCCGCAAAGCAAAGAGCAAAGAAATTGGGTGAAGGTAGGCGCGGCCCTGTGATGTCTATCAGCCGTCAAAGGCATTGCGTAGCCAGTTCAGTTGGGCGTTTGAATCCGGGGTGCCGTCAATGGCGACTACATCGAAACGACAGGGGTGATTGGACCAGCGTGATTCGCTCTGCAGGAAAAGCTGCGCGGCTAGGATCAGTTTCTGGCGCTTGTGCCCATCGATGCTGCCCAGGGCGCCACCCCATTGTGTGTGTTGTCTGTAGCGGACTTCGACGAATACTACTGTATCGCCGTCAAGCATGACCAGATCAAGCTCGCCGCGCTTGCATAGCCAGTTCTGTGCCAGCAGGCGCAGCCCTTGCTGTTGGAGATGCCTGAGCGCAAGGCCTTCGGCATCTCGTCCGCGTTGTTGGCGTGATCTTTGGAGCATTAGCGCAACGTATCGGGCAGGCGGGTGACCTGACCGTTGATGAACTTGGCCCAGGGCAGCTGGCGTTCGATTCGTTGGCCGGCGGCTATGCCCAGGCTTCCGGATTCGCCTTCGATCCGGCTGTCGGGCAATGCCTTGAGCTGGCCCAGGCGTGGGGCCAGGCTGTAGGCGTCGGCGCCCATGGCGTACAGGCGGCCGAGGCTGCCTCCTGCCTGGGGCCACTGGGCTGTGACTTGACGGCGCAGTGGGCCGTTGGCATCCAGCAACCATGGCGTTTCGCAAAACATGATGCCGTTCATGTCGTTGTACTGGTTCTGGTCGCCGCTGGCGCTGAATACGGTGGAGGTGGCGTAGACAGGTACATCGCCGGCGTACTGGAAGTTCAGTGTCGGTTTGATCTGTTGTGCCTGCTGTGGAGTGGAGGCGAGGAAAATGAACTCGATGTCCTGGCGGCGCGATGGCTGGGCGGCCACTTGGCTGCCTACGGTGCTCTGCAGGCTCTTGGCCCGACCTTCGCTCTGGCGTAGCTGGAACAGGTTGGCGATCTGCTGGGCCAGTGCGACGGGTTGGTCGACGCGTTCGATACCGATCACGCTGCCGCCATTTGCTTCCCAGTCCTGGCGGAAGGCCTTGAGTACACGATCTCCCCACTCGCCTTTCGGCACCAGGACCGCCGCACGATGCAGGCCATCGGCCCGGGCGCGACGAGAGGCTTCGCGGGCCTCATCTTCTGCGGCCAGCCCGAACTGGAACAGTTGCGCAGGGCCTTGCTCGCCCTCGCCGTAGTTCAGGGCCAGGGTGGTGATTGGCAGTTGTGGGCGCGCGGCCAGCTGTTTGACCAGTGGTTTTTCCAGCGGGCCTACTACCAATTGCACGCCATCTGCCTGGGCCTTGCGATAGAACTCGTCCAGCGAGCTGATGCGCGAGCTGTCATAGAACTCGATGCTTGGTGGTTTCTGGCCAGCTTGCTGGGCGCGATAGTGAGCAGCCATGAAGCCTTCGCGCAGGGCCTTGGAGTACGAGGCCAGCGGGCCATCCTGGGGTAGCAGCAAGGCAATTTTCGACAGTGGCTGGCTGGCCAGCTCCTTGAGCTTGATCAGGGGGAGCGGTAGCTGAATGGCTGCGGGGTGCTTTGGATTCTGTGCTCGCCAGTTATCGATGGCGGTCTGTTGTTGTTCCAGGGTGCCTGCGGTCTTTACCGTCAAGGCCAGGCTCAGCCAGCCGCTGAGGTCATCGTTCCCGGCCGGTTGCAGTTGATCGGTGGGCAGGGCGGCGACCAGGGCCCAGATGGCCTCATGGTTCTTCGCTGCGGCGTCATCTTTAAGCAGGGGGGCAAGCGCTACGCGTTCCTTGGCGGCAGCCAGAGTCTGGCCATCGGCCTCGAGGGCGCGGGCGTGGATGCTGAGGGTGCGCACCTGCTGGGTTGCTGGCAGTTCGCTCAAGTGTTGCAGGCTGGGGTGGCCCAAGGCGGTCAGGGCAGCTTTGGGCTGGTTACGGGCCATGGCCAGTTCAGCTGCCAGCGTGCTGGCGAAAATCTGCTGGGCAGGTTTGAGCTGGTCCAGTTGCACTTGTTGCAGGATCTGTCCGGCGCGTCCGGCATTACCTTGACGATAAGCCAGGTCGGCGGCGCTCAGGCGCAATAGGGCAGCCTTGTCCGGGTTCTTGCTGGAGGCTGCCTCTTCGAGCAATTGCTCGATGCTGGCATCCGGTGTCCGTGGAAGTTCGCCAAGGCTGGAGGAGGGCGAGCTGGCGCAAGCCACCAAAAGGGTAGCCAGGCAGAGGGCAGTAAACAGCCGCAGGCAAGCGATCATGTAAGTGTTCCTGAATACTCGATCAAATTAACGTTGAATTGTACCCAAGCGCTGGCCGGGGCGCGATGTTACTGGTGATAAACCGTCGATTTAGCGCGTGCAGATGTTGCTGTATAGCATGGGGTCATTCGGGGGCAAGGTAATCGCCGAGCGGCTTGATGGGGCTTCAACGCGCTACAATGGATTCTTTTCCCGACCGCGAGGTGTGCGCTTTGACTGTTCCAGGTTCTATGAATTCCGTTGCTGGCTCGCTTTATGTGGTGGCGACGCCCATCGGCAACCTGGACGATATCAGTGCCCGGGCCTTGAAGTTGTTGCGAGAGGTATCGCTGATTGCCGCCGAAGATACCCGGCATTCTCAACGGTTGATGCAACACTTCGGTATCACTACGCCGTTGGCGGCTTGTCATGAGCACAACGAGCGAGATGAAGGTAGTCGCTTCATCTCGCGCCTCTTGGCGGGCGAGGATGTTGCACTCATTTCCGATGCCGGGACGCCATTGATCTCCGATCCTGGCTATCACCTGGTGCGCCAGGCTCGAGCGGCCGGGGTGACCGTGGTGCCGGTGCCGGGAGCCTGTGCATTGATTGCGGCGTTGTCTGCTGCAGGGCTGCCATCCGATCGTTTTATCTTCGAAGGGTTTCTGCCAGCCAAGGCTGCTGGGCGCCGGGCGCGCCTGGAGCAGGTTCGCGAAGAGCCTCGCACGCTGATTTTCTACGAGGCTCCTCATCGGATTCTTGAGTGCCTGGAGGATATGGAAGCGGTATTTGGTGCGCAGCGGCCTGCATTGCTGGCCCGTGAATTGACCAAGACTTTCGAGACCCTCAAGGGCTTGCCGCTTTCCGAGCTGCGCCAGTTCGTGGCATCCGACGCCAATCAGCAGCGAGGGGAGTGCGTAGTGCTGGTGGCGGGGTGGACTGCCCCGCAAGGTGAGGATGCGATCAATGCCGAAACGATGCGTATCCTGGACCTGCTGCTCAAGGAAATGCCGCTCAAGCGGGCGGCTGCGCTAGCGGCTGAAATTACCGGCGAGCGCAAGAATGTGCTCTATCAGGTCGCCCTGGAGAAACAGAAGGCGCAATAAATTGCGTAGCAGAGTGGCCAAAGGCTTTTATTGCTTGTCCTTGGGCGGCTCTGCCGTTAACCTGCGCGGCGGAGAGTCGATTGGACAGTCGCTGCCCTCTATGAAAATTAGAGGGGGGAGGAAAGTCCGGGCTCCATAGGGCGGAGTGCCAGGTAATGCCTGGGGGGCGTGAGCCTACGGAAAGTGCCACAGAAAATAACCGCCTAAGCACTTCGGTGCCGGTAAGGGTGAAAAGGTGCGGTAAGAGCGCACCGCACGTCTGGTAACAGTTCGTGGCTAGGTAAACCCCACTCGGAGCAAGACCAAATAGGGTTCCAAGGCGTGGCCCGCGCTGGAACCGGGTAGGTTGCTAAAGATGTCCAGTGATGGCCATCGTAGAGGAATGACTGTCCTCGACAGAACCCGGCTTACAGATCGACTCTCCACCTTTTCCTTCCCTGCTTGATTCAATAGCAGAAGCGTTCCTGTAATACCGAAAAATTCTTACTCTTAATAAATTACTTTAACTTTGAGCGACAGCTTCTTGAGTTGTCTGAAGTTAATGCTTTGAAATGCCCTTCGAATTCTCGTTACCCCTCCTCTAAGTCTCCTAAATCTCCGTTCTATAAGGGTTTTCCGTCGCCGCGTGCCTTGACGGTGGTGTGGGCGCATTCCTATAGTGTGCGCAAGTGGCGGAAAGTGGCATGAAGTGGGTTTTTTGAGCGCAAAACGCTAAAATTTGGAGAAACGCTGACGTGTTTCGCGGAGCTAACGCTATCAGTCTCGATGCCAAAGGCCGGCTAGCCATGCCCAGCCGGTATCGTGACGAGCTCGTTTCGCGAAGTTCCGGGCAGTTAATCGTCACCATCGATGCCGTTGATCCTTGTTTGTGTGTTTATCCACTCGATGAGTGGGAGCTGATTGAAACCAAGCTGCGTGCACTGCCTTCGCTTCGCGAAGAAAACCGTCGCCTGCAGCGTTTGCTGATTGGTAATGCCGTCGATCTCGAACTCGATGGCAGTGGTCGTTTTCTGGTGCCACCGCGCCTGCGTGAATATGCCCATTTGGATAAGCGCGCGATGTTGGTGGGCCAACTGAACAAGTTCCAACTATGGGACGAGGATGCCTGGAATGCTGTTTCTGCAGCGGACCTGGCGGCTATTCAACAACCGGGCGCGATGCCTGATGAACTGCGTGATTTGATCCTGTGACTATTGATAGCGGCTTTAACCACATCACCGTACTGCTTGACGAAGCCGTCGAGGCTCTCGCGGTACGTCCTGATGGCTGCTATTTGGATGGCACGTTCGGTCGTGGCGGACATAGCCGCTTGATTCTCAGCAAGCTTGGTCCGGGAGGGCGGCTCCTCGGATTTGACAAAGATCCCCAAGCGATTGCCACCGGGCAAGCGCTAGCGGCCGAAGACGGCCGCTTTGTCGTTGTGCAGCGCAGTTTTGCCGAGCTGGGTTCCGAGGTTGCCAGTCGTGGCCTGGATGGCAAGGTCAGCGGTGTTCTGCTGGACCTGGGCGTGTCTTCGCCGCAGTTGGACGACCCTGAGCGCGGTTTCAGTTTTCTCAATGACGGTCCGCTGGACATGCGCATGGATCCGACCCGGGGTATCAGCGCTGCCGAGTTCATCGCGACCGCCCCGGTAGAAGAGATTGCCCGCGTATTCAAGGAATATGGCGAGGAGCGTTTTTCCGGGCGCATGGCCCGGGCCGTGGTCGAGCGTCGTGAGGTCCAGCCTTTTGAGCGCACTGCCGACCTGGCTGAAGTGCTCAAGGTGGCCAACCCGGCTTGGGAAAAGGGCAAGAACCCGGCGACCCGCGCGTTCCAGGGCCTGCGTATCCACGTGAACAACGAACTGGGCGACCTCGAGACCGGCCTGGAAGCTGCGCTGGAGTCCCTGGAAGTAGGTGGGCGTCTGGTGGTGATCAGTTTCCATTCCCTGGAAGATCGCATCGTCAAGCTTTTCATGCGTCGCCTGGTCAAGGGCGAGGCTGACAACTTGCCACGCAACCTGCCGGTGCGCTTCGAAGCCTTCCAGCCAAAAATCAAGATTCATGGCAAAGCGCAGTTCGCCTCCGAGGCCGAACTCAAAGCCAATCCCCGTGCCCGTAGCGCCGTCATGCGTGTCGCGGAGAAGCTGCGGTGAGCAAGCTTTTTGCCAAGCCACTCCCAGGCGGAAGCTTTTTCATGCTCCTGCTATTCATAGGCGTTCTGGTCTCCGCGATTGCGGTGTCCTACAGCGCCCACTGGAATCGCCAGTTGCTCAATACGCTGTACGGCGAGCTGAGTGTGCGCGACAAGGCGCAGGCCGAGTGGGGCCGGCTGATCCTGGAGCAAAGCACCTGGACCGCCCATAGCCGGATCGAAGTGCTGGCTACCGAGCAACTGAAGATGCATATCCCCGGCGCAGCCGAAGTTCGAATGGTGGCGCCATGAAGCTCGAAGGTGCGCTCTATCCCTGGCGTTTTCGCGTGGTGCTGGGCTTGCTCGCGGTCATGGTGTCGGCGATCGCCTGGCGCATCATCGACCTGCAGGTGATCGATCGCGATTTCCTCAAAGGCCAGGGCGATGCCCGTAGCGTGCGGCATATTCCCATCCCTGCGCACCGTGGCCTGATCACCGATCGCAATGGCGAACCCCTGGCGGTAAGTACGCCGGTGACCACCCTGTGGGCCAATGCCAAGGAAATGCAATTGGCCAAGGACCGCTGGCCTGCCCTGGCCATGGCCCTGGGCCAGGACCCGAAGGCGTTGACCGAGCGTCTTGAAGCCCAGGCCAACAAGGAATTCATCTACCTGGTCCGGGGCTTGACTCCGGAGCAGGGCCAGGCCGTGCTCGACCTCAAGGTCCCGGGGGTCTATGGCATTGAGGAGTTCCGGCGTTTCTACCCGGCCGGTGAAGTGACTGCACATATGGTGGGCTTCACCGACATCGACGATCGTGGCCGCGAAGGTGTCGAGCTGGCCTATGACGAATGGCTGGCCGGAGTGCCTGGCAAGCGCCAGGTGATCAAGGACCGGCGTGGCCGGCTGATCAAGGACGTGCAGGTGACCAAGAACGCCAAGGCCGGCAAGCCCTTGGCGTTGTCGATCGACCTGCGCTTGCAATACCTGGCCAACCGCGAGCTGCGCAATGCCATCGTCGAAAACGGCGCCAAGGCCGGTAGCCTGGTGATCATGGACGTCAAGACCGGCGAGATCCTGGCCATGGTCAACCAGCCGACCTACAACCCGAACAATCGCCGTAACCTGCAGCCGGCGATGATGCGCAACCGGGCGATGATCGATGTGTTCGAGCCCGGCTCGACCATGAAGGCCATCTCCATGAGCGCCGCGCTGGAAACCGGGCGCTGGAAACCCAGCGATACCGTCGAGGTCTACCCGGGCACCCTGCAACTGGGCAAGTACACCATCCGCGACGTATCCAAGACCGAAGGCCCGATCCTCGACCTGACCGGCATCCTGATCAACTCCAGTAACGTGGGCATGAGCAAGATCGCCTTCGATATCGGTGGCGAAACCATTTTCCGCCTGGCGCAGAAGATTGGCCTGGGCCAGGACACCGGCCTGGGCTTTCCGGGCGAGCGCGTTGGCAATCTCCCCAACTATCGCGAGTGGCGCAAGGCCGAGACCGCCACGCTGTCTTATGGCTACGGCATCTCGGTGACAGCGATCCAGTTGGTGCACGCGTTTTCCGCGCTGGCCAACAACGGGCGTATCGCTCCGCTGACATTGATCAAGTCCGACAAGGCGCCGCAAACCGCCCAGGTGATCCCGGAGAAAGTCGCCAAGACCATGCAGGGCATGCTCCAGCAAGTGATCGAGGCCCCTCGCGGGGTGTTCCGTGCCCAGGTTCCGGCCTATCACGTAGCAGGCAAGAGTGGTACGGCGCGCAAGACTTCGGTGGGTACCAAGGGCTATGCCGAGAACTCCTACCGCTCGCTGTTTGCAGGCTTCGGCCCCATGAGCGATCCGCGCTACGCCATCGTCGTGGTCATCGACGAGCCGAGCAAGGCCGGTTACTTCGGTGGCCTGGTATCGGCTCCGGTATTTAGCAAAGTAATGTCCGGCACCCTGCGCCTGATGAACATCACTCCGGATAACCTGCCGACCACGCAGCAAGCCAACGCCACCGGTACCCCGGTGCGAGCCAATGGAGGGCGCGGCTAATGTCTCTTAGCCTGAACAAGATTTTTGCCCACGCCGGTCGCGATCTGCTGATTCGCGAGCTGACCCTGGACAGTCGCAATGTCCGTGCCGGTGACCTGTTCCTGGCTGTGCCTGGCGCCAAGTTCGATGGTCGCGCGCATATTGCAGACGCCTTGCAGCGTGGTGCGGCCGCCGTGGCATATGAAGTGGACGGTGCCACTGTCCTGCCCCTGACCGATGTGCCGTTGATTCCGGTCAAGGGCCTGGCGGCACAGTTGTCGGACATCGCCGGACGTTTTTATGGTGAGCCCAGCCGGCAGTTGAACCTGGTGGGCGTGACCGGTACCAATGGCAAGACCAGTGTCACCCAGTTGGTTGCCCAGGCCCTGGACCTGCTCGGTCAGCGTTGTGGCCTGGTTGGCACCCTGGGTACCGGTTTCTATGGCGCGTTGGAAAGTGGCCTGCATACCACGCCCAATCCTATCGCCGTCCAGGCAACCCTGGCTGACCTGAAGAATGCCGGGGCCAAAGCCGTGGCCATGGAAGTCTCTTCCCATGGCCTGGATCAGGGGCGCGTGGCGGCCCTGGCCTTCGATGTGGCGGTGCTCACCAACCTGTCCCGCGATCACCTGGACTATCACGGCACCATGGAGGCTTATGGTGCCGCCAAGGCCAAGTTGTTCAATTGGACCGACCTGCGTTGCCGGGTGCTTAACCTCGATGACGACTTCGGCCGGCAATTGGCCCTCGAGCCACATGAGTCGAGGCTGATCACTTACAGCCTCGAGGATCCTGCCGCCCACCTGTATTGCCGCGAAGCCCGCTTTGATGACGACGGGGTGCGTGCCACGTTGGTGACGCCACAAGGTGAGCATCATCTGCGCAGCAGCCTGCTGGGTCGTTTCAACCTGAGCAATGTGCTGGCTGCGGTGGGTGCGCTGCTTGGCCTTGAATATGCCCTGGATGAAATCCTTGCGGTGCTGCCCAAGCTGGAAGGACCTGCCGGGCGCATGCAGCGCTTGGGCGGTGGTATCCAGCCGTTGGTGGTAGTCGACTACGCCCACACCCCGGATGCCCTGGAAAAGGTATTGCTGGCCCTGCGCCCACATGCCAAGGGCCGCCTGCTGTGCCTGTTTGGTTGTGGTGGCGATCGCGACCGTGGCAAGCGTCCATTGATGGCCGAAGTGGTCGAGCGCCTGGCCGATGGCGTGCTGGTCACCGATGACAACCCGCGTAGCGAAGACCCCATGCAGATCTTCAACGATATTCGCGCCGGCTTCGCTGCTGCCGAGCAGGTGGAGTTCCTTGCCGGTCGCGGGCCGGCGATTGCTCACCTGATCGCCTCCGCATCTGCTGATGACGTCGTGGTCCTGGCAGGCAAGGGGCACGAGGACTATCAGGAAATCAATGGTCAGCGCCACGCTTTTTCCGATCTCGTCGAGGCGGGTAAAGCCCTGAGTGCATGGGAGGTGGCGGATGCTTAAGGCCCTGTCGCTCAGCGAAATTTCTGCGCCATTGGACGCCCGCCTGATTGCGGGCGATGCCCGTTTTAGCGGGGTGAGCATCGATAGCCGGGCGATCCAGGCCGGGCAATTGTTCGTTGCCCTGACCGGTCCACGATTCGATGGTCACGATTATCTGAATGAAGTTGCCGGCAAAGGCGCCGTGGCGGCATTGGTCGAGCGCGAGATTCCCGATAGCACGCTGCCGCAGTTGTTGGTCAAGGATACTCGCCTGGCCCTGGGGCAGTTGGGGGCGCTCAATCGTGCGGCTTTCGCCAACCCCGTGGCGGCCGTTACCGGTTCCAGTGGCAAGACCACGGTCAAGGAAATGCTTGCGAGCATCCTGCGTACCCGTGGTCCGGTGCTGGCAACCCGCGGCAACCTGAATAATGACCTGGGGGCGCCCCTGACCCTGCTGGAACTGGCTGCGGAACATACCGCCGCAGTCATTGAGCTGGGCGCCTCGCGCATAGGTGAAATCGCCTACACCGTGGCCATGACCCGCCCTCACGTGGCGATTCTCAACAATGCCGGTACCGCCCACGTTGGCGAGTTCGGCGGTCCGGAGAAGATCGTCGAGGCCAAGGGCGAGATCATCGAGGGGCTCGATGCTTCCGGCATTGCCGTATTGAACCTGGATGACAAGGCATTTTCGATCTGGAAGGCCCGTGCTGCCGGGCGCCAAGTCCTGAGTTTTGCCATGACCAACAGTGCAGCGGATTTCTACGCCTCGGATATAGGCCGCGATGCCCGTGGTTGCCCGTTCTTCACCCTGCATGGGCCCGCAGGCAGCGAGCAGATCCAATTGAATCTGCTGGGGAGCCATAACGTCGCCAATGCCCTGGCCGCTGCAGCGGCTGCCCACGCCATGGGCGTGTCGTTGTTCGGCATCGCTACCGGCCTGAACGCAGTGCAACCGGTCAAGGGTCGTACTGTCGCCCAGTTGGCCAGGAACGGCATGCGGGTGATCGATGACACTTACAACGCAAACCCCACCTCAATGTGCGCTGCCGTTGATATACTCGCCGGCTTTTCCGGCCGCACCGTCCTGGTGCTCGGAGATATCGGCGAGTTGGGCGAGTGGGCGGAGCAGGGGCACCGCGAAGTAGGTGCATATGCCGCAGGCAAGGTTTCGGCCCTCTATGCCGTAGGCCCGATGATGGCGCATGCCGTCGCCGCCTTTGGCGAACATGCGCGCCATTTCACCAGCCAGGCTGACCTGATCGCAGCCCTGGGCGGCGAACAAGATCCAAACACCACCATTTTGATCAAGGGATCGCGTAGCGCGGCGATGGAAAACATCGTTGCGGCCCTGTGTGGTTCCCATCTTCAAGAAAAAGACGGAGTGAAACATTAATGCTGCTGCTGCTAGCGGAGTACCTGCAACAGTTCTACAAAGGCTTCGCGGTCTTCCAGTACCTGACCCTGCGCGGGATCCTCGGGGTACTGACCGCATTGTCTTTGTCACTGTGCCTGGGTCCGTGGATGATCCGTACCCTGCAGAACCGGCAGATTGGCCAGGCCGTACGCAACGACGGCCCGCAGTCTCACCTGTCCAAGTCCGGCACGCCAACCATGGGCGGCGCGCTGATTCTTTCGGCCATCGGCGTCAGCACCCTGCTGTGGGCTGACCTGCGCAACCACTATGTCTGGGTGGTCCTGCTGGTGACCCTGTCCTTCGGTGCCATCGGTTGGGTCGATGACTATCGCAAGGTGATCGAGAAGAACTCTCGCGGGCTGCCTAGCCGCTGGAAGTATTTCTGGCAGTCGGTGTTCGGCCTGGCGGCAGCGATCTTCCTTTATATGACGGCGCAGAGCCCGGTGGAAACCACGCTGCTGATCCCGATGCTCAAGGATGTGAGTATTCCCCTGGGGGTTGGCTTCGTGGTCCTGACCTATTTCGTCATCGTCGGCTCGAGCAACGCGGTCAACCTGACCGACGGTCTCGATGGCCTGGCGATCATGCCGACGGTAATGGTCGGCGGCGCCCTGGGTATCTTCTGCTACCTGTCGGGTAACGTGAAATTCGCTGAATACCTGTTGATTCCCTACGTGCCAGGGGCGGGTGAGCTGATTGTCTTCTGTGGCGCGCTGATCGGTGCGGGCCTGGGCTTCCTCTGGTTCAACACCTATCCGGCGCAGGTCTTCATGGGCGACGTCGGTGCGCTGGCCCTGGGCGCGGCCCTGGGCACCATCGCGGTGATCGTGCGCCAGGAAATCGTGCTGTTCATCATGGGCGGCGTGTTCGTGATGGAAACCCTGTCCGTGGTGATCCAGGTGGCTTCGTTCAAGCTGACCGGCAAACGCGTGTTCCGCATGGCGCCGATCCATCACCACTTTGAACTCAAGGGCTGGCCCGAGCCACGTGTGATCGTCCGTTTCTGGATTATCACCGTGATCCTGGTGCTGATCGGCCTTGCCACCCTGAAACTGAGGTAGAAACGAGTGTCCCTGATCGCTTCTGACCACTTCCGCATCGTCGTCGGCCTCGGCAAGAGCGGCATGTCCCTGGTTCGCTTCCTGGCGAGCCGGGGCGTTGCTTTTGCAGTGGCCGACACGCGGGAAAATCCACCTGAGCTCGCCACGCTGCGCCGTGACTACCCGCAGGTGGAAGTGCGTTGTGGCGAGCTGGATGTCGATTTCCTGTGCCGTGCCGACGAACTTTACGTCAGTCCCGGCCTGGCCCTGGCAACTCCGGCCCTGCAGGCCGCCGCTGCCCGTGGCGTGAAGCTCTCCGGCGATATCGAACTGTTCGCGCGTAACGCGAAAGCCCCGATCGTCGCCATCAGCGGTTCCAATGCCAAGAGCACGGTGACCACCCTGGTAGGTGAAATGGCCGCCGCTGCAGGCAAGCGTGTGGCTGTGGGCGGTAACCTCGGCACACCCGCCCTGGATCTGCTCGACGACGACATCGAGTTGTATGTCATGGAGTTGTCCAGCTTCCAGTTGGAGACCACTGACCAGCTCGGTGCCGAAGTAGCCACCGTGCTGAACATCAGCGAAGACCACATGGACCGCTACAGTGGCCTGCCCGCGTATCACCTGGCCAAGCACCGGATCTTCCGTGGTGCCCGGCAAGTGGTGTTCAACCGCCAGGACGCCCTGACCCGGCCGTTGGTGGGTGAGGGCCTGCCGTGCTGGAGCTTTGGCCTGGGAGCGCCCGACTTCAAGGCCTTTGGCCTGCGCGAGGAGAATGGCGAGAAGTACCTGGCTTTCGAGTTCCAGAACCTGATGCCGGTGCGCGAGCTGAAGATCCGCGGCGCCCATAACCAGTCCAACGCCCTGGCGGCACTGGCCCTGGGGCATGCGGTGGGCCTGCCGTTCGATGCCATGCTGGCGGCCTTGCGCACCTTTGCCGGCCTCGAGCACCGTTGCCAATGGGTTCGCGACCTGGATGGCGTGGGCTACTACAACGACTCCAAGGCCACCAATGTGGGGGCTGCTCTGGCGGCCATCGAAGGCCTGGGTGCGGATATCGATGGAAACATCGTGCTGATCGCCGGTGGCGATGGCAAGGGCGCCGACTTCAAGGACCTGCGTGACCCTGTGGCGGCCAACTGCCGCGCAGTGATCCTGATGGGGCGTGACTCGGAGCAGATAGGCGAGGCCATCGGTGAGGGCGTGCCGCTGATTCGTGTCGGCTCGCTGCTCGAAGCCGTGCAGCAGTGCCGTTCGACCGCACGACCAGGGGACGTGGTGCTGCTGTCGCCCGCGTGCGCCAGTTTCGACATGTTCAAGAACTATGAGGACCGTGGTCACCAGTTCGTCCACATCGTGGAGGCGCTGGCATGAACCTGAGGAACATCATCAAGCCGTATCCATCGCCGATTATCACGGGACGTGGCGTCGACCTCGATTTCCCGATGCTCGCCGGTTGCCTGACGCTGCTCGGCCTGGGGCTGATCATGATCGCTTCGGCATCCACCGAAGTGGCGGCGGCCCAGTCCGGCAGCGCGCTGTACTACATGATCCGGCACCTGATCTACATCCTGCTGGGCCTGGGGGCGTGCATCGTCACCATGATGATCCCGATCGCCACCTGGCAGCGCCTGGGGTGGATGATGCTGATCGGTGCATTCGGCCTGTTGGTGATGGTGATCATCCCGGGCATCGGCCGTGAAGTGAACGGTTCGATGCGCTGGATCGGCTTCAGTTTCTTCAACGTCCAGCCATCGGAGATCGCCAAGGTCTTCGTGGTGATCTACCTCGCCGGCTATCTGGTGCGCCGGCAGAAGGAAGTACGCGAAAGCTGGATGGGCTTCTTCAAGCCATTCATCGTGCTGTTGCCAATGGCCGGCCTGCTGCTGATGGAGCCGGACTTCGGCGCCACCGTGGTAATGATGGGGGCCGCGGCCGCGATGCTGTTCCTTGGCGGCGTCGGGCTGTTCCGGTTCTCCTTGATGGTGGTGCTGGCGGTGGCGGCGGTGGTGCTGTTGATCCAGATGCAGCCCTACCGGATGGCGCGTTTGACCAACTTCGCCGACCCGTGGGCCGACCAGTTCGGCGCCGGCTACCAGCTGTCCCAGGCGCTGATCGCCTTTGGACGGGGCGAGTGGCTGGGCGTAGGCCTGGGCAACAGCGTGCAGAAACAGTTCTACCTGCCTGAGGCGCATACCGACTTCGTGTTCTCGGTGCTGGCCGAGGAGCTGGGCGCCGTGGGGTCGCTGTGCACCGTGGCCCTGTTCGGTTTCGTCTGTATCCGTGGCATGTACATCGGCCTGTGGGCGGAGAAGGCCCGGCAGTTCTTTGCTGCCTATGTCGCCTATGGTTTGTCGTTCCTGTGGATCGGCCAGTTCCTGATCAACATCGGGGTGAACGTCGGCCTGTTGCCGACCAAGGGGCTGACCTTGCCGTTCCTCAGTTATGGCGGCAGTTCCCTGGTGATCTGCTGCGCCTGCCTTGGCTTGTTGCTGCGTATCGAATGGGAGAGCAGGACCCATCTGGGCAGCGAAGAGATGGAGTTCAACGAAAGTGACTTTGCCGAGGAGCCGAACCATGGGCGCTAACGTGCTGATCATGGCGGGCGGCACCGGTGGCCACGTGTTCCCGGCGCTGGCCTGTGCCCGCGAGTTCCAGGCGCGCGGCTACACCGTGCACTGGCTGGGCACGCCCCGGGGTATCGAGAACGAGCTGGTTCCAGCAGCAGGCCTGCCGTTGCACTTGATCAACGTCACCGGGCTGCGCGGCAAGGGCAAGTTGTCGTTGCTCAAGGCACCTTTCGTGCTGTTGAAGGCGGTACTCCAGGCGCGGCGCATCATTCGCCAGCTCAAGCCGGTTTGCGTACTGGGTTTTGGTGGTTATGTGACCGGGCCCGGCGGTGTCGCTGCCAGATTGTCCTCGGTGCCCGTCGTCGTTCACGAGCAGAACGCAGTTGCCGGTACCGCCAATCGGCTGCTGGTGCCGTTGGCCGCCCGAGTCTGCGAAGCTTTCCCGGACACCTTCGGGGCCTCCGGTAGCCGCCGCACCACGGGCAATCCGGTACGCACCGAGCTGTTCCTCGATACACCGCGCGAGGCCCTGGCCGGACGCAAGGCGCGTTTGCTGATCCTGGGCGGAAGCCTGGGCGCAGAGCCGTTGAACAAGCTGTTGCCGGAAGCCCTGGCACAGGTCGCCCCCGAGCTACGCCCGGAGGTGTTCCACCAGGCTGGCAAAAACCACGATGAAGTCACTGCAGAGCGTTATCGCGCCGTTGGCGTCGAGGCTCAGGTGCAGCCCTTTATCAAAGACATGGCCCAAGCCTATGGCTGGGCCGACCTGGTGGTCTGTCGCGCAGGTGCGTTGACCGTCAGCGAACTGGCTGCTGCCGGTCTGCCCTCGATGCTGGTGCCTCTGCCCCATGCGATCGACGATCACCAGACTCGCAATGCCGAATATTTGGCTCGTGAAGGCGCTGCTTTCCTGATGCCGCAAAGAACGACTGGTGCAGCGGACCTTGCCGCTCGCCTGACAGAGGTTTTGATGCAACCAGAACGACTCGACAACATGGCCCGGGCCGCACGCCGCCTGGCCAAACCCGAAGCGACCCAGGACGTGGTGAAGATCTGCCTGGAGGTGGCCCATGGTTGAGAATCAAAAAGCCATGCCGCAACCGGAGATGCGCCGTATCCGCCGTATCCACTTCGTCGGTATTGGCGGCGTGGGCATGTGCGGGATCGCCGAGGTGTTGATGAACCTCGGCTATCAGGTCTCCGGCTCCGACCTCAAGTCGTCGGCCGTTACCGAGCGCCTGGAGTCCTTCGGTGCCCAGATCTTTATCGGCCACCGTGCCGAGAATGCCGCCAATGCCGACGTACTGGTGGTGTCCAGCGCGGTCAATACCTCGAACCCTGAGGTCGCCACGGCCCTGGAGCGGCGTATTCCGGTGGTGCCACGGGCAGAAATGCTCGCTGAGCTGATGCGTTACCGCCACGGTGTAGCCGTGGCCGGTACCCATGGCAAGACCACCACCACCAGCCTGCTGGCCTCGGTATTCGCCGCAGGTGGCCTGGACCCGACCTTCGTCATCGGTGGCCGGCTCAATGCCGCAGGTACCAATGCGCAGCTGGGCACCAGCCGCTACCTGATCGCTGAAGCCGACGAAAGCGATGCCAGTTTCCTGCACCTGCAGCCGCTGGTGGCCGTGGTGACCAACATCGACGCCGACCACATGGCGACCTATGACGGCGACTTCAACAAGCTGAAGAAGACTTTCGTCGACTTCCTGCACAACCTGCCGTTCTACGGGCTGGCGGTGATGTGCCTGGACGATCCGGTGGTCCGCGAGATCCTGCCGCAGGTCAAGCGTCCTACCGTGACCTACGGCTTCAACGAAGAAGCCGACGTGCGGGCGATCAATGTTCGCCAGCAAGGCATGCAGACGTTCTTTACCGTGCTGCGCCGCGACCGCGAGCCGTTGGACGTGTCGGTGAACATGCCGGGCAACCACAACGTCCTCAACTCCCTGGCGACCATCGCCATTGCCACCGATGAAGGCATCAGCGATGAAGCCATCGTCCAGGGCCTGTCGGGCTTCCAGGGTGTGGGTCGACGCTTCCAGGTGTACGGCGAGCTGCCGGTGGAAGGTGGCAACGTGATGCTGGTGGACGACTATGGGCACCACCCGACCGAGGTCGCCGCGGTGATCAAGGCCGTCCGTGGTGGTTGGCCGGAGCGCCGCCTGGTGATGGTCTACCAGCCGCACCGTTTCAGCCGTACCCGTGACCTGTATGACGACTTCGTGCAGGTCCTGGCCGATGCCAACGTGTTGCTGTTGATGGAGGTCTATCCGGCCGGCGAAGAGCCGATCCCCGGTGCCGACAGTCGCCAGCTGTGCCATAGCATCCGTCAGCGTGGCCAACTGGACCCGATCTACATCGAGCGTGGCGTCGACCTGGCGCCGGTGGTCAAGCCGCTGCTGCGTGCTGGCGATATCCTGCTGTGCCAAGGAGCCGGCGATATCGGCGGCCTGGCGCCCAAGCTGCTCGCCAGCCCGTTGTTCGAAGGTGCCGTGGCGGCTGGCAAGGGGGCATTGAAATGACTGCTGCCTACGCCAACCTGTTCTCCACCGTAGCGCCGGCCGATTTTGGTCGCGTGGCCGTGCTGTATGGCGGCAAGAGCGCCGAGCGCGAGGTTTCGCTGAAGTCCGGCAAGGCCGTGCTCGAAGCCCTGCAAAGCGGCGGTGTGGATGCGTTCGGCATCGACGTCGGCGACGACCTGTTGCAGCGCTTGCTGAACGAGAAGATCGATCGCGCCTTCATCATCCTCCACGGTCGTGGTGGTGAGGACGGCAGCATGCAGGGCCTGCTGGAGTGCCTGGGGATCCCCTACACCGGCAGTGGCATCCTCGCCTCGGCCCTGGCCATGGACAAGTTGCGGACCAAGCAGGTCTGGCACAGCCTGGGCATTCCGACTCCACGCCATGCGGTGCTGAGCTCTGAAAGCGACTGTATTTGCGCAGTGGCGGAACTGGGCATGCCTTTGATCGTCAAACCGGCCCATGAAGGCTCCAGTATCGGTATGGCCAAGGTGACCACCAGCTCCGAATTGATCGAGGCATGGAAGGCGGCCAGTACCTATGATTCGCAAGTGTTGGTCGAGCAATGGATCCAGGGTCCGGAGTTCACCATCGCGACCCTGCGTGGCCAGGTCCTGCCCCCTATTGCCCTGGGTACTCCCCATACTTTCTACGACTACGACGCCAAGTACCTGGCATCCGATACCCAGTACCGGATCCCTTGTGGCCTGGATGCCGACAAAGAGCAGGAACTGATGGAGCTCACGGCCAAGGCCTGCGAGGCGCTCGGTATCGCCGGTTGGGCGCGGGCCGATGTGATGCAGGATGCCCAGGGGCAGTTCTGGTTCCTGGAAGTGAATACCGCTCCAGGCATGACCGATCACAGTCTGGTGCCGATGGCCGCCCGCGCGGCCGGTCTGGATTTCCAGCAGCTGGTATTGGCCATCCTGGCAGCCAGTCTTGAGGCGCGAGGTTAAGTCCATGCAAGGCGCATCGCTTCGTCATCAGCAACCTGCAGCACCCGGCCGCAAGCCGGTGCCGCGGGGTGCCAGCCGGATGGTGGCCAAAGAGCCGATGTCGGTGCGTCTGCCGAAGGCCAATTTCGGCTTTCTGAAAGGTTTGTTCTGGCCGGTGCTGTTGGTGGCCCTGGGGTTCGGCACCTATGAAGGTGCCCAGCGCCTGTTGCCTTATGCCGATCGCCCGATCACCAAGATCGCGGTGCAAGGGGACTTGAGCTACATCAGCCAACAAGCGGTGCAGCAGCGGATCGCGCCTTACGTCGCGGCGAGCTTCTTCACCATCGACCTGGCGAGCATGCGCACCGAGCTGGAGCAGATGCCCTGGATCGCTCATGCCGAGGTACGTCGGGTGTGGCCGGACCAAGTGGTGATTCGCCTGGAAGAACAACTGCCTGTGGCCCGTTGGGGCGATGAGGCACTGTTGAACAACCAGGGCCAGGCCTTCACCCCGCGTGAGCTGGCGAACTATGAACACTTGCCGCAGTTGTTCGGGCCGCAGCGGGCCCAGCAGCAAGTGATGCAGCAGTATCAGGTGTTGAGCCAGATGCTGCGACCGCTGGGCTTTTCGATCGCCCGTCTGGAGCTGCGTGAGCGTGGCAGTTGGTTCCTGACCACCGGTGCCGGCAGTGCCGGCCCGGGTATCGAGTTGCTGCTGGGTCGCGATCATCTGGTGGAGAAGATGCGCCGCTTCATTGCCATTTATGAAAAAACGCTGAAAGAACAGATCACGAACATCGCGCGCATCGATCTGCGCTACGCCAACGGCCTGGCCGTCGGCTGGCGCGATTCGGCGGCACCCACGACGGCGCGGCCCGCTGTCGCGAAGAATTAAGAAGAGGCAGGACCATGGCAAATGTGCAAAGCGGCAAAATGATCGTCGGCCTGGATATCGGCACCTCCAAGGTGGTGGCGCTGGTAGGCGAAGTCGCGGCCGATGGCTCGCTGGAAATCGTCGGTATCGGCACCCATCCATCCCGCGGCCTGAAGAAGGGCGTGGTGGTGAATATCGAGTCCACCGTGCAGTCGATCCAGCGCGCAGTGGAAGAGGCGCAACTGATGGCGGGCTGCCGTATCCACTCGGCGTTCGTCGGCGTGGCGGGTAACCACATCCGCAGCCTGAACTCCCACGGCATCGTGGCGATCCGTGATCGCGAGGTCAGCTCGGCGGATCTGGAGCGGGTACTCGACGCTGCCCAGGCCGTGGCGATTCCAGCGGACCAGCGTGTCCTGCACACCCTGCCGCAGGACTACGTGATCGATAACCAGGAGGGCGTTCGCGAGCCCCTGGGCATGTCCGGCGTGCGCCTGGAAGCCAAGGTCCACGTGGTGACCTGCGCGGTGAACGCGGCGCAGAACATCGAGAAGTGCGTGCGCCGTTGCGGCCTGGAGATCGACGACATCATCCTCGAGCAGTTGGCCTCGGCCTACGCGGTGCTCACCGACGACGAGAAGGAACTGGGCGTGTGCCTGGTGGATATCGGCGGCGGTACCACCGATATGGCGATCTTCACTGAGGGCGCGATCCGCCACACGGCGGTGATCCCAATTGCTGGCGACCAGGTGACCAACGACATCGCCATGGCCCTGCGGACTCCGACCCAGTACGCCGAAGAGATCAAGATCCGCTATGCCTGTGCCCTGGCCAAGCTGGCCGGTGCCGGCGAGACCATCAAGGTGCCGAGCGTTGGCGATCGTCCGCCACGCGAGTTGTCGCGCCAGGCCCTGGCCGAAGTGGTCGAGCCACGCTACGACGAGCTGTTCACCCTGATCCAGGCCGAACTGCGTCGCAGCGGCTACGAAGACCTGATCCCGGCGGGCATCGTGCTCACCGGCGGTACATCGAAGATGGAAGGTGCGGTGGAACTGGCCGAAGAGATCTTCCACATGCCAGTCCGCCTGGGCGTGCCCCACAGCGTCAAGGGCCTGTCCGACGTAGTGCGCAACCCGATCTATTCCACCGGTGTCGGCCTGTTGCAATACGGTTTGCAGAAGCAGTCCGACGGCATCCAGTTCTCCGGTATCGGCAACCGCGACAGTTACAGCAGTGACGAGCCCAAGGCCGCCTTGATCGATCGAATCAAGAGCTGGGTGCAGGGCAACTTCTGATAAGCAGTTTCACGCGACACGTTTCAAGCAGTACGCAGTAAAAGCAGTAGGCAGTAGGCGAAAAACTAGAGAAATGAAAGGAGAGGGAAAATGTTCGAACTCGTAGACAACATCCCGCAAAGTCCGGTAATCAAGGTTATCGGCGTAGGCGGTGGCGGCGGCAACGCGGTCAATCACATGGTCAAGAGCAACATCGAAGGCGTCGAGTTCATCTGCGCCAACACCGATGCTCAAGCGCTGAAGAACATCGGCGCGCGGACCATCCTGCAACTGGGTACCGGCGTGACCAAGGGCCTGGGTGCGGGTGCCAACCCGGAAGTCGGCCGCCAAGCCGCTCTGGAGGACCGCGAGCGTATCGCTGAAGTACTGGCGGGCACCAACATGGTGTTCATCACCACGGGCATGGGCGGCGGTACCGGTACCGGTGCGGCGCCGATCATCGCCGAAGTGGCCAAGGAAATGGGCATCCTCACCGTTGCGGTGGTGACTCGTCCGTTCCCGTTCGAAGGCCGCAAGCGCATGCAGATCGCCGATGAGGGCATCCGCGCGCTGAGCGAAAGCGTCGACTCGTTGATCACCATCCCCAACGAGAAGTTGCTGACCATCCTGGGTAAAGACGCCAGCCTGCTGTCGGCTTTCGCCAAGGCGGACGATGTATTGGCCGGTGCCGTTCGCGGTATCTCCGACATCATCAAGCGTCCAGGCATGATCAACGTCGACTTCGCCGACGTTCGTACCGTCATGAGCGAAATGGGCATGGCGATGATGGGTACCGGCTGCGCCAGCGGTCCGAACCGTGCACGCGAAGCCACCGAGGCGGCGATCCGCAACCCGCTGCTGGAAGACGTGAACCTGGAAGGCGCTCGCGGCATCCTGGTGAACATCACCGCAGGTCCTGACCTGTCCCTGGGCGAATACTCCGACGTGGGTAGCATCATCGAGGCCTTCGCGTCCGAGCACGCCATGGTCAAGGTCGGTACCGTTATCGATCCGGACATGCGCGACGAGTTGCACGTGACCGTGGTAGCAACCGGCCTGGGTGCGAAGATCGAGAAGCCTGTGAAGGTCATCGACAACACCGTTCAGACCTCCATGTCGTCTGCGCAGTCGCAAGCGCCAGCCCCGGCTCGCCAGGAGTTGCCGTCGGTGAACTACCGCGACCTGGATCGTCCGACCGTGATGCGTAATCAGGCGCAATCGAACGCGGCGACCGCAGCGAAATTGAATCCGCAAGATGATCTGGACTACCTGGACATCCCGGCATTCCTGCGTCGTCAGGCCGATTGATGGAATGTATCAGGGGTATTAGGGTGATTGGTGTTCAGCAAAGGCATGGTCTGCTATTATCGCCAGCCTTTGTTGATACCAGTTCGCAATTTGCGCTGAAGCGGCCCAAGCCATGATTAAACAACGCACCCTGAAGAATATTATCCGTGCCACAGGTGTAGGCCTGCATTCCGGGGAGAAGGTATACCTGACCCTCAAGCCTGCGCCTGTCGACACCGGCATTGTGTTTTGTCGTGCCGACCTGGACCCTGTGGTGCAGATCCCTGCTCGCGCGGAAAATGTTGGCGAAACCACTATGTCGACGACACTGGTCAACGGTGACGTCAAGGTGGACACGGTGGAGCACTTGCTCTCGGCCATGGCTGGCCTGGGCATCGATAACGCCTACGTCGAGCTCTCCGCGTCCGAAGTCCCGATCATGGATGGTAGCGCCGGACCCTTCGTATTCCTGATTCAATCTGCCGGCCTCGAAGAACAGGACGCAGCTAAGAAGTTCATCCGCATCCTTCGTGAAGTGACAGTGGAAGACGGCGACAAGCGCGCCACTTTCGTACCTTTCGATGGTTTCAAAGTGAGCTTCGAGATCGATTTCGATCACCCGGTTTTCCGTGACCGCACCCAGAGTGCAAGCGTGGATTTCTCCAGTACTTCGTTCGTAAAAGAAGTCAGTCGCGCCCGTACCTTTGGTTTCATGAGTGATATCGAGTACCTGCGCAAGCACAACCTCGCACTCGGCGGCAGCGTCGAAAACGCCATTGTGGTCGATTCGGATGGCGTGCTGAACGAAGACGGTCTTCGCTACGAAGACGAGTTCGTCAAGCACAAGATCCTGGATGCAATTGGTGACCTCTACCTGCTGGGCAACAGCCTGATTGGTGAGTTCAAAGGCTTCAAGTCGGGCCACGCACTGAACAACCAGCTACTGCGCAAGTTGATTGAGCAGAAAGATGCCTGGGAAGTGGTGACCTTCGAAGATGCCAGCACTGCACCGATCTCTTACATGCGTCCAGTCGCGGCCGTGTAAGTAACACTCTCTTTCCTTTTATTTTGAAGGCCATCCCCCCGGATGGCCTTTTTTTATGCCCAGGTTTCAGGCACTGCGCCTGGAACAGCCCTGGGACATATTGGAAACCACTCGGTTGCGTCCGCTGGACTTGGCCTGGTACAGCGCCTTGTCGGCGTTGTTCAACCACTCCTGCTGGCTGGCACCCGGGTTGCCCGACCAGGTATTGATGCCGATGCTCACGGTCAGGGAAGCGGCCTGTTCGCTGATGGCCGGCAAGTCCTGGATGCTGGTGCGGATCTTTTCCGCTAATAGCGAGGCCCCGACGGTATCGGTGCCGGGTAGAACCACGGCGAATTCCTCGCCGCCGTAGCGGGCTGCCAGATCGGTCGGCCGGCCGATGCAGGCCGCGATGGTTTGTGCCACCAGATGCAACGCCTGGTCCCCCATGGGGTGGCCGAAGCGATCATTGAAATTCTTGAAGTGATCGACATCGATCATCAGCAGCGACAGCGGTTGGAGTGAGCGCTGGGCCCGGGCCCATTCATTTTTCAGGGCCAGGTCCAGCGTACGGCGATTGGCCAGGCCGGTGAGGGCGTCGATGGAGGCCAGGCGAGCCAGTTCCTGCTCGGCGTTGTGCCGGCGTCGTAGTTCACGACACAGCAACAAGGTCAGCCAGAGCAACGCGATGCACAGCGCTCCCGTAGCGCCGCTGACCAGCAGCGCGGTGCGCCGCCACGAGCCGAAGACTTCGTCGGTAGCCAAGGCGACGATGACGATCAACGGCAGGTCGCCAACCTTGGAGAAGGTGTACAGCCGTGGCATCTGGTCAACGCTGGAAATGCTGCTGAAGCTGCCATAGCCCTCACGCAGGAAACGTACGAAGTTGGGACGCTGGCTGAAGTCCTTGCCCACCAGGTCGTCGGCCAGCTGTGGTTGTTGTGCCAGGAGGATGCCTTCTCGGCTGATCAGGTTGATCGTGCCGTTGCGGCCGATATCGAGGTTCTTGAACAGTTGGTTGAAATAGCTCAGGCGCATGGCCGCCTCGGCGACGCCCTGGAACTCGCCGTTCTCGCCATTGAGGCGACGGCTGAAGCTGATGCGCCAATCCTGTTCGGTGGTACGGGCACGGAATGGCCGGCTGATCATCATCCCCGGTGCCGGGTTGGCGGCATGGAGTCGGAAGTACTCACGATCGGCGAAGTTGGCCTTGCGTGGCTGCACCGAGGCCGAGTCGGCAAGGACGTCGCCGTGCTTGTCCAGCAACAGGATATCGCCCTTGTAGGGGGCGGCGCTGGCACGATCGAAGAGAGCCAGGTGGCGAATGGCGGCGGAAACATTATCCAGGTCGCTGCGTTGTGCCGCGCTGATCAGCCCTTTGAGCGACTGATCGTAGAGTTCCACGTTACGCATCACATCGGCATCGATCAGTTGCACGATGTTGTTTGCGGCACGAATGGCGGCCTGTTCGGCGGAGGCACGCTCGCGAATCAGCAGGAAGGTGACGATGCCGAGGATGGCCGCGACGATCAGCGAACTGGCCAGGATCAACAATCGTTCGGAGTTTGATGCGGGTGTCCCTGTGCGGGATGTCGCACTGCTCAAGCTCATGGTTCTGATTTTTGCTACCTCGAGGATTTTCGAGCCTTGTGTGGGCGACCGGGCAAAGCGATCGATCCCTGGCGCTTGTATAAATCCCACATAAACAAAAGGCCAGCAACACTTGCTGGCCTTCTATTTATAGCGTCTTAGAAGACATTGATCGGGTAGTCGACGATCACACGGTATTCGTCGGTGTCGTTATCCACGACGCGGTAACCATTGCCACCCCGGTTGGTTGCCCATTGCAGGCGCACCGCCAGGTCCTTGGCCTTGCCGCCCTGCACCACGTACTTGATATCCAGGTCGCGTTCCCAATGCTTGGCATTCTTGCCATCGGCGCTGTACCAGCTGGAGTAACCAGGGCTGTTCGGATTGACCTTGGTCAGATCCAGCTCGCCGCGCGAATAGGATAGCGCCGAGGTCAGGCCAGGCAGGCCGATGCCGGCGAAGTCATAGGCGTACTTGAGCTTCCACGAGCGTTCGTTGGGGCCGTTGAAGTCCGAGTACTGCTGGGAGTTGTCCAGGTAGATGCTGTCACCCTGGTTGATGTAGTCGAACGGTGTATTGCCGTTGACCCGCTGGTAGGCGGCGGTGACGCTGTGGCTACCCACGCCGACGGTGAAGTGCAGGCTGTAGGTGTTGTTGTCGATGTTGCCCAGCAGGGCCTTGCCGGTGTCCTGGGTGTGGTAGTAGTGCAGGCCGGGGTTGAGGCTGACCAGGTCATTGACCGCGTAGGTGTAGTCCAGGTCGTAGTAGTACTGGTTCCAGATGTCCTTGAGTTCGGAGGCATAGAGGCTGCTGGTCAGTCCCGGCACGCCGCTCCAGGCCACCCCGGCCCAGTTCAGGTGACGGCTTTCATCATTGCTGGGCAAGGCGCCGTAGGCGGTACCAATGCGCTTGTGGCCGCTCTGGTTGTAGAGCTTGGTGAAGCTGGCCTGGCCACCTTCGATCAACCAGCCGTCGAAGCTGTGGTTGGTCAGGCTCACGCCACGGAAAGTCTGCGGCAGCATGCGGCTCATGCCCCCGGCGATCACCGGGTTGTTGAGGAACAGGTCACCGGCTTTCAGTTCGGTGTCGAAGGCGCACATCTTCAGGGTCGCGCCGGCGGTGGAGAAGGAGCCGGGGGCCTTGCCGCCGTCCTTGCCGCTGCGGCTGATCGGCAGGATGCTCGAGCCATCGGTGCCGCCACCACCATCGAGCTTGAGGCCGAGCATGGCATTGGCATCCACGCCGAAACCGACGGTGCCCTCGGTATAGCCGGACTGGAAAACCCCCAGGAAGCCTTGGCCCCACTCGATGTTGTCATCCTTATGCTGTTGGCGGTTGCGGTTCATGTAGTAGTTGCGGGCGTTGAGCTTGAGGCTCGAACCGGCGACGAAACCCTCGGTCGCGCTGTCCTCGGCGGCTTGTGCGAGGCTCGGGATAGTTGCAGCGATTGCAATGAATAGTGGGCTGACCTTCAGCGAAGTCCTAAACAACGTGTTGCTCCTTTGGTGGGTGAAGATAGTTTTTTATTTTGAATTCGGTGTGTTCTTGTTCTGTACATGACGAACGTGCCGGGGATTTCTCCACGACAAAAAAAAGCCGCTGGATTCAGCGGCTTTAAGACAACTTACTCGGCATTGAAAACAGAGAAGTTGTCGAGGGAAACGAGTCGTTGGCTTGGATCAACTGTCCTTTTGGGCATCAGCCTTGCTGTGCTCGGCAGTGATCTTCTGGGCTTGCTGACTGTTCTGCTGCTGGGCCGCCTGGGCGATCTGTGCTTGTTCGAACGCGGCGGCGCGTGCGGCATTGCGTGCGATGAAAGCCTGGGACTCTTCGGCCATGGCGGCTGGCGCCACGAACAGGGAAGACAAGACGAACGCGCTGGCAATACCCATGCTGTTGGACATTTCTGAAGACCTTCTTGCAGAGCAAGTTCAATTCGGTGCGACAAAAATATAACCACGATGAGGCTGGAAAAAGAGCCGAACAGGATAAGGACTGTTACCAAAAAAACAACAGTCAAGAGCGTGATGGTTGCAGGATTTTGCCGCCTCTTGTCCCAGGTCAGGTGTTGGCGGCGGTTTCAGCGGGGCAGGTAGAGACCGAAGGTATTGATCCCTCGATCGCTGCGCACGAAGACGTCGCCGCCGTGCATCAGGGCGATGGCCTTGACGATGGCCAGGCCCAATCCATGGTTGGCGCCGCTGTTGCTGCGTGAGGCATCCACCCGGTAGAAACGCTCGAACAAGCGCGGCAGGTGCTCGCTGGCGATGCCCTGTCCCGGATTGCTGACGGCGATCGCCACTTGTTGTTCCTGAACCTCGATCCGGACCCGGATCACTTCGCCGGCGGCGGTGTGCTGCACGGCGTTGCTCAGCAGGTTGATCAGCGCCCGGCGCAGGTGGGCGATCTCGATGCGGACCTGGGCGTCGCCCTGGACCTCGACCCTGACCTGGGCGTCTTCGAGGATGAAATCCAGGTAGTCCAGGGTGGTCGCCACCTCCGTGGCCAGGGAGGCGCTGGTGAGCTTGGTGGCCTTGCTGCCCTGGTCGGCGCTGGCCAGGAACAGCATGTCGTTGACGATCGAGCGCAACCGTTCCAGTTCTTCGAGATTCGATTGCAGCACCTCGAAGTAGTGCTCCGCGGAGCGCCCCCGGGTCAGGGCCACCTGGGTCTGGCCGATCAGGTTGGTCAGTGGCGAGCGCAGCTCATGGGCCACGTCGGCGTTGAACGACTCCAGGCGCGAGTAAGCCAGTTCGACCCGTTCCAGGGTGGAGTTGAACGAGTTGACGAACTGGCTCAGCTCCGGTGGCAGCGGTGACAGCTGCAGGCGCCCCGAGAGCCTTGGCGGGGCCAGGCGCTGGGCTTCCTGGGACAGCTTGATCAGCGGCTTGAGGCCGATCCGCGCCACCCAATAGCCCAGGGCCGAGGCCAGCAGAACGCCGACGATGGCCAGGCCGATCAAGGCAATCAGCAACTGGTGCTGGGTCTGGTGGAAGGCCTCGGTGTCGATGGCAATCAAAAAGCGCAGGGGCGGGCGCTGTTCCTTGGCCGGCAACTGGCTGACCAGCACCCGCAACGGATAGGGATGCTCGTCCAGGCTCAAGTCGCGCATGCCCAACGGGCCCTGGGCAAAGGCGCGGAGCCGCGCATCGGGATTGCCGTATTCATAGTCCGGGTCGCCGCTGATGGCCCAGAAGCGGATGCGCTTGTCTTCCTCGCTGAGCAGCTTGAGCTTGGCGCTGATCTTGCCCCAGTGTTCGGGGTTGCCATAGCGGGTCAAGGCTGACTCCAGCACGCTGTAGCGCGCATCCAGCTCGGCCTCCGGCAACTGGCCCAGGCCCTTGTCCACCTGTTGATAGAGCGCCCCGCCGATCAGCAGGAAGATCAGCAGCGCCACCAGGGTGAACAAGCCGCTCAGGCGTAGGGCGATGGAGTTACTCGGCACTGCGGTTCTCCAGTACGTAGCCCATGCCGCGGATGGTATGCAGCAACTTGTGTTCGAAAGGCCCGTCGAGCTTGGCCCGCAGGCGCTTGATCGCCACCTCCACGACGTTGGCGTCGCTGTCGAAATTGATGTCCCAGACCATCTCGGCAATGGCGGTCTTGGAGAGGATCTCACCCTGGCGCCGGGCCAGCACGCTGAGCAGCGAGAACTCCTTGGCGGTCAGGTCCAGGCGAGTACCGGCGCGGCTGGCCTTGCGACTGATCAGGTCGATCCACAGGTCGGCGATGCTGATTTGCACCGGTTCGTGGCCGCCACTGCGCCGGGTCAGGGCCTGCAATCGAGCCACCAGTTCGAGAAAGGAAAACGGCTTGCCCAGGTAGTCGTCGGCGCCATCGCGCAGGCCCCTGATCCGGTCTTCCACCCGTTCTCGGGCGGTGAGCATGATCACCGGGGTCTGCTTGCGCGCGCGCAGGGCCCGCAGCACGCCGAAGCCGTCCAGGCCCGGCAGCATGACATCGAGCACGATCACGCCATAGTCGGCTTCCAGGGCCAGGTGCAGGCCCTCGATGCCATCCCGGGCCAGGTCCACGGTATAGCCTTGCTCGGTCAATCCGCGGTGCAGGTAGTCCGCGGTTTTTTCTTCGTCTTCGATAATCAGAACGCGCATGACCCGCCTCAGGTATTGGTTGCCGGCAACAGGGCCGACCGGGGCCGGTGGAACAGCCGCTCGAGCCACAAGTATATGACCGGCGTGGTGAACAGCGTCAGCGCCTGGCTCACCAGCAGGCCACCGACCACGGCGATGCCCAGGGGCTGGCGCAGTTCGGCGCCAGTGCCATAGCCGAGCATCAGGGGCAAGGCGCCGAGCAGGGCGGCCAGGGTGGTCATGATGATGGGGCGGAAGCGGGTGAGGCAGGCCTGGTAGATCGCTTCCTGAGGCGCCAGGCCGCCTTGGCGCTGGGCTTCAAGGGCGAAGTCGATCATCAGGATGCCGTTTTTCTTGACGATGCCGATCAGCAGTACCAGGCCGATCAGCGCCATGATCGAGAAGTCCTGGCCACACAGCCAGAGCATCAGCGAGGCGCCCAGGCCCGCCGAGGGCAGGGTGGAAATGATGGTCAAAGGATGCACGAAGCTTTCGTACAGCACCCCGAGGATGATGTAGACCGCCACCAGCGCGGCGAGGATCAGGTAGGGCTGGCTGGCCAGGGAGCTCTGGAACGCCTGGGCTGCCCCCTGGAAGTTGCCGCTGATGGAGGCTGGCATGCCGATCTGGCTCTTGGCCTGGTCCAGCAGGATCACCGCGTCGCCCAGGGCCACGCCGGGGGCCAGGTTGAACGACAGGTTGGCCGCCGGGAACATGCCGTCGTGGGCGATCGACAACGGCCCCACGGTGGGTGGATCGAAGCGCGCCAGGGCCGAGAGAGGGACCATTTCCCCGGTCAGCGGCGAGCGCAGATAGAAGTAGCTGAGGCTCTCGGCCTTGCCCCGTTGCCGGGTGTCGAGTTCGAGGATCACGTTGTACTGGTTGACCTGGGTCTGGAATTCGTTGATCTGGCGCTGGCCGAAGGCGTCGTACAACGCCTCGTCGACATCGCTGGCCGTCAGGCCGAAGCGGCTCGCAGCGACCCGGTCGATCTCTATGTGGGTGATGCTGCCACCCAGTTGCAGGTCGTTGGAAATATCGCGAAAGGCCGGGTTGCCACGCAGTTTCTCGGTCAGGCGCTGGGTCCAGGTGCTCAGGGTCGCACCGTCGTTGCTCTTGAGCACGTACTGGTACTGGGCACGGCTCGGACCGGAGCTGAGGTTGATGTCTTGGCCGGCCCGCAGATAGAGGGTGATCCCCGGCACCTTCATCAATTGCGGGCGGATGCGATCGATGAAGGCGCTGGCGGAGACGTCTCGCTCGCCGCGTTTTTTCAGCGAGATCCAGAACCGGCCGTTGGCGATGGTCTGGTTGCTGCCCGATACCCCCACCGAATGGGAGAACGCCTGCACCGCGGGATCGGCGGCGACGATTTCGGCCAGGGCCTGGTGTTTTTTCACCATGTCCGGGTAGGAAATATCCGCCGCAGCCTCGGTGGTACCAAGGACGAAACCGGTGTCTTGCACCGGGAAGAACCCCTTGGGAATCAGGACGTAGCCCGCGATCGCCATGGCCAGGGTCAGGCCGAAGATGCCCAGCATCAGTTTCTGGTGCGCCAGGGCCTTGCGCAGGCCACGCTCGTACAGGGCCAGCAGGCGCTCGCCGAAGCCCGGCTTGCTATGGGGCGGATGTACCGGAGCGCGCATGAACAGCGCTGCCAGGGTCGGCGCCAGGGTCAGCGAGACCACCACCGAGATCATGATGGTCGAGGTGGCGGTCAGGGCGAACTCCTTGAACAGCCGCCCCACCACGCCGCCCATGAACAGCAACGGAATGAATGCCGCCACCAGGGAGAAGCTGATGGACACCACGGTAAAGCCGATCTCCCCGGCGCCCTTGATCGCCGCCTCACGCATGCCGTCGCCGGCTTCCAGGTGGCGGTGGATGTTTTCCACCACCACGATGGCGTCGTCCACCACGAAACCGACGGCGATGACGATGGCCACCAGGGTCAGGTTGTTCAGGCTGAAGCCCATCACGTACATCAGTGCGCAACTGGCGGTCAGGGACACACCCAGCACCGCCGAGACGATCAGGGTCGCCGACCACTGGCGCAGGAACAGCGCCATCACCGCCACTACCAGCAGCACGGCGATCAGCAGGGTGACCTCCACCTCATGCAGCGAGGCGCGGATGGTCTGGGTGCGGTCCACCAGCACCTTGACCTGCACCGAGGCCGGCAGCATCGCCTCCAGGCCAGGCAGGGCCGCCTGGATACGGTCCACGGTCTCGACGATATTGGCGCCCGGCTGGCGCGAGATCACCAGGTTGACCCCGGGCTGGTCACCGGACCAGGCCTGGACATAGGCGTCTTCCGGACCGTTGACCACCCGGGCCACATCCTGCAGGCGTACCGGTGCGCCATTCTTGTAGGAAACGATCAGCTGGCCGTATTCCTCGGGATGGAACAACTGATCGTTGGTGGACAGGGTGGAAATGCTCGACTCGCCGTACAGCGCGCCCTTGGCCAGGTTGAGGCTGGTCTGCTGGATCGCCAGGCGGATGTCGGCCAGGGTCAGGCCGATGGCCGCCAGCTTGTCCGCCGAGGCCTGGACCCGGATCGCCGGGCGCTGCTGGCCGGTGATGTTGATCTGGCCGACCCCGTCGATCTGGCTGAGTTGCCGGGCCAGCAAGGTCTCGGCGTAGTCGCTCAGTTCGGTCCCGGGCATTTGCGTGGAGCTGATGCTGAGGATAAGCACCGGGCTGTCGGCGGGGTTGACCTTCTTCCAGGTAGGCAGGGTGGGCATGTCCTTGGGCAGTTTGCCGGCCGCGGTGTTGATCGCCGCCTGCACTTCTTGCGCCGCGGTATCGATGCTTTTGTCCAGGGTGAATTGCAAGGTCAGCAGGGACGTGCCCAGGGCGCTGCTGGAGGTCATCTGGGTCATGCCGGGAATGGCACTGAATTGCACTTCCAGCGGCGTGGCCACCGAGGAGGCCATGGTGTCCGGGCTGGCCCCGGGCAGGGCGGCGGAAACCTGGATGGTGGGGAACTCGGCCTCCGGCAGTGGCGCCACCGGCAGCCGTGGGAAGGCGATCAGGCCCAGCAATACCAGGGCAAAGGTCAGCAGGACGGTGGCGACCGGATGATCGATGCACCAGGCGGAGATCGAGCCTTGGCCCTTCATGGCTTGGACTCCGCGGCCTGGGCTACTTGGGGCGGATCGCTCAGTACCTGGACCTGGGAGCCGGGCTTGAGTCGCGACTGGCCGTCACTGACCAGCAGGTCGCCGGCCTGGACGCCGGAAATGATGTTCAGGCCGCTGTCCTGGTACAGCACTTGTACCGGTACAGCCTCTACCTGCTGGCCCTTGAGCCGGTACACGAAGTGTTGCTCCAGGCCGCGCTGGACCACCGTCGGTGGCACGGTCAGCGCGCCCTGGTCCAGGGCCGTCTGGATCTTCACCGTCACCAGTTGCCCGGGCCAGAGCACCTGCTGGGCATTGTCGAACTCGGCCTTGGCGCGGATGGTGCCGGTGCCGCTGTCGACCTGGTTGTCGATCAGGGTCAAGTGGCCGTTGCCCAGTAATGCTCCGGGGCTGTCGCTGTCCGCGCCCTGGTAGACCCTGACTGCCGCAGGATCCTGGGCCCGGAGCAGGCGTTGCAAGGTCGGCAGCATTTGCTGGGGCAGGGAGAACTCCACGGCGATGGGGTCGATCTGGGTCACTGAGAACAGGCCCTGGCTGTCCGTCATGCGCAGGAAGTTGCCTTCATCCACGGTGCGAATGCCGACCCGGCCGGAAACGGGGGAGCGAATCTGCGTATAGGACAGTTGGACCTGGGCAGCATCGATGGCTGCCTGGTTGCCCTGGACCGTGGCGTTGAGCTGGTTGACCAGGGCCAGTTGCTGGTCGTAGGTCTGCTTGGAAACCCCGTCATCCACCGACAGCAGCTTGTAGCGCTTGAGGTTGACCTGGGCCACCTGGAGCTGCGCCTGGTTCTGCGCCAGTTGGGCCCGGGCCTGGTCCAGGGCGGCACGGATCGCCCGGTCGTCGATGGTGGCCAGCAGGTCGCCGGCCTTGACCAGTTGCCCCTCCTTGGCCAGCAACTTGGTGAGAATGCCATCCACCTGAGGCCGGATGACCACGCTGTGCAGTGACAACACCGAGCCGATACCGCTGCTGTAGCGCGGTACATCCTGGCGGGTCACCTGCACCACCCGCACCGGAATCGCCGTGGGAGTGGCTAGCCTGGTGGTCGCCGGCTTGTTCAGGAACCACGCAGCACCCGCGGCCAGGGCCACGAGCAGGACGGCGCAGACGACGGATTTCTTGGTAATGGGCATGGGAGTAGGGCGCCGGGAGCGATGATGTCGGAAGGATGGCCATGATCTGTGCACAGTTATAGCCCGGTGATCGGGTCAGCACGGTGACGGCTGGCTGTCAGCGCTGTCAGAAAAGTCCTTCATGGGGGCTGGCGGCTCGCTCAAAGTGCTGCGCTGCACAGGTATACTGCCGCTCCCCTGGCCTGTTCCTGGGCCGGCCTGCCCTATCTCCCCGGAGTTTCCATGACATCCCCCGTACAGCCCGATCCCCATGAGGCTTCGCACACCGAGCCTGCGGCTGAGCCGGTCGCCAGCGACAGCGACGGCAAGACTGCGATCCCGGCGTTCAAGTTTCCTTTCAAGCCATCGCAGTTCATGGCAGCCAAGAATGCCCGCCAGACCGGGTATCAGGGTGGTGGTGGCGACTATCACGCCAAGACCCCCGGTGTAGCGCCTCCGGGCACTCGACGCTCCATGGGAAAACGCTGAGATCGCCGACAATCGCGGATAAAGCAGCGATTTATGCTTTTCAAGCACGATGATGGCTAATTGCTTTAAACCTGAGCTGGATCAGTATTTGTGCTTTCAGTGCGCTTAGAGTCAGCAGCCCTGCTGACTCCACCCAACAATTACGAGCGCGCTATCCATGAAGATCAACCTTCCGGTTACTGGGCGAAACGTGGACTTTGCCCCTGATGCGAACATCCTCTCGACCACCGATCTGACCAGCGCGATCACCTACGCCAACCCTGATTTCATCAAGATCAGTGGTTACAGCCGTGAAGAATTGTTGGGCTCTCCCCATCACCTGTTGCGTCATCCGGACATGCCGTCGGCGGCCTTTGCCCATATGTGGCGAACCCTCAAGCGTGGCCGCTCCTGGATGGGCATGGTGAAGAACCGTTGCAAGAACGGTGATCATTATTGGGTCAGCGCCTACGTGACGCCGGTCACCCGCGATGGCCAGGCGGTGGAGTATCAATCGGTACGGACCAAGCCCAGTACGCAGCAGGTGGAGGCCGCGGAGCGGGCTTATCGGCGCCTGAACACCCCAGGCCCGTCCTGGTGGAACCTGCTGCCGGTGATGAGCCTGCGCCTGCGTCTGTGGGCCTGGATCAGCGCCAGCTTCATCGGCACTTTCGGGGTCTCGGTGTGGTTGTTGCCGCAATCGTGGATGTACCAGGGAGTGGCCGTTGCCCTGGGCTGCTGCCTGGGGGCTACCGGCATTGGTTGGCAGTTGCGGCCGCTGCAGCGGCTCACCGAACGGGCCCGGCAGATTGGCGACAACCCCTTGAGCCAGGGCATCTATACCGGGCGCGCCGATGAGTTCGGGCGTATCGAGTTCGCCCTGCAGATGCTCGAGGCCCAAGTGGGCGCAGTGGTGGGGAGGATCGGCGATGCTTCCCAGCGCCTGGCCGGGCATGCGGCGGAACTGGTGGAGCACCTGCACAGCAGCCACAACAGCACCCTGGAGCAGCAGGCGGAAACCGACCAGGTGGCGGCGGCCATCCACCAGATGGCGGCCAGCGTGGCGGAGGTGGCGACCCATGCCCAGCAGGCTTCGGTGGCTGCCGACCAGGCTGAGAGCGAAACCCGTGAAGGCCACCAGTTGGTGGGGGAAAGCCGCAGCGCGGTGTTGCGCCTGGCCAGCGAGCTGGAGCGAGCCACCGAGGTCATCCATCAGTTGGAAAGCCACAGTACGGATATCTCCGGGGTGCTGGAGGTCATCCGCAGCATCGCCGAGCAGACCAACCTGCTGGCCCTGAATGCGGCGATCGAGGCCGCGCGAGCCGGGGAGCAGGGCCGTGGTTTTGCCGTGGTGGCCGACGAAGTGCGCGGTCTGGCCCAGCGCACCCAGGACTCCACCAACGAGATCCAGCGCATGATCAGCACCCTGCAAAACGGCGCGCGCAATGCTGTGGAGGCCATGCAGCACAGCAGCCAGCATGTGGAGAGCAGCGTCGATCAGGCCCAGCGCGCGGCGGTGGCCCTGGACGGCATCAGCCAGCGGGTGAACCAGATCACCGAGATGAGCCTGCAGATTGCCGCGGCGGTGGAAGAGCAGAGCGCGGTGAGCGAGGACATCAACCGCAACATCATCGGCATTCGCAGTGCCTGCGAAGCCACGGTCAACGCCGGCCAGCTCAGCCACGTCAATTCCGGGGATGTGGCCGGGTTGGCGGGAGATTTGCGGCAGCTGGCGCTGGAGTTCTGGCACAAGCGCGGTTGAAGCCCGCGCCGGTGCTCGAAGTCGCAGACGTCAGGCTGCCCGCAGCGGGATGAAGGCGTAGTCCAGGGGCGTGTCGCTGACCACCTGGGCACCGCTGGCCGCCACCTGTGTGGCCACTTGCTCGCCGGACAGGTGGAAGCGCCAGGCTTGTTCCGCCTGTGCCGAGGGCTCGGCCTGGAGCTGGTCGATGGCATTGGCCAGGGCGCCCATGTCCGGCAGGTAGGCGGTAAAACCATCGCCCTTGAGCGCCGTGGTACGAATGCCCAGGCGGGCGCAAATGGCCTGCTTGAGCTGGATGTCATCACGGTCGGCCTGGCGCGAGCGCTGGATCAGCCCGGCCAGTTCCTCATCCACCAGTTGCCCGCCGAGGATCAACTGCGGGCCCTGTTCCCAGGATTCCGGCGGGCAATCCTTGGCCGTGGGGGCCAGAGGAATGTGTGGGTTGATCTCCATGGGGTAGATACGGCACACCAACGGCCGACGTTCATAGATGCGGCATAGTTGGTCTTCGTCAAGATTCCGGCAGGGGCCGACGTTATAGGCCGCGAAGGTGATCGCTACATAGGCATCGGTGGTGCCGCTGGGCACACGACAGGAACGGCGCTGGGCATGTTCTCGCTGTTGCTCCGGCAAACCCAGGCCATTGCCCAGGAAGGCCTCCACCAGCACGATCACCTGGCCGCCATCGGCCGCCCAGGCGCGGGCTTCGGTGAGAGTCAGGGGGACATGGTGGTCGTGGCAGCACTTGCCACAGCCTACGCAGGAAAACCGAGTGTTCATGGCACGAGCAACCAGAGTGGATCGATAGGGCGCGTCGTTTTTCTGTTGCCCGACGCCGTGGAAACCCCTGGCGAAGCAAGTTATGCGCCAGTCAGCGGGCCTTGAGCGCCGGGCGGATGGCGTCCCACTCACTGACCACCGCCTTGCGGCTTGACCGGTGGTACAGGCATAGCTCGATGCCGCTGCGACCCTGCATGTGCTTCTGTGGATACTGGCCCTGGAGCAAGAGGGCGCTATAGCCGACCTGGTCGTCGAACTGCGCACTGTTGCCCAGCGGCTTGGGGTTTTTCAAGCCGCTGGCCTGGATGCAGGCGCGCTGCATGGCCTGCTCCAGCTCGGCCCAGGCCTGGTCGCTGGAAGCATGGGCTGTGCCGCAAATGGCGCCGAGGCAAAGCAGGGCCAGGGTCTTGTGGTTCATGGGGCGAGATCTCAAGGCGTGATACCCAGGTGGACCCCGGCGACGGCCTGTCGTTCGCTGCCGCCGCAGGATTGTGCTTCATGTGGCCGCTGTCGCGCGCACGGAAGAGGAGGGAATCGCTGAGGGGCGCGGGTCCTGTTGCAGTTTCGCAGGCCTGGCAGCGGCTACAGGCCGGGCGTGTTGGCGCAAGTTTGCCTATGGCACCCGTTCGCGGCGGACCACTTGCATGCCGGCACTGTCGTACAGGCGGCGGGCGCGCAGGTTGTCTTCCAGCACCTTGAGATCGAGCCGCTCTTCCCGGCGTTCGGCGAACATCACGAACACCTGTTGCAGCAGGGCCCGGCCCAGGCCTCGGCCACGGGCGTCGGCATGCACCACCAGGTCCTTGAGGTAGGCGCTGGTCCAGCACTGGGCAACGCCTATCACGTGCCCGGCCTCCAGGAGCACCAGGCACAGATCGGGATCGTATTCGGCATCGGTCTCGAAGGCCTTGCGCCAGGTATCGAGGTCCGGGACGCGACCGCCACCATCCAGGTAGCCCAATTGCATCAAGTGATGCACCTGGGGCGCCAGTTCCAGGCTGTAGGACTGCAGGCTGACCCCGGCCGGCCATTGGGGGGCGAGTTGCGGGCCGGTCAGGTCACGGCGCATCAACAGGCAGTAGCGTTCCTCCAAGACTCAACCTCCCTGGGCGGCGATCGCCTTGGCTGCATCGATCAGGCAACGGGTCAGCTCCGGCGAGGAGAACTTGGTCAGCACCGCATTGGCCCCGGCCTGGCGCGCTTTCTCACTGTTCATCGCGCTGTCCAGGGAGGTGTGCAGCAGCACATACAGGTGGGCGAAATCCGGGGTCTCGCGCAGGGTCCGGGTCAGGGCGTAACCGTCCATCTCGGACATTTCGATATCCGAGACGATCAGGTTGATCTCGTTGGCCGTGCCTTGCAGTTCCAGCAGGCAGTCGATGGCTTCCTTGGCGCTGCGGGCGGTGTGGCATTGCAGACCGAGGTTGCGCAGTGTGTGCACCGACTGCTGCAGCGCCACCTGGCTGTCGTCCACCACCAGGATGCGCGCGTTGCCCAGGACCTCGGCGTCTTCCATGCTCAGCTCGGTGGGGGCCATTTCGATCTGGGTCGGGGCGATGCCGTGGATCACTTTCTCGATATCCAGCACCTGGACCAGGGTCCCGTCGACCTGGGTTACGCCGGTGATGTAGGACCTGACGCCGCCCGAGCCGTAGGGCGGTGGACGAATATCGGTAGTCAGGCAATGCACGATCTTGCTCACGGCCTGCACATGCAGGCCCTGCTTGGAACGGCTGACGTCGGTGACGATCAGGCAACCGGCATCCGGATCAGCCAGGGGACGCTCGCCGATGGCCCGGCTGAGATCGATCACCGACAACGAGTTGCCGCGCAAGGTGGCGATGCCTTTCACATGGGGGTGGGATTCCGGCAGCTTGGTCAGCGGCGGGCAGGGAATGATTTCACTGACTTTAAGCAGGTTGATTGCCATCAGCTTGCCGCTGCGCAAGGTAAACAGCAGAAGCGAAAGCGAATCTGCGCGGGCTTTGTTGGAGGACATAAAAACCTTCTTCTTGAAAAATTGGCGCGTGGTTCGAACCACGGACAACCATTGATAACGGGTTATCGACGCTTTCAGGGCAGGCTTTAGTCGGATTGCCCGCTCACTTGAGTCAGTGTCACGGCCTGTACGTGCCTGTGCTGCCGGCCCAGCGATGACCTGGGCCGGGAGTCATTTCAGGCCCAGGCGCTTGGCCAGGCGGTTGAGGTTGGCCCTGTCCAAGCCTAGCTCACGGGCGGCCGCGGCCCAGTTGTGCTGGTGTCGTTCAAGGCAGGTTTCGATCAGTTGGCGCTGGTAGTGCTCGGTAGCCAGGCGCAGGTCGCCATGGGGGGCTGGCACAGGCAATGCTTCGCAGACGAGGTCAGGGGAAATGGCCGCTCTTTCGTTGGCCAGGGGCAGGTCCAGGTCCTGGGCATCCAGGCTGAGAATCCGCGGTCGCTCACGGCAGTTGCCCAGGGCCTTGAGGGCGCTGCGGCCGATCAGGTGCTCCAGTTCGCGGACGTTGCCCGGCCAGTTGTAGGCCAGCAAGGCTGCCTGGGCCTCGGCGTTGAGGCGCAGGCTGCCCAGGCCCATGCGTGAGCGGTTCTGCTCCAGGAAGTAGCCGCTGAGCAGCAAGACGTCGCGTCCTCGCTCGCGCAGGGACGGTACCCGTAGCGGGTACACGCTGAGGCGGTGGTAGAAGTCGGCACGATAGCGACCGTTGCGTACCTCTTGTGCCAAGTCGCGGTTGGTGGCGGCGATCAGGCGCACATCCACCCGATGCTCCTTGTCCGAGCCCAGGCGCTGCAACTGGCCGCTTTGCAGCACGCGCAGCAGCTTGGCCTGTACGGTCAGTGACAACTCACCCACTTCATCGAGGAACAGGGTGCCGCCATTGGCCAGTTCGAACTTGCCCCGGCGATCCTGGGTGGCCCCGGTGAACGCCCCCCGGACATGGCCGAACAGCTCGCTTTCCACCAGGGTGTCGGGCAGTGCCGCGCAATTGAGGCTGATCAGCGGCTGCTCGGCGCGCAGCGAGGCGGCATGGATAGCCTGGGCCACCAACTCCTTGCCAACCCCGGTTTCACCGGTGATCAGCACCGTCAGGTCGCTGCTGCCCACCAGGGCGATTTCTTCCATCAGGTGCTTGTGGGCCTTGCTCTGGCCGATCATTTCCCGGTGTTGGCCGCTGGCCTGGCGATAGACCTCTGCGCGCTGGTGCTCGTTCTCGGCGCGCAGGGCCAGGCGCTCGATGCGTTCGGCGGCGCTGACCGTGGCCGCAGCCAGGCTGGCGAAGGCCTGAAGGGCATCCAGTTCGATGGGTTCGAAGCGTTGCGGGTCCAGTGCATCGAGGGTCAGCAGGCCCCATGGGCGTTCGTCGACGAACAGTGGGCAGCCCATGCAGTCGTGGATTTCCAGGTGCTCATCGAGCCCTTCCACCAAGCCGTCGTAAGGGTCGGGTAGCTGGCTGTCGCTGGCGAAGCGGGTTGGCCCCGGGCTGCCCAGCAACGCGGCGAAGCGTGGGTGCTCGCTGACCTTGAAGCGCCGGCCCAGGGTGTCGGTGCTCAGGCCGTCGACGGCTAGCGGTACCAGCCACTCGCCATCCAGGCGCAACAGTGCGGCGGCATCGCAAGGCAAGAGCACGCGCAGGGCCTCCAGCAGGCGTCGATAGCGTTCGCCTTCCGGCAATTCCCGTGACAGGTCGGTGACCAGGGGTAGCAGGGTGGTGAGCAGGGCTTTTGCAGTCATAGTGACTCCTTGTAGTCGATACGACTATAAATCTATTGAAGTCTTTATGACTACTATGTTCATAAGATATTGAATTTAAATAATTTTTATCTTGGCACGAATACTGATTGGACAAGGGAAACCTGCAAGCAGTCATAAGTCCAGGAGTTGTCCCATGCTAAGCGTCCAAGATCGCGCCATCATCAAATCCACCGTCCCGCTGCTGGAAAGCGGTGGTGAGGCCCTGATCACCCATTTCTACCGGATGATGCTCTCGGAGTATCCAGAAGTCCGCCCGCTGTTCAACCAAGCCCACCAGGCCAGCGGCGACCAGCCCCGGGCCCTGGCCAATGGCGTGCTGATGTACGCCCGGCACATCGACCAGCTCGACCAACTGGGAGACCTGGTCGCCAAGATCATCAACAAGCACGTTGCCTTGCAGATCTTGCCCGAGCACTACCCGATCGTCGGGACCTGCCTGTTGCGGGCGATCTCGGAAGTGCTGGGCAGCGAGATCGCCACCCAGGAGGTGATCGACGCCTGGGCAGCAGCCTACAACCAACTGGCGGATATCCTGATTGGCGCCGAGGGTGCCATTTATGACCAGAAAGCCCAGGCGCCGGGTGGCTGGCGTGGGGCCCGGGAGTTCAAGCTGGTGCGCAAGGTGCAGGAGAGTGCGGAAATCACCTCTTTGTATTTCGAGCCGGCAGACCAGGGGGCGATCCTCGCCGCCGAGCCGGGCCAGTACATCGGCCTGCAGCTGTTCATCGATGGCCAGGAAATTCGCCGCAATTACTCGCTGTCGGCGTTGTCCGACCAGGGCCAGTACCGCATCAGCGTCAAGCGCGAGGCCGGTGGCGTGGCTTCCAACTACCTGCATGACCAATGCCCGGTGGGCAGTAGCATCATGCTGTTCCCGCCTGCCGGGGAGTTCACCCTCCAGGCCAGCGACAAGCCGTTGGTGCTGATCAGTGGGGGCGTCGGCATCACCCCGACCCTGCCGATGCTGGAGGCAGCCCTGGCCACCGAGCGCCCGGTGCACTTTATCCACTGCGCCCGCAATGGCCAGGTGCATGCCTTCCGCCAGTGGGTCGATGCCCTGGCCGCGCGTTATCCACAGCTCAAGCGCTTCTATTGCTATGCCGAGGATGATGGCGTCAGCCCGGCGGCCGACACCCTGGGCCTGTTGACCCAGGACCAACTGGCACAGTGGCTGCCCGAGCAGCGCGATCTGGATGCCTACTTCCTCGGGCCCAAGGGCTTCATGGCCGCGATCAAGCGCCACCTGAAGGCCCTGGGCATTCCTGAGCAGCAGAGCCGCTACGAGTTCTTCGGCCCGGCCGCGGCCCTGGAGTAACCCTCCCACCTGCCGTAATGCCGATCAGTCAAGGAAGGTGATTCCCTGTAGGAGCGAGGCTTGCTCGCGATGGTGCTTAACGCTAGCGCGTGTTCACTGGATAAACCCGGCGCTCTGAAGTCCATCGCGGGCAAGACTCGCTCCTACAGCATTACCCGCCTACCTGCTCCTGTTCTCCAGGAGCCTTGGGGCATCGGCAATTTCCCCAGCCATTGGCCAACCTTGAAAGGGTGGCTGGCGCGTTAATCCCGACTTAACCTGCCTGTCGTTAATTTCCTGCGATATCGTCCGGGACGCGATGGCCTGGGCGATCCGTTCGATTCCGTCGTTCGCCCGGCAGGCCTTGGCTTGCAGCGGGCAAGCCGTGCATTCAAAGGTCATGTTCAGCGTGTAGACTTCCGGGCACTGCGACGGCGAACCGGCCATTTGGCAATTTCACAGCGCGCCGCCGCGATTAGAGGCGGGCGGGCCGCTGCAACACACAGAAAAAGGAATAGGGATGAGTGACGACAGACTGCGTTTGGGACGTGAACGGCGCTTCCTGGTGCTGCTGGGGGTTATCTGCCTGGCACTGATCGGCGGTGCCCTGTACATGCAGGTGGTATTGGGCGAGGCGCCTTGCCCGCTGTGTATCCTGCAACGCTATGCCTTGTTGCTGATCGCGATCTTCGCCTTCATCGGCGCGGCCCTCAGCTCGCGGCGGGGGGTCACCATCATGGAGACCCTGGTGGTCATCTGCGCCATCGCCGGCGCCGGAGTGGCCGGGCACCATGTGTATACCCAGTTCTACCCGGCGGTGAGTTGCGGCATCGATGTGCTGCAGCCGATCGTCGATAGCCTGCCGCTGGCGAGCATCTTTCCCCTGGGCTTCCAGGTCGATGGTTTCTGCTCCACGCCGTACCCGCCGATCCTGGGCTTGTCCCTGGCCCAGTGGGCGTTGCTGGCGTTCGTGCTGACGGTGATCCTGGTGCCGCTGGGCGTGGTGCGCAACCGCAAGCAAAGCTACTGATCCCTTCGAAAAGCCCCGGCCCCTCCACAGGGGCCGGGGCTTTTTTGTCGGACACGAGGTGACCGGCAAGGTGGTGATTTGTGACAAGCGTGGGCGCAACAAAAGTGCGACATGTTGTCACACTGCCGCTGTCGCAGAGGGGCGGGGGAATGGTTTCAAGAGACTGCAAATTACCTGACTGGTTCAATCTGTGCCTGTCAGTTTGTGCACGTCGACAGGACCGCAAAAAACCATAGCCTGCTATCTATACAATTCTTCACAGACCCCGTTTTATAAGGGCTGAGGCATATGGATGGCGGCTTTCAGCGGTTTTTAAGACCCCCGGGGTAGGGGGGCATGAGGGGCTTTTTTGGGGTTTTTGTTGCGAATGAAAATCGATATGATTCGGCGGCTTCGTAACAATCATGTGGGATTGTTGCGGTCAGCGATAAAAATTATTTCGGGATAAGACATGGTTTATAAAACGCGACATATCTACAATCGCCCGCACTGAATTTCCGACGCTGCTCACCCCTGAGCACACGAGGATGGTCGAGGAGTGGATTGAGCGCTCCATGCGACTGCAGGTGTCGGCGCCTTCCTAACTTCCGCACCAAATGGAATTGGTCTGTAACAAGGCCTTTGACCACGAGATCGAATAAGAACCACTGCTAGCCCGGGATGTGTCGTTGAGCGTTTCACGCAACGGGCAGGCCCTTATTCAATTGAAGAAAAATGCCAACCCTTGGCAGGGTGAAGTGTTGGCGATCAAAACCCAACTGCATTGCGCAAGCTGCTTTAGAGGTCGTGAGATGAGTAAAAACAGGTACCCCAGATTACTAGGCTTATTGCCGCTGCTCAGCATGTTGATGCTGGGAGGCTGCAAATGGACCTTGCTTGATCCCAAGGGTCAGGTTGGTCTGGATGAACGAAACCTGATCATCACTGCAACCATTCTGATGCTGCTGGTGGTGGTACCGGTCATTATCATGACCTTCGCCTTCGCCTGGAAATATCGCGCTTCCAACAAGGACGCGACCTACGCACCGAAGTGGTCCCACTCCACCAAGATCGAAGTGGCCGTATGGGCCGTGCCGATCATGATCATCATTGCCCTGGGCTATGTGACCTACAAGTCGACCCACGCCCTGGACCCGTATCGTCCACTGGAGTCCGACGTCAAGCCGGTGACCATCGAAGTGGTCGCGATGGACTGGAAGTGGCTGTTCATCTATCCCGATCAAGGGATCGCCACCGTCAACAAGATCGTGTTCCCGGCCCATACCCCGGTCAACTTCCGCGTGACCTCCGACACCGTGATGAACTCGTTCTTCATCCCGGGCCTGGGCGGCCAGATCTACGCGATGGCGGGCATGACCACCAAGCTGCACCTGATTGCCAACCAGAACACCGAACTTGAAGGTATCTCCGCCAACTACAGCGGCGCGGGTTTCACCGGCATGAAGTTCAAAGCGATCGCAACCAGCCAGGAAGAGTTCGACGCCTGGGTAAACGAAGTCAAGAAGGCACCTAAACAGCTGGACACAGCTGAATACGCGGCCCTTTCCAAGCCAAGCCAGAACAACCCTGTGGAGCTCTACTCCTCGTACGCGCCAAACCTGTTCCAGACCATCGTCGACAAGTATGAAGGTATGACTCCAGGCAAGCCGCTCAAGCACGAGAAGAAAGAGAAAGAAGTGGCCACTTCGCAGGGAATGGACATGAGCTCGCATTCAGCTGCCGGGGCAGAGGAGTAAACGATGTTTGGTAAATTAAGTCTGGACGCGATACCGTTCCACGAGCCGATTGTCATGGTCACCATTGCCATGATCGCGCTGGGTGGTCTGGCGGTCGTCGCGGGTATCACCTATTTCAAGAAATGGACCTACCTGTGGTCCGAGTGGCTGACTTCGGTCGACCACAAGAAAATCGGCGTGATGTACATCATCGTCGCCATGGTCATGCTGCTGCGTGGTTTTGCCGACGCCATCATGATGCGTTCCCAGCTGGCCCTGGCCACCGAGGGTTCGCCTGGTTACCTGCCACCTGAACACTATGACCAGATCTTCACCGCCCACGGTGTGATCATGATCATCTTCATGGCGATGCCATTCTTCACCGGCCTGATGAACCTCGTCGTGCCGCTGCAGATCGGCGCTCGCGACGTGGCCTATCCATTCCTCAACTCCCTGAGCTTCTGGCTGCTGGTTTCCGGCGTCGTGCTGATCAACCTGTCCCTGGGTGTTGGCGAATTCGCCAAGACCGGCTGGGTTGCCTATCCGCCGCTGTCGGGCCTGCAATACAGTCCTGGCGTGGGTATGGACTACTACATCTGGGCGCTACAGCTTTCAGGTCTAGGGACAACGCTGACGGGGGTCAACTTCCTGGCCACCGTACTGAAGATGCGTACCCCGGGCATGAAGATCATGGACATGCCGATCTTCACCTGGACCTGCACCTGGGCCAACGTGCTGATCGTGGCTTCGTTCCCGATCCTGACCGCTACCCTGGCGCTGCTGACGCTTGACCGCTACATGGATTTCCACATTTTCACCAATGAACTTGGTGGCAATCCAATGATGTACGTGAACCTGTTCTGGGCCTGGGGTCACCCCGAGGTGTACATCCTGATCCTGCCGGCGTTCGGTATCTTCTCCGAAGTCATCTCGACCTTCTCCGGCAAGCGCCTGTTCGGCCACCATTCGATGATCTACGCTTCCGGCGCGATCTCGATCCTGGGCTTCATGGTCTGGCTGCACCACTTCTTCACCATGGGTTCGGGTGCCAGCGTCAACGCCTTCTTCGGTCTGGCGACGATGCTGATTTCGATCCCGACGGGGGTGAAGCTGTTCAACTGGCTGTTCACCATCTACCACGGCCGCTTGCGCATCACCAGCCAGGTTCTGTGGACCCTGGGCTTCATGGTGACCTTCGCCATCGGCGGCATGACCGGCGTACTGCTGGCCATCCCGGGTGCCGACTTCGTTCTGCACAACAGCCTGTTCGTGATCGCGCACTTCCACAACGTGATCATCGGCGGTGCGGTATTCGGTTACATCGCCGGCTTCGGCTTCTACTTCCCGAAAGCCTTCGGCTTCAAGCTGCATGAAGGTTGGGGCAAGGCTGCCTTCTGGTTCTGGATCTCGGGCTTCTTCGTCGCGTTCATGCCGCTCTATGCACTGGGCTTCATGGGCATGACCCGTCGTCTGAACGCCACCACCAACCCAGAGTGGGTGCCGTACCTGTACGTCGCCATGGTGGGTGCAGTCTTGATCGCTGTGGGTATCGCCTGCCAGTTGATCCAGCTGTACGTCAGCGTGCGTGATCGCAAGCAGAACATGTGTGTATCGGGCGACCCGTGGAATGCCCACACCCTGGAATGGTCGACCTCGTCGCCACCTCCGTTCTATAACTTCGCGGTACTGCCGAAAGCCGAAGGTATCGATCCGTTCACCGAAGCCAAGGAAAACGGCACTGCCTACGAGCAGCCTGGCCGCTACCAGCCGATCCACATGCCCAACAACACCGCTACCGGTTTGGTCATGGGGGCTCTGCTGACCGTGTTCGGTTTCGCCATGATCTGGCACATCTGGTGGATGGCCATCGCGAGCCTGGCCGGCACCGTGATCTATTTCGCGATCCACGCTGCCCGTGATGATCAAGGCTACATGGTGCCGGTCGAGACGATCGAGCGCATCGAAGCCGAGCAGCACAAGCGTCTGGTATCGGAGAAGAAGATCCCGGCTACCCGTGTTGAAACCTCGTTGGAACAGGCTTAATCCATGTCGAACTTAGTGACCAATGCTGGACACGCCCATGGTCATGACCATGGGCACGATGACCATCACCACGACTCGGGCGAGATGACCGTATTCGGTTTCTGGCTCTACTTGATGACCGACTGCATTCTGTTTGCGTCGATCTTCGCGGTATACGCGGTACTGGTTAACAACGTAGCGGGTGGCCCGTCGGGCCACGACATCTTCGAACTGCCTTATGTACTGGGCGAAACCGCTCTGCTGCTGTTCAGTTCGATCACCTACGGCTTCGCCATGCTGGCGTTCTTCCGGGGCAACAAGAAGCAGGTTCTGGGCTGGCTGGCCATGACCTTCCTGTTCGGCCTGGGCTTCATCGGCATGGAGATCAACGAGTTCCACCTGCTGATCTCCGAAGGCTACGGCCCTAGCCGTTCCGGCTTCCTGTCCGGGTTCTTCACCCTGGTCGGTACCCACGGTCTGCACGTGACCAGCGGTCTGATCTGGATGGCAATCATGATGTACCAGGTGCAGAAAAAAGGCCTGACGGCGACCAACAAGACCCGTCTGAGCTGCCTGAGCCTGTTCTGGCACTTCCTGGACGTGGTGTGGATCTGCGTATTCACCGTTGTTTACCTGATGGGGACTATGTAAATGGCCAACGCACACTCCCACGACGAAGCCGGTCACGGCAGCGTCAAGTCCTACGCCATCGGCTTCATCCTGTCGGTCATCCTGACACTGATCCCGTTCGGCCTGGTGATGTACCCATCGCTGCCTAAAGACGTGACCCTGTGGATCGTCCTGGCGTTCGCGGTGATCCAGGTGCTGGTGCACCTGGTGTACTTCCTGCACCTGGACCGTTCCGCGGCACAGCGCAACAACGTGGTGGCGTTCATCTTCGCCGCGTTGGTCATTGTCCTGCTGGTTGGTCTGTCGTTGTGGATCATGTTCAGCATCCACACCGTCATGATGGCGAAGTGAGGTAGACCCGATGTCGCTCAAGCACTTTATCCAAATCACCAAACCGGGGATCATTTTCGGTAACGTGCTTTCGGTGGCAGGCGGGTTCTTCCTGGCCTCGAAGGGGCATGTCGATCTGGCCATTTTCCTGGCCGCCATGATCGGCACCTCGCTGGTGGTAGCGTCCGGTTGCGTGTTCAACAACTGCATCGACCGTGACATCGACCTGAAGATGGAGCGCACCAAGAACCGCGTGCTGGTCCAGGGCCTGATCTCCCTGGAAGTAGCCCTGGTCTATGCCTCCCTCCTCGGTGTCGCCGGCGTCGCCTTGCTGTACTACGTGGCCAACCCGTTGGCCGCATTGTTCGCGGTAATCGGCTTTGTCATCTACGTTGGCTTCTACAGCCTGTACCTCAAGCGCAAGTCGGTTCACGGCACGCTGGTGGGCAGCCTGTCCGGGGCCATGCCGCCGGTGATTGGTTACGTGGCCGTGAGCAACAGCTTCGACATGGCCGCGTTGACCCTGCTGGTGATGTTCAGCCTGTGGCAGATGCCGCATTCCTACGCCATCGCGATTTTCCGCTTCAACGACTACCTGGCCGCATCGATCCCGGTGCTGCCGGTCAAGCGCGGTATTCGCGTGGCCAAGAAGCACATCCTGTACTACATCCTGGCGTTCCTGGTGGCGACCCTGATGCTGACCTTCAGCGGGTATGCCGGCATGAGCTACATGGCGGTAGCGGCGGCGATGGGCATGTACTGGCTGTACATGGCCTGGACCGGCTACAAGGCGGTGGATGACACCGTGTGGGCCCGCAAGCTCTTCGTGTTCTCGATCTTCACCATCACCGCGCTGAGCGTGATGATGTCGGTGGATTTCAAGGCCCCGGCCGAGCTCTTGCTGACCTACGCCCACTGAGCCTGACGATGTTCGAAAAAGCCCTGCCTTGCGCAGGGCTTTTTTGTGCTTGTCGGTAAGTGCGGCGACTGTCTGGACAAGTAGCCCCCGGGCATGATTCATTCAGCGCTCGTTCAACAGCAGGAGGTTGGACGAGCCGGTTTCTGGCGGTGGCGATTCACTCCAGGCGCTTCGGGTCGAAGGCCGTCGTGGCAGCGGGTTCAAAAGATCCGGTTGTCTTTATGTTGACCAGGGATGAGGCACATGCGAAGCGACAATCTATCCAATAACCCCACGTCTTTGGCCGCGCTGGATCGGCGCGAGCAATTGGACAGCGAGCTGGCCAACCTCGGGTTGGGCCTGTTCGAGGTCTATCAATGCGGGCCGACGCTGGACGAAGCGGAAACTATCACCAACCACCCCGAAGTCCTGCAACCGCCCAAGGTTGACGAGGGCTACCAGCGCGAGCAACTGCTGTCGCTGTCCAAACGGCGCATCAAGCCGTTTTTCTGGAGCGACGAAAACCTGCTGGTCAACGCCGACGAAGAAAGCCATGTACCGCCGGTAGCCGAAGGTGCGAGTTTCATCGTCCATGGCAACCAGGGGTTCTATTCGATCCTCAACTTGTGCAGCCTGGGTGAGAGCCATCGCTTCCGGGAAACGGTGCAAGCGCACAAGAGCGATATCCAGATGCTCTTGGTCTCGGTCTACGACGAGTCCCTGGAGAGCAGTGCCCCTATTCCCGAATTGCCGACAAGTATCCTGACTCCCCGGGAAACCGAAGTGCTGTCATGGACCAGTATTGGCAAGACGTATAACGAAATTTCGTTGTTGGCCAATATGAGTCCGCGCACCGTGAAGTTTCATATGAAGAATATCTTCAATAAACTCGAGGTGAATAACGGTAAGTCGGCTATTCGCAAAGCGTTGCAACTTGGCTATATAAAAGAGCCTGAGTAATTTCTCCTCGAGTTCGCCGGTTAAAAACCTCTTACACCTTACTGGACTGCGCACGAGCCTGATCGTGCGCAGTCTTGTGCCGGTTCTTCAAATTACCCCCGTCCCTGTCCCTGAGGGTGTGCCTTATCAGGCTCGTCCAGCACTCTCCTGCGTGGGACTTAAGCCTGTTTGGGTGAGCTTTTCCTGGGCCAGGCCCAGGAAATACGCGCCCTGGCAGCGACCCTGTCTAAAAGGGCAGCTTGTTGCCAAGATGGCGCTGCTTTAGTTTTTTCCTGCGATAAAGCCTGGTCCAGGCAATAAAAAATCAGCCGCAATGTTCGCCGGCCTTGTGTTCCGAATCAGGGATCAAGCAGCGCGTGATCAAATTGGGCGTGATTGAAGTTGATTCCCTTCTGCTAAGGAAGTGGACGTTGTTGTGTGCCGTTTAATTAGGGAATGATTATGCAGGTCGATAAAAACAAAGAGCCTGCTGGTGAATTGGTCGCGGGGATTACCCGAGAAGTTTTCGGGATGTTGAAACATCTTTGCAAGAAAGGTAATTACCACTGGATGATTGCCCTCGGCAAAGACTACGCCATCATTGCCTTCGTCATTTATCTGTCCCTCGGAATCAGCTACTGGTTCTATCCGCTGTCGCTGTTCCTGATTGGCACCACCCAACGCGCGTTGGCCAACATCCTTCATGAGTCGGTCCACAAGATGCTGGCCGAGACCCAGGCGATCAACTGGTTTGCCGGGACCTTTCTTTCCGGCTACCTGCTTTTTCACCTGCACCAGTGCTATGTGGTGTCGCACATCAAGAGCCACCATGTGCGCCTGGGGCTCCCGGAAAAAGACCCGGACTATGCCTTCCACCTCAAGTGCGGCCTGTATGACGTCAATCAATCCGAGCGCGAGTTCTTCCTCAAGAACGTGCTGATGGCGCTCTCCGGGTTCCGCACCCTGCAATGCATCAAGTACATCGTCAACGACCGGGTCAAGACCCGGGTCTCGGCGGTCTACGGCAACAACTGGTACCTGCACTTGCTGCATCGCATCGCCGAGTTTCCCGAGAACATTTTTCTGGCACTGGATGACGTGGCGAGCAAGCGCCGGTCGACAACCGCTGCCTCCTACTGATTGGGCCTTCTCATGAAAAAATATGTCGCGTTGGTCGATGTCTACTCCAGCGGTAACTTCCTGCCGCAATACTTCAAGGACGCCGGGATCGGCCTGCTGCATGTGCAGAGCACCAAGGAGCTGATGCCGAGCATGTTCGGCCCGAACCTGGACGAGTTCGAGCACAACCTGGCGTTCGACGACAATGCCCAGGATATCGTCGCACGCTTGCGCGAATTCCCGCTGGTGGCGGTCATCGCCGGCCAGGAGCCAGGCGTCCCGTTCGCCGACTACCTGAGCGAGCAACTGCAGTTGCCGAGCAATGGCAGTGCCGGTTCGCTGGCCCGGCGCAACAAGTTCGAGATGATCAACAAGGTGGCGGCCGCCGGCCTGCTCACCGCACGCCAGGTCAAGTCCAGCAGTGCCGCGCAACTGCTGGAGTGGGTCGAGGCCGGCAATGTGCTGCCCTGCGTGATCAAGCCGCTGAGTTCGGCATCGACCGATGGCGTATCGATTTGCCATGACCTGGCGGATGTCGAACGAGCCTGCCAGGAGGTGCTGGCCAACCAGGACATCTTCGGCCTGGCCAACACCGAGATCCTTTGCCAGTCCTACCTCAAGGGCAACGAATACATCGTCGACACCGTCAGTCGTGATGGCCAGACCTATGTCTGCGGTATCTGGCGCTACGTCAAGCGCGAGATCGGCCATGGCAAGAACATCTACGACCGCGACGTGCTGATCGCCCCGGACAGCGACGTTGCCAATGCGCTGGTGGACTACATCCTCCAGGTCCTCAAGGCCTTGGGTATCGACAACGGGCCTGCGCATTCGGAAGTCATCATGACCGAGCAGGGACCGGCGCTGGTGGAGGTGGGGGCGCGGCTGAACGGCAACATGGAGCCGCGCTTCCACGACATCAGCCTGGACGGCAACCAGGCGCAACTGACCTACCTGGCCTATTGCGAGCCCGAGCGCTTCAAGGCGCAGTACGCTGGCAAGCGCTACAAGAAGCTCAAGGAGGCTTGCGTGATCAACACCGATACCACCCTGAGTGGCGAGGTCACCGGTTTCGATCCACAGGCCATCCAGAGCATCGAGAACCTGGCGACGGTGCATAAGCTCAGCGTCAAGTACAAGGTGGGCAAGCAGATGAAACCCACCGTGGACCTGCTCAGCAGCCCGTTGCGAGTGTTCCTGTACGCCGACGAGCAGCAGCGGATCGACCAGGACTACGAGCAGATCCGCGCCTACAAAGATCGCGTGTACTGCGTACGATGATGGGCACCTATCACGCCCTGCGCGGGTTCAACCGGCGCTTGCAGGCATTGTTCGTGGTGACCCTGGTGTTTCGCATGGGCACCATGGCGTTCCCGTTCTACGCCGCCTACCTGATCCACCAGCATGCAGTCTCGGCGAGTATCGCCGGGCTGCTGGTGGGCACTTATGGCGTGGGTGCGCTGTTCGTCGACCTGATCGTCGGGGCGCTGATCAAGCGCTTCTCCTCGGGGAGGGTGATCCTGGGTTCGCTGCTGACCAACGCCTTGCTGTTGCTGATCATTCCCTCGATCGACAGCATCGCGGCGTTGTTCGTGCTGTCGTTCCTCTGGGGGGGCTGCTACGAGGCCTTCACTCCGGCGACCTTCTCGGAGATGGTCAAGCACAGCGACCTGCAAACCCGCAAGGTGGCGTTTTCCTGCAACCGCCTGGCGATCAATATCGGCATGGCCATCGGTCCACTGCTGGGCAGCCTGGTGTTCCTCAGTTCGGCCAGCGCGGTGTTCTACATCAATGCCGGGCTATCGCTGTTGTCGTTCGTCGTCTGCCTGCGCTTTGCCGGCCACGCCTCCACGCAGGCCGCGGGCATGGCGGCGAACCAGGGGCGTGGCAACGGCTTGCCCGATAGCGTGCCGTTCGAGCGCTCGCGCTTGCTGGTGATCCTGTTGACCTCATTGCCGGTGCACATTGCCTATGCCCTGCCGCCGACGTTTCTCTCGGCCTACATCATCAACTACACCGATCTTCCGACCTACTTCGTCGGGATCATCTTCTTCATCAATGCACTGCTGGTGATCCTGTTCGAAGTGCCGATCAACCAGCGCATGTCCCATCTCTCCAGCAGCTACTCGCTGGTTGCGGGCTTTGTGTTGGCCGGGATCGGTTTCTTCCTCATGGGCTTCAGCGAGATCGGCTGGCTGCTGTTGCTGGCGACCGTGCTGTGGAGCCTGGGGGAGATGATCGTCTTTCCCAGCATCACGCACTACGTCAGCAGCATCTCCAGCCAGCACACGGTGGATCGCAACTTGGGCTACTACTCGGCTGGCGTGAACATCGGGGTGATGATCACGCCCTCCCTGGCCTTCATGCTGGTGACCCAGCCGGCGTTGCTTTCGCCCTGGCTGGTCGCGGGGATCGTGTTGCTGTTGTTCGGCATCGGTGTGTCATTGATGAAACGTTCGGCCACTCTCTGGAACAAGGAAGCCTGAGCCATGAGTCTCGTGCATTTGAATACCGCCGGGGCAGGCCTGATGTCTGCCGCCACCGTAGAGGCGATGCGTGGCTCCATCGATGGCGAGGCCGGCCAGGGCAGCTACGAAACCGAGCTGCAATACGCCGACCTGCTCGGGCACGGCCTGTATGAGCGAGCGGCTCAGATGCTCAATGCCCCGCGCGCGAACATCGGGCTGTTCAGCAGTGCCACCGAGGCCTGGGCCGGCATCCTCTCCAAGCTGGAGTTTCCCCTGGGGTGCCGGGTCTGGGTGTCGAGTTTCGAATACGCCGCCAACCTGATCTTCTTCAACTTCCTCAAGCAGGGTCGGGGCGTACGGGTCGAGGTCATACCGCGTACAGCACAAAGCCCGCTGGATTTGGATTTGGATTGGGTACGGCGCCACCTTGGGGCGATCCTGCGTGAGCATCCGGCCTACTACGGGGTCGATGCCTGCCAGTCCATGGGCCAACTGGCACTGGATGTCCGGGACATGCACTGCGACCTGTTGACTGGGGCAGGCCGTAGTTTTCTTTTTGGGCCGCGGGGCAGTGGCATCGCCTATGTCTCGAACCGGCTGTTGGGTGATCTGACGCTGAACTTCGCCGACTTGCATACCGCTCGCACCAACGGGCAGGTCAGGGAGCTGTCTGTAGCAGATGGAGTCGTTATAGAGGCCATCAGCGCTCCAGACTCTGACGAAGACCTGCGCGAGGTTGCACATACCTTCCATCGCCCTCTCGCTGCAGACGGCCTGATTGCCCAAGCCGAGGATGATGAACTGTGAGCCCTCACATCCTCATCGATCAGGCAATTGACGGGATATCCGACTCATCCAATCCGAACGAATCAAGCGTTCTGGTACAGGACCTAATCACGCGCCTGTTCACCAATGATGCAATCACAGCCGATGAGTTCAATCACTACTGCAAGCGCCTCATGAATGCCCAGGGCGCTAGGAGGAATAATGAATTCGATGACCCTGGCGTTCATTCATAAGTCCTGGCTAGGAGCACTTTCGCTGGCGTATGACGCAGGAATAACCGTATCGATGTGCTGGATGCACGAGTGCTGGAGATCGCAGAAAAGAGTTTCAGTGCCCTGGTCGGGCTTCACCAGGCGCTGGGCGAATACCTGGCTGATCGCGAGCGTCTGGCCAATGAGGCCTACACCTTGCTCAGTAGTGAATTGGCCCGGTTACCGGGATTGCGGCTGCTGTGTGCCGAGTATCGGCAAAGCGGCATCGTTTCGTTCGTGCCGGAGCGTGGCACGGCCCAGGAGTTCGTTGCCAGGGCCCGGGAGGCGGGGGTCAACCTGTGGGCCGGAACCGCTGCCCACACACCATTGCTGCTGGCGGACCTGCCCGCCAGCCACTTCGTCCGGGCTTCGGTCGGGCGTCGGGTGAGCGTGGCGCAGGTAGAGCTGGCGCTGGAACGAATTCGTCCACTGTTGTGAGTTGGTGCTCCTTGAACGCCCTGTCTTCCTCGGAATTCAGGGCGTCTTTTTATCTATCGACCTGGCGGGATCAGAGCTGCTGTTGCGCGCTGTAGCCGGGGAACGCGGTCTGCTGCTGGATCGCGGTGACGATGTTCTTGCGGGTCGCCGGTTGCTCGGCACCGTTGTTGTCGACGAATACCTCGCTTTGCAGCTCGGCTTCTTCGCCTTCACCGACAAAGCTGAAGCCCAGGAACTCGAAGGCTTCGCGGTCGGCATTGGCCTTGGAGCGCGGGCGCATCGGCAGGGTGACGCTGAGGCCATCCTTGCTGATGGCGAACACTTCCATTTCCTTCTTGGGCCGCGATGCCTTGCTCTTGCCGCTTGGGTTGCTGATGGCCTGGTGGGTCTGGTTCAGCACCTTGAGCGCCAGGCCATAGACCAGTTCCTGGAAGTCCGGGTCGTCCTTGTAGCTGGAGAGAATCCGGCTGATGGGGAATTTCTTGCTCAGGTCCTCCAGGGCGGCGAGGTCCGCCGCTTCGGCGTCCTTGAGTTGCTTGAGCTGGCCCATGAGTTCATAGGCGGTATCGTCGTCAAAGCGGTCGTGGGCCTGGCGGATGGCTGCGCGCAGCTCGCGAATCTGGTCACTTTCTTTCGAGGTGTGGAAGGCGTCGAGCACCATCTCGCTGATGGTCTTGGCCTGGGACACATGCTGGGAAAGATGCATGGCGTTTTCGTACTCGGTCTTGTTCGACAAGGCGATCACGGATTCTTCGGTGTTGGAATCAGGCATTGAACATCCACTACTTGGTTTGACAGGTTTGAGGCGCGAAAACCCCGGGGGGATTTTCGGGGGCGCCTAATCTATTGGAGCGCACGGCCGTTGTCACGGACCAAGCGTCCGGAGGCGCTGGCCGTCCCTACAGACCGGTCTAGCCGGGGAAGATTCCCCGGTCCCTGTCATCCGCTGGATTCAGTGCCTGGCCTGCAGGATTCGCAAGTGGCGGTACAACTTGAGTGCCCGGCCCCAGAACAGCCCTACGGTGAAGCCTGCAGCCGCGCCACCGATACTGAGCATCTGCACGCTGGCGGCCTGTTCGGGATGAACGGCCTTTTGATACCCAAGCCAGTACTTCACGACGAAGAACAGCAGTGAGATCCCGAGGATCTTCAAGGTTCCGGGAACCAGGAGCGCCTCGCCGCCCGAATCCAGTACCGCGCCGAACGTGGAGAACAGCAGCATGGCCATCAGGCCGCCCAACACCGCACCAGCGGTCCAGGCTCCCAGGGCCAATAGGGGATGCTCGCCCAGGCTCATCGACCACAACGACCAGACCAGCAGGATCAAGGGCGCAATCAATAGCGAGCCCAGGCTTTCACGGCTGCCGGAGCGAGCGCGCAGGCCGTAGTAGAGGATCATGGCGAAGATCGCATACACCCAGAGGGGGGTGCCCTGGAGAATGTTGATCATTTTCAGCGTCCTTGCTTCTTGGCGGGGAGGTGCGGCCATATTGCGCCTTGCCGAACAGGCCGTGAAGCCTCCCGGGATCAGGCCACCTGAGTGGCGCTGATCCCGGCTTCCAGCTCCTGGCGCAGGCCACTGCCGCGGCGGGCGATGAACACCAGTTGCGCGGCATGTTCGGCGGGTTGCCCGGTGGCCAGGGTGAACTGGCTGCGGCTGCCCACATGCTGCAACCAATAGGGCTGCTCGTTGCCGTCCAGGCGCACCAGCCCCTTGAGGCGCAGCAAATCGGCCGGCAACTGCGCCAGCCAGGCGCGCAGGGCCTTGGCCTGCAAGGGCCGAGGGCTGTTCCATACCCAGCTTTCGAACAACTGGTCGTGGGCCTGGGGCAAGGCCTTGAACAGCAGCTCGCTGGAGCGTACCGGCGGTGCCAGCAACAGCTCGTCCGGCAGTTCTGCCTGTACGGTTTCGAACACCGGGGCGCGGCAGGTGAGGCTGCTACGGATCGCCTGCAACTGCTCGGGGGTGACCAGGTCGACCTTGTTCAGCAGCACCCAGTCGGCGCAGGCCACCTGGGCCCGGGACAGGCGCGCCATGTCGCCCTCAAGGGCCTGGAAACCGCTGGCATCCACCAGGGTCACCACCGCATCCAGGTGCAGGCGGTCGCGCAGTTGCGGGTAGCCGATGGTCTGCACGATGCGTTGCGGGTCGGAGACGCCGCTGCACTCGATGACGATCCGCTCCAGGGCCGGGCGCAGCTTGGACAGGCTCACCAGTTGCGCCAGCAGGTCTTCCTGTACGGTGCAGCAGATACAGCCGTTCTGCAGGCTGTACACCGCGTCGGTGACTTCGGCGATGATCGCCGCATCGATGTTCAGCTCGCCGAAATCGTTGACGATCACCGCCAGCCGGCCGCTGTCGGCGCGTTGCACCAGGCGGTTGAGCAGGGTGGTCTTGCCGGCCCCGAGAAAACCCGAGACCACCGTGACCGGAATGCTCGGCAGCTTGTTCATGGCTCCTGGCCCTCGATCACCGGTGGCAGGCCTTCCCACACTGCCTGCAGCGGCGTGTCGCTGAAGGTGCCCAGTCGGTCGTAGACCAACTGGCCCTCGACGAAGGTCAACTGCACCTGGGTGTGGTGGATGTAGTTGCGGGCCGGTTGGGCGAACAGGTCGCGGTCGAGCACGATCAGGTCCGCCGACTTGCCGACCTGCAGGCTGCCGGTGAGGTGTTCCAGGCCCATGGCATGGGCGCCGTTGAGGGTCGCCACTTGCAGCGCCTGCTCCAGGCTGATGGGGTCGCCGAAGGTGTCGGGCTCCTGGTTCCAGGGGTTCTGCCGGGTGACCATGGTTTCCAGCGCCAGCCACGGGTCGATGGATGCCACCGGCCAGTCGGTGCCGAACACCGCGATGCCACCGGCGGCCAGCACGCCCTTGAAATCGTAGATGCGCTTGAGGCGTTCCTGGCCATAGCCTGAGCGCGCGCCGCTGGCGAACGGGGTCGGGTACCAGGCCGCCGGGGAGAACTCGGCGATCACATCCAGGCTCTGGAAGCGCTTGAGGTTGCCCGGGTGCAGCAAGGTGCTGTGGGCACACTGGTGGCGTACGCCGCTGTGGCCGTTGCGGCGCCGGGCCTCGGCCACGGCATCGAGGAACACGTCGGAGGCGCCGTCGCCGGTGCAGTGGGCGATCACCCGCAGGCCACGGCGGTCCATGTCCACCACCATGTCGGTGATGTGTTCCGGGGTCAGGTTGAGCTTGCCGCGCCAGCTCGACTCCTCGGGCCAGGGGGTCAGCAGGTACGAGGACTTGGGCTCCACGGTGCCGTCGAAATGGAACTTCACCGCATTGGCGCTCAACCGCGAGCTGCGATAGAAGTGCCGCTCGCCGCTGAGCAGCTCCCAGCGCCGGCGCACCGGGAAGATATCGTCCTGCCAACTGATGGCGGCTTCCACCCGCAGGGTCAGCTCGCCGGCGTCGTCCAGCTCCTTGAGAGCCTGCAAGCGGTTCTCGCAGACGTGCACGTACTTGGTGGCGGTGACCCCGCGAGAGGTCTGGAAGTGCACGCCATCGCGATAGGCCCGGCGCAGTACCGAGACCGGCGTCGCCGGCATGGCCGCGTGGATCAGCGCGTAGGCGCCGTCGATCAAAAGCCCGTTGGGCTCGCCGGTGAGCGAGTCGCGCTCCAGGTAGCCGTTGCGCGGGTCGCTGGTATGGCGATCGATACCGGCCAGTTCCAGGGCCTTGGAGTTGACCATCATGGTGCCCCACATGCGGTCCAGCAGGGCCACCGGGCGGTCCGGCATGATGCTGTCCAGCCACTCGCGGCCCGGCGTCAGGCCGGCCTCGCGAAAGGTGTAGCGCACCCAGTATTGGCCGTAGATCCAGCCGTCGCCCGGATGGCTGTCGGCATAGGCGTGGATCGCCGCCGCCAGTTGCTCCGGGGTCGGGTCCTCGATGCCCACGTCCAGGTCGTCGGCGTAGCGGGGTGCCAGGGCCAGGTCCGGATGGGTGTGCATGTCGTGCAGGCCGGGCATGCAGAACGCCCCGTCCAGGTCGTGCTGGCGGGTATTGGGGCCGACCAGCGAGCTCAAGGAGGCGAGGCTGCCCACCGCGATCAGCTTGCCTTGGCGAATGGCCACGGCATCGGCCCAGGGCTGCGCCGGGTCGAGGGTGTAGATCCGGCCGTTGTGCAGCACCAGTTCGGCGTACTGGTCGACGGCGCTATGGGTGGAGTTGAATTGGTCGGAAGCGGTCACGGGTCAACCTCTCAAGCAGGGCCCTTCAACAGTGGGCAAAAAAATGGGCGACAGGCGCAGTGGCAAAGCAGTGGTTCATGGGCGCCGCTATGGCGAGGGAGCAAGCCACCTCGCCAGCGTCGGTCCCTGGGTCAGCGTTGTGCGCCCAGGGCCTCGACGAACCCGGCGATGCGTTGGCATGCGTCCTTGAGCACCTCGTCGGCCACGGTGAAGGAAATGCGCACGAAACCCTCGGCGCTGGCGCCAAAGGCCTGGGCATCGAGGACCGAGACCCCGGTGGCGCGAAACAGCTGCCAGGCGAAGTCCATGCTCGACAGGCCGGTACGGCGCACGTCCACCAGCATGAACATCCCGGCCTCTGGCTCGCGGCAGTCCAGCAGGGGCACCTGGCGCAGGCCTGCCATCACCAGGTCGCGACGGCGGCGGTAGACCTCGCGAGCGCTATCGACCACCTCGTCATCCAGCTCCAGGGCCTTGAGCGCAGCTTCCTGGATGAACCCCGGCAGGCCGTAGAGCATGCACAGCAGCAGGTTGTCCAGGTGCCCCACCAGCTCCTCGGGGCCCACCACCCAGCCCACGCGCCAGCCGGTCATGGCGTGGGTCTTGGACAGGCTGTTGAGGATCACCGTGCGTCCGGCCATGCCTGGCAGGGCCGCGATGCTCAGGTGCTGGCGGTCGTAGGTCAGTTGCCCGTAGACCTCATCGGAAATCACCCACAGGTCGTGCTTGCGTGCGACCTCGGCCACCGCTTCCAGCTCTTCGCGGCTGTAGACGTTGCCGGTGGGGTTGCACGGCGTGGCCAGGGCGATGCCCCGGGTCTTGTCGGTCAGGGCCGCTTCCAGGGCCGCGGCGGTCAGGCGAAAACCGTTGGCCGCCGGTTGCTCCACCGCCACCAGGCTGGCGCCCGAGGCATGGATGCAAGCCTCGTAGGTCAGGTACATGGGTTCGGGCACCAGCACTTCATCGCCACTGCCGAACAGGCACAGCGATGCGGCGAACAGGCCGTTCTGCGCCCCGGCCACCAGGGCCACGTTGGCCGCCTCGACCTCGATGCCCAGCAGGCGCCGCTGCTTGGCGGCAATCGCCTCGCGCAGGGCCGGGCGCCCAAGCACATGGGTGTAGTGGGTATCGCCTTGTTCCAGCGCGGCGCCGGCGGCGGCGCTGATGCGCGGGTCGGTGGCGAAGTCCGGATCACCGACGCTGAGCACGATCACGTCCTCGCCACGGCCACGGGCCTCGATGGCGGCGTAGTGGATGTCCCAGGCACTGACGGATTCGCCGCTGATGCGCTGGACGAAAGGGGAATAACGCATGTGGTGCTCCTCACGGGCGCGTTGCCCGCGTAATGAATGGGTTCAGGCCTGGCGCTGGGGCGCCTGCTTGTTGGGGGTGGCGCCCAGGCGGCCGCACAGGTGTTCGATGACGAAGGCCAGCACGATGTAGATCAACGCCACCGCCAGCAGCGGCTCGTAGACCTTCAGGGTCTGGGCCCGCACCAGGTTGGCGGCGCCCAGCAGGTCGGTGACCGCTACTGTGGAGGCCAGGGCCGTGGCCTTGAGCAGCAGCACGCATTCGCCCACCAGGGTCGGGCGTACCAGCTCCAGGGCCCGGGGCAGCCAGACCCGGCGCAAGGTCAGCCAGTAGCCCATGCCATAGGCACGGGCCGCTTCCAGTTCGCCCCGGGGCACTGCCCGCAGGCCGCCGCGCAGGACCTCGCCGACATAGGCGCCGACGCTCAGGGTCAGCGCCAGGGCCACGTACCAGAAGCCTTCGCGCAGGTAGGGCCAGAGGAAGCTGCCGCGGATCGGCGGGTAGGCGGCGAACAGGCTGCCGACGCCGTAGTAGAGGATGTAGATCTGCACCAGCAGCGGCGTACCGCGGAACACGCTGATGTAGAAGCGCATGGGCGCGCTGACCAGGGGGTTGCGTGACACTCGGCCCAGGCCCACCAGCACCGCCAGGACGAAACCGCAAGCTCCGCTCAGGGCCAGCAGCTTGAGGGTGATGCCCAGGCCGCGTACCAGCTCGGTGGAAAAACCATTGATCCAGGAAAAATCCATCACAGCCTCCTAGTGCTGGGGCAGCCAGCGGTGGGTGCGTCGTTCGAGCACGCGGAACACGCTGCCGGACACCAGGGTGATGACGAAGTAGAACGCCGCGACGGCGAGGTAGAACACCAGGTAGTGCTTGGTGGAGCCGGCGGCCTGCTTGCCCACCGAGAGCAGTTCGCTGTAGCCGACGATGCTGATCAGCGCGCTGTCCTTGACCAGCACCAGCCACAGGTTCGACAACCCGGCCATGGCGAAGGGCAGCATGCTCGGCAGCAGGATGCGCCGTACCAGCAGCCAGCGTTCGATGCCGTAGGCCCGCGCCGCCTCGATCTGGCCATGGGGAATGGCCAGGATCGCGCCGCGGATGATCTCCGCCGAATAAGCGCCCTGGACGATACCCAGCACCAGCACGGCGGCGATGAAGCCGTTGACCGTGACGCTTGGGCGGTCCATGGCCGCCATGGCCATGTTCAGCAGGTCGGTGCCGGCGTAGTACAGCAGCAGGATCAGCAGTAGCTCGGGCATGGCCCGGTACAGGGTGGTGTAGAGGTTGGCCAGCTTCACCAGCCAGCGTGGCCCGCGCAGCTTGATCATCGCCACCAGCAGGCCGATGCCCAGGCCGAGGACGAAGGCCCCGGCGGAAATCTGCAGGGACACCAGCGCGCCCTGGGCCAGGGCGCCGAGCCAGCCGTCGGCGACGAACAGTTGGGAAAGGTCGGACAGAGAAATCATGACGTATCCAGTCAACGCCGGCGACCTACCGCAGCAGGCCGCCGGGCGGCTTAGTTGGCAGAGATGTCGACGCTGAAATAGCGGCTGCGGATCTTGTCGTAGGTGCCGTCGGCCTTGAGTGCCGCCAGGGCCTTGTCGATCCGCTGCTGCAGGGCGCTGTCGCCCTTGCGCAGGCCGACGCCGATGCCGGAGCCGAACAGCGGGTCCCGGGGCGCCAGGCCCTTGTTGGCCAGGCCCGCGCCAGCCGCCGACTGCAGGACCGGCTCGATGGTCAGGGCGTCGGCCAGCATCACATCGATGCGCCCGCTCTGCAGGTCGGAGAGCATGTCGTCCTGGGTGGTGTAGTAGCGCAGGGTCGAGGTCTTGCCGTAGTAGGCCTTGGCGAAGGTTGCGTTGGAGGTCGAGCCCTGCACGCCGATCAGCTTGCCCTTGAGCCCTTCGGGGGTGGGGGTGAGTTCCAGGGACTGGTCGGCGACCCACATGGCCGGAGTCTGGTAGTAGGGCGCGGAGAAATCGATGACTTGCTGGCGTTCCTCGGTGATGCTCAGGGAGTTTAGGATGGCGTCGATCTGGCTCGATTGCAGGGCCGGGATCAGCCCGTCCCAGGCCACTTCCTTGAGCGGGCACTGGGCCTGCATGCGTTCGCACAGGGCCTTGATCAGCTCCGGTTCGAAACCGCTCCAGTCGCCGGCGCCGCTTTTCATCGAGAACGGCGGGTAGGGTTCCAGGGCGATGCCGAAGACGATCTTGTCGGCGGCCAGGGCATGGCTGGACAGGGCACTGAACAGGCAACCGGTGGCGAGCACCTTGAGCAGGTTTTTCATGGCTTGACCCTTTATCTAAGTTGTTGTTTTCAAGGATTGCAGCGGGACGTCAGACGCGGTTTTCCTGGGCCATGACGAATTGCCGGCAGCGCTCGCTGGCCGGGTTGAAGAATATTTGCTGCGGCGCACCTTCCTCCTCCACCAGGCCCTGGTGGAGGAACATCACCTTGCTCGACACATCGCGGGCGAAGGCCATCTCGTGGGTCACCAGGATCATCGTCCGGCCTTCCTCGGCGATGCCCTGGATGACCTTGAGCACCTCGCCCACCAGTTCCGGGTCCAGGGCCGAGGTCGGCTCGTCCATCAGCAGTACCTTGGGGCGCATGGCCAGGGCCCGGGCGATGGCCACCCGTTGTTGCTGGCCACCGGAGAGAAAGGACGGGAAGGTGTCGCGCTTGTGGGCCAGGCCGACTTTCTCCAGCAGGTGCTCGGCGTGGGCGATGGCCTCCTTGCGGTCTTCGCCCAGGACATACACCGGTGCCTCGATGACGTTCTCCAGCACGGTGCGGTGGGGCCACAGGTTGAAGCCCTGGAACACCATGCTCAGCTGGGTGCGCAGGCGTGCCACCTGGGCCGGGTCGGCGACCTGGGGATTGCCGGCGCGGTCGGTCTTCAGGCGCACCTGTTCGCCATTGATGCGCAAGCTGCCGCTGCAGGGAATCTCCAGCAGGTTGATGCAGCGCAGCAGGGTGCTTTTGCCCGAACCGCTGGAGCCGATCAGCGATACCACTTCGCCTTCGTTGGCGCGCAGGGCGATGCCCTTGAGAACGTGGTGATCGGCGTAGCTCTTGTGCAGATCGTCGATCGCCACCACGGGCTGGGTGGAGTTGGGCTGCGATTGCAAGGGTCGACCCTCTTGTTATTGTGCGATGGCCGGGCATTCCCCGGCACAGGGTAGGACCTGAGAATTAGCCATCGGCGGCATAGGGTCAATCGAGCTTTTTTAGCCGGACACGGAAATTTTTTTCAGTAATTGGTGATTTTTTTGGCGACGGACAAGGCTATTGCCGCACGCCGATTATCGCTATGGTGCAGCCACTCGTTTTCTTGCAGTCGAGGCACGATCGGTATGCGTTATCCCTCCATGACGGCGCTGCGGGCCCTGGATGCGGTGGCCCGCCTGGGCAGTGTCGCCGAAGCCGCCAGCGAGCTGAACCTGACCCCCAGCGCCATCAGCCACCAGATCAAGAGCCTGGAGCAGACCCTGGGGTTCGCCCTGACCGAACGCCAGGGCCGCAGCATCCGCATCACCTACCAGGGCGAGCGCTACGCCCGGGACATCCACCTGTTGCTGGCCAATATTCTGGAGGCCGGGCAGCGCTCGGACGGCCAGCAGGTCAGCGGGCGCCTGTGCATCAGCAGCCCGCCGGGGTTCGCCACCTACTGGCTGTGCACCCATATCGCCGAGTTCCAGGCGCTGTATCCCCAGGTCGAACTGCACCTGGTATCGCCGCGTACCCCGGGCGATACCAGCGACAGCAACGTCGACCTGTTCGTCGCCTACGGCATGGGCGACTGGCCCAACCAGCATGTGCAGAAGATCGTCTCTTTGCGCTATTTCCCGGTGTGCAGCCCGAGCCTGGTGAACGCCATGGGCGGGCTCAAGAGCCTGGACGCGCTGGACCACGCCCTGTTGCTGCACATGATCGACTACTCCGACTGGCGGATCTGGCTGGCGGCGGCCGGGGCGCCGAACGTCGATGTGCGCCGGGGCATCGTGTTCGCCGATGCGCACTTCGTGCAGTCGGCCTGCATCGCCGGCCAGGGCATCGCCATGGGCGACAACCTGATCAGCGGCGAAGCCCTGGCCAAGGGTTTGCTGGTGCAGCCGTTCGACACCGAGATCGAATCCAACCGCGGCTACTACCTGGTGGCCGACCAGCTCAAGGCCGAGCGCCCGGTGGTGCTGGCCTTCAGCGAGTGGGTCAAGTCGCAGTTGCACGGCATCACCCGCCTGCACCCGGAACCGCGACGGGCTGGCAAAACGTGAATTTTATTGATCAATCGTGAGGATTTTTTTCGATTGTTGCTCCTCGGTGGCTGCGACTAATGTCCCTCGACATCAGCCGGGCGCAGGGTGTCGCCCGCCATAAGAACAAGAGGAGTAGTCGATGACCACCTGTGCGCAGTCGCTGGTTCGTTTGCTGGAAGGTTATGGCGTGGACACGGTGTTCGGGATTCCCGGGGTGCACACGGTGGAGCTGTATCGCGGCCTGCATGGCAGCCGCCTGCGCCACGTCAGCCCGCGCCACGAACAGGGCGCGGGGTTCATGGCCGACGGCTACGCCCGGGCCAGCGGCAAGCCCGGGGTGTGCTTCATCATCACCGGCCCGGGCATGACCAACATTCTCACCGCCATGGGCCAGGCCTACGCCGACTCGGTGCCCATGCTGGTGATCTCCACGGTCAACCGGCGCGAGCACCTGCGCCTGGGGCACGGCCACCTGCACGAGCTGCCGGACCAGCGGGCGATGGTGGCCGGGGTCTGCGCCTTCAGCCATACCCTGCAGTCGCCGGCGGAGTTGCCGGAGATCCTGGCCCGGGCCTTTGCCCTGTTCAAATGCGCGCGCCCACGGCCGGTGCATATCGAGATTCCCCTGGACGTGCTGGAGATGCCGGCCGCCGACCTCAACCTGATGCCGCGCAGCCTGCCCGGCGCGCCGGCTCCGGCCGGGGACTCGTTGGCCGCGGCGCTGGCCCTGCTCGATGCTGCCCACCGGCCGCTGATCCTCGCCGGTGGCGGGGCCCGGGGTTGTGCCCAGGTGCTGCAGCAACTGGCCGAGCGCCTGCAAGCCCCGGTGGCACTGACCACCAACGCCCGGGGCTTGCTGCCCCAGGCCCACCCGCTGTTGCTCGATGGGGTGCAGTCGGCGGCCCATGGCCGGGCACTGATCGACGAGGCGGACGTGGTGTTGGCAGTGGGTACCGAACTGGGCGAGACCGACTACGACTTCTTTGGCCTGGGGCCGCTGCGCTTCAAGGGCTCGCTGATCCGCCTAGATATCGACCCGTTGCAGGTCATGGGGGTGCAACGGGCCCATGTCGGCCTGTTGGGCGATGCCCGGCAGGGCTTGCAGGCGCTGCTGGAGCAGGTCGCCCCGCAGAGCACTCGTCGGCGCTGGGCGGTGGACAGCGTGCAACGGGTGAACCAGGCCGAACGCGCCAGCTGGAGCCCCAGGCAGCGAGGGCTGCAAGGTTTGCTGGACCTGCTGCGCGATAGCCTCGACGCCCCCATCCTGGTGGGCGACTCGACCCAGCCGGTGTACCAGGGCGCGTGCGGCTACCAGGCCCCCGCTCCAGCCAGCTGGTTCAACGCCGGAAGCGGCTACGGCACCCTGGGCTATGGCCTGCCGGCGGCCATGGGCGCCAAGCTGGCGCAACCCGAGCGACCGGTGGTGGCCCTGGTGGGCGATGGCGGCCTGCAATTCACCAGCGGCGAACTGATCGCGGCCTGTGAAGCACAGATCGGCGTGATCCTGCTGGTGTGGAACAACCAGTGCTATGGCGAGATCCGTGACTACATGCACGCCCGCGACATTCAACCGTTGGGGGTGGACATCCTCACTCCGGATTTCCAGGCCCTGGCTCGCAGTTGCCATGTGGCTCATCACCAGGCCGACAGCCCCGAGCAGTTGCAAGAGCTGTTGGCGAATCTTGCGGGCACTCGCCAACCGGTGATGATCGAAGTCGACGCCGGGGCCTATCTGGCGCTGGACTGAACCTGGGCGCCAGGGCAAGGCGCCGCAAGAAATGCACAGACAGGGACAAGCTGGGTTACATTCAGGCTTTCGCCGGGATGCCCCTTGTCACTTGAGGATTCATGGATGAACTGCATTTTCTGCCAGATTGTCGCTGCAACCCTGCCCGCGGCCGTGGTCTACCGCGATGAGCATTGCCTGGCCTTCATGGACGTGCACCCCCTGGGGCAGGGCCATGTGCTGCTGATTCCCCAGTCCCATGTGGAAAAGCTCGACCAGTTGCCCGGTTTCGTCCGCCAGCACCTGTACCAGGTGTTCGATGGCCTGGTGGCCGCGCAGCGTCGTGCCGGCTTCGGCGTGGAGGGCACGCACCTGTTGGTCAACGATGGCCGGGCCACCAACCAGCATATTCCCCATGCCCACATGCACCTGATCCCCCGGCGCAGCGGCGATGGCCTCGGGTTCGCCGGTCGCCTGCTGCTGCACTTCACGGGATTGTTCGGGCGCAAGGCCAGCCTCGCGAGCCTGCAGGAACAGGCTGCGCGTATCGCTGAAGAAGTACGGGTGCCCTGGGTCAGTGAAACGCCGGCAGGCGGCCGCTGATATGGATCGCACGCGCGCGTTGGCGCTGGAATATGCAGAAAACCAATACCTGCGGACCCGGGTCGAGGGGCTGGCGAACTTGCCGGGCAACCCCTATCGGGCAAGCTTGCAGGGCGACTCGACGTGTGGGGCGTTCGTCGTCGCCAGCAACCCCAGCCCGATGCTGAATCGGGTGCACGGTGACCAGGAGCGAGATGCCGGGAAGCTGGCCAGCCTGTTGCAGGTTTGCAGCGCCTGTAACCCGGCGATCGCACTGATCGCCGCATCGGCCAGGATCGCACCCACCCTGGAGCTGCAAGGGCAACTGCTGCAACGCCTGAAGGGCTGGACCCATGGGCAATTCTTTGCGCCCGTGGAGGCGATCCCGGCCTCGCCGGCGTGTTCGGATATCGAGTCAGTGGATCTGTCGACCCTGGAAAGCTTCTGTGTGCTGCACCGCGAGGCATTCAACGCACCCGCGGCTGCCCGGCCGGTTACCCAAGCGGCTTTCGGCGCCTTGCTCGACGATGCTCGCGGGCACTTGTACCTGATACGCGAACAGGGTGTCGCGGTGGCCGGTGCGGCGTTGTTCATCGCCGACAACGGCGTGGCCTACCTGGGCACCGCCTTTACCACCAAGGCTGCGCGGGGCCAGGGTTATCACAGGGCCCTGATCGCCCACAGGTTGCACAGGGCCGTCGCCCTCGGCGCTCGGAGTGTGGCGGCCACGGCGCTGGTGAACTCCCAGAGCCGGCGCAACCTGGAGCACGGCGGCTTGCGCCTTTCCCACCTGCAAGCGCTGTATCGGGCCGTGCCTTAACATCGCTGAAGCCCTCGCCCTGAACGGGGAGCGAGCCCCTGGACAAGATGGGCAGCCCGGCTGCTTTGCGACAGGCAGCGGGCGAGGCTTGGCCTTGTGCAACCGGTCGAAGCGATGAGTTTCGGAATCAGTGCTATTGGCTTGTCCGCGATTGCCTGGCCCATTCCTCGGCGGTCCTTGCCTGGACCGGCAGGGCGAAGCAGAAGGTCGCGCCACGCCCGGGCAGGTCCTCCAGGCGTATGCTGCTGCCATGCAGTTGCAGGATGCGATGCACGATGCGCAAGCCCAGGCCGCCGTCACGGCGGGCGCCACCAATGGTGAAGGGACGCAGGAACAGGCCTTCTCGCAGGTGCTCGGCAATGCCGGGACCGCTGTCGCTGACTCGTACCTGCACCTCTGGGCCGTCGGCGCGCAAGCCGATCTCTATCTCGCCACTGCCGGGGGTGTGGCGCAGGGCATTGTCCACCAGGTTGGTCAGCACCCGTTCGATCAGCCCCAGGTCGGCACAGACGCTCCAGGCACCCGGGGCGAAGTCGGCCTTGAGCTGCACCTGGCGCGCCTCGGCGGCCAGTTCGAACTTCTGGAAGATGTCTTGCAGCAGGTCGGTCAGGGAAAAGCTCTCGAGCACCGGCTGGACGAAACCGTGTTCCAGGCGCACCAGTTCCAGTAGCGCCTGGGCCAGGCCGCCGACCTTGCGGCTCTGGTCCAGGGCGATGCCCAGGTAGCGCCGACGCTCCTCGGCACTCAGGCTGGCGTCCTTGAGCGACAGGGTTTCCAGGTAGCCATGCAGGGACGACAGTGGCGTGCGCAGGTCGTGGGAAATGTTCGCCACCAGCTCACGACGCTCCTGATCCTGGCGGGTCAGGGTGCGCCACTGTTCGTTGAGCCGGGTTTGCATCTGGCGGAACGTGGCATCGAGTATGGCGATTTCATCCAGGCTACCGTTCTTGGGTTGAGCTGGTGGCGTGGGCTCCAGTGGCGGCGAAGCACCCTCGATGTCGAAGTGGCCGACCCGTTCGGTCAGGGTGCGCAATGGCCGGGTGATCAGGGCGAAGGCCGTGAGGCCGGCGATCAGGCATAACAGCGCCACCAGGGCGATCGACCACAAGGCGATGTTCAAGGCCGCACCCGTGGCGCCGCGTTCGGCCAGGCGGTCGTGTTCCTCGCTGAGCAGCACCACGTACAGATAACCCGCCTGCTTGCCGGCAACCATCAACGGCGCTGCGCTGAACACCTTGCGTCCGTCCGGGCTGCGCGGGTCGTCGCCAAGGATCGGCAGTGGGTCGCCAGCCAGCAGGCGCCGGATTGGCGCCAGGTCCACCTGTTCGCGGCGCAGGCGACCGGCAGGGGCGGCGTTGCCCATCACGCGTCCCTGGGTGTCCAGCAGGTACACCTCGACACTGGGGTTGACCAGCATCAGCTGGCCGAACAGCGTACGCAGGGCGTTGGGCATCAGGCCGTTGGCATCCATCAGCTGGGTGTCCTGGGCGATATGCCCGGCCAGGTCCCGCGACAGGCCCTGGACCACTTCCAGTTCATGCATGCGGCTGGAGCGCACCTGCAGCCAGGCCGAGGTGGAGCAGCACACCAGCAGCAACAGGGCGAACACCACGGACAGGCGCTGGGTCAGGGTCAGCCTCATGTCGGCTCCTGGGTGGCGAACTTGTAGCCGCGGCCCCAGACCGTGAGGATCCGCGCGGGCTGTGCCGGGTCGCTTTCGATCTTGGCCCGCAAGCGATTGATATGGGTGTTGACGGTGTGCTCGTAGCCTTCGTGGTTGTAGCCCCAGACGGCATTGAGCAGGTCCATGCGCGAGAACACCTTGCCCGGCTGGCGGGCGAAGAAATACAGGAGGTCGAACTCCCGCGGCGTGAGGTCCAGGCGCCGCCCGTCCAGGTTGGCGTCGCGGGTCAGCGGATCGATGGCCAGGCCGTCGAGGGCGAGGCTGCCGCTGTCCAGCTTGAGGTTGCGTGCCAGCGCATCGACCCGGCGCAGCAGCGCCTTGACCCGGGCCACCAGCTCGAGCACCGAGAACGGCTTGGCCAGGTAGTCGTCGGCGCCCAGTTCCAGGCCAAGGATGCGATGCATCTCGCTGGAGCGGGCACTGGTGATGATGATCGGGGTGTAGCGGGTCATGGCCCGGGCGCGGCGACAGATCTCCAGGCCGTCGACCCCGGGCAGCATCAGGTCCAGGATCAGCGCGTCCCAGCCCCCCTGTTCCAGCAGGCGCAGGCCCTCGGTGCCGTCGGCGCTGTGCACCACTTGCAGGTGTTCGTCGCGCAAATGCAGCGCAATCAGCTCGGCAATGTGCTGGTCATCCTCGACCACCAGCACGCGTTTGGCTTGTTCCATCGACACTCGGGCCTCGCGGGGGCAATGGGCGCATTGTGCGGTGTTTCGCCTCGGCCAGTTATCACGAATTGTTTAACTGTGCGTGAGGATTTGGCGATCAGCCCAAGCATAGGCTCTGCCCAAGGTTCAGAGGCCGATTACGGGAGAGACCCATGTTCACACGGCGACAATTGCTGGCGGCAGGTGCAGGTCTTGGGGTGGCCACCCTGGCCCTGAAGGCGCTGCCCTGGCAGGGCGGTGAAGGCCGCCTGGTGGGGGCGGCCCAGGCTGATGAGGCGTTTGAGGTCAGCCACACCGACAACCAGTGGCGCACCTTGCTCAGCCCCGAGCAGTACCGGGTACTGCGCCAGGAGGGCACCGAACGGGCCTACAGCAGTGCGCTCAACGACGAGCACCGCGCGGGCACCTTCGCCTGTGCCGGCTGCGCCCTGGCGCTGTTTTCCTCGACCACCAAATTCGACAGTCATACCGGCTGGCCAAGCTTCTGGGCCCCGCTGGAGCAGGCAGTGGCGCAGCGCAGCGATCGTTCTTTGGGCATGCAGCGCACCGAAGTGCACTGCCGGCGCTGTGGCGGCCACCTGGGGCATGTATTCGATGATGGCCCGGCCCCTACCGGCCTGCGCTACTGCATGAACGGGCTGGCCATGAACTTCACCGTGCAAGCGGCCTGATGCTGTTTCTCACCGATAGAAGGATGACCTCATGTGGCTACTGCTTCTCGCTTATCTCGGTGGTGTGCTGACCATTGTCAGCCCCTGCATTCTGCCGGTATTGCCCTTTGTCTTCGCTCGCACCGGCCAGCCGTTCTTGCGCAGTGGCTTGCCGCTGTTGCTGGGCATGGCCCTGACCTTCGCCGTGGTCGCGAGCCTGGCGGCGGTCGGCGGCGCCTGGGTGGTGCAAGCCAATCAGTACGGTCGCTGGCTCGCGTTGCTGTGCGTAGCACTGTTCGGGCTGACGCTGCTGCTGCCGCGGTTGGCCGAGCGCCTGACCCGGCCGCTGGTGGCGGTGGGCGGACGGCTCTCGGAGGCTGCCGGCCACGACCCACGGCCGCGGCCCGGCGCTTCATTGTTGATCGGCGTTGCCACCGGCCTGCTCTGGGCGCCGTGCGCCGGGCCGATTCTCGGGCTGTTGCTGACCGGTGCGGCATTGCAGGGCGCCAACCTCGCGACCAGCCTGCTGTTGCTGGCCTACGCGGGCGGTGCTGCGACCTCGCTGGCCGTGGCGCTGTTGCTCGGTGGCAAGGTGTTCGCCGCCATGAAGCGCTCCCTGGGCGCCGGTGAATGGCTGCGCAAGGGCCTGGGGGCAGCGATGCTCGCCGGGGTCGCGGCGATTGCCATGGGCTGGGACACCGGGATTCTGGCGCGCCTTTCCACGGCCTCCACCGCCGGCCTGGAGCAGGTCCTGGTGGGACGGTTGGCGGGTGGGGCGGCCACACCGGAGGGGGCGATGCAGGCGCAGGACCACCCCGGCGGCGCAATGATGGCTGCCGCTGGCGCCATGTCCGCGCCGGCCTTGCCGGTGCAGGGCCAGTTGCCGCCACTGAGTGGCGCCGTGCAGTGGCTCAACTCGCCCCCCCTGAGTGCCGAGGCGCTGAAGGGCAAGGTGGTACTGGTGGATTTCTGGACCTACTCCTGCATCAACTGCCTGCGCAGCCTGTCCTATGTCAAAGCCTGGGCCGAGAAGTACCGCGACCAGGGGCTGGTGGTGATCGGTGTACACGCCCCGGAGTTCGCCTTCGAACGGGACGTGGGCAATGTCACCAAGGCCGTGAAGGACTTGGGCATCGACTACCCCGTGGCCATCGATAACGACTACCGGATCTGGCGTGCCTTCGACAACCAGTACTGGCCGGCGCACTACTTCGCCGATGCCCAGGGGCGTATTCGCTACCACCACTTCGGCGAGGGTGAGTACGCCGAGTCGGAGCGAGTGATCCAGCAACTGCTGCGCGAGGCCGGCAATGCCCAGGTCACCGGTGGCTTGATCCAGGCCGAGGCCCAGGGGGTGCAGCAAGCGGCGGACATGAACGAGGTGCGCTCGCCGGAAACCTACGTCGGCTACCAGCGCTCGGAGAATTTCGTGCCCCAGGCCAGCCTGGCGCCGGACACCGTCGCGGCCTATGACGTGCCAGCGCAGTTGGCGCTGAACGACTGGGGCCTGCGCGGGCAGTGGAAGGTCGGGGCCGAAAGTGCTCGATCCACTGCGCCAGGCGGGGCGCTGGTGTACCGCTTTCACGCCCGTGACCTGCACCTGGTACTGGGTCCGGGTGTGGATGGCAAGCCGGTGCGCTTCAAGGTGCTGATCGACGGCCAGGCACCGGGGGCGGACCACGGCGTGGATGTGGCGCCCGACGGCAGCGGCCAGGTGACCGAGCAGCGCCTGTACCAGTTGGTGCGTCAGGCCGGCGATGTGGCGGAGCACACCTTCAGCATCGAGTTTCTCGAACCAGGGGTGCGGGCCTATGCCTTCACCTTTGGTTGAGAGGTGGGGGCACGACAGTCGGTTGGCCTGGATCGTGGAAAGGTCGCGCGGGGCCTTGCAGGTTCACTCATGGCAAGAGAGGCAGGTATGAAGAACATTCTGTGTGCAGTGCTGGCAATGACCGTGCTGGGGCTGGCGGGGCAGTGCTCGGCCTTTTCCCTTGGCGGTACCGGTGACGCGGTGGTGATCGCACCGCCAGCGCTGGATGAACGCAATCCGGCCCCTAGCGAGACGGCGGTATTTGCCGGTGGTTGCTTCTGGGGTGTGCAGGGCGTGTTCGCCCATGTCAGAGGGGTGCAGCGCGCGGTGTCCGGTTATGCCGGGGGCGCGGCGCAGACGGCGGACTATCAGCGGGTCAGCGAAGGTGACACCGGGCATGCCGAGTCGGTGCAGGTGACCTTCGATCCGGCCCAGGTCAGCTACGGCAGCTTGCTGCAGATCTACTTCTCGGTGGCCCACGACCCTACCGAACTCAATCGCCAGGGGCCGGACAGCGGCACCCAGTACCGCTCGGCGCTGTTCCCGCAGACACCCGAGCAACAACGGGTGGCCCAGGCCTACATCGCCCAGCTCGATGCAGGGCGGGCGTTCGCCAAGCCCATTGCCACCCGCGTGGAACCGGACCAGACCTTTTACCCGGCGGAGGCCTATCACCAGGATTTTCTTGCCGAGCACCCTGGCTATCCCTACATCGTGATCAATGACCTGCCCAAGGTGGCGCACCTCAAGCAGCTGTTTCCCGAGCGTTACCAGGAACAGTCGATACGGGTGAAGACTGGCGGTTGATGACCGGCCTTGAGGGCGGGGAGGTCAGTAGCGCCACTTGCGTAGCAGATCCTCGCCATAGCGCTGGCTGATCAGTGCTTCGACGCCGTCATCGTCGTCATGTACTTCGGCCAGGCACAGCAGCATCAGCGCATCCAGGTAGTCCTGCGGCGAATCGAAGAAAGGCGTCAGGGCCATGCCGCTATCGTGGTCGAAGTAGTAGACCGCGCCGGTGTCACGCTCGAAGCAGAACAGGTTGCCGTTGCCCAGGTAGTCGCCGAAGGCCACCAGCCTTTGCGCCAGTGCCAGGTCCAGGTATTGCTCGTCGATCTCGACGATGCCGGGGTAGGCCTCCAGCAGAGGCTGGATCGAGATGTCGCCGGGCTCGACGCTGCACAGGGTCTCGGCCAGGGACAGCACCCCCAGCTGGCGGTGATAGTCACGCAGCGCCGGTGGCAGCGGGCAGCCCAGGCGCTGTTCCAGGGCCTGCAAGGCGTCTTCGCTGACGGGCGTCAGCTCGGGTTCGTTGATGTGTCCTTCCCATAGCGCGCCGTAGGCGCCAATCGCCGCCCGGTACCAGGCCAGGCGCGTGGCCTGATCGGGCAGGTCCGGCCAGGCCAGGGGTGGGCAGCCGGCCGGTGGCCAGTCGGCATTGGTGTCGTGTTGTTCTGACATGAGGATTCCTTGGGTGAGCAGCAGGTGAAGGGCGATCAGGCGCTATGGCGCTTGCGCTCCATGGCGATGTCCGAGGGCTCGAAGCCCAGTGTGCTGAAAAATTCCGCTGCCCCGGGACGACCGGCGCGCAGGACCCAGGTGATCTGCGGGTTGTCGCCCATCACCCAGTGCACCAGGGCCCGGCCTGTACCTTGCCGCCGATAGTGCTGGGCAACCACCACCATGGACAGGTAGCCGTTGGAGAGCCCATCGCTGAGGCCGCGGGCAAAGCCGATGATCCTGGTGCCGTGCCATGCCACCGCCGTGCGCTGGGAGTTGGCCAGCAATTGGCTGAAGTACTCGCGAGTACCCATGCGATGGCGCCAGCCGTTGTCCGCGAGAAATTGCCACAGGGCTTCGCTGTCTTCAGCGCAGGCGTCTCGAATCAGCATGGGGAAATCTCCAGGGGGCAGGTTGCGTTCCATCGGCCTGTCAGCCGTCCAGCGAGGCTGGGCGCTTAGGTCAAGCGGGTCGAGCACTGTGAACATTGTTGCCGCCAGAGCCCGGGCGTAGCGTGTCGGTTCGACCTTGAGCAGCCTGGAGGATACAAGCATGACCGTGAAACTGGGAGCCATCGATGCCTGGGCGCAGCCCGCCAACGGCCGCGCGCGGGCGCTGTTGCCGGAAGTCGCCCGGCTGTTCGAGAAGTCCGGCTCGGCGCACCTGCTTGACCAGCCGGTGAGTATCGAGCAGACCGTGGCGCTGATGGATCAGGCCGGGGTGGAAAAACTCATGCTCAGCGCCTGGTGCCGGCCCGAGGGCTGGGTGTTCAGCAACGATGAAGTGGCGGCCTATACCCGGGCCTTTCCCGAGCGTTTCGTCGGCGTGGCCACGGTGGACCTGAGTCGGCCCATGGCAGCCCTGGCCGAGCTCGATCGGGCGGTGGGCGAACTGGGTTGCAAGGCCCTGCGCATCGTGCCCTGGCTCTGGAAGCTGCCGCCCAACCACCGCCTGTATTACCCGCTGTATGCCAAGTGCATCGAGCTTGGGATTCCCTTTTGTACCCAGGTCGGCCATACCGGGCCGTTGATGCCCTCGGAGACCGGGCGGCCGGTGCCGTATCTGGATGACGTGGCCCTGGACTTTCCGGAGTTGGTGATCGTCGGTGGGCACATCGGCCATCCCTGGACCGACGAGATGATCGGCCTGGCCTGGAAACACGACAATATCCACATCGACACTTCGGCCTACCTGCCGGCCTACTACCCGCCGCAACTGCTGCAGTTCATCCGCACCTACGGCCAGGACAAGGTTTTGTTCGGCAGCAACTTCCCCCAGCTGTCGCTGAAAAAATGCCTGGAGCAGGTCCAGGCCCTGGAACTTCCGCCGTCGATTGCGGACAAATTCCTCCAGGGCAATGCCCGTCGGGTTTTTCGCTTGTAGGTGCCGCGCAACCGGCGCCCGCCGTCGCGAACCGGGCGCCTGAGCGCTGATGCCGTGTGATGCTTGCACTGCGGCAACGGTTTTTTTAGCTGGGGGTTTCTTGCTATCTTGGCCACCCCCATTCACGGACGAATATCGAGACAGCCCATGGCTAACTCCACCCCGTCACGCCTCGGTAAAATCTTCCAGGGCCTGCTGTTTGCCCTGATCGGCGTCGGCCTGCTGGTCATCGCCGCCAATCTCACCCTCGAACGCCGCGAGTTCCTCGCCAGTGCCCAGAGCGCCGACGGCATCGTCAGCGACCTGAATGCCGGTGGCTCGCACCCCGAGATCGCCTTCACCACCGCGAGTGGAGAAAGGATTTCCTACCCCCAGGGCGGTTTCATCTTCGGTTACCAGAAAGACCAGCCGGTCCGGGTCTACTACCAGCCCGACCGCGCGGCCAACAGTGCGGTCATCGACGATCCGGCGGCCCTCTGGGCCACTCCAGGCGTGCTGGGCCTGATCGGCCTGGTGTTCGTCATTGCCGGCCTTGTCGGCATCAGCAGTCAGCGCGGGCGTCGCGCCGCGCATCCATTAAAAGGACTTTGAACCCATGAGCTACAACATCCCGATCCCGGTCAACGAAAGTCGCTGGCAGTACCAGACCGCCAGCGGTGGCGGCCTGACCGTGGCCCTGCTGGCAGGCAGCGGTGCGTCCCTGGTACTGCGCTCGCCCCAGGGCGAGGATGTGCACTACCACTATGGCGGCCTTGGGGTGGGGGTAGGGTTCGGCGCCCGCCTGCCGCGTTTCGGCAAGGTCAATATCCGGATCAAGGGCAAGACCGTCGGCGGCGCTGGTGCGGCCGAAGCCTTCCCTAGTACCGGCAAGGTGTTCGTTTCCGATGCCCTGGCCAGCCGTGACCTGACCAGCGACGACATTACCGGCCCTTGCCTGTACACCGAAGTCGGTGCCGGGTTGGGAGTGGGTGGCTCGGCCACGGCCTTGCTGTTCGGCCTGGACCCCAAGCTGCTGGCGTTGGCGGTAGCGGTGAACTCCACCGCCGCCTCGATTTTCGCGGCCAACACCATCAACCGCCAACTGCTGCAGTCGGCCAAGGGCGCGGTGGTGATGGCCGGGATGAACGCCGGCTTGCAGGCCGGCGGTGGCGCTGCGGTCTACATGGGCTATCTGTTCTAGCCCAGCCTGCCTGGCATGCCTGGACTTACAGGCGCGCCAGGCACTGCTGGAGAATATCCAGCCCCTCTTCGAAGATCGAAGGTTCCGTGGTCAAGGGTGCCAGCAGGCGCACGATATGCCGTGACTTGCCACTGGGCATCAGCAGCAGGCCGGCTTCCCGGGCACTGGCCAGCAGATTGTTCAACGGCTGCGACGCTGGCGCGCCATGCTCATCCAGCAGCTCGATGCCGCGCATGGCGCCCACGCCGGTCAAGCGCCCCAGGTAGCGGCACAGGCCACTGGCTTTCCAATGCTGGTAACGCTCGACAATCGCTCGCTCCTGGTGCGTGCCCCAGGTGTGCAGATGCTCGTCGGTCATTTCGTCCAGGGTCGCCAGGGCCGCGGCACAAGCGATCGGATTGCCCGAATAGGTGCCGCCCAGGCCGCCCCGGGGCAGGCTGTCCAGCAGGTCCTTGCGGCCGACTACCGCGCCCAGGGGCAGCCCACCGCCGATGCTCTTGCCCAGGAGGATCAGGTCCGGTTCGATGCCCAGCCGGGAAAAGCCGAAACGCTGGCCGGTGCGGCCGAAGCCGGACTGGATTTCGTCGGCCACCAAGAGGATCCGCTGCTCGTCGCACAAGCGGCGCAGGGCCTGGGCGAACCCAGGGTCCAGCGCGAGGAAGCCGCCTTCGCCCTGCACTGGCTCGAGGATGAAGCAGGCCACCTCGCCGACATCGATCTCCACGCTGAACAACCGTTGCATGGCCTTCAAGGCTTCTTCGGCACTCACGCCGTTGTCGGCGCTGGGGTAGGGCAGGTGATACACCGGGCCCGGTAACACGCCGACCTTCTGTTTGTAGGGCGCGACCTTGCCGTTGAGGTTGAGGGTGGCCAGGGTGCGGCCATGGAAGCCACCGTCGAAGGCAATCACCGCGCTGCGCCCGGTGGCGGCGCGGACGATCTTCAAGGCGTTTTCCGCCGCTTCGGCGCCACTGTTGGTGAGCATGCCGCTGACCGGGTAACTCACCGGGATGAAGCGGGCCAGGCGCTCCATGAACTCAAGGTAGGGCGCGTGCGGAGCGGCGTTGAAGGCGTAGTGGGTGAGGCGGCTGGCCTGGGCCTGGATGGCCGCGACGATGCGCGGATGACAGTGCCCGAGGTTGAGCACGCCAATGCCGCCGACGAAGTCGATGTAGCGTTTGCCCTGGGTGTCCCAGACTTCGGCGTTGCGCCCGTGGCTGAGCTGGATCGGGTGGACGGTGGCGATCGAACGGCTGATATTTTCGTAGCTCATGGGACGGGCTCTGCATGCCGGAAACGAGCGGTTATCTAAGCCGGCCTCGGCCGCCTGGGACAAACGAAATAAAGTCGCCGGGTCAGTATGAAAATTCCCGATCCAGGGTTTGCGCCCGCTTCAAGAGGTTTTCGTCTTGCGTCGGTTGTGCAGGTGCCGTACCAGCGCGGCGAGTCCCAGCAGGGCCACCACGCCGAGGAAGATCGGCAGGCGATAGGGCTTCAGGTCGCCGAAAAAATGCTGCAAGGCCTCGCCGGCCCAATAGCCAGCCCCGACGAACAACATGGCCCAGACCGCGGCCCCGAGCACATTGAGCAAGGCAAAGCGCCAGGGCGCCAGGCCGCTGGCACCGATGACCATCGGGCCTACCAGGCGCATGCCATAGAGAAAGCGCACGGCGAATACCGAGGTCAGGGGATAACGTTCGATCAGGCCCTTGACCCGCTCGATGGCGGCCTGATGGCGCTTGAGCCTGGGCAGTACCCGGGCGCCGGAGTAGCGACCGGTCCAGAACAGCAACTGATCGCCGAGGATGCCGCCGAGGGTGGCCACGCCGATCACTTGGGGCCACTCCAGGTTGCCCTGGTGCGCCGCCATGCCACCGAGGATCAATACAGTCTCGCCCTCCAGCAGGCAACCGACGAAGATCACCCAGTAGCCGTAGGTGGCGATCAGGGCGTTGAGGTCCAGGTGTTCGAGCATGGTTATCCCTTGTGTACGTTCGAGGTGGGTCATGGCTTCGATCCGCCATCCTGCTTCGAGTGCTACCGGGTTGAAGCGTTCGGTCGGCGATGGCTGAGCGTAAGGGATATACCTTTGACATATCCCTTTGCTTCACTAGACTTGAGGCACCTTTGGCTCATGCAGCAGGTGATTCGATGGAAACCGGTTCCGTATTCAAAAGCAATCGCAGTCAGGCTATTCGCATGCCCAAGGCCGTGGCGTTGCCGGACGATGTCACACGGGTGGACATCGTCGCGATCGGCCGCACCCGCATCATCACTCCGGCGGGCGAGTCCTGGGACAGTTGGTTTGATGAGCAGGACAGCGTGAGCGCCGACTTCATGACTGAACGGGAGCAGCCAGCCGAACAGGTACGTGAGGAGTTCTGATGTTCAAGTACATGCTCGATACCAATATCTGCATCTTTACCATCAAGAACAAACCCCAGCAGGTTCGCGAAGCGTTCAGCCGTAATCAGGGACGTTTGTGCATCAGTTCCATCACGTTGATGGAACTGATCTATGGTGCGGAAAAATCTGCCGTGCCGGAGAAAAACCTGGGGCGTGTCGAAAGCTTCGTGGCACGCCTGCAAGTGCTGGATTATGACGATAACGCCGCGATCCATAGTGGCCAGCTACAGGCCGAACTCGTCCAGAAGGGCAAACGGATAGGTCCCTACGATCAACTGATAGCAGGACATGCCAGGTCATTGGGGCTGACCCTGGTCACCAACAATCTTCGTGAGTTCGAGCGTGTGCCCGGGTTGCGCGTCGAGGATTGGGTCTAGGGTCTGTTGCCGTTTCGGCGCAAACCGCGTTGCCGCGTCAAATGGCGCCAGGCTAGGCGTAGGACGCAGGCAATGGTCGTTCCCTTGTCAAGTCCTGCAACGACGCATGGCGCCATTTGTCGCGCAACCCGAAGGGACGGGCCGGTTTTAGCGCGGCGCGTCGTTACTCGACGGCTCATTTGGACGGCCAAACTTCGCGTCTCGTGCCTAGCTCCGCGCTAAAACTGGCTCCGGCGCGGTCGCGGCGAAATGGCAACAGACCCTAGATAAGTCCGGCATCCCTTACTGTCCCATCACCCAGGCCCAGGTCATGGCCGAACCGTACAAGCCCAGGCCGAACACCGAGTGGCCGACCAGGCTGCGCAGCCGGGCCACGCTCGGCTTGGGCGTCTTGCTGGCCGCGACTCCGGCGCCCATGCACGGCTGCATCAGGAAGAACGGCGCGGCCACCGTCAGCACGCCGACGATCAGCGCCGGGGCCAGGGTCGGTTGCAACGGCCATTGCGGGGCCTGGGTCAGCAGCAACAGTACCGCGAAAGCGATCCCGATCAGGTAGTGGGCCAACCAGCCCAACGCTTGTTCACCAGCTACTGGTGCGGCCTGGGCGATGTTCTGGTGCACGAACCGGCCCTTGGGGAAGTGGCCGATCCAGCGTCCGACCATGGCCCAGTTGGGGCCGGGCATGTTCAGGAACCGGGCCAGGAACAGGTTCCAGAGATCCAGGACCACGGTTGCGCCGACACCGATCGCCAGTGCCGGTAAGATCAACGCCATGAGTGCATGCATAAGGACTCCTTCAGATACGGGAGCCTGGCAGTACAGTGCCAGGTATTCCGTGGTAAGATTTCATTCAATTTAATGATTGAATGATCAATAAAGCAGCAGGAACTGTCAATGATCGATTCGCTTTCCCCACAGCAGCCACTGGCCGACATGGCCGAGCTGGCGCGCATCCTCGGGCATCACCATCGCCTGATCCTGCTGGAGCACATCGCTCGCGGCGAGCAGCCGGTGGAGCGCCTGGTGGAGGCCTCGGGCCTTTCGGTAGCCAATACTTCCCAGCACCTGCAGCAGCTGCGTCGCGGCGGTTTCGTGCAGACCCGGCGTGATGGCAAGCGCGTGCTCTACAGCCTGGCCCAGGGCCCGGTGGCGGGCTTGCTCGATGCCTTGCGCCGGTATGTGGACTACAACCATGGGCAGATCCGCGAGCTGCTCAGCGATAGTGTCCAGCAACCGGCGCGCTTGGAAGGGATCTCCCGGGACGAGTTGCGCCAGCGCCTGCAAGAGGGCGGCATGACCTTGCTGGATGTGCGTTCGCCGGAGGAGTTTGCCCAGGGGCACCTGCCGGGGGCCATCAACATCCCGGTGGAGGAACTGGAACTGCGCCTGGCGGAGCTACCGTCGGAGCAAGAGTTGGTGGCCTACTGCCGCGGCCCTTATTGCGTGCTCTCGCACAACGCTGCGGCGTTGTTGCGGGCCAGGGGCTTCAAGGTGCGGCGCCTGGACGAGGGGTTCACCGACTGGCAGGCCGCTGGACTGGGCGTGGAAACGACCGAGTAAAAACGTCGTACAAGGGGGCGTTTAGGCCATTGCCTACAGGTGCATGATCCATATCAACAGGGTTTTCAGAGAAATCCGCTACAAGGGACTCAGGCTCGGACCCACAAGGTACCGGGCCCCGGGCCTACCTCCCAAGGGCCCGAGATAACCAATAAAAACCTTTGCGGATATCGGCCGAGGGGATCACCCCAGGCGGGTTTTAAAGGAATAACCTGATGGCTTTTTCTCTGTCACGCTTGTGCCTCCTGGGCGCTGCGTTGCTCTGCGTACATTCTGCCCACGGTAGCGAGCCTGCTCCGGCAGCTACCCCCACCCCCGATGCCGAAACGATCCAGCGTGGCCAGTATGTGGCCCAGCTCGGCGACTGTATCGCTTGCCATACCGCCCGTGGCGGCGCCGTCATGGCCGGCGGCCTGGAGCTGAAGACGCCCATGGGCACCATCTACTCCAGCAACATCACCCCGGACAAGGCAACTGGCATCGGCGCCTACAGCTTCGAACAGTTCGACCGCGCCATGCGCGAAGGCGTGACCCCTGACGGCAGCCATTTGTACCCGGCCATGCCGTACCCGTCCTACGCGAAGATGACCGAAGAGGACATGCGAGCGCTCTTTGCCTACCTGATGAATGGCGTGGAGCCGGTGGCCCAGGGCAACCTGGAGGCCGACATGGGCTTCCCCTTCAACCAGCGCTGGGGCCTGTGGTTCTGGAACTTCGCCTTCGTCGACAAACAGCCCTTCAAACCCGATCCCCAGCGTGACGAACAGCTCAACCGTGGCGCTTACCTGGTCCAGGGCCTGGGCCATTGCGGTTCCTGCCACACCCCACGGGGCATCGCCTTCCAGGAGAAGGCCATGAGCGACACCGAATCCGGTGGCCAGCATTACCTGGCCGGGGAGACGGTAGAAGAGTGGCGCGCCCTGAGCCTGCGTAACCTGTGGACCGTGGAAGACACCGTGCAACTGCTCAAGACCGGGCAGAACCGCTTCGCCACGGTCTCGGGCAACATGGCCGATGTGATCCACCACAGTACCCAGCACTTCACCGATGCCGACCTGACCGCCATTGCGGCCTATCTCAAGTCGCTGCCGGCGGGCAAGGATGACCTGCCGATGCCGTCCGAGGTCCAGGCCCCGGCAGCACCGCCGAGCAACCTGTTCACCTCTCGTGGTGGCCTGGGTTATGCGCAGTTCTGCTCCGACTGCCACCGCCAGGATGGTGCCGGCGTACCGCAGATGTTCCCGTCCCTGGCGGGCAACCCGAGCGTGGCGTCGAGCAACCCGACGTCCTTGCTGCACATCACCCTGACCGGCTGGAAGACCGCCCAGACCGCGGCCCATCCACGGGTCTACACCATGCCGGGATTTGCCCAACTGGCCGATGAGGAAATCGCCGAGATCCTGACTTTCGTCCGCAGCAGCTGGGGCAACCAGGGTTCGGCCATCGACGCCAACCAGGTCAAGAAAATGCGTGCCCAACTGAGCCCGCAAGTGGAGAGCACGCCGTTTGAAACCCCACGCCTGGCCAACTTGCTGGCCGCGCCGAACGCCGAGCAACTGGTGCGCGGCATGCGCCTGCACCTGGAGACCAAGGCCCTGCTGCCGGACAACGTCGGCAACTCGCTGAACTGCACCAGCTGCCACCTCAACGCTGGCACCGTGGCCGATGGTTCGCCTTTTGTCGGTGTCTCGGCATTCTTCCCCGGCTACGCGCCACGGGCGGGCAAGACCATCACCCTGGAAGAGCGCATCAACGGTTGCTTCCGCCGCTCCATGCACGGCAAGCCGCTGCCGGTGGCTGGCCCGGACATGCAAGCCATGGTGGCCTACTTCGAGTGGATGAAGATGAACACCCGTCCCGAGGACAAGGTGGCCGGGCGTGGCGTGGGCAAGATCGATCCCGCCCTCAAGCCCAACGCCGAGAATGGCAAGCAGGTGTACGCCAAGCAGTGCGCGGTGTGCCATGGCGCTGATGGCGAAGGCCTGAAGCGTGCCGACGGCAGCCTGATCTTCCCGCCGCTGTGGGGCGACGAGTCGTTCAACATCGGCGCCGGCATGGCCCGTACCTACACCGCCGCGGCCTTCGTCAAGCGCAACATGCCGATCGGCTTCCACGAGAAGTTCCCCCTGGGCCAGGGTGGCCTCTCGGATCAGGAAGCCCTGGATGTGGCCGAGTACTTCTCCCATCAACCGCGTCCGGACTTCCCGGACAAGGTCAAGGATTGGCCGAACGGTGGCCGGCCGGCGGACGCTCGCTACTGACCCTAGCCATGGCGGCTACTTCGGTAGCCGCCATGACTGGTTTGAGCAGCCCGTAGCCGCGGTTTTCGAGCGGCGAAAAACCTGTGGCAGGCCGATCACGCCGAGTTAAGATCGCCATCCTTTTGCGGCCACCGATGGTCGCTCCCCCCCAAGGATGAATCATGCGGTTTCCCTCTGTGGTGTTGCTCGGCCTGACCCTGGGCCTGGGCGGTTGCACCTTCGTCTCGACCCTCAAGGCCACTACCGTCAGTTATCGCGTTCCGGCGGATGCCGGTGACACTGCATTGATCCGCATCGTGTCTCAGGGCTCGGTCCGTGGCGTGCCATACAGCGATTGCATCGACTGGCGCAAACCGGGCTCGGGCGTGATGGTCAAGCCGCATCGCGGCATCGCCAATCCCAAGTTCCGCAGCCTGGGCATTCCCATGAGCGCCGAGACCGACCGTATGCGGCGCCAGGAAGGTTTTGGCGCCAATGAACTCAAGCTCCCGGCCAATCGTCCCTTCGCCCTGATGTTCTACAACAGCGAACCCGGGCAGCTGGAGAATTTTCGCGCCGTCTGTGAGCAGAGCGTGAGCTTCGTGCCTGAGGCTGGCGCGACCTACCAGCTGGTGTTCCTGCAGGACCAGCAATGCACCGCGCTGCTGCGCAAGATCGATGAGCAGGGGCGGATGCAGGCCGAGCCTGTAGGGCTGCACTCCAGCGACTACTGCAGCCCCGATGCTCGGATAAGAGATCGCTGATAGGGGTTTCAGCCTGGGTAGTGCTGGCAGATTTCCTTCCAGATATAGCCACCGCTGTAGCGGATCCAGCGGATATACAGATGATCGACAAAGGCTTGCCAGCGGCTGTTGCGGCGTCGCTGCAGGCTTTCTTCGATATCCGCCAGGAGCGAGGTGCGCTCGAAACCCATCCAGATTTCCGGGATCACCGCCATCAGGTTGACGTAGCACACTGGCGCCACCTCGCAGTAGAGGATGCGCTCGATCTCGGCCCGCTCGTAGGCCTGGGTCTGCCGGGCGATGTAGGCATAGTCCACCTGGTTGTCGACGAAGGCATCCGACAACACATAGCGGATCTCGTCCAACTGTTCCTGGGTGATGGGGTTGCTAGGCATGGTCGAATGGACTCAGGAGCGCTGGTAGGGCAAGCCGAAGGGGACCCCGTTCAGGGTGTGGGTACAGCAGGGGCAGTCGGGGCTCATGTGCGCTGCGCGCAGTTGCGGATCGACCATTTGCAGCAACCCCTGAGCGTCGACGTACAAGCCGCTGAAGAAACTGAAGTGGCCGATGCGCACGTAGTCCTCGCGTTCGTGTTCATGCCGGGCCACCAGCCAGAACACCGGGTCTTCGCGGTCCAGGCGGCTCTTGGCCTCACTGAACACCGCATCCCAGGGGTCGCCCACTCGGCTGAGCAAGAAGCGGAACAGCGGCGTGTAGTCCAGCCCCAGGCGCAGCCCGGAATGCATGCTGCCGCGCTGCTGCTCCTTGGCGGCCAGGGCCTTGCTGTGGCGCTGCTGGGCATAGGCCGGATGGATCTTGTGGTGCACGCCGTGGGTCCGCGTGTTGACCTTGCGATACAGCGGTTGTTTTTCCATCGGGCGGGTCCTTCCTGGTTGCCGGCGAATGGCGATTCTATCTTGGTGCGATCATCCGTGTCGGCTCGCGGCCGTTGGCATTGTGCTGGTAGATGGCCGTGGGTTGGCCCTGGTCGTCGAAGAACACCTGGCCCAGCCCGGAAGAGTTCCACAACCGTTCACCGGCCTTGGCATGCTCGGGCACATGGGGGATGACCTTCATGCGCCGGCGCCTGGTGAACCAGTTCAACGGCGAGCGGGGCGAGTAGAGCCAGCGGTTGAGGCGGTCGAACCAGTCCAGCAGGGTTGCGGGGAATTCATTCTTGATGCCGCTGCTGGTGACCTGCCAGATCCGCGGGCCGCCCTGGCGATGGCGGATCAGCACTTCGTAGACGAAGGAGTAGTGCACGTCGCCGGAGAGGATCACGTAGCTGCCCGGGGTGCGTGAGTGGCGGAAGATATTCAGGATCACCTGGGCCGAACCGCGATGGGCCATCCAGTTTTCCGCGTCCACCAGCAGCGGGTAGCCACACCAGCTGAAGACCTTCTGCACGGTTTCGATCAGCTTGACGCCGAAGATCGGCGCCGGCGAAACGATGATCGCCGAAGGGTGGTCCAGCAGTTCGTGTTGCAGTTCGCTCAAGGCTTCCCAGTCCAGTAGGCCGGAAGGCTGGCCCAGGCTGAACTCGCTGCGCCAGCGCCGGGTACGGGTGTCCAGCACCACCAGGGCCGGGGTGCTGGGCAGTACGTACTGCCACTGGGCAAAGCGCAGCAGTTGCTCGAGCAACGGGTCGTGCAGTCGCCGGTCCAGTTGCCGGTTGCCTTGCGCGCTGGCACTCAGGGCCTGGGTCTGCTCCAGCAATGCCGGGAAGGCGTCGGGGTTGTTGCCCCAGCCCTGGCACAGCATGTAGGCCAGCAGGGCATTGCCGATGATGCGTTTGGAGAAGGGATGGCCGTAGGCGGTTTCTTCCCATTGGGCGCTGAGGTTCCAGTCGTCGGTGATGTCGTGGTCGTCGAAGATCATCAGGCACGACAGGTGGGCGAAGACCCGCGCCGCGCCGTCCAGTCCGCCGACGAAGGCCTCGATATGCCGTTGCTCCCTGGCATAGCGCGCCTGGTGCTGCGGGCTCAGTTGCGGCATCTGGGGCGCGATCAGGCTCCAGGGCACCGGCGACCAGGCCAGCAGATACATGGCCAGCACCTCGGCGAAGGTCACCAGGTGATTGTCGGCGCTGCTGCTGGTGAAGATCGGCTTCTTCACCCCGCCGAAGAACCGCTCGCGCAGGGTCTCGTTGCTCTTGAGCGCGGGGAGCAACTCGGCTCGCTGGTAGTAGCTGGCGTGGTGGCAGTAGAGCGCCTGGCTGTCGTCCACCACGGCGCCTTCGAGCTGTTCGTCGAACAGGCCCAGGCGTTCGATCAGGGCATGGATGGCCCGCAGCATGGGACCGGCCACATCGTCGGCGTAGATCTGGTCGCCGGTCATCAGCAGCAATGCGGGGCGGTCTTGGGTCACCGGTTTTTGCGCCAGCAGGCGGTCGGCGCATAGCAGGCCGTCGGGGGCCGGGTGATGGGGTTTGCGGCAGGAGCCGTGGAGCAGGTTGTCGATGCGGCTATGCAGTACGAATTCGGCCCGTCGGGCATTGTCATAAAGCAAGTGGGGCGCCCAAGCGGCCATGCCCTGGAGGCCGTGCTGCGTATCGCTGAGCAGTAGGTCATAGGCGACCGGCACGTCCTCGGGCAGGGCGGCGTCCAGGCTCACGTCGATCAGGTGGATGTAGGCATCGCGGCCCACGGCGATGACCTGGCACTGGTGTTCATCCAGGGTCAATTCCTGCATGGCAGCGCCTTCGGTCTGCAGTTGCAGGGTCAGGGACAAAGGCTGCGAGCCCACCAGCCACAACACCAGCCGGCTCGGTTCCAGGCGGCGCAACAGCGGGCCGGCGAGTACGGGAGGCAAGGTGTCGAGAGCGTGGGACAAGGGCATGCGCGCGGGTGCTCGGGGCCAGAAAAGGGGCGCCATGGTAGCGTAGCCAATGTCACAGAAACGTCGCCTGGCGGCGCCGTCCCCAGGCATTTGTATCCAGTTATTTACTGGCCGTGGCCATCATCATCCCGAAGCCCAAGAAGGTGATCCCCGGCAGCCTGCCGGCGATCCGTGCCTAGTGCCGGCCCAGTCATGACCCAGGGAGTTGGACAGGGCCAGCACGACCCCGGGCCCGGAGCTGAGGATGGACAGGGTCGCCAGCAGCAGGAACATTCCGTAACTCACCAAGGGCACTCCGGGCTTGGACGATGAAAGAGCGCCGCCGCGCCGGAATCAGGCACAAGGGTGATTGGCCTGGTCGCTTCAGCGGTCGTTCTGGCGCGCCGGCAGCTGCGGCAGGTTGAGCGCAGCGTCCTGCTGGATCTGGGCCTGCATCCAGTCGATGAACACCTGGGCCTCGGGTGCGGCGTCGCAGGCCAAGGCGTAGTAATAGTGGGTCAGGGGCTGGCGTAATTGTGGCAGCGGGCAGACCAGCCGGCCGCTGGCCAGGTCCTTGGCCAGCAGCGAGGCGGGGCACAGGCTCAAGCCGAGGCCGTCGACGCAGGCCTGGAGCACGAAGTGCATATGGTCAAAATGCAGGGTTGGCGGGTTGCGCAGCGGCTTGAGCCGGCAGTGCTCGAGCCATTTCGACCAATCGCTGAGCCGGGTGCGGCTGACCAGCAGGGTATGGCGTGCCAGGTCCTTGGGGCTGTGCAAGGGGGTGTCGTGCAAGAGCGCGGGGGCGGCCACCACCAGGATTTCGTCGTCCAGCAGGCGTTGCGGTTGCAGCGCTGCCGCCCACCCCGAGCGCCCACGGCGGATTACCAGGTCGAAGGTTTCCCGGGCCGGGTCGGGGGGCAGGGTGCTGGTCACCACTTCCGGATGGATCTGCGGGTACTGCGCCATGAACTGCGGCAGGCGTGGAATCAGCCAACGCACGGCGAAGGACGGTCGCACGTTGATGGTCACCTTGCGCAGCGCCGCGCCCTGGCGCAGGGCGGTGGCGGCCTGGGCGATCTGGGTCAGGGCCACGCTGACCTGCTCATAAAAAGCCTGTCCGGCCGGGGTGAGGACCGACTGGCGGATACGACGCTCGAACAGCAGCACGCCCAGGTGTTCTTCCAGCAACTTGATATGCCGGCTGATGGCGCTGTGGCTCACGTGCAACTCATCCGCCGCGCGGCTGAAGCTTTCGTGGCGGGCGGCCGCGGCAAAGGCGCGGACCGCGTTCAGAGGGGGCAGGTCGCTGATCATGTGTCTAATTTAGTTACCTATACGGCGCAAATAAAGCGTTTGTCAGCGCGGGCCACGGGCGGCACGCTGCATCGGGTTCACGATCTGCCGGTTTGCCTGACATGCCCGATACTTCGCTTCGCCGTACCGATCAAGACTCTGCCCGTTGCGCCAGCATCCTCGGCCTGTGCTTGCCTGGTGATGTCCTGCTGTACCTGTTGCTGCCCATGCAGCACGAAGCCTTCGGCGTGACCCTGGCCGAGGCCGGCTTGCTGCTGGCCGCCAACCGCCTGGTGCGGATCTTCGGCTACGGCCAGGTGATGCGCTTCTATGCCCGGCACGGCGACCGCCCGGTGTGCGTGCTGGCCGCTGCGACCGCCGCGTTGTGCGCTTTGGGTTACGCCACGCTGTCGGGCTTCTGGTGGTTGTTGCTGCTGCGCCTGGGCTGGGGCTTGAGTTACGCCGCCCTCAATCTCTCGACCCAGGTCATGGCCACCGCCGAGCCCACGGGCGCCGCCCGCCGCACCGGCCGCTCCCGCGCGCTGATCGCCACCGGGCCGATGCTGGCCTTGCTCATCGGTGCACTGGTCAGCGTCGAATACGGCCCGCGGGTGATCTTCGGGCTCATGGCCCTGACCTCGCTGCTCGCCATGTTGCTGGCCTTCGGCCTACCTGGCAGGCCTCATCCACTGGCCCATTCCGGCCGGCGCTTGCAGCGTCCCGACAGCGTGGCGCTGTGGTCCTTCATCGAAGGCCTGGTGCTGGACGGGCTGTTCATCATTGGCCTGTCGTTGCAGGCCGAACAACTAATGGCCGGCAACGCGTTGCTGGTGGCGGGTGCGCTGTTGGCCCTGCGCTATGTCTCGGAAATGCTCCTCAGCCCCCTGGGCGGCATCGCCGCGCAACGCTTTGGCGCGACGCGGATGCTGATCGTCTTTTCGCTGCTGACCTGCGTGGCCCTGGTGGGGTTCGGTTGCCACTGGCTGATCGTCGGCGGCGCCCTGGTATTGATACTGCGGGCCCTGCAACTGCCGCTAGTCGTGACAGTGGTGGCCCAGCGGCACCCGGGCGCGGGACGAGTGCGAGCCCTGGCGGCCAATGCGGTATGGCGGGATATCGGCGCCGGGCTCGGCCCGCTGATCGCCGGCATGTTACTGCCGGTGGCCTCCACGGCGTGGGTGTATTCGCTGGCGGCAGTGTGCCTGGCACTGAGTGCGTTGGCGTGCCGGAAGCCCGATGCAAACAGCGGAGTCTAAGCCGCAAGCCGCAAGCCGCAAGCTCCAAGCTTTAATCTTGAAGCTTGCCGCTCGCAGCTTGCCGCTGTCTTTACGCCTGTCGGTCGTCGCCGCGTTCGACGCTTTGGGGCTGGCCCTGTTCGATGACCCAGCGCAGCAGGTCGGTGACCGAGACCCGATGCTTGCGCTCCACCCATTCCATGCCTTGGGGGCTGTAGTGCTCGCTGTAGCGGGTCAGCACCAAGTGGTTCTGATCGTCCGACAGGCGCAGGCTGACCTCGCGGCAATGCAGGCTGGCGTCGTCGAGCTTGGTCACCCGTTGCAGCAGCGTCAGGGCCGAATGGGTGAGGCAGGGTTCGGGCAGTTCTTCGCGAATGGCTGGGGCGGGCGCCGAGGTGTTCTTGATCAGGTGCATGGTCGGCTGTTCTCCAGTAGTGGGAGGCCGATGCTGACAGCCGAACCTTGCGCAAAGATGTCTGCTTTATTGCAGCGTTGCAGGTTTGTTACCGGGTTGAAATATATGACGTGACGCGGCGAATGGTTTTAGATAACGCTCCTTTCCAGTTGAAGTGATCCCCGCCGGTGAGCCGTCTCTTGATCGTGGACGACGACGTCGAAGTCCTCGCCCTGCTGAAGAAATTCTTTGTCCAACAGGGCTACCAAGTCAGCGTGGCCACCGATGGCGTTGGGTTGTGGGCGGCCCTGGAACGGGAGGTGCCGGACCTGATCATCCTCGACCTGATGCTCCCCGGCGATAACGGCCTGACCCTGTGCCAGCGCCTGCGGCTGCAGCATGCCACGCCGGTGATCATGCTCACCGCCATGGGCGAGTTGAGCGACCGGGTGGTGGGCCTGGAGATGGGCGCCGACGATTACCTGGGCAAACCCTTCGATGCTCGCGAGCTGCTGGCGCGGGTGCGCGCGGTGTTGCGCCGCTCCGGCGAGAGCCGGCCGCTGGCCAGCGAAGTTCCACGGCCGTTGATCCGCTTCGCCGATTGGCAACTGGACCTGACCCGGCGCGAACTGCGTTCGCCGGACCAGGTGATGATCCCGCTGTCGGCGGGGGAGTTCGACTTGCTGCTGGTGTTCGTCGAGCACCCGCAGCGCATCCTCACCCGCGAGCAATTGCTCGACCTGGCCCGGGGCCAGGCCCATGACGCCTTCGATCGCAGCATCGATGTCCAGGTCAGCCGCTTGCGGCGCAAGCTGGAGTTCGATACCAAGCGCCCGGCGATGATCCGCACGGTACGCAATGGCGGCTACCTGTTCACCCCCAGCGTGACCCGCCAGTGAAGGCCCTCAAGTCGCTGTGGCGCTATCGGTTGCGCGATACGGTGGCGCGCTGGATCGCCCTGACCATCATCATGGCCATGCTCACGGCCCTGGCCTTCAATACGCTGTTCGTGCAGTTGGCCGGGGTCTGGGCCTATCCGTCCCTGGAAGAGTCGGGAATTTTGGAGAACTCGGCGTCCATCGTGCTGATGATCGAGGCCTCGGAGCCGGGCCAGCGTGCACGGCTGGCGGCAGCGGTCAGCCATGAGTATTCCAGCGTGGTCTGGCAGCCGACTCGCGAGGCTTTCAATCTGCCAGTCGTCGAGGACTCTGAGTACGTGGGAGAGGGCATCCGCCAGGCGCTGGAACCGCCTACTCGGCGCATGGAGGCCTACATGCCCAGCGACTGGCCGGGGCCCAATGGCCGCTACGCGCTATTGGTGCAGTTGACCGACCAATCCTGGCTGATGTTTTCCTCGGCATCCCGCAGCTGGGGGCTGGATGTGAGTACCCGCAACCTGATCGTCATCGCCCTGGTGCTGGTGTCCACCGGCCTGGTGGCGTTGATCGCCACCCGCCGCCTGGCCAGGCCGTTGCAGCAGTTTGCCCTGGGTGCACGACGCTTTGCCCTGGACTTTCACGCGCCACCCATCGAGCCGGTGGGGCCCCACGAGATCCGCCAGGCGATCCTGGCGTTCAACGCCATGCAGGCGCAGTTGCAGCACTTCATCAAGGACCGTACGCAGATGCTCGCGGCCATTTCCCATGACCTGCGCACGCCCTTGACTCGCATGCGCCTGCGCGGCGAGTTCATCGAGGATGCCGACCAGCAGCAACGGCTGTTCCGCGATGTGGACGAGATGCAGGCCATGATCAACTCGGCCCTGGAGTTCTTTCGCGACGATGCACGCCTGGAGCAGGCGACCCAGTTCGACCTGGCGGAACTGCTGCAAACCCTGGTGGACGATTATCGCGACCAGGGCCTGGAAATCACCTTCAGCGGCCCGCCGCGCCTGGTGTATGGCGGCAGGCCCCTGGGGCTCAAGCGGGTGATGACCAACCTGCTGGACAACGCCCTCAAGTACGGCGTCGAACCGGCCATCGTGCTCGAGCAGGGTGTTGAGCAGGTGCGGGTGCGGGTGCTGGATCGTGGCCCGGGCATTGCACCCGAGGCGTTGGAGCAGGTGTTCGAGCCGTTCTTCCGCCTGGAGACGTCACGCAACAAGAGCACCGGCGGCGTTGGCCTGGGCCTGTCGGCGGCCCGGGCCATCGTGCGTGAGCATGGCGGCAGCTTGCGCCTGTTCAACCGCGAGGGCGGCGGGCTCGAGGCCCGGGTGGAACTGCCGCTCTAACCCTTGTACCTGGGTGCTTCTTGTCGCCGCTGCCGAGGCTGCGTACGGGCGCGTAGCGGCCGTCCTGGTTGAAGGCCCTGCGGACCTTGTCGCAGCCTCGCGTCGCTCGATAGCGGCTACAGGTGTCGCGGGTCAGGACCAGTCGAAGCAGAACAGCACCAGGCCTTCAACCGGTTCGTAGAACATCACGATCAGGTCGGCGCCGCGGATGCCGTAGTTGTAGGCCGGTACCCCCAGGACGTGCTGGAAGCGGCGGCCTGCCGGGCTCAGGGGCCAGACGTCGATGTCGCCGCTGTCATCCTCGGCCTCGACCACGTCCATGGGGAATTCCACGGTTTCCACCCAGTTGCCATAACCCTCGGCCACGCCACCGATTTCCTCGATGAAGTTGAGCTTTTGCCCGTTGTCCCGGGGCCAGGTCAGGTGGCCGAGTTCCTGGTAGCGCTGGCGTGCGGCCTGGTAGGCGGCGCGTTGTTCGGTGTAGTGCTGTTCCAGGTCGGCGCGGGCGTTGTGCTCGGGGTCGGCCAGGTGGGCGTTGTCCGGGTGCAGGAAGAAGTAGCGCGGATCACCGCACAGGCGATAGCGACCGTCCTCGATCTTGAAACCGATCCAGTTGGTTTTCAGCAAGTCGCTGCCAAAGCCCTGGCCCTCGGTGAACATGCCGACCAGGCCGCCGCTGGGTTCGATGGGGTTGAGCAGGTGCAGGCGAGCGGACCATTCGGGGTTGATCAGGCTGGCATCGAAGGACAGCAGCGGCAGCAGGTGTTCGGCCAACTCTTGCTGGTCGGCGACGAACAGGTCACGGGCTTCGGGGTAGGCCACGGCGCCAGCCGGCAGCTGGTTGAATTCCGGGGTTGGGATAGTGGGCATGGAACATCCTTGGTATCGGGCGATTAACGTGCGCAAGCCACTGCGCGATTCAGGAAGAACACATGGCAAGCGCTCGAGCAGGGCTGACGCTTGCCGGGTGAGCGGGTGCGATGCGGGTTCCGGGCGCTGGTGGCCGGAAGCAGTCGGGTGGTCGCGAGTAGCCTGCCGCACACAAGGTTTGCGGGGCGGGCGAAACAGCGGGCGCCAGGGGGCGCGGGTATCGGAGGGCGTTGCTGGGCATCCATGTCCAAGTCCGGTCTGTGCAATATGCGGTCATTGCCGGGCCGGCAATTTAACACCTGACGAGGGCCTGGGCCAGGCACGCGGCGACACAGGCCCTAAGGCCCGAGTGCCGCGGTCGAGGGTGGTCTTAGAACGACAGTGCGGGGCCTGTGGTGTCGATGTCCGCTACCAACTGGCCGGGGCGCTCATCTTCTTCCAGCCCTCGCGAGGCACGACCCACCAGCAGCGGATCGGGAGCATGGGCGACCTTGGGGTCCTTGCCCGGGTAGTCCAGCTCGTGCAGGAAGTGGCGGATGCAGTTGATCCGGGCGCGTTTCTTGTCGTCGGACTTGATCACCGTCCATGGTGCGTCGGCGGTGTCGGTGTGGAAGAACATCGCCTGCTTGGCGCCGGTGTATTCGTCCCATTTGTCCAGGGACTTGATATCGATGGGCGAGAGTTTCCAGTGCTTGAGCGGGTCGTCACGGCGCGAGATGAAGCGCCGCAGTTGCTCTTCGCGATTGACCGAGAACCAGAACTTGAACAGCAGGATGCCGCTGTTGCACAGCATGCGCTCCAGTTCTGGAGTCTGGCGCATGAACTCCAGATATTGCAGGGGCGAGCAGAATTCCATGACTCGCTCGACGCCGGCGCGGTTGTACCAGGAGCGGTCGAAGAAGACCATTTCCCCCGCCGTTGGCAGGTGCTGGATATAGCGCTGGAAGTACCACTGGCCCTTTTCCTGCTCGGAGGGTTTTTCCAGGGCAACGATCCGCGCACCGCGGGGGTTCAGGTGTTCCATGAAGCGCTTGATGGTGCCGCCCTTGCCCGCGGCATCGCGGCCTTCGAACAGCACCACGATGCGTTGCCCGGTTTCCTTGACCCAGCTTTGCACCTTGAGCAATTCGATCTGCAACTCGTGCTTGGCCTTCTCGTATTCGGCGCGGCGCATGCGGTTGCGATAGGGATAGTTGCCCGGGAGCTTGGCCGAGACGCTGTCTTCGTTGGAGCCGCGAGGTGCGCTGGCGATCTGCAGGGCCATGGGGTTCTGCTCGAGATCGACCTTGATGGCCTTCACTGCCGCAGCCTTGGCGGGCGTGCTGCGCGGGCGGCGGGTGCGGGGTGCGGCGCTCTTGCGGGCTGGAGTCTTGGCGGGGCTGGTTGCGCTGGTCTTGGGCAGCACTTCGGGGAGGGGACGCGCGTGGGAATCTTCACTCATGGACGGGGCCTGCGGATCTTGTTCAAAGGGGTACCGACCAGTGTAGGGAGCGCAAAGCGCTGCTCGTTGACCTCCATCAAGGTTGTGTTCGGGAGATGGCGCTAGGCGTTGGAAGGGGATACAGCGAGGGAGTGCCTTGCCCGGGGAGGGCAAGGCAGTGTGCCGCGTCAGACCTTGGCGGGGTTCTTTTTCTCCGGATCGATGCCGTACAGGGCGATGGCCTCGGCGACCTTCTCCCGTGGCAGGCTGCCTTCGTCGGCCAGGGCCTTGAGGGCGGCCACGGCGATGAAGTGACGGTCGACCTCGAAGAACCGGCGCAGGGACTCTCGGGTATCCGACTGACCGAAACCGTCGGTGCCCAGGGCGACGAAACGGCGCTGGGGAACGAAGGGACGGATCTGGTCGGCGAAGATCTTCATGTAGTCGGTAGCGACCACCACCGGGCCTTCCTTGTCTTGCAGGCAGCTTTCCACGTAGCTCACGCGAGGCTCCTGCTGGGGATGCAGCAGGCTCCAGCGCTCGGCTTCCTGGCCGTCGCGACGCAGCTCGGTCAGGCTGGTGACGCTCCAGACCTCGCTGCTGACGCCGAAGTCGGCCTCCAGCAGTTTGGCGGCGGCGTTGACTTCTTGCAGGATCGAGCCGCAACCCATCAGCTGCACGTGCTTGCCCTTGTGCTGCTTGGTCGGGGCCGAGAAGCGGTACATGCCCTTGAGGATGCCTTGCTCGACGCCTTCGGGCATGTCCGGGTGGGCGTAGTTCTCGTTGAGCAGGGTGATGTAGTAGTAGATGTCCTCGTTCTCGACATACATGCGGCGCATGCCGTCCTGGATGATCACCGCCAGCTCGTAGGCATAGGTCGGGTCGTAGGAGACGCAGCACGGGATGGTGGACGACACCACATGGCTGTGGCCGTCATCGTGCTGCAAGCCTTCGCCCATCAGGGTGGTGCGCCCGGAGGTGGCGCCGAGCAGGAAGCCGCGGGCCCGGGCATCGCCGGCGGCCCAGGCCAGGTCGCCGACCCGCTGGAAGCCGAACATCGAGTAGAAGATGTAGAACGGGACGGTCATCACCCCGTGGTTGCTGTAGGAGGTACTGGCGGCGATCCACGACGAGATGGCCCCGGATTCGTTGAGCCCCTCCTGCATGATCTGGCCGTCCTTGCTCTCCTTGTAGTAGCTGAGCTGGCCGGCGTCTTGCGGGGTGTACAACTGGCCCACGTGGGAGTGGATGCCGATCTGGCGGAACAGGCTTTCCATGCCGAAGGTACGAGACTCGTCGGGCACGATCGGCACGATGAGCTTGCCGATGTTCGGGTCCTTGAGCAGCGTGCCGAGGATGCGCACGAAGGCCATGGTGGTGGAGATCGCCCGTTCGCCGGTGCCCTTGAGTTGCGTCTCCAGGGCCGACAGCGGCGGGATCTGCAGGGACTGGACAGCGCTGAAGCGCGCCGGGATATGGCCACCGAGCTTACCGCGCGCGGCCTTCAGGTAGTTGGCCTCGACGCTGTCCGGCGCCGGTTTGAGGTATGGCATGTCGCCCAGTTGCTCATCGCTGAGCTCCAGGCCGAAACGGTCGCGGAAGGCCTTGACCGCCTGGTCCCCCATCTTCTTGAGCTGGTGGTTGATGTTCTGGCCTTCGCCGGCCTCACCCATGCCGAAGCCCTTGACGGTCTTGGCCAGGATCACGGTCGGGCCGCCGGTGTGGCGCATGGCCGCGGCGTAGGCGTTGTAGACCTTTTCCGGATCGTGGCCGCCACGGGAGAGCTTCCAGATCTGCTCGTCGGTCATGTCGCTGACCAGTTCCAGCAGTTCGGGGTACTTGCCGAAGAAATGCTCGCGCACGTAGGCGCCGTTTTGCGACTTGTAGTTCTGGTAGTCGCCGTCCACGCATTCCATCATGCGTCGGCGCAGCAGGCCGCTCTTGTCCTTGTCCAGCAGGGCATCCCAGCCGCTGCCCCAGATCACCTTGATCACGTTCCAGCCTGCGGCGCGATACAGGCTTTCGAATTCCTGGACCACCTTGCTGTTGCCGCGTACCGGGCCGTCGAGGCGCTGCAGGTTGCAGTTGACCACGAAGATGATGTTGTCGAGTTTCTCCCGGCCGGCCAGGGAGATCGCCGCCAGGGATTCGGGCTGGTCCATCTCGCCATCGCCGAGGAAGGCCCAGACCTTGCGGCCCTGGTGTTCCTTGAGGCCACGGTTCTCCAGGTAGCGCATGAAGCGCGCCTGGTAGGCGGCGGTGATCGGGCCCAGGCCCATGGACACGGTGGGGAACTGCCAGAAGTCGGGCATCAGCCGGGGGTGGGGGTAGGACGAGATGCCATCGCGGTCGGTTTCGCGACGGAAGTTGTCCAGTTGCTCTTCGCTCAGGCGGCCCTCGAGGAAGGCGCGACCATAGATGCCTGGGGAGGAGTGGCCCTGGATGTAGACCATGTCGCCGGCGAACTGCTCGGTGCGACCACGGAAGAAGTGGTCGAAGCCTACGTCGTAGAGCACTGCCGCCGAGGCGTAGGAGGCGATGTGCCCACCGACGTTGGAATGCTTGCCGGCACGCAGCACCATGGCCAGGGCGTTCCAGCGGATGTAGGCGTTGATCCGCTTCTCGACGGCGAGGTCGCCAGGGTAGGGCTGCTGGCGGCTGACCGCGATGGTGTTGACGTAGGGCGTGGTCACGCGTCCGTAGAAGTCGCCATGTTGGGCAACGTCGAAATCCAGCAGTTGGTCGATCAGGTAATGCGCCCGGGGGCGGCCTTCGACATGCAGAACCGATTCAATGGATTCGAGCCATTCACGAGTCTCTTGTGGGTCCTCGTCGAGAAACACGGATTGTTGTGCCATCGTCGTCTCCTGGGCAGTGGGGCGGGGAGCACCGGGTTGTCCAGTGCCATAGCGAAGGGCGTCGGCGAGGCCGACCCTGTTCGGAATTTAATTCATTGCAATTGCAATCAGATTCAGGAATTTATCCTTCTCGGCGTTACAATTGCAACTAAATCGATTTTTGAAAAAGGTGATGCATGTCTTCCAGCGATCCGGATACCTGGTTCAGATTCGTCCGGGCCCACCGTTGCCTGATCCGTGAAGTCGAGCGGCGCCTGGCGGCTGCCGGGCTTCCGTCCTATGCCTGGTACGACGCACTTTGGGGGCTGGAAAGCGGTTCTGGCGGTACTCGGCGAATGAACGAACTGGCCGATGTCATGGCCATCGAGCGCTACAACCTGACGCGCCTGGTGGATCGCCTGGAAGCCGAGGGCCTGGTCGAGCGCAGTCGTGCCAGCGAAGACGGTCGTGGGGCCTGTGCCTCGATCACCGAGGCAGGCAGGGAATTACGCAAGAAAATGTGGCGTATCTACGAAGCGGCGGTCGACGAGCTGTTCCTGGCGCAGTTCGATGATCAGCAGCAGCGCATTTTCAGCGACGCCCTGGAACGTGCGGCCAGCGCCGCGCGGACGAGTGGGCGGCAGGCCTAGGCTCATTGCAGCAGGTAGCGTTGCATGGCTTGCTTGACGTACTTGGCTGGCACCTTTCCCTCCTGGGCCAGGGCGCGCAGGGCCAGGGCAGCGATCCAGTATTTATCCAGGCAATGGTTGGCGTTTGGCCCTGGCGACAGGGAGTCGATGGAGTCGGCACCCAGTGCCACGAAGCGGGTGTTCACGTGGGCGCCGATCTGTTCGGCCACATGCTGGAAGTAGCCGGTTACAGCGATCACGGGAGAGTCATCGCCTGCCAGGCAATCGCGTAGATGAGAGGAGCGCCTGGGATGCTGTGGGTGCATGCGGTTCCAGCGTTGCGCGCTGTCAGCGTCCCGGGCCAGGCGGGTATAGCTGGGGCAACTCCACAGCTGGCAGCTTACGCCCCAGTCCTCATGCAATAGCCGTGCGCCAGCCATCACGGTACGCAGGCTCAAGCCCGCGCCCAGCAGGCGAACCCGTGGCCCTTGGGGCGCGCCTTGCAGTTCGCCGAGCTGATACATGCCTTGCATGGCATGGCTGGCGCGGTGCTCGTCCATGGGTTCGACGAAGTCATTGGGCTCATCGTGCAGCGCCATGTAGTAGAAGCCATCGCGACCCTCTACATAAAGACTCTTCAGGGCCGCGAGGGCAATCGCCTGGGCCTCGGCGCCATTGGCCGGGTCGAAGGGCAGGCAATGCGGGTTGCTCGACAACCAGAGAGGTACCCAGGGATGGGCGCCCTTGGGCCAGGGTGAGGGCAGGGTCTCGATGTCGTTGCAGAGGATGCCGCGCTGGCAGGATTCGCTCGACAGGGCGCAGAGTTGGGCCGAGGTCGAGGAACTGGTCAGGTACAGCAGAGGTTTCTCGCTGGCCAGGGTCCGGGGGCTCAAGCGCAAGGGCCAGGCGCTGATACGAGTGTGAGCCTGGGCGGTATCGGGCCGCTGGTTGGAGCGCACGACCCAGATGTTCTTCGCCGTGCCCGGGTCCCGTTCCAGGCGATTGGCGATATCGATCATGGTGTAGAGGGGGGAAGACATCCCTGCGTTGACCTGGTCGCTGAGCGCCTGGATCTTGTCGATGCAGGCCTGGGCTGCCAGGCCGGTATCCTGCGAAGTCCTGAAACTGGAAAAACCCATCATCACTTCAAAGCTCTCCGTGCGTGCCTTCGGTGTTGCACCATACTGCACGTCTCAATATCATTGCAAATGCAATCATGTGCGATGCGGTGGCATCCGAAGCAGTCAATGGAGGACTCATGAACACGGCAAACTCCCTCACGTTCTATACAGCCGATACGCCCAACGGACAGAAGATCAGCATCTTCCTGAAGGAGGCGGGCATCGACTGTGAGCGAGTGAAATTCAACTTGGCCGAAGGGCGCCAGCATTCGCCGGAGTTCTTGCAGATCAACCCCAACGGCAAGATCCCGGCCATCGTCGATCACGAGGCCGGGGTATCGGTATTCGAATCGGCGGCGATCCTTGGTTATCTATCGCAAAAGTACGGCTGCCTGCAGGCCCGTTCTCCGAAAGAGCAACTGACGATCCAGCAGTGGCTGTTTTTCCAGGTCGGGTCCATCGGACCTATGCTTGGCCAACTCTGGTGGTTCCTCCATGGCAGCAAGACTTACAACCAGGAGGCCATCGCGCGCTATCGCAAGGAGTCATTGCGGATCTATGGCGTGGTCGATGGGCAGTTGGCCAGGAGTGTCTACCTGGCGTCGGACCATTACTCCATTGCTGACATCGCCGCCTTTCCCTGGTTGCGAACCCATGAGGAGTTGAACCTGGATATCAGCGACTTCCGTCATGTCCTGCGCTGGTTGGAGAGCATCGAAGCGCGGCCCGCGGTAAAGGCCGGCCTGGCAGATTCCCGAGAGGCCTCGGTAGCTTGAGGAGTCGCTGAAGTCGCTAGGGACTGTGCCGCTCGATGGCCTGGGGCACTTTTCTGCAGGCGAAAAAAAAGACCTTGATATTCAAGGTCTTTTTCGATTTTGGTGCCCGAGGGAGACTCGAACTTTGCTCTGTAGGCTATGGTTTTCGGTGGTTATGATTGGTGATGCCGAAAGTCTACTCACAATCCTACTCACACTTTGCCGAGTGGGGCGGTATCCTCAAATCTGAGGACACCCCAAGCGGGTCATCAGGTCCGAGTCGGACGATATGGTCTGTCTCGCTCCACTGTGTGGATTTCTACACACAGTGGCGTTTCTTCCACGCATCACATCACAGCCATTGAACGATACGGCGCCAGCAGCATGGCAAATGTCGTGCCCTCGGTCAGCGTGCGGTCGCCCTGGCGCTCCCGATTCTCGTACAGGTCGCCCACCAACAGCAGTACAGCGGCCTTGATCGGGGCGGGCATCGGATCGGGCAGGCCATCGCCCAGGAAGTTGCTGACGTGGATTTCAGCCGCGGCGATCAGGCCCAGGATGTAGCTGTCTTCCTCGTCGTGATCGACGCGCATGTGCAGCTTGGCTTCTTCAAGGGTTACGCTGGTCATACGAAAAATACCTCGGTATCAAGATCGGCAGGGGCCTCGGCCACCTGGGCGGCGCCGAACGCCATCGCCAGGGCCTGCAGGCCGTCGATGCGCCCGGTGCGACGGCTCTTGTCCAGCTTGCGGTTGCCGCTAGGGTCTTTCACCGCCACGGCATTGGCGGCGCACAGGGTCAGCACAGGGTGGCCACCGTGGGCGACACGGCCATTTAGCAACTCAGCCTCCAGGGCGTCGAGGGCTGGCGCCATGTCGCGGAAACCTTGCCCGTGGGGCACCAGCGGCAGCTCCAGGCCCAGGCGCTCCAGCTCCTTCTTGAGCACGTCGATGCGCCAGCGGTCATAGGCGATCGCCGCCACCTCGCAGTCGCTTAGTATCTCGGCCATGTCCAGGGCCACCGCTTCCAGGTCAACCGTGGCCCCTGGCGTGGTGCGGATGTACCCCTGTCGCGCCCACATGTCATAAGGGGCGCGGTCCTTCTGCGCTCGGTCGAACAAGCCCTGCTCGGGCGTCCAGAAGTACGGACGGACCTGCCACACGCCATCCACCTTGCCGATCAGCACCAGCGCCGTCAGGTCGGTTCGGGCCGACAGATCGAGGCCCGCATAGACCAGGCCCTCGAACGGGTCAGGCGCGGTGTCGCAGGCCATCCACACGTCGGGGCTGATGAATGGGCTGTCGAGGCTGACCCGCTGGTTGAGCAGCAGGTTGCGGGCGGTGTTGCTCATGCTCGGCATGCGCTCGGCTTGCTGCATCTGCTCCCGCAGGTCTGTCTCCGACCGGAAGATGCCCAGTGCCGGGTTGGCCGCTCGCCAGCCGTCTTCGTCCATCAGATCGCAGCCCGTCGCCGCGGCGTACAGGCGGCACACGATCTTGGGGTCATTGCTGCGCAGGGCATCGTCAATCCACTGGCTCAGCAGGTCGGCGTCGTTGGCTGCCTGGGTACTGATGGCGATCAGCAGCGGTGCCGAGTGGGCGCCCTGGCTGGTGGTGATGGCGTCCACGAAGTCGGATTGCGGGCCGCGTATCTGGCCAATCTCGTCCAGAATGGCGAGCACTGGGGAGAGGCCGTGCGCGGTCTTGCCGTCGGCGGCCAAGGCGCGAAACTCGGTGTTCAGGTTCAGCCCCAGCAGCCGCTTGCCGCTGGGCACGATGCGGACGATCTTCGACAGGGCGGGCGATAGCTGAACCATCTTGGCGGCCAGGTTGAACACCAGGGCGGCTTGGTCGCGGCTCATGGCACCCGACACAAGCTGGCTGTTTTGCTTCGCCTCGGGGCCGACCAGGTGCGCCAGCAGCAGGCCCGCGATCAGGCCTGACTTGCCGTTCTTCCTGGCCACACTGAGGATGGCCCGGCGAGTGCCCACCGGGTTGTCGTACACGTCGCGGATGAACTGGCGCTGGAACTCAGCCAGGCACAGCGGCTTACCCACGTCCGCGCCTTCGGGCGTCACGCAATAGCGCTCGATGAACGCGATGATCTTTTCGGCGCGGGTCATTGCAGCGTGCTCAGGGTAGGGATCAGGTCGTCATCCGCATGCTGTCGAGCCTCACGCTCGAGCGCAGCGGCCTTGCGGCCATCCTCAGACCTCCCAACGGTGGCAGCCGCGTGGATGTGCAGGAGCCTGGACAGGGTGATTGCGCGGCGGCTCATGGTGTCCAGAATCGCGCAGGCGGGGTTGGCCTTCCCTTCCACGACAAAGCCGTCCACGTCGATGCTCTTCTGTAGCGCCTCGATATCGGCATTGGTTCGTGCAAGGTTTCCCGCCAGCACCAGATCGTTATCGGTCCAGGTATCCCGTGGTCGCGTCTGCACCACAGCGTTCCAGAACGGCCAATCCTGCGCACGAAGCCGGACATGGGGAGGCGGTGCGATTGGGCCAAGCGCGACAGCCTGTGCCGCTGCTACGGCGGCCTTGGCGCTATCGGATCGGGGGCGGCGGGTTTTCATGGTCGTTTTTTGCGGTTAGCGATGAAAGAGAGGGTCGGGGGCGGTCTAGCTGAGCGCGGTTCCTGGTGATCTTTTGGACCTGTTCCAGTGGTGGTTCGGATCGAGCGGGATGCCGTTCACGTCGCAGCCCCGCGTGGTGCGCTTGCCCATGTCCTCGGCTGTCTTGATCGAGTGACACGAGTGGCATAGGGGCGCCAGGTTGGTGCGTGCGTTGTTGTCGCCGTTGTTGTCCATGTGGTCCACGTCAGTAGCAGGTGTGACCAGGCCACGGGCCGCACAGTCGCGGCACAGTGGTTCCTCGGCCAGCACCTGGGCACGCAGGCGCTGCCATGCAGCACTACCGAGAGGAATCACCCTCGTCTTGGGCTTGTACCTGCTCACGCTTCTTCTCCTTCGCCTGGCGCTGCTTTTCCTCCAGGTGGGTTCCCAGCACCCGCACCCGGGGCTTTATCATCTGGAGCCTTGGTTTCTTGCTCATCATCAATACCTTCTACGGTGGGTAGGTTTTCCATGCGGCGTACCTCGGATCGCAGCAGCCATCCGTCCTCGACACCGCGCTGATAGAACTGCGCACGAGTGAGACTATCACCGCGCAGCAAGCCTTCCACGTTGTGCTCAGCAAAGAAGCCGCTGCCCAGTAGGGTGCGGTTGATAGCCTGCTCCCATGCGACCAGGTGGCGGCGCAGGGTATGGGTGACAAAGTACCGGCCCAGCTCCACGGCGTTGGAGTAGTTGGCCTCGCGCAGATCACCGATCAGCACAGGCGGTACACGGAACAGGCGGGCCACTTCCTCGACCGACAGGCGCCGGGCCTCGATCCACTCAGCATCCTCCAGCGTCATGGATACCGCGCTGTACTTCGCACCCTGGGGCAGCACCGGGGTCTTGCCGTGGTTGTTCACGCCAGCTTGCCCAGCGGCCCAGCTCTCACGAATCTGCGCGGCTTGCTCCTTGGTGGTGCCGGGTACCGTCTCGATCACGCCCGACAGCTTGGTGCCCTGCTCGAACATCTTGGCGCCGTGGGTACGTTCAGCCAGCGCCAGCCCCAGGGTATCCCTGGCCACCTGAATGGGGCTGCGCCCGAGCACACCATCTTCGGTGTGGTAGCGGATGTGCAACATCTCGTCGGCGGTCAGCCGCTGCAGCTTGCCGTGGCGGTCGGTGTACTCGTATACCAGGCGCTCGCTGGCCGAACTGCGCATGATCGACACGCTGTCCGGGTGTACTGGCTCCAGCGCTTGTACCCGACCGGCGCCGCTCCAACGAATGCGGGCGTAGGCGTTGCCGCGCAGCAGGATGTGGCGTTGCAGTTGCTCGCGGAATTCCAGGGCTGTCTGCCACTCGTTCGGGGCGTCGTGTAGCAGTGCGTACAAGGGATGGGCACGGGCCTTGTCGCGCCCGTCATCGGTGCGGCGATACACGTCCAACGGCAAGCTGCCCACGCTCTCACTGATCGCGGCGACAGCGGCATACACGGCACTGATCGACTCGGCGGTCTGTACCGTGATGTTGACCCCTGCCGAGTTACCGGCCTGGCTGAACTGGTCGAAGTACCGATCATAGGCCGGGGTGTTGTTGGAGCGCGTGAACAGGCTCAGCAGCTTTCTCACCGGATGCACTCCAGGAACTCAAGGTAACGACGGGCATTGGCCAGCGCCAGCATCGGCTTGCGGCTGCGCACCGATACGGTGGTGGTCGGGTAGGCAGGGTTCGCGGTGATAGTGATTTCGTGCAGGTCCACGTCCTGCAGGCTGCGCACCTCGCCGTCCCACTTCTCGCCCACCGGTACGAAGCCGAACGAACACCCGGCCACGTCGCCACGCTTCACCAGCTCGGACAGGTCGCGGCCCAGGCTGGTGTCGGGTAGGTCCAGCTCGAAGGCTAGGCCCACGTCATCCTCAGAAAGGCGCAGGGTGCCAGCTCCGACACGGCCCAACAGGGCTGCATCATCGTGCTCGTAAACGGCACGGATGCTGGCGGCGGCTGGACCTGCAAGGGAGCGCTTGAAAGCCCCCGGAAGGATGATCTCGGTAAAGCCCCCGATGGGGGTTGCATCACCGAAACGGGCGGCATAGCCGAACAGCGTCCGGCCTTTCCGTTCCAGGCTTGCGGCTGCTCGGCGTTCCATCACGGTGCGCTCGCTACTACGAAGCCTTCGGGATGGCGTACAGCGGTATCGACGGTGGCCATTGCACGGACCTGCACACCGCCACGGCTGTAGGCAGGTTCGGCGTATGGGTTCACCAGAATATCCACCTCGGACCACACGCCCAACATGACCTGGCTCCAGTCGCCCAGGATCAGCTTGCCGGTTGGGACGTTCTTCGATGCCGCCAGTGCCAGGTTGGCCAGGGTGCCGTTGTCGTACAGGAAGCCACTACCCGACCCGGCCACCTTCTCGGTGCTGCCCAGGACAGTGCGGATCGCGGCGGTGGTCAGCCAGCGGGCGTTGGCGATGTTCACGTCATCCAGTTTTTCCAGCAACGCCAGCACCTCGGCCCAGGTGTCGGGCATGGTGGCGGTCTGGATACCGGCAGTCTTCAGCACGCCCAGCGGTTCGCCAGCCAAGCCACTGCCGTTGATGATGGCGCGGTCGATCTGACGGGCGATCAGGAACGACAGGTCTTCGCGTACCAGTTGCTCGATGCCCGGCGACGATTGCTGCAGGAGCTGGCGCGACATTTCGGTCTTGCCGCCCACATGCTTCGGCGTCAGGGTCACACCGTCGAACGACATTTGGCCCTCGGGCACTGCCTGGCCCTCAGTAACCCAACCGGTTTCCAGGCCGCTGCCGAACTTCGGCACGCTCACATTGCCCACCAGGCCGGTCAGGGTGCGGATGCCCAGCGAACGCGCCAGCAACGCCTCACGCAGCGGGCCGATGTACAGGTCAGCACGGTGGTCGGTGCCCACCAGCTCGGGCGCGGTCGCGGTGGTGTTGGCGCGGCGCTCCAGGGCGGCGAACGGCACGAATGCGCCCTCGGCCTTGCGACCGGTGCGGCGTTCGGTTTCCTGGGTGTATTCGCGCTCGGCGCCGTCCAGTTGGCGGCCTTCCATCTGCGCACGCAGCACGCGGATCACGCTGACGCGCTTCTCCAGGTGCTCAGGGGTGTCGGTGGCGGCCGGAGTGGCGGTGCGCTTCTCCAGATCGGCCAGGTGCTCATGGCGGGTGATCTGGTCGGCCAGCGAGCGCTCCTCGGTCTTGAAGGTTTCAAACTGAGTGGATTCGTCGGTGGTCAGGTCACGGCCAGCAGCGGAAGCGGTGTCCACCAGCTTTCTCATGCCCTCGACGGCGGCGGTGCGCTTCTCGCGCAGTTCGTGAAGTTTCATGTGGAATTCCATAAATGGCAAAAACTATCAGGAATTGATAGTTGATAGTCTCTATCTAACACATTGAGACTATCAGTTCAATTGCTCTGATAGTTATTTGCTATTTATGGTGCGCGGGTCATTGAACCATTGCATCGGGCCAGCGAGCGCGAACATCGTCCAGAGCCTCGGCGTGGGTGATTGGCTCTGAGATCATCGTGAACGGCTTCCTGCCAGGGACAACTACTGTCCACCCACACCGTCGCTCAAGACCGTCATTCGCCGCCAACTCCGCCAGCAGTTCAAGGCGGTGTGCCCGGATGTACTTTTGCAGGTCATCCGTGACCATTGCCCTGGGCGATACGACTACCCGGTTTCCCTTCTTGCGGGCCGACAGCCCGCGTTGAGCCAGGTAGTCGATGGCGGTGCTCATATGGCCACCTCATCCTCGCCCACCTCGGCTTCTTCCATTGGTGCCGTTTCGTCCATTCGTGCCCTTTTTTCCCATTCGTGCCCTTGTTCTTTCCCCGGCACGAATGGGGCACCAATGGGCACGAATGGCGGAAACGTCGAGAACGCACCTTCGGCCTGGGGTAGCGACCAGAGGGTTTTAATCTCCTTCCCGAAGCCCTCGCGGACCGTCACTACCGACAGTTTTTCGCGTGCGGTCCGGGTCTGCTTCGCGCTGTAGCCGTTTTCCGTCATCAGGCTTTTGGCTTGCTTTCCGATCATCGGGCCATCTTTGAGGATTCGCCGTAATGCTTCTGACGGATCATCGTCATCCGGGCGGGTGTCGTCATCGGCCCCCTCAACGTCGCCCAGAATCTCCCTGGCTGACCCTTCGATCAGATCGCCCCAGGCGACGTGTGTCGTCGTGATGTCGCCATCGATAGTGCAAGTCTCGATGGTGTAGGAGACGCCACCCTCATCGGTGCCGATGTTCGACTTTGCCCGCGCCAGCACGCGCAGGTCGGAGTCTTCCTGCTTGGCAGCCACAAGCACCGTTCGCGCCAGCGCAGAGAAAGCCTGTGAGCCGATCACCCGGTCAGTCGGTGATGAGCCAGCGCCGCCCTTGGCGAAGTGAGAAATTCCCACGATGGCGCAAAGGTTCTGCTCCGCAAAGTCCACCACGCCCTGCAGCGCCCGGCGCACGTCATTGGCCTTGTGCATGTCGCCCTTCACAGCGCTGACGATTGGGTCGAGCATCAGCAGAGACACGCCGCCGATCTCGTTTGCAGTCTCTCGCAGCAGGGCAATGTCGTTGGCCGGGTCAAAGGGGTCAGCGTCACCCTGGGCGTTGGTGCGGCCCTGGATGATGTAGACGCGGCTCATGTCGGCGCCAGCAGCGGTCAATCGAGGAATCAACGTATCGGCGGGATCATCCTCGCTCGACCAGATCAGTGCGTTGCCTGGCTCGCTGCAGCGGCTGCCGTCAGGCCAGCGCCCGCCCGTGGTGATGGTGGCGATCAGGCCGATCAGCAACGTGGTTTTCCCGGTACCGCCGGCGCCAGCAAGGATGTGCAGCTTCCCCTTGGCCAGCCAGCCGGGCCACAGCCAGCGGATGGCAACGGGCTTGATCGATGCAGCACTGGCCACCTTCACTTTCCATACTGCTGGCGCTGCTTCGCGGGTGATCGCGCTGAGTGGTTCGGTCCATTCTTCGGCAAATCGATCAGTCGTCATTTGACCCCCAGGCGCTGCTTGGCAAGGTTGAAGCGCACCAGGTCGTCACCGACCAAACTCCCTTGCTGATGGAGTGATTGGCCGATCCGATAAATCATGCGCTCATGTTCAATCGCGGCCTTACTTGGCCCGCGCCGTGGTTGCTTTTCGCCGGGGAACAAGTCTCGCAACTCCAGGCCAATTGCCGAGACAATTTCTTTAGTTGTGCAACCGGCCCAGCACTTGAGCAAGACAACGCCCTCCGAAGTCTCGCTGATTGCCAAGCTCGGATGTTTGTCGTCGTGTGCAGGGCAGCAGGCTTTCCACTTGTCGGCGCCAGCGGACTTAACTTTGTCTAACCGGTTAAGCACTTTATCCAGGCAAGCCGATCCCATCGGCGCAAGTGCGCCGTTTTGAATGTTCATGGTTATTCCCCGTCGAAGTTGTTAGGGAAACTCTGAAAAAGACTTTCTGATTTGGCAAAATACCGCGACCCCACCCACCGAGTTTCCCGATGAAGCAGATGACCTTCGCCGACGCCGAGTACGCTGGCAAGCGCAAGCAAACCCGCAAGGAGTTGTTCCTGATCGAGATGGATCGGGTGGTGCCGTGGAAGGGCTTGATTGCTTTGATCGAGCCACATTATCCGAAAGGTGAAGGTGGCCGTCCGGCCTACCCGTTGATGGCGATGCTGCGTGTGCATCTGCTGCAGAACTGGTTCGGCTACAGCGATCCAGCGATGGAGGAAGCGCTGTACGAAACCACGATCCTGCGCCAGTTTGCCGGGCTGAACCTGGAGCGCATCCCCGACGAAACCACCATTCTCAACTTCCGCCGCTTGCTGGAGAAACACGAGCTGGCGGCCGGCATCCTCGCTGTCATCAATGGCTATCTGGGCGACCGCGGCCTGTCGCTGCGCCAGGGCACCATCGTCGATGCAACGCTGATCAATGCGCCCAGTTCGACCAAGAACAAGGACGGCAAGCGCGACCCGGAAATGCACCAGACCAAGAAGGGAAACCAGTATTATTTTGGCATGAAGGCCCACATCGGCGCCGATGACGAATCGGGTCTGGTGCACAGCGTAGTGGGCACGGCGGCCAATGTGGCGGATGTCACCCAGGTGGACAAATTGCTGCATGGCGACGAAAACGTGGTCTGCGCCGATGCAGGCTACACCGGTGTCGAAAAGCGGCCCGAGCATGAAGGACGTGAAGTTATCTGGCAGGTGGCGGCACGCCGCAGCACCTACAAAAAACTCGATAAGCGCAGCGTGCTGTACAAAGCCAAGCGCAAGATTGAAAAGGCCAAGGCTCAGGTGCGCGCCAAGGTCGAGCATCCGTTCCGGGTAATCAAGCGCCAGTTCGGTTACACCAAGGTGCGCTTTCGCGGCTTGGCCAAAAACACGGCGCAACTGGTGACACTGTTCGCTCTGTCGAACCTGTGGATGGCGCGCCGACATTTACTGACGAATGCAGGAGAGGTGCGCCTGTAATGCGGGAAATGGCCACCGGAGTGGGGTCCGGGTGGCGAAAACGTAAGAAATACTCGTCGAATTGATTGTTTTTTGATCATTTGGCGAGTTTAAAAGTTGCGCTAGGTGGTATGCCGGGGAAATACATGGCTACTTCAGACCATCCTTAGGTTCGAACCGTTCGACGCCGTTACGCATAGCGCGCAAGCCAATGATTGCTGCCCGAGCTACAGACTCGGCAAACCCAATTTCAAGACATGTGTAACGCCCACCCATCCCGGTTATTGCAAACCAGACTGCGTGGTAGGCTTGGGTTTCGTTGTTGGAGGCCAGGTTGGCCACTTCTTGCTCAAAGAAGTCGATGCCTTTACTCCAGTCGGTAGCGACTCCAGGATTGTTACGAGGCCAGTTGATCATCCGGCCTTCGCCGTCGCGTTGGGTAAAGCTCAGATCATCGCGGGTCTGCAAGTTCATTGCACACCCCCTTGGGCTTCCAGGGCGCGGGCTTGGTCCATGTGGTGGTTGTAGCGCTTCAAGCGGACGGACAGGGACGATCTGGCGCGGAGAGCGCTCAGAGCCATGCGGCGGTGAGCCAGGGCGCGGATTTTGGACGGAATGAGGGCGTTCATGGGCGTAGCTCCTTCTTTGGCTGAGGAGCTGCCACGATCCTTCCTACGGGATTGGGTGGCAGCTGTGCACGGGGTAGGAATACCGGGAAAGAAGGAACCCGGCCAGGCCGAAGCCTGCCCGCACACAGCCGCCATAACACGGGACTGCGAGCACAAAAAAAGCGCCAGCAATCGAAATGGGGCGCCTGTGCGCCTTCTTAAATTCGGGTTCCTACGCCCGGTCGCTGAATTTGCAGCGACAGACGAACGATAGCCGCGAAGCTCATCGCAAGCAACCGATTTCTTCATTCGTGCCCATTGGTGCCCCATTCGTGCCGGAGAAAGAACAAGGGCACGAATGGGAAAAAAGGGCACGAATGGACGAAAGGGCATGAATGGAGCGGCGAGAGTCATCACGCCACCTCCCCACGGCTGGCTGCGATCTGCTCATCACACCAGGCATGAATCTCGGCCTCGATCCATACGACCGACTTCGGGCCGAGAGTGACCTGCTTGGGGAACGCCCCAGCGGCGATACGGCGGTAAATCTCGGTACAGGACAGGCCGGTGATCGACTCAACGTCCTGGCGCTTGATGAAGCGGCGAGCGGGTAGGGTGGTGTTGGTAGGGTTAGCCATCGTCTGCGCCTCCTTGGGCGGTTTCGGTAATCAACGATGGCAATGCTGGTGGATGGTGGTCGGAGAGTCATTGCAACTGCAAAAAACAGTTTTGCAGTTGCAATTGCAGTCAGGCTTTCGTCGCCATCGCCTCGGTGAGCTTGCGGTTGGCCTGAGAGAACATTTTCTCCAGGTTGCTCCTGCTCAGGCCGCGAAGTTCGTACTTGTCGAGTATCTCGTCTATCAAGGATGACTGGTTGCGTTTCTTGGTTTCGCCGTTGGTTGCTATTTCGACCAGCGCTGCGACAGCGAGAGCAAATGACGGCGCTTCTTGTGCTGCCTGCAGCATAATGGCTGGCGCTTGCTTTATAGGTCGGTCATCACCAGGAGGGAAGTTGTACAACGTCATTGAGGATATGCAGTTGTCGTTTGGTCGGACTTTCCCTTTTGGTGCTTGAACGGGTTTGTCGTCATTTGCAGACTCTGCCAATGCATATATTTCTGAGGGTGATATGAAGCCCTCTTCGAAGTGCGGCATGCTGTCGTGAATATCATTCAGAAAAGATTCGGTTGCATGATCTCTAAGCGCATAGAAACCGCCATCGTCATCCCTGAGAACATATCCTCTACCACCGTCTCCTATATCTACTTGATCGGCGGGTATGTCAAACCCTACGCATAGCCCGCAGTCTTCGCCGGGCTTCATAAAGTAACGGCCTAATTCGACTTGCTTTGCATGCTCTTCGGGGTCGAGTAAAGGTGTTAGTTTTACAATGGTGGCGAAGCAGTTAACCCTGGCAGTTATCCAGCCGTTGGTATACATCATTGAGATATCGTTCTCGGTAACTTCCTCATCGATAAGGCGCGAAAGAAGCACAGCAGCTTCTTTGGGCGAAATGCTGCTCTTGAACTTGCTCAGCTTGCTCATCAGGAAGCGCTCCGAATAGAAACCACATTTGCGCCAGCGCAAAGGGCGTCAATCTCATCTGCCCAGCTCTGCATCATTTCCCGTCGCTGCTCCAGGTAGTGCGCATGGTTGTACGTGTCGCGGATCGAGTCTTGATCGCCGTGGGCCAGTTGCCGCTCGATCCAGTCACGGTTGTAGCCTCGGGTGTTCAGGCTGGTGCTCAGCAGATGGCGGAAACCGTGGCCAGTCTGGCGTCCCTCATAACCCATTGAGGAAAGCGCCTTGTTCACCGTGTTCTCGCTCATTGGCCTGGCCCGGTCGTTGCGCCCAGGGAAGGCGAGGGGATAGGTGCCGGTCAGTTCGTGCAGAGAGCGCAGCAGAACCACGGCCTGGCGTGGGAGCGGGACGATGTGAGGGCGCCGTGCCTTCATCCGTGCCGCAGGGATCGTCCAGGTAGCTGACTCCAGGTCGAACTCTTCCCAGGGCGCCAGCCGCAGCTCACCGGGACGCACGGCTGTCAGTAGCAGCAGGCGAATGGCGATCTTGCTGGTGAAGTCGCACTGGGCTGTCTCCAGCGTTGCCAGCAGCGCGGGAAGCTCGGCTTCTGATACGTGCGGGTGGTGGCGAGTGCGCGGGGCGTGCGCGGCTACCACGTCCAGATCGGTGGCGGGGTTGCCGGGCACCACACCCTTGGCCAGACCGAACCGGAATATCTGGCTCAGCCACTGGCGAACCTTGCGGGCGACGTTGAACGCCTCGCGCTGCTCGATCTTCCGCACCAGGTCTACCAATTCAGGGCGCTGGACCTCGGCGGCGGGCCGCTTACCAATTACCGGGAAAATGTCTGACTCCAGGTACTGCAGGGCCTTCGACGCGGTGGCCGGTGCCCAGCGTGGCTGGTTGTAGTCGTACCACTCCCGCGCCAGCGATTCGAGCGTCAGGGCCTGGGTCACGGCGGCTGCCTTCTCCTGCTGTTTATGGGCGCTTGGGTCAATGCCCTGCGCCAGCAGCTTGCGTGCGGTATCCCGGCGCTCGCGGGCCTGGGCAAGTGTGACGGCGGGGTAAGTGCCCAGGCCCAGCATCTTGGCCTTGCCCTCGAATCGGTAGCGAAGGCGCCACAGCTTTCCGCCAGCGGTTGTCACCTCAAGGCAAAGGCCCTGGGCGTCAGCGAGGCGATAGAGCTTGTCGCGGGGTTTGGCGGTGCGGATGGCGGTATCTGTGAGCGCCACGGGCGTTCCTCGCAGTGGCCGACCGGCGCAGGATTGCGGTCGATGTGTGAGTAGGATTCAGGACCGAACTCGTCCTACTCACAAATCTACTCACATACTTGAGGGCTTACAAGGGAACCACTGGGAACGATGGGCACAAAAAAACCGGCTCAGTGGCCGGTTTTCCTGGTGTTCCGGGTCTGGTAGGGACCGCTTGGAACTATGTGATGGTGCCCCGAGGGAGACTCGAACTCCCACTTCTTGCGAAAACGGATTTTGAATCCGCCGCGTCTACCAATTCCGCCATCAGGGCTCAATGGCGGCGAAGTATAGAGAGACGATTACCGTTGGTCAATCGGCTTTCGTGGTCAATTTTTGCTTATTCCGCTAAACTTTCCGGCCCTGCTAGACGAACCCCATCATGCGCGTTGCTGACTTTACTTTCGAGCTTCCCGATTCGCTGATCGCCCGCCACCCATTGGCTGAGCGTCGCGGTAGCCGCCTGTTGACCCTGGATGGGCCAACTGGCGCCCTGGCCCACCGTCAATTCACTGATTTGCTTGAGCATTTGCGCCCGGGCGATCTGATGGTGTTCAACAATACCCGGGTGATTCCGGCTCGCCTGTTCGGCCAGAAGGCCTCGGGCGGCAAACTGGAGATCCTGGTCGAGCGGGTGCTGGACAGCCACCGCGTGCTGGCCCATGTGCGCTCCAGCAAGTCGCCCAAGCCGGGGTCGAAGATCCTGATCGAGGGCGGTGGCGAGGCCCAGATGCTGGCCCGCCACGATGCGTTGTTCGAGTTGGGGTTCGCCGAGGAAGTGCTGCCACTGCTGGATCGGGTCGGGCATATGCCCTTGCCTCCTTATATAGATCGTCCGGACGAGGGCGCCGATCGCGAGCGCTACCAGACGGTTTATGCCCAGCGCCTGGGGGCGGTGGCCGCGCCGACGGCAGGGCTGCATTTCGACCAGCCGTTGCTCGAGGCGATTGCCGCCAAGGGCGTGGAGACGGCGTTCGTGACCCTGCACGTGGGGGCCGGAACCTTCCAGCCAGTACGGGTGGAGCGTATCGAGGATCACCATATGCATCACGAATGGCTGGAAGTCGGCCAGGACGTGGTGGATGCGGTGGCCGCGTGCCGGGCCCGTGGTGGTCGCGTAGTGGCGGTGGGCACCACCAGTGTGCGCTCCCTGGAGAGCGCCGCCCGCGATGGCGTGCTCAAGCCCTTCAGTGGCGACACCGATATCTTCATCTACCCGGGCCGGCCGTTCCATGTGGTCGATGCCCTGGTGACCAATTTCCATCTGCCGGAATCCACGTTGTTGATGCTGGTTTCGGCCTTCGCCGGTTATCCCGAGACCATGGCCGCCTATCGTGCGGCGGTCGAGCATGGATACCGCTTCTTCAGCTACGGTGATGCGATGTTCATCACCCGTAATCCTGCGCCAACCGCTCCCAAGGACCTGGCCCCCGAGGAAACTGTATGAGTCGCACCTGTCGTATGTCCTTCGAGCTCCTGGCCACTGATGGCAAGGCTCGTCGCGGTCGCCTGACCTTCCCCCGCGGTACGGTGGAAACCCCGGCGTTCATGCCGGTGGGTACCTATGGCACGGTCAAGGGCATGCTGCCGCGGGATATCGAGGCCATCGGCGCCGAGATTATCCTGGGCAATACCTTCCACCTGTGGCTGCGTCCGGGCACCGAAGTGATCAAGGCCCACGGTGACCTGCATGATTTCATGCAGTGGAAGGGGCCGATCCTCACGGACTCCGGTGGCTTCCAGGTGTTCAGCCTGGGCGCCATGCGCAAGATCAAGGAGGAGGGCGTGACCTTCGCCTCGCCGGTGGATGGCGCCAAGGTGTTCATGGGGCCGGAAGAGTCGATGCAGGTGCAGCGCGACCTGGGCTCGGACATCGTGATGATCTTCGACGAATGCACGCCGTACCCGGCCGATGAAGATGTGGCGCGGATCTCCATGGAGTTGTCCCTGCGTTGGGCCCAGCGTTCCAAGAACGCCCATGGCGATAACACGGCTGCCTTGTTCGGCATCGTCCAGGGCGGCATGCACCAGGACCTGCGCATGCGCTCCCTGGAAGGCCTGGACAAGATCGGCTTCGACGGCCTGGCCATCGGCGGCTTGTCAGTAGGCGAGCCCAAGCATGAAATGATCAAGGTCCTGGACTACCTGCCAGGCCAGATGCCTGCCGACAAACCTCGTTACCTTATGGGAGTTGGCAAGCCGGAGGATCTGGTTGAGGGTGTGCGCCGCGGTGTGGACATGTTCGATTGCGTGATGCCAACCCGTAATGCCCGCAATGGGCATCTGTTCATCGATACAGGCGTGCTGAAGATCCGTAACGCGTTCCATCGCCATGATGATTCGCCGCTGGATCCAACTTGTGATTGCTATACCTGCCAGAACTTCTCCCGTGCTTATCTGCACCACTTGGACAAGTGCGGGGAAATGCTCGGAAGTATGCTCAATACCATCCATAATTTGCGCCATTACCAGCGTCTTATGGCTGGTTTGCGCGAGGCTATTCAACAAGGTACATTGGCCGCCTTTGTCGATTCCTTCTATGCCAAGCGCGGTTTACCCGTGCCGCCTTTGGATTGAGTTCCAAAAGCGTCAGATACTAATTTTGCAACTATCGGAGTGCTAAATGAGCTTTTTGATCCCTGCCGCTTATGCGGATGCCGCTGCTCCTGCTGCTGCCGGTCCTGCGGGCACTGGTTTCGAGTGGATTTTCCTGGTGGGCTTCCTGGTCATCTTCTATCTGATGATCTGGCGTCCACAGGCCAAGCGCGCCAAGGAGCAGAAGAACCTGCTGGGCAGCCTGCAGAAAGGCGACGAAGTTGTGACCACTGGCGGTATCGCCGGCAAGATCAACAAAGTGACCGACGACTTCGTGGTTCTGGAAGTATCGGACTCGGTTGAACTGAAGTTCCAGAAAGGCGCAATCGCTGCCACTCTGCCAAAAGGCACGCTGAAAGCGATCTAAGTTTCATCTTTTACCAATCGACGGGGCGCGCAAGGCGCCCCGCGTCATAAACGGGCGGCGTGATGCTGAACAAATATCCTCTGTGGAAGTACCTACTGATCCTGGCGGTGCTGGCGATCGGTTTTATTTATTCCGCTCCCAATCTATACCCTGATGATCCGGCCATTCAGGTCAGCGGTGCGAGCACTGCGTTGCAGGTCACTCAGGCGGACCTGGATCGTGCGAGCAAGGCGCTCACCGACGCCGGCATCAACGTCAAGGCTTCCTCCATTGCCGCCAATGGCAAGGGTGGCCTGCTGCGCTTGATCAACAAGGAAGACCAACTTCCGGCCAAGGATGTAGTGCGCAAGGCGCTGGGCGATGACTATGTGGTGGCGTTGAACCTGGCGCAAACCACTCCGCAATGGCTGCGTAACCTTGGTGCGCATCCGATGAAACTGGGCCTGGACCTGTCCGGTGGCGTGCACTTCCTGCTGGAAGTGGACATGGATAAAGCCCTCGATGCGCGCCTGAAAGTCTATGAAGGCGACGTCAAGAGCCTGCTGCGCAAAGAGCGTCTGCGCTATCGCAGCCTGCCGCAGCTCAATGGTGCGATCCAACTGGGCTTCAGCGACGAAGACAGCCGTGAACAGGCTCGTGCGCTGATCCGCAAGAATTTCAATGATTTCGACATCGTGCCGGCCGACCTCAATGGCCAGCCGGTGCTGCGTCTGGCGATGACCCCGGCCAAGCTGGCGGAAATCCGTGAATACTCCATCAAGCAGAACTTGACCACGGTACGTAACCGGGTCAACGAGCTGGGCGTGGCCGAGCCTCTGGTCCAGCGCCAGGGCGCCAACCGGATCGTGGTTGAGCTGCCGGGCGTGCAGGACACGGCCGAAGCCAAGCGGATCCTGGGCAAGACCGCCAACCTGGAATTCCGCCTGGCCGCCGAGCCGGGGGCTTCCAAGGCCACTTCCGAGTCCTTCGAGTTCCGCGAGGGCAATCGTCCTCCTGCGCTGATCGAGCGTGGCCTGATCATCACCGGTGACCAGGTGACCGATGCCCAGGCCAGCTATGACGAGCACGGCCGTCCACAGGTGAACATCAAGCTCGATGGTCACGGTGGCGAGCTGATGAACCGTTCGACTCGCAATAACGTCGGTCGCGGCATGGCGGTGATCTTCATCGAGCAGAAGCCGGTCACCACCTACACCAAGCAAGTGGTGGACGGTGTCGAGAAAGACGTGCCGGTGCAGGGTTTCAAGGAAGAGAAGAAAATCATCAGCCTGGCAACCATCCAGTCGCCACTGGGCAGCCAGTTCCGCATCACCGGCTTGAACGGCCAGGGTGAGTCCTCGGAGTTGGCGCTGTTGCTGCGCGCCGGTGGTCTGGCGGCACCGATGTACTTCGCTGAAGAGCGCACAATCGGTCCTAGCCTGGGTGCCGACAACATCACCAAGGGTATCGATGCGTCGTTGTGGGGCATGCTGTTCGTGTCGCTGTTCATCATCGCCATCTACCGCTTCTTCGGTCTGATTGCCACCGTGGCGCTGGCGTTGAACATGGTGCTGCTGCTGGCCCTGATGTCCCTGCTGGGGGCAACGCTGACCCTGCCGGGTATCGCCGGTATCGTGTTGACCATGGGTATGGCGGTGGACGCCAACGTGCTGATCTTCTCGCGGATCCGTGAGGAGATCGCAGCCGGCATGACCGTACAGCGGGCGATCAACGAAGGCTTTGGCCGGGCATTCACGGCGATCCTGGACTCCAACCTGACCACATTGCTGGTGGGTGGCATCCTCTTCGCCATGGGTACCGGTCCGGTCAAGGGCTTTGCGGTGACCATGTCCCTCGGGATCTTTACCTCGATGTTCACGGCCATCTGGCTGACCCGCGCGATGGTCAACCTGATCTTCGGCGGTCGTGACTTCAAGAAGTTGTGGATTTAAGGGGCTGCCATGTTACGTACTATCAACTTCATGGGCGTGCGCAACGTTGCGTTCGGCCTCACTGTGCTCCTGACCGTTCTGGCGTTGTTCAGCTGGTTCCACAAGGGTTTGAACTACGGTCTGGACTTCACTGGCGGTACGCTCATCGAGCTGACCTATGAGCGTCCGGCGGATGTGATGAAGGTTCGTTCGCAGCTGAACGAAGCCGGTTATCACGAAGCCATCGTGCAGAGCTTCGGTGCGACCACCGACCTGCTGGTGCGGATGCCGGGTGAAGACCCGCAACTGGGCCACCAGGTGGCAGCCGCACTGCAGAAAGTCGGCGGCGACAACCCGGCGCAGGTCAAGCGAGTCGAGTTCGTTGGCCCGCAGGTGGGTGAAGAGCTGCGTGACCAGGGTGGCCTCGGCATGCTCATGGCACTGGGCGGCATCCTCATCTACCTGGCCTTCCGCTTTCAGTGGAAGTTCGCGGTCGGTGCGATCGTGTCGCTGATCCACGACGTGGTGGTGACCGTGGGTATCCTGTCGTTCTTCCAGATCACCTTCGACCTGACGGTGCTGGCCGCGGTACTGGCGATCATCGGCTACTCGCTCAACGACACCATCGTGGTGTTCGACCGGGTGCGTGAGAACTTCCGCGTACTGCGCAAGGCCAGCCTGATCGAGAACATCAATATCTCGACCACCCAGACCCTGCTGCGGACCATGGCGACCTCGATCTCCACCTTGCTGGCGATCATTGCGTTGCTGTTCTTCGGTGGCGATAACCTGCACGGTTTCTCCATCGCCCTGTTCGTCGGTGTCCTGGCGGGTACCTACTCGTCGATCTACATCGCCAACGTGGTGCTGATCTGGCTGAAGCTGAGCAGCGAAGACCTGATTCCTCCGGCCAACACCGAGAAGGAAGTGGACGATCGTCCATGATCGACTGAGCCTGTTCCGGCGGTCAGCAAAAAAGGCGCGAGTGTTGAACTCGCGCCTTTTTTTTTGCTCCAAGGCTGGGAGAAGCGCGGGTTATGACCCGTATGTATGGTCAGGAGGTTCACGTGAACAAGTCGTTGCTGGTGGGTGCGGTATTGGGTGCTGTCGGTGTCACCGCCGGGGGTGCTGTGGCTACCTACAGCCTGGTTAAAAGCGGCCCTGAGTATGCGCAAGTGCTGGCTGTGCAGCCGGTCAAGCAACAGATCAAGACTCCTCGTGAAGTGTGCAAGGATGTCGCGGTAACTCGTCAGCGCCCGGTCAAGGATGAGCATCAGATCCTCGGGACCGTGGCCGGTGCTGTGGGTGGCGGGTTGTTGGGCAGCATGATCGGCAATGGCAATGGTCGCAAGCTGGCTACGGTGGCCGGTGCCGTGGGTGGCGGTTATGCAGGTAACAAGGTGCAGGAGGGCATGCAGGAGCGTGATACCTACACCACGACGCAGACTCGTTGCAATACGGTCAATGACATCAGCGAGAAGGTCGTGGGTTATGACGTGAAGTACGACCTGGGTGGCAAGCAGGGTCAGGTCCGGATGGATCGTGATCCGGGCAATCAGATCCCGGTGGACAAGGATGGGCGCCTGATCCTGGGGCAAAACCAGAATCAGCCCGGCCAATAGTCTGCTCGTCGGCGACGGCGGCCAAAGTTCCCTTTTCGCTGGCAGTTCGACTCCTGTAGGAGCGGATTTTCAGGCGTAAAAAAAGCACCCGATGGGTGCTTTTTTTTGTATTGCTGTTTAGCGCTTCATCGAGGCCGGCAGGTGCGGCTGGATGGCGGTCAGTACCGCCTTGAAGCACTTGGTGTTGCCTGCGACCACGTGACCTTTTTCCAGGAAGTCGTGACCACCGGTGAAGTCGCTCACCAGGCCGCCGGCTTCCTGGATCAGCAGGGCGCCTGCTGCCATGTCCCACTCGGACAGGCCCGACTCCCAGAAGGCATCGAAACGACCGGCAGCAACATAGGCCAGGTCCAGGCTGGCGGCGCCGGCGCGGCGGATGCCGGCGGTCTGGCCGACCAGGGAGCGGAACATACCCAGGTAGTTGTCCAGATTGTCCATTTGATCATCGCGGAACGGGAAGCCGGTACCTAGCAGGGCGCCGTCGAGGCTGGTGCGGCCGCTGACTCGCAGGCGGCGGCCGTTCAACTGTGCGCCACGACCGCGGCTGGCGGTGAATTCTTCCTGGCGAACCGGGTCCAGGACCACGGCGTGCTCCAGGCGACCACGGTATTTGCAGGCGATGCTCACGGCGAAGTGGGGGATGCCACGCAGGAAGTTGGTGGTGCCGTCCAGTGGGTCGATGATCCACAGGTATTCTTCGCCTTCGATCCCGGTGCCGGCATGCAGGCCGGTCTCTTCGCCCATGATCGAGTGATTTGGGTAGGCCTTGCGCAGCGCATCGATGATCTTCTGCTCGGCGGCGCGATCCACCTCGGACACGTAGTCCTTGGCGTCTTTTTCATCGACCTTGATGGTATCCAGGCGCTCGATGGAGCGGAAAATCAGTTCACTGGCGCTGCGGGCGGCGCGCAGCGCGATATTCAGCATTGGCTGCATGGATAGGTCACCTAAGGTTGTTAAAGAAAGCCGAGCATTGTAGCAGAAAACTTTTGCAGATGAAGTTCGTCGTTCGCTTTGATCGTATTGCTCCGCCGTATGGTATCTAAGAAAAGGGGTAGCCTGGTTCGAGTCCAGAAGTAGCGAGCTGGTTATTTTTAAGGCGGGAGTACGGGCTGTTCTGTAAGATTTATTCCCCTTTTCCCTGTCCGAGAGCACTTCCCTTGCTGCAGAACATTCGTGTCGTCCTGGTCAATACCAGTCATCCCGGCAACATCGGTGGGGCTGCGCGCGCCATGAAGAACATGGGGTTGTCGCGCCTGGTGCTGGTGGACCCTCGGGTGTTTCCATCTCACGAGGCGGACGCGCGAGCCTCCGGTGCCACGGATATCCTGCAGGGGGCCCAGGTGGTCGCCACACTTGAAGAGGCTTTGGTCGGTTGCACCCTGGTGTTCGGCACCAGTGCTCGCGAGCGGAGCATTCCGTGGCCGCTGCTCGATCCTCGCGAGTCCGGGGTCAAGGTGGTGGAGGAGGCGGGCAAGGGCGCCCAGATTGCCCTGGTGTTCGGTCGTGAGGATTCCGGCCTGACCAACGACGAGTTGCAGCGATGTCATTTCCATGTGCATATCCCGTCGGACCCGGCGTTCAGCTCGCTGAACCTGGCGACGGCGGTGCAGGTGCTGACCTATGAGGTGCGCATGTCCTGGCTGGCGATACAGGGTCAGTCGGGCGGGGTGGGTAAGGATGAGACGGTCGCTCCCAGTGATGAGCTGGCGACCATGGATGAGCTTGAGCGATTCTACGAGCACCTGCAGCAAGCGCTGGTGGAAATCGATTTCCTCGATCCGCAGAAGCCCCGGCACCTGATGGCGCGCTTGCGCCGGCTGTTTGGTCGCAGCTCGGTCACCCGGGCGGAAATGAATATATTGCGCGGCATCCTCACGGAGACCCAGAAAGCGGCGCGTGGGGAGCTGCAGAAACGGAAGGATCAGTGATGTTCGAGCGTCTGCGTGAAGATATCCAGAGCGTATTCCATCGAGACCCGGCGGCGCGCAATGCCTTCGAGGTGCTGACCTGCTATCCGGGCATGCACGCGATCTGGATCCATCGTTTGTCCGGCGCCTTGTGGGGCATGGGGTGGAAGTGGCTGGCACGCCTGCTGTCGAACTTCGGGCGTTGGCTGACTGGGATCGAGATTCATCCGGGGGCCAAGGTCGGGCGTCGTTTCTTCATCGATCACGGCATGGGGATCGTCATTGGTGAAACCGCCGAGATTGGTGATGACGTCACTCTCTATCAGGGAGTGACCCTGGGCGGCACCAGCTGGAACAAGGGCAAGCGTCATCCGACATTGGAGGATGGCGTCGTGGTCGGGGCGGGCGCCAAGGTGCTTGGGCCTTTCACTGTCGGTGCCGGGGCCAAGGTCGGCTCCAATGCGGTGGTGACCAAGGCGGTGCCCGCAGGTGCGACGGTGGTCGGCATACCGGGGCGGATCATCATGAAGTCCAGTGATGAGCGGCACGCCAAGCGCAAGGCCATGGCGGAAAAGCTCGGGTTCGATGCTTATGGCGTCAGCGAAGACATGCCGGATCCGGTGGCGCGCGCCATTGGCCAATTGCTCGATCACCTGCAGGCCGTCGATGTGCGCTTGGAGGGTATGTGCGGAGCACTGAAGGATCTGGGAAGTGAGTACTGTGCCAAGGATCTGCCGGCGCTGCGGGAAGAAGACTTCGCCGAGGTCAAGGAAAAGGGCGGTAGTCAGGTCGGTTGATTGCCTCGGGCATGGCTTCCTGTGCCGGTCGGATCACTGCTGAAGGGCTGATCCGACCGGCGAATGACCCGTAGGTCAGCTGCTGCCATCCTGCTGTGCCATTACGTCGCAGACTTTGCTATGATTCGCGCGCTCTTTTACGGGTAAATCCGACTAAAGTAGTTGGTCTTATAGTTGACTCGATTACTCGGGTATTGCATACTCGCCTCCATTCCGAAACTCCGTGGTACTTGTCCATGCGACTGACTACTAAAGGCCGATATGCGGTGACCGCCATGCTTGATCTGGCGTTGCACGCGCAACATGGCCCGGTCTCCCTGGCCGATATCTCTGAGCGCCAAGGCATCTCCCTGTCCTATCTCGAACAGCTTTTCGCCAAGCTGCGCCGCAGTAACCTGGTTTCCAGTGTTCGTGGTCCTGGTGGCGGTTATCAGCTATCGCGTGACATGCAGGGAATCCAGGTGGCTCAGGTGATCGATGCGGTGAACGAATCGGTCGATGCAACCAAATGCCAAGGATTGGGCGATTGTCATGCCGGTGACACCTGTCTTACTCATCACCTGTGGTGCGATCTAAGCCTGCAGATTCACGAATTTCTGAGCGGTATCAGCTTGGCTGACCTTGTCACCCGCCGTGAGGTGCAAGAAGTAGCCCAGCGTCAGGACCAGCGCCGTTGTAATGGCAAGGCGCCGCGCCTGGACAAGATTGAAGCGTCCGCCGTCGAATGACAGCCAAAGAGCTAGCGGCACGCCAGCCAGCCTGATTTAGGAGAGAGTCCATGAAATTGCCGATTTACCTTGATTACTCAGCAACCACTCCGGTCGATCCGCGTGTTGCGCAAAAAATGAGTGAGTGCCTGCTGGTCGACGGGAACTTCGGTAACCCGGCGTCCCGCTCCCACGTGTTCGGCTGGAAGGCCGAGGAGTCGGTGGAGAACGCCCGTCGCCAAGTGGCTGACCTGGTCAACGCCGACCCGCGTGAAATCGTCTGGACTTCCGGTGCCACCGAGTCCGACAACCTGGCCATCAAGGGCGTCGCGCATTTCTATCACACCAAGGGCAAGCACCTGATCACCTCGAAGATCGAGCACAAGGCTGTCTTGGACACCATGCGCCAACTCGAGCGCGAAGGCTTCGAAGTGACCTACATCGAGCCGGGTGAAGACGGCCTGATCACTCCGGCCATGGTGGAAGCTGCTCTGCGTGACGACACCATCCTGGTTTCGATCATGCACGTGAACAACGAAATCGGCACCGTCAACGACATCGCCGCCATTGGCGAGCTGACCCGCTCCAAGGGCATCCTGTTCCATGTCGATGGTGCCCAGTCCACCGGCAAGGTCGAAATCGACCTGCAAGCGCTGAAAGTCGACCTGATGTCGTTCTCTGCCCACAAGACCTACGGCCCCAAAGGCATCGGCGCACTGTACGTGAGCCGCAAGCCTCGTGTGCGCCTGGAGGCCACCATGCACGGCGGCGGTCACGAGCGCGGCATGCGTTCCGGGACCCTGGCTACCCACCAGATCGTCGGCATGGGCGAGGCCTTCCGCGTTGCCAAGGAAGACATGGCAACCGAGAACGCCCGCATCAAGGCCCTGAGCGATCGTTTCTACAAGCAGGTCGAGCACCTGGAAGAGCTGTACGTCAACGGCAGCATGACTGCTCGTGTGCCGCACAACTTGAACCTGAGCTTCAACTACGTCGAAGGCGAGTCGTTGATCATGGCGCTCAAGGACCTGGCGGTGTCTTCCGGTTCGGCCTGTACTTCGGCCTCCCTGGAGCCTTCGTATGTGCTGCGTGCCCTGGGCCGTAACGACGAACTGGCGCACAGCTCGATCCGCTTCACCTTCGGCCGTTTCACCACCGAAGAGGAAATCGACTACGCGGCCCAGAAGGTCTGCGAGGCCGTTACCAAGCTGCGTGCCCTGTCGCCGCTGTGGGACATGTACAAAGACGGTGTCGATATCTCGAAGATCGAGTGGGCGGCACACTGAATTTAAGTCGCCGCACGGGGTTCTGCAGGACGTATCGACTAAGCGGTTTGCAGGACCCAAGAGCGACTCTCTGATGAGTGAGGATTAAGAATCATGGCTTACAGCGAAAAGGTCATCGACCACTACGAGAACCCGCGTAACGTCGGCAAGATGAACGCGGAAGATCCGGATGTCGGCACCGGCATGGTCGGTGCTCCTGCCTGTGGCGACGTGATGCGCCTGCAGATCAAGGTCAACGAGCAGGGCATCATTGAAGACGCCAAGTTCAAGACCTACGGCTGTGGCTCGGCCATTGCCTCCAGCTCCCTGGCCACCGAGTGGATGAAGGGCAAGACCCTGGATGAAGCCGAGACCATCAAGAACACCCAGCTGGCCGAAGAACTGGCCTTGCCGCCAGTGAAGATCCACTGCTCGGTGCTCGCCGAAGACGCTATCAAGGCGGCTGTCCGCGACTACAAGCAGAAGAAAGGCCTGATCTGACCGATCGGCTTTCACAGATTTGGCGACAAGTAAGGAGTCACGATGGCTATCAGCATGACAGAAGCGGCTGCTCAACACGTGCGACGCTCCCTCAATGGGCGCGGCAAGGGTGATGGGATTCGCCTGGGTGTTCGCACCACAGGCTGTTCCGGCCTTGCCTATGTGCTGGAGTTCGTCGATGAGATCGGCGAGGACGATCAGGTGTTCGAAAGTCACGGCGAGAAAGTGATCATCGACCCGAAAAGCCTGACCTATCTGGATGGCACCGAGCTTGACTTCGTCAAGGAGGGGTTGAACGAGGGTTTCAAGTTCAACAATCCCAACGTGCGCGGTGAATGTGGCTGCGGCGAAAGCTTCAACATCTGAGGCGGCTCGTGGGTACTCCTTGTCATTTCGCTTTATTCGAGTTGCAGCCTGGTTTCCGCCTGGATCTCGAACAGTTGGCCGCGCGTTATCGAGAGTTGGCGCGCGGAGTTCATCCTGACCGTTTTGCCGATGCTCCCGAGCGTGAGCAACGGCTGGCGCTGGAGCGCTCGGCGAGCCTCAATGAGGCTTACCAGACCCTCAAGAGCCCTCCCAAGCGTGCTCGCTATCTCCTTGCCCTCAAGGGTGGCGAGCTGCCGTTGGAAGTCACGGTGCACGACCCTGAGTTCCTGTTGCAGCAGATGCAATGGCGCGAGGAGCTCGAGGACCTGCAGGACAGTGCTGACCTGGCAGGGGTGGCGGCCTTCAAGCGGCGCCTGAAGGTCGCCCAGGATGAACTGAACGAAGGCTTCGCAGCTTGTTGGGATGATGCAGCGCAACGCGAACAGGCCGAGCGCCTGATGCGGCGCATGCAGTTCCTCGACAAGCTCACCTACGAAGTGCGCCAGTTAGAAGAGCGCCTCGACGATTAACCTAGTGCCGCTCCGGTCGCACGCCTGATATACAGATAAGTCCAGATAGACATGGCCCTACTGCAGATCGCTGAACCCGGCCAAAGTCCTCAACCGCACCAGCGTCGCCTGGCTGTGGGGATCGACTTGGGTACTACCAATTCGCTGGTCGCTGCCTTGCGCAGCGGTCTTTCCGAGCCGCTGGCCGATGCGCAGGGGCAGGTGATCCTGCCGTCTGCCGTGCGTTATCACGCCGACAGCGTTGAGGTGGGCGAGTCCGCCCGCCTGGCTGCCCCCTCCGATCCGCTCAATACCGTGCTCTCGGTCAAGCGCCTGATGGGTCGAGGCCTGTCCGACGTCAAGCAATTGGGTGAGCAGCTCCCCTATCGCTTCGTCGATGGCGAATCGCACATGCCGTTCATCGAAACGGTCCAGGGCCCCAAGAGCCCTGTCGAGGTTTCTGCCGAGGTGCTGAAGGTTCTGCGTCAGCGCGCCGAGGCAACCTTGGGTGGAGAGCTGGTGGGGGCGGTGATCACCGTGCCTGCCTATTTCGACGATGCTCAGCGCCAAGCCACCAAGGATGCAGCCAAGCTGGCGGGCTTGAACGTGCTGCGCCTGCTCAATGAGCCGACTGCCGCAGCCGTAGCCTATGGGCTGGACCAGCATGCCGAAGGCGTGGTGGCGATTTACGACCTGGGTGGTGGCACGTTCGATATTTCCATCCTGCGCCTGACGGGCGGTGTCTTCGAAGTGCTGGCCACCGGCGGTGATACCGCACTGGGTGGCGATGACTTCGATCACGCTATCGCGGGCTGGATCATTCAAGGGGCAGGGTTGTCTGCCGACCTTGATCCGGGGGTCCAGCGTAACCTGCTGCAAACCGCTCGTACTGCCAAGGAAGCCCTGACCGCAGCGGCCTCTGTGGAGGTCCGGTACGGTGACTGGTGTTCTGTGCTGACCCGTGAAGCCTTCGATGGGCTGATCGAGCCCATGGTCGCTCGCAGTCTCAAGGCGTGTCGTCGTGCTGTTCGTGACTCCGGTGTCGAACTCGATGAGGTTCAGGCCGTGGTCATGGTGGGCGGCTCGACTCGCGTGCCGCGGGTGCGCGAGGCCGTTGCCGAGATGTTCGGTCGCCAGCCGTTGACCGAAATCGACCCTGACCAGGTCGTGGCCATTGGGGCGGCCATTCAGGCCGACACCCTGGCTGGCAACAAGCGTGATGGTGGCGAACTGCTGCTTCTGGACGTGATTCCGTTGTCCCTGGGTCTGGAAACCATGGGCGGGCTGATGGAAAAGGTGATTCCGCGCAATACCACCATTCCCGTTGCCCGTGCCCAGGATTTCACGACCTACAAGGATGGCCAGACGGCCATGATGATCCATGTGCTGCAGGGCGAGCGCGAGCTGATCAGCGACTGCCGCTCCCTGGCGCGTTTCGAATTGCGTGGTATCCCACCGATGGTGGCCGGTGCCGCGAAGATCCGTGTGACCTTCCAGGTTGACGCCGATGGCCTGCTCAGTGTGTCTGCCCGTGAGCTGGGCTCGGGCGTGGAGGCCAGCATCCAGGTCAAGCCTTCCTATGGCCTGACCGACGGCGAGATCGCCAGGATGCTCAAGGACTCCTTCCAGTATGCCGGCGACGACAAGGTGGCCCGCGTGCTGCGTGAGCAGCAGGTCGATGCTCAGCGCCTGATCGAGGCGGTGCAGGGTGCCCTGGAGGCTGATGGCGATCGCCTGCTGGATGCCGAGGAGCGCATGGTCATTGAGCTGCAAATGCAGGAACTGAACGAATTGATGCTCGGTACCGATGGTTATGCCATCGAGCAACAGACCAAGCGCCTGTCGCAAGTGACCGACGCCTTTGCGGCCCGCCGCCTGGATTCGACGGTGAAAGCTGCCCTGGCGGGGCGCAACCTGAATGAGATTGAGGAATAACTGATGCCGCAGATCATTTTTCTGCCACATGCCGTGTTCTGCCCGGAAGGCTTGGTCGTCGACGTCGAGCCAGGGGTTTCGCTGCTTGAGGTTGCCCATGACAACCACATCGAGATCGAGAGTGCCTGTGGCGGCGTCTGTGCCTGCACTACTTGCCATTGCATCGTGCGCGAAGGGTTCGACTCGCTGAACGAAGCCGATGAGCTGGAAGAGGATCTGCTGGACAAGGCCTGGGGCCTGGAAGCCCAGTCGCGCCTGTCGTGCCAGGCTATCGTTGGCGATGAAGACCTGACCGTTGAAATTCCCAAGTACTCGCTCAACCACGCGGCCGAAGCGCCGCACTGATTCAAGGAGCCATCATGAGTCTGAAGTGGGTTGATGTACTGGAAATCGCGATCCAGCTGGCTGATTCGAAGCCGGATGTGGACCCGCGTTATGTGAACTTTGTCGATCTGCACAAGTGGGTTCTGGCATTGCCGGAGTTCAGTGACGATCCAGCTCGCGGAGGCGAGAAGGTTCTTGAAGCAATTCAGGCTGCCTGGATCGACGAAACTGACTGAATCCGCGGGCTACGCAGTTAGGCAATCCCTTTAAACCCGCGTATAATTCGCGGGTTTAATTTTTCGCTTTAATCACCGTTTCTGGAGTTACACCATGGCTGTTCAACGTACTTTCTCCATCATCAAGCCTGACGCTGTTGCAAAAAACGTTATCGGCAAGATCGTTTCCCGTTTTGAAGAAGCCGGCCTGCGCGTTGTAGCTTCGAAAATGAAGCAACTGTCCAAGGCCGAAGCCGAAGGTTTCTACGCTGAGCACAGCGAGCGTGGCTTCTTCGGCGAACTGGTTGCCTTCATGACTTCCGGTCCGGTTGTCGTTCAGGTTCTGGAAGGTGAAAACGCTATCGTTCGCAACCGCGAGCTGATGGGCGCTACCAACCCTAAAGAAGCTGCTGCCGGTACCATCCGTGCTGATTTCGCTGAGTCCATCGACGCCAACGCCGTTCACGGTTCGGACTCCGAAGCTGCCGCTGCTCGCGAAATCGCTTACTTCTTCGCAGCTACCGAGGTGACCACTCGCTAAGCCATTGGGCCAGTGAGTGAAAGGTGAAACCATGAATACATCGATCGGCAAAACTAACCTGTTGGGGCTGACTCAACCGGAAATGGAGAAATTCTTCGACTCAATCGGGGAGAAGCGTTTCCGTGCCGGTCAGGTAATGAAATGGATTCACCACTTTGGCGTCGATGATTTCGAGGCCATGACGAATGTCGGCAAGGCCTTGCGCGAGAAGCTCAAGGCCGTTGCCGAGATTCGCGGTCCGGAAGTGGTCAGCGAGGACATCTCCAGCGACGGTACCCGTAAATGGGTGGTGCGCGTGGCGTCCGGCAGCTGTGTCGAGACCGTTTACATTCCCCAGGGCAAGCGCGGTACCTTGTGCGTTTCGTCCCAGGCAGGCTGTGCCCTGGATTGCAGTTTCTGCTCCACCGGCAAGCAAGGCTTCAATAGCAACCTCACTGCCGCCGAAGTCATCGGCCAGGTGTGGATTGCCAACAAATCCTTTGGCAGTGTTCCCGCGACCATCGACCGTGCCATCACCAATGTGGTGATGATGGGCATGGGCGAACCGCTGCTGAACTTCGACAACGTCATCTCGGCCATGCACCTGATGATGGACGACCTGGGCTACGGCATCTCCAAGCGCCGTGTGACCCTGTCGACCTCCGGCGTGGTACCGATGATCGATGAGCTGGCCAAGCACATCGATGTCTCCCTGGCGTTGTCCCTGCACGCTCCCAACGATGCGCTGCGCAACCAGTTGGTACCGATCAACAAGAAGTATCCGTTGAAGATGCTGCTCGAGTCGTGCCAGCGCTACATGTCGGCCCTGGGCGAAAAGCGCGTGCTGACCATTGAGTACACCCTGCTCAAGGACGTCAACGACAAGCCGGAACATGCGGCGCAGATGATCGAGTTGCTCAAGGATATTCCTTGCAAGATCAACCTGATCCCGTTCAACCCGTTCCCGCATTCCGGTTACGAACGTCCGAGCAACAACGCCATCCGACGCTTCCAGGACCAGCTGCACCACGCTGGCTTCAATGTCACTGTGCGCACCACCCGCGGCGAAGACATCGATGCCGCCTGTGGCCAGTTGGTAGGCCAGGTGCTGGATCGCACCCGTCGTAGTGAACGCTATATCGCCGTGCGCGAGCTGAGTGCCGACGCCGATATGCCGCAAAGCGCCGCGGCCCGTACCTGAGAGAGGATCTCCATGGCCTTGCGCTTAGCGCTGCTCCTGCTTGTTGCCAGCTTGTGCGCTGGCTGTGTCCTGTCGGGCGATACCAGCCCGATGGGTACCAGCAAGGGACGTGATGAGGCGCGCCAGGCTTATGTTCAGCTCGGCCTTGGGTATCTGCAACAAGGTATGGGCGAACGGGCCAAGGTTCCCTTGAAGAAGGCCCTGGAGCTCAGCCCTGCCGATGCCGATGCCAACGCGGCCCTGGCGTTGGTGTTCCAAGCCGAAATGGAGCCTGCGCTGGCCGATGCGCAATTTCGCAAGGCTCTGGAGGCAAGTCCGAAAAATGCCCGGATCCTCAATAACTACGGCAGCTTCCTGTTCGAAGAAAAACGTTATGAAGAGGCCTATCAGCGCTTCGAGCAAGCGGCGGCCGATACCCTGTACCCAGAGCGCTCCCGGGTTTTCGAGAATCTTGGGGTAGCCGCTTCGAAGCTGGGGCAGCGTGGACTGGCCCGGTTGCAGTTGTCGAAAGCCCTGCGTTTGAACCAGCAACAACCTCGCGCATTACTGGAAATGGCTGAGTTGTCTTACGAAGACAGGCATTATGTGCCCGCGCGTGATTATTACGATCGTTTTAGCCTGCTTGGCGAGCAAAATGCACGTAGTCTATTGCTCGGCACCCGGCTGGCTGTGGTGTTCGACGATCACGACAAGGCCTCCAGTTACGGTCTGCAACTAAAACGACTTTATCCCGGTACGCCGGAATATCAGCAATACCTGTCGGAGCAATGATGAAAGTGGCGCAACCCGAAGTTCAAGCAACGACTCGCGTCAATCCCGGTGAAACCTTGCGCCAGGCCCGTGAAAGCAATGGCTGGTCGCTGGCTGAGGTGGCCCACAAGCTCAATCTCACCGTGAGCTCCCTGAGCAACCTGGAAGCCGGAGCCTTCGACAAGCTCCCGGGCCACACCTTTGCCCGTGGATACATTCGTGCCTATGCCAAGTTGCTGGGCATGGACCAGGCGGTCCTGGTCCAGGCCTTCGATCAATATACCGGCACCGACTCCCAGGGTAGCGCCGTCCACGCCCTGGGCCGTATCGAAGAACCCGTACGGGTCTCCCATACCATCCTGCGGATTGTCAGCCTGCTGTTGTTGGTGGCCGTGGTCGGTGGCGGTTTCGTCTGGTGGCAGGACCAGACTGCCCAGCGTGGCAAGGAACAGGTTGCCCTGAATCCGGAGCATGTCGAAGTGGAGGGCGCCGACGGCAAGACCCAGATCCACCCTCTGGACGAGCCGGAAGACCAGGCCGTTGCCGAAGCCAAGAGCGAAGCCGACGCCAATGCCGCGCAATATGCCAATCCGCCCGCTGAGGCTCCAGCCAGCCCAGCAGCTCCAGTGGCGCCCGCTCCCGGTGCGCCTGTAGCTCCTACCCATGTTGCACCGGCACAAACCGTTGCACCGGTGGCGACCGTGCCAGCGACGCCGCTTCCGGCCCCGGCGGCTCCTGCCCCGACCACTCCTGTTGCGCCAGTCGCCGCGACCAATGCTCCGGTTCCCACTACCGCGGCTGTCGGTTCGGCCCAGGTGCAGATCCAGTTCAGCGCCGACTGCTGGACCCAGGTTAGCGACGGCAATGGCAAGATCCTGCTCAGTGCGCTCAAGCGCAAGGGTGAAGTCGTCGATGTCAGCGGCAAGCCGCCTTTCGCTGTCCGCCTGGGTTATGCCCGCGGTGCTCAAATCAGCTACAACGGTCAGGCGGTGGATATCGCCCCGTTCATCACTGGCGAGACTGCTCGCCTGAAGTTAGGTCAATAAGTCATGCACGGCGAATCTCCAATCAAACGTCGCGAGTCCCGCAAGATCTGGGTTGGCTCGGTACCGGTAGGGGGCGATGCCCCGATCGCGGTGCAGAGCATGACCAACAGCGACACCAACGACGTGGCCGCAACCGTGGCCCAGATCAACCGCCTGGAAGCCGCCGGTGTCGATATCGTGCGGGTTTCGGTCCCGGATATGGATGCCGCCGAGGCGTTCGGCCGGATCAAGCAACTGGTCAAGGTCCCACTGGTGGCCGATATTCACTTCGACTATCGGATCGCCCTGCGCGTGGCTGAGCTGGGCGTCGATTGCCTGCGTATCAACCCCGGCAACATCGGTCGAGAGGATCGAGTGCGGGCGGTGGTCGATGCGGCTCGCGACCGCGGTATCCCGATTCGTATCGGGGTCAATGCCGGTTCGCTGGAAAAGGACCTGCAAAAGAAATATGGCGAACCGACCCCCGCCGCACTGGTCGAGTCGGCACTGCGTCATGTCGAGCATCTGGAACGGCTGAATTTCCAGGACTTCAAGGTCAGTGTGAAAGCTTCCGACGTGTTCATGGCCGTCGAAGCCTACCGCTTGCTGGCCAAGGAAATCGTCCAGCCCCTGCACCTGGGCATCACCGAAGCCGGTGGATTGCGTTCAGGCACGGTGAAATCCGCCGTCGGCCTCGGTATGCTGCTGGCCGAAGGGATTGGCGATACCATTCGCATCTCGTTGGCGGCCGATCCGGTCGAGGAAGTGAAGGTCGGCTACGACATCCTCAAGTCCCTGCACCTGCGTTCCCGTGGCATCAACTTCATCGCCTGCCCGAGCTGCTCGCGGCAGAATTTCGATGTGGTCAAGACCATGAACGAACTTGAAGGGCGCCTCGAGGACTTGCTGGTACCCATGGATGTCGCGGTGATCGGTTGTGTGGTCAACGGCCCGGGCGAAGCCAAGGAAGCCCATGTGGGGCTGACCGGTGGTACGCCGAACCTGATTTACATCGATGGCAAGCCATCGCAGAAACTGACCAATGACAACCTGGTGGATGAGCTCGAAAAGCTCATCCGGCAGAAGGCGGCCGAGAAGGTCGAAGCCGACGCAGCGCTGATCGCTCGTGGCTAACCGAACGTATTAAGGATTTTTTGTGAGCAAGTCTCTGCAAGCCATTCGTGGCATGAATGACATCCTGCCCGAGCAGACGCCCCTGTGGCGCTACTTCGAGGGTACCGTGGCGCGGTTGCTGGATAACTACGGTTACAAGCAGATCCGCATGCCTATCGTCGAATTCACCGAGCTGTTCAAGCGCTCCATCGGTGAAGTGACCGATATCGTCGAAAAAGAAATGTACACCTTCGAGGACCGCAACGGCGATTCGCTGACCCTGCGCCCGGAAGGCACCGCGGCCTGCGTGCGTGCGGCCCTGGAGCATGGCCTGACCGGCGCTGGCCAGGTGCAGAAACTCTGGTACATCGGCCCGATGTTCCGTCACGAGCGCCCACAAAAAGGTCGTTATCGCCAGTTCCACCAGATCGGCCTGGAAGTGTTCAACCTGGACGGTCCGGATATCGACGCCGAACTGATTGTGTTGACCTGGCGCCTGTGGGGCGAGCTGGGTATCCGTGATGCGGTGAAGCTCGAACTCAACAGCCTGGGTACCTCCGAGGCCCGTGCACGCTATCGCGATGCGCTGGTGGAGTTCCTTTCGGCTCGCCACGACCAGTTGGACGAAGACAGCCAGCGTCGCCTGAAGACCAACCCGCTGCGGGTCCTGGATACCAAGGACCCGGGCACCCAGGCGGTGCTGGTGGATGCGCCGAAGCTGGCCGACTACCTGGATGAAGAGTCTCGGGTGCACTTCGAAGGTCTCAAGGCCCGCCTGGAAGCCGCTGGCATCCCCTACGTGATCAATCCGAAGCTGGTACGTGGCCTGGACTACTACAGCAAGACCGTCTTCGAATGGGTGACCGACAAACTCGGTGCCCAGGGCACTGTTTGCGCAGGCGGCCGCTACGACGGCCTGGTCGAGCAGATGGGTGGCAAGCCGACCCCGGGCGTGGGTTTCGCCATGGGTATCGAGCGCCTGGTGCTGATGCTGGAGACCCTGGAGCGGGTACCGGAAGAAATTGCTCGCCAGGTGGATGTCTACCTTTGCGCCTTTGGCGAGGCAGCCGAATTGGCAGGCCTGGCCCTGAGCGAGCGGGTACGCGATCAACTGCCGAACCTGCGCCTGCAGGTCAACGCCGGCGGTGGCAGCTTCAAGAGCCAGTTCAAGAAGGCCGACAAGAGCGGTGCGTTGTATGCGCTGATCCTCGGTGACGACGAAATGGCCCAGCAAGTGGTAGGTTTCAAGCCCCTGCGTGGCCAGGGCGAACAACAAAGCATTGCCTGGGATGCACTCGCTGCGCACCTGGCCACCTGCGTCGTGCAGGGTTGAAGCTGTCAAACAGCCGATTTAGCGAATAAGGAGTATTGGGGTGTCGAGTACCGAAGATGAACAGCTGGCGGAATTGAAGGACTGGTGGCAGCGTAACGGCAAACCCCTGGTGACCGGTGGCCTGCTGGCTCTGGTCATCGTGTTCGGCTGGCAGGCCTGGCATAAATACCAAGGCAACCAGTCCCAGGGGGCTTCGGTGCTCTACCAGCAATTGCTGGAAACCACCCTGACACCTGATGGCAAGCCTGACGCAGCCCGTGTTACCGACTTGGCCGGCAAGCTCAACAGCGAGTTCGGCGGTACCGCCTACGCGCAGTACGGCAGCCTGTTCGTGGCCAAGGTCGCAGTGGATACCGGCAAGCTGGACGATGCGGTTGCCCAGCTCAAGGCCGTGGCGGACAAGCCGGCGAACGCGACCCTGGGCGAAGTGGCTCGTCAACGTCTGGCCCAGGTGCTGGCGGCGCAGAACAAGGTTGATGAGGCGCTGAAACTGCTCGACGGTGACACCGACAAGGCTTTCCTGGCCACCCGTGAAGAACTCAAGGGCGATTTGCTGGTCCAGTTGGGCCGCGTCGATGAAGCCCATGCTGCATACCAAAAAGCCAAGGCGGCGCTGTCGGATGAAGCGGCTGTCGGTGGCCTACAAATCAAGCTCGACGACCTGGCCAAAGGGGATGCGTGACGTGATCCGGTGGAAACATGCAGCATTGCTGGCCCTGGCCTTGTTGGCTGTGGGTTGCAGCAGCAACAGCAAGAAAGAACTGCCACCTGCGGAGCTGGTCAGCTTCAAGGAAGAGGTCGTCCTGCAGAAGCAGTGGAGCCGTTCCATTGGTGACGGCCAGGGCGATACCTACAACATGCTGGTTCCGGCCATTGATGGCAGCACTATCTACGCCTCCGATGTCACTGGCGTAGTGGTCGCCATGGATCGCATGAACGGCGACGTCAAATGGAAGAAGGACCTCGAGCTGCCTGTGTCCGGCGCTGTGGGCGTGGGTTATGGCCTGGTCATGATCGGCACCCTGAAAGGCGAAGTGGTGGCCCTGGATACTTCCAGCGGTGAAGAGAAATGGCGTGCCCGCGTCACCAGCGAGGTGCTGGCGCCGCCAGCCACCAATGGTGACGTGGTGGTAGTCCAGACCCAGGATGACCGGGTGATTGGCCTGGATGCCAGTACTGGCCACCAGCTCTGGCTCTATGACAGCACTCCAGCGGTACTGACCTTGCGGGGTACCAGTGCACCATTGGCTACCAATCGCCTGGCGCTTGCCGGCCTCTCCACCGGCAAGGTAGTGGCGCTGGACATCCGCAACGGCGTGCCGGTCTGGGAGCAGCGCGTAGCGATCCCCCAAGGCCGTTCCGAACTGGACCGGGTAGTGGATATCGACGGTGGCCTGCTGTTGTCTGGCGGTACCTTGTATGTCGCCAGCTACCAGGGGCGTGTCGTGGCCCTGGACCTGGAGAGCGGTCGCCCGCTCTGGCAGCGTGACGCTTCCAGCTATGCAGGTGTTGCCCAGGGTTTCGGTAGCGTCTACGTCAGCCTGTCCTCGGGCACCGTGGAAGGTATCGACGAGCGCTCGACCACTGCCCTGTGGAGCAATGATTCCCTGGCCCGTCGTCAATTGTCGGCCCCGGAAGTCTTCTCCAGCTACGTGGCTGTGGGTGACCTGGAAGGTTACCTGCACCTGCTGAGCCAGGTCGATGGTCGTTTCGTCGGTCGTGAGCGTATCGACAGCGATGGCCTGCGGGCCCGGCCGCTGGTGGTGGGCGACATGATCTACGTGTATGGCAACAGCGGCAAACTGGAAGCCCTGACCATCAAGTAATGGTTTGACTATGCTTGGGGTTGATTCCCCAAGCGGCCTTGTCTGGACAAGGTTCGCAGCACTTCAAGGTGCTGCCCCGAGCACCAGCCGCTGCCTCGCAGCGGCTTTTGTATTTTCGCAATTAACGCAGTGGAGAGCCGCATGGTTCCCGTAATCGCCCTGGTGGGCCGACCCAACGTCGGCAAGTCCACCTTGTTCAACCGCCTGACTCGGACTCGTGACGCCATCGTTGGCGATTTGTCCGGTCTGACCCGTGATCGCCAATACGGTGAGGCCAAGTGGCAAGGGCGTACCTATATTCTCATCGACACCGGTGGTATCTCCGGTGACGAACATGGCATGGATGAAAAGATGGCCGAGCAGTCGCTGCTGGCCATTGAAGAAGCCGACGTAGTCTTGTTCCTGGTGGACGCCAAGGCCGGGTTTACCGCAGCCGACCAGATGATCGGCGAACACCTGCGCAAACGTAACAAGACCTCCTACGTGATTGCCAACAAGGTCGACAACATCGACCCGGACATGGCTCGCGCCGAATTCGCGCCACTGGGCATGGGCGACGCGATCCCGATCGCCGGTGCCCATGGCCGCGGTATCAGCCAGATGTTGGAAATCACCCTGCGTGAATTCCCCAAGGATGACGCCGACGAGCCCGAAGAGGGTGAGGAAGAGGTCGTTGCCGAGGGCGAGGAAGCCAAGCGTATTCCTGGTCCGAGCGAGAAGGACGGGATCAAGATCGCCATTATCGGTCGTCCCAACGTCGGCAAGTCGACCCTGGTTAACCGCATGCTCGGCGAGGATCGGGTGATCGTCTACGACCAGCCCGGTACTACCCGCGACAGTATCTACATCCCGTTCGAGCGTAACGAAGAGAAGTACACGCTGATCGACACCGCCGGTGTGCGCAAGCGCGGCAAGATCCACGAGGAAGTCGAGAAGTTCTCGGTGGTCAAGACGCTGCAGGCGATCAAGGACGCCAACGTCGTGATCTTCGTCATGGACGCCCGCGAAGGCGTGGTGGACCACGACCTGAACCTGCTGGGCTTTGCCCTGGAAGCGGGGCGTGCGCTGGTGATTGCCCTGAACAAGTGGGACGGCATGCAACCCAGCGAGCGCGATTATGTGAAGACCGAGCTGGAACGCCGGCTGTTCTTCGTCGACTTCGCCGACATCCACTTCATCTCGGCATTGCATGGCACGGGTGTGGGCAACCTCTACCAGTCGGTGCAGAACTCCTTCAAGTCGGCGGTGACCCGTTGGCCGACCAGCCGCCTGACCCAGATCCTGGAAGACGCCGTGAGCGAGCACGCTCCACCGATGGTCAACAGCCGTCGGATCAAGTTGCGTTATGCCCACCTGGGTGGTGCCAACCCACCGTTGATCGTGATCCACGGCAACCAGGTGGAGAAGGTGCCCAAGTCCTATGTGCGCTACCTGGAGAACACCTACCGTCGCGTGCTGAAGCTGGTGGGCACGCCGATTCGTATCGAGTTCAAAGGCAGTGATAACCCGTACGAAGGCAACAAGAACACGCTTACCGACCGCCAGGTCAACAAGAAGCGACGCTTGATGTCGCACCACAAGAAGGCCGATAAGAAGCGCCGGGACAAGCGTTGAGACCGTGCTTCGAGTTGCAAGCTACAAGCTGCCAGTAAAAAGCTGCAAGGGCTTGCAGCTTATGGCTTGCAGCTTGTAGCTGCGATTAAAAAGGGTCCTTGAGGGACCCTTTTTTAATCGCCGTCCTTTGGGCTATCCTCGGGACCTCCCGCGCCTTCGTAGAGCCGGGTGTTCAGCAGGGAACCCTCATGATCACCAGCAAGCTGCCGAATGTCGGCACCACCATCTTTACGCAAATGTCCCAGCTCGCGGTCGAGACCGGAGCGCTCAACCTGTCCCAGGGTTTCCCTGATTTCGACGGTCCGCAAGCGTTGCGCGATGCGCTTGCCCGACACGTCGCCAATGGCCATAACCAGTACGCTCCGATGACCGGCCTACCACTCCTGCGCCAGCAGGTAGCGGCGAAAATCGCTCGGGCTTATGGCGTCAAGGTCGATCCCGATTCTGAAGTGACCATCACCCCAGGGGCGACCCAGGCGATCTTCTGTGCAATCCAGGCAGTGATCCGCCAGGGTGATGAGGTCATCGTCTTCGATCCCAGCTATGACAGCTACGAGCCCTCTGTGGAGCTGGCAGGCGGCCGCTGTGTGCATGTGCCATTGCAACTGGGAGACTTCGCCATCGACTGGCAGAAGTTCGAGGCGGCCCTGAGTCCCCGCACGCGGATGATCATCATCAATAGCCCGCACAACCCCAGTGGGGCTCTGATCAGTCGTGCCGAGCTGGACCGGTTGGCCGAGTTGATTCGTGAACGTGATATCTACCTGGTCAGTGACGAGGTCTACGAGCACCTGGTGTTCGATGCCGTGGCTCATGCCAGTGTGTTGGCTCATGAGGAGTTGTACCAGCGGGCCTTCGTGGTCAGCTCCTTTGGCAAGACCTATCATGTAACTGGCTGGAAGACCGGTTACGTTGTGGCGCCACCGGCCTTGAGTACCGAGCTGCGCAAGGTGCATCAATATGTCAGCTTCTGTGGCGTGACACCTTTGCAGTACGCTCTTGCCGACTTCATGGCCGAGCACCCGGAACATGTCGAGGAGTTGCCTGGTTTCTACCAGGCCAAGCGTGACTTGTTCTGCGACTTGCTGAGTTCTTCTCGTTTTTCCTTCACCCGGGTGGCCGGCACTTATTTTCAACTGGTGGACTATTCACAGATTCGTCCGGACCTGAGCGATGTCGACATGGCGGTCTGGATGACTCGTGAGCATGGCGTCGCGGCCATCCCGGTGTCGGTGTTCTATCAGCAGCCGCCACAGGGGCAGCGTCTGGTACGCCTGTGTTTTGCCAAGCGCGAGGAGACGCTGCGTCAGGCAGCAGAGAAACTATGCGTGATCTGAGTACGTTACCCGACCTCAACCTGGCCCTGGTCCAGACCACTCTGGCCTGGCACGATCGCCAGGCCAACCTGGAGCATTTCGAGCAACTGCTGGAGCAGGCTCGCGGTGCCGACCTGATCATCCTTCCTGAAATGTTCACCACCGGCTTCTCCATGGATTCGGCGACCCTCGCGGAAGCGGAAAACGGGCCTACCAGCAAGTGGCTGCGCTGCCAGGCGAAAAAACTCGATGCGGTGATCACCGGTAGCGTGATCATCCAGGCCGCGGACGGCAGCCACCGCAACCGCCTGTTGTGGGCGCGTCCCGATGGTGAAGTCTGGCACTACGACAAGCGCCACCTGTTTCGCATGGCCGGTGAACATGACCATTTCACTCCCGGTGAGCGCCAGGTGCAGTTCGAACTCAAGGGATGGCGCATTCGTCCGTTGATCTGCTACGACCTGCGTTTCCCGGTCTGGAGCCGTGACGCCCAGGACACCGACCTGTTGTTGTATACCGCCAACTGGCCGGGTGCGCGGCGTTTGCACTGGAATCGCTTGTTGCCAGCCCGGGCCATTGAAAACCTGTGTTATGTCGCGGCTGTGAATCGAGTGGGTACCGATGGCAAAGGCTTCGCCTATACCGGCGACAGCCAGGTGCTGGACTTCCAGGGCGAGACCCTGCTTAGCGCCGGAGAGGCCGACGGCGTGTTCCAGGTCTGCCTGAGTACTACGGAATTGGCGGCCTACCGTGCCCGTTTCCCGGCTAACCTCGACGCCGATAGCTTCAGGTTTACCTAGTGGCCGGTGCCGAGAAGGGGTAGGCCTGCGAGGAACAAAAGGCTCAGCAGGTGATGGAGATCCAGGCGCAGACCGCCGTGACCAGCAGCACGCTGCAGGTCCTGCAGGCGGCTCTGCTGCAGGCCATGCTCAGTGTCGACGTGCATGCCTGAGCCGAGCGGCAGCCGTGAATGAATCCTGCCGGCTAAACAAAACGGCCCCGGAGAGGAGACTCTCCGGGGCCGTTTTACCAAGAGTGGCTTTTAAGCTGCCTTGGCCTGTTGCTCGCTCAACGAGCGGTTCAGGGCGCTGAACAAGGCCTTGAAGCTGGCGGTGGTGATGTTCTCGTCAATGCCCACGCCATGCACTGCCCGCTCGCCATTGACTCGCAGCTCGATATAAGCGGCGGCCTTGGCGTTGGTGCCTGCGCCAATGGCGTGTTCGTTGTAGTCCATGATCTCCACTGCAACCGGCAAGCCGGCCACCAGGGCTTCCAGGGCACCGTTGCCCTTGCCGCGCCAGTGCAGGTTGTTTTCGCCATGGCCCTTGCCCGAAACCTCAACTTCTACCGAGCTGTGGCCGTTTTCTTCCTGCAGGCGATGGCTGACCAGCGCGTAAGGCGTATTGGCCTGCAAGTACTCGCTGTGCAGCAACGCATGGATCTGCTGGGCCGTCATCTCCAGGCCAAGGCGGTCGGTTTCCCGCTGGACGACCTGGCTGAACTCGATCTGCATGCGGCGCGGCAAGCTGATGCCGTATTCCTGCTCCAGCAGGTAGGCGATACCGCCCTTGCCCGACTGGCTGTTGACACGGATCACCGCTTCATAGCTGCGGCCGATATCGGCCGGGTCGATCGGCAAGTACGGTACTTCCCACACACCATCGGATTTTTGCTGGGCAAAACCTTTGCGGATCGCATCCTGGTGGGAGCCGGAGAATGCGGTGTGGACCAAGTCGCCAACATAGGGGTGACGTGGGTGCACGGGAATCTGGTTGCACTCTTCCACTACCTTGCGCACGCCGTCGATGTCGGAGAAGTCCAACTCGGGGTTCACGCCCTGGGTGTAAAGGTTGAGCGCTACGGTGACCAGGTCGACGTTGCCGGTGCGTTCGCCGTTACCGAACAGGCAGCCCTCGACACGGTCGGCGCCGGCCATCAGGCCCAACTCGGTGGCGGCCACGCCGGTGCCACGGTCGTTATGGGTATGCAGGCTGATGATCACGCTGTCACGGCGGTTGATATGGCGGCAGAACCACTCGATCTGGTCGGCGTAGATATTCGGCGTTGCCACCTCGACAGTGGCTGGCAGGTTGAGGATCACCTTGTTGGTGGGGGTCGCGTTCCAGACTTCGACCACGGCGTCGCAGACTTCCTTGGCGAACTCCAGTTCAGTGGCGCTGAAGGTTTCCGGGGAGTATTCGAACTGCCATTGGGTTTCCGGTTGCTGGGCGGCGTATTTGACGAAAAGCTTGGCCGCATTCACCGCGATTTCCTTCACCCCGGCCTTGTCCTGGTTGAAGACAATGCGGCGGAACGATGGGCTGGTGGCGTTGTACAGGTGGACGATGGCCTTCTTCGCGCCGCGCAAGGATTCGAAGGTACGGGCGATCAGGTCTTCACGGGCCTGGGTCAGCACCTGGATGGTGGTGTCGTCGGGAATATGCTTGTCTTCGATCAGAGTCCGCACGAAGTCGAAGTCGGTTTGCGAAGCGGCAGGGAACGAAGCTTCGATTTCCTTCACACCGACAGCCACCAGGGTCTTCCAGAAACGCAGTTTCTTGACCGCATCCATCGGTTCGATCAGCGACTGGTTGCCATCACGCAGGTCGGAACTGCACCAGATCGGCGCGCTGGTGATGGTCTTCGACGGCCAGGTGCGGTCCGGCAAATTGATGGTCGGGAACGCGCGGTACTTGGAAGACGGGTCTTTGAGCATGGTCATGGCGAAATCCTTATGTTCCGGGCCGAAGAGAGGCGGCCTGCCGGTGAGTCAAGAATGCAAATGTTGACGCAGGGGGATGAGGCACCGCGGTTCAGCCTGGCAGTCGTGCGCTGACGAGGCAGAGGCTCCGGTGTTGACGACGCTGAATGAGGGTGTGAGAGGTTTTCATGTGCTCAACCCTAACCACTGGGTTCGGAGATGGCAAGCAATGGGGAAAAATTGAGAGGAATACTCGTAATTTGGTTATTTGCGAGATTTTATTCTTTAGAACGTGCTTTGTCTTTTCAGGTATTGCGCAGCCATGGCTGGCTGCGCAATCTGTCGGTTTGGGTGTTTTGCCGGGGCGGCTGCTGGAAACCGCTGTGGGGGAGGGCGTTTCAGGGTTGGAACGCACCGATGAAGATCGCCGGATCGACCCGGGCGTCGTTCAGGCTGATGTTCCAATGCATGTGCGGTCCGGTGGCTCGGCCAGTGGAGCCGACCTTGCCCACGACTGCCCCGCGAGCCAGGGATTGGCCGACCTTCACATCGATCTTCGACATATGACAGAACATGCTGATGAAACCCTGGCCATGGTCGACGAACACGGTATTGCCATTGAAGAAGTAATTACCGGTGAGGATTACCTTGCCTGCGGCCGGCGTCTTGATTGGTGTACCAGCTCCAACGGCGAAGTCCAGGCCCGAGTGCGGGTTGCGTTCTTCGCCGTTGAAGAAGCGACGTACGCCAAACTTGCTCGACAGCGGCCCGTTCACCGGCTTGTCCAGCAGCAGGTTGCTTGGGGTATTGGGGCTAAAGCTGCGATAGGCGCGCAGTTGTTCGGCCAGCTCGGCGTCGATGCGCTTCAGGTCCGCGGGGTTGGGATTCACCTGGCGCTGGTTCTTCAGGGTGATGTGCTGCTCCGGGTACTTCTTGCTGCCGACCACGAAGCTCAGGCTACGGCCGGCGCTGGTGATCTGCTGGTTGCCAGGCTTGGCCGTCAGCGCAATACCGACGATCGCCAACCAGTTGGCCTGTTCCTTCACCACCAGCACCGGCTTGCCCTGGTAGCTGGCCTTGGGCGCCTGGGTGGCTTGGCCCAGGTCGATCACTGCCACGCCGCCGGGCACGGGTTTGTTCAACAGGCGGGTGATATAGCTGTCGGCGTGGGCGTTGAAAGCCAGGCACAGCAACAGTAGGGAGCAAATAAAGCGCGGCATGGATCAGTCCAGTAAAGAAAGGGTGACAGGCGTCAGGTGGTTGTCTTCGACCCGCACTTGCAGTTCGCCTTCGCCCAGGCGGGCCGTGAGGCGTTGGCCATTACGGGTTTGCGTGGCGCTGCGGATAGCCTGCCCACGCTCATCCAGGAGAATGCTGTAGCCACGGCCCAATGTGGCCAGGGGGCTGACTACATGCAAAGTCTGCATCTGGCTCTGCAGTTGCAGGCGGCGGGCCTTCAGGCCTTCGCCCATGGCCCGGGGCAGGCGTTCGGCCAGGCTATCCAGGCGTTGGCGCAACAGCGCCAGGTTGCGTCCGGGATGTTGGGCGCCGAGGCGGGTTTCCAGGCGGGCCAGGCGTTCGCGGCGAGTATTCAGGCTGCGCTCGAAAGCCCGGCGCAGGCGCATGTCCAGGTCGTCCAGGCGCTGTGCCTGCTGGCGCAACCGCTCGCCCGGATGGCGCAGGCGCCGGGCCAGGCCATCCAGGCGCAGGCGCTCGCGCAGCAAGCGGTCGCGCATGCGCATCATCAGGCGGCGGTGCAGGCTGTCGACCCGCCGTTGCAGGTCGCTGGAATCCGGGGCCAGCAACTCGGCGGCGGCCGAGGGCGTGGGCGCGCGGACATCGGCTACGAAATCGCTGATGGACACGTCGGTTTCATGGCCGACGGCGCTGACGATCGGTGTCACGCAGTTGGCTACGGCCCGAGCTACCGGCTCCTCGTTGAAGCACCAGAGGTCTTCCAGGGAGCCGCCGCCACGGGCCAGGATCAAGGCGTCGAAGCCTCGGGCATCGGCCAGTTGCAGGGCCCGGACGATCTGCGCCGTGGCTTCGCGGCCTTGTACTGCGGTAGGGATCAAGGTCAGCGAGACTTGAGGCGCGCGGCGGCGGAAGACACTGATGATGTCGCGAATCACCGCTCCGGTGGGCGAACTGATGATGCCAATCCGCTGGGGATGGGCCGGCAGCGGACGCTTGCGCTCGGCACTGAACAGGCCCTCGGCACTGAGCTTGTCCTTCAAGGCCTCGAAGGCCAGGCGCAAGGCACCGTCGCCGGCCGGCTCCACGGTATCGAGGATCAGCTGGTAGTCGCCGCGTCCCTCGAACAGCGAGACTTTGCCCCGGACCTTGACCGCCAGGCCGTCCTTGAGTGCCTGGCGCACCCGCGCGGCGTTCTGCCGGAACAGCGCGCAGCGCACCTGGGCGCCACTGTCCTTGAGGGTGAAGTACACGTGACCGGAAGCCGGACGGGCGAGGTTGGAGATCTCGCCCTCGACCCAGATATTGCTGAACACGTCCTCGAGCAGCACCCGGGCGCGGCCGTTGAGCTGGGTGACGGTGAGGACCTCGCGGTCCAGTCCGAGTCGTGCAAAGGGATCTTTAATCATGGGGCGCAGTTTAAAGGGCTGTTTCCCAATGGGCCAAGGCAAATTGCTTACAGGTAGTCGCGAAAATACTTAACGAATTGTGCCACCAATGGTGTCGGTTCCTGACGGCAGGCGAGGGCGATGACGCTCTGGCAATCGCCATCGGCCAGGGGCAGGAAATGAATGTTGGCCGGAGCGATGTCCTGCATCGACTCAGGGAGCAGGGCGATGCCGAAACCGGCCTGGATCAGCTGCAACTGGGTGGTCTTGCGCGACATCACCCGCGCCGCCTTGGGAAAGAAGCCCTGGCGCATGCATAACTCGGCCGACAGGTAGCTCAAGCCGCCCCGCTGGGGATGGGGGAGGGAGATAAAGGCTTCGTCGCGCAGCTGCGCCAGGTCGACCCCCTTGGCCGGTGGGTCGAGCGCCAGTGGGTGCGCCGGAGGCAATGCCACCAGCAAGGGTTCGCTGAACAACGGGATGACCTGTACGCCTTCGCGTTGGCGCAACACTGGCAGGCGCAACAGGCCGATGTCCAGGCGGCCCTCAGCCAGTTCCTCCAACTGCGCTTCGGAGGACAGCTTGATGATGTCCATCGAGGCTCCGGGGCATTGCTGTAGATAGTGGCTGATCCCCCGTAGCAGGCGCCCGCTCATGGGCACGGTGCTGGAATGGCTCAGGCGCAGGGTCCCCAGTTGCCCCTGGCCGACCTGGGTCGCCAGCTCGCCGGCCTTGTGCAGTTCGGTCAGCAGGTTGCGGGCCTTGGGGAAGAACGCTTCACCGGCGGCCGTCAGGCGCGGCAGGCGTGCGGTGCGCTCGAACAGCGGGGTTTGCAGCAGGCCTTCCAGTTCCTTGATCTGCCGGCTCAGGGCCGACTGGGCGACGAACAGGCGTTCTGCCGCAGCGCTGAAGCTGCCGCATTCGGCGATTTCCACGAAGTAACGCAGTTGACGGGTTGAAATCACAAGTCATGCCTTTTTGCGATGAGTGGGCGGCTTCGACGATATTAGTCGCAAGGCTCGCCTATGGCTAAAGTCGTGGGATACAAGGTCGAGGATGTGGCAGTAATGAGTCTGTTCGTTGAAGGATTGAACCAGTGGGCATTCGGGCCAGGTGCCTGGCTGGCGATTGGCTTGGGCATTGCCCTGGCCTACATCGTGTTCGGTATCGCCGGTTTCGGCACGGCCCTGGTGGCCGGGCCGATCTTGATCCTGTTCATGCCCCTGTCGAAGATCGTGCCGTTGCTGGTGCTGCTGGATTTCATCGCCGCCTTCGGCAACCTCTTGCCCTCGCGCAAGGACGTGGCCAAACCCGAATTGCTGCGCCTGCTGCCGTGCATGGCCGTGGGTTGCACCCTGGGGGTGATCTTCCTGCTCAACCTCAAGTCCGATGTGTTGTTGCTGCTGATGGGGATGTTCATTTGTGCCTATGCCATCTACACCCTCTGGGTGAAGGCCCGTCCGGCGCAGATGGCGGCCGGCTGGTCGGTGCCGATGGGTATCGTGGGCGGCCTGTTCGGTGCCTTGTTCGGCAGTGGCGGCTTCCTTTATGCGATCTACCTGAACAGCCGGTTGCCCAAGGACCCGGCCCGGGCGACCCAGAGCGCGCTGATCAGTTGCAGCACCGTGGTACGCCTGAGCCTGTTCGCCCTGGCCGGGGTCTACGCCGAACTGCCGCTGCTGTTGCTGGCACTGTGCTTGTTGCCGGCCATGGCGTTGGGGTTGTGGATTGGCCGGCGCTTGGCGATGAAACTGTCCCGGGAAACCTTCGTGCGCCTGGTGACCTGGCTGGTATTGGCCAGTGGCATTGCCCTGATCGGCCGTTACTTGAGCGCTTGATCTGCAAGGATCAGGGATTAAGCTGCCGGCCCTCGGCGCTGCTCGTCGCCGAACCGGCTTCTACACTTGGGTGATGGGGCCGGCTCGCCGGCGCTGCGTTTTCCCTGTCCCTCGACGCTCCAGGCTGGACCATGAACTCCCAAAGCATCCTCGTCCCGAAAATCTCCACGCTACCGGTGCATGAGCCCCGGGCCCGCGCCATCGTGCGCTGGCTGGTACGCAAGAATATCGTCGAGGAAACCCTGACCACTTGCGGGCGCACCGGCAACCGCATGGGGCATGCCATCGCGCCAGGTGCCCGGGACGTGGTGTTGCACCCTGAGGCGCTGCCGTTCGGTGAGCCGGTCAATGGCCTGGAGATCATCACCAAGCGCTGCATCTATACCCCGACCAAGGGGTTTCTCGAGGAGGCTGGTTGCGCCGAATGTCGCCAGGAAGTCGGCGAGGCCTTGTTCGAAAGCCTGGAAGACTGGATGCCCGGGCGCACCGACAACTTCACCTGTCCCGAATGCGGCCATGAAGACGACATCAACGGCTTCCTGTTCCTCCAGCCGTGCGGGTTCTCCAACCTGGGCTTCATCTTCAACAACTGGACCGAGGCGGGCTTCAAGCAGAGCTTCATCGATGAGTTCGCCGACTGGCTGGACCAGCCGATGAGCTGGATCAAGGTCCAGTTGTAGATTCTTGGCGAGGGCGCCTGGTTGGCCGGGTGGGCTCTGGCCAGCAGGGCAGGCGCTCTCCATCCATCACTCCAACGATATTAGATCGAGTTTTACATTGAGCCCGGCAGGCTGTCTGAGTATAATGGCGCGCTTCCATTTTCCCGCCCGGGAGCCCCCGCGATGCTGCGTATCAGCCAAGAAGCCCTCACCTTCGACGACATCCTCTTAGTGCCCGGTTATTCCGAAGTACTGCCGAACGAAGTCAGTCTAAAGACCCGTTTGACCCGTGGCATCGAGCTGAATATTCCACTGGTTTCCGCTGCCATGGACACCGTCACTGAAGCCCGTCTGGCGATCGCCATGGCTCAGGAAGGCGGCATCGGCATCATCCACAAGAACATGACCATCGAGCAGCAAGCTGCCGAAGTGCGCAAGGTCAAGCGTTTCGAGGCCGGTGTGGTCAAGGACCCCATCACCATCGAAGCCGACGCCACCGTGCGCGACCTGCTCGACCTGACCAAGACCCACAACATCTCTGGCGTGCCGGTGCTGCACAACGGCGACCTGGTGGGCATCGTGACTTCCCGCGACGTGCGTTTTGAAAGCCGCCTGGAAGTCAGCGTCCGTGAAGTGATGACGCCTAAAGAGCGCCTGGTCACCGTCAAGGATGGGGCTGTCGCCGACAAGTCCGCCGTTCGCGAGCTGCTGCACAAGCACCGCATCGAGCGCGTGCTGATCGTCGATGACGCCTTCGTCCTCAAGGGCATGATGACCGTCAACGACATCGAGAAGGCCAAGGCCTACCCGCTGGCCAGCAAGGACGACCAGGGTCGCCTGCGCGTCGGCGCCGCCGTCGGTACCGGCAAGGACACTGGCGAGCGTGTTGCTGCCCTGGTGGCTGCTGGTGTTGACGTGGTGGTAGTGGATACCGCCCACGGCCATTCCAAGGGCGTGATCGATCGCGTTCGCTGGGTGAAAGAGAACTACCCGCAAGTGCAGGTGATCGGCGGCAACATCGCCACCGGTGCCGCCGCCAAGGCCCTGGCCGACGCTGGCGCCGATGCGGTCAAGGTCGGTATTGGCCCAGGCTCGATCTGCACCACCCGTATCGTTGCCGGTGTCGGCGTGCCGCAGATCAGCGCCATCGCCAACGTGGCAGCGGCACTGGAAGGCACTGGCGTGCCACTGATCGCCGACGGCGGTATCCGCTTCTCCGGCGATCTGTCCAAGGCCATCGTCGCGGGCGCTTCCTGCGTGATGATGGGTTCGATGTTCGCCGGTACCGAAGAGGCTCCTGGTGAGGTCGAACTGTTCCAGGGCCGCTCCTACAAGGCCTACCGCGGCATGGGCTCGCTGGGTGCCATGGCACAGGCGCAAGGCTCTTCGGACCGCTACTTCCAGGACTCCTCGGCCGGTGCCGAGAAGCTGGTTCCGGAAGGTATCGAAGGCCGCGTTCCCTACAAGGGCGCACTGGCCGCGATCATCCACCAGCTGATGGGCGGCCTGCGGTCCTCCATGGGCTACACCGGCAGCGCGACCATCGACGAGATGCGCACCAAGCCGGAGTTCGTACGCATCACCGGTGCCGGCATGGCTGAATCCCACGTCCATGACGTGCAGATCACCAAGGAAGCACCTAACTATCGCGTAGGTTGATAGTGATCGCCTTCAGGTCCAGGCCTGCAGGCGATCGACGAATCTAGTAACCGGGGCTGTGTTTTTCAGCCCCGTGTCGTTTCTGAAATTAGACGAGACTGACCATGGCCCTCGACATTCATGCTCACCGCATCCTGATCCTCGACTTCGGTTCCCAGTACACCCAGCTGATCGCCCGCCGCGTGCGCGAGATCGGCGTGTACTGCGAACTGCACCCGTTCGACATGGACGATGAAGCGATCCGCGAATTCAACCCGCGCGGCATCATCCTGGCCGGTGGCCCGGAGTCGGTCCACGAAGCCAACAGCCCGCGTGCACCGCAGGCAGTATTCGACCTGAAGGTCCCGCTGCTGGGCATCTGCTACGGCATGCAGACCATGGCCGAGCAAATGGGCGGCAAGGTCGAAGGTTCCGAACTGCGCGAATTCGGTTATGCCCGCGTTGACGTGGTTGGCAAGAGCCGCCTGCTGGACGGCATCGAAGACCACGTCGACGACGACGGCGTACTGGGCCTGGACGTGTGGATGAGCCACGGCGACAAGGTCACCCAGATGCCGGGCAACTTCAACATCCTGGCCAGCACCCCGAGCTGCCCGATCGCCGGCATGTTCGACGACGCCCTGGGCTACTACGGCGTGCAGTTCCACCCGGAAGTGACCCACACCAAGCAAGGCGGTCGTATCCTCTCGCGCTTCGTCCAGGACATCTGCGGCTGCGAGGCCCTGTGGACGGCATCGAACATCGTCGAGGACGCCATCGCCCAGGTCCGTGCACAAGTGGGCTCGGCCAACGTCCTGCTGGGCCTGTCCGGCGGTGTCGACTCCTCGGTGGTTGCCGCGCTGCTGCACCGCGCCATCGGCGACCAGCTGACCTGCGTATTCGTCGACAACGGCCTGCTGCGCCTGCACGAAGGCGACCAAGTGATGGCCATGTTCAAGGAGAACATGGGCGTCAAGGTGATTCGTGCCGACGCCGAGAAGCAGTTCCTCGACAACCTGGCCGGTGAAGCCGACCCGGAGAAGAAGCGCAAGATCATCGGTCGCACCTTCATCGACGTGTTCGATGCCCAGGCCAGCAAGCTGGAAAACATCCAGTTCCTCGCCCAGGGCACCATCTACCCCGACGTGATCGAATCGGCTGGCGCCAAGAGCGGCAAGGCCCACGTGATCAAGTCGCACCACAACGTCGGTGGCCTGCCGGAGGAAATGAACCTCAAGCTGGTCGAGCCGCTGCGCGAACTGTTCAAGGACGAAGTGCGCAAGATCGGCCTGGAGCTGGGCCTGCCGTACGACATGGTCTACCGCCACCCGTTCCCGGGCCCGGGCCTGGGCGTGCGTATCCTCGGCGAAGTGAAGAAGGAGTACGCCGACATCCTGCGTCGCGCCGACCACATCTTCATCGAAGAACTGCGCAAGGCCGACTGGTACCACAAGACCAGCCAGGCATTCGTGGTGTTCCAGCCGGTGAAGTCGGTGGGCGTCGTGGGTGACGGTCGTCGCTACGCCTGGGTCGTGGCCCTGCGCGCGGTAGAGACCGTGGACTTCATGACCGCTCGTTGGGCGCACCTGCCGTACGAGCTGCTGGAGACCGTCAGCGGCCGGATCATCAACGAAATCGAAGGCATCTCCCGCGTCACCTACGACGTGTCGAGCAAGCCGCCAGCCACCATCGAGTGGGAATGATCGGCGCCGGGTGATCGGCACTTGATCCATTCGCGGTAAACAATGGCGATCGGAACCTTTGGGGGCCGATCGCCATTTTCGTTCAAGGGCACGTGCATGTGGCGCTATCGGCATTTGTGTTGCGAGTTTTTTGCAAACTAGGCTTTGCAGCCGTCCGGCAATATCACGCAAGACATGTTTGGCGCGTTGTCCCGAGCTTTTCTCTACTCTGAGTCTTCCCCCGCTGTTTCTGTCGCGGTTTATCCGTTGAGCGGGTTTGTTCGGAATTCTCTTGGTTGTCATTTGACAACCTTGTGTTCCTGGCGATACTGGAGGCTACGGATGGCACGTGCAATTCATCCCAATAAGGACGTTGAAATGGCCCTGCGCTACGCCGAATGGCAGGGCTGGCGCATTGAGGTCGGCGGCGGCCATGCCTGGGGCCGAATCTACTGCCCGTACAACAACGAGGTGTGTCGTTGTGGCGAGTTCTGCATCACCAGCGTGTGGAGCACCCCTAAGAATCCGACCCTGCATGCCCGGGCTCTTTGCCGGGTGATCGACAACTGCACCTTGAACCAGCTGCGTGGGGGCAAGCCCCCAGCACCTCGACAGGAGTAAGGACCATGGAGTACCTGTTTACCCTCAATTATCTGCTGCCGGCCGAAGATTGCGACCTCCTGCAACTGGTGGAGCGCCTTGGCGCAGCGGACTGCACCGATGTCCTGGTAGGCACCGGGTTGGCCGGGCGGCTGGCCTTGGAGTTCAGTCGCGAGGCCGAGAGTGCCGAAGCGGCACTGCTCAGTGCCCTGGGGGATATCAAGCGGATCATTCCCGAAGCCCGCTTGGTGGAAGCCAGCCCGGATTTCGTCGGCCTCAGCGAGATCGCGGAGATTGTCGGTGTGTCCCGGCAGAACATGCGCAAGTTGATGCTGGGCCATGCCGAGAGTTTTCCCTTGGCGATTCATGAGGGCAGCGCCTCGTTGTGGCATCTGGCGGAGGTCCTGAGCTGGCTGGACAGCAGAGGCGGTTATTCTCTCGAGCATCCGGTGATCGAAGTGGCGCGGGTGGCCCAGCAAGTGAACGTCGCCAAGGAGTCACTGCGTATCGGGCCATCGAGTGGTGAACTGATCGCTTTACTAGGCTGAATGGCTTCGATAGAGGCCTTGGTCAGTTTTTTGCCAGATGCGGGCGGGGGCTTTGCAGCCGCTGCGTCACGCATCGATCTGGAACAGGCTGCCTGTATCGACATAGCGTGGACTCTTGAGGATCTTGAGTTTTATCAGGTGTACTTCATTTTGCCCGGGAGCGTATTCGCTCGCTTCTTCCGGGCTCAAGACTCGTGGTTTGGACGTTATCTGGAATGTTGTTCCGCAGCCCAGGAGATATTCGCTTTCACTGATTCCAGGGAAAAAGTCGAGGGGAGCGAGCGCAGTGCCCGGTGGGCACTCGATCTCCAGAACCAGCGGAGCAGCAGATGGCGGGATAAACCTGCGCAACACTTGTTTATCGCTCGTAGTCGACATGAAGGCCTGGTACGTGAAATGACCTTCGAGTGCCTGGAGTAATGGCACTGAAAACTCGAAGCCGGATGTCATTCGAAACAAGGTGAGCGTGCTGGTGGGTGTAGCGCAGATGAGTTTCTGCAGGTGCGGCAGGTCATCGATGAACTTATCGATTGGCAGGCCTGCCTTCAGACGGCCATTGAGTTCAAAGGCATAACAGTTGTCGGCGGTTTTGTAGCTTCTGCATACCCGTAGAAGTTCAGCGCAGTCCGGGAGACTGCCCAGGTGTGCCTTGAACGCTTCGTGATGGTTCATGAATATCCTTGATGGATGTCCGCAAATGCTTGAGCACAAGATTCATGGGCGCTGATTACCTGCCCTTGCAGGAGCGGTACCGCGAGTTCGACTGCATTGCCAAACGAATACCGAGCCCACGGTGCTGCTACCTATTGCCGCTTGGCTAAGAGCGACAAGTTCGGTTTTCAGTTTGCCATTGAATCCATTGAAGGTTGTGGAGGGCACTCGATCGCCCGCGTCAGGAAACGCTACGGACCAGTCGTCAAATGTGAGGTGGCCATCAGGCTGTCTCAAGTCTCGCGAGAACAGGTCAGTAAAGGCCTGCCGACGAGTTTCCCGGTTGCTTGCATTCGGATGAGGTGTGTCGAACAGCTTGGTGATATCGCCGGCCCCACCCCCTAATACAAGAAACTTGGCTCCTATTCCCTGGGTGGTGATGAACGCCAGGCGCATTGCATCCTGGACAATGTTCTGGCGGATTTGATGCGTATCGGTGGTGGATCGTGGCCATTTGACTTCGATTGCGCCGTACCAGACAACGGCTCCGGACGAGCGCCCCAACAGGGCAATGTCTACCCGTTTCTTGGTTGTTCCCCAATTGGCCGGTAACTGGCTGGTAGCCGGAAGAAACTGCCCCTGTGCGTTGATAATCTGGGCAACGACGGACCGGGCGGTGTCTTCTCCGGAAAGGTCGTTGAGGTTCTGGGCGGTTTGAAGCTGGTGCCACCCGGCCAGGCCTGAGGTGATCTTTGCAGCCAGAGACGGTCGTTTCATCGCTGCTCCTTGCAATGTTTGCTGAGTTGAGTCTACGGCGCCGGCGCCATTGTGCCGTGTTGGCTCGATTGGCCTTTGGCTGGGCTCCTGGCGCTACGCTCCCCGGCTCAGCGCCGCGCAATATCGGAGAAATAGAACTTGTCCAGGGTATGGCGTGATTCGGTGTACTCGAACTGCCGGCCATCCTGGAGAAAGGTCTGGTTGCTGACCACGATCACATGGCTCTGGCCGTCCAGGTCGAGCAACTGCTGGTCGTCCTTGCTGCGCGGGCTGGCCTCGATGGTGCGTTGGGCGTAGCTGATGTTCAGTTGCAGGGTCTGTTCGATATAGGCGTAGATCGAGTGCTCGGCGATTTGCCGGTCCAGCCCGGGAATCAGCTCCGCGACGAAGTGGTTGATGTCGAGGATCACCCGCTTGCCGTCGATTCGCCGTACCCGCTTGATCCGGGTGACCAGGCTGCCTTCTTCTGCCTGCAGGTGCGCCCGCAGCGATCCTTCGAGAGGAAACTGGCTGAACTCCACCACCTCGGTGCTGACGTCGTCCCCCAGCCGTGGATAGGTTTCCTGGAAACTGACGATGCCACCCAGCTGGAACTCGATGGGAGCGGACGAGAGCACGAAGGTGCCCTTGCCATGGACTTTCTGCGCGAAACCGCGTTCCTGCAGCAGTTCGATGGCCTTGCGTACAGTGCCGCGGCTGGCCTGGTAGCTGTCCATCAGTTCGGTTTCCGAGGGCAGGCGGGCGCCGCGTTCCAGGCGTTCGGTGGTGATGCTGGCAAGCAGATCGCTATAGATCCGGTTGTATTTGCTCATGGGATGGCTCTGTGCCGGACGGTGCTCAAGGCAGGCACCTTAAGGGCTGGGCGGGGCATTTGTCCATGCGCCTGACGCAGGCTCTAGCGAGCCTGGAAGGCGGATCTGGTGGGGAGGCCCGAAGAAAAAACAAACTCGTCTGTACGAGTTGTTGATTTAACTCGTACAGACGAGTAGCTTTCCTCTCCGGCGTGCTGCCAATAACAAGAATCTCAGGTGGAAGAACGAGCATGAGCCACGACTATTCAACGATCGCCAGCGAGTTGCTGCACAGCCTCGGTGGCGCCGACAACCTCGAGCAGGCGGCCCATTGCGTGACGCGCCTGCGCCTGGCCCTGAAGGACCCGAGCCGGGTCGACAGCGCCACGCTCAACCAGATCGACCTGGTCAAGGGCTCGTTCTTCACCGGCGGCCTGTTCCAGGTCGTGATCGGCCCCGGCGAGGTGGAAAAGGTCTACGCGGCGTTGCGCGAGCAGACCGGCCTTGCCGTCTCGACCATTGCCGATGTGAAGCACAAGGGCGCGCAGAAGGCCCACGCCATGCAGCGCCTGGTGCGGGTCTTCTCCGACGTGTTCATGCCGATCCTGCCGGCCCTGATCATCGCCGGGCTGTTGATGGGGGTGAACAACCTGCTGGCCGCCAAGGGCATGTTCATCGAAGGCAAGACCTTGCTTGAGGCCCATCCGGACCTGGACGGGTTGTGGAGCCTGATCAACCTGATGGCCAACACCTCCTTCGTGTTCCTGCCGGCCCTGGTGGGCTGGTCGGCGGCCAAGCGCTTTGGCGGCAGCGAGATTCTCGGCATCGTCCTGGGCCTGATGCTGGTCCACCCGGACCTGCTCAACGCCTGGAACTACGGCAAGGCCGTGGCCGGCCTGGATGGCCAGAGCCTGCCGTACTTCGACATCCTTGGCCTGTTCCAGATCGAGAAGGTCGGCTACCAGGGGCAGATCCTGCCGATCCTGCTGGCCGCCTACGTGATGAGCGTGATCGAGAAGTGGCTGCGGGCGAGGGTGCCCAATGCCATTACCTTGCTGGTGGTGCCCATCACCACCATCGTGGTCACCGGGGTGCTGGCCCTGGCGATCATCGGCCCGGTGACCCGTCACCTGGGGATCCTGATCACCGAGGGCGTGGTCACGCTGTTCGAGCTGGCGCCGATGGTGGGTGGGGCGATCTTCGGCCTGCTCTATGCGCCACTGGTGATCACCGGCATGCACCACATGTTCCTGGCGGTCGACCTGCAACTGATCTCTACCCAGGGCGGCACCTTCATCTGGCCGATGATCGTCATGTCCAACCTGGCCCAGGGCAGTGCCGCCCTGGCGGTATTCACCATGAGCCGTAACGCCCGGGACCGCAGCATGGCCTCGACCTCGGCGGTCTCGGCGTATTTCGGCATCACCGAGCCGGCGATGTTCGGGGTCAACCTGCGCTACAAGTTTCCGTTCTACGCCGCGCTGATCGGCTCGGCCCTGGGCAGCGTCGTTCTCTCGTTGAACAAGGTCCAGGCCTCGGCCATCGGTGTCGGCGGGCTGCCGGGATTCATCTCGATCATTCCCCAATACATCCCGATGTTCGTCGTTGGCATGGTCGTGGCCCTGGTGGTGCCCTTCGTCCTCACTTGCGGCCTGAGCCTGAAGATCATCCGTCCCGGTTACCGAGTGGCCTGACCGGGCCAACAGGAGGCGGTGAATGCTTGTGCACTTTCCAAAGGAATTTCCCATGCAAGACTGGCAGCGCTCGGTGATCTACCAGATCTACCCGAAAAGTTTTCACAGCCACTCAGGACAGGCCACCGGCGACCTGCTGGGCGTAGTAGACAAGCTCGACTATCTGCACTGGCTGGGGGTCGACTGCCTGTGGCTGACTCCGTTCCTGCGTTCGCCGCAGCGGGACAATGGCTATGACATCAGTGACTACTACGCCATCGATCCCAGCTACGGCAGCATGGCCGATTGCGAACTGTTGATCGCGGAGGCCGGCAAGCGCGGCATCAAGCTGATGCTCGACATCGTGGTCAACCACACCTCCATCGAGCACAGCTGGTTCCAGCAGGCCCGCAGCAGCCTGGACAACCCTTACCGGGACTTCTACATCTGGCGCGACGAGCCCAACAACTGGGAGTCCAAGTTCGGCGGCTCGGCTTGGGAGTACGAGGCGCAGACCGGCCAGTACTACCTGCACCTGTTCGATCACACCCAGGCCGATCTGAACTGGGACAACCCGCGGGTGCGCGCCGAAGTCTTCAAGATGATGCGCTTCTGGCGGGACAAGGGGGTCGGCGGCTTTCGCCTGGATGTGATCAACCTGATCTCCAAGCCGGCGGATTTTCCCGAAGACCAGAGCGACGGCCGACGTTTCTATACCGATGGCCCGAACGTCCATGAGTACCTGCAGGAGATGCATCGGGAGGTGTTCGCCGGCCACGATCTGGTGAATGTCGGCGAGATGTCCTCCACCCGCCTGGAGCACTGCATCCGCTACTCGAACCCGGAGTCGAAGGAGCTGTCGATGACCTTCAACTTCCATCACCTGAAGGTGGACTACCCCAACCAGCAGAAGTGGTTGCGGGCCGATTTCGACTTCCTCGAGCTCAAGCGCATTCTTTCCGATTGGCAATGCGGCATGCAGGCTGGTGGCGGTTGGAACGCGTTGTTCTGGTGCAATCACGACCAGCCTCGGGTGGTATCGCGGTTCGGCGATGACGGCGAGCATCGGGTGGTGTCGGCGAAGATGCTGGCCACCGCCTTGCACCTGCTGCAGGGCACGCCCTTCGTCTACCAGGGCGAAGAGCTGGGCATGACCAATCCGCATTTCCAGCGCATCGAGCAATACCGCGACGTCGAGACCCTGAACATCTACCGCCTCAAGCGCGAGGCTGGTGAAGACCCGCAACAGATCATGGCGGCGATCCAGCAGAAGTCCCGGGACAACGGACGTACACCCATGCAGTGGAATGCCGGGGCCAACGCCGGCTTCAGCAGCGCCGAGCCCTGGATCGAGGTCGCAGCCAATGCCGACCGGATCAATGTCGAGGCGCAGCAAGAGGACCCGCAATCGGTGTTGCACCACTATCGTCGGTTGATCGCCTTGCGTCGGGAACAGGCGTTGATCCAGCACGGCATCTACCGCCAATTGCTGCCCGACCACCCACAGCTCTGGATCTACGTGCGCGAAGGGCAGGGCGAGCGCCTGCTGGTGGTGAACAACTTCTATGGCGCGTCGTGCGAGGTCCAATTGCCGCCGCAGATTATCGCGCCGGGTATGCAACAGCGGCAGTTGATCAGCAACTACCTGGGCGATGCCGTGCGCAGCCGGCAGTTGCTGTTGCGGCCCTATGAGTCCTTCGTTCTGTACCTGGCCGACGCCTAGTAGCCAGGTGGCTTTTGCCGTTTGCCAGGCATGCGCTGTACCGGAGCCCGCGCAGGGCCTCGCGCCGGCCTGCCGGCGCCTGCGGATATCACAATAAAAATAATGGGGTGGCTTATGAAAACAACGATCAATCGCGGTTTGGCGGCGTCCTGCCTGTGCCTGGCCTTGCCTTATCCGGCCCAGGCCCTGGAGTTTGCCGGCTACCTGCGCAGTGGCCTCGGCACTTCGGTCAACAGTGGCGGGCAATCGTGCTTCCAGCTTCCCGGCGCGCCATCCAAATACCGCCTGGGCAACGAGTGCGAGCAGTACGCCGAGCTGGAGCTGCGCCAGGACCTGTACACCCTCGAGGACGGTTCGGTGCTCAGCATCGATGGCATGGCCTCGCTCAACAACCGCTACGACCGCAACCTGACCTTCCAGGGGGAGAACGGCTCGGCGCGCATGCCGCAGATGTATGCCCAATGGTCGAAGCTGCCCAGCCTCAATGGCGGTTCGCTGTGGGCCGGGCGTCGTTACTACAAGCGTAACGACATCCATATCTCCGACTTCTACTACTGGAACCAGAGCGCCACCGGCGGCGGGGTCGAGGACGTGCGCATCGGCGATCTGAAATACAGCTATGCCTTTTCTCGCAAGGACAACCTCTACCAGAAGCAGGCGGTGACCCGTCATGACTTCAACGTCGCCGGCTTCCAGAGCAATCCCGGCGGCGAGTTGGAGCTGGGCCTGAGCTACTTGGAAAAGCCCGATCGCCGTGGTGCTCACAACGGTTGGGCGATCACCACCCAGCATGTGCAGCAGGGTTTTCTGGGCGGCAAGAACAAGCTCGCCCTGCAATACGGCGAGGGCCCGGGTACCGGCCTGGGCTATACCGGCAACTCCTACCTGGATGACAGCAACAAGAGCTATCGCCTGGTGGAGTTTTTCGACTGGCAACTGACCCCGCGATTCGGCGGTCAGTTTGAGGCGGTCTATCAGAAGGACATTCGCCCCGACGGCCAGGACCAGAGCTGGATCTCCCTTGGCGTGCGCCCGGCCTATGCCATCACCGAGCAGTTCAAGCTGGTGGCCGAGTTCGGCCACGATCAGGTGGAGGCCCCCGGGGGCACACGCAAGCTCAGCAAGTTCACTTTCGCGCCGACCTGGTCGCCCAAGGGGCCAGAGTTCTGGGCCCGTCCCGAGGTGCGCCTGTATTACACCTATGCCAGCTGGAACGAGGCGGCCCAGCGTGCGGCCAACCAACTGGCGGCCGGCTCCGCGCTGTCCGACAGCGGTGCGTTTGGCAGCGCCCGACATGGGGCGAACGTCGGTTTGCAGGTCGAGTACTGGTGGAAATAAGCGATGCTGTCGGGGCTCGCGCTCCATCGGCACTTCAAGGAATCAACAGCAGGTGACGTCATGGCCATAACCCAACCCTTGCAATTGCTCGCGCCCCTGTCCGGGGTGCTGCTGCCCCTGGAGCAGGTGCCGGATCCGGTGTTCTCCAGCCGGGTGATCGGCGACGGCGTGTGCATCGACCCAACCTCCCAGACCCTTTGCGCGCCCCTGTCCGGGGTGGTCAGCAACCTGCAGCACAGTGGCCATGCGGTGAGCATTACCGGCGAGCAGGGCCAGCAGGTATTGATGCACATCGGGCTGGACACGGTGAACCTGGCGGGCAAGGGATTCACCTGCCTGGTCCATGAAGGCCAGCAGGTGGTGGCGGGACAGGCGCTGATCGAGTTCGACGCCGACTACCTGGCCCTGCATGCCCGCAGCCTGCTGACCCTGATGCTGGTGGTCAGCGGCGAGCCGGTGACCACGCTGGTGGACGATCGCCGGCTGGTGGAGCAGGGCCAGCCGCTGCTTCAGCTCGCTCCAGCGGCCCTGGGCGCTGCCGAGGACGCTGAGGCCGAGGGCGAGGCGCTGTTTTCCAAGCCGCTGATCCTGGGCAACCCCCAGGGCCTGCATGCGCGCCCGGCGGCCTTGCTGGCCCAGGCTGCCAAGGGTTTTGCCGCGAACATCTGCCTGCACCGGCGCACCGACTCGGCCAACGCCAAGTCCCTGGTATCGATCATGGCGTTGCAGACGGTCCAGGGCGATGCCTTGCAGGTCAGTGCCGTGGGCGCGGATGCCGAGCAGGCGATCCAGGCCCTGGTGGCGCTGCTGGCCTCCGGCTGTGGGGAGCAGGTCGCTGCGCTGCCCAAAGCCGTATCCCCAGCTGTATCGGATGCTGCCCCCGGGGCCATCCTGCGTGGGGTCTGTGCTTCACCGGGCTCGGCCTTCGGCCAGGTACTGCAGGTGGTGCCGCAGCGTTTGCAGATCATTGAACAGGCAGACAACCCGCAGCAGGAGCGCCAAGTCCTGGCGCGGGCCCTGCGCCAGGCCGCCAGTGCCCTGCAACAGCTGCGGGACGATGCCCCGGGTGAAGCGCAACAGAACATCTTCCGCGCGCACCAGGAGCTGCTGGACGACCCGAGCCTGCTGGAGCAGGCCGAGTCGCTGATTGCCAGCGGCAAGAGTGCCGCCTTTGCCTGGAACCGCGCCATCGAGGTCACCGCCCAGCTGTTCCAAAGCCTGGGCAGCAGCCTCTTGGCCGAGCGTGCGGTGGATCTGGCGGATGTTGGCCAGCGGGTATTGGAGCTGATTCTTGGCGTGCAGGAACAGGCCCTGGACCTGCCGGACCAGGCCATCCTGGTGGCCGAGCAATTGACCCCTTCGCAAACCGCGAGCCTGGATACCACCAGGGTGCTGGGTTTTGTCACCGTGGGCGGCGGCGCCACCAGCCATGTGGCGATCCTGGCCCGAGCCCTGGGGCTGCCGGCGCTCTGTGGCCTGTCGCCCCAGGTACTGTCACTGGCAGACGGTACGCCGGTACTGCTGGACGCCGACCGTGGCGAACTGCACCGGGACCCGGATCCGCAGTTGCTGCGGCAACTGGATACCCAGCGCGAACAACAACGCCAGCGCCAGCACCGGGACCTGGCCCAGGCGGCGCTGCCGGCGGTAACCCTCGATGGTCATCACCTTGAGGTCACGGCCAACATTGCCTGCCTGGCGGAGGCCGAGCAGGCCGTCAGCCTGGGGGGCGATGGTGTCGGCCTGTTGCGTTCGGAGTTTCTCTACCAGGACCGTACCCAGGCGCCGAGCCCGCAGGAACAGGCAGCTACTTATCAGGCCATCGCCCAGGCCCTGGGGCCCGAACGCAACCTGGTGGTGCGGACTTTGGATGTGGGCGGCGACAAACCCCTGGCCTATGTACCGATGGACAGCGAGGCCAACCCCTTTCTCGGCCTGCGCGGCATTCGCCTGTGCCTGGCGCGTCCGGAGCTGTTGCAGGAGCAATTCCGGGCGATCCTGGCCAGTGCCGGGCAGGCCCGCTTGCACATCATGTTGCCGATGGTCAGCCAGCTCGCGGAGCTGCGCCAGGCGCGCCAGTTGCTGGAGCAGGAGGTCCAGGCCCTGGGGCTCGCGCAATCGCCCAAGCTGGGAATCATGATCGAGGTACCGTCGGCGGCGTTGCTGGCGGATCGTTTTGCCCCGGAGGTGGATTTCTTCTCCATCGGTACCAACGACCTGACCCAGTACACCCTGGCCATGGACCGCGATCACCCGCGCCTGGCCAGCCAGGCCGACAGCTTCCACCCGGCGGTGCTGCGCCTGATCGCCACCACGGTCCGGGCTGCCCATGCCCACGGCAAGTGGGTCGGTGTGTGCGGTGCGCTGGCTTCTGAAACCCTTGCGGTGCCGCTGTTGCTGGGCCTGGGGGTGGATGAGTTGTCGGTGAGCGTGCCGCTGATCCCGGCCATCAAGGCCCGGGTGCGGGAGCTGGACCTGGTCCAGTGCCAGGCGCTGGCCGCGCGTATCGTCGATCTGGAGGATGCTGCCCAGGTGCGTGAATGCCTGCACCGCCAGCCGCTTGCTGCTCACTCACCGGTCCTGGAGAACTGAAGATGTTCGAGAAACTACAGCGGGCGTTCTGGAAAGCCCTGACCCCGGACCTGGTGCCCGACCAGCCGAAAGCGCCCAAGGCTGGCGGTCATGCCCTGGATGAACCGACGCTGGCGGCATTGGGCGGACATGCCAATATCAAGAGCCAGCAATGGCTGGCCCTGACCCGGTTGCGCCTGGAGCTGCATGACCCGCAATTGCTCGACAGCACTGCCCTGCAAAGGGCAGGGGTGCCGGCGGTGATGCCCCTGGCGGGCGGCGTGGTGCACCTGTTGTTGGGGTTGCGCGACTGAGCGCAGCCACGGCCCTGCATCTGCGTCCCGTCGCCGCGCCGGCCTTACTGTTTCTCAACTGCGGGTGTATCGTATTCGCCTTTTTGCGGGCCCGGGTCCGCGGCAGATACGTGAGGTAGTTGAGTCCATGTCCTTTACCCGTCGACAAATACTCGGTGGTCTGGCCGGTCTGGTGGTGGTTGGCGTGGGCGCCGGCGGTGCGTCGCGATACTGGCTGGGCAAGGTTGCGGACGACAATGCCGGGCACGACTACGAGCTGATCGCCGCTCCGTTGGATGTCGAACTGGTAGCGGGTTTCAAGACCCAGGCCTGGGCTTTCGGGCCGTCGGCGCCGGGCACAGAATTGCGGGTCCGCCAGGGCACCTGGTTGCGGGTGCGTTTCATCAACCACCTGCCGGTAGAAACCACCATCCATTGGCACGGCATCCGCCTGCCGCTGGAAATGGACGGCGTGCCCTACGTCTCGCAACTGCCGGTCAAGCCGGGCGAATTCTTCGACTACAAATTCCGCGTGCCGGATGCCGGCAGCTACTGGTACCACCCCCACGTCAGCAGCTCCGAAGAGCTGGGGCGGGGGCTGGTGGGCCCGCTGATCGTCGAGGAGCGCGAGCCGACCGGCTTCAAGCATGAGCGCACCCTGAGCCTGAAGACCTGGCACGTGGACGAGCAGGGCGCCTGGATGCCCTTCAGCGTACCGCGCGAGGCCGCGCGCAATGGCACCGCGGGGCGCCTGATCACCATCAACGGCCAGGCCGAGGCGGTGACCGAGCTGCCGGCCGGGCAGGTGGTGCGGGTGCGCCTGCTGAACCTGGACAACACCTGGACCTATCGCCTGAACCTCAAGGGCAACTGCGAGGCGATGATCTACGCCCTCGACGGCAACCCGATCACCCCGCGCCCGCTGGACGACGATTATTGGCTGGGACCGGGCATGCGCATCTGCCTGGCCATTCGCATTCCCGAGGCGGGCGAGGAGATTTCCCTGCGCGATGGTTTCGTGCGCCTGGGCACTCTGCGCTCGGTAGCCAGCAGCGAAGCCCCGGGCGACTGGCCCAAGGCGCTGCCGGCCAACCCCATCGCCGAACCGGACCTGGAAAAGGCCGAGAAGCTCAACTTCAATTTCGAGTGGGCCGGCAAGGTCTCGGTGAATACCGAGAACGGCAAGCCGCCGAGCCTGTGGCAGATCAACGGCCAGGCCTGGGATATCACCGACAAGACCTGCGCCGATCGCCCGATCGCCACCTTGAAGAAGGGCAAGAGCTACATCTTCGAACTCAAGAACATGACCCAATACCAGCACCCGATCCACTTGCACGGCATGAGCTTCAAGGTGATCGCTTCCAATCGCCGCAAGATCGTCGAGCCCTGGTTCACCGACACCTACCTGCTGGGCAAGAACGAACGCGCCCAGGTGGCGCTGGTGGCCGATAACCCGGGCACCTGGATGTTCCATTGCCATGTGATCGACCACATGGAAACCGGCCTGATGGCCGCGATCGAGGTGGTGTGATGCGCCAGATTCGCCCGGCCTCGATCATCGATCGCAGCCGCGACCAAGAGTTCATGCGCGAGGCCCTGGCCCTGGCTACCCAGGGGGCCGCCCTTGGGGAGGTTCCCGTGGGTGCGGTGCTGGTGCTCGATGGGCAGGTCATCGGCCGCGGCTACAACTGCCCGATCAGCGGTAGCGACCCCAGCGCCCATGCCGAGATGGTGGCCATTCGCGCCGCAGCCCAGACGGTGAGCAACTACCGCCTGCCGGGCAGTACCCTGTACGTCACCCTGGAGCCCTGCAGCATGTGTGCCGGGCTGATCGTCCATTCGCGCATCGCGCGGGTGGTCTACGGCGCTTTGGAGCCCAAGGCGGGCATCGTGCAGAGCCAGGGACAGTTCTTCACCCAGGGGTTTCTCAACCACCGGGTGCTGTACGAGGGCGGGGTACTGGCCGAGGAGTGCGGCACGGTGCTCAGCGAGTTCTTCAAGGCGCGGCGGGCCAGCCGCGACTGAACACCACCCCCTGCCGGAGCGAAGCTTGCTCGCGATGACATCAGCCCGGGCATGCTCACCTTGAATCGGGCTTGATGTTCGATATCGCTATCGCGGGCCAGCCTCGCATCCTACGGATACGGGGGATTCATTTCCTGGCGACGATCACGGCGCGCATCGGCGCCGGCAGGCCTTCGATGGTCTTGCTGTGGTCGTCGGGGTCGAGGAAGTCGCTCAGGGACTGGTACTTCATCCACTCGGTGGCCCGCTGTTCCTGCACGCTGGTCAGGCTGACATCCACGCAGCGCACGTCGCTGAACCCGGCGCGCCGCAGCCACAGCTCCAGGGCCGGTACCGACGGCAGGAACCACACGTTGCGCATCTGTGCGTAGCGGTCTTCCGGCACCAGTACCTGCTGCTGGTCGCCTTCGACCACCAGGGTCTCCAGCACCAGTTCGCCCCCCTTGACCAGGCAGTCCTTGAGCGCCAGCAGGTGCTCGATGGGCGAGCGGCGGTGGTAGAACACCCCCATGGAGAACACGGTGTCGAACCCTTCGAGATTCGACGGCAGGTCCTCGAAGGGGAACGGCAGGTGCCAGGCCTTGGGTTGTTCCAGGTAGCGCTGCACCGCCTGGAACTGGCAGAAGAACAGCCAATTCGGATCGACGCCGATCACGCTGTCGGCGCCAGCGCCGAGCATGCGCCACATGTAGTAGCCATTGCCGCAACCGACATCGAGGATGCGCTTGCCTTGCAGGTCAAGGTGCGGCGCGACCCGCGACCACTTCCAGTCCGAGCGCCATTCGGTATCCACATGCACGCCGAACAGGTCGAACGGGCCCTTGCGCCAAGGGCTCAGGCCCATCAGGGCAGTGCGCATCCGCTCGCGGGTCGCGGTGTCGCAATCAGTGTCCAGGACCAGGCCGTTGAGCAAGTCGATTTTACTGGGGCGCACGTCCGGCAGGGCGTCCAGGGCACTTTGCCAGCGGGCCAGGTCGCCATGGCCCTTTTCCATCTTGGCATCGAGTTGCGCTTGCAGGCCCTGGGCCCAGACGGCCAGGGGAGTGCCCACCAGATGGCGGGCCAGGGGGGATAGATCGATCATGGCAGGGCAATCAACGAAGCAAAGTTAAGACATTGGAACCACGGCACGACTTTCGAGAAACCGGCGGCCAGCAGGCGCTCGCGGTGTTCCTCGAGGCTGTCGGGCTTCATGACATTCTCGATGGCACTGCGTTTCTGGGCGATCTCCAACTCGCTGTAGCCGTTGGCGCGCTTGAAGGCGACGTGCAGGTCGGTGAGCAGCTCATGCTCCTGGGCGTCGTTGAAGCGCAGCTTTTCCGAGAGGATCAGGGCGCCGCCGGGCAGCAGTGCCTGACGGATGCGCGTCAGCAGTGCCTGGCGCTGTTCAGGGGCGATGAACTGCAAGGTGAAGTTCATCGCCACCACCGAGGCCGGCTGGAAGTCCAGGGCCAGGATGTCACCCTCGATCACCTGCACGGGCAGCAACTCCTGGAACATCGAGTCCTGGCCGTTGAGGTACTCCCGGCAGCGCTCGACCATGGCCGCCGAGTTGTCCACGGCGATCACCCGGCAGCCGTCGCTGCGCACATGGCGACGCAGGGCCTGGGTCACCGCTCCGAGGGAGGCGCCGAGGTCGTAGAGCACGCTGTTGGGCTGGGCGAACTGCGCCGCCAGGACCCCGAGGTTCTCGACGATGGTCGGGTAGCCGGGTACCGAGCGCTTGATCATGTCCGGGAAGACTCGCACCACATCTTCGTTGAAGGCGAAGTCGGGCACTTGGGCCAGAGGCTGGGCGAATAGGCGATCGGGTTCTTTGCTCACGGCGGTTCCGGTGCTGGCGATAAAAAGAGGGGCGGCATTGTAGCCGCTGCGGCCCGTTGCGATAAGGCCTGGGGGACCGGGGGCGGCACCGGGTGTCGCCCCTGCGCGGCTAGCGCGGCTAGCGCGGCTTCTGGCTGAAGGCCGAAGCGGCGATGCCCCACTGGCCCAGCCAGTAGAAAATGATGATCAGGTAGGGCGCGGCGGCGAAGGCCCCGACGAAGCGGCTCAGGCCGATCAGGCTATCGGAGAAGGCGAAGCTCAAGGCGCCGAGTGCGGCCAGGGCCGCCGAACGCTTGGGCACTGCTGTGCCCAGGCGTGCCAGGGCCCGCCAGAGCATGGCGCTGATGGTCAGGGCATAGACGATCACCGGCACCAGCAATGGACCCAGGCCATGGGAAATCAGGATGCCCAATAGGGTCGCGCCGATGGCCAGCGCCAACAGCAGTGGCAGCAGCGCTGGGCGCCGGCAATCACTGAGGTAGGCCTTGAGGTAAGCCAAGTGGGCCACCAGGAAGGCGCCCAGGCCGAACACGAACAGGTCCATGGGCCAGGCCAGCAGGATATCGCCCAGGACCGAGAACAGCAGGCCAATGATGATCCAGCGCCGGTAGTCGCCAGGCGGCGCATCATGCAGCCAGCCCAGCAGGGCCAGCACCGGCAGGGGCTTGACCAGCAGGCACAGCAGGGTGGCATGTATAGCGGTGCCGTAGATGAAGGTCGCGGCGCCCATCAGCGCAAGGATTAGCCAGCCCATGTCAATTGACCGTGATCGAGCAGTCGAAGGCCTTGACCGGCGCTTCCTCCGGTGCCCAAGGCTGCTGGTAGGTCAGCAGCAGGCGGCCCGTGCCTTTGGCGAAGGCCTGGAAGCGCCAGGTCGAGAAGCCGCCACTGCCGACCAGGCCGGTGTCTTCCGGATTGCTGTAGACCTCGGGGCTGACCTTGCGCAGGATGCCGCCGGCCGAGTCCTGGATCGCCCAGCGGTAACCCGTGGTGGGGTTGCTCGGCAGAGTGACGGTCAGGTTCTGCCCCTCGTGCAGTTGCAGCGGGCATTCGCTCTGCTTCTCCACGGTGACGTTTTGCTTGGGTTGGCTGGCGCAGGCGGCCAACAGGGCAAAGCTGAGCAGGGCGAGCAAGCGAGTGGTGGGCATGGGTCAGGAAGCTCCGATCGTTCATGACGAACGGCGAGCATAACTGAAGATGGAGCAATGTGTGGCAGGCCGTTGCAGGAGCGAAGCCGCTCGCGATGAACGATGGCGCAGTACGCCAGGTACTACGCATTGTGTCCATCGCCGGGCGAGCCCCGCTCCTGCAGATCCCGGGTTAGAACAGCACCTTGGCGACGTCAGAGAAGCGTTTGGCGAAATGCACGGTGATGCCTTCCTTGAGGTAGTCCGGCAACTCTTCGAAGTGCCCGCGGTTGGGCTCCGGCAGGATCAGTTCGTGGATCTTCTGCCGGCGTGCGGCGATTACCTTCTCGCGCACCCCGCCAATGGGCAGCACGTGGCCGGTGAGGGTCAGCTCGCCGGTCATGGCCACGCCTTTCTTCGGCGGCTGGTTACGTGCCAGGGACAGCAACGCGCTGGCCATGGTCACCCCGGCGCTGGGGCCGTCCTTGGGCGTGGCGCCCTCGGGTACGTGCAGGTGGACGAAGGCTTCGTCGAAGAACTTGCTGTCGCCGCCGAACTGCTTCAGGTGCGAGCTGACGTAGCTGTAGGCGATCTCCGCCGACTCCTTCATCACATCGCCCAACTGGCCGGTGAGCTTGAAGCCGCGGTTGTGGGTGTGGATGCGCGTGGCCTCGATGGGCAAGGTGGCGCCGCCCATGCTGGTCCAGGCCAGGCCGGTGATGACCCCGACCCCGCTCAGCACCTGCTCGTTGCGGAACACCGGCATGCCCAGGGAGGCTTCCAGGTCCTTGGGGCCGATCTTGATCCGTGCCTCGGGTTCGTCCAGCAGCCGCACCACGGCCTTGCGCACCAGCTTGCCCAGTTGTTTCTCCAGCTGGCGCACCCCGGCCTCGCGGGCGTAGCCGTCGATCACCGTGCGCAGGGCGCTGTCGCTGATGCTCAGGCTGGACTTGGCGACGCCGGCCTTGTGCAGTTGCTTGGGCCACAGGTGGCGCTTGGCGATGGCGAGTTTTTCCTCGGTGATGTAGCCCGACAGGCGAATCACTTCCATGCGGTCCAGCAGCGGTCCGGGGATGGCGTCCAGGGTGTTGGCGGTGCACACGAACAGGACCTTGGACAGGTCCATGCGCAGGTCCAGGTAATGGTCGAGGAAGTCGACGTTCTGCTCCGGGTCGAGGGTCTCCAGCAGTGCCGAAGCCGGGTCGCCCTGGTAGCTCTGGCCCATCTTGTCGATCTCGTCGAGCATGATCACCGGGTTCATCACCTCCACTTCCTTGAGGGCCTGCACCAGCTTGCCCGGCTGGGCGCCGATGTAGGTGCGGCGGTGGCCCTTGATCTCGGCCTCATCGCGCATGCCGCCAACGCTGAAGCGGAAGAACGGCCGGCCCAGGGATTCGGCGATGGATTTGCCGACGCTGGTCTTGCCGACGCCGGGCGGGCCCACCAACAGCACGATGGAGCCGCTGATCTCGCCCTTGTAGGCACCCACGGCGAGGAACTCGAGGATGCGGTTCTTGATGTCGTCCAGGCCGGCGTGGTGCTGGTCCAGTACCTTGCGCGCGTGCTTGAGGTCGAGCTTGTCCTCGCCATAGATGCCCCAAGGCACGGCGGTGGCCCACTCCAGGTAGTTGCGGGTGACCGCATATTCCGGCGAGCCGGTCTCGAGGATCGACAGCTTGTTCATTTCCTCGGTGATGCGTTTCTGTGCCTGGGGCGGCAGGACTTTGCCCTGCAGGCGCTGCTCGAACTGTTCCAGGTCGGCGCTGCGATCGTCCTTGGTCAGCCCCAGTTCCTGCTGGATCACCTTGAGCTGTTCCTTGAGGAAGAACTCGCGCTGGTGCTCGCCGATCTTGCGGTTGACCTCGGCGGAAATCTCTTTCTGCAGGCGCGCGACTTCCACTTCCTTGCGCAGCATCGGCAGGACTTTCTCCATGCGCTTGAGCATGGGCACGCAGTCGAGTACTTCCTGCAACTCGTTGCCGGTGGCGGAGGTCAGGGCGGCGGCGAAGTCGGTCAGGGGCGATGGGTCGTTGGGGCTGAAGCGATTGAGGTAGTTCTTCAGCTCTTCGCTGTACAGCGGGTTGAGCGGCAGCAGCTCCTTGATCGCGTTGATCAGGGCCATGCCGTAGGCCTTGACCTCGTCGGTGGGCTCGGCCGGTTGGCGCGGGTACTCCACTTCCACCAGATAGGGCGGGCGATGATGCTTGAGCCAGGTGCGCACGCGCACCCGGGTCAGGCCCTGGGCGACGAATTGCAGCTTGCCGTTCTCGCGGCTGGCGTGGTGGACCTTGACCAGGGTGCCGTACTCCGGCAGTGCCGAAGTGTCGAAATGCCGTGGATCTTCCTGGGGGGTGTCCATGAAGAACAGGGCAAGGGAGTGATGTTCGGATTTGCTCACCAGCTCCAGGGTCTCGGCCCAGGGCTCTTCATTGACGATGACTGGCAAGACCTGGGCCGGGAAGAACGGCCGGTTGTGGATCGGGATGATGTAGACCTTGTCCGGGAGGGCCTGCCCTGGCAGGGCCAGGCCGGTGCCATGGGCGGCCGACTGTTCGGTGTCTTCCGGATCGACGTAGTCGCGTGGATCCTCGGGAAATTCTTGCTGGTCGCTCATGGAGACTCCTGCACGATGGGCTATGCAGGTTAGATGGGGCAGGTCATGACGGGTTTCAATGGGGGCACTGCGAACAGGGTCGCAGCTGCCCGGTTCTTTGGCCTGGCCTTTTTCAGCCGGCCTGGACAACTGGCATCGTCAGGGGTGCAGCATTTTCCCGATATTGGTTGTCAATAAAATGACTGCAAGATCACCAGTTATACTGCGCGATCTTCTATGATCGGCAGGTAAATCTGAGTATCCGCAACGACGGAATAAAGATGCCATTTTTTTGACTTTTGCCTCCAGCGCTTCAGAGGGATGGGTATGAAGAACGGATTTCTCCGCTCCCAACGGCTGTCGCCCGTAACGCCGTGCTCAAGGGGGAGCTTGCAAGCGGAACGGTCGAGAGTGGCGATATGAGGTGGCGCCGAACCTTCCAGGCAAGAATTGTCGGGGTCTTGGCGCTGTTACTGCTGGTGCTGGTCGCTGCGGTGTATTTTGCCGTCAAGACCGCGACTACCCAGGCGGTGGAACGACAGGCACAACTGCAATTGAAGACCGGTACCCGGGTCTTCGAGCGCTTGCTGGACCTGCGGGGCCGCACCCTGCAATACGGTGTCGATTGGCTGGTGGTGGACTCGGAGTTCCGCCGTGCTGTGGTCAGTGGCAAACCCGTGGACATTCTCGCTGCCCTGGCCCGGCATCGCGGTGGTATCCGTTCCAGCGAGATGTTCGTGCTCAGCCCCGAGGGCCAGGTCGTCGCCAGCACGCTGCCGGCCATCTCCCGGGACCAACCCTTTCCCTACGACCAGGCCTTGCGTCGGGCCCTGCGGCACGACATCCACATGCTCTTGGTGTCGATCCAGGGTCGTCCCTATCTCCTGGTGCAAGGCGAGGTGCTGGAGTCGCTGCCGATCGCCCGGGTGGTGATGGGGTTTCCCATGGATGAAAACTTCGCTCTGGAACTGCGCTCGATGAGCAACCTGGAGGTGTCGTTCCTGGCGGTCGATGGGCAGAACGCCGGAGAGTTGTTCAGTACCCAGCCGGAGTCCTTGTGGTCGGCGATCATCAACATCCTGCGTGACTCGTTGTGGCAGCCGCTGCCGCAACTGAGTGAAATCCATGGTCAGCGCTTTCTCAACCAGGCGCTGCAATTGGCCAACACTGGCGGTGAAGACGACCCGCGGGTCATGGCCCTGCTGCAAAGCCCCATGGAGCAGGCCCTGGAGGCCTTCGCCCCGTTGGACAAGGAGTTCTTGTGGATTGCCGTGGTGGCGCTGGCGGTGTCCCTGGTCGGCGCATTGCTGATGGCGCGTTGGGTGGCCCGGCCCCTGGAGGACCTGGCCCTGGCTGCCCGGCGCATCGGCGCGGGCAACTACCAGGCCCCGGTGGCGAGCAAGCGCAGCGACGAGTTCGGAGTGCTCACCGATGCCTTCAACGCCATGCAGAGTGCGATCGCTACCCGCGAGCGGCAGTTGGCCCACAATGCCCTGCATGACCCCCAGACCGGCTTGCCCAACCGGGCGCTGGCCATTGAGCGCCTGAGCAAGGCCATTGCCGAACGGCGAAACGTGGTGTTGCTGTACCTGGGGGTGGATAACTACCGGGCGATCAACGAGGGCTTCGGGACCGAAGGCCTGGAGCAGATGATGGGCGAGCTCAGCTGGCGGCTGCGGGAGGTGCTGTCCCAGGGGGATACCGCTGCGCGTATTACCTCCAGCGAGTTTCTCCTGTTGCTGGAGAACACCGAGCTCAACGGCGCCATTGCCATGGCTGACCGGTTGCATGCGTTGCTGAGCCGGCCGCAGTTGATCCAGGGCGATGAAGTTCGCCTGCAGATCTGCGTAGGCGTGGCGGTGTATCCGGCCGACGGTCAATCGGCCGAGGAGCTGATCAGCCGCGCGGCCATCGCCCGGCATGATGCTTCGCTAAAGCCTGGCTACTTGCAGGTCTATCAACAGGATCGCGACCTGGCCCACCAACGGCAGATCAGCCTGATTCGCGATTTACGCCGTGCCGCGGCCGAGGGCGAGCTGTTTCTGCACTACCAGCCCAAGCTGGACCTGCGCCGGGACTACCTGCACCAGGCCGAGGCCCTGTTGCGCTGGCAGCACCCCGTGTTTGGCGTGGTATCGCCGGCCGAGTTCATCCCCCTGGCCGAGCGCACCGGCAGCATGCACAGCCTGACCTCCTGGGTGATCGAGGCTTGTATCCAGCAGTTGGCGCAGTGGAATCGCCGGGCCTTGCCGGTACGCCTGTCATTGAACATTTCTGCCAGGGACCTGGAGGACGATGGCCTGGAGGACCGGGTCAGCCAGTGCCTGGAGCGCCACCAGGTCGCGGCCGAGCAATTGGTGTTCGAGATTACCGAGAGCACCATCATGCGCCATCCGGAGCAGGCGTTGGCGGTACTCCAGCGCTTGCGTGGTTGCGGTATCAGCTTGTCGGTGGATGATTTCGGCACCGGTTATTCGTCCCTGGCGCAATTGCAACGCTTGCCGGTACAGGAGCTGAAGATCGACCAGTCGTTCATTCGCAACCTGGACGAAACCAGCGGCGATGCGGTGATCGTGCGTTCGACCATCGAAATGAGCCACAAGCTGGGGCTCAAGGTCGTGGCCGAAGGCGTGGAGTTCGAACACTGCCTGAAACTGCTGGAAAGCTGGGGGTGCGATACGGTGCAGGGCTACCTGATCAGTCGCCCCTTGTCGACCGAGGCTTTCGAGCACTGGCTGCTCAAATCCAGGGTCCCGGGCTGAGGGCGATGGTCGATCCGGGAAGCTCGCGACCGGGGGGCAGCAGGTTGCGGCTTGAGCCTTGGCCAGCAGCCTGTGCAGTTCGGGCTCGATCTGGTCTTCGGCGAGGCCGTCCATGACTTGCTGGATGCAGGGTGCATAGCGGCGCTCGATCGCTGTTTCTGCCCAGTCCAGTTCATAGATCGCCAGGATTCGTACATCCAGGTAGGTCGAATCAGCCAGCAGGCGCTTGAGCAAGTCGATGGCCACCGGGCTGCGCAGTTCACCCAGGGAGACAGTACAGCGTTGCTGCCAGTATTCGGGCTGGGACAGGAGAATGGCCTCCAGTCGCTGCCATTGTTCAGGAGTAAAGACCCGTAGCACGCCCCTGCCTACCTGTTCGGTGATGTATTCGTTCCAGTTGCTGGCTTGCGAGTCGCCGATCCAGTATTGCAACTGTTCGAACGGATCCTGGGGTACATCGCGATTCATGTGCTGTTCCTGTGGAGCGGGTTGCGGTGTGGAGAGTGAGTGGCGGATGCCATGGGTTGATGAACCCCGGCGGGGCTACCAGTTTCCGGCAAACTTCACTGCCGCCGCGGCCCGAGAGGGCACTTTCAGGGTGTGCAACAGGGACGAGACATGGATACGCACGGTGAACGGCGAGATATCCAGCTCGCGAGCGATCTCCTTGTTGGTCTTGCCCTGGGCAATCAGGCGTAGCACCTCCTGCTGGCGAGTGGTCAGCGAGCTGATCTCGGAGCAGACATCCAGGGGCAGCAGCAGGCCGGAGGGGGCGTACTTGACCACGACTTCCCCCTGGCGGATATCCAGGATCGCCTGGGCGATTTCCTCCGGGCAGATGTTCTTGCCGATGAATCCGTCGGCTCCCGCGGCCATCACTTCGCTGATCAGGTCCTGATTGTCGATCATCGACACCACGATGATCGAGGTCCGGGGCAGTTGCAGGCGCAAATCGGTGATCATGCCGATCGAGGTCAGCCCGGGAAAACGCAGGTCGAGGATCAATGAATCCGGTTCCTCGCCGGTCTGGGCGAGGGCGAGTACCGCTGCCAGGTCACCGGCTTCTTCGAGCACGGCCTCGGGTAGCAGGCGCTGGATGGTACTGCGCATCCCCTCGCGGAACAGGGGGTGGTCGTCAGCGACGATGATCCGGCATGTCATGTCTTGAAACTCCTTGAAACCTACAGTCCTGGGGGCATGCTACCTTGGCGGTCCGGCACTGTACCTGCCCACTGGTCGTGTCCGGTACCCCATGTCTTCAGGTAGGACCACGCAAACCGGCGGATTGCACAAGGAGGTGATTGGATGAAAGCAGAGAAGGACAGCGAACTCGACCAGGCCACGCTACGCATCATCGTGGCCAGTTGCGCGCTGGTCTATGTCACCGTGACCAGTTGCCTGCCGGGGCAGGATTTCTACATCTACTTGCCGGTGATCATCTACATCATCGTCTTCACCCTGGTTTCCATCGGCCTGCGCCTGGCCATTGCCCGCTGGCCCGGCCATTACCCGATCCGGCGGGTTTTTGGGATGGTCTATGACTACACCGGCACCTGCTTCGGCCTGGTGATGGGCGGCGAGGGCGCGCTGCCCATCTATGCGGTGATGGTCTGGGTCAACCTGGGCAACGGCATGCGTTTCGGCTCGCGCTACCTGGCCATCGCCACGGTACTGGCGTTGTTCGCGCTGTTCATGGTCTACCTGCTGACCCCGTACTGGCAAAGCCAGCCCTACATGGTGCTGATGCTGATGGTCACCAGTACGGTGATCCCGGTCTATGCCCATATCCTGCTCAAGCGCACCCGGCTGGCCTCCGAGCGAGCCATTGCCGCCAACCTGGAAAAATCGCGTTTTTTGGCCCAGGCCAGCCATGACCTGCGCCAGCCGATCCACTCCATCGGCCTGTTCACCGCCTGCCTGCGCGAGGCCGACCTGGGCCAGGAGGAGCGGCGGCTGGTGGACAACATCGACCGTTCGCTGCTCAACGTGTCGCAGTTGTTCCGCTCGATCCTCGACCTCTACACCCTGGACAACGGGCGCGTGCAGCCCAAGTACGAAACCGTGCACCTGGGGCAGTTACTGCGCGACCTGGTACGCCAGAACGCCGAAGCGGCGCGCTGGGCCGGGGTCGAGCTGCGGCTTCGGCCCTGCAACCATTGGGTACGCATCGACCCAGGGCTGCTGGCCACCATGGTGCAGAACGTCTTGTCCAATTGCTTCAAGTACGCACCGCAGGGGCCCGTGCTGATTGGCGTGCGCCGCTGCGGCCAGGGCCTGGCCATCGAGATCCATGACCGTGGGCGCGGTATCGCCGAAGAGCACCTGCCGCGGATCTTCGAAGAGTTCTACCGGGTCCGCCAATTGCGCGACAAGGATGTCGAGGGCGTGGGCCTGGGGTTGTCCATCGTCAAGCGCCTGGGGCAACTGGTGGACCTGGAGGTACGCTTGCGCTCGCGGGTTGACCACGGCACCAGCGTGACCCTGTCGGGCCTGCAACCGGCCGCGCCGCAGCAATTGCGCCGCCATGACGAGGCGCTGCAGAACGGCCTGCTGAGCGGGTTGCGGGTTTGCCTGGTGGAAGATGACCGCAACGTGCTGCTGGCGACCTCGGCGCTATTGGAGCGTTGGGGGTGTGTGGTCCAGGCCGAGGCGTCGGCCGAGGACCTGGTGACCGATTGCGACATCATCGTCGCCGACTATGACCTGGGCACCCGGCTCTCGGGCATTGAGTGCATCGACAACATCCGCCAGCAGCGGGGCTGGGAAGTGCCGGCGCTGATCATCACCGGCCACGATATCGAGAAGATCCATGCCGCGCTGCATGATCGCAACATCGCCATCCTGTCCAAGCCAGTGCGGCCGGTGGAGTTGCGGGCTACCTTGCGTGCCTTGCGCGAGACGCCAGTAGCGCTGGTTCACCAAGTTGGGGCGTAGCGGACGCTACCAGGTCCGGCACGGGATGAGCAGGGGGTAGTTGGTCATGGTCAGCTTCTTGTTGTCGCCGCTGGCGAGTTCGACGAAGTCATCCAGCATGCCCGAGTACGAAGAGATCGAGCTGCGCTCGGTGTAGTAGTGGGTGGTCACCGGCCCGTAGTTGGTGTTGCTCTGGCCGGTGCCCACGTACTCGTTCCAGCGGCTGGTGCCGTACACCATGTCCTGACCCTGGACGAAGTATCGGCCCGGTTGCAGGCCGGTGAACTGGAAGATGCCGTCGTCGTTGGTCCGGGTTACCCGGTGCACGGCCACGGCCTCGGGGAGCATGCTCACCGGTGCGCCTTCGGGCTGGGATGAGCGCAACTTGTGCCAGGCCTGCAAGTGCGGGGTGGCCGGATAGAGATAGATCTCGACGTTGCGGCTGCTCTCGATGCCATCGTTGCCGACGATGCAGAACTTGCCGGTGAGGGTTGCCGTGCCCGGTTGCAGGGCCGCACGTGCGGCCTGGGTGTCGAAGGGGACGTCGGGGTATTGCACGCTGGGGACCTTCACCAGCGGGTATTCGTCCAGGGTTCGTCCCTGGCGCGGGGCGCAGGCGCTCAAGGCACAGGCGAGCAGCACCGTACCGGAGACCATGAATAGGCGAGATGCCATGACGGCGGGACCTTTGTGTGCAGGGAAGTAGCGCGTTCGCGCAGCCCCGCCCTGCGCCGGGCAGGTGCGGTGGCTCGTCGCGAGTTTCCGGGGTGGCCGCTTTATTCCTTGTTGCACTCGGCGGGCATCGAAACCAGGCCACCCATGCTGGCAAAGGCAATCATGCCGCCGGAGGGCAGCACGCAGTTGTAGCCACCGGCGCTGGTGTTGGCGGTGAAGTAGGTCTGGGTATTGTCGTTGCGCACGTTCGAGACGCTGGTCACGTTCTTGCCAATGGTGAGTTGGGCACGGTTTCTCAGGTCGTCGTTGCTGGGCTTGGCAACGGCGCAACCGGCGAGGGCCAGCACCAGTCCGCTGAGCAGGGTGATGGAGCGGATGTTGGAATGGAGTTTCATGATGACGCTTCCTTGGTGTTGTAGTTTCTTTCCACGGCGCAGCCGTCCCCCGCACCGCAGGATGGCAGTGTTGGTGGGAACGAGGTGGTTGGCCGCAACTATAGCGCCGGGGTCGGGGAGGGTCGATTAGCACAGATGGGCTAATGTCCCTTTGCAATTACCCGAGTTGGTAGGGTCATTCGGCCAGTTGTTCCTGCAGGCGGCGGCCCAGCACATCCAGCAGGTCGCAGCCATCACGCAAGGGAATGACGCACAGTTGGGCGAAGTCCTGGAGTAATTGCGGATTGCCACCGAGATGGTCCTGGCTGGCAATGCTTTCCAGCAGTTGGGTCGCGGCACGGATACGGTGGATGGCCGCTTCGTGCAGGGCATCCAGCGGGGCCTGGGTATCCACCAGCAGGGCGGGGATGTCGTAGTCGTTGCCAGTGAGGGGCATGAAGCGCCTTGGGGAGTGTGCGGTGTCGTCGTCCATTGCCTGGGGCCTGCCCGGTGATTCTGCCGACCTTAAAGGCAGGCGGCCGCAGGGAACAAGGTGATGCTGTTCTCTGTGAGCTGTAGGACTTTTCAAAACCCATGGCTGTAGCCGCTGCCGAGCCTGCGAGGCTGCGCCAAGGCCCGTAGGGGCTTCCTGGGTCTGCGGCCCTACGCAGCCGCGGCAGCGGCAACACGAAGCAGATCTGACTCTGCGGCAGCCGTTACACGAAGGCATGTGAGGGCGGGCACAAAAAAGGCGGCTACCCGTAGGTAGCCGCCTTTTCAGTTACTGTCAGGGCTTATTCCGACAGTTTGTAGGCAATGATGTAGTCGCCCATCTTGGTGCCCAGAGAGCCGTGGCCACCCACGACCACCAGCACGTACTGCTTGCCGTCCTGGCCGGTGTAGCTCATCGGCGTGGCTTGGCCGCCGGCCGGCAGGCGGGATTTCCACAGTTCCTTGCCGTTCTTCACGTCATAACCGCGGATGTACTGGTCCAGGGTACCGCTGAGGAAGCCCACGCCACCGGCGGTGACCATGGAGCCGCCCATGCTCGGCACGCCCATCGGCAGGCCGATCGGGATCGGCGAGCTGTCACGGCTGGTGCCGTTCTTGTGCTTCCACACCACCTTGTTGGTGGTCAGGTCGATACCGGCGACGTAGCCCCAGGCCGGCGCCTGGCAGGGCACGCCGAGCGGCGACATGAACGGATGCATGATCACCGCATAGGGAGCGCCGGTGTTGGGTTGCACGCCCGAGGTCTCGCTTTCGCGCTTGCTGTCGGCGGCCACTTCGGCGCGCGGTACCAGCTTGGACACGAAGGCCATGTAGTTCGGGCTGGTGAACAGCAGCTGGCGTACCGGATCCAGCGATACGCTGCCCCAGTTGAACACGCCGACGTTACCCGGATAGATCAGGCTGCCCTGCACCGATGGTGGGGTGTACTGGCCGTCGTAGCGCAGCTCCTTGAACTGGATGCGGCACAGCATCTGGTCGAATGGAGTGGCGCCCCACATGGCTTTTTCGTCCAGAGGCGGGTTCAGCAGGTTCAGGTCCGAACGGGCCTGGGTCGGTGCGGTGTGGTCGCCTTCCACGGCTCCGGTCGGGGCTGGGATCTCGCGGATCGGCACGATCGGGGTACCGTCGCGACGGTCCAGCACATACAGGCTGCCTTGCTTGGTCGGTTGGATCAGCGCCGGCTTGATGCCATCCGCAGTCTTCATGTCCAGCAGGGTTGGCTGGCTGCCTACGTCCATGTCCCACAGGTCGTGGTGGGTGAACTGGTAGTTCCAGCGCAGCTTGCCGGTGTCGATATCCAGGGCCACGGTGCCGGCGCTGAATTTCTCGGCACCTGCGGTGCGGTTGCCGCCCCATTGGTCGGGCATCTGGTTGCCCAGTGGCAGGTAGACCAGGCCCAGTTTCTCGTCGACGCTGGCCAGGGACCACATGTTCGGCGAGTTGCGGGTGTAGGTCTTGCCTTCAGGCAGCGGCGTGGTTTCGTCGGGGTTGCCCGAGTCCCAGTTCCAGACCAGGTGGCCGTCATGCACGTCGAAGGCGCGGATCACCCCGGACGGCTCGTTGGTCGATTCGTTATCGGTCACGTGACCGCCGATGATCACCAGGTTGCGGGTAATGGCCGCCGGCGAGGTGGAGTAGTAGCCACCGGGAGTGAACGAGCCGATACCGGCCTTGAGGTCCACGGCACCCTTGTTGCCGAAGTCTTCGCAGACCTTGCCGGTGTCGGCGTTGATGGCGATCAGGCGCGCATCGGCGGTCGGCAGGAACAGGCGGCGTGGGCAGCTGGTGGCGATGGCCTGGCCGGCAGGGGACAGGGTCGCCGGACGGCTGATGGCGTCGGAGTTCTGGTAGTTGGCTTCGTCGTAGTACGACACGCCACGGCAGGTCATGTGGGCCCAGCCACGGAAGTCGTCACCATTGGGGCCTTGGATCTGTGGGTCGAAGCGCCAGATTTCCTTGCCGGTATCCGGGTCCAGTGCCAGCACCTTGCTGTGGGCGGTGCAGGCATAGAGCTTGCCGTTGACCTTCAGCGGGGTGTTCTGGTTGGTGATCTCCACCGGGTCCTTGGCGGTCGGCATGTCGCCGGTGCGGATGCGCCAGGCTTCCTGCAGCTTGCCGATGTTGGCCGGAGTGATCTGCTTGAGCGGCGAGTAACGATCACCGAATTCGGTACGGCCGTAGGCCTGCCAGTCGCCATCCGGTATGGCCGGTGCGGTGCTGGCCATGTCCGCGCTGTCGCGGCCCAGGTCGCCGGAGATTTCCCCCGGGTTGGTGAACTGGCTGCCGATGGCGGCGCCACCAGCCAGGACCACGGCCACGCTCAGGGCCGCAGTGCCCATCGGTGCCGGGCCATCGCGCAGCAGTGGGCGACGGAACCAGGGCAGCAGCAGGACCACGCCCAGGGCGAACCACAACGACAGGCGCGGTACCAGTTGCCACCAGTCCAGGCCGATTTCCCACAGCGACCAGATGGTACTGGCGAACAGCACCAGAGCGTACAGGCCCAGTGCCGCGCGTTTTCCGGCCAGCAACAGCAGGCCGGTCAGCGTCAGGCCGATACCGGCCAGGACGTAGTACAGCGAGCCGCCGAGCATGCTCAGCTTGATCCCCCCGGCCAGTAAGGCCAGGCCCATTAGCAGCAGCAAGATCCCGAGCAGCCTTGGTGGCAAGCGGCTCGGGCTCGAAGCGCCCTCTGTGCTCATAGTGTGGTTCTCCGTGACGTTAAGAATGTACCCGCGCATGTTCACTGTAGATGACGTTCAGGCGCGGGCTTGGTTCAGCTGGAAAGTGTTTGCCGAAGGCTTTTTTTTGCCGGCGGGCCTCAGAACGAACTCTGGATCTTGATGCCGCCAATCAATGCATCATCCACTTGGCTCACGCCTCCTGGATGGCGGATGTACTGCAGGTTGGGACGTACCGTCAGCCAGTTGGCCAGGTGTACGCCGTAGTACAGCTCGGCGCTGTACTCGGTGTCCTGGGGCGGCAGGTAGCCTGGGGTGTCGTAGTCGTACAGCGCGCGGGCCTGGTTGCTGGCCTGGGCGTTCTTGCGGTAGGCCGGGTTGACGTGGACCCGAGCCAGGGCGAAGCCGATATCGTCCTTGGCCCGGGCATCGAATGGCCCCTTGTAGACCAGCCCCGCCTGGACGTAGTTGTCGATGGCGTTGGTCTTCTTGTCATGGGCGGTGACGTTGGCGAACAGGCTCAGGCCCCGGGACTGGTCGCTGGCCAGGCTGGTGACCTGCTGTTGCACGCCCAGCCACAGGCCATGCTTGCTCGAACTGCTGCGGTAGGCCTCACCGGTCAGCGCGGCGGGCTGGCCATTGCGGTCTTTATAGACGTCGGTGGCCTTGGCGCTGCTGTAGTAATAGCCGGCGCGGTACTCCCCGGGCAGGCCATTGAGCCGTGGAGTCCAGACCAGCTCCACCGGCAGCAGGGTGCCCTGGGTGCCGCTGCCGCTGAGCTTGAAGCCGTTGTCGCGGTCCAGGTTCGAAGGGTTCTGCTCGTAGGCGCCAACCTGGGCATAGAGCTCGGGGGTCAGGTGGTACTTGATGCGCAGGGCCCACTGGCTGACTGGCCAGTTGTACCAGACGCTGCCAGCCCAGTTGCCCACTTGCGAGCCGCAGAACGCCAGGTTCTGGAAGTCGCAGGGGAAGCTGTTGAAGTCTTCGCCCTGGCCGAAGCGACCGGCCTTGATGTCCAGCTTCTGGTCGAAGAACTTCTGCTGGTACCACATCTGGGTCAGGCGCCAGGTCTGGCCGCGACCCCAGACTTCCTGGGCCGAGGTGAAGCCGCCGACCCGCGGGTCGTTGATCCGGTCGTTGCTGATGTTGTCGCCGTTGCGCTTGGTCACGGTCAGCTGGAACTCGGCATCGTGCCAGCCAAGGATCTTTTGCAGGTCCAGGTGGCTGCCGAAGGCGAACTGGTCGCTGTAGCGTGCGGTGCGATCGTGGTCATAACCGCCGCGCAGGTTGGCGCCCATCTCGCCGACGTAGTCGATCTTGAAGTCGTAGCCCTTATCGGCCAGTTCCTTGCGGCTGCCGTTCCAGTCGCCGAGCATCCAGGGCGAGTCGCTGTCGAAGGCCGGTGTGGCTTGGGCGCAAGCGGCAAAACCCAGGGCGCCGAGGAGGGCGACTGGCGTCAGGACAGCGCTGTCTTTTGCGCGCTGAGAAAGAGGCATAGGCATTCGGATAAGGTCTTTTTCTAGGAATAGGCGAAACAAGGGCAGGGCACGAGACCTGGACCGCTGTCGGTCGAGGCGCCAGGCCGCTGTTTTCAAAAGGAAAGATGAAGCGTTTCAGCTTCGGGTGCGAAGAATAAAGCGCCCTCTCGGCAAGAGAAAGCGCTTTTATCGACATGAACCGTTTCGGAATCGGTAACAGTCGTTCGGGCTTTACTCCTCAGCGTGATGGGGTCGCCTGCGCCAGGGCGGGCGTGCGTCGGGTATGGCCCAGGACGAAGTACGCGACCAAGCCGAAAATCAAACCCCAGAAGGCCGCGGCCAGGCCCAGGAAGCTCATGCCCGAGGCGGTGACCAGGAAAGTGATCAGCGCTGCTTCACGCTGCTGGTCGTCGGCCATGGCACCGCTCAAGCCGCTGCTGATCGCGCCGAACAGGGCGAGGCCGGCCAGGGCGGCGATCAGCTCCCTGGGCAGGGCGGCGAAGACCGAGGCCAGGGTGGCGCCGAACACGCCCATGAGCAGGTAGAACAAGCCGCAGGCGATCCCGGCGATGTAGCGCTTGCTGGGTTCTTCATGGGCTTCGCGGCCGGTGCAAATCGCCGCGGTGATAGCCGCCAGGTTGATGCCGTGGGCGCCGAAGGGGGCCAGCAGCGCCGAGGTGATGGCGGTCCAGGACACGATCGAGCGGGCCGGGGTGGCGTAGCCTGCGCTGCGCATGACCGCCATGCCGGGTACGTACTGTCCGGTCAGGGTGACCAGGGCCAGGGGCAGGCCGATATTGACGATGGCCTGCCAGTCCCACTGCGGGGCGATGAAGATCGGCTCGGCCACGGCCAGGGTGATGGCCCCCAGGTTGAATTCGCCCAGGGCTGCGGCCACGCAGCAGCCCACCAGCAACACGGCGGGGATGGCGTAGCGCGGCGACCAGCGTTTGCCCAGCAGATAGGTGGTGAGCATCGCCAGCACCAGTACCGGTTGCAGGCTGAGCGAGGTGAACAGGCCTGCGCCGAAGCGGAACAGGATGCCCGCCAGCATCGCGGCGGCGATGGCCTTGGGCAGGCGCGCCATGAGCTTGTCGAAGGCACCGCTGAGGCCGAGCACGGCGATGATCAGCGCGGCGACGATGTAGGCGCCAATGGCCTGGGGCAGCGACACCGTCGGTAGCATCGAGACCAGCAGCGCGGCACCGGGGGTGGACCAGGCGGTGATCACCGGCACCTTCAGGCGCCAACTGAGCAGCAGGCCGGTCAGGCCGCTACCGATGGATATGGCCCAGATCCAGGAGGACACCTGGTCGTCGGGCATATGGGCTTCGCGGGCGGCCTGGAACACGATGATCAGGGGGCCGGCGTAGGAAATGATCACGGCGATCAAGCCGGCGACCACGGCGGAGAGGGACAGGTCCTTGCTGAGGTTGTGCATGGCATCTCGACTGGCGGGTGGTGGATGATTGAGTCGATCGATATAAGCGTGTTTCAGTGTATTTCAGAAAATTGAATCGATTCAATTGTCTTGATGCAATCAATGTCTTGATGAAGAGGCTGGCTGTAGGTTTTTTCTTATAACTAATTGTTTATTAATGATTTTATTGATTGAAAATACTTTTGATGAAAATTCATTTGGAAGGAATAGGGCCTGGTTATTGAATCAATTTGTCGATTGAGTCGATATGCGGGTGGCAGCGGCCCTGTGCTATGCTGCGCCGCATTTCAATGCAGCCGATGGTCACCAGCCTCCATGTGGGTTCCCCAGTTAAGCGACTTCAACCAGCCGGTCTACCTGTCCATCGCCGATGCGCTGCAGCGCGATATCGGCAGTGGCCTGCTCAAGGATGGTGAGCGCCTGCCGACCCTGCGCGAGCTGGCGGTGACCCTGAACGTTACTCCCGGCACCATCAATCGGGCCTACGGCGAAGCCCAGCGCCGCGGCCTGGTGCAGGGCGAGGTGGGGCGTGGCACCTATGTGCTGGGGCGCGCGCCGTTGGCGCTGGTGGAAGGTGCAGCCGGGCCGTCGTTGTCCCTGGGCCAGTCCGAGGCCCTGGACCTGTCGCTGATCAAGCCCTACAGCGAAACCCTGGAGTACTGGTTGCGCGGCGCCCTGGTGGACATGGCCCGCAGCAGCGATTTCGGCCGGGCCCTGGACTACGCTCCCGACGGCGGCCATCCCGCCCACCGCGAGGCCGGGGCGCAGTGGCTGCGGCATTCGCTGCCCGAGGCCCAGTGGCAGCAAGTGGTGATCACCTCCGGCGCCCAGCACGGGCTGATGGTTGCCATCAGCGCCTTGAGCAATGCCGGTGACCTGGTGCTCTGCGAGTCCCTGGCATACCCGGGCATCCTCTCGGTAGCTCATGGCCTGGAGCGACGCTTGCAGGGCGTGGCCATGGATGAGGAGGGAATACTGCCCGAAGCCCTGCGCGAGCAGTGCCTGCGGGAGAAGCCGGCGTTGCTGGTGTGTGTCGCCAGTTGCCAGAACCCCACCACGGCGATCATGTCGCCGGGGCGCCGGGCCCAGATCGCGGCACTGGCCGAAGAGTTCGATTTTTTGCTGGTCGACGATGATATCTACGGTTTTCTCGCCACCGATCCGCAGATCAAGCCGCTCTCGGCCTATGCGCCGGAGCGTTCGGTGTACCTCACCAGCCTGTCCAAGGCGATCATGCCGGCCCTGCGGGTCGGCTACTTGTACAGCCCGCCCAAGCTGCTGTCGCGCTTGAGCGCGATGGTCCGCAGCAGCGTGTGGATGCCCTCGCCGCTGACCGCGCAACTGGCCAGTAATGTGCTGGTCGAGGGGCTGGACCGCAAGCTGGTAGAGACCCAGCGCAGCGAGGCGGCGACGCGCCAGGCGATTGCCCGGGAAGTGTTCGCCGGTTTCGAGTTCCGGACCCAGCCCCACAGCTACCACCTGTGGTTGACCTTGCCGCAGCCCTGGACCGCCGATGAATTCGCCACCCTGGCCCGGGCCAATGGCGTGCTGGTGATGAGCGGCACGCAGTTCCAGGTGGAGCGCGATGCCAACTGCCGTCACGTGCGGGTGGTGTTGATGTCGCCCACCACCCGCGACGAACTGCGCTTTGCCCTGACCCAGCTGGCCAGCCTGATCGGCACCGACCCGCGGCGTTATCGCTGAGCCGCGGGCAGGTTGCTGGCTGGCCTGGACTTAGAAGGTAGTGCGCAAGCCCACTTCCACACTGCGCCCGGCCGCGGGTGCGATATCCCGCAGGATCGAACTGGCGTAGCGCACGGTCTGGTTGGTCAGGTTCTCGCCCTTGACGAAGGCCAGCCACTGGCTGCTGCCGATGTCGAAGCGGTACCCGGCGCTGGCTCCCAGGGTGGTGTAGCCATCGGTGCCGCTCTCGTTGTCCGGTACCCGGCCTTGGCTGGCGGCGTGTTGCACGTCCAGCCGGGCCTGCCAGCGGTCCAGTTCCCAAAGCAGGCCGCTGTTCAGGCGCAGGGGGGCGATGCGCGGCAGGTCCTGGCCATTGTCCAGGTTCTTGGCCCGGGTGTAGTCGCCGGACAGCTCCAGGGCGAACTTGCCGTAAGCGTTTTCCCCCAGGGTCCAGCGATCCTGGGCTTCGATCCCGGTGAAGCGTGCTCGTACTCCGCTGTAGGTATATTCCGGATGACCTGACAGATCTTCTTCGCCTTCATCGTTGAGGGTACGCCCCGTGCCCAATAGGCCGATGTAGTTGGAGAAGTGGCTGTAGAACACCCCGACGCTGCCTTTATGCACGCCGTTGTCGAAACGCAGGGCCAGGTCGCTGGAGACGGCCTTTTCCTTGGACAGCTTGGCGTTGCCCACTTCGTAGGTGCCGGTGGCGACGTGGGCGCCGTTGGCATACAGCTCGTAGAAGGTCGGCGCGCGCTCGGTGTAGCCCAGGGTGGCGGCCAGGGACCAGATCGGAGTCAGGGTGTAGACCGCGCCCGAGGACAGGCTGCCGGCGGTGAAGCTGCTGGATTTGTCGGCCTGGGCGAAGCGTTCGTTGCCCTTGCCATCCGGGTCCACGACCGTGTGTTCCAGGCGTCCACCAAGGCTGAGTTTCAGGCGGTCCGTGGCTTGCAGTTCCTCGAGGATGAACAGCGCGCCGCTGTTGGTATCGGTTTTCGGGACGAAGGCTTCCTCGCCCAGGGCCGAGAATTCGTTGCGGTTGAACTGGGCCCCGACCACCCCTTCGAGCGGGCCGATGGGCAAGTGCCGAGCCTCGACCCGGGCTTCATAACCCTTGTTCTTGAAGGTGGTGCCGGTTTCACCGCCTTCGATCTCGCGGTGTTCGTAGTCGGTATAGCCGGTATTGAACTTCAGCGAACTGAAGGGGCCTTGCAGGTTGCGCAGTTCCGAAGCGAAGGCGTAGTGGTCCTGCTTCATGCGGATGCGCACGTCCTGCTCGGCGGGGGAGCCGTAGTTGGAGTCGTAGTTGCTGTAGGACAGGCCGGCGTAGCCGTCGTCCCAGGTGTAGGACCCACCGATGGCACCACCGTCCTGGCGGCCGTCGCTGTTGCCCAGGCGGCCTTTCTTGCCGGTGCCGTCTTCGCTTTCCGGAGCATGGCGGCTACGGGCGTAACCCGGGATCTTCAGATCGTTGAACTGCCGTGAGTTGGCGTCCAGGTGCAGGGCGAAGGTGCCGTTGCCGGCTTCCAGCTTGCCGGCGCTGCTGCGGGTGGTGTCGGCACCGCCGTAGCGCAACTCGCCGGCACCGTGGATGCCCTCGATGGCTTCGGTGGGGATGCGGTTATCGAAGCTGTTGATCACCCCGCCGATGGCGTTGCCGCCATAGAGCAGGGCTGCCGGGCCACGGACGATCTCGATGCGCTCGACGTTGACCGGGTCCAGAGGCACGGCGTGGTCATAGGACAGCGACGAGGCGTCCAGGGCACCGACGCCATTGCGCAGGATGCGGATGCGATCGCCGTCCAGGCCGCGGATCACCGGGCGGCTGGCGCCGGGGCCGAAGTAGGACGAAGACACACCAGGTTGGTTGTTCAGGGTTTCGCCGAGGCTGCCCTTCTGCGCCAGGGTCAGCGAGTCGCCTTCGACCACCGTGGTGGGGGCGGCCAGTTCGGTGCTACCCAGGGGATTGGCGGTGATGACCTGCTGTGGCAGCTCCACGGCGTGGGCCTGGGTGGCGATCAGCAAGGCAGCGGACAGCGGCGACAGGCGCCACAGTAGCGAGCGAGAAGGGTGGTGGGCTGAAAGGGACATCGGTCGTTCCTTGGCAAGCTTTGCGCGGCGCGCATAGGGTCGAAAAACAGGCGGGGCACGGGTCGGCCCGGTGTGCGAGAGAATTGTCTTGTGTTGATACAATATAACATCTCATTTATTTGTAAAAGCCGGGAACTTTTCATCGGCTTGCAAAAACCGGCCTGGGGCGGGGGGCAGAAGTCTCGCTGTAGCCGCTGCCGCAGGCTGCGACCGGGCGTGCAGAGGCCGCTGGAGCAAGGGAGGGCGGGTCGATCGCTAAGGGGGCGGACCTTGGCACCGCCTCGGCAGCGGCTACAGTTAATTCAGCGCACTGGCGTGGGCGCGGGCCCTCGGCTAAGGTGCGCGGCTTCTTTTCTTTCTGCGCTCGAAGGCCTGGCATGACCGTTACCCACACCGACCCGCTGCATGGCGTGACCCTGGAACAGATCCTCAAGGCCCTGGTTGAGCACTACGAATGGTCGGGGCTGGCGCAGCGCATCGATATCCGCTGCTTCAAGGCTGATCCGAGCATCAAGTCGAGCCTGACATTCCTGCGCAAGACGCCTTGGGCCCGGGAAAAGGTCGAACGGCTCTACGTGAAGTTGCAACGCACCAAGCGCCCGCTCTGAGGTACGGCATGAGGCCCGGATCGCAGCTGGAGTCGCCCGGCCGGCGTGGCCTGATCGCGGTGGCGGCATTCCTTGGCTGGTTTGGCCTGACGGTACAGCTGTACCTGATCCTGCTGCTGCGCTGGGACGCCGGAGCCAGCTTGTTGGGCGGCCTGGTGAACTTCTTCAGTTTCTTCACCGTGCTGAGCAATACCCTGGTGGCCAGTGTGCTGACCTGCGCCCTGAACCTGCGGGTTTCCCGCGGGCAGGCCTTCATGCTCCAACCCTGGGTCAGTGGTGCGGTAGCTGCCAGCATCGTATTGGTGGGCCTGGCCTACAATCTGTTGCTGCGGCACCTGTGGCATCCACTGGGGTGGCAATGGCTGGCGGACGAATTGCTGCACGATGTGATGCCGCTGCTGTTCCTGGCCTATTGGTGGTGTTGCGTACCCAAGGGCCAGTTGCGCGTGCGCCATGTGGCTTGGTGGACTCTCTACCCGACCTTGTACTTCGCCTACCTGTTATGGCGTGGGCACTTGCTTGGGTTGTATCCCTATCCCTTCATTGCCGTGGATCGGCTGGGTTACCCCCGGGCGGTGCTTAATGCCCTGGGCCTGCTGGCGACGTTCGTCCTGGTATCGCTGGTGCTGCTGGGGTTGGACCGCTGGCTAGGTCGCCGGCATTGCGCGGGCCAGCAATGATTCGCCGATGCAGGTGGCAAGCACCTGCGTCGGCGCAAAGTCGCGGGTGAGGGTTACTCTTCTTCGCTGGTATCCAGGCGCCAGTAGCCGACGGCCTTGACGAATTCATCGTCGAGCCGATGCTCATCGAGCAGAATCCGGCGCAGTTGCCGCGAGACTTTGCTCTCGGTGGCGATCCAGGCATAGAGCCGGCCTTCTGGCACTTGCAGCCCGCGTACGCAACCGAGCAGATCCTGTTGGCCGCTATCACGTTCGACCCAGATCACCTCCACTTCGGCGGCGCTGTGCAGCGCCTGGCGTTCGGCACGATCCTGGATTTCGATCACCGCCAGGACCCGGCGGCCGGCGGGTAGCTCCTCCAGGCGCCGGGCGATGGCCGGCAGGGCGGTTTCATCGCCGATCAGCAGGTAGCTGTCGAAGATATCCGGGACCACCATCGAGCCTCGTGGCCCGGCGATGTGCAACTCCTGGCCGGGCTGGACCTGTTCGGCCCAGGTCGATGCAGGGCCGTCGCCGTGCAAGACGAAGTCGATGTCCAGCTCACCCAACTGCGGGTCGTAGCGGCGCGGGGTGTAGTCGCGCATGGCGGGCATCGGTCCGCTGTCCTTGCCCGGGCCCACGACCAGGGTTTGCAGGGCGGCTTGCTGCTCGGCGTTCTGCGGGAACAGCAACTTCACATGGTCGTCGCTGCCCAGGCTGAGGAACCCGGCCAGTTCCGGGCCGCCCAGGGTGACCCGGCGCATGCGCGGGGTCACGTCGACCACGCGCAGGACCTGCAGACGCCGGCGCTTGATCTCGTGCATGACCCGGTGAATGGACAATTCGGGAGTGGCAGTCATTCGGCTTTCTCCTGGCTGGAAGGGGTTGCAGGACCATCGACAATGGCCTTGGCAGTGTTGTTCAGCAGATCGCGGACCCGCAGGATTTCCTCGGGGCTCCAGCGACCGTTATGCATTTGCAGGGCATGGCGCAGGTTGTGCACCGCCTCGTGGATTTCTGCCGGGCGATCATGCCCGCGCAGCGAGCGCTTGCTGACTTCGATGCGCATGCGCACGCCATCCAGGGCAACGGCCTGCTCCTTGAGGAACAGACGACCGGTGTCGGTGGCGCTGTAGCGTTTTTTCCCGCCTTCGGTATCGCCCTGGATCATTTCGCTTTCTTCCAGGAAGGTCAGGGTCGGGTAGATCACGCCCGGGCTCGGGCTGTAGACGCCATCGAACATGGTTTCGATCTGGCGGATCAGGTCGTAGCCATGGCAGGGCTCGTCGGCGATCAACGCCAACAGCAGCAGCTTCAGGTCGCCGGGGGCGAATACCCGTGGGCCACGGCCACCGCGCTCACGGCCGCCGCGGCGCTCGAAGCCTTCGGGGCCGTCGCCATGTCCGCGGTGATGATGGGGGGGGTGGTGCTCTCTCATTTTCGTGCTCTCCGTTTTGGTTAAGACATAACTTAAGATATATCTTAAGAATGACGCAAGGGGTTCCGCACGACCCGGGGCCACCGTTCGTCGCAGCTGCTGATTGGCAAAGAGAGCGAGAAATGCCGCGCAGCCAGCCCCGGGGCTGGCCGCCGTGTGGGGCGTCAGCGTTGGGCCAGGCTGCCCTGGCACTGGGTGCCGCTACCCGGTTGCAGATAGGGCATGAGGATCGGCGCCATGCCCTTGAGCACCTGCACCGGCAAGGCCGAGGTGAACTTGAAGGCTTGGGCGGAGGCACCGGGAACATAGGCGGTGAGAGTGCCGAAGTGGTGATCGCCGATGTAGAACACGAAGGTCGCGGTGCGGTTGATGGATTTGGAGCTCAGCACCCGGCCTCCGGCGCCGATGGCCTCGATGCGGTTGTCGCCGGTGCCGGTCTTGCCGCCCATGGCCAGGGGCGTGCCGTCGGCCAGCTTGAAGCTGCCGGATACCCGCTTTGCGGTGCCGGCATCCACCACCTGGGACAGGGCTCCACGCAGCGCCGTGGCCACCTGCGAAGGCATCACCCGCTTGCCCTTGTCCGGGTCGTTGAGCAGGCGGGTTTCGTAGGGCGTGTTGGCGGCGAAGTGCAGGCTGTCGATGCGCAGGGTCGGCAGGCGCACACCGTCATTGAGGATGGTGCCCACCAGCTCGGCCAGGGCCGCTGGCCGGTCGCCGGAGCTGCCAATGGCGGTGGCCAGGGACGGCACCAGGTGGTCGAACGGGTACCCCACGGCTTGCCAGCGCTGGTGGATGTCGAGGAACGCCTCGATCTCCAGCATGGTGCGGATGCGGCTGTCCCGGGCGCTGCGGTGACGGCTCTTGAACAACCAGCTGTAGACCTCCTGGCGTTCGAACTCGCTGGCCTTGACCACCTGGCTGAAGTTGGCGTCGGGATTGTGCATCAGGTAACCGAGCAGCCACAGGTCCAACGGGTGGACCTTGGCGATGTAGCCCTGGTCCGGCAGGTCGTAGGCGCCCGGTCCGTAGCTGGCGTAGAGCTTGTCCAGGCGCTCGTCGGTGAGTTTCTCGCTGACCTTGGCGGTCTTCATGTGGGCCCGCACGAAGCGGTTGAAGCTGTCCTGGCTGGCGTCCGGCAGCAGGTAGCGATGCACGGCGGCCAGGCGGATCGCGGTGGGATGCATACCGTCGAGGAAGGTTTCCAGGCGCGACTGGGTGTCCTTGTTGCGATATTTCTTCCAGAAGCGCAGGAGGAACGAGGTGCCTTCGCGGTCGGCGAAGCGCGCCAGGTATTCCTGGCGCCGCGGGTTGTCATCGTCCTTGAGCAACTCGGCGCTGGCGCTGTCGCCGCCATAGGTGCTGTAGCGCACCAGATCGCGCATCAGGCGGATGAACGGCAGGTTGATGGATTCGCGCAAGGCATCGCGCAAGCTCGGGCTGCGGCCGTTGTCCTCGTTGCGAAAGTTGTGGAAGTGGTGCACGCCGCCACCGGTAAAGAAGGCCTCGCCGGGGCTGGCGGAGTAGGTGCGGTCCAGGGCGGCGTCGAGCATCTTCGGCAGGCTCTGGTCGCTGTTCTGCGCCAGGTAATCCAGGGCCCAGCGGCTCAGGCGGTCCTGGTCGTTCACCGCGACCTTCTTCAATTGCGCCGGGGTCTGTCCGGCGTACTTGTCGTGCAGTTCGGCGATGATCTGCAGGTAGGTGGTCAGCACCCGCAGCTTGGCGGTGGAGCCCAGCTCCAGCTTGCTGCCTTCGTTGATGTCGAAGGGCTGGTCGGTGCTGTCGGTCTGCACCCGCACTCGGGAGCCGTCGGGGGTGAGTTCGAACAGGGTGAAGCTGTAGCGCACTTGCGTGGTGCTGGTGGGGGTGAGCAGGCGCTCGCCAAGCAGGCCCACCTGCGCGGCGAAGGCCGGGTCGGCCAGATGCTTGAGGTATTCGGTGGCCTGGCGCTGCAGGTCGCTCTGCAAGGTGCTGGTGGCCGAGAGGTCGAGGCGGTCCAGGTCGTACAGCGGCCGGTTGAGCAGGGCCGCCAGGCGGCTGCGGGCCACGCTGATGCCCTTGTTGGTCTCGATCGGCTGGATCGTCGGCTGTTGCTGCCAATCCCGATAGGTCACCTTGCTGGCCAGGGCGGCGCTGCTCAGCGCCGGGTCGATGACATTGTTCTGCGCCAGCAGGCGGATGTGGCTGTCGGTCAAGTCCGCCAACTCTGTGCGGCCCTTGGCCAGGTAATGGGAGGGGCGGCGCTGGGCAATCATCAGCGACAGCACCTCGCGCAGGGCCAGGCCTCGCTGGGCCAGGCTGTGGGCATCCGTTGCCGTGCCGGCCAGGGCCTGGTTGACCTGGTTGAAGTCGGCGCCGTACCAGACCCGCAGCCCTTCGGCCATGCCATGGACCTCGCCGTGACCGGGAACGGCTGACAGCGGGACGCTGTTGAGGTAATCGCGCACGATGCGTTTACGGGCTTCCAGGGTCTGCGGGCCGTCCTGATAGGCGCGCACACTGGCCGAAACCATCTGCCGGATCTTTTCGCCGCCAGATGCCGTCAGGCCGTCGGGAGAGTGACGGTATTTTTCCAACTGCGTGGCCAGGGTACTGCCCCCGGCACTCTGGCCCGGCAGGTGCAGCAGCCGGGCCACCTGGGACCAGGCGGCCTTGGCGAAGCGTGGCCAGTCCACCGCCGGGTTGGCCTGGGCCAGTCCCGGGTCCAGCAGGTCACGGTTCTCGATGAACAGCAGGCTGTGCACCACCAGCGGCGGGATGCTGGCGAAATTCGCATACAGCTGTTGCGGATACTTGAACTGGTACAACGGTGCGGCCCGGCAGTCGGTGATGGACAACCCGGCCTGGATTTTTTCGGCATAGGGCACAAAAAAACCGCTTTTGCTGTAGTCCATCAAGGCTGGGGAGAACCGGGTCTGGGCTTCGATCAGGTAGCCGCGCTTGAGCAGGCGCGGCAGGAACTCGCCCAGGGCGCTATAGCCCAAGCGACGGTCGAAGGGGCCGCTGCCGGGATAGAACACCGCGTCGCTGGGGCCTGGCTGCAAGGAGTAGCTCAGGTCATTGGCCAGACTGCTGAACTCCCGGGCCTGAAGCTTTGAGGTGCGCATTTCCCGGGAGGCGGCCACTCCCAGGGCAATCAGGGTGATCAGCAACAACAGCCAGAACAGGCGCCAGAGATAGCGGCGGGGTCTGGGGCGTTTGGGCAAAGGCGCTTCGGCGTCGCTGTGGCTTGGCACTGCGGTGTTACGCGAATCGGTGTGCCACAAAGCGCCCATAGTCGATTGATCCATCCACGCAGATTGATCGGACTTGTCTGAAGCTTAGTCGGTGGTGGCCAACGGTGAGGAAATTGTCGAAACAGGTGTTTAGCCAGCGCCGCGGCGAGAGCCTGCTGTTGGTGCGATCAAGCGTTGATCGTCAGGCTATTCGCGGCGTGGTGGCAGGTAAGGAGAGTGTGCGGTGAAAAAACCGGAAAGTGCAGGAATAGAGCCTTTACCAAGGTAAATACGCCCTAGGTAGGGGCATGACGACACCCCGGGGCTGTGCAATACTCGCGACCCTTTCCGAGTGAGGTCTGCAGGCAAAAAGCAGGGAATGCTTCTCCGTGAAACCGGATATTGCCGAGATTTCTCTCTGAATTTAGCTATTTATAGAGTGAAAAGCCCTGTCAGGAGCTTTTTATACTGCGCACCCCGCTGATCTGGCAGGTCTTGTCCTACAGACGCGCCGTCCCACAAGGGCGGTCCGGTCAAGCAGGCTAGGGTTACCCGCCTTTGCCTGGAAGACTCGGTGGTTCATATCCAATAACAAAATGAGGTTGTATCTCTATGCCAGTTGGCAACCAACTGCCCCACGGCGAAACCGCTCAGGGCGGCCCGCTGAAACGCGAACTCGGCGAACGGCATATTCGCTTGATGGCCCTGGGCGCCTGTATCGGCGTCGGCCTGTTCCTCGGCTCGGCCAAGGCCATCCAAATGGCCGGTCCGGCCATCATGCTGTCCTACATCATCGGCGGCCTGGCGATCCTGGTGATCATGCGCGCCCTCGGCGAGATGGCAGTGCACAACCCGGTCGCCGGCTCTTTCAGCCGCTATGCACAAGACTACCTGGGGCCGCTGGCAGGCTTCCTCACCGGCTGGAACTACTGGTTCCTGTGGCTGGTGACCTGTGTCGCGGAAATCACCGCCGTGGCGGTGTACATGGGCATCTGGTTCCCCGATGTGCCGCGCTGGATCTGGGCCCTGGCGGCCCTGGTGAGCATGGGCTCGATCAACCTGATCGCGGTCAAGGCCTTCGGTGAGTTCGAGTTCTGGTTCGCCCTGATCAAGATCGTCACCATCATCGCCATGGTCATTGGCGGTGTCGGCATCATCGCCTTCGGCTTCGGCAACGATGGCGTGGCCCTGGGGATCTCCAACCTGTGGACCCACGGCGGCTTCATGCCCAACGGCGTGACTGGTGTGTTGATGTCCCTGCAAATGGTGATGTTCGCCTACCTGGGCGTAGAGATGATCGGCCTGACCGCCGGTGAAGCACGCAACCCGCAAAAGACCATTCCCAACGCCATCGGCTCGGTGTTCTGGCGCATCCTGCTGTTCTACGTGGGCGCGCTGTTCGTGATCCTGTCGATCTACCCATGGAACGAAATCGGCACCCAGGGCAGTCCCTTCGTGATGACTTTCGAGCGCCTGGGGATCAAGACCGCCGCCGGCATCATCAACTTCGTAGTGATCACTGCGGCCTTGTCGTCCTGCAACGGCGGTATCTTCAGTACCGGCCGCATGCTCTACAGCCTGGCGCAGAACGGCCAGGCGCCGGCCAGCTTCGCCAAGACCTCGGAAAGCGGCGTGCCGCGTCGCGCCTTGCTGCTGTCGATCTTCGCCTTGCTGCTGGGCGTGCTGCTCAACTACCTGGTGCCGGAGAAGGTGTTCGTCTGGGTGACCTCCATCGCCACCTTCGGCGCGATCTGGACCTGGGTGATGATCCTCCTGGCCCAGCTCAAGTTCCGCAAAGGCCTGACTCCAGCCGAGCGCGCCGGCTTGAAGTACCGGATGTGGCTGTACCCGATCAGCTCGTACCTGGCGCTGGCGTTCCTGGTACTGGTGGTGGGGCTGATGGCCTACTTCCCGGATACCCGTGTGGCGCTGTATGTCGGCCCAGCGTTCCTGGTCCTGTTGACCGCATTGTTCTACATGCTCAACCTGCATCCGACCAACACCCAGCAGCAGGCCCGTTCGGCTTCCTGAGTAGCGGCTCGGGGCTGCTCCCTACGTGAGCAGCCTGGCCTGATGGCCAAGCAATGAAAAATCCGGCGTCCCGTGAGGGGCGCCGGATTTTTTTTGGCCGGGCTCAACCGCCCAGGGTGCCGCTGGTGTCGGCATCGAACACCGCCTTGGCTTGCTTGGCGGCCGGTACCAGCAGGCCGAACAGCGTGGCCTCGCTGTAGAGCTGCCGGGGCGCCAGGTGGGTGGGCGTGGGTTCGATGGGAATCAGCACTTCCTCGGCGTCGCCGTGCAGCCAGATCAGCGTTGCTTGCAAGGCCGGGACGAACAGCAAGCGCAGTTCATAGGACTTGCCTTGCAGCTGTGGGGCTTGATCGGCCAGGTTCAGGGCGCTGATGGTCGAGGCCGCCAGGGCACCGTGGTTCAGTGCACAGAACTCCAGCTGGCCGGTGGTTTCGGTCAGTTGGGCGTCGGCGATCGAAACGCCACCGGCGAACACCAGGTAATGCCAATCGCCCGGCGTGGCCTGGGCCAGGTCCTGGCCGTTGGCCAGGTCTTCCAGGCTCAGGGTATAACTACGAAAGGCCTGGGACAGGTTCAAGGTGCCCGGGCCGGCATTGGCGAAGGCACGATTGATACCGAAGCCCTGGGTCTGCAGGGCCGATTGCAGGACCGGACGCAGTTGCTGGACGCCACCGGCGGGCGCCTTGGGATAAGTCAGTTGCATGCTGCCTCCTCAGTAGTTTTTCCGGGTGAAGTAGGTGTGGGTCCAGTTGCCGCCGCCGTTGTAGGTGCCGGGGAAGCTGTTCAGGGCGCGGGTCGAGTAGCCGAAGATCGAGTCGGCCACCAGGACATAACCACCATCGGTGCCATAGATCGTCAGGAAGTGCGCGCCACCGCCGTACCAGGCACAACGCAGGCCGACGGGGCGGCCCATGCCGATCTGGTTCTCGATGGCGGCCATCTGCATGCGGTCTTCACGCATGCCGCCATAGCTGCCGGTGGTACGCAGGGCCGAGTCCAGGTAGCCATAGACGTTGCACGGTCCGGGCTGGCTGCAGCAGGTGCTGCGGCCCAGCTCGGCGTTGGCCACGCCGCATTGGGTCCAGGAGCCGGTGTTGTAGTAATTGCCGACCGAGGCCGACAGGGCGGCCCAGCACCAGTTGGTCTGGGTCTGTTGCTGGATGCTGAAGTTCAGGCGGGCGCCGGCCAGGGGCGCGGCTTCGGCCTCTTGCGTGATTTCGTCCAGTTCCGGATCGAGCAGGGTGCCGGCCAGGCAGCGGGGCATGACCTGTGGGTTGCCGATAGGGGGCAGGGTAGTGCTTAGCATGTTCATTCTCCGTGAGTGAAAACCAGCCTCCGGCTGGTATTCGTCGCCGCACGTGAGCGGGCGGCGTACCGGACCCGGATGCCAGGCATCGCGCCGGGCCAGCCTCGATGGCAGGCGCTGTCGGGTCTGCACTCAACCTTAGATGAATTATGCGTCAGTGCAATTTATATATGCATAAATGCAAGTGCGCTGGCAAAGACGTCCCCGCTAAGGGGGGCGTCCGTGGCAGGCCTCGGGTTATTTCTCGTCGAGGAAATGTTCGAGGGCAGCATTGAAGAAGCCCGGGTCCTGGAGAAAGGCAAAGTGACTGACATTGGGCAGGATCAGCAGCCCAGCCCCGGGAATGGCCGCCGCCATGTACTCGGTGTGTTCGCGCTTGATGGCTTCGTCGCGATCGCCGTCGACGATCAGTACCGGTGCCTTGATCTTCGAAAGGTCGGCGTCGCTCCAGTTGGGTTGGCTGGCCCACATGTGGCTGATTTGCTCGACGAAGGCCTGGTACTCCCCGGGTGTCGGTGACAGTTTTGCGTATTCCTTGCCGGCGCGCTCGATGTAGGCGGCGAAGGTCGGATTGTTCTCCACCCCTTCCTTGACGCCGGAGGTGCGAGTGTTGGCGGCGTAGGCGAAGACCTTGCCCACCCGTTGCGGGTAGCGCATGGCCAGGTCCAGGCCGAGGATCGCGCCATCGCTCCAGCCGACGAAATCGGCCCGGGGGATTTTCAGTTGATCGAGCAGGGCGATCACATCGTCGGCCATCAGGTCGTAGCCGTAGGGGCGGGCATCGCGGGTGCTGCGGCCATGACCACGGCTGTCGACGCTGATCACCGTGTGCCGGGCGGCCAGGGCCTTGACCTGATGGCCCCAGTAGTCGGCATTGCCCAGGCCGCCGTGCAGCAGCACCACCGGCGAGCCATGGCCGATCTTGCTGTAGTAGAGGCGTATGCCATTGACCTGGGCGTAGTCGGACCGGGCCTCGGCCAGTGGAGCCGGGGTCGGGGGCAGGGTCTGCCAACGCTCGGCAGCGATGGCGGTGTCGAGCGATATCAACAAGGCGAGCATTGCAAGCAAGCGACGAGACATGGGTTTCTCCATTCCAATGGGGCCAGTGGGTCCTCTGCGGGCAGTGGTGCGTCATGTGCCCGCACGCGCGAAGCCTAGACGTCGATGATCACCAGGGTGCCATGGCTGCCGGGCAGCACGCTGTGGGCCTGGCCGGCCTGGACCAGGTACATCTGCCCGGGCAGCACCTCCACGGTGTTTCCTTCGATGCCCAGGCGCAGGCAGCCAGCGGTGACCAGCAAGCCTTCGTTGTAGTCGTGGATTTCTTCGGCATAGGGGCGGCGGTCCATGCGCAGCACCTTGATGCGTGCCGGGCCGACCTGGCCAACCTGCTTGGATTGCCAGGGTTCGGGCAGTTGACGGGACAGCAGCTCGAATGACAGCAGTGACATGGTGGATCTCCCAAAAGTAGGTCGTGTCGGGGCTGCTTTCGGTGGTCCGGTCAAGCATCGTGCAGGGTGTTTTCTAGAACGAGTCCATTAACAGCACGCGGCATTCGCGTGCCTGGAATGCATTGATCTGCGGGACCAGGCGGGTGAAGTGCTCGCTGCGGCAGTGAGCATCGAGGGCGGCCTGGTCGGGCCATAGTTCGATGAAGATGAAATGCCCGGGGTCCTTCTGGTCGACGAACAGATCGTAGGCGATGCACAGCGGTTCCTGTCGGGTCTTCTCCACCAGTTCGGCGTACCACGGGCGTACGGTCTCCAGGTGTTCGGGGAGGATGAAGTCTTCGGCAATGACCTTGAGCATGATGATCTTCCTTGTGGGTTGGCCAGGCTCCCTTGGCATCAGGGGAGCCTGGACGGCGGGTCTCAGGCCGCGGCTGGGGTATTGGGTTCGAAACTGTCGGCGCGTGCCAGTTGCCACATGCGCGAGTAGAACTCGCCGCTGACCTGGCCGGTGAGCAGTTCGCCGGGCTTGAGGAATACATGCAGTTGGGAGAACAGCTTGATCTCGGTGGCTGACATGCGGCGCACCAGGTGCTTGGCTTCGAGCTGCGAAGGATGTTGCAGGCCGGCGGCCGCGAGCATTTCCGCCAGGGCCTTGAGGGTGTTGTGGTGGAAGCTGTATACCCGCTGGGCCTTGTCCGGGACCACCAGTGCCCGCTGGCGCAGATTGTCCTGGGTGGCCACGCCGGTCGGGCACTTATTGGTGTGGCAGCTTTGCGACTGGATGCAGCCGATGGCGAACATGAAACCCCGTGCCGAGTTGGCCCAGTCGGCGCCGATGGCCAGGACGCTGGCGATATCGAAGGCGCTGACGATCTTGCCACTGGCACCGAGCTTGATCTTGTCCCGCAGGTTCAGGCCCACCAGGGTGTTGTGCACGAACAGCAGGCCTTCGCGCATCGGTGCGCCGATGTGGTCGGTGAACTCGACCGGCGCTGCACCGGTACCGCCTTCCTTGCCGTCGACCACGATGAAGTCCGGGAGAATGCCGGTTTCCAGCATGGCCTTGGCGATGCCCATGAACTCCCAGGGATGGCCAAGGCAGAACTTGAAGCCCACCGGCTTGCCACCGGACAGCTCACGCAGTTGCTGGATGAAATGCATCATTTCGATCGGGGTGGAGAAGGCACTGTGGCTCGAGGGCGAGATGCAATCCTCGCCCATGCGGATACCACGGGTCTGGGCAATCTCCTGGGTCACCTTGTGCTTGGGCAGGATGCCGCCGTGCCCCGGCTTGGCGCCCTGGCTCATCTTGATCTCGATCATCCGCACTTGTGGGTCCTGGGCCTGGGCGGCAAAGCGCTCGGGATCGAAGCGTCCATCGCTGGTGCGGCAGCCGAAGTAGCCGCTACCCAGTTCCCAGGTCAGGTCGCCACCGTGTTCGCGATGGTAGGGGCTGATGCTGCCTTCCCCGGTGTCATGGGCGAAATTGCCGAGCTTGGCACCCTGGTTCAGGGCGCGGATGGCATTGGCGCTCAGGGAGCCGAAGCTCATGGCCGAGATGTTGAAAACCGATGCCGAGTACGGCTGGGTGCACTGCGGGCCGCCGACGGTGACCCGGAAGGTGTTGGGATCGCTCAGCGGGGCCGGACGCATGGAGTGGCCGATGAATTCGAAACCCGACTGGTAGACATCGACCAGGGTGCCGAAGGGTTTGTCAGCGCTTTGGTTCTTGGCCCGGGAGTACACCAGGGAACGCTGGGCCCGGGAGAATGGCAGGGCGTCGCTGTCGGACTCCAGCAGGTACTGGCGGATCTCCGGGCGGATGCCTTCGACCAGGTAGCGGATGTTGCCCAGGATCGGGTAGTTGCGGCGAACGGCATGGGGGCTTTGCAGCAGATCGAAGATCCCCAGCAGGCTCAAAAGGCCGGTGACCAGGGTAAAGGGCCAGACCCAGTCGTATTCGACGAAAGGCAGGCTGGCGAGGGTGAATATCACGCAGGCGGCAAAGAAGGCGTAGCGGCTCAGGAGTGACAGGCTCATACGGGTTCCTTGGTTCGGACTCATTAAGATCGTTTGTCGGTACTCATCGTTGTTGGAGCGCTGGTTCTTATTGTTATGGCCGGGGCCGGCAACACGTCACGGGTCCTTCCGGGCACCAGGTGCCTGGAAAGAGATCGGGCACAGCTCGGACAGGGATTGAGGCCCTGCGTGCCGTAGATATGTTTTTTTAATGGGCTTTCACGGTCTCGGCGGAGATTTCCAGCTTACGGGCGATCTCCCGGTCGGGGCAACCGTTGAACGGCGGACGACCGGAATCCAAGGGCAAGGGTGCGGCCTGGCGCGGTTATCGCGGCGGACGGCTTGTTGCAATCGGTTCTCGTTTGGGCTGAATTGATATGTTATTGTATAACCTTTAATCGTTCGCCAAATGCCCTGGAGGCTCCATGAAACCTGGTATCCACCCCACCTATCGCACTGTGCTGTTCCACGACACTGCTGCGGACGTGTATTTCCTCATCGGTTCCACCGTCGACACCGACCGCACCCAGCAGTACAGCGATGGCCAGACCTATCCCTACGTGGCCCTCGACGTTTCCAGTGCTTCGCACCCGGTGTACACCGGCCAGCAGCGCAAGACCCAGTCCGAAGGTCGTATCGCGGGCTTCAACAAACGCTTCTCTGCCTTTGGTTCCAGCGCCAAGGGTGCCAAGTAAGGGCGTTGGCCGCACCGTTGCCGCGGGCAATGGTGCGATCATGGCTTACGGGGCGATCAGTGGTATTAAAAGGCCATCATTACAAGTGGAATTTCTTCTACGCTTGAATCAGGCAACGAGAATCATTGTTGCCAGTACACGCAATGAAGGATGCGTGCATCAACGTTGAACCGAGGTGGCCCATGGGTGATCCGGACGTTGTCACTGCTTCACTCCTGCCCGGGGTTCTGTTGGTCGATGCCCAGGCGCAGATCCTGCAACGCTTGCAGCAGTTGCTCGAGCCTCATCCCTACCGGCTGCATTTCGCCCGGGACCCTGCCCAGGCCCTGCACGTCATGGCCAGTTGCGAGGTGGACCTGGTGATCAGTTCCGCCCACCTGCCGCAGATGGATGGGCCGACCCTGCTGGCGCAGATCCACCAACAGTATCCGCTCACGACGCGAATCCTATTGACCGGTGATCCTGACCTGCAACTGATTACCAAGGCCATCAACGAGGGAGAGATCTATCGCTACCTGAACAAGCCCTGGAATGACCAGGAGCTGCTGCAGGCCGTGCACCAGGCATTGGAACACCAGCATTGCGAGCGTGAACGCCAACGCCTGGAGGCCCTGGCCCGTCAACAAAACAGCGAACTCAAGCTCCTCAACGCCCAACTGGAAAAGCACGTTGCAGCGCGTACCGCCGAGTTGCAGCAGACCGCCGACATGCTCGACCTCGCCTATGAGGAGCTCAAGCACAGCTATGCCACGGGGGCCGAGCTGTTTTCGCTCCTGGTGAACCAGCGTTTGCCTGTCGGCAAGCAGACCAACCGGCGGGTCATCGAACTGGTGCGTGCCTACTGCACGATCCAGGGACTTGGGGATGTGCTCCAGCGCGACCTGGCCATGGCGGCTGCGCTGCACAACATCGGCAAGTTGAGCTGGAGTGACAGCATGATGGTTACCCCGGCTGACCAATTGCACCCTCACCAGCGCGAACGCTACCGGGCCTACCCGCAGCAGAGTGAGTCGCTGCTGATGACCCTGGAACCGGTGCAGGATGCCGCCCGGCTGATCCGGCATCACCAGGAGCACTGGGATGGCACGGGCTTTCCCGATCACCTCAAGGGCCCGGCGATTCCCCTGGGGGCGCGGCTGCTCAAGCTGGCGGTGGACTTCATCGAATTGCAGTGCGGCCTGATCCTGGAACGGCGGATGAACAGCGACGAGGCCCTGGTGTTCATTCGCAAGTACGCCGGTCGGCTGTACGACCCGGACCTGGTGGAGGGGTTTATCCAGGTGTGCTCGGTGTATCTGTGCGATGTCACTCTGGGAGACCCTGCGGTACGGGTCATGGGTACTCGGGAACTGGTAGCGGGAATGATCCTGGCGCGCAACCTCAATGCCGACAACGGCATGCTGTTGCTCAATGCTGGCAAGGTGCTCAGCCTGCCCCTGGTGGACAAGCTGATTGCCTTTGAAACCATGGAGGGCGCTCGCTACAGCGTATTCGTCAAGCTGCCCCGAGAGGAAAGGGTGAGCGCCTGAGCCAGGTAGAAAGACCATGGGTGGATGGCGCCAGGCAGGTACTCATGTGATCCTTGCGCCTTCGTTTCCAAGGTCTTCGTATTCCCATGCCTGCATCTTCCTCTGCTGCTCCCTCCCTTATTCGCATCGCTGCGGCACTGCTGATCGGCGCCGACGGCCACACCCTGCTGGTGCGCAAGCGCGGTACCCAGGCCTTCATGCAACCTGGTGGCAAGATCGAGGCTGGCGAGCAGCCGGTTCATGCCCTGGCTCGTGAGTTGGAAGAGGAGCTGGGCTTGCGTATCGACCCGGCCCAGGCCCGCTACCTGCAACAATTCTCGGCACCGGCGGCCAATGAGCCGGGGTTCGTGGTGCAGGCCGAGGTATTCCTGATCCATATCGACACCCCGGTGACCCCTGCAGCCGAGATCGAGGAGGTGCGCTGGATCGATCCGGCCGGCGATGGTGGTTTGTTCCTGGCCCCATTGACAAGGGATCTGATCTTGCCGTTCTATCGCCAGGCCCAGGCATCTCCAGCCTGAGGCCCCATAGCCAAGGACTGCCATGATTCCACTGCACGACTACCTGATTTTCGTCGCCGCCTCCCTGCTGATGGTGCTGACTCCAGGGCCGAACATGATCTACCTGATTTCCCGTTCGATCTGCCAGGGCCGCAAGGCCGGGGTTACATCGTTGCTGGGGGTGGTGGCTGGGTTCTTCGTCCACCTGATGGCCGCTTCCCTGGGGCTCACGGCCGTGTTCATGGCGGTGCCCATGGCTTATGAAGTCCTCAAGTGGGCAGGTGCCCTGTACTTGCTATGGCTGGCCTGGCAGGCGCTCAAGCCCGGTGCCCGGTCGCCCTTCGAGGCCCAGCAACTGCCGGCCGATTCGCCGCGCAAGCTGATGACCATGGGCTTTCTGACCAGTGCCCTGAATCCCAAGATCGCCGTGTTCTACCTGTCGATCTTCCCGCAGTTCATCCATCCCGAATACGGTTCGGTATTCACCCAGAGCATCATCCTCGGTCTGACCCAGATCAGCGTGAGTTTCTCGGTGAACCTGCTGATCGCCCTGTTCGCCGCCGGTATCGCCTCCTGGTTCGCCAGCAATCCGACCTGGTTGTCGGCCCAGCGTTATTTCATGGGTTTCGTGCTGGCAGGATTGGCGGTGCGCTTGATGTTCGAACAACGTCGTGCCAACTGAACACTGGAGTAGTGCCATGACAGAGTTTTCCAGCCCCGAGACCGTGGTCGAGGAGCAACTGCAAGCCTATAACCGCAAGGACCTGGAGGCCTGGCTGGCGACCTATGCCAGGGATGCCCGGCAATACGAGCATCCGGCGACCTTGCTGGCCCGTGGTCATGAAGAGATCCGGGCTCGGGCGCAACTGCGCTTCCAGGAGCCCAACCTGCACGCCCGGCTGCTCCAGCGCTCGGTGATGGGCAATGTGGTCATTGATCATGAGCTGATCAGCCGCACCTTTAGCGATGGCACCGGAACCCTGGAAACCGTAGCCATCTATGAAGTGCAGGATGGCAAGATAAAGTCCGCCTCATTCATTACCGGACAAAAGACCCTCGATTGAACATGCAGATCCAACGCCTGACCCCTGATGATGTCGAGCAATACCGGGCCTTGATGCTCGAAGCCTATGAGCGCCATCCGCAGGCGTTCACCTCCAGCGTCCGCGAACGGGAAAAGCTGCCCCTGGCCTGGTGGGCCGCTCGCCTGGATGGTGAGCTGGACGTGCTCCTGGGGGCGTTCTGCGAAGGGCGGCTGCTGGGGATCGTCGGCCTGGCCTTCGAACTTCGCGAGAAGGCCAGGCACAAGGCGACCCTCTTTGGCCTGTATGTCACCGCTGGACAGCGCAATAGCGGCCTGGGCTACCGATTGGTCCAGGACCTGCTGGCCGAGGCTGGGGAGTACGAAGGACTGCGCCTGGTACAACTGACCGTGACCGCAGGCAATGACGCTGCATTGTCCTTGTACGAGCGTTGTGGCTTTGTCCAATACGGCCTTGAGCCCCAGGCTGTTCGGGTCGGGGACGACTACTTCGACAAGATCCACATGTGGCGCGAGCTGTCGCTCGAGTCCTGAGGCCTCGGCGCCAGCCAAGTCGGCTCAACGGACGGCACTGACGCCATCGAGGGTGGAGAACGAGGTGTCCTTGGCGGTCAGCAGGAAATCCCGCATGTAGGGCGCGTCCAGCATGTCGCTGCGAACCGCCGCATACAGGGTGGCGAACAGGCCCTTTTCCCCCAGTCGCTTGGCCTTCACGTAGCCTCTTGAGCTGTACTCATGCAAGGCCCAATGAGGCATGCCGCACACTCCTCGGCCGCTGGCCACCAGTTGCATCATCATCACTGTCAATTCCGAGGTGCGTACCTGCGCCGGTTCGATGTCGGCCGGTTCCAGGAAGCGGGTGAAGATGTCCAGGCGATCCCGTTCCACCGGGTAGGTGATCAGGGTTTCACTTTGCAGGTCCTGCGGGACTATGTAGGGCTTGCTGGCCAGTGCGTGCTGGTTGGCCACCGCGAGCATGGCCTCGTAGGTGAACAGCGGCACATAGGTGATGCCGGCCAGGTCCACGGGATCGGACGTCACTACCAGGTCCAGGTCGCCACGGGCCAGGGCCGGCAATGGGGCAAAGGAAAAGCCTGAGGCCAGGTCCAGCTCTACCTCGGGCCAGGCGTCGCGGAACTGGTCGATGGTCGGCATCAGCCACTGGAAGCAGCTATGGCACTCGATCGCCATGTGCAGGCGGCCGGCGGTGCCGCCTGCCAGCCGCGAAAGGTCGCGCTCGGCGCCCCGCAGCAGTGGCAGGGTGGCGTCTGCCAGTTGCAGCAGGCGCAGCCCGGCGCTGGTAAAGCGCACGGGCTTGGTCTTGCGCACGAACAGTGGCATGCCCAGGCGTTCCTCCAGCTCCTTGAACTGGTGCGAGAGGGCGGATTGGGTCAGGTGCAGGCGTTCGGCGGCTTCTACCAGGCTGTCGGCTTCGCGCAAGGCGTGCAGGGTCTTCAGGTGACGGATCTCGAGCATCAGGAACTCCATGAATGAATTTTGTGATCGGGGGCAAAAGGTTGAGTTTGTCTCATGCAGGAACAGCTGTCGACCAGGGGCCTGGCCTCGCCCGGGGATTTTTCCCTCATGGGCGGCTGACGGACCGGAGAGGGCATGACCGCTGGGCAATCTTCATCAAACTGTCACGCAACTGTGGCAGCGCGAATCATCGAAGTTCATCAGACTCGCGCTCTACTGGGGTTCTGCGTTTCGGTGTTTTCCATGCGGGCAAGATTTCTCTCGATTATTTTCTTGCTGGCCGGGCTATTGCCCGGCCAGTTTTCTTTTGCGGCCTCGCGTTGCGATGTCGATGTACCGACCCAGCGGGTCGAGCTGCCACAGGTAAGCCTGGCCTACCAGAGCATCGGTCGTGCCTCCGATCCGGCGTTGCTCTTGGTCATGGGGCTGGGTGGGCAGTTGATCCATTGGCCGGACGAGGTGGTCGTCGCCCTGTGCCAGCAGGGTTTCCGGGTGATTCGCTATGACAATCGCGATGTCGGCTTGTCCACCTGGCGCCAGGCACCGGCCAGCGCCAACCTGACGCTCGAGGTGCTGCGCTACAAGCTCGGCCTGCCGGTGGCTGCGCCCTATACCCTGACCAACATGGCCGAGGATGCCCTGGGGCTGATGGACGCCCTGCACGTGGAGCAGTTCCATGTGCTGGGGGCAAGCATGGGCGGGATGATTGCCCAGCACTTGGCGGCGATGGCCCCGCAACGGATCGAAAGCCTGACCCTGGTGATGACCAGCTCCGGTGCCGAGGGCCTGCCGGCGCCGAATGCCGCCCTGGTGCAATTGCTGTCGCGGCGCAATGCACCCAACCGGGAGGCGGCCCTGGAGCAGCAGGCCGATCTCTTGGCCGCCCTGGGTAGCCCGAAGGTGAGGGATGACCGGCAGGTCTTGCTGCACCAGGCTGCGCTGGCCTATGACCGGGCATTCAACCCCGAGGGGGTCAAGCGCCAGATCATGGCGATCCTTGCCGAGCCGAGCCGGGTGGCCATGCTCAAGCAACTGCGGGTGCCGACCCTGGTGGTCCACGGTACCGCCGATCCACTGTTGCCGGTGATGCACGGAGTGCACTTGGCGGCGCATATCCAAGGGAGCCAGTTGAAGCTGATCCCGGGGCTGGCCCATCGTTTCCAGGAAGCCTTCAAGGCTCCGTTGCTGGCGGCGGTGCTGCCGTACCTGCAGAGCCATCGCGAAGATACTTCGCACTGGGCGCAGATCGAGCCGCTGGAAGTGGGTCGCATGCTCTGAGCCAAGCCTCAAGCGGATAGATTTTCGCTTGCAGCTTGTCGCTGTTCGCCTCAGCGAACGATCTTGTCCACCTGGATGCCCAGCTTTTTTAGGCGATACCAGAAGCTGCGCTCGGAAATGCCGATCATCTGGGCGGCTGCGGCCTGGACGCCATTGCTCTGGTGCAGGGCGGCGAGAATGTAGGCTTTCTCCACTTCCGCCAGGGCGGCATCCAGGTCGCTGGGCACTTGCGGGCCGACGCTGATGGCGGCACTGCCTTCGGTGTCCTGGGGACGTGTATCGAACAGGTAGCCGGGCAGGTCGCTTTCCTCGATGGTGTGGCCGGTGGCAACGATCGTGGCGCGCTCCACGCAGTTTTGCAGTTCACGAATATTGCCTGGCCAGGCATAGCTGGCCATGGCTTGCAGGGCCTGGGGACTGAAACCGTTGATACGCTTGCCAGCGGTGGCCCCCAGGCTGTGGGCGAAGTGCCTGGCCAGCAGGGCGATGTCCTCGACCCGCTCGCGCAGCGCCGGCAATGGGATGGGGAACACATTGAGGCGATAGTAGAGGTCCTCGCGAAACTCCTTGTTGGCCACGGCCTCCAGCAGGTTCTTGTTGGTGGCGGCAATCACCCGCACATCGACCTTGCGTTCCCGGGGATCGCCTACCGGCTCGATCACCCGTTCTTGCAGGGCTCGCAGGATCTTGGCTTGCAGGGCCAGGGGCATGTCGCCCACTTCATCGAGAAACAGCGTGCCCTTGTCGGCCTGCTGGAAACGCCCGACCCGGTCGGCCACGGCGCCGGTGAACGCGCCCTTGCGATGGCCGAACATCTCGCTCTCCAGCAAGCCTTCTGGAATGGCGGCGCAATTGACCGCGACGAAGGGCTTGTTGGCGCGATTGCCATGCTTGTGGATGGCCCGGGCGACCATCTCCTTGCCGGTCCCGCTCTCGCCGGTGAGGAGAATGGTGGCGTTGCTCTCGCGCACCGAGTCCACCGCTTGCAGGACCCGGCGGAAGGCTGGGCTATCGCCCACCAGGCTGTCGATCTGCTGGTGTTCTTCAAGCTCGGCGCGCATGCGCTGGTTGTCTTTGAGGATGTCGCGAAACTGCAGGGCCTTGCTGACGGTGATATCCAGCTCGTCGATGTCGAAGGGCTTGGCGATGTAGTCGTAGGCGCCGTTGCGCATGGACTGCACGGCATTCTTCACCGTGCTGTAGGCGGTCATCACGATCACCGGCAATTGCGGGTAGCGCTGCTTGATCTCCCCCAGCAACTGCGGGCCGTCCATACCGGGCATGCGCCAGTCGCTGATCACCAGGTCGATCTCTTCCTGTTCCAGCACCTTGAGGGCATGCAGGCCGTTGCTTGCGGTGAATACCTGGATGCCGTTCTGGCCCAGGGCCGAGGACAAGAGGTCACAGAGCTTGGGTTCGTCGTCGACCACCAACAGGTTATGCGTCATCGCTGTCCTCGTCGTCCTCGTCTTCTTCACCGTTGGCCGGAATGTACAGGCTGAAGGTGGCTCCGGCATCCTTTTCGCTGACGCACTCGATACGCCCGTCATGGCTTTCCATGATAGAGAAGACCTTGGCCAGGCCCAGGCCGGTACCCGAGGCCTTGGTGGTGACGAACGGGGTGAAGATACGTTCCAGCATGTCCGGTTCGATGCCCTGGCCAGTATCGCTGACGCTGATGACGGTTTCATCATCCTCCTGGGCGATGCCCAGGGTCAGGCGGCCGCCTTCGGGCATGGCGTCGATGGCGTTGAGGATCAGGTTCAGGCAGGCCTGCTTGAGCTGCCGGGCATCGGCGTGGATCGTTGCCCCGGGGGCCTGGTCCTCGATCCGGGCATCGATATTGTGGGTGGCCAGTTCCGGGCCGCAGAAACCCAGGAGCTCCTCCACCAGGGCCCGTGCCGGCTGGGTTGCACGAATCGGCGTGCTGGGCTTGGCGAAATCGAGGAACTCGGTGATCAGGTCGTTGATCCGGCTGACTTCGCTGATCACGTACTCCAGGTGACGCTTGTCGTTCTCCGGCAGGTCGACCCGGCGGTGCAGCAGTTGGGTGGCGGTCTTGATGATGCCCAGCGGGTTGCGAATCTCATGGGCCAGGCCCATGGCCACCTCGCCCAGGGCGTGCAGGCGGTCGCGGCGACGCAGTTGTGACTCCAGGTGTTGCAGTTCACCCAGGCGCTCGGTCATGTGGTTGAAAGTACTGCTCAGTTCGGCCAGTTCGTCGCCACCGATGACTGGAACCCGCTGCCGATAGTCGCCGGCAATCACGGCCCGTACCCCGGTGGACAGGCCCCGCAGCGGGCGAGTCAGGCGTTGCGACACCAGCCAGCCGACGCACAACGAGGCCGCCGAGCTGAGGAGGAAGATCAGGATGAACAGGTTGCTCTGGTTGACCAGGCCCACCAGGCTGCTGTGGCGCAGCAGGCCGCTGAAGATCACCCCGACCAGGTCGCCGCTGTCGTTGAAGATCGGCCGGTACAGTCCGCTGTAGCGATTGGTGAACTGTTCGGTGGGCTGGCGGGTGGTGCGCAGGATGTCCTCGATCTTGTGCGGCACCCGCGGCGGGTGGTCCTCGAAGCGCTGGGTGGCGAAGATTTCCGAGAAGTCGTCGGCCTTGGCCAGGTACAGGCGCAGGTCCAGGGAGTGCACGTCGGCCACGCTGGTGAGGAAGCTGGCATCCAGGTAGGTGGCGATCAACAGCTGATAGTCGACGCCATCGAGGTTGGTCTGGAAGGTCGAGACCACGGCCCCGGTGGCGGCCCCGCCGACCTGGATCGTCTGCAGGACGGCATTGGAGGCAGTGCTGATCTGGCCGACCACATCGTCGGCGGCAGTGGTGAACATGACCTTGTGGTCGCTCTTGCGAATCAGTGCCACCACGTCGATGCCCATGGAGTTGGCAATGTCGGCGGTGAGCTTGTCGTGCTTGTTGGCGTTACGCTCCCCTGGGGGCCGGGTATAGCGCAGGAACAGTTGGGCAATCCTGGCGTTGTCACGCAGGATTTCAGTGATCTCGTCCTCGACGATCTTGGTGGATTCCTGCAGCCAGATACGCACGTTGCTGTCGAAAATCTCCGACAACGTGGTGGCCGCCAGCTCGGCGGCGATCATGGTGGGGATCACGCTGACCAGCCAGAACGCCAACACCAGCTTGCGCTGCAGGCTCCAGCGGGAGATGGCGAAGGGGCGGGGAGGACGACGATCTTTTCTGGTCATGTACTTTCGCTTATTGCAGCGGCCATGGCGGGGTCGGAGCGATCCGGACGGACAAAGCGTTTTATCACTTTGAGCAGTGCATTGAGCATCGGATTGCGGTGGCGGAAGAACAGCATGTTACCGGTGAAGCGACAGCCCAGGCGAAGCTTGCTGGCATAACCGGCCTGGCCGCACTCATACAGGGCGATCCGCTGCTGGATGCAGTAGTCGACATTGGCCAGCCAGCTGCGAAAGTACAGGTTGTGCTCCCGGGTGACATTGAGGTCATGGGCGAAGAACTTGTCGATCAAGCGGTTCTGGTCGACCAGCACCAGGTTGAAAGCCACCAGTTGATCGCCGACCCAGTACAAGACACAGGCGGCCCGCTCTCCCAACTGTTCGAGGATGCCGGTGAAGTACTCCGCCGGCAGGCGCTCGAACTGCAGGTCGCTGCGGTTCAGGGTCGCTTCGTATAAACGCATGATGTCCGGCAACACGTCATCGATCTGCTGGCGCCACTCGATGCGTGGCCCCGGCGCCCGGAGCTTGCGGCGCAAGTCCTTGCGGGTGGACTTGCCGAGGGTGCCCAGGTAGGCATCGACCGAGGCGAAGGGGATCGGCAGCAGTGCCGAAGGCAGGCTCGGCATGGCCTGCAGGCCTGCGGCCAGGCAACTGGCGGCCCATTGCTGATCGCTGCTGGGGGCATCCTTGACCGCCATCAGGCCGATACCGAAGCTGTCGGCATCGGCCCGGGCCAGTTTCAGCAGCTCCTCCAGCAGGGCTTGGCGGCGTTCGCTGGGAACATGGCTGGCGGTGCCGGCGTTGCACTGTTCGGCCACCGGCGAACCGATGGCGTACAGGCGCAGTTGCAAGACACCCGGCCAATGCCGTTCAAGGCGTTCGGTCATGCGCTTGGCCAGGCCGGAGACCGTGGTGTCCAGTCGATACTGGGTGGTGAAGGCCGGAGCCACGGCCACCAGGGTCGAACCTTCATAGACCGCCAGGTAGCGCCAATTGAAATCGACGATGGCGGCTTTTTCCACGGCCAGGTAATAGTCCCAATCCTCCAGGGCCCCTGGAAAACAGTCATTCCAGGCACTGCGATCGATGGCCTGTATGGTTGAGAAGGCTTGGGCGGTAATCACGTCTCTTCCTTAAGTCACGCCAGCTGTCGGTAGTCTTCGCGTACGGCGGGGGCGACCACTCGCTGCTGGATGAAATCCACGCTCAGTTCGATCACGCGCTGGTATTGCAGGTCCACGGTGATCATGTGATAGCAGTTGTCGAGGAGGATCTTGGTCACCGGGCCGCCGAGCTTGCGTTCCACGTAGTCGGCATTCCAGGTGCTGGTGATGTCGTCTTCGCTGGAGTGCAGCACCAGTGCGGGCGTCATGATCGACGGCATGCGTTTCTTGACCACGGCGTTCATCCGGTGCAGTTCGCGCACGGTCACGCCCTCCATGGTCAGGAGCCCGGCATCGCTGCTGGCGCCGGCCTTCATCTGCTTCTCGACGATGGCCCGCAGGCGCTCGTTCTTGATGCCATAGGGCGGCTTTTCTTCGAAACGGCAGATATGCACGCCGAACGGGATCTTCATCAGCAACGGGGTAAGGAATGCCAGTTTGTTGATGCTCCAGCCGTCGTACTTGAGGGTGGTGGAATACATCAGCAAGCCACTGATCCGCCCTGGGTGCTCGGATGCCAGGTACATCGACATCACCGCGCCCATGGACAGGCCGCCGACGAACACCTGCTCGTGGCGCTGTTGCATGGCGGCAAAGGTCTTGCGCACGCCTTCGTACCAGTCCTGCCAGCCCGTGGCCTGCAGGTCGCTGTTGTCCCCGCAGTGCCCGGGCAGGGTCGGTACGTACACGGTGCACGTACCATCCTTGGCCAGGCCCTGGGCCACCCGACGGAGTTCCGTCGGGGTGCCGGTCAGGCCGTGGATCAACAAGATCCCGACCTGACCCGTGCCGAGAACGAAGCCGGCGTCGCCTTCGCCCAGATCGATCTCAGCCATGCTCATCGCTTCATGGCCCGATCCAGCAGGCGGTCCAGCAGGGCGATACCCAGGTCGATTTCCGCGTAGCTGATTTCCAGCGATGGTGCCAGGGTGATCACGTTCTTGTAGTAGCCGCCCACGTCGAGGATCAGGCCCAGGCGCTGGCCGTCGATCTCGATGTCGCCCTTCATGCCTTCCTCGACCATGTAGTCCAGGGTCGCCTTGTCCGGGGTGAAGCCGTCGGTGGTGCAGATCTCGCAGCGCAGGGCCAGGCCCAGGCCGTCGACGTCGCCGATGATCGGGTAGCGCTTCTGCAGGTCCTTGAGGCCTTCGAGGAAGTACTTGCCCTTCTCCATGACCATCGCGCCGTAGTCGATCTCGCTGGTCATCTTGAACATTTCCAGGCCCACGGCGGTGCCCAGTGGGTTGGAGGCGAAGGTGGAGTGGGTCGAACCTGGCGGGAACACGCCTGGGTTGATCAGCTCCTCGCGAGCCCAGATACCGCCCAGCGGGTTCAGGCCGTTGGTCAGTGCCTTGCCGAACACGATCACGTCAGGCTGGACGTCGAAGTGCTCGATCGACCACAGCTTGCCGGTACGGTAGAAGCCCATCTGGATTTCGTCGACCACCAGCAGGATGCCGTGCTGATCCAGCACTTGCTTGAGCTCGCGGTAGAAGTTCATCGGCGGGATCACGTAGCCGCCGGTGCCCTGGATCGGCTCGGCGTAGAAGGCGGCGTATTCGCTCTGGCCGACTTTCGGGTCCCAGACACCGTTGTATTCGGTTTCGAACAGGCGGGCGAACTGCTTCACGCAGTGGCTGCCGTACTCTTCCTTGGTCATGCCTTTCGGGCCACGGAAGTGGTACGGGAATGGAATGAACTGCGCGCGCTCGCCGAAGTGGCCGTAGCGGCGACGGTAGCGGTAGCTGGAAGTGATGGACGAAGCGCCCAGGGTACGACCGTGGTAGCCGCCTTCGAAGGCGAACATCAGGCTCTTGCCGTTGCTGGCGTTACGCACGACTTTCAGCGAGTCCTCGACGGACTGCGAACCGCCGACGTTGAAGTGCACGCGACCGTCGAGGCCGAACTTCTTCTTGGCGTCGACCGCGATCATTTCCGACAGCTCGATCTTGCCTTTGTGCAGGTACTGGCTGGCGATCTGCGGCAGGGTGTCGATCTGTTGCTTCAGGGCGTTGTTCAGGCGCGGGTTGGCGTAGCCGAAGTTCACCGCCGAGTACCACATCTGCAGGTCGAGGTAGGCCTGGTCTTCGGTATCCCAGACGTAGGAGCCTTCGCAGCGGCTGAAGATGCGCGGGGGTTCGATGTAGTGAACGGTATCGCCGTAGGAGCAGTACTTGGCTTCTTTTTCCAGAAGAATCTGGTCTTCTGCGGTAGCGATGCGGATATCAGACATGGTGGAAGAGTTCCTGGGTTTCAATAGAGAAATTAGTGGCGTTGGCCGCGTTGCGTGGCAGTTTGGCCAGCAGTGCCGGCAGTTCGGCAAAGGAGTCGAACCGCGCGTAGGGAATGGCGTTGCGCTCGCAGTACTCGGCCAGGCGGCCCTTGGCGAAGACGAAGTCGGCAGTGGAGGCCACGCACATGTCCGACTGGCCATCGCCAATCACCAGCACACGCTTGCCGCGCGGGGTGGATTTGCATTTGCAGTTGCCGGAGGCGGCACGGCAGGCGTCGCTGGCATAAGGGAAATCGATGCGCCAGCTGTTGTGATCGACCTGGCGCAGGCGATTGGCGAGGATCGGCAGCAGGGTCACGTAGTTGCGTGCCAGGATGCGGGCGATGCCTTGCTCGATGCCATCGCTGACCACTTCGATGGAGGCGCCCAGGCCGATCACGTGATCGACGAAGTCAGGGAAGTCGGGGTCGATTTCGACACTGTCGAAGTAGCCCAGCAGTTCGGCGGGCGAGGCCTTGACCAGGGCCAGTTGGCGGCTGAGGCATTCTCGGGATCCAATGTGCCCGTCCAGCCACTCCTGCTCGATGCTCTCCCAGCTGGGGTCGGCGAAGCGTTGGAGGACGTTATCGATCACGTCGGCGCGGGAGATGGTCCCGTCGAAGTCACATACGATATGCCAGTGCATCATCTGTTGTTACCTGTTGAATAGAGCGCTGTTTACGCTTGCGGCAGGGGTACAGCAGGGACTGTGCCAAGTACGGAAAACCCAGCAGGGCTGGGGCTCTAACCAAGGGGGGAGGTGTTTTGTAGCTTTCTAGCTACAATTTTTGTAGCTCCCTACAAACAACATCAGTGCTTGCGCCCGAGGGGGGCTCTGGTGATTGATGCGCGCATGTTCAGACAAGGAAACTCATTCATGCCAAGGCTATTCCCTTCATCCCTGCTCGCCGGACTGCTGTCGCTGGGCCTGGCCTGCAGCGCCTGGGGCGACTCCGGCATCACCGGCGAACTGGGATTGGGTATCGGCTACCAGCCCCATGACCCCACGGGCAGCCGCTATGACACCACCCCATTGCCGTACCTGGACCTGGATTGGGGGGATGTCAGCCTGAGCGGTGACGATGGCCTGACCTGGGATGCCTTCAAGAGCAATGGCGTGAGCATGGGCCCCTACATCAATTACCTGCAGGGGCGTAACGCCGACGGCTCGCTGCGTGGCTTGCGGGACGTGCCCGACATGGCCGACGTGGGTGGCTTCATCCAATATGCCCCGGACGATTTCTGGCGGGTGTTCGCTTCGGTGGGCCAGGCCGTCGGGGGCGGCGGTGGTCAAGGCGGCATGCTGGGCAAGATCGGTGGCGAGATCGGCTACCCGTTGGGCATGGGGATCATCGGCAGCAACAACCTGACCCTGCATTTTGCCGACGCCCGGCAGAACCAGACCTTCTTTGGTGTCAGCACCAAGGAGTTCCTGGCTTCCGGCATCGAGCGCTATCACGCCGGTGGCGGCCTGCAGAACTTCACACTGACCCAGAACATCCAGGTGCCCCTGGGCAACAACTGGTCGCTGGTGGCCAGTGCCAGCTGGATCCGCCTGGTCAACTCGGCGGCCAACAGCACCATCGTGCGTGACAAGGGCGAGGTCAACCAGGGGCAGGTGCAGACCGCCATCAGCTACAAGTTCTGACGTCCTTTCGAACCGCTGCCGCGGAGCCTGGCAGGCCTTGAGGGGTTCTGTCGCGGCAGCGATCGGGGACATTACCGATAACGATGGGTAAAACTGGTCTGGCCTTTGCAGTAACTGCCGCGAACTCAATTTCTCAGGAAGTTCTTCATGGCCCGACCTGCCTACCGTTTACTCGCCTATTCCCTCTGGGACCTGATTCCGATCGTCATGGCCCTGGCGCATTTCGCCTTTGTCCTGTGGCTGACCCTGGATTTCCATGCCTTGTCCTGGTGGGTCATCATCCCGTCGGCGCTGCTGTATGCGGTCAGCCTGTCGTGGAGCATCAACAGTATTTCCCATAACCAGATCCACAACGCCTACTTCACTCCGGCCTGGATGAACCGGGCCTTCGACCTGTTGTTGTCGGTCACCATCGGCTTCTCCCAGACCCTGTATCGCGATATCCACAATCGCCATCACCGGGGCAATTCCGACCTGCCGGACGCCCATGGCAAGACCATCGATCCGCTGTCGATCTACCTGCACGGCAAGGATGGCCAGCCGGACAACCCCTGGGCCTACACCTTCCTGAGCTTCTTTCGCGACGACCCCAAGGAGATCTACCAGGAAATGCAGCGCAAGCGCCCGGACGATGCGCGCTGGGTGAAAGTGGAGATCGCCGTGACGGTCGCGTTCTACCTGGCGCTGGCGTTCTTCGACTGGCACGCGGTGCTGGTGCTGCTGCCGTTCTGGTACCTGGGCCAGTCGCTGTCGTCCCTCAACGGCTACTACGAGCACCTGGGCGGTAACCCGGACCTGCCGATTGCCTGGGGCGTGAGCTCCTATAGCCCGCTGTACAACCTGATCTGGATGAACAACGGCTACCACGCCGAGCACCACTACCGGCCGAAAATGCACTGGACCAAGGTCAAGGCCTTCCATCGCCAGATTCGCGAGGAACAGCGTGCGGCGGGGGTGAAAGTGATCCCGGTGTCCCACGGGCTGGGCTTTTTGGTGTCCCACCGTCGGTAACCTGTAGCCGCTGCCCAAGGCTGTGCACGACCGAGCAGCGGGCGCAGGAGGCGAAATCGCCGAAGGTCCTGCGGACCTTGTCGCAGCCTGGCGGCAGCGGCTACACGAAGCTGATCCTGTAGCTGCTGCCCAAGGCTGAAGTTGCCGAAGACCCTGTCTTCAGGCCGCTTCGCCTTCGCCCTCGGCCAGCAGGGCGATCCCGCCCATGATCACGAAGACCCCGAGCCAGTGCAGCGGGTTGATCTGCTCGTTCAGCACCAGCCACGATCCCAGCAGGACCACCACGTACACCAGTGCGCTCAGGGGAAAGGCCAGGGACAGGCTGCTGCGCCGCAGGATCAACATCCAGACGAAGAACGCGCCGATATAGCAGGCAATCGCGGTCAGCACTCCGGGGTTGGCCACCACGGCTGCCAGCCATTGCAGGCTGAAGTCCATCTGGCCCAGTTGGTCGCCACCGACCTTGGTGGCGATCTGGCCGGCGCCCTCGAAACTGATCAACAGGAACCAGAGCACCAGGGTACCCAGGCGCCCATGCAACCAGTCATTAGCGTGGTTCGAACTCATGAAGCGTTTCCTTGTATGCGTTGATGGGAGGCTCAGGTGCTGGCGATGCAAACCAGCATCACGCCAGCGGTGATGACCAGGGTGCCGAGCCAGCGCCGACGACTGACGGTTTCTCCCAGTACCAGCTTGCCCGCCAGTACCACTCCGCAGTAGCCCAGGGCCGCTGCCGGGAACAGCAGGCTCAGCGGGGCCCGGGACAGAGCCTCCAGCCAGACGAAGAATTCCACGGCATAGGCGCCTACCCCGCACCACAACAGCGGGGCGTTGAATACCTGGCCCCAGAAGGCGTTCAGGCGGAAGCCTCCCTCCAGCTCCGGCAGGCGGTCCAGGCCCAGTTTGAAACACAGCTGGCCGATTACATCCAGGAGGATGGAAAAGGCCACCAGCAGCACAACGACAAACGTCATGGGAACAGCTCCTCGAACAGCGAAATCAAGGCTTCATTGGTCACTGAATTGCGTAGCAGGTCTTCCTGGCTCCAGCGTTCGGCCGGTGGTTGGTCGGACTTGGCTTCCCAGCGCTTGAAGGCGTTGCTGAAGGCTGGCTTGGCGAATTCGCCACAAACGTCGATGCCCAGGATCCGCTTGCGTGCCGCCAGGGTCCGTATCGCCTGCAGCAGGTGGGTCAGGCGCATGCCACCCTGGTCCCAGTTGGTGGCGGCGTCCTCGCTGGCCAGCACGTCCTTGTCGATGGTGATCCAGACCGCCTCGGTGGGCAGGCTGTCGATCAGCCCTTGAAGAAACGCCGGCCAGTCCACCTGTGCCAGGTTTTGCCAGTGCAGGTGCTTGTCCTGTTGCTGGTGCCCGGCACCGTCGCCGACCTGGCCCCAGACCCTGGAGGGTTCGTGTTGCCAGGGAAACAATTGCAGCTTGCCGTGCTTCAGGGCGCCGAGGTTGCCACCGCGCAGCTGTGGATTGTGCAGGTCTTCGCTGCAGGGGCCGAGGGTGACGATACGTTGGATGTTCGCCAGCTTCAGTGCCCGGTTGACCCAGGAGCCGCAATGCCGGCGCGGGGCGAAGCGCACCCAGTCCGGATGGTTGTCGAAATGGATCAGGCTCACCGGCTCTGTCAGGTTGCCGAGAAAGGCCGGAGTCAGGTGATGGTAGTCACCGGAGCCGACGAAGAAGATTTCCGGTTTGGAACCGCTGTGCCGTGGCCGTTGGCCCAGGCGCTCGGTGAAGTGGCGATAGGTTCGCTCGGTGGACCAGAGCCGCAACTTGGGGCCCAGGTCCAGCAGGTCGATGCGCCGGGCCTGGCCGCTGTTCAGGCGCCGGATGATCGGCTCCTGGGCGGTCAGGCTGTGGTCGAGATCTAGAATGTTCAAGGTGCAATTTACCCATGGCAGCGCCCCCCAGAAAACTGCGCAATCAAGCTGGAGCGCAGGCTGGGCGGGCTTTGCCGGGTAAATGCAAGGGTCGGGCCAGGCTTGTCTGGCCGAGCCGGGCGGCGGCTGGGTCTTCGGCCAGGGAGGCCTCAGGTGTGGAGCCGGACCCAGACGCTGACCAGGATGCTGGCGGCGATCAACCAGGCCACGGCGGCGACGGCCAGTGAGGCCTCCAGGCGCAAGCGGTCGACCATGACATACAGGGTCGCCAGGTAGACGAAATAGGGAATGATCGACCACATGCCGAACAGGATGGTGGTCTTCAGGTCGTCGATCGAACGGCCCTTGCCGACGATGTAGTGGGCAATCAGGGCGAAGGTCGGGAACAGCGGCACCAGGCCGGCGATGTAGTAGTTCCGGGTTTTGGCCAGGGCTGCCAGGATCACCACTACCGCCGCCCCGAGGGCGGCCTTCAACAATAGATCCATGTGTTTGTGCGCCTTGGGTCAGTGGCTCAGGCCGTACTTCTTGACCTTGTCGAACAGCGTGGTCTTGGCCATGCCCAGCTCCTGGCTGGCCTGGCTGAGGTTACCGCCGCTGCGTTGCAAGGCATCGTTCAACAGGTTGCGTTCAAAGGCTTCCACGGCCTCGGCAAAGCCCAGCCCCTGGCCGCTGTTGCCGCCTGCTTTCTTGAAGGCCGGCAGGCCCAGGGCGAAGCGCTCGGCGACATTGCGCAGCTCTCGCACGTTGCCCGGCCAGTCATGGCTCATCAGGCTCGACAGGGTCTGGTTGTCCAGCTCCGGTGGCGCTCGGTCGAAACGCAGGGACGATTGCTGCAGGAAGTGTTCGAACAATTGCAGGATATCCTCGCGCCGCTCGCGCAGGGGAGGCAGCTCCAGGGTTACCACGTTGAGGCGGTAGTAGAGGTCGCTGCGAAACTCCTTGGCCCGGCTCAGTTCGTCCAGGTCCGACTTGGTGGCCGCGATGACCCGGCAGTCCACGGCGACGCTCTGGTTCGAGCCCAGGCGCTCCAGGGTGCGTTCCTGCAAGACCCGCAGCAGCTTGATCTGCAGGTTGATGGGCATGCTTTCCACTTCATCGAGGAACAGGGTGCCCTGGTGCGCATGCTCGATCTTGCCGATCCGTCGCTTGCCGGCACCGGTGAAGGCATTGGCTTCATGCCCGAAGATTTCGCTCTCGAAGAGGTTTTCCGGCAAGCCGCCGCAGTTCAGGGCGACGAATTGCTGCTGCTGGCGCCGGCTGAAGTCGTGCAGGCAACGCGCGACCAGCTCCTTGCCGGTACCTGTCTCGCCCTCGATCAGCACGTTGGCCGAGGTATCGGCGACGTTGGCGATCAGCTCCCGCAAGTTCTGCATGGCTGGCGAGCGACCGATGATCCGGCCCTCCAGGGAGTTGCGCTCGGCCAGCTGGCGCCGCAGCGAGCTCACCTCCCGGGCCAGGCCCCGTTGCTCCAGGGCGCGGCGGGCCACGTCCACCAGGCGCTCGGGGGAAAAGGGCTTCTCCATGAAGTCGTAGGCGCCTTTCTGCATCGCGCCGACGGCCATGGAAATATCGCCGTGCCCAGTGATCAGGACCACCGGCAGGCTGCGATCACGGGCCTTGAGGCGGGTCAGCAGTTCCAGGCCGTCGATGCCTGGAAGGCGGATATCGCTGATCACGATACCGGGGAAGTTTTCACCGACCTGGACCAGGGCGTCTTCGGCACTGCCCACGCCGATGCAGGGGATGTCTTCCAGTGCCAGGGCCTGTTGGCAACCCAGCAGGACATGGGGGTCGTCTTCGACGATCAGCACGGTCAGCTCGTTGTTCATATCGGCTCGGCTTGAGTGGGGCTTGCCAAGGGCAAGCTGAGGACAAAGGCGGTGCCGCCGCTTGCCGGGTGTTCCACCACCAGGCTGCCGCCCGTGGCGGCGGCGAGGCTGGCGGACAGGGTCAGGCCCAGTCCCAGCCCTTGTTCGCCGGGCTTGGTGGTGAAGAAGGGTTCGAACAGGTGCTTGCGCGTTTCAGGGTCGATGCCGTGGCCGTTATCCCGCACCCGCAGACGGTATTTGCCGTCGCTGGCCTCGCCCTCCAGCCAGAGCTGGGGCGCCGGCTGCGCCTGCATGGCATCCAGGGCATTGCCCATGAGGTTGACCAGGATCTGTTCCAGGCGGGTCTGGTCGATTTGCAGGGTCTGTTCGCTGAAGTCGCGGTGCAGCTGTAGCGGCAGCGGTTCGATACGTGCGCCGAGCACCTGCAGGGCCGCGTCCACGGCCTTGCCCAGGCTGGCCTGGCCCTGGTCGTCGCCACGGCGGGCGAAGGAGCGCAGGCTGGCAGTGATGCGGCCCATGCGGTCGATCAGTTCGTTGATGGTCTTGAGGTTGGCGCTGGCGGTGTCCAGGGCGCCGCGTTCGAGGAAGCGCACGGTGTTGCCGGACAGGGTACGTAGCGCCGCCAGGGGCTGGTTGAGTTCGTGGGCGATGCTGGTGGACATCTGGCCGATGGCCGCCAGCTTGCCGGCCTGGACCAGCTCGTCCTGGGCCCGGCGCAGGGTTTCCTCGGCCTGGCGGCGCTCACGGATCTGCGCCTTGAGCCGCTCGTTACTGGCCCGCAGGTCGGCAGTGCGTTCGGTGATCTTGCGTTCCAGCTGGCTATTGGCTTCTTGCAGAGCCTCGCGAGCGGCGAGACGAGTGGCGATGGCTTTGCGCCGCTCGTTCCAGGCGATCAGTAGAAAAGCCACCAGGCCGAAGGCCACGGCTACCAGGATGCCCTGGTTGATGGCCTCGCGGCGCAGGTCCTGCAGGGGCGTGAGGAGGGTGAAGTTCCAGGGCGTATCGCTCAAGGGGCGCGTCTGGGACAGGTAGCTGATGGGCTTGTCATCGGAGGCCAGTTCGGCGTTGGCCGGGAAGCTCAGTTTTTCCATGCCTTCGGCCAGGCGCTCCCGGGCCAGGGGCTCCAGCTCGTTGAGGGGAAACCAGTAGTACTGCAGGCTGCGAGCCAGGCGTTCCTTGGTGTCGTCGCTCAGGGGACGTACTGACTTGAGGCGTCGCGAGGGATCGCTGGAGAGAATGATGATGCCGTTCTCGTCGCTGACGAACGCTTCCAGGCGCGCTCTTTGCCAGCGTTCTTCCAGGGCCTCCAGGCGTACCTTGACCACCGCCACGCCAATGATCTTGCCCTGTTCCTCCAGGCCGTGGGCCAGGTAGTAGCCGGGTTCGCCGTTGGTGCTGCCAATCCCGTAGAAACGCCCGGGGTACCCGCGTACGGCATTCTGGTAATAGGCCCGGAACGACAGGTCTTCGCCCAGGTAGCTGTCGACATCGCGCCAGTTGCTGGTGGCCAGCACCCGGCCGGTGGTGTCCATGACATAGATGGCCCGGCTGCGGCTGCGGCGGTTCAGGCCTTCGAGGTATTGGTTGACGGCTTGCCGGTGTTCCGGCGAAGGATCGGCCAGCAGCGTCGAGACGCTGGATTCCAGTTCCAGCAGGCTGGGCAGGTAGGTGTACTTGCTGATCTCGCTCTCTACGGCCCGGGCATGCAGCTCCAGCTGGCGTGCGCCATTTTCACTGAGGGTGCGAATGCCGTTGTGCTCGCTGATCCAGAAGCCGGCATAGCCCAGGGCGGTCATCAGCACGATGATCAGCGGCGGTAGGAACAGGTGGCGGATCAGGCGGGGTTTCACGGCAAGTGATGGCGGCGTAGCGCGATAGAGAGTGGGGTCGCATTTCATCACAGATGCCTTGGGTCAACCACTGTGCAATGCCCGCAGGAGCTGGCGAGCCAGCTCCTGCGGGAACACAGGTTTTAGTGCTGCAGGATTTTCTCGAGGAAGTGCTGCGCACGTTCGGAGCGGGCGTTGATGTCGCCGAAGAACTCTTCTTTCTGGCAGTCCTCGATGATCTGCCCCTTGTCCATGAAGATCACTCGGTTCGCCACCTTGCGGGCAAAGCCCATTTCGTGGGTCACGCACATCATGGTCATGCCTTCGTTGGCCAGTTGCACCATCACATCCAGCACCTCGTTGACCATTTCCGGGTCCAGGGCCGAGGTCGGTTCGTCGAACAGCATGACGATCGGGTCCATGGCCAGGGCGCGGGCGATGGCCACACGTTGTTGCTGGCCACCGGAAAGCTGGCCCGGATGCTTGTGGGCATGGGCGGCCAGACCGACTCGCTCCAGCAGTTGCAGGCCTTTCTTGGTGGCCTCTTCCTTGCTGCGGCCCAGGACCTTGATCTGGGCGATGGTCAGGTTCTCGGTGATGCTCAGGTGCGGGAACAGCTCGAAGTGCTGGAATACCATGCCGACCCGCGAGCGCAGCTTGGGCAGGTCGGTCTTGGGGTCGGCAATGGACGTACCGTCGACCACGATGTCGCCTTTCTGGAACGGCTCCAGGGCATTGACGCACTTGATCAGGGTCGACTTGCCCGAACCGGACGGCCCGCAGACCACCACCACCTCACCTTTCTTGACCTCGGTGCTGCAGTCGGTCAGTACCTGGAAGTCCCCATACCACTTGTTGACGTTTTTGATAGAGATCATACGGCGAACCTTTTTTGCAGACGCTTGACCAGCAGCGAGGCGGCGAAGCTGATTGTGAAATACACCAGACCGGCGAAGATCAGGAATTCATTGGAGCGGCCGATGATGTCGCCGCTGGAGCGCGAGGCATTGAGGAAGTCCACCAGGCCCACGGTGTATACCAGGGAGGTGTCCTGGAACAGGATGATGCTCTGCTGCAGCAGCAGTGGGGTCATCTTGCGAAAGGCCTGGGGCAGGATGATCAGGCGCATGGTCTGGCCGTAGGTCATGCCCAGGGCCTGGGCGGCGCCCATCTGGCCCTTGGGGATCGACTGCACGCCGGCCCGGACGATTTCGCAGAAGTACGCTGCTTCGAACATCATGAAGGCCACGATGCACGAGGTGAACGCGCCGATCGGGGTGTCTTCGCCGGTGATCCAGCGCAGCACGAAAGGCACCGCCAGGTAGAACCAGGTGATCACCAGCAGCAGCGGGATCGAGCGGAAGTAGTTGACGTAGGCGCCGGCGATGTTCGCCAGCAGCTTGTTGTGGGACAGGCGCATCAAGGCCAGCAAGGTGCCGAGGATGATCCCCCCGACTACGCCCAGGACCATCAGCTTGAGGGTCATCAGCATGCCGTTCCACAGGCCGGGAATGGCCGGGACGATGCCCGAGAAGTCGAATTCCATTATTTACCTCCCACGGAGATCAAGCCGGGGACCGAGACTTTCTTCTCCACCAGGCGCATCAGCAGCATCAGGCTCATGTTCAGGGTGAAGTAGATCAGGGTGGCCAGGGTGAAGGCTTCGAACAGGTTGGCCGAGAACTCGGCGGTCTGCTTGGTCTGGGCCAACAGCTCCATCAGGCCGATCAGCGAGGCCACGGAGGAGTTCTTGAAGACGTTGAGAAATTCCGAGGTGAGCGGCGGAATGATGATTCGATAGGCCTGGGGTAGCAGCACGTTCCAGTAGATCTGCGGCAGCTTGAAACCCAGGGCGCGGGCAGCGGCTTCCTGGCCGCGGGGCAAGGCCTGGATACCGGTGCGCACTTGTTCGCAGACCCGGGCGGCGGTGAACAGGCCCAGGCAGACGACGACGCTCAGGTAGGCCGAGGTGGTCGGGTTGAGATCCTGCTTGTACCAGTCCTGCAGGTTCTGCGGTAGCAGGTCGGGCACCAGGAAGTACCAGATGAACAGCTGCACCAACAGGGGCACGTTGCGGAAGATCTCCACGTAGACGGTGGCGATGCCCGACACCAGGCGGTTCGGCACGGTACGCATGACCCCCAGGATCGATCCCAGTATCAATGCGATGATCCAGGCCACCACGGCGATGGCGATGGTCCAGCCCAGCCCCGAGATGAACCAGTCGAGATAGGTCTCGCTGCCCACGCCGGTGGACTTGAAGAACACGCCCCAGTCCCAGTTGTAATTCATTGGGGTTACCCCTCAGATCGTTCGATGTACTACAAGCACCCGCCTGGGGAGATCCGTTCCCGTCTGGCCAGGACGGCCAGGCACGCGCGATCGGCTCGACAACCACCGGTGCGAGTGTTTCCAGAATGTGCCAGCAGGTAGTGACAGGCTCCTGAAGAGGCCAGGGCCCCTTCAGGAGTAAGGTTAGTCAGGAATCAGGACTTTTTGTCGTCAGCCGCTTTGTCGGTCGGATTGGCGATCAGGGCCTTGAGCTCGTCGCTCATCGGGAACATCAGGTTCAGGCCTTTTGGCGGGATCGGCGATTGGAACCACTTGTCGTAGATCTTGTTGATCTCGCCCGACTTGTAGGTAGCGACGATGGCGTCGTCCACGGCTTTCTTGAAGGGAGCATCACCCTTGCGGACCATGCAGCCGTAGATTTCGTAGGACTGAGGGGTACCGGTCACGGCCCAGTCGGTAGGCTTCTTGGCCTTGGCCATCTCACCGGCCAGCAGGGCGTCGTCCATCATGAAGGCGACAGCGCGGCCCGATTCGAGCATCTGGAACGACTCGCCGTGGTCCTTGGCGGAGATCACGTTCATGCCCATTTGCTTGTCGGCGTTCATGGCCTTGAGGATGCGCTCGGAAGTGGTACCGGCGGTGGTCACCACGTTCTTGCCCTTCAGGTCAGCGAAGTCCTTGTAGGTGGAGTCCTTCTTGGACAGCAGGCGGGTACCGATCTCGAAGATACCGACCGAGAAGTCGACCTGCTGCTGGCGCTCGACGTTGTTGGTGGTGGAGCCGCACTCGACGTCCACGGTGCCGTTCTGCACCAGCGGGATACGGGTCTGGGAGGTGACCAGGTTGTACTTGACCTTGAGGTCAGGCATGTCGAGGTCTTTCTTGATGGCTTCGACGATCTTCAACTGGATGTCGTGGGAGTAGCCCACTGGCACACCCGAAGCATCGGCGATATAGGAAAACGGAATGGAAGCGTCGCGATGTCCGAGGGTGATGGTGCCGGACTCTTTGATTTTCTTCAGTGTGCCGGTGAGTTCGGCAGCGAAAACTGGAGTGCTAATCAGAGCGGCAGCGATAGCTGCGCCCAACAGATGGGGAACGATGCGCATCAGTATTTCCTCGACATTTGTTTTTTTTATACAGCCGATTGGACGGCTCTTTTATACAGCGAATGCCTCGACGGCTCCTGTTGTGTTGGCACGACAGGCATTCGTCGGACAGTGTAGAGCATGAGTCGTGCCAGGCCAGTTGATCATGGTCAAAGCCTTGATTTCAAAGGCTATTAAATATTCATGGCAGAGGTTGTGGGGCGGGTTCATCCGGTTTGCCGAATCCCTGGCGGGGTTGCGTTCGGAAATCCGAACGATAATGGCGGCGCTTCGGCGTCGAGAAATGGCGAAGGGTTCATGTTCAGTCCATGAAAAAGCCCCTGGACCTCACGGTGCAGGGGCTTTTTCATGGCAGTGGAACTCAGGCGGCCTTGATCTTGCCGCGATCGAGTTCGATCTTCTGCAGGTAGGCCTGCAACTGCTGTTGCTCTTCCGGGGTGGTGAACAACCCCAGTTTGCTTCGGCGCCAGAGGATGTCCTGGGCCTTCACTGCCCACTCCTCGCTGCACAGGTAGTCCACTTCGCGGCTGTAGAGACCACCCCCCAGATGCTCGCCCATGTCGCTCAGGCTGTGCACTCCCTCCAGCAGGCGCCAGGTACGGCTGCCGTAGGTCGTCGCCCAGCGGCGGGCGATCTGGCTGGGCAGCCAGTCGAATTTGCTGCGGATGGCGTCGGCCAGGGCCTGTGGCGTGGTCATGTCCTCGCCACCGGGCAGGCTGGCGCGGGCAGTCCAGCTCGGCTTGGCGTGCTTGAAGTAAGGCACCAACTGGGCCATGGCCGACTCGGCCAACTTGCGATAGGTGGTGAGCTTGCCGCCGAACACCGATAGCAATGGAGCTTCGTCGCCATTGCCGGACAGCGCCAGGGTGTAGTCACGGGTCACTGCCGAAGGGTTGTCGGATTCATCGTTGCACAGCGGGCGAACACCGGAGTAGGTGTGCAGGATATCGCTGCGGCTCAGTTGTTTCTTGAAGTGGGCGTTGACCACCTGCAGCAGGTAGTCGGTTTCCCCTTCGGTGATCGCTACCTTGGCCGGATCACCGGTGTATTCACGGTCGGTGGTGCCGATCAGGGTGAACTGGTCGAGGTAGGGGATGGTGAAGACGATGCGCTGGTCTTCGTTCTGCAGGATATGCGCGTGCTCACCTTCGTATAGCTTGGGCACGATCAGGTGGCTGCCCTGGATCAGGCGGATGCCGTAGGGCGATTCCAGCTTCAGGTCGTCCTTGATGAACTTGGCGACCCAAGGTCCGGCAGCGTTCACCAGGGCCTTGGCAGTGATGGAGAACAGGCTGCCATCGGCGCGTTCCAGGTCCAGTTGCCACAGGCCCTTGCTGCGACGAGCACTGACGCAGCGAGTCTGGGTGTGTACGTGGGCGCCATGTTCACGGGCAGCCATGGCATTGAGTACCACCAGGCGTGCGTCATCGACCCAGCAGTCGGAGTATTCGAAACCCTTGGTGATCTGCGCTTGCAGCGCGCTGTCGGCGCCGAACTTCAGGCTGCGCGAGCCGCCGAGTTTTTCCCGCTTGCCCAGGTGATCGTAGAGAAACAGGCCGGCACGGATCATCCAGGCCGGACGCAGGTGAGGACGGTGCGGCAACACGAAGCGCATGGGCTTGACGATATGTGGCGCCTTGGCCAGCAGCACTTCGCGTTCGGCCAGGGCTTCACGTACCAGGCGGAACTCGTAGTGCTCCAGGTAACGCAGGCCACCGTGGATCAGCTTGCTGCTGGCCGATGAGGTGTGGCTGGCCAGGTCGTCCTTTTCACAAAGGAACACGGACAGGCCGCGACCCGCCGCATCTGCGGCAATTCCAACACCGTTGATCCCACCGCCAATGACGGCGATATCGTAAACCTCGGAAAGAGGGCGCGCGGGCAAGGTAGAAGTGGGCATCGACTGGCCTCGTGTTGCTTTGATATTTGAATTCGAACATTAATGTTCATTTCCGAAAATACTAGCGCATAAACAAGGCGGTATCCAGCGCGCTTCGATTGAAAAAACTGATCGAAGGGCCCCGAAAAGTCGGTTTGCGAACATTGTCAGGCGATTATTGCAGTCGTGGGTGTGCAGGCAGGAGGCGGGCAGGAGAGTTGCCGCAACGGCCGGGCAAGGAAGACTGCCCGGTCGCAGGTGAAGGGGGCGTCAGACGACTTCGAGGCGGATCTTGTGCTGGTTGAGCAGTTGGGTCAGGGCTGGTACTGGTTGCTGGTCGGTGACCAGGCAATCGATCAGGCTGATGGGGCCCAGGCGGATCATGGCATTGCGTCCGAACTTGCTGGAGTCGGCGGCCAGGATCACCTGTCGGGCATTGGCGATGATCGCCTGGGAGACCCGCACTTCCTGGTAGTCGAAATCCAGCAGGCTGCCGTCTTCGTCGATGCCGCTGATGCCCACCAGGGCGAAATCCACCTTGAACTGGTTGATGAAGTCGACGCTGGCCTGGCCCACTACGCCACCATCGCGGCGGACATTGCCGCCGGTCAGCAGCACATCGAAATCATCCTTGGCACTGAGCATCGAGGCCACGTGCAGGTTGTTGGTGATGATTTTCAGGTGGCTGTGGTTGAGCAGGGCGCGGGCGATGGATTCGGTCGTGGTACCGATATTGATGAACAGCGAGGCATGATCGGGGATCTGCGCGGCGACGGCTTCGCCGATACGCTGCTTTTCATCGCGCATCTGGTCGGCGCGCATGGCGTAGGCGGTGTTTTCTACGCTGGAGTCATAGGCCGCGCCACCGTGGTAGCGACGCAACAGGTTGGCTTCTGCCAACTGGTTGATATCGCGGCGGATGGTCTGCGGGGTGACGACGAACAGCTGGGCCAATTCCTCGATGCTGACATAGCCGCGTTCGCGGACCAGGTCGAGGATTTGCTGCTGACGGGGAGGCAGATTCATGGGGCTTCCTTTGGGCTGCCGTGCAAAATTTGCCCATGATGCCGCAGGAATCCGCTCCCTACCAGTTGCCAGGCTGGGTGACGGCGAGTGCCGTGCCTCGAAAACCGGCCCGCACACCTTGCCTGCGGCAGGTGGTGGATGCGGCTATGCCGGTTCGTTGCGCAGCCCCGCAGGCCATGCGGGGCTGCCCAGATCGCCTGGAGATGGAATCCAGGATTTGGCTTATTTGGCCTCGTCGTGGGGTTCCCAGTCGCGGGTGCGGCTGACGGCTTTCTTCCAACCTGCATACAGCGCTTCTTTTTCGGTTTCGGCCAGTTGTGGTTCGAACTCGCGCTCGATCACCGCCTTGCCGCGCAGTTCTTCCAGGCTGCCCCAGAAACCGCAGGCCAGGCCTGCCAGGTAGGCAGCGCCCAGGGCCGTGGTTTCACGCATTTGCGGACGTTCTACCTGGGTGCCGAGGATGTCGGCCTGGAACTGCATGAGGAAGTTGTTGGCCACGGCGCCGCCGTCCACGCGCAGGGCCTTGAGGCGCTCGCCGGAGTCCTGTTGCATGGCGTCGAGCACATCGCGAGTCTGGTAGGCGATGGATTCCAGGGCGGCGCGGATGATGTGGTCCACGCGCACGCCGCGGGTCAGGCCGAACAGTGCGCCACGGGCATAGGGGTCCCAGTAGGGAGCGCCCAGGCCGGTGAAGGCCGGTACCAGGTACACGCCGTTGCTGTCCTTGACCTTGCCGGCGAAGTATTCGGTGTCGTGGGCGTCGTTGATGATCTTCAGCTCGTCACGCAACCACTGCACGGTGGAACCGCCGTTGAATACTGCACCTTCCAGGGCGTAGGCCACTTCGCCACGGGGGCCGCAGGCGATGGTGGTGAGCATGCCGTGCTGGGACTTCACCGCCTTGTCGCCGGTGTTCATCAGCAAAAAGCAACCGGTGCCGTAGGTGTTCTTGGCCTGGCCTGGCTCGACGCACATCTGGCCGAACAGCGCCGCTTGCTGGTCGCCGGCGATACCGCCGATGGCGATGCCGCTCTTGGTACGGCCGTAGATTTCCGAGGAGGACTTCACTTCCGGCAGCATCTCGCGCGGGATGTCCAGGACCTCCAGCATCTTCGCGTCCCACTCCAGGGTATGGATGTTGAAGAGCATGGTGCGCGAGGCGTTGGTGTAGTCGGTGACGTGGGTCTTGCCGCCGGTGAATTTCCAGATCAGCCAGCTGTCGATGGTGCCGAACAGCAGTTCGCCGTTGCGGGCGCGCTCGCGGCTGCCTTCGACGTTGTCGAGGATCCACTTGAGTTTGGTGCCGGAGAAATACGGGTCGGTGACCAGGCCGGTGGTCTCGCGGATGTAGTCTTCCAGGCCGTCGCGCTTGAGCTGCTGGCAGATCTCGGTGCTGCGCCGGCACTGCCAGACGATGGCGTTGTAGACCGGGCGGCCGGTGTTCTTGTCCCAGACCACGGTGGTTTCACGCTGGTTGGTGATACCGATGGCGGCTACCTGGTCATGGTGCAGGCCGGCTTGTGCCAGGGCCTCGACCATCACCGCGCTCTGGGTGGCGAAGATTTCCATCGGGTCGTGCTCGACCCAGCCAGCTTGCGGGTAGTGCTGGGCGAACTCGCGCTGGGCGGTGCAGACCACGTTGGCGTCGCGGTCGAAAATAATGGCTCGGGAGCTGGTCGTACCCTGATCGAGGGCAATGATGTAGTTCTTATTCTGAATGTCGGTCATGTCGATTGCCTTGGACGAAATAAGGGAGTGGAAACAGGCGCGGGATCGATTTGGGCAGGATCACGCGCCGCTGGATTCAGGAAGCTTTTACTTTGCCATCTGTGGCCTGCTCGGCCTCTGGAGACGGCGCGCTGCTGGGCAGGTGGCGGGCGATCAGGCTGCGATAGGCAACTGCACCGAGGCAGGCGCCCAGGATCGGAGCGAAGATTGGCACCAGGAAATACGGAATGTCACGGCCGCCGGTGAAGGAAATCTCACCCCAGCCGGTGAAGAACGTCATCAGTTTAGGACCAAAGTCCCGCGCCGGGTTCATCGCAAAACCGGTCAGCGGGCCCATGGCACTGCCGATCACGGCAATCAGCAGGCCAATCAGCAGCGGGGCCATGGGGCCGCGGGGCAGGCCGTTGTTGTCGTCGGTCAGGGACATGATCACGCCCATCAGGATCGCAGTGATCACCACTTCCACCAGGAACGCCTGGGCGGTGCTCAGGGACGGATTAGGGAAGGTGGAGAATACCGAGGCCAGTTCCAGGCTGGCCTGGGAGCCACGGACCATCTGGTGGGCTTGTTCGAAATCGAAGAACAGATTGCTGTACAGCGTGTAAACCAACAGGGCGGCGCAGAAGGCGCCAGCCACCTGGGCCAGGATGTAGAACGGCAACTTGCGCTTCTCGAAATCAGCGAACAGGCACAAGGCGATGCTCACGGCAGGGTTCAGGTGCGCGCCGGAAACGCCGGCGGTCAGGTAGATCGCCATGCTGACGCCGATCCCCCAGATGACGCTGATTTCCCATAGGCCGAAGCTGGCCCCCGCGACCTTGAGCGCGGCGACGCATCCTGTGCCGAAGAAGATCAACAGTGCGGTGCCCAGGAACTCGGCCATGCATTGGCCAGATAGCGACGGTTGTTGCAGAGCAGTTGTCATTGTGAACCTCGATTTTTGTTGTTGTCTGGCGCTGCTGCAAAAGGCATGGAGCGCGACTTCCAACGAAGGCGGAATCCCCATTCCGGCCTCGTCTTGTTACTGGGTAGCAGCTTGCATTTACCGCATGATATTCAGAAACGAAAAAATATAGACAAGAAACACCGCTGTCAAAGGTCGAAAGTGAACGAGTGGTCATTTTATAGATATCAGTCAAATGAATGATCGGCGGCGCTCTGCCCAGGAGTGACAGCAAGGCCAGCGTTGCCGGGGGAGGGGGCTGGTTTTCAAGGCTCGGATTAGAGCCTTTTGTCGATCAATGGCCTAAAATCCGCAAGCTTTGTTTTGCCCTTTATCCCTGCCCTGGAGCTGCCATGACCCCTGCACTGGACCTGCTGAAAAAAGTTCGCGCCGAACATCGCATTCACAGTTACGAACATGATCCCAAGGCAGCTTCCTATGGGCTCGAAGCGGCCGAGAAGCTCAACCTTGATCCGGCACGGGTGTTCAAGACCCTGTTGGCCAGCAGTGAGAAGGGGGAGTTGTTGGTGGCGGTGGTGCCGGTGGCCGGTAGTCTGGACCTCAAGGCCCTGGCCCATGCCGCAGGGGTGAAGAAAGCCGAGATGGCCGATCCTGCCGCCGCCCAGCGTGCCACTGGCTACCTGCTGGGAGGAATCAGCCCGTTGGGGCAGAAGAAGCGCTTGCGGACATTTATCGATAGTACTGCGCAGCCCTTGTCCAGCATCTTCGTTAGCGCCGGTCGTCGAGGCTTGGAGGTGGAGTTGGCGGCGGCGGTTCTGGCCGAACATACCCAGGCCGGGTTTGCCGATATCGGACGTCCCTGAGTCTCGGCAGTCGGTACCTGGGGCGTGGTGCGACAGCCGGCTCCGGTGCCGCACCGGAGCCGAGATGTCGTTTCAGTGGGCGCTGTTGTAGCGCCGTACACCGGAGTCGTTTGCCGGGATCTGTGCCGCCGTGCTGCCGCTGGCCTGGAACAGCACCAGGTGCTCGGCGGCCACGCGAATGCCTACGTCTTCTCCCACCCGATGGTCGGCATGGCTGGGAAAGATCGATTCCAGCTGGCTGCCGGTGGGCAATTGCAGGCGATAGAGAATCGAGGCTCCGAGGAAGGTTTTGCCGACCACCCGAGCTTTGAGTGCGCTGTCGGGGGCATGGACGATGTCGTCCGGGCGCAGTAGCACGTCAACCGCACCACCGGTTGGCCAGGTATAGGCTCGGTTGCCTTGCAGCATGCCCAGTTCGGTATGGACCGATTCGGGGCTGCTCAACTGGCCACGAATGAAGTAGCCCTGGCCAATGAAGCTGGCGACGTAGGGGGTCTGCGGTTCGTGGTAGAGGTTGTAGGGAGTATCCCATTGCTCCAGGCGACCTTCCTTGAAGACTCCGACCTGGTCGCTCACCGCAAAGGCTTCTTCCTGGTCGTGAGTGACCAGGATCGCACTGGTTCCCCGGCTCTTGAGGATGTCGCGCACCTCATGGCTGAGCTTGCGACGCAGTTCGCCGTCCAGGTTGGAGAACGGCTCGTCGAGCAATAGCAGTTGGGGCTCGGGTGCCAGGGCGCGGGCCAGGGCCACGCGTTGTTGCTGGCCTCCGGAGAGTTCATGGGGGAAACGCTGGCCCAACTGCTTGAGGTTGACCAGTTCCAGCAGCTCGGCGACCACCCGGTCCTTCTCAGGGTGCTTGCGGATGCCGAAGGCGATGTTGTCTGCCACGGATAAGTGGGGGAACAGCGCATAGTCCTGGAACACCATGCCGATCCGGCGTTTTTCCGGGGCCAGGGTGAAGCCGGCGCTGGAGATGGTTTCGCCAGCCAGCTGGATTTCACCCTCATGCACCGGTTCGAAACCGGCGATGGCCCGCAAGGTGGTGGTCTTGCCGCAACCGGAGGAGCCCAGCAGGCATCCGATATCCCCGGCGTTGAGGTGCAGGTTGAGGTTCTGCACCACTCGTTGGTCCTGGTAGCCGCAAGCCAGGTTGCGCAGGTTCAGTAGCAATGGCTGGCTCATGCGTGGTGGTACGCCGGCTCGACGAGGAACTCGAGCAGGGCCTTTTGTGCATGAAGGCGATTTTCTGCCTGGTCCCAGGCAACCGAGCGTGGGTCGTCCAGCAGGTCGAGGCTGATTTCCTCGCCGCGGTGAGCGGGCAGGCAGTGCATGAACAGTACGTCCGCTGCTGCCAGGTCGAGCAGGGCGCGGTTGACCTGGAAGGGGGCAAACAACTCCAGGCGCTTGGCGGTTTCTTCTTCCTGGCCCATGGAGGTCCAGACATCAGTGCTGACCAGGTGGGCGTCGCGCACGGCTTCCCGTGGGTCGCGGACGATGGTCACCCGGTCCCCAGCCTGGGCGACGAATTGTGGGTTGGGTTCGTAGCCTTCAGGGCAGGCGATGCGCAGTTGGAAGTCGAACTGGATGGCCGCTTCTATATAGCTGTTGCACATATTATTGCCATCGCCGATCCAGGCCACGGTCTTGCCCTGGATCGAGCCGCGGTGTTCGAGGAAGGTCTGCATGTCGGCCAGCAACTGGCACGGGTGCAGGTCATCGGACAGGCCGTTGATCACCGGCACGCGGGAGTTGGCCGCGAACTCGGTCAAGGTGCTGTGGGCGAAGGTCCGGATCATCACGGCGTCGAGCATGCGCGACATGACGATGGCGCAGTCGCCGATAGGCTCGCCGCGTCCCAGTTGGGTGTCCCGTGGCGAAAGGAAGATGGCTTGGCCGCCCAGCTGGATCATGCCGGCTTCGAAGGAGAGTCGGGTACGAGTCGACGATTTTTCGAAAATCATGCCCAGCACACGATTTTTCAAGGGCTCGAAGAGTACACCGCGGTTACGCAGGTCCTTCAGCTCGATGCCTCGACGGATCACACTGACCAGCTCTTCGGGCGTGCAATCCATCAGGGAGAGAAAGTGCCTTGCGCTCATCATTAACTACCTTATTTGCAACGGACCGCAGATTCTCAAAGCCTTGTTTTGTCGAACAACGGGCTGGACCTGCGGCGGAAGCCGCACGGGGCGACGAAATAGGGGAAGGCGCGATCTTATAATTAAATGTCGCGTCTTACCAATAGTGCTACGACGATTATGGGCATTCAGGGAGGCCAGGGTGCGAATGCGCTGGCACTTCAGGGACCAGTTTCCAGACAGCAGCCAGGCATTTGTACACTGCCCCGGCACGGCTTGGCAATTGAGTGGGGCGCTGCCGGTGCCGGTGCGGTCGTTTTCTGACCCATGGGCCGAAGATTCGTGATGGGGGCGTTTGTGGGGCCCCAGCCTGAAACATTTCCTAATGCAAAGTGCTGGGGTTATAAAGGCGAATCAGTAGCAGGGATGCATGTGCGATGGAGTCCAAGGAGCAACAATTGATGACGCTGCTGGGGCTCACGGCCCGGGCGCTCACCGACATGACCGCCTCGGTGACGGCGTTTTCATTCGAGCTGTTGCGCAGCGAGGACCAGGTGACCCGGGCTGCTGCGCGCAAGATGATCGACCGGATGATGAGCATCAGCGCCGGTCTCGACGAGCATTGGCGATTGCTCGCCGAATTGTCGGCCGATTACCCGGGGCAAGGCCCTGTGGATACCACGGCCCAGATACCTTCCGAGGGCTTGCCCAGGCTGCCGCCCAATTGAGCGTGGCAATCATGGCCTGGGTTGATAGCCATGAATTCATATGACGAACGTCCCTGGTGTCCTTGCGTGGCTGCGGCCATAGTTTTTGCCTTCGGTGCCTGAACGCAGGTACTTCAAATAATAGAGGCTGGCCATGACCAAGACTCTGCATCACCGTGCTTGCCATCTGTGTGAAGCTATTTGCGGCTTGACCCTGGAAGTGACGCAGGAAGAGGAGGGCGGCCCACGCATTACCTCGATCAAGGGCGATCATCAAGACAGTTTCAGTCGTGGCCATATCTGTCCCAAGGCCGTGGCCCTGCAAGATATCCAGAATGATCCTGATCGCTTGCGCCAGCCGGTACGTCGCATCGGCAAGCAATGGCAGCCTATCGGCTGGGATGAGGCTTTTGCCCTGGTGGCCGAGCGCCTGGTGGATATCCAGCAGCACCATGGCAATGATGCGGTCGCCACCTACCAGGGTAATCCCAGCGTCCATAACTATGGACTGATGACCCATAGCGGCTATTTCCTCAACCAGCTCAAGACTCGCAATCGGTTTTCGGCGACCTCTGTCGATCAGTTACCCCACCATCTGGTCAGTTACTTCATGTACGGCCATGGTTTGCTGTTGCCGATCCCCGATATCGATCACACTGACTTCATGCTGATCCTTGGCGGCAACCCCTTGGCGTCCAATGGCAGCATCATGACCGTGCCGGACGTGGAAAAGCGCCTGAAGGCCATCCAGGCTCGGGGAGGCAAGGTGGTGGTGGTCGATCCTCGACGCAGCGAGACGGCGGCGATGGCCGACCAGCACCTGTTCATTCGCCCGGGTGCAGACGTGGCCTTGCTACTGGGCATGTTGAACAGCATCTTCGAGGAGGGGCCGACCCGCGACAGCCATTTGCAGGTGGATGGGTTGGCCGAGGTGCGCCAGGCGGTTTCCCGTTTCACCGCCGAGGCCATGAGCCCACTGTGTGCGATTCCGGCTCCCTTGATTCGTCAACTGGCCCGAGACTTTGCCAGTGCGGACAAGGCCGTCTGCTACGGACGCATGGGGATCTCCACCCAGGCGTTCGGTACCTTGTGTCATTGGCTGGTGCAATTGCTGAACCTGATCACGGGTAATCTCGATCGGGTTGGCGGCGCCTTGTGTACCGAGCCGGCGGTGGATTTGGTGGCGGCGACCTCCGGCGGGCATTTCAATGCCTGGCAGAGTCGGGTGTCCGGGCTTCCCGAGTACGGTGGCGAACTGCCCGTTTCAGCCCTGGCTGAAGAAATGCTCACTCCGGGGGAGGGGCAGGTACGAGCCCTGGTCACGGTGGCGGGCAACCCGGTGCTGTCCACCCCCAATGGCCGGCGCCTGGAGGAGGCCCTGGACGGCCTGGATTTCATGGTCAGCATCGATCTGTACATCAATGAGACCACTCGCTATGCAGATTTGATCCTGCCTTCTACCTCGGCGCTGGAGAACGATCACTACGACACCACCTTCAATCTATTTGCTGTGCGTAATGTCAGCCGTTTCAATCGGGCGATCCTGCCCAAGCCCGAGGGGGCCCTGCACGATTGGGAGATATTCGTCGGCTTGGCCAAGGCGTTCGCGGCAAGGACTGGAAACCCGCTCAAGCCGACCATGGCCCCTGCGCAGATGATCGACATGGGCCTCAGAGCCGGGCGTTATGGCGATGGCTCACCGTTTGGCTTGTCCTTGCAGACCCTCGAGCAGCACCCGCATGGCATCGACCTGGGGCCTCTGCAGCCAAACCTGGCGCAGCGCCTGAGGACCGATAACCGCAGGGTCCAGGTCGCACCGCCGGCGATCATGGCGGACCTGCAGCGCTTTGCCGAGCAGGGGGCGCCGGCAGTGGAGGAGTTGCTGCTGATCGGACGCCGGCATGTGCGCAGCAATAATTCCTGGATGCATAACTATCATCGCCTGGTGAAGGGCAAGCCTCGCCATCAGTTGCTGATGCATCCCCAGGACCTGGCCCGGCGGGGCCTGAGCGATGGCCAGAGGGTGCGTATCAGTTCCCGGGTCGGTGCGGTGGAAGTCGAAGTGCTGGCCAGTGAGGAGATGATGCCCGGAGTGGTGAGCCTGCCCCATGGCTGGGGGCACGGGCGCTCGGGAGTGCAGATGAACATTGCCACGCAGCAGCCGGGCTGCAGCGTCAATGACCTGACCGATGAGCGCCACTTGGATGCACTGTCGGGAAACGCTGCATTGAATGGGGTACCGGTAAAGGTTGAGGCCGCCTGAGAAGTCTGTCGGAGAGGCCAAGCAGTACGCTCAGGATTCCGTTACAATGCGCCACCGTGCCGACAACAGAGTCGGAAAGTTCAGCCGAGGTGTTCCATGGATATCATCGAAACTATTAAAGAGCAGATTGCCAACAACACCATTCTGCTTTACATGAAAGGCTCGCCGAATGCCCCACAGTGTGGCTTCTCCGCGAAAGCCGCTCAGGCCGTGATGGGGTGTGGCGAGAAGTTCGCTTACGTGGACATCCTGCAGAACCCGGAAATTCGCGCCAACCTGCCCAAATACGCCAACTGGCCAACCTTCCCGCAGCTGTGGGTAGACGGTGAGTTGGTTGGCGGTAGTGACATCATGGCTGAAATGTTCGCCAACGGTGAACTGCAGACCCTGATCAAGGCCGCTGCCGAGAAAGCAGCCGCAGCCAAGACCGAAGCCTGATCCAGGCTGTCTTGCAGGAGCGAGAGCACTCGCTCCTGCGCATTACGCGAATATATCCACGTAATGCAAAAAAGCCCCACTTCTGGAAAGAGGCGGGGCTTTTTATTGTCGGGGATATAACGAGCTAAGTTACTCGTCACCCATTTGCGATTGCAGATAGTTCTCGATACCAACTTTATCGATCAGGCCCAGTTGGGTTTCCAGCCAATCGATATGTTCTTCTTCGGATTCGAGAATATCTTCCAGCAGTTCACGGCTGCCGAAGTCGCCGGCCGATTCACAGTAGGCGATCGCTGCCTTGAGGTCTGCATGACCGGTACGCTCGATGCGCAGGTCGCACTCGAGCATTTCCTTGGTGTGTTCACCGATGTGCAGCTTGCCCAAGTCCTGGACGTTAGGCAGGCCTTCGAGGAAAAGAATGCGCTTGATCAGCTTGTCCGCATGCTTCATTTCGTCGATGGACTCGTGGTACTCGTGCTTGCCCAGCTTGTTCAGGCCCCAATCTTCATACATGCGGGCATGCAGGAAGTACTGATTGATCGCGACCAGTTCATTGGCAAGGATTTTATTGAGATGCTGGATGACTGTGATGTCGCCTTTCATGATGGGGTCCTGCCCTGTAATTAGTGGAACATGGGCAGAGTTTGAGCCGCATAAAGATTACTGTCAAACCTAAGTTATTGAATAATATATGAAAATTAATCGGAATAAGAATGTTTGTGTTCCGCGTTTTACCTCTAAGCAATTGAATTACAGGCATAAAAAAACCGGACACTAGGTCCGGTTGTTTGAATCTGGGTGATTAAATCAAGCGACATTGAATTCCACTGGATAGGGAATTGCCGCCTGGGCACTCTGCAATTCGCTCAAAGTCTCACGAACCACTTGCTTGGCAAGGCACGCACACTTGCCGCATTGGCTGGCAACGCCAGTGGCCTGACGTACTTCGCGGTAGCTGCAGCAGCCTTCGTAGATCGCTTCGCGGATTTGACCGTCGGTGACACCGGTGCAGAGGCAGACATACATAGGATGAGAACCGTCGCTGGTTGGGGGCTCAATTGCGATGGATCTTAATGTTAACGAGAATGATTGTCAAAGTGGTTTCGACAGCCTTTATGGTCTTTTCCTGCCGGAGTGACGAATGGCTTTTGCTCCCGGTAATGACAGATTAATGGCATTTCCAGCCTTGCAGGCCTGCTTGGAGAAAAACCACTAAGAACAGCTCAAAACGCCGTGTATCATGGGCGGTTCTTGCGGAGCGGGGCCAGGTCATGGAGTTGTCGCATCAGCGTGGCAGACTCAGGACCCATCCCCTTCTTCCATTACTACGTCCACACCAGGAGATATCCAATGAGCGTACTCGTAGGCAAACAAGCCCCTGACTTCACCGTCCCAGCCGTTCTGGGCAATGGCGAAATCGTCGACAGCTTCACCCTGTCCTCGGCCATCAAAGGCAAATACGGCCTGGTGTTCTTCTACCCACTGGACTTCACCTTCGTCTGCCCGTCCGAGCTGATCGCCCTGGACCACCGCATGGCTGACTTCAAGGCCCGCAACGTAGAAGTGATCGCTGTTTCGATCGACTCGCACTTCACTCACAACGCCTGGCGCAACACCCCGATCAATGCCGGCGGCATCGGTCAGGTTCAATACATCATGGCTGCCGACATGAAGCACGAAATCGCCAAGGCCTACGACGTAGAGTCCGAAGGCGGCGTGGCTTTCCGTGGCGCGTTCCTGATCGACGACAAGGGTGTGGTTCGTTCGCAGATCGTCAACGACCTGCCGCTGGGCCGTAACATGGAAGAGCTGATCCGTCTGGTCGACGCTCTGCAATTCCACGAAGAGCACGGCGAAGTTTGCCCAGCCAACTGGAAAAAAGGCGACAAGGGCATGACCGCTTCGCCAGAAGGCGTTGCCGCTTACCTGACCGAGAACGCTGGCAAGCTGTAAGGCCAGGCCTCTCGCATAAAAAAACCGGCCTTAAGGGCCGGTTTTTTTATGCAGGCGATATTCAGTCGTCGAAGTCTTGCCAGCCGCCCATTTCCTTCCAGCGGTTGACGATGCCGCAGAACAGCTCGGCAGTCTTCTCGGTGTCATAGCGCGCCGAGTGTGCCTCGCGGCCGTCGAAGTCGATGTCCGCGCTCTGGCAGGCCTTGGCCAGTACCGTCTGGCCGTATGCCAGGCCCGCGAGTGTAGCGGTGTCGAAGCTGGAGAACGGATGGAACGGGTTGCGCTTCATGTCCAGACGCGCCACGGCGGCATTGAGGAAGCCCAGGTCGAAGCTGCTGTTGTGACCGACCAGGATCGCGCGCTTGCAACCGTTGGCCTTCAGGGCCTTGCGCACCCCGCGGAAAATATCCGTGAGGGCGGTCTCCTCGCTGACAGCCATGCGCAGGGGGTGATCGAGCTTGATCCCGGTGAACTCCAGGGCCGCAGGCTCGATGTTCGCGCCTTCGAAAGGCTCGACCCGGAAGAAATAGGTGTGTTCGGGGAACACGAAGCCTTTTTCGTCCATGCCGATGGTGGTGGCGGCGATTTCCAGCAGTGCGTCGGTAGCTGAGTTGAAACCACCGGTTTCAACGTCGACGACGACTGGCAGGTAGCCGCGAAAACGTGCCGCCATGGGGTGGCGAGAACCACCGCTGTTACCTTCTTGCTCGTCGTCGAAATGGTCGTCACTCACGAGTGATCCTCCAGCAGGCGCCAGCGCAGTTTTTCTCCGGCGCGCAGCGGAATGACGGTCAACTCACCGAATGGCAGGTTGGCGGGGGCGGTCCATTCTTCACGAACCAGGGTGATGCGATCGGTGTTGGCCGGCAGGCCATAGAAGCGTGGGCCGTTGAGGCTGGCGAAGGCTTCCAGTTTGTCCAGCGCATTGCGCTGTTCGAAGGCTTCGGCATACAGCTCGATGGCCGCGAAAGCGGTGTAGCAACCGGCGCAACCGCAGGCGGCTTCCTTGGCATGCTGGGCATGGGGCGCCGAGTCGGTACCGAGGAAGAACTTCTCGTTGCCGCTGGTGGCCGCATCCAGCAGGGCATGCTGGTGGATGTTGCGCTTGAGGATCGGCAGGCAATAGAAGTGCGGGCGAATCCCGCCGACCAACATGTGGTTACGGTTGTACAGCAGGTGGTGTGCAGTGATGGTGGCGCCGACCTTGGCCGAAGCCTCCTTGACGAACTGCACGGCATCGGCGGTAGTGATGTGCTCGAACACCACCTTGAGGGTCGGGAAGCGCTCGACCACTCGCCGCATGTGTTCATCGATGAAGATCTTCTCGCGATCGAAGACATCGATATCACCATGGGTCACTTCGCCATGGACCAGCAGCGGCAAGCCGACTTCAGCCATGGCTTCCAGGACTGGGAAGATCTTGTCGATGCTGGTCACGCCCGAGTCCGAGTTGGTAGTGGCGCCGGCCGGGTACAGCTTGGCGGCGTGCACGAAGCCACTGGCCTTGGCTTCACGGATTTCGTCCGGTTGGGTGCGGTCGGTGAGGTAGAGCACCATCAGCGGTTCGAAGCTGCTGCCGGCTGGGCGAGCAGCCAGGATACGCTGGCGGTAGGCATCGGCCTGTTCGGCGTTGCGTACCGGAGGTACCAGGTTGGGCATGATGATGGCGCGGCCAAAGGTGCGCGCGACATCTGCGACTGTATTGGGCAACACGGCCCCATCGCGAAGATGGATGTGCCAGTCGTCGGGACGCAGTAGGGTCAGGCGGTCGGACATGGGAGGTTCCAGGCGGGTAAAACTAGGGGGGAATGCTACCGGAAAAGACTCTTGCAGGCACTCGCTATCAAGTTTTGCTCAGAGCAACCGATATCCCGAAGGTATGGCGTATTCACGCCTGTCGATTTTTCTGTTGTACACGTCAGTGGAGCCTCCCGTGCGCCAGCGTTATCTAGCCTTGCTCAGTGTGTTTGCCAGCCTGCCCGCGATGGCTCTCACTTTCCAGACCCGCCTGGAGAGCATTGAGTGGACGGTCGAAGGCGACAAGTTCGAGTGCCGCTTGATCCAGCCCGTTACCGATTTTGGTTCCGGTGAGTTCGTTCGCCGGGCTGGCGAGCAGGCGATTTTCCGTCTCAAGAGCTTCAACCCGATGCAGGCAGGGGGCTCTGCCACCCTGCTCGCTGCGGCCGCACCGTGGCAGCCGGGACGTGGCGACATCAACCTGGGGGCCGTCAAGGCCGGTTCCGATGGGGTTCTGTTCAACAGTAACCAGATGCAGGCTGGGCGCCTGATCGTCGGCCTGCTGGAAGGGCGCAGTCCGGTGGTGCGTCATTACTCCCGTGAAGGGGGCGTGTCCGAGGTGCGCCTGCTGCCGGTGAAATTCAGCAAGGCTTACAGCGACTATCAAGTCTGCATGACCAAACTGCTGCCGATGAACTATGAGCAGGTCAAGCAGGCCGAGATTGGCTTTCCTGGAGGCGGTATCGAGCTGGACGCCCGGGCCAAGGCCAAGCTGCAGGTGATGGTGGACTTCATCAAGGCCGATCCTACGGTCAATCATGTCGAGCTTGACGGCCATTCGGACAATAGCGGCAATCGCCTGACCAACCGTGACCTGTCGCGCCGTCGGGCGCTGGCGGTGATGGAGTTCTTCAAGGCCAACGGTTTGGCGGAAAACCAGATCGTCGTGCGCTTCCATGGCGAACGCTATCCCCTGGCTCCCAATACCAATGCCGCCAATCGGGCGAAAAACCGTCGGGTCAACGTGCATCTGGAACGTGTCGCTGCACCCGAGAAGCCGGCTCCAGCTCCCCAGGCTGCCTCAGGGGCCAACGCTGCAGCGACTTCCTGATACGGCTGTCGTCGTCGCTCGCTCGACATAATCTGTCGCTTGGTCGTCATAAGCTGTCGCCCCTCTGTAAATTATCCGCGTTGATCGGTAGACTTGACGGCTTTCCGTACAACCCCGTGGAGTGATGGCATGGCGGACGTTAACAAGGTCGTTCTCGCGTATTCGGGCGGCCTGGACACTTCGGTGATCCTCAAGTGGCTGCAGGATACTTACAACTGTGAAGTAGTGACTTTCACTGCTGACCTGGGCCAGGGCGAAGAGGTCGAACCGGCCCGCGCCAAGGCACAAGCCATGGGTGTCAAAGAGATCTATATCGACGATCTGCGCGAAGAGTTCGTGCGTGATTTCGTCTTCCCGATGTTCCGCGCCAATACCGTCTACGAAGGTGAGTACCTGCTGGGTACCTCCATCGCTCGTCCGTTGATCGCCAAGCGCCTGATCGAAATTGCCAACGAAACCGGCGCCGATGCCATTTCCCATGGCGCCACCGGCAAAGGTAACGACCAAGTGCGTTTCGAGCTGGGTGCCTACGCGCTCAAGCCGGGCGTAAAGGTAATCGCACCTTGGCGTGAGTGGGACCTGCTGTCGCGTGAAAAACTGATGGACTATGCCGAAAAGCACGCCATCCCGATCGAACGCCACGGCAAGAAGAAGTCCCCCTATTCCATGGATGCCAACCTGCTGCACATCTCCTATGAAGGCGGCGTGCTGGAAGACACCTGGACCGAGCACGAAGAAGACATGTGGCGCTGGACCGTCTCCCCGGAGAACGCCCCCAACACCCCGACCTACATCGAGCTGACCTATCGTAACGGCGACATCGTGGCCATCGATGGCGTGGACATGAGCCCGGCCACCGTACTGGCGACCCTGAACCGCATTGGCGGCGAGAACGGCATCGGTCGCCTGGACATCGTCGAGAACCGCTACGTGGGCATGAAGTCCCGGGGCTGCTACGAGACCCCAGGCGGCACCATCATGCTGCGTGCGCACCGCGCCATCGAGTCCATCACTCTGGATCGTGAAGTGGCTCACCTCAAGGATGAGTTGATGCCCAAGTACGCCAGCCTGATCTACACCGGCTACTGGTGGAGTCCTGAGCGCCTGATGTTGCAGCAGATGATCGATGCCTCCCAGGTCAACGTGAATGGCGTAGTGCGCCTGAAACTGTACAAGGGCAATGTCGTCGTCACTGGGCGTAAGTCCGATGATTCGCTGTTCGATGCCAACATCGCGACCTTCGAAGAAGATGGCGGTGCCTACAACCAGGCAGATGCCGCAGGCTTCATCAAGCTCAACGCATTGCGCATGCGGATTGCCGCTAACAAGGGCCGGACCTTGCTCTGAGTTTCTGGGCGGTCATGAACCGCCACGATCGATACACCTATAGCGCCGCTTGCCCATCGAGGCAGGCGGCGTTTTTTATGGGGAAAGCATCGCCCCGCTGCATCACGGTTGGAAAGATTTCGCCATGGCATCCGCCGCCCCGGTGGGAATAAGGTCCGCTACAGCCCCATCCACGATGACCAGGAAGTCGTCGGAGCTTGGTGGGGCTGTAAACGATGGGGCAAGACCTTGTTCATCGTCATATCAAATCAAGTTCCAATTGGGAGGACGCCAATGAAAACACGCCAATCCTGCTTGCTGGCCCTGGCAGCAGCGCTGTGCCTGGGCATTGTGTCCAGTAATTCGATGGCAGCGGTGTATGTCTGCAGCGACGATGCTTGCAATAAATGGGCTGCCATTACCGAAGAGCAGCTTGAGTTGAAGTCGACTGATGGAGAAGACACCAGTATTCGTCAAACCCTCAGTGAATCAGCGAGCGAATCCATCACCAACGGCTACAACAATCTGTATGACACTGACCTCTATCTGAAAAAGGATTTGTGGCACATAGGAGGTATTGATCCTTTCAAGGGTAAGGAACATGTGACTGTTTATATTTATAAATCGACGGACCCCGATAGACGCCTCAAGACTTGCCATGCTTTTTCGTTCAAGAATCCAACAGGGCGTTACCACGCGACTTGTAGTTGAGTGTGAGGGTGCCCAGTTAAATTGCCTTGAAGATATCCGGAGCTTTAAGAAGCTCCGGATTTTTATGCCTGAGTTTTTTCGAAAATTTCTGGACTTTGCCGGTTTTTATTTTTCTGAGTCTGGGCTTTTTATATTCTTGTATGCCCTTGGTTGAATAAGGCTTTCGTTGTCTTGGGTTTTAGCGTCTGGTAATTTTTATAAGTTACAGTATTAATACGTTGGGTTGCGTGTATGGAGATTAATCCTATACGTGATTTTATATTTTCTGTTGTTGAGTTAGTTGTTTTGTAAGGCAATTCTCTATTGTTTGTAAGGAACGTCCTCGTACGGCCGTAGCCCCTAGGGGCTCGGTGTCAGAGTCAAATCTCTGGGGTATGGTGCTGGATCTAAAAACTCAGGACTTAGATATCCCTATGAAAAGAGTCTTGATCGTGGATGATCACCCTGTTACCCGTTTGGCCGTGCGTATGTTGATGGAGCGCCATGGGTTCGAAGTTGTAGCTGAAGCGGAAAACGGCATGGATGCCTTGAAGTTGGCCATGGAATATATTCCCGATATTGTGATTCTTGATATCGGGATTCCAAAAGTTGATGGTCTTGAAGTTATCAATCGTTTGATGTCCCGCTCCATGCTCACCAAGATCCTGGTGTTCACCTTAAAGACACCTGGGCCATTTTCCATGCGTTGCATGCAGGCTGGGGCTGCTGGTTATGTATGCAAGCAACAGGGCATTACCGAGCTGATCAGTGCAGTGCGGGCAGTACTGGCTGGTTATAGTTATTTTCCCAATGAGGCGCTTCACTCTTTTCGTTCAAGCCAGAACGTCAGTAGTGAGGAGGAAATGATCGAATTACTTTCCAGAAGAGAGTTGGTCGTACTGCAACAACTTACCAGTGGCATGAGTAACAAGGAGATTGCCGAAGGCCTGTGCCTGAGTAATAAAACCATCAGTACCTACAAGCGGCGCTTGCTGACCAAGCTCAATGCTCGTTCATTGGTCGATTTGATCGAATTCGCCCAGCGCCACCGATTGGCCTGAGTGTTCAGTATTTTAGTGGTTCAGCGCGAGCTGGGAGCAGCGTCGGAATGAGCCTGCGGTCGGTCGAGGAAACCGGCCGCAGGAGTTACAGCACAGAGATACAAAAAAACCTCCGGCTGGAGGTTTTTTTGTTATTAGAGGTCATAGTCGTAATCGGCCAATTGCTTTTGCAAGCGCCGCTCTTCGAGGAGATTGTCGATTGTGCGACGTTTGCTCAGATTGGTTTTCGCAACCTCTACTACGGGCTCGGCATCATCTGTTTCTGCCGCGTTGAAGTCGTCTTCTACTTCCAATTGTTCTTTGCCAGTACTCATAAGGTCAACTCCAGGCTAGGACTGCCATTGGCGCTCCTTATATCGATATTCTCCTGGCGGGTAAAAAAGATTTTTTCAATCGACTCATCAGGAAAATCAATGCCTGGTCAATCATCGGAAGTCTTCTGCTTGTATTCGCACAGGTCCTCGATTCGACAGCTACCGCAGCGCGGCTTGCGGGCCAGGCATACATAGCGCCCATGGAGGATCAACCAGTGGTGGGAATCGAGCAGAAACTCCTTGGGTACGAATTTCATCAGCTTCTTTTCCACTTCCACCACATTCTTCCCCGGTGCCAGCCCCGTACGATTGCTGACCCTGAAAATGTGCGTGTCGACGGCCATGGTCAGTTGGCGGAAGGCCGTATTGAGGACCACGTTGGCGGTCTTGCGGCCAACACCAGGCAGGGCCTCCAGCTCTTCGCGGGTTTGTGGTACCTCGCTGTTGTGGCGTTCTACCAGTAAACGACAGGTTTCGATGACGTTCTTGGCCTTGCTGTTGTACAGGCCGATGGTCTTGATGTACTCGGATAATCCATCGACGCCCAGGGCATGGATGGCGGCCGGGGTGTTGGCCACGGGAAACAGCTTGGCGGTGGCTTTGTTGACACCGACGTCGGTCGATTGCGCCGAAAGAATCACCGCGATCAAGAGTTCGAACGGTGAAGAGTAGGCCAGTTCGGTCTTGGGTTCGGGGTTGTCTTCATGGAGCCGGCGAAATATTTCCAGGCGTTTGGCTGCATTCATGGGTGATTCATTTCCTCGAAGGCGATCGGTTGAGGAGCCAGGCCCGTTTGGCGGCCAGCAACAGCCCCAGCAGGATAAAACCCCCGGGTGCAAGAGTCAGCAAACGCAGGCCTCCATCAGGTAGCAGCACCCAACCACGGTCCTCACCGGCCAGGCCGGCAAGCCAGCCCAAGTGGCTTCCCAGGGCCCCGCTGCCAAGCACTTCGCGCAAGGCTCCCAACATGATCAAGGTGCTACAGAGTCCTGCGGCCAGGCGTATCCGGTCTGTGCGTTGAAAAAATCCGGCATGCTCCAAGGCCAGGCATTGCAAGGGCAGTAGCGCCAGGTAAAGGCCGAGCTGTTGGTGTAGTTCATAGCTCCAGGCTTGCACCGCCAACCATAGGCAACTGCCCAGGGTTGCTGCCAACAACAGGCTGGCCAGGTCTTGGCGGTTGGCCGGTAGATGGGGGCGTAGCAGCTGCATGCCGCTGCCAAAGGCTGTCATCAGCAATGCCCCGGACAGGACGATGCCCAGTGCCTTGACCCAGCTATCCGTGGCTCCGAGCAACGTTGGCAGCATGAGCAGCCCTGGTAGCGACAGCGACTTATCCATGGGGCACCTGGGGCAGCAATGACTGGCGATGTTCATCGAAATAGCGCAGGGCATCATGCAAGGCACTGATCACGGCGCGGGAGGTGATGGTGGCTCCAGCGATCTGATCGAACTGGCCATGGTCCTTTTTCAGGGCCCAGGCACTATCGTCTGGATCGCCGCGGGACTTGCCGGTAAAACCCGCCAGCCAGGGGTTGGGATGTTCGGCGATAAGCCCGCCAAGGCCTGGGGTTTCATCCTGCTTCAGAGTCTTGCTGCCCAGCAGGCGACCTTGGCTGTCGATGGCGATCAGCAATTCGATAGGGCCTGCGTAGCCAGTGGTCCTGCTACGCAGCAGCAGGGCACTGGGCTGGCCATTGCGGGTGGCCAGGTAACCCTCCAACAGAAGGCTGTTGTCCAATTGCACTTCGGTCAAGGGAAGTGGCTGGTCCAGGGGCTGGTTGTCGTAGCTGCCCGATGGCAGCAGGTCCAGCAGCTTGCGTGCCTGCAGCGACCGTTGCTCGGCTTCGATGCGTGGGGCGGTGGTGTGTTGTAGCCACAGGGTACCGGTGATGCCCAGGATGCCGAGCATGACCAGCAGTAACAGGCTGCGCCAGGTCTTCATGATGAGACCCTGGCTTGTCGTGCGGTGCAGTAGCGTTCCAGCGCCGGTACTGCAAGGTTCATCAGGAGCACGGCGAACGCCACTCCGTCTGGATAGCTGCCCCAGGTCCGGATCAGGTAGGTCAGCAGGCCGACCCCGATGCCAAACAACAAACGGGCCCGGGCCGTCTTTGGGCCTGATACCGGTTCGGTGACGATAAAGAAGGCAGCGAGCATGCTGGCGCCGGTGAGCAGATGGAACAGCGGCGAACCATGGGAGTCGGAGCCCGTGCCGTTCCAGCACACCAGGCTGATGAGCAACAGACTGGCGAGCATACCCACAGGGGCATGCCAACTGATGACTCGCTGCTGCAGCAGTAACAGGCCGCCGGCGAGAAACCCCAGGTTGACCCACTCGACGCCGCGCCCACCGAAATGACCGAAGGCCGGGTGAGCGGCAAAGAGTTCATCGACCGTCAGGCTCTTGTTGATGCGCAGGCTGTCCAGGGCCGTGGCTTGGGCCCAGGCATCCGGGCGCAGGCTGTCCAGGTCGAAAACCCGCTGCAAGCCCTCCAGCAGGCCCATGGCGTGGGGGGCAGGCCAATGGGTCATGGACTGCGGGAAACACAGCAGGGCCAGGGCATACCCCAGCATGGCGGGGTTGAAGGGGTTCTGTCCTACACCGCCATACAGGTGCTTGCCCAGGAGCAGGGCGCTGGCAGCCGCACTGGGTGCCAGCCACCAGGGACAGTAAGCCGGCAGGGCCAGTGCCAGCAGGGTCGCGCTGACCAGGGCGCTGCCATCGCTGAGAGACGGCAGCAGTGGGCGCTTGCGCAAGAACAGCACCAGGGCCTCCATGGCCAGTGCGCCGCTGGCAGCCAGTACCAGGTTCAGCAACACTCCCCAGCCGTACAGCCACAGCAATGCCAGCGCCCCCGGCAACGTGGCCAGCAGCACTCGCCCCATGGCCTGGCGCAGGCGCGGGTCGGCGCCTTCAACCAGCAGCATGGGCATCCACCTGCCGCTCGACTTCCTTCAGGCGTGTCCGGGCCTGTGCCAGTTGCTCATCACTGGCCGCCTGGCGTTGTAGTTTATGCAACTCGGCGCGGGCATAGGCCAGTTCGGTTTTCAGCCGGCGCAGTTGCGGATCGATGGGGCGTTTCTCGGTACGCGTGAGCACCGGTGCCGGTTTGGCGCTGGCATCCTCGGCAGCGTGCAGGTCCTGTTCGGCCGCCGCCAGGGCGGCACTCAGGGCTTCCAGCTCGGCCTGCGGGGCACCTGCGGCCTCGGCCTTCTTCAGTTCGGCGCGACGGGTGGCCAACTGGATCTTGGCACGCTTGAGATTGGCATCCTTGGGGGGCGCCGCTGCCGGAACGCTCGGGGCTTGGGCCTCCAGGTGGGCCAGGGCTTGCTCGGCGGCTTCGAACTGCTGTTGCAGGACGACCAGTTGCGATTGTTGTTCGAAGGTTGGCGGATGCCCGAAGGCCTTGAGCGATTTGTTCAATTGGGCCCGGCTCATGGCCAGTTCGATCTTGGCTTTCTTCAGCGCGGCGTCGGCCGCCGCGGCCTTTTGCGCGCGGACCCGCTCGATCGCCGCCTGGACCGGATTGTCGCCGCTCGTGGCAGGCTGGGCGGCTTTTTGAGCCCGGGCCTGGCGTTCGGCCAGGCGTCGGGCTTCTTCGCGTTGCAGGCGTTGATTGCGCTGTTCGAAACGGCGCCTGGCGTGCTCGCGCTTGCTGCTGCGGGCCTGCAATTGCTCGGGGCTGCTGGCCAGGCCGCCGACAATCGGTATCACCTGGCCCGGGGGCAGGGGCAGCATGTCGATGCAGTCCACGGGACAAGGGGCGACGCACAGGTCGCAACCGGTGCATTCGTCGAGCAGCACGGTGTGCATCAGCTTGGCTGCGCCGACGATAGCGTCCACCGGGCAGGCCTGGATGCACTTGGTGCAGCCGATGCACTCGGCTTCGCGGATGTAGGCCACCTGGGCCGGGGCTTCGCCGCGGCTGCGATCCAGTTCGATGATCGGCAGTTGCAGTAGTCGGGCCAGGCCGGCGATGGTTTCCTCGCCACCGGGCGGGCATTTGTTGATGGCCTCGCCGTTGGCGATGCCCTCGGCGTAGGGTTTGCATCCGCCATGGCCACACTTGCCACATTGGGTCTGGGGCAAGAGGGCGTCGATGCGTTGAATCAGGCTCATGGTTTGACCAGTCCGTTGAAGCCCAGGAACGCCACCGCCAGCAGGCCGGCACCGATCAGGTCCAGCGGCAGGCCTTGCCAGGGCAGGGGAATATCATTGTTGCAGACGCGCTGGCGCAGGTCATGGAACAGGCCGAGCACCAGCCAGAAACCGAGACCGGCACCCAGGCTCATGGCACCCATGGAGACCAGCCCGAGGTTGCCCTGGCTCCCGATGAACAGCAGGCCGAGCACGCCGGCATTACCCAGCAACAGGGGCCAGAGGCCGTCGAATGGCAGGGCTGGCAAGATCCGTGGCAGCAGGTGCAACAGTGGCTTGATCAGCAGTACGTTCAGGGGCAGCCAGACGAACATCTGCAAAGACTCCAGCCCCCAGGGGGCCAGCAGTACACGATAGAGGAGCAATCCCAGCACGCAGCTGACCAGCATCAAGACCGTGGTTGCCAGGCCCAGGGCGTGCAGGCGCCGTCGATCGCTGCCCTGAACTTGAAGCAGCGGGTCGGCGCCCAGAGGCCAATGCAACACAAAGTTGTTGACCAGGGCGGTGCTGACAAGAGCGAGCAGGAAGTGGGTCATGGTTGATGCCGATGCAAGCAGGCGGTACCTCAAGAGTAGGCAAACTCGCGTGTGCGATTGTCCAGATATGCAAATCCCCCCGTTGCGCCCAGGGGCAACGGGGGGATGGGGTCCCGCAGGCAGGCCTACTTGATCCGCTGGCCGGGCTTGGCGCCGCTGTCGGGGCTCAGCAGGTAGATTTCTTCACCGCCAGGACCGGCCGCCATCACCATGCCCTCGGAAATACCGAACTTCATTTTCCGCGGCTTGAGGTTGGCGATCATCATGGTCAGGCGACCGTCGAGCTTGGACGGGTCCGGGTAGGCACTCTTGATCCCGGAAAACACGTTGCGTTGCTCATCACCGATATCCAGGGTCAGGCGCAGCAGCTTGTCGGCGCCTTCCACGGCTTCGGCCTTGACGATCAGCGCAACGCGCAGGTCAACGGCCGCGAAGGTGTCGAAGTCGATTTCCGGCGACAGTGGGTCCTTGGCAAGCTCGCCATTGCCCTTGGGCGCCCCGGTGTCGGTCTGGGTGGCCGCCAGGTCTTCTTTCGAGGCGTCAGTCATGGCTTGGACTTTCACTGGATCGATCCGGGTCATCAGCGGCTTGAATTCGTTGAGCTGATGGTTGGCCAGCAGTTGCTGGTGGTCGTTCCAGGTCAGCGCCGGGACGTTGAGGAAGGCCTCGGCGTCGGCGGCCAGGCCTGGCAGCACCGGCTTGAGGAAGATCACCAACTGGCGGAACAGGTTGATGCCGGTAGCGCAGATGGCCTGGACTTCATCCTGCTTGCCTTCCTGCTTGTTCAGCGACCAGGGCGCCTTGTCGGCGATCCAGGCGTTGGCACGGTCGGCCAGGGCCATGATCTCGCGCATGGCGCGGGCGAAGTCGCGGGCCTCATAGGCCTCGGCGATGCTCGGTGTGGCGGCCAGGAAGGCCTCGGTCAGTTCCGGAGCGGCATTGGTATCGACCATCACCCCGGCATTGCCCTTGTGGATGAAGCCGGCGCAACGGCTGGCGATGTTCACCACCTTGCCCACCAGGTCGGAGTTGACCTTCTGCACGAAGTCTTCGAGGTTCAGGTCCAGGTCGTCGACACCACGGCTCAGCTTGGAGGCGTAGTAGTAGCGCAGATACTCGGGCGACAGATGATCCAGGTAGGTACGGGCCTTGATGAAGGTGCCGCGGGACTTGGACATCTTCTGGCCGTTGACGGTCAGGTAGCCATGGACGTTGATGCCGGTCGGCTTGCGATAGCCTGCACCGTCGAGCATGGCCGGCCAGAACAGGGCGTGGAAGTTGACGATGTCCTTGCCGATGAAGTGATACAGCTCGGCGTTGGAGTCCTTGTTCCAGAAGGCATCGAAGTCCAGCTCCGGGCGACGGGCGCAGAGGTTCTTGAAGCTGGCCATGTAGCCGATGGGTGCGTCCAGCCAGACATAGAAATACTTGCCCGGCTCATCGGGGATCTCGAAGCCGAAGTACGGCGCATCGCGGGAGATATCCCACTGTTGCAGGCCGGCGTCCAGCCACTCGGCGATCTTGTTGGCCACGGCGTCCTGCAAGGTGCCGCTACGGGTCCAGGTTTGCAGCATCTGCTGGAAGTCCGGCAGCTTGAAGAAGAAGTGCTGGGACTCCTTGAGCACCGGAGTGGCGCCGGAGATCGCCGACTTCGGATCCTTCAGGTCGGTGGGCGCGTAGGTGGCGCCGCATTTTTCGCAGTTATCGCCGTACTGGTCCTCGGTGCCGCATTTCGGGCAGGTGCCCTTGATGAAGCGGTCGGCCAGGAACATTTTCTTGTCCGGGTCGAAGTATTGGGTGATGGAGCGAGTGGCAATGTGCCCGGCGTCCCGCAGCTTGAGGTAGATCTGACTCGAAAGCTCGCGGTTCTCTTCGGCGTGGGTCGAGTGGAAATTGTCGAAGTCCACCAGGAAGTCGGCAAAGTCGGCGCTGTGTTCAGCCTGCACGTTGGCGATCAGTTGTTCCGGGGTGATGCCTTCTTTTTCCGCGCGCAACATGATGGCCGAGCCGTGTGCGTCGTCGGCGCAGACATAGATGCATTGGTTGCCGCGGTGCTTCTGGAAGCGCACCCACATGTCGGTCTGGATGTACTCGAGCATGTGGCCAAGGTGGATGGAACCATTGGCATAGGGCAGGGCGCTGGTGACGAGAATCTTGCGTGGCTCGGACATGGGGCTCGGCTACTTGATGAAACGAAGGTCGGCCACTATAAAGCGCCGGCACGGATTTTTCACCCTTCCAGGCGTCCTTGTGGCTGGTTGGCCACGTCCTGCGCGAGGAGGCTCCCTCGCCACAATGATGGCGGCGGCGTAGGATAGCCGGCTGATTTTCCTGTCTTGTTATCGGAGTTGCCCATGAGCGCCGTCAATCGCGCAGCGGTGGAAGCCGTTCTTCGCCAATACACCGACCCCTACCTTAACCAGGACCCGGTCAGCGCCGGTTGCGTACGGGACCTCGACGTCCAGGGCGACCGGGTCACCGTCCGCTTGGAACTGGGTTATGCCGCCGGCCTGTTCAAGAGCGGCTGGGCGCAGATGTTGCAGCTGGCCATCGAAGGCCTGGATGGCGTCAGCGGGGCCAAGGTCGAGATCAACAGCGTGATCGCCGCGCACAAGGCCCAGGCCCAGGTACCGGGCCTGGCCAACGTCAAGAACGTGGTGGCGGTCGCTTCGGGCAAGGGCGGCGTGGGCAAGTCCACCACGGCGGCCAACTTGGCCCTGGCCCTGGCGCGCGAAGGCGCGCGCGTGGGTATCCTCGACGCTGATATCTATGGCCCGAGCCAGGGCATCATGTTCGGCATCGCCGAGGGCACCCGGCCGAAGATCAAGGACCAGAAGTGGTTCGTGCCGATCCAGGCCCATGGCGTGGAGGTCATGTCCATGGCTTTCCTGACCGACGACAACACGCCGATGGTCTGGCGCGGTCCCATGGCTTCCGGGGCCTTGCAGCAACTGGTGACCCAGACCGACTGGGGCAACCTGGACTACCTGGTGATCGACATGCCGCCGGGCACCGGCGACATCCAGCTGACCCTGGCGCAAAAGGTCCCGGTGGCAGGGGCGGTGATCGTCACCACTCCCCAGGACCTGGCCCTGCTGGATGCGCGCAAGGGTGTCGAGATGTTCCACAAGGTCAACATCCCGGTGTTGGGCGTGGTGGAAAACATGGCGGTGCACATCTGCTCCAACTGCGGCCATGCTGAACACCTGTTCGGCGAGGGCGGCGGCGAGAAACTGGCCAACCAGTACGGCGTTGAACTGCTGGCTTCGCTGCCGTTGTCGATGCTGATCCGCGAGCAAGCCGACGGAGGCAAGCCAACGGTGATCGCCGAGCCGGACAGCCAGATCGCCATGGTCTACCAGGAGCTGGCTCGGCACGTGGGCGCGCGCATCGTGTTGCAGGAAAAGGCGACGCCGGCCATGCCGAGCATCACCATCAGCGAAGACTGAAGGGGGAGGGCGCCGCTACCGCGGTGCCGTGGCGAGCCCCAGTCGCAATGGCTGGGGCTCGCAGGCTGAACAGCTTAGAGGCGCAAGCCACCGTCCATTTCCAGGATGCGCCCGGTGTAGTAGTCGTTTTCGAAAATGTAGGCCGCCGAATGGGCGATCTCCTCGGGCTTGCCCATGCGCTTGAGGGGAATGCCAGCGGTCATCTTCTCCAGGGCCTCGGGTTTCATGCCCAGGGTCATCTCGGTCTCGATGAAACCTGGGGCGATTCCCGCTACGCGAATGCCATAGCGTGCCAATTCCTTGGCCCAGGTCACGGTCGCTGCAGCCACCCCGGCCTTGGCGGCGGAATAGTTGGTCTGGCCGATGTTGCCGGCGCGGGAAATCGACGAGATGTTGATGATCGTGCCGCTGTTCTTGAGCTCTACCATCTTGGCTGCAACTTCCCGGGTGCACAGGAATACACCGGTGAGATTGACATCGATCACGGCCTGCCACTGGGCCAGGCTCATCTTGGTCATTTCACCGTCCTTGACCTTGAGCAGCAGGCCATCGCGCAGGATCCCGGCATTGTTGATCAAGCCGTGGATGGCCCCGAAGTCCTCGGCAACCTGATTCACCATGTGCTCGACCTGTTCTTCGTTGGCCACGTTGCACAGGTATGAGCGAGCTTCTACGCCGTGTGCCTTGCAAGCCGCGACGGCCTGGTCGAGTTTTTCCTGGTTCAGGTCCACCAGCGCCAGCCTGGCTCCACGGCTGGCAAAATACTCGCCCATGGAGCGGCCCAGGCCTTGGCAACCGCCAGTGATAATGATTACTTTGTCAGTGAGTTGCATTCGCATGTCCTGCCAGCTGTCGTGAGAGGGTGTCCTTGTTCCAGGGCCCTGCTCGACAGCCGGACCAGACCTGGCTGCAGACGAGTATTGCCCCGTAGGCGTAGTTGGACCATGGTCCATTCGCCCGTCCGTTTTCGACGGATTCTATTGAAGGAGTCATAAAGTGAGCGTTGAAGCTGCCAAGAATGCACGAGAACTGCTGCTCAAGGAATACCGTGGCGTGCTGTCGACGCATTCCAAGTCCATGCCGGGTTTTCCCTTCGGTTCCGTAGTGCCTTACTGCCTCGATGCCGAAGGCCGTCCGCTGATTCTTATCAGCCGCATCGCCCAGCACACCCATAACCTGCAGAAGGACCCCAAGTGTTCACTGCTGGTTGGCGAGCGTGATGCCGACGACATACAGGCCGTGGGGCGCCTGACTTACCTGGCCGAAGCCGAGAAACTGACCGACGAGGCAGCGATCGAGGCGGCCGCCGAGCGCTACTACCGCTATTTTCCCAAATCGCAGAACTACCACCAGGCCCACGATTTCGATTTCTGGGTCCTCAAGCCGGTACGCCATCGCTACATCGGTGGTTTCGGCGCCATCCATTGGGTCGACCAGCTGACCCTGGCCAATCCGTTCGCCGGCAAGGCCGAGTTGAGCATGGTGGAGCACATGAACAGCGATCATGCCAATGCCATCGCCCACTACGTCGAGCTGACCGGCTTGCCTGACAAGGTACCGGCGCAGATGGCCGGGATCGATACCGAGGGCATGCACTTGCGTATTGGCCAGGCGCTGTATTGGTTGCCATTCCAAGCCCCTTGCAACACGCCGACACAAGTGCGCGAGGCCTTGGTTTTTCTGGCTCGCGCCGATCAATGGCCGAAAAATCGGACCGTGGATGCTTGAATTCACGAATTGGCGACGTCATCTACGGTCTACTGGAAGGCATTCTTCCGCAGAGGAAACCATTTGATGCGCCCTTTTCTGTTGCTCTTTCTGCTGTTCCCAGTGTTGGAGCTGTTCGTCTTCGTCAAGGTCAGCGCGGCGATCGGGTTTTTCCCGGCCCTGCTGCTGATCATTCTCGGTTCGCTGCTTGGCGTGATGGTGTTGCGTGTGGCCGGGCTGGCCACGGCCCTGCGCGCTCGTGAAAGTCTCAATCGCGGCGAGTTGCCGGCCCAGCAAATGCTCGAGGGCCTGATGCTGGCCCTGGGCGGTGGCTTGTTGATCCTGCCCGGTTTCATCAGCGATGTGTTCGGCCTGCTGATGCTGCTGCCGTTCACCCGCCGCCTGCTGGCCAACAAGATGCGTGAGCGCGCCGAGGAGCAGGCCCTGCGCCAACGTGCCTTTGCCGACGACATGCGTTCGGCCCGTGGTGGTCCTGCGCCGCAGCAACCCCTGGGGCGCGAGCCCAATGTCATCGAAGGTGAGTTCGAGCACCGCGATTGATGTTTCCAGCCTCAAGCACACGGCACCTTCGGGTGCCGTGTTCGTTGTTGCGCAGGCGATTTAAAAAATTTCACCCACCAGCCCTTGTAATAGCTTTGTGCGCCCTTATGTAACGGTCACCGCAAGGTTTCTGGTGCTGATACCAGACAGACTTCTGCGTCTCGCTCGTCGAGCCGCAACCGGCCACGCCGGATTTGTTAACCCGCCGGTATCGACACCGGCCGCTGAAAACCACAATTAGGAGAGATCGACAATGAAGCTTCGTCCTCTGCATGACCGCGTCGTCATCCGTCGCAGCGAAGAAGAATCGAAAACTGCCGGCGGTATCGTTCTGCCTGGTTCGGCCGCTGAAAAACCTAACCGTGGCGAAGTCGTCGCTGTAGGTACCGGCCGTGTGCTGGACAACGGTGAAGTACGTGCGCTGGCCGTGAAAGTGGGTGACAAAGTGGTGTTTGGCCCGTACTCCGGCAGCAACACCGTGAAAGTCGATGGCGAAGATCTGCTGGTAATGGCCGAGAACGAGATTCTCGCCGTTATCGAAGGCTGATTCCCCGCGTATTTTCCCGCTACTACACAGTATTTAAGGAATATCGATCATGGCTGCTAAAGAAGTTAAATTCGGCGACTCCGCCCGCAAGAAAATGCTCACCGGCGTCAACGTCCTGGCTGACGCGGTAAAAGCTACCCTGGGCCCGAAAGGCCGTAACGTGATCCTGGAAAAGAGCTTCGGCGCTCCGACCATCACCAAGGATGGCGTTTCCGTAGCCAAGGAAATCGAACTGGAAGACCGTTTCGAGAACATGGGCGCGCAGCTGGTCAAAGACGTTGCCTCCCGTGCCAACGATGACGCTGGCGACGGCACCACCACCGCCACCGTTCTGGCTCAGTCGATCGTCAACGAAGGCCTGAAGGCCGTTGCTGCCGGCATGAACCCGATGGACCTCAAGCGCGGCATCGACAAGGCGACCATCGCCATCGTCAAAGAGCTGAAGAACCTGTCCAAGCCATGCGCCGACACCAAGGCCATCGCCCAGGTAGGCACCATCTCCGCCAACTCCGACAACTCCATCGGCGACATCATTGCCGAAGCCATGGAGAAAGTGGGTAAAGAAGGCGTGATCACTGTCGAAGAAGGCACAGGCCTGGAAAACGAACTGTCGGTCGTTGAAGGCATGCAGTTCGACCGTGGCTACCTGTCTCCTTACTTCGTCAACAAGCCAGACACCATGGTTGCCGAGCTGGACAGCCCGCTGATCCTGCTGGTGGACAAGAAGATCTCCAACATCCGCGAAATGCTGCCAGTGCTGGAAGCCGTTGCCAAAGCCGGCCGCCCACTGCTGATCGTGGCCGAGGACGTCGAAGGCGAAGCCCTGGCGACTCTGGTTGTGAACAACATGCGCGGTATCGTCAAAGTCGCAGCCGTCAAGGCTCCAGGCTTCGGCGATCGTCGCAAGGCCATGCTGCAGGACATCGCCGTCCTGACCGGCGGTACCGTGATCTCCGAAGAAATCGGTCTGAGCCTGGAAAGCACCACCCTGGAGCACCTGGGTAGCGCCAAGCGCGTGACCCTGTCCAAGGAAAACACCACCGTTGTCGACGGTGCTGGCAACCAGGCCGACATCGAAGCCCGTATCGCTCAGATCCGTGCCCAAGTGGCCGAGACTTCCTCGGACTACGACCGTGAAAAACTGCAAGAGCGCCTGGCCAAGCTGTCCGGCGGCGTTGCAGTGATCAAGGTTGGCGCTGGCTCCGAAGTTGAAATGAAAGAGAAGAAAGCCCGCGTTGAAGACGCCCTGCACGCTACCCGTGCAGCCGTTGAAGAAGGCGTGGTGCCTGGCGGTGGCGTAGCCCTGATCCGTGCTCTGCAAGCGATCGTCGACCTCAAGGGCGACAACGCTGACCAGGACGTGGGTATCGCGGTTCTGCGTCGCGCCGTTGAAGCTCCGCTGCGCCAGATCTCCGCTAACAGCGGCGACGAGCCAAGCGTTGTCGTCAACGAAGTGAAGAACGGCAAAGGTAACTTCGGTTACAACGCCGCTTCCGGCGAATACGGCGACATGATCGAAATGGGCATCCTGGACCCAACCAAGGTGACTCGTTCGGCTCTGCAAGCTGCAGCTTCCATCGGCGGTCTGATCCTGACCACCGAGGCCGCCGTTGCCGACGCGCCGAAGAAAGATGCTCCAGCTGGCGGCGGCATGCCAGACATGGGCGGCATGGGTGGCATGGGCGGCATGATGTAAGCCAGCCTTACCCCTGTACTGAAAAGCCCCGCCGGCGCAAGCCGGCGGGGCTTTTTCGTTTCCGTTGCCCTGCGGCAAATCCAGGGCAAATGGCTGCCATTGTGTTGCCCTGGCCGTCGTCGGGCCGTGAGCCTTGGGTGAAAAAAACGTCAAGTCATGGCGACACTGGAAACAGCCACCCGAGCCGCCCGACAAGGGTGGCGGTGAGCCGGACTTGGCCTTAAGCTGCGCGAGCCAAGACGGCCATAACTGTATACGGAGAGAGTGCCGATGCGAATCCTACTGGTTGAAGACAACCGCGATATTCTCGCCAACCTGGCTGACTACCTGGGGCTCAAGGGCTATACCGTCGACTGTGCCCAGGATGGCCTGTCGGGTTTGCACCTGGCCGCCACCGAGCACTATGACCTGATCGTGCTCGACATCATGTTGCCGGGGATCGATGGCTATACCCTGTGCAAGCGCCTGCGCGAAGACGCCCGGCGTGACACGCCAGTGATCATGCTCACCGCTCGCGACCAGCTCGATGATCGCCTCCAGGGCTTCAAGTCCGGGGCCGACGACTACCTGCTCAAGCCGTTCGCGTTGTCGGAGCTGGCCGCCCGGATCGAGGCCGTGATGCGTCGTAGCCAGGGCGGTGGCCGGCGTGCCTTGCAGGTTGGCGATTTGAACTACGACCTCGACACCCTCGAGGTCACCCGTGAAGGGCGCCTGCTCAAACTCAACCCGGTCGGCTTGAAGCTGCTGGCGGTGCTGATGCAGAAGAGCCCGCATGTGCTGCGTCGGGAGATCCTCGAGGAGGCCCTGTGGGGCGATGACTGCCCCGATAGCGACAGCCTGCGCAGCCATGTCCATCAACTGCGCCAAGTGATCGACAAACCATTCGCCAAGCCACTGCTGCACACCGTGCATGGTGTCGGCTACCGCCTGGCCGAGGGGCGCGATGGAGTTTAAGCAGAGCCTTGCCCAGCGCATCATCATCGCGTTTGCGCTGATGAGCGCGCTGGTGGCAGGAGCCTTTGCCATGGGCATCGTGGCGACGGTGCACCTGGTGGAAGAGAAGCTCATCTCCGCCGGCCTCGGTGGTGACCTGCAGCGCCTGTTGCTGATGGATAACGTCGCCGACTGGAACCATCGTCCCGAGCCGGACCAATTGTTCTACTACAGCGGCGGTCGCGGCGACTTCGAGCTCCCCAAGGACCTGCGTCACCTGGACCCGGGGTTCCACGAGGTGTTTCGCGAGCAACTGTCCTATCACGCCATGGTCGAGGTCGTGGATGGGCGGCGCTATGTGCTGCTGCAGGACCAGAGCGATTTCGAGGAGCGCGAGCGCATATTGTTCGCGGTGGTATTGGTGGGGTTTGTCCTCAGCCTGGCGCTGGCGGTGTTCCTGGGCTGGGTCCTGGCGCGTCGGGTAATGGCGCCGGTGGTGCGTCTTTCACGCCAGGTACGGCATCGTGATCAGTTGCTGGGGCTGGCACCGCCATTGGCACCGGACTATGCCGCGGACGAAGTGGGGGAGCTGGCCATCGCCTTCGACGCCACCTTGGGCCGCTTGCGCCAGGCGCTGAATCGCGAGCGCCTGTTCACCAGCGACGTCAGCCACGAATTGCGTACACCGTTGATGGTGTTGGCCACCTCTTGTGAGCTATTGCTGGAGAACCCTGCCCTGGATCAGCGCGAGCGAGCCCAGGTCGAACGTATTGCCCGGGCCAGTGAAGAAATGCGCGAGCTGGTACAGACCTTCCTGATGCTGGCGCGAGCCCAGCGCGAAGATGCCAGCATGTCGCCGCGGCTGACGCTGGAGCAGGCCGCCAGGGACCTGATCGGGATCTGGAGCGAGGCCATCAGGACCAAGGGCATCGAGCTGATTTTCGATCCTGGCCAGCCTGGCGATACTCGCTACAACGCTACCTTCCTGCATGCGGTGATGGGCAACCTTCTGCGCAATGCCCTGCACTACACCGAGCAGGGCTTCATTCGCCTGAGCCTCGTGCCCGACGGCTTCGTGGTGGAAGACAGCGGAGTGGGGATTCCCGAGGAAAAGCGCGAGGCGATGTTCGAGCCTTTTGTGCGTGGCGATGAGAAGCGTGGTGAAGGATTGGGCTTGGGACTTTCCCTGGTCCAGCGCATCTGTGAGAACCAGGGGTGGAGCGTCAGCCTCAGCACCATGACGCCCAATGGCTGTCGTTTTCACGTCCAGTTGCAATCGGCCAAGGCCTGATTGTCCATGTCTGGCCCTGTTATTCAGGGCCTGTCACTTGTCGATTTTTGTGCAGAAGTGGCCCCAGGCTACTGTTAGTGCGTTGTAAAACCCGGCAATATTTCTCCATTGAACGGCATGAAGTTTTCACAAAGGGACGACCTGTCGCTGACATGCAGCTGCCTAAGGTAGCGCCATCAGTGCAGGAGACCTTGATGATGGCTATACCGATCAAGCTGGATTTTTCCGAAAAATACGATGCTCAACACGCCCAGGAGTATCTGCTCAAGCACCAGGATGGCCTGGCGCGCCAACTGTCCCACAAGCGTGACGAGCAGTTGGCCCGTACCGCCCTGTCCTTGGTGGGAGATCCAGGCCTGGTTTTGGACTTGCCCTGTGGTGCCGGTCGTTTCTGGCCGTTGCTGGCCGAAAAGGCCAACCGGGTCATTGTCGGAGCCGACAATTCGGCGGCCATGTTGAACACCGCTACGGTGGCGCAACCGGCTGAAGTCGTAAGACGTGTACGAACCTTGCAAACGTCCGCGTTTGATATCGAATTACCGGACAACGCGGTGGATTGCATTTTTTCCATGCGCTTGCTGCACCACATCGGTGAAGCCGAACACCGGATGGCGTTGCTGCGCGAGTTTCAGCGGGTAACCCGTGACAGCGTGATCATCTCGCTGTGGGTCGATGGTAATTTCAAGGCCTGGAAGCGCAAGCGGATGGAGCGCAAGCGGCTATCCGAAGTTGGGCAGACGGGTTATCAGAATCGTTTTGTGTTACCGGCGGCCACGGTCGAAGAAGAATTCAGGCAGGCCGGTTTTCGTGTCCAGGAGCACCTGGACTTCTTTCCGCTCTACGCCATGTGGCGGATTTACGTATTACGCAAGAGGTAAAAAGATGACTGCTGAATGTGCTTCGGAAATGGATGCCGTGCCCACAGACCGCTTTGAGTACTTCTGGAACGAGCAAGGTGAGTGGGTCGAGGAGCCAAACAAGCGTCGTGGCGGTGAAAGTGGTGTTCAGCGCATAGTCAGCAGTAAGGGACGCCTGCTCTATGCCAAGCGTCAGGTGGGGCATATCTATCGCAGTTGGTTGCACCCTTTTGGTCGACCGACGGTGCTGCGTGAGCGAGATGCTTTGCATGGCTTGCGTCTGTTGGACGTAACCGTTCCGGAGTTGGTGTTCTGTGGGGCGCGGCGTGACTCGCAGGCACAGTGGCAGGCTCTGCTGGTGACTGCTGCGCTCGACGGTTTCGTGGAAATAGACAATTGGTATGCCGCTGGTGAGCGCGAGCGACACGGCGAGGTGCTCCATGAGCGCGTGCTCCAGGCAGTGGCCGCGACCCTGGTGCGTATGCACAAGGGCCGCTGGCAGCACGGCTGCCTGTATTCCAAGCATATTTTTGTGCGGGTCGATGGTGAGGGTGAGCAGGCTCAGATACGGATTGCCCTGCTGGATTTCGAGAAGTGTCGCCAGCGCTTGAGCGCTGGTCGGGCTGCGGCCCATGACCTTAAACAGCTACGCCGCCATTCGTCGTGGAATGACACGGACTGGGAAAAGCTCTACTACTTTTACAAAACGGCGTTTGGCAGCTCTATCAAAGGTTTATAGCGATGAAGCTAGAAATTGCACGAGGTATGTTCCTGGCAGGAGCCTTGGCAGTTGCTTCCCTGGCGCTGGTGGTCTGGGAGCAGCCTCGCACTCAGGTGCTGAGCACGGCCCAGGGTGGTGCTCATTGTCCGGTGCCGCGGGTGGCGAAGGTCGCTACGGCAGCCAAGCCCGACCATGACCTGCTGTTGTTCATGTTCGGCATGAGCCAGGGCTTGAAGCCCCAGAGTTGAAGATTCTCCTGCCAGACAAAGGCCTCGCATCGCGAGGCCTTTTTATTTCAGGTCTTCAAGCCAGGTGCAGATGGTTGTCCCAGAGCCCAGCGGGCAGGTCCAGGGGCTTGGCCGTTATCTGTGCCTGGCGGCAGTCGTAGAAGCGGCAGCGGCCCTGGCCTGAGGTCACGACGAAGCCATCGGCAACGGCACCGACCCCTGCGCAGTCAGGCAACGGGGCATCGACCCGCAGGGTCCCGGTGTCCAGGTCCCAGATGAAGAAGCGGTTGCCTCGGGGGGCAGTCAAGGCCACCAGCCGCAGTTCGCTGTGTACGGCGACGCTGGCGGTGTAGTGCCCCATGGCCTGCAACTGCTGTTCGGCCACCGGGAACGCGGCAAAGGGCTGGCCAGGACGCTTGATTGCCAGCAGTTCGGAGGGTTCGTGGGCGGCACCCATGAACTGTTGTCCGGTGACGATGGTGCCGTCGCTGGCGATGCCCATGTGACGCACGCTGTTCATCTGCTGGGCCAGGGTTTCCTTGCTCAGCAGGGTGCCGTCACGTTGCATCAGCACCAGGCTCGGTTCCATGGCGTCGAGATTCATCTCTACCCGGCTTTCGGCTTCGGTGCGGATGCCGCCGTTGGCGACCACCAGGGTTTCCCCGTCGGGCATCCACGACACCTGGTGCGGGCCAATGCCATGGGTGGAGAGTTCGCCGCTGTGTACCAGGCGTTCGCCTTCGAAGCGGTAGACGCCCAGCAGGCCCCGGCCCGGATCACGAGTGTCGTTCTCGGTGGCATACAGCCATTCGCCATCCTTGTGGATCACCGCATGCCCGTAGAAATGCCGGTCGGGCTGCGAGGCCACGACTTGCAGCAACTTGCCGTCGCGCAGATCGATCAGGTAGCTCTCGGTACCCGGGCGCCTGGCCACGAACAGCGCGATAGGCAGTCGTGGGTGGTTGATGATGTCATGGCAACGTTGGCCGACCTGGGTGGCAAACACCTGTTTACCGTCCAGTTGATAACCGACGGCGTAATGCTTGCCGTCGCCGTCATCCCTGGCCGAAAGCAGCAAGGGTTGCTTGCCCTTTTGCTTGAACAGCGTCCAGCCGCCCAAGGTCACCGCACTGAGCAGCAGGCTGCCCAGTGCCAAAGCCTGACGTCGCAGCATCATCAGTCACCGTCGTTGGCGTTGAAGCCCAGTTGGATGCCCAGCGCCTTTGCCAGCTCGCCTTCGTGCAGGCGATGGACCACGTTGAGGCTGTCATACAGGTCGTTGAGCTGTTGGCGTCCAGCGTCGTCGCCGAGCATCTCGGTCAACGAGCGCTGGGTGCTGGCGAAGAGTTTCAAGGACGCGGCATAGGCAGCGTCGATCTTGTCGGCCAGGGGTTTCTGTTCGGCCGGCAGGAGACCACGCAGGCCCTTGTTGTCGACCCCGGACCAGACGGTCTGGGCGGCGCTGAGGCTGGCTTCCAGGCCTTGCAGCGACGATTGGCTGCGCCAGGCGTCGGCCTGGAACGGCTGTGGGATGCCCTTGGTCTGGCGACCCATCGGGGTGCCGAGCTTTTTCTTCAGGGTATCCAGGGCCGTGACTTGTACGCGCAGCAGGTCGGCGATGGCCTCATGGGAGTCGGCATAGCGCTGGTTGGGGAATTTGCTCATCTGCGCCAGCATGCCGTCGTTGGTATTCCAGCTCGAGAGGATTTCCTCGGCCAGGAGTTTCTGGCGCTCGCCAATGGCGGTCAGCAATGGGCAGTAGCGGGCTTTCTGCGCGCTGTCCGCCATGTCGATCTTGCTGTCGAAGAGAATGTATTCGTAGGCCGACAGTCCCTGGACCACGACACTGGACTTGCTCAGGGCCGCAGCATCGATCTGGGGTGTGGTGCTGACCAGTTGCTCCACCTGGCGACCTACCAGGTTCTTCTTGTCCGGCCAGAACTGTACCTGCCATGAGCGGTTGCCCTCGGCCAGAGGGCCGATCAACAGCGGTTGCAGCTCGGCCCAGGCCTTTTGTGCATGAAGGAAGTCGGCACGGGCGGTCTCCAGGGTTTCCTTGCCTTCACAGAAGGCCAGGGCGCTGATGGCCAGTTGGCGATCGGCCTCGACCCAGCGGCTATAGGTCGGCAGGATCACCTGCTTGGCGATGGCTGCGGAGGTCACGGCTTGTGGGTCCTGGGGCGAGCAGGCGCCCAGGGCAAGTGCGGCAAGGCTGGTGAAGAGCAGTTTGGGGCGGAACATGTTCGGGCTCCCTTTATTGTGGAGAAAGCATATGAGTCGAGCGTTATAAGGAATTCAGGAATGCCAGCAACGCAGCGCGCTGCTCGGCATTGAAAGCAAGGACCTGCTGTTTCGCGCCTTCGGCTTCGCCGCCATGCCAGAGCACGGCTTCCATCAGGTTGCGGGCGCGGCCGTCATGCAGGAACTGGGTATGACCGCTGACGGTCTCGGTCAGGCCGATTCCCCACAGCGGCGCGGTACGCCAGTCGCGGCCACTGGCCTTGAACTCGGTGCGCTGGTCCGCCAGGCCCTCGCCCATGTCGTGCAGCAGCAGGTCGCTGTAGGGGCGGATCACCTGGTTGGCCAGCTCAGGTTCCGCAGCGTCGGCCTTGGTCGTGAAGCTTGGGGTATGGCAGGACTGGCAACCGGCCTGGAAGAACAGGTTCTTGCCGGCCAGGACCTGGGGTGAGTCGATATCGCGGCGTACGGGTACCGCCAGGTTACGGGTATAGAACAGCACCAGGCGCAGGATGTTGTCGCTGACTTCCGGCTCGCCGTCCGGGCCATTGCCGTTGGGCGCCCGCTTGCAGTCGGTTTGTGCGTCGGTGCAGTCATCGAAGGGTCTCAGGCTGGTCGTCAGGCCCATATCACCAGAAAACGCGTGAACGTTTTGTTGATTGAGGCTCGGTTGCCCGGCTTTCCAGCCAAATCGCCCGAGCACGGTCTTTTGCAGGGCATCGTCCCAGACCCAGTTGGGGCGACCGGCAATGGCGTTTTTGCTCACCGGCCTGGCATTGGCCAGGATTGCCTCTTCGGGAATGGCTTCGAGCAGCCCCAGGCCAATCATGGGGGGCGCGACCCGGGCCGAGAAGCGGGTGTCCGGGTGCATCGGTCCGTAGCCCAGGTCGGTGATCTGCAGGTTGGGTTTGCGCAGCTCCACCAGGGTGCCGTCCTGGAAGCGTACCGGCACGGGCTCGTAGCCCACGCGCACCCGGCCTTCCGGGGCGACTCCGGGGATGGCCATGTCCTGCAACTGGCCGCCATAGACCGGCTCCGGAACGATGCCGGCCTGTTCGATGAGCCTGGCATAGGCGGGCTCATCGGGGATCGACAGGCGTACCAGCATCGACACCGCATTGAGTGCATCCGGTGTTGGCGGGTGGCCTCGACCGTCCTTGATGTGGCAGTTCTGGCAGGCATTGGTATTGAACAGCGGGCCAAGGCCGTCACGAGCCGTGGTGGTGGAAGGGGCGATGACCCAGGGGTTGCGGAAGAAACTGTTGCCGACGCTGAAGTCCAGGCGCCGGGTCGGCGGCAGGTTGGCCGACGGCATGGAGAAGGCATTGCGATCGCCCTGGTTGACCGTCGTCGCGCCACCGGCGCGGGCTTCTCCAGGTTCGGCCCCGGTGAAGCGCGGTGCGTCATCGCAGGCACTCAGGCACAAGGCCATGAGTAGAGCGGACCAGCGAAGCAGCAACGAGGGCATCGGATATCCTGCAAGACGAGCAAAACAAGGGCGCAAAGTCTAACAGGGCAGCTTGGATTGAATAAGAGGAATTATCGTTTGGTTTGACCCAGGACAAGCTTGCTGGAGCACCGCGCAGGTTGCACCAGTGGCTGCGACGGGAACGAAAAAGGCGACCCGCGGGTCGCCTTTTTACCGGGTGCAATGCTGATCAGAATTCGTGATCGGCGTTGTCCGGGTTCAGGTCGGTGATGCCCAGCTTGCCAGCTGCCTGCTCGATCGAACCGGTCTGCTTGACCAGCGCGGCGATGGCATCGCGCACGATCTGGTTGCCCGACTCGTTGCCGGCGGCGATCAGCTGGTCGTAGTGCTCGCCCTTGTTGGCGTGGTCCACCATGACCTGGATCTTGGCTTCGGTAGCGGCCAGGTCGGCCTTGAGCGCTTCATCGGCGGCTGGGTCAGCCTTGGCCACCAGGGACGACAGGCTGGCGCCGGTCATCTTGCTGCCGTCGACACGGGTGTACTCGCCCAGGTAGACGTTACGGATGCCCTTGGCGTCGTAGAAGTGCGAGTTGTGGGTGTTGTCGCTGAAGCAGTCCTGCTCGTCTTCCGGGGAGTTGGCTTCCAGGGATACCTTCATCCGCTCGCCGGCCAGTTCGCCGAGGGACAGACTACCCATGCCGAAGAGCATCTTGCGCAGGCCGGTCTCGGCAGGTTCCGCTTCCAGGGTTGCACGGTAGTTGTCGGCCACGTCCGGTTTCCAGTTGCCGACCATTTCCTCCAGGTCGTTGACCAGCAATTGGGTCACGGCCTTGAGGTAGGCACGGCGGCGATCGTTATGACCGCCAGTGGCGCCGGCACCTTCCAGGTAGTCGGAGGCCGGACGGGCACCGGCGCCTGGGCCGGTACCGTTGAGGTCCTGGCCCCAGAGCAGGAACTCGATGGCGTGGTAGCCGGTGGCGACGTTGGCTTCGGCCCCGCCCAGCTCATTGAGGCTGGCGAGTTTTTCCGGGGTGATGTCCTTCACGTCGATCTTGTCTTCGCCGATGCGGATCTCGGTGTTGGCAATGATGTTGGCGGTGGCCCCGGGGTTGCCCAGTGCGTGTTCGTAGCTCTTGTCGACGTAGTCGATCAGGCCTTCGTCCAGGGGCCAGGCGTTAACCTGGCCTTCCCAGTCGTCGATGATGGTGTTGCCGAAGCGGAACACTTCGCTTTGCAGATAGGGTACGCGCGCCGCGACCCAGGCCGCCTTGGCCGCTGCCAGGGTCTGGTCGTCAGGCTTGGCCAGGAAGGCATCGATAGCGCCCTGCAGGGTTTTCGCAGTGGATTCGGAGTCGCTGTAGACGGCGAAGACCATGTCGGCGTAATGCGCGACCACGGCCTTGGCGGCCGCTTCGTCGAGCTTGCCGGCGGCGTCGCTGGCCGGGGTAGCGGTGCTGGTCGCCGGGGTCGGCGCTTGAGCGGTAGCCTTGTCGTCTTTGCCTTCGCCGCAACCGGCGAGGGAAATAGCGATGGCCAACAGACTGGCGGTAGCCAGAGGCATACGAATCATGGCGAACATCCTGCTTCGAGAGGGAGTGGACGGCGCGGGGTGCGCAAAAACTGCGACATAATGCGAAAGATTTGCATTATGTGTAAAGGGTGGTGCCTGTAATTATTTCTTTCCCGGCAAGGCCTTGCGCAAGGCGCAAAGCCCCGCGCCACAGTGCTTTCAGAGGATCGCTGCGTTGCTGCGCTGGGCCTGCTTGAGGTAGGCCCCGAGCTCCCGTGCCGAGAGTGGTTTGCTGTAGTGATAGCCCTGACCTTCGTGGCAGCCCTCGCTGATGATGTAGGCCTCCTGCTCGGCTGTCTCCACGCCTTCGGCGATCACCTGCATGCCCAGGCTCTTACCCAGCTGGATGATCGCGCGCACGATGGTCGCATCGTCATCGTCCTCCAGCAGGTCCTGGACGAAGCTCTTGTCGATCTTGATCTTGTCCAGGGGCAGGCTCTTGAGGTAGCTGAGGGACGAATAGCCGGTGCCGAAGTCGTCGATGGCGATCAGCGCTCCGGAGCGACGCAGGCTCAGCAGATGCTGGGCGGCGGTGCTGATGTCTTCCATCAGGCCGGTTTCGGTCACCTCCAGCTCCAGGCTACGTGGCGGCAGGCGATAGATCTGTAGCAGGTTGTTGACCACCCGTGGCAGTTCGGCGTGGTGCAACTGCACGGTGGACAGGTTGACCGCCATGCGCAGGTCACTGAAGCCCATGTCGTGCCATTCCCGCAGTTGGCGGCAGGCCTGGTCCAGTACCCATTCGCCGATAGCGATGATGGTGCCGTTCTGCTCGGCCAGCGGGATGAACAGGTCCGGTGGCACCAGGCCGTGGTCCGGATGCTGCCAGCGCAGCAGTGCCTCGACCCCCACCACTCGATGGTCGCGATAGCTGATCTGCGGCTGGTACACCAGGAAGAACTGTTCCCGGGCCAGGGCTTCGCGCAGGTCTTTCTCCAGCTCCCGGCGGCGCCGCATCTCGCTGTCGACGCTGGCGATGTAGAACTGATAGCGATTGCGCGAGCGGCTCTTGGCCAGGGTCATGGTCTGCTCGGCTTTTTGCAGGAGCTTCTCGGTGCTGTCGCCATCTTCCGGGAACAGGGTGATGCCGATGGTGGCACGCAGGCGAATCTCCTGTTGGTCCAGGGCGAACGCCGCCTCCAGGTCGTCGAGGATGCTCTGCGCCAGCTCGGCGGCTTCGTAGGGCTGTTCGATGTCGGCCTGGACCAGGGCGAACTGGTCGCCACCCAGGCGGGCCAGGGCTCCGAGGCGGCCGCTATGGCCACGCAGGCGATCGGCCAGGGCCAGCAACAACTGGTCGCCGGTCTGGTAGCTGAATTGCTCGTTCACGCCCTTGAAGTCATCCAGGCCGACGCACAGTACCGCGACCCGACGTTGCAGGCGCCCGGCATCCACCAGGATCTTGTCCAGTTGCTGCTGCAGTTGCTGGCGGTTGGGCAGGCCGGTAAGGAAGTCGTACTGGGCCATGCGCAGCAGGCTGTTCTCCGCTTCATGGCGCAGGTGGGTATTGCGCTCGATGGAGGCCAGCAACTGGTTGGCGGTGTTGATCCAGATCCCCAGCTCATTGCGTTCGTGGCCCTTGAGCAGGGGCAGTTGGTGTTCGCTGGGGCGATCGGGGTTGATGGTGGTCAGGTGCTCGATGATCCGCGACAGCGGCTTGGTCAGCAGCCAGTGATAGACCAGGTACAGCACCAGGCCCATGGCCAGGGCGCGCAGGACCCCGGAGACGAAAATGATCACCGAGCTGACGATGAAGTCCTGGCCATAGGTGGCGGTGTCCAGGGTGATGCTCAGGTCGCCGTAATACTCGCTATAGGGGCCGCGTCCCACCAGTTGCGTGGTGAAGGTCCGCTCCTGGCCGAGGATCAGGTCGGTCAGCCAGCGGCTGGAGGACATCTGCAGGTCGCGGGATTTTTCCGCGAGCATGGTTTCGTTGGGGTGGCCGATAGAGGCCATGCGCACGGCATCGTCCTGGAACAGGCCTTCGATCACTTGCATCCCCATCTCCCGATCCAGGCTGTAGACCGCCTGGGTCGATGGGTCGCGAAACATGTCGAGTATGCGCTGGGCGTCGTTGGCTACCGCCTGCCGAGTCTTATAGGCATCGAAGACGATCTGGGCACAGCTCAGGACCACGCCTACTATGAGTGCCGACAGCAGCACAACGCGGAGCAACTTCACCGACAAGCTGTTTTTGAGTTCCAGCTTCAAAGGGCTATTCCTTGTTCCGTGCGCGTAGCGTCAAGTTGCCATGAGTATTGGCAATCCCGTGGTGGCCGTCAAAGTGACATCTAATGCCGAGGACAGGACGTCTGCGGGCGAGGCCCGGGTGATCAGATTCAGGATTGCTCTAGCTGTGGATAGTGTGTCGGTAGCGACGCCTTGCAACTTGAGGGGATGGCGTAGTTTTTTACCTGCGGTGAATCTTAGCGTCTGTATCCGACGCGACAAGATCCCAGGTTTATCGCAGGCAAAAAAAACCCGGCCAGGCCGGGTTTTTTGTACCGCGCGTAGCCTTAGGCGACGAAATTCTTGCCTTCGAACTGCTCGGCCACGAATTTCCAGTTCACCAGGTTCCAGAACGCTTCGACGTACTTAGGACGCACGTTGCGGTAGTCGATGTAGTAGGCGTGTTCCCAGACGTCGCAGGTCAGCAGTGGAGTGTCGCCGCTGGTCAGGGGGTTGCCGGCACCGATGGTGCTGGCCAGGGCCAGGGAACCGTCGGCCTTCTTCACCAGCCAGCCCCAGCCGGAACCGAAGGTGCCAACCGAAGTCTTGGTGAATTCTTCTTTGAACTTGTCGAACGAGCCGAACGCTGCGTTGATGGCATCAGCCAGAGCGCCGGTAGGCTGGCCGCCAGCGTTTGGCGCCAGGCAGTTCCAGTAGAAAGTGTGGTTCCAGACCTGGGCTGCGTTGTTGAAGATGCCGCCCGAAGAAGTCTTGACGATCTCTTCCAGGGTCTTGCCTTCGAACTCGGTGCCTGGCACCAGGTTGTTCAGGTTCACGACATAGGTGTTGTGGTGTTTGTCGTGGTGATATTCCAGGGTTTCCTTGGAAATGTGCGGCTGCAGGGCATCGTGTGCGTAGGGCAGCGGCGGCAATTCGAAAGCCATGGTGATTCTCCTAATCAGGTCTGTTGCGGTGAGCGCAAGGCCGATCACGGGCGGCCGGACAAGCGCCGGGGAGTTTGTACTCCTTGCGGCGCAAGCTTCCGATCATAGCACCGGGGGTGCTGCTTAACCACGCAACAACTGTGTGGAATAGAGGTTCCAGAGCCTTTTGGAATAAGTCATGCAGCACTGATCAACTGGAACGCGACGCTGAACATCATCACGGCTACCAGCAGGTCCAGAACCCTCCAGGTTCCAGGGCGGGCCAGCCATGGAGCGAGCCATGCAGCCCCCAGGGCCAGGGTGAAGAACCACAGCAGCGAAGCGCTGGCCGCACCCACCACATAGGCCCCAGGCTCGGTCTGTTGCGCCCCCAGCGAGCCGATCAGCAGTACCGTGTCCAGGTATACGTGGGGGTTGAGCAGGGTCACCGCCAGGGCACTGAGCATCACCGCTCGCAGCGAGCGCACGGTCTGTCCATCGCCTTGCTCGAGGCTTTGCTTCGAACAGGCCCGGCGCAAGGCCTGGGCGCCGTACCAGATCAGGAACGCCGCGCCGCCCCAGCGCGCCACTGCCAGTAGCGTCGGGCTCTGGGTGAGCACGGTGGCCAGGCCGAAGACCCCGGCAGCCACCAGCAACGCATCGCAGGTGACACACAGCGCGGCCACCGGCAGGTGGTGTTCGCGGCGCAGGCTCTGGGCCAGGACGAAAGCGTTCTGGGTGCCGATGGCCATGATCAGGCCTGCGGCCACCAGCAGGCCGTTTACATAGCTTTGCCACATTATCAGTGCTCCTCGCCGGCTGCCAGTCGTTGCAATACCTGCATGGCTTTCTGGGCATCGGCCAGGCCAACGAACAGGTGATCGTGGTAGTAGCCGGCAATCACGTTGCAACTGATCCCGGCCTGGCCCAAGGCACCGGCAAAGGCGGCGGTCAGGCCCACGGCTTGCAACGCCGAGTGCACCTGGAGGGTGATCCAGGCCGCCACGTAGTCGAAGCCCAGGCCGAGGCGTTCAGCCTGCTGGCGCTGGAGGATCACCGTCAGGCCCTCGCGTTCGTGAAAGCTGCCCAGCACCTCGCAATCCTGCAACAGGCTGCGATCGGTGATGGAGCAGAACACGTACTCACCGTCGTTGAGCTGCGGGCTCATGCTGCGCAGCAGGGTTGTGAGGGAAGTTTCACCGGTCATGAAGAAAGTCCTTGAGCGAAGAGGCGATACACACGCTTTGTGCTGGCTATTTTCCGGTGCCTGGCTGTATAAGAAAAACCAATAGTGCTGATCTCTCATTAGGAAAACTGATGTTCGACTACAAACTGCTTGCCGCATTTGCCGCGGTGATCGAACAGGCAGGATTCGAACGGGCAGCCCAGATACTGGGCTTGTCGCAGTCGGCTATTTCCCAGCGCATCAAACTGCTGGAAGCCCGGGTCGGCCAACCGGTCCTGGTGCGAGCAGCGCCTCCGACCCCGACCGAGATCGGCCGGCGCCTGCTCAACCATGTCCAGCAGGTGCGCCTGTTGGAACGCGATCTGCAGAGCCTGGTGCCGTCCCTGGACGAAGAGGGGCTACCCGAGCGCCTGCGCATCGCACTGAACGCCGACAGCCTGGCCACCTGGTGGGCAGAGGCGGTGGGGGATTTCTGCGCCGAGCATCACCTGCTCCTGGACCTGGTGGTGGAAGACCAGACGGTGGGCCTCAAGCGCATGCGGGCCGGGGAGGTGGCGGCCTGTGTCTGTGCCAGCGAGCGGCCGGTAGCCGGGGCCCGTAGCCTGTTGTTGGGGGGGATGCGCTATCGGGCCTTGGCCAGTCCGGCGTTCATTGCCCGGCATTTTCCCCAGGGTGTACGTGCCGAGCAGTTGGCCCGGACCCCGGCGCTGGTGTTCGGCCCTGATGATTTCCTGCAGCATCGCTACCTGGCGTCCTTGGGGGTCGATGGTGTTTTCGAGCATCATCTGTGCCCTTCTTCCGAAGGGTTCATTCGCCTCACGGAAGCTGGGCTCGGCTGGGGGCTGGTGCCCGAGTTGCAGGTTCGCGAGCAGATGCAGCGTGGCATCCTGCTGGAATTGCTACCGGACAAGCCCATCGATGTGCCGTTGTACTGGCATCATTGGCGTAATGGCGGGCAACTGCTGGCACAGCTCACCGAACACCTGGCACGTTTATCTGCACAATGGCTGGTGCCCTGGGAGCAGCCGTAAGCGTCAAGCGACAAGCTGCAAGCAGACAGTTTGCGCACTGATTTTTAACTTGCAGCTCGTAACTCGTCACTGCTTTCTTAGGAATATTTCATGAAGATTCTGGTCACCGGCGCAAGCGGCTTCATCGGCGGGCGCTTTGCTCGTTTCGCCCTTGAGCAGGGCCTGGAGGTGCGGGTCAATGGCCGGCGCGCCGAAGCCATGGAGCACCTGGTACGCCGTGGTGCCGAATTCGTCCAGGGAGACCTTGGGGACGCCGATCTGGTGCGCGAGCTGTGCCGTGACATCGACACCGTGGTGCATTGCGCGGGTGCCGTAGGCCTGTGGGGACGCTACCAGGACTTTCACCAGGGCAATGTGCTGGTCACCGAGAACGTGGTCGAAGCCTGCCTCAAGCAGCGAGTCCGGCGCCTGGTGCACTTGTCCTCGCCCTCGATCTACTTCGATGGCCGCGATCACCTGGGCTTGACCGAAGAACAGGTGCCCAAGCGCTTCAAGCACCCTTATGCCGCCACCAAGTACCTGGCCGAGCAGAAGGTTTTCGGGGCCCAGGAGTTCGGCCTTGAAGTCCTGGCCTTGCGCCCGCGCTTCGTCACTGGCGCCGGCGACATGAGCATTTTCCCCAGGCTCCTGAAGATGCAGCGCAAGGGGCGCCTGGCCATCGTTGGCAATGGCTTGAACAAGGTCGACTTCACCAGCGTGCACAACCTCAATGACGCCCTGTTCAGTTGCCTGCATGCCAGCGGCTCGGCCCTGGGCAAGGTCTACAACATCAGCAACGGGGCCCCGGTGCCATTGTGGGATGTCGTCAACTATGTGATGCGCCAGATGCAGGTGCCGCAGGTCACCCGTTATCGTTCCTATGGCCTGGCGTACAGCGTGGCGGCGCTCAATGAGGGTTTTTGCCGGATCTGGCCGGGGCGTCCCGAACCGACCCTGTCGCGCCTGGGCATGCAGGTCATGAACAAGGACTTCACCCTGGACATCAGCCGGGCCCGGCATTACCTGGACTATGAACCCAAGGTCAGCCTCTGGGCTGCCCTGGACGAGTTCTGCAGTTGGTGGAAGGCCCAGGACATAAGCTGAAATCGAACACGGAACCGGGTTCGCCCGCTCCTGTCCATTGGCCGGATGATCTGGCGGTTTATACTCGCCGCATCCTGCCCATACCGCGGTTCAGAAAGGTTGCCCCATGCGTAACGATGCACACGATGACTTCGACGATATTCCAAGCCTGCGCGCCGAGCCTCTTGATGACGATGTCCTCCCCACGCCCAGTGCTGTTCGCGAGCGCACCGCTGCACCTTTGCGCAACGCGCCAGCGGCCAAGAAGCCCAAGGGGGCCGGCACTGGCCCATTGTGGGCGTTGGTGGGGGCGTTGTTCTTCGCGTTCATCGGCCTTGCCTGGTGGAGCTTCCAGCAGATCTCGCTGATGGAGCAGCAGTTGGTGGCGACCCAGGAGAGCTTCGCCAGGATCAGCGAGGAGGCAGCCGGACGCCTGCAGGACATCTCCGGCAAGGTAGTGGCCAGCCAGACCAATGTCATCACCGATAACGAGGCCTTGAAGCTGCAGATCAAGCAGCTGGAAAGCCGCTTGCAGGACCAGGGGCTGCAGCAACAGGGCGTAGCCGGCCAGGCCACTGACCTGGACAAGCGCCTGGAACAGATGAGCACCCAGGGGACCGAGCAGCAGGCAGCCAACGTGCAATTGCAGGCCCAGGTAAAAGCCCTGGGAGCCGAGTTGGCGAGCCTGAAAGGGGCCCAGGCCGATGGCGACAAGGTCGACGCCCAGCTCAAGAGCCTGGGCACCGAGCTGGCCGCGCTGAAGAAGCAAGGCAACCCTGGGGCGGCCATCGAGCGCCTGGAGCAGGACATGATCGTGCTCAAGAGCCAGCAGGACAATCGTCCCGCGGCCGCACAGAACGGTGCCAGCACCGCCGAGTTCGACGCATTCCGTGGCCAGGTCACTCGCAACATCAATACCCTGCAAAGCCAGATCCAGAACCTGCAGCAGCAGATCAACACCCGTCCCTGACCGATCAGGCCCTGCTACACCAAGTGGCGGGGCCTGAGGCCGGTTTGCTGAATGTTCATCCATAGCCTGTAGCCGTCTACGCTTGTCGAACGCCAATCGGAACGAGGAGTGGGCGATGAAGGGGTTGCGCAAGGGTATTTGGCTGCTCTGGCCACTGTTGTTGTGCATGAGTGCGCTCCAGGCCGCGCCGGAGAACGATGACGGGGTGGCAGCCCGGGCGTTGCTGGAGAAGGCCCTGCGTTACTACCGGGAGCAGGGCGACAAGGCATTCGCTGCGTTCAGTCGCCAGGGCGAGTTCGTCGATCGGGATCGCTATGTCTTCGTGGTGGACACCCGCGGCGTGATGCTGGCCAGCGGTGGACCGTCGTCGGCGTTGATCGGCCGCGATGTGTCCCAGGTACTGGGGCAAGATCTGCGCAAGGCTTTCAAGGATGCACTGCAGACCCCGGAGCAAAACGGCATTCAGCAAGCCGAGTACCGCTGGCAGAACTGGGCGGATGGCAAGGTCGAACGCAAGCACGTGTACTTCCAGCGCGTTGGCGATCGTATCCTCGCAGTGGGTTACTACCTGCCCCGGGCGTCGGCCGAGCAGGCCAGGGCACTGCTGGAGCGGGCGGCGACGGCCTTGGGCACTGACCAGCCGGGCACGCTCAAGGCCATCAATGACCTGCAGGGCGGTTTCATCGAGGATGACTTGTATGTGTTCGTGGTCAGCCTCGACAGTCGGCGCTACCTGGCCCACGGCACCAACCTGCGCTTGCTCGATACCGACTTCGCCAAGGTCAAGGACCCCCAGGGCAAACCGGTGGGCGAGCCGATGCTGGCGCTGATGGCGCGCCAGGACCAGGGCGAGTACCTCTATCGCTGGAAGAACCCGGTGACCGGCAAGGTCGAGGACAAGCACGCTTATCTGCGCAAGGTGGGCAACCTGCTGGTGGCGGTGGGGTACTACAGTCCTTGAGTGGTGGGGCGCCTGTTCAACGGGCCTTGTCTTCGCGTCCGCGCAGCAGGCGGTTGGGCATGGCGAGCGCTGCGACCAGCCCCAGCAGGGATACTCCGGCACTGACCAGCAGCAGGTGCCGGAAAGTCAGCAGCAACTCCGCTCGCAGTGCGTCTCGTGCCGGGCCGGGGGCGGCGTTCAGGCCTTCGAGCAAGGCATTGCCGGAGTGCCCTTCGCTCATCAGCCCACTGCCCAACTGCGCCAGGCTCGAATCCTGCAGCAAGGCCAGCAGCAATGCCGACATCAGCGCCACACCCACCGCGCCACCCAAGGCTCGGAACAGGTTGGTGGTACTGGTGGCGACCCCAATGTCACGTTGTTCCACCGCGTTCTGGGTGCCTACCAGTGACGTGGGGAACTGCATGCCGCTGGCGATTCCGCAGAGCAGCATGAACAGGGCACTGAGCAATTCTGCCTGGGGGGCAATCAACGCCATGCCGAGAATCGACACCGGCATCAGCAGGGCCCCGGTGAGAATCATCGGTTTGTAGCGGCCAGTCACCGAAGTCAGGCGTCCGGCGCAGTAGGCGCCCATGGGCAATCCCATGGCCAGGGGTAGCAGGTGCAGGGCGGCGCTGTCGGCCCCGGCCCCGGTGATGCTCTGGAAGCGCAGGGGCATCAGGACGATCAGTGAAATAGCCTGGAAGCTGGTGAAGAAGATCGTGCACCAGCACAACAGGGCATTGCGGTTGGCGAACAGGTGCATCGGCAACAGCGGCTCACGGGCCCGACGCTCATGCCAGACGAAAACCGCCAGGACAAGGGTGGCGATACCCAGTAGATCGAGCACTTGGGCGCTGCGCCAGGAGTATCCCTGGCCGATCTGCGTGATACCCAGCAGCAAGGCACTGAGCCCGATGATCAACAGCAGCGTGCCGAGGTAGTCGATGATCGGTTTGCGCTGGGGAACCGGCAGTCCTACCAGGGTACGGTAGGCGACCCACCAGGCTCCCAGGCCCAGGGGCAGATTGATCAGGAACACCCAGCGCCAGGACAGGAACTCGGTCATGTAGCCGCCCAGCACGGGGCCGGCGACGCTGGCTACCGCGTACATGCTGCTGAAGTAGCCCTGGTAGCGACCGCGTTCCCGGGGCGGGACGATGTCGCCAATGATGGCCTGGCTCACCGAAATCATGCCGCCAGCACCGATGCCTTGGAAAATCCGTGCCAGCACCAGTTGCTCCATGTTCTGGGCCAGGCCACAAAACAGCGAGGCCAGGGTGAACAGTCCCATGCCGAACAGCATCAGTCGGCGTCGACCGTAGAGGTCACCGAGCTTGCCGTAGATGGGCACGGCGACGGTCATCGCCACCATGTAGCCGGAAATGACCCAGGCCAGCAGGCCGACATCCTTGAATTGAGCCGAAATGGCCGGCATGGAGACAGCGACGATGGTTTGGTCCAGGGCGCCGAGAAAGATCGCCAGCATCAACGCGACCAGCACGCTGCGTATCGCCGGAGTGGAGGAGGCAGGTTGTTGGAGATGGGACACGAAAGAACCTGTGGGGCAGTGATCGATCCGGCATGGCCGGGAGACATGGGGCCCAGTGTACTAAATAGGTGCCTACTAGATAGCCGTGCAAGGAAGTTCCTGACAGTTATTTCATGAACGTACCCAGGCACCGCCGCGAGCGGATTGCGGCTGCCTCAAGAGGGGGATGGTTGTTCTTTTGAATGGTGAATGCGACGCATTCTGTATAGTGTTCGGGCTTTGCGGTTGTGCCCGAGGGGAGCGGCAGGTGTATTAATTTATGTTACCTGAGCTTGCTTTTTCCCCTGGCGAATCCGTCAATTGATCAATACCTATCGATGGGTATCCACGCTCCCTGTTCCTGGGAGTGCTGATTGTCCTTCTCACCGAGGCCCGGACTGTAGTGAACAAGCCAGCCCTTGCGTCCATTCCCGTGTTCAAACTCTATGGCGAAGACCTGGAGTGGCCCACTCCCGATCTGTTGCACTGCGAGAGCATCAGCCAGCGAGGTCGAGAGTTCCAATGGGAGATCAAGCCTCATCGGCATGCCGACCTGTGCCAGTTGTTGTTCCTGTGCCGGGGGCAGGCAGAGTTGCAGGTCGAGGAGCGGCGGATCCTGTTGGAGACGCCGACGATCCAGGTCCTGCCACCGTTGTCGGTCCACGGCTTTCGTTTTTCCGAAGATGTCGAAGGCCATGTGGTGACCCTGGCGGCGCCGCTGGTGAGTCATCTGCAGGCGCGCCTGGGGCAGGTACAGGATGTCCTGGCAACGGACGCCAGCTATCCGGTGGGAGTCGATGCCCAATACCTGGAAAGCTTGTTCCATAGCCTGCAGGACGAGTACCAGGGGCAGCAGCCCGCCCGGGAAATGCTCATGCACGCCCTCGTGGACATGATCGTGGTATGGATCGGGCGCCAGGCGCTGCTGCGTAGCAATGCCGGTCAGCGCCCACAGCGGTCACGGGAGTACTTCAACGGCTTCATGCAACTGGTGGAAGCCCACTATCGCGAGCATGTGAAGGTAGAGGACCTGGCACACAGGCTGGGTATCTCCGTGTCGCACCTCAATGGCACCTGTCGCGAGCTGGCAGGGCAGCCGGCATTGCAGATCATGCACGAGCGCCAATTGCTCGAAGCCAAGCGCCTGCTGACCTACACCAGGATGACCATCTACGAGATTTCCGCCGAGTTGGGGTTTTCCGACCCAACCAATTTCACCCGGCTGTTCCGGCGCCGGGTAGGCATCTCGCCCAAGGTCTTCCGCGATCAGCTCAAGGCCGAGCAGGCCGGCGACCGCGGCTCCCTGTCGCTTACCTGAGGGCGTTCAGGGTCGCGTTGTGGGGGATGCAGCGTTCCAGGTTGCAACTGGCATAGGCACGGGGCTGCATGCGGGCCTGTTCGACGCGATAGGCAGCGGTGCCGTATAGCGCCAGGGTCACGGTGCAGGTCATGAAGATGGCCAGGTACCTTCTTGTCTTGACGTTCATGGCGATGACCTCTGAACCGGTGCTTGGGTATTTTCCAAAGCACTGTTATCAGAATAGGTCAGCGACCGGGGGGCTGCTCCGTATGTTTGGCTGGGTATTCAGCAAATGGATCGGGATGCGCAACCAGCCACTTGGTGCGTCCTACAGGCCTTCGTCCCAGAGTGGTTCCTGGGGAAACCTCAGGACCAGGAAATCCAGCATGCTGCGCAAGGTGGCCGGCATGTGCTTGCGCGAGGCATAGACCGCATACATGTTCATCCTGCGGGGCTCGGCATTGGCCAGCAGGCGCACCAGCTCCCCGCGCTTGATGTATTCGCCTGCCTGGTAGCTGGGCAGCATGGCGATCCCGGCGCCGGCCATGGTCGTGCGCAGCAGGGTGCTGGCTTCGTTGGCGCTGATGTTGCCTTGCACCGGTACTGACACCGACTCGCCGTCCTGCTCGAAGTGCCACAGGCTCTTGCCGAAGTAGGAATGGGTCAGGCAGTTGTGCTGGCTCAGTTCCTCGACCTTTTGCGGGGCCGGATGTTGTTGCAGGTAAGCGGGCGATGCGCAGATCACCGAGCGGCAGACGGTCAGGCGCCGGGCAATCAGGTTCGGGTCCAGGTCGTTGCTCGTGCGGATCGCCAGGTCGATCCGCTCATCCACCAGGTTCACCGTGCGATCGAGCATCTGCAGGTCGATGCTCACCGCAGGATAACGCCTGACGTATTCAGCCATGGCGTCGGCCAGTTGCGCTTGGCCGAAAGACGTACTGACGCTGATGCGCAACAGCCCGCGTGGGACATCGTCGGGTTCACCGACCGCTGCCTGCATGTCGTTGGACAGCTCCAGCATCTGTCGGCAACGGGGCAGGATCTCCCCGCCGGCGGCAGTCAGGCTGAGCTTGCGTGTGGTGCGGTGCATGAGACGGGCGCCGACCCAGTCCTCCAGTTCTGCCAGGTAACGCGAAACCACGGGGCGCGACAGGTCCAGGTGATCGGCGGCGGCCGATTGGCTGCCCAGGTCGACGACCGTGACGAAGACTCGCATTGCTTGGAGACGATCCATGATTTGCCCGCTTTCAGAAACAAACTATGTCCAAGCATCGCATTTTTTGTGACGAGTCTGGCAACTAAGCTTGCTTCACTGTCAATCAAGTCAACAGACGCCGGAGCTGCCCCATGATCGGATTCACTTCATTCAAACGCCTGCTGCTGGCCACCGCTGTCCTGGGTTTTGCCGCCCATGCCGCAGCCGCCGAACCCGCCCTGCAACTGGACGTCTACAACCCCGGCAGCAACGCCATCTTCCCGGTCAGCTCGGTGCTGGTCAGCGGCAAGAAGGACGCGATCCTGGTGGACGCCCAGTTCGGCAAGTCCCAGGCCCAGCAACTGGTGGACAAGATCCGCGCCAGCGGCAAGCACCTGACCACGATCTACATCAGCCATGGCGATCCGGATTACTACTTCGGCCTCGACACCCTGACCAGTGCCTTCCCGGACGCCAAGGTCGTGGCCTCGCAGCCGACGGTCGAACACATCAAGGCCACCGTCGAAGGCAAGCTGGCCTTCTGGGGCCCGCAAATGGGCGCTGACGTTCCAGCCAAGACCATCGTGCCGAGCGTGCTCGAGGGCCACAGCCTGACTTTGGAAGGGCAGAAGCTCGACGTCATCGGCCTGGATGGCAAGCAACCGGATCGCAGCTTTGTCTGGATTCCCTCGATCAAGGCGGTGGTCGGTGGCGTGGTGGTCTCGGAGAACATCCATGTGTGGATGGCCGATACCCAGACTGCCCAGTCCCACCAGCAGTGGTTGAAGACCCTCAAGACCATCGAAGGTCTCAAGCCCAAGACCGTGATCCCCGGGCACTACCTGGGCGACAGCGCGCGCTCCTTGAAGCCGGTGCATTTCACGGCGGACTACATCAAGGCCTTCGATGAGGAAACCGCCAAGGCCAAGGACTCCGCGGCGCTGATCGCCGCCATGAAGAAGCGTTACCCGGACCTGGGCGAGGACAGTTCGCTGGAGCTGAGCGCCAAGGTCGCCAAGGGCGAAATGAAGTGGTGAAACCTTCCTGATCCCCCGCTCCCGGACCGGGAGCGAGGGGCGCTGTACTCTCTTTGCCAACTGGAGAATCGTCATGAGCAAGATCGCAATCATCGGTGCCACCGGCCGGGCCGGTAGCCAACTCCTGGAAGAAGCCCTGCGTCGTGGCCACAGCGTCACCGCCATCGCCCGCGACACCACGAAGATCGGCCAGCGGGCCGGGGTCGTCAGCCGTGCTGTGGATGTGGCCGATAGCGCCGCGCTGCAAGCGGCCGTGGCAGGTCATGACGTGGTGCTCAGCGCCGCGCATTTCGCCCCCATCGCTGCCAGCGCCATCATCGATCCGGTGAAGAAGGCCGGGGTCAAGCGCCTGCTGGTGGTGGGCGGTGCCGGTTCGCTGTTGCTGCCGGGTGGCGGCAAGGTCATCGACAGCCCCGGTTTCCCCGAGGAATACAAGGCCGAAGCCAGTGCCGGCGGAGTGTACCTGGAGACCTTGCGCAAGGAGCAGGATCTGGACTGGACCTTCCTCTCGCCGTCGGCGGAGTTCGTCGAAGGCGAACGCACCGGGAAGTTCCGCCTGGGCCAGGACGACCTGCTGGTCAGCGCCGAAGGTCGTAGCTGGATCAGCTTCGCCGACTACGCCATCGCCATGCTCGACGAAGTGGAAAAACCGGTCCACGTGCGCCAGCGCTTCACCGTCGGCTACTGATCCGGCTAACGGGCTCTAGCGGCTGCACCTCCCGGTGTAGCCGCCAGGGCTTGCGAGGCTGCAGGGTCTGAATCAGTAACTTGCGGCTGCGCAGGGCCTCAGGTCAGAGGCGGCGCACTAGCGCTGGTGCGCCTGTTCCACCAGCCAGTCCAGTAACTCCAGCAATTGCGCCGAAGGCCCCGGACGTTCCGGGTAGACCAGGTAATAGGCCTGGCCCGTCGGTATCTTCAATTCGAATGGCATGACCAGCCGTCCGGCGCTCAGGTCATCGCCAATCAATGCCCAATCGCCCATCGCCACCCCGGTCCCCTGGGACGCCACCGACATCGCCAGGTCCAGGGTCTCGAAATGCTGGCCCTTGCCCAGGGTATTGAGCGGTGTGCCCGCCGCTTTCAGCCAGCGTTGCCAATCCCTTTGGTCATGGGATGGATGCAATAACAGATGGTGCTGCAGGTCCGCAGGGGTCCTGAGCGGTGTCGGGCCCTCCATCAGCGGGCGCGAGCACACCGGGGTCAGTTGTTCATTGAACAGGTGCCGCGAGCCGAGGTTCGGGGAGGGCGGGGCACCGTACATCACCGCGGCATCGAACGGCTCGCGGGTGAAGTCCACGCCGTGCTGGATGGTGGTGGTCAGCTGCACCGGCACTTCCGGCCGTTCCTTCTGCCATTGCAACAGGCGTGGCAGCAGCCAGCGCATGGCGCAGGTCGGGGCCTTGAGGCGCAGGTTGCGGCTGCGGCTGCCGATCTCGTCCACCGCGCCATTGATCAACTCGAACACCTGCTGCACCCGTGGCAGCCACTCCAGGCCTTCGGCCGTCAGGCTCAAGCCACGGGCCTGGCGCTGGAACAATGGGTAGCCCAGGTGGCTTTCCAGCCCGGCGATCTGCCGGCTCACCGCGCCCTGGGTGATATGCAATTGCTCGGCGGCACGGGTGAAGTTGCAGCACTGGGCGGTGACCAGGAAGGTGTGCAGCGCGGGCAGGGGAGGCAGGCGTTTCATGGAGGGCCAGGCATGACGTGAGGACATGGCTAGTATGACTTTTTATCCATTGTTCCGGCTACCGGCGCGCCGTTCCAATAGCCCCCTTCCGGCGTCTACGGGTGTTTCCCGGCCGAGCGGTATCAACCAACAAGAAAGGGCGATGAGATGGCGACATGTGGCGAAGTACTGGTCAAGTTACTCGAGGGGTATGGGGTCGAGCAGGTGTTCGGCATCCCTGGAGTGCATACCGTCGAGTTGTATCGGGGCCTGGCCCGTTCCTCCATCCGCCACGTCACCCCGCGCCATGAGCAAGGCGCCGGCTTCATGGCCGACGGCTACGCCCGCACCAGCGGCAAGCCTGGGGTGTGCTTCATCATCACTGGCCCTGGCATGACCAACATCACCACCGCCATGGGCCAGGCCTATGCCGATTCGATCCCGATGCTGGTGATCTCCAGCGTGCAGACCCGCAGCCAGCTGGGCGGCGGGCGCGGCAAGCTCCACGAGTTGCCGAACCAGAGCGCCCTGGTCGGTGGCGTGGCAGCGTTCTCCCATACGCTGATGTGTGCTGATGAGTTGCCGGTGGTGCTGGCCCGGGCCTTTGCCCTGTTCCAGGCCGGTCGTCCGCGCCCGGTGCATATCGAGATTCCCCTGGATGTACTGGTCCAGGATGCCGACCACCTGCTGGCCAGCGAGCCGGTACAGATCGCCCGGGCCGGCGCCGCCCCGGCGGCCGTGGCGCAGATGGGCCAGTTGCTGGCGACGGCCAAGCGTCCGCTGATCCTGGCTGGCGGCGGCGCCATCGATGCCGCCGCGTCCCTGACCCAGCTCGCGGAACTGCTGCAGGCGCCGGTGGCCTTGACCATCAACGCCAAGGGCATGCTGCCATCGGCGCATCCGCTGCTGATCGGTTCGACCCAGTCGCTGGTGGCCACCCGGGCCCTGGTGGCCCAGGCCGATGTGGTGCTGGCCATCGGCACCGAACTGGCGGAAACCGACTACGACGTGACCTTCGCCGGTGGCTTCGAGATTCCCGGCACGCTGTTGAGGATCGATATCGATGCCGACCAGACCGTGCGCAACTACCCGCCGAAAGTCGCGCTGGTAGCCGATGCCGATATCGCCGCCCAGGCCTTGCTGGCGGAGCTGTCGCGCCAGACCTTGGCTGAGCGCAGCCATGACTGGGGGGCTGTGCGTGCCGACGCCTTGCGCCAGGAGCTGGAGGGTCTTTGGGATGTCCCGACCCGGGCCCAGACCCTGCTTTTGCAAACCGTGGTCGAAGAGTTGCCGGAGATCGTCCTGGTGGGCGACTCCACCCAGCCGGTATACAGCGGCAACCTGACCTTCAACCCCGACCAGCCACGGCGCTGGTTCAACGCTTCCACTGGCTACGGCACCTTAGGTTATGCCTTGCCGGCGGCCATCGGCGCCTGGCTTGGCGGCGGCTCGAGCCCGGCCCAGCGGCGGCCGGTGGCCTGCCTGATCGGTGACGGTGGCTTGCAGTTCACCCTGGCGGAACTGGCCTGCGCCGTGGAAGCGCAGACCCCGGTCATCGTCCTGCTGTGGAATAACCAGGGGTACGAAGAGATCAAGAAGTACATGGTCAATCGCGCCATCGAGCCGGTAGGCGTGGATATCTACACACCGGACTTCGTCGCGGTGGCCAAGGGCCTGGGGTGCGCTGCCGAGCACGTCGACAGTGTTGCGCAACTGCGGGCGGCCTTGCGCCTGGCGGTCGATCGCCAGGGCCCGAGCCTGATTGAAATCGACCAGAATCGCTGGACCCAGGGAGTACAGGCATGACTACGCAACCCATGCTGGACGGCCTCTACATCGGCGGCCAATGGTCGGCGGGCACTGAGCATTTGCAGGTGATCAACCCGGCGACAGAAACCCTGTTGGCGCAAGTGGCGGGCGGTGGCCCCGACGCGGTGGACCAGGCGTTGTGTGCCGCCACCGTCGGCTTGCAGCACTGGGCCCGCAGCAGCGGAGCGGAGCGTGCCCGGGTACTGCGCAAGATCGCCGCCGGCGTGGCGGCCCGTCGCGAGCGCTTGATGCACCTGCAATCGAGCAACAACGGCAAGCCCCAGGCCGAGGCGGCCATGGACGTGGACGATGTCATCGCCACCTTCGATTACTACGCCGAACTGGCCGAGGGCCTGGACGCCCGCCAGGATGCCGAAGTGGCACTGCCCAGCGAGGATTTCAGTGCCCGCCTGCGACGTGAGCCCTGCGGTATCGTCGGGTTGATCGTGCCGTGGAACTTCCCCATGGTCACCACGGCCTGGAAGCTTGCGCCGGCCCTGGCGGCAGGTTGCAGCGTAGTGCTCAAGCCCTCGGAAGTCACACCGCTGCCAGAGCTGGAACTGGCGGCGATCATCGCTCAGAGCGGTTTGCCCCAAGGCGTGTTCAATCTGGTCTGCGGCACCGGCCTGGCAGTGGGTGCGCCTTTGGCGGCGGACCCGCGAGTGGCGAAGATCTCCTTCACCGGCAGCAATGCGGTGGGTGTCCAGGTCATGCAGCGGGCGGCGGAAACCATCAAGGGCGTAAGCCTGGAACTGGGCGGCAAGTCGTCCTTGCTGGTGCTGGCGGATGCCGACCTGGAGCTGGCGGTGGAATTGGCCTGCGGCGGTGGATTCTTCAACGCCGGGCAGATGTGCTCGGCCACCAGTCGCGTGCTGGTGGCCGATGAGCTGGCTGATGAGTTCCTCCTGCGGCTCAAGGCCAGGGCCGAAGCCATTCGCGTGGCCGACCCGTTCGATGCCCTGGCTGGCATGGGGGCCCTGGTCAACCAGGCGCAATACCAGCGAGTGCTGGGGCACATCGAGCGGGGCGTGAACGCCGGTGCCAAACTGGTGTGCGGTGGTGGTCGCCCGGCGCACTTGCCACAGGGCTATTTCATCGAGCCTACGGTGTTCTCCGAGGTGCCGCTGGACAGTGCCCTGTGGCGCGAGGAAATCTTCGGCCCGGTACTGTGCGTACGCCGTTTCGGCAGCCAGCAGGAGGCCATCGAGCTGGCCAACGATAGCGAGTTCGGGTTGGTGGCCAGTGTCGTGGGGGCGGATGTATCCAATGCGGAGGGCGTAGCCAATGCCTTGCAGGCAGGCCTGGTATGGATCAACGCACCCCAGGTGATCTTTCCCCAGACGGCCTGGGGCGGCTACAAGCAGAGCAGTATCGGCCGCGAACTGGGCCCTTGGGGGCTACAGGCCTTCCAGGAGATCAAGCACGTGGTTCGTGCGCGCTAGTCCAGCTTCAGCCCCCCACCCGCAGGCGCACCATGTCCCGTAGGGGCGGTGCGCCAAACAGGCGGCTGTACTCACGGCTGAACTGCGAAGGGCTTTCATAACCCACTCGGTATCCTGCTGCCGAGGCCTCCAGGCCTTCGGCCAGCATCAGCCGGCGGGCTTCCTGCAGGCGCAACTGCTTTTGGTACTGCAACGGACTCATGGCCGTCATCGCCTTGAAGCGATGGTGCAGGGTCGACACGCTCAGGTTCACCTCGCGCGCCAGCTCATCGATGCGCAACGATTGCTCGAAATTGCCATTGAGCCACTTGATCGCCTGGTTGACCCGGTGGCTCTGGCTATTGGTGGTGGCAATCTCGTACAGGCGATGGCCCTGGGGGCTGCACAGCAGGCGGTAGAGGATTTCCCGGCGTACCAGGGGCGCCAGCATGGGGATGTCCTTGGGGGTGTCCAGCAGGCGGGTCAGGCGCAGCACCGCATCGAGCATCGCAGGGTCCAGGCGCTCCACGTACAGGCCACGCCCGGTGGGCCGAGTGGGCACGCCGAGGGGGCCGGCATCGGCGATCAGGGCATTGATCTCGCCGGGGTCGATGTCCAGGCGCAAGGCCAGGATCGGTTCCTCGGGGGAAACGATCGCCACCTTGCCGCTCAGGGGGACGGCAACCGAGACCACCAGGTAGTTCAGGGGATCGTAGTTGTAGGTCTCGTCGGCCAGGCGCACCTCCTTGCGACCCTGGGCCATGATGCACAGGGCCGGCTGGGCCAGTACCGGGGCGAACTGGTGGGTATGGCTGTGGCGCGAGGCGAACAGCGAATCGATGGCGGTGGCATGGCTGCCGTCATCGACGGTGTGGCGATCGATGATCGCCGCCAGTTCCACACGCTGGCGTTCCATCTCCGGGGCCAGCGGGGCCGGCAGGTTTTCCAGGGATGACATGGGGGCGGCCTCTGGGGTTGCGATTGGCACAGCTTAAGATTGTGCAAGCAGGGAGGCTAGGTCGATCCTGCGTAAAACTTGCCTGATCCTGCTGCTTGCGCGCGTGATGAACAGGGCAAGCCCTTGGTCCGGTATTTCACTTGCTTGAAACAACGTTGTAGCCCATTTGTCGTATCGCGCCGGGCTGACTACGCGGCAGCGGGCGATATCGCAGGATTGTGCAAATCAGCAGCAGGAATCGACTAACGTCGTTCGATGGCCACCCCGTATCGTTGCATCCTGTCGCAGCCCGTCCCCCGGCTGCCTCGATGACACCTGGGAGGGTCGCACATGTCCACGCATATTCCCGTCAGCCACATGGCCTTCGTCCGTGCTCGTGCCGGATATTCCAAGGAACTGGGCGCACGCCTGTGCAGCCTGATCGAACCCTCTCGCCAGGCACCTGGCTGCCTGCATTTCGCCTTGCAGCTTTCACAGTGCGACGCCGATCTTTGGTTGGTGTCAGGGTTCTGGAGCAGTCAGCAGGCAATGACCGCGTACTTCAAGTCGCCGGCCATGGAGATCTTCAGTGAGTTGGTCCGGGACCTGGTGGTCAACAGCCTGGACCTGCATACCTTCAATACCGTCTCGGCCTTGGAGCTGCCGGGCGAGTACCCTCAGTTGCACTGCGTGCCGGTGCACAAGCTGGCCAGCTGAGGGTTTAGAATGGTCGACTTTTCATTGGCCAGGACCCGCAACATGGCACGCAAAGAGTTCGCACACTACGAAGCCGTTTCCGCTGTAGTTCCAGGAGAGGGGGGATACAGCGCCGCCATCGCCGTCAAGGCCCTTGGCGCTTCCGGGGCGCCGCGTTTTCACAAAGTCCTCGACGCTGAGACATTCAAGACCGCCCATGACGCCGACCAGGCTGCCGCGCAACAGCTGGAGCAGTTGATCGACGTCGACGCCGACGGTCAATTGTGCTGGAACGCTATCTGACCGCTCCCGGGCGGTACATCTTGAACAGGGCCTCTGGCCCCAGTTGGAAATAATCCGCCGGGCCGCCGCCGCGCAGAATGGGTTCTGCCGCGGCGGTGTCATAGATCCCGTCCTTGAGCAGCCACTTGGCGATATGCACGGCGACCACTTCGCCGAGGATCAGCCAGCTCGGCACCAGCTCCTTGTCCGCCCGTTGCAGCTGAATGATCTGGGTGACCTTGCATTCGAAGGACACCGGGCTTTCGGCTACCCGCGGTACGGCAATGACGTTCGAGGCCGCGGGCGTGAGGCCCGAGAGGGCGAATTCGTCGATCTCGGGAGCCACCGCGGCGCAGCTCTGGTTCATCTGCTCGGCCAGGGGGCGGGTCGCCAGGTTCCAGGCGAATTCACCGGTCTGTTCGATGTTGTTCAGGCTGTCCTTACGTCCGACGCTGGAAAATCCGATGATCGGCGGGATGTAGTTGAAGGCGTTGAAGAAGCTGTAGGGCGCAAGGTTCAAGCGACCCTCGCTGTCCTGGGATGAGATCCAGCCAATGGGGCGCGGGCCGACGATGGCGTTGAACGGGTCATGAGGCAGACCGTGGCCCAGGGCGGGTTCGTAGTAGTGGATATCGTCGGGCATGGCTCGCGGTTCCTGCTGGGAGCTTTAGGGGGCGCCATAGTGCAGTGCGCATCCTGTGAATTCCAGCCTCGTGCCACAGGATTTTCCAGCCTGAAAAGATCGAGCCCGGCAGAGGTGCCGGGCTGGGGTGTCCGAAGGAACGATCAACCGATGTTGGCGGAACCGGTGCGGTCATAGCCATCGGCAGCGAAGGTGGCGGAACCGGTGCGGTCGTAGCCATCGGCGGCGAAGGTGGCGGAACCGGTGCGGTCATAGCCATCGGCAGCGAAGGTGGCGGAACCGGTGCGGTCGTAGCCATCGGCAGCGAAGGTGGCGGAACCGGTGCGGTCATAGCCGTCGGCGGCGAAGGTGGCGGAACCGGTGCGGTCATAGCCGTCGGCAGCGAAGGTGGCGGAACCGGTGCGATCGTAGCCATCGGCGGCGAAAGTGTTGGCAGCCAGTACCGACAGGGTCAGGGCAAGGATCAGTTTGCTTTTCATGAGGGTGACTCCGATGGGGTGTTGGTGTTGGGCTTGAAGTGAATCCTACTCCGATGAAATTGATTTAAAATCGCAAAAAAACACTAATAAAAATCAACTTAATCGATATGTTTTTCACCGTAGAACACCTGCACATAGGGATACAGCTTCCGGCCCAATAGGGCCCAGGTTTCACGCCGGGTCAGGTAGCAGGCTAAGTAACCAGCGTTAACTGATCGTTAATTGATCAATCGCCGGGTGAAAATGGCCCTTCAACGGTTTTTTCATTCAAGCCCTACCTATTTTTCACCCAAGGACGTTCAGCCTCCGCGCAGGCCTGCAAACCAAGACAGGCTGCCTTGAATGCGACCCTTGGAGCTCTCTCGTCAATGAACAAACTTCCCCAGATCACCCTGGCCTTCTGGGTCATGAAAATCTGCGCGACAACCCTGGGCGAAACCGCAGGTGACCTGCTGTCGATGACCCTCAACGTGGGGTACGCCATCAGTTCGATGATCCTGATCAGCGTGTTCCTGCTGACCCTGGTGACTCAGTTGTTTTCCAAGAGCTACAACCCGGTGCTGTACTGGATCGTGATCCTGTCCACCAGCACGGCGGGTACCACCATGTCGGATTTCATGGATCGCACCCTGGGCTTGGGGTACGCCAGTGGTTCGTTGATCCTGATCGCTATCCTGGCGGCGATCTTCGCGGTCTGGCGCCTGAGTGGCGAATCGCTGAATGTGAACCGGGTCCAGGGTTTTCGTGGCGAGCTGTTCTATTGGCTGGCGATCCTGTTTTCCAACACCCTGGGCACCGCCCTGGGCGATTACCTGGCGGACGATTCCGGGCTGGGCTTCGCCGGTGGAGCGCTGTTGATCGGCTCGGCCATCGCTCTGGTCGTCGTCCTCAAGTACTGCACCAAGCTCTCGCCCGTGCTGCTGTTCTGGGTGGCCTTCGTGCTGACCCGGCCATTTGGCGCGACCCTGGGCGACTTCCTGACCAAACCCCATGAAAAGGGTGGCCTGGACTTCGGTACGGTCGGCTCGTCGGCGGTGTTGGCGGGAATTCTGCTGGTGCTGATCGTCGGCGCTTGCTGGGCGCAGGGCCGTGATGCGCGTCAGGGAGCGGCGCAGTTGTCTTGACCCTGATGGCTGCTCCAGTCGCGCGCGACAGGCAGAAACAAGCGCCCGGGCCTTGCACCCGGGCGCTTTGTCTTGTCAGTCGGTTTCGATGCGCGAGTGCTTTCTGGTGTCTTTCATGGTCGCGTAGACCAGCAGCGAGCAGGCGATACAGGCAGTGACGTACCAGTAGTAGCCGGTTTCCATGCCGATGCTCTTGAACCACAAGGCGATGTACTCCGCAGTACCACCGAATACCGATACCGTGAGTGCATAGGGCAGGCCTACGCCCAGGGCGCGGATCTCGGTAGGGAACAGCTCCGCCTTGACCACCGCGTTGATCGAGGTGTAGCCACTGACAATGATCAGGGCGGCCATGATCAGGAAGAACGCTCCCCACCAGGTCTGGATGGTATGCAAGGCGGTGAGGATCGGGACGGTAAACAGTGTGCCGAGGATCCCGAAGGCGATCAGGATCGGACGGCGGCCGATCTTGTCGGACAGCCCACCGATCACCGGTTGCAAGCACATGAACAGGAACAGGGTGGCTGCGGAAATGGTGGTGGAGTCGGAAATGCTCATGCCGACGGTGTTCACCAGGTATTTCTGCATGTAGGTGGTGTAGGTGTAGAAGGCCAGGGTGCCGCCCATGGTCAGGCCGACCACGGTCAGCAATTCCTTGGGATGGCGCATCAGGGTGCGCATCAGGCTTTCCTTGGGTTTCTCCTTCTTCTTGGCGAAGGATTCGGTCTCTTCCATGCCGCGCCGCAGGTACAGCGCTACGATGGCGCAGAGTGCGCCGATGCCGAAGGGAATCCGCCAGCCCCAGGACTGCAGCTCTTCGGTGGTCAATACGTTCTGCAGGACAATCAGCACCGCCAGGGCGATGAGCTGGCCGGAGATCAGGGTGACGTACTGGAAGCTGGAGAAGAAACCACGGCGTTCCTTGGTCGCCATCTCGCTCAGGTAGGTGGCGGAGGTGCCATATTCTCCCCCTACCGACAGGCCCTGCATCAGGCGCGCCAGCACCAGCAGGATCGGAGCGCCGACGCCGATGGTCTCGTAGCCAGGGGTCAGGGCGATGATCAGGGAGCCTGCGCACATCAGCAGTACCGACGCCATCAACGCGGCCTTGCGTCCCTTGCGGTCGGCGTACAGGCCCATCAACCAGCCGCCGATCGGCCGCATCAGGAAACCTACGGCGAAGATTGCGGCAGTATTGAGCAACTGCGCGGTGGTATCGCCCTTGGGGAAGAAGACTTTAGCGAAGTACAACGAGAATGCGGCGTAGACGTACCAGTCGTACCACTCGACCATGTTGCCGACCGAACCGCTGAAAATCGATTTCAGGCGGCTGGCGGTGGTCTTTTCCTGGGCAGGCGCGGCGGCCGACCCGGCAGGCAGGGTATTGGAGATTTCCATCACGAACCTTCTATTCATTGTTGTTGTGGAGTGCGCGCAAACGCAGCCTGCCAGGGCTATAGCAGGAGCTGTGCCAGGAGCGAGAAGCCCGGTCTAGAAGGGTTGAGGTGAAAAATTGAGCGGAAATCCGCCTATCGCCAAGGGCTGGATAAGCGGAAAATTGCCGAGTTGAAGGGGGAGGGTTGCAGGCGGCCAGGCAGCCCTGGCGCTTAGCTGTTTTTGACGAACGTTTCCCGGCTCAGGCCATGGCGCTGCATTTTTTCGTTGAGCGTGCGACGGGGCAGTTGCAGTTCGTGGAGTACCGCCTTGATCTCGCCCTTGTGCCGGGTCAGGGCAGCGCGCAGGCACTGGGCCTCGAAGGCTTCCTGCTGGGCGGCCAGGGACTGCCCGGTTTCCATCACGAATTCGGCGTGTTGCTCCTCCAGCCCCAGTACCTGGCGCTCGGCGGCGTTGGCCAGCTCGCGGACGTTACCCGGCCAGTCATGGCTGAGCAGGCGACTCAATTGCGGGCCGGTGAGCGCCTTTGTGCTGCGTCCCAGGCGGTGGGCGGCGTGGCGGGCAAAGTGTTCATAGAGCAGTGGAATGTCTTCGCGGCGTTCACGCAGCGGCGGCAGGCGCAACTGGGCAACGGTCAGGCGATAGGCCAGGTCTTCGCGAAAGCGCCCGGCCCGGGCCTCCTCCAGCAGATCGGGCTTGGTGGCGGCGATGATTCGCAGGTCCACCTTGATGCTCTGGTTGGAGCCCAGGCGCTCGAGCTTCTGCTCCTGTAATACCCGCAACAGCTTGACTTGCTGGGCCAGGGGCATGCTCTCGATCTCGTCGAGAAACAAGGTGCCACCATCGGCGTACTCCAGCTTACCGACGCGCTTGCCCTGGGCACCGGTGAACGCGCCGCTTTCATGGCCGAACAGCTCGGCCTCGAACAACTGCTCGGGAATCGCCGCGCAGTTCAGGGCCACGAAGGGCTTGGCGGCGCGAGGGCCAAAATCATGCAGGCAGCGGGCGATCAGCTCCTTGCCGCTGCCGGTCTCACCGCGCACCAGCACGTTCACCGGCAAGGGGGCCAGTTCCAATACCTGGCGGCGCAGGGTCTGCAGGGCGGGGGAGGCGCCCAGCAGGGTGGCATCGAGTTTGGCCCGGCTGTCGGCCTGCTGGTGCAGCCGGCGGTTTTCCAGGACCAGGGCGCGCTTGTCCAGGGCACGGCGCAGGCTGTTGAGCAGGGTCTGGGGGCTGAAGGGTTTTTCCAGGAAGTCGTAGGCGCCATCGCGCATGGCTTCCACGGCCATGGGCACGTCGCCGTGCCCCGTCAGGAGAATGATCGGCAGTTCCGGGTCCAGGCCCTGGACCTGGGCCAGCAACTCCAGGCCACTGATGCCGGGCATGCGCACATCGCTGAGAATGACCCCGGGGAAGTCCCGTGGCAGTTGCGCCAGGCACTCTTCGGCGCGGCTGAACAGCTGCACTTCGAAGCCCGACAGGTCCAGCCACTGTTCGATGGCAGTGCGGATGCTGGCCTCGTCGTCCACCACGATCACCGAGTTCAGCATTGGATGTGCGCCTCCAGGTCGATGGGCAGGCTCAGGGTGAACACCGCGCCCTGGTCCTGGTTGGCGACGCTCAAGCGTCCGCCCAGCTCATGGACGATAGCGTATGAAACCGCCAGTCCAAGCCCCAGTCCGTCGCCCACCGGCTTGGTGGTGAAGAACGGATCGAACACGCTCAACAGGTGCTCCTCGGCGATCCCGCCGCCCGTGTCGCTCACACGCAGTTGCCACAACTGGTCTTCGGCGTCGAGGCTGATCCGCAGGTGCTTGAGGGGTTTGTCCTGCATGGCGTCGAGGGCGTTGCGCAGCAAGTTGATCAGCACCTGCTCCAGGCGGATCGCATCGCCACGGACCCAGGCCGGGCGAGTCAGGTGCAGGGCCACTTCGATGTCTTCGTTGCGCAGGCGGGCTTCGAGCAGGTGCAACGATTGGTCGACTACCGCGGCCAGGTCCAGGCGTTCGCGCAGGCCGCTGGGGCTCTTGCGGGCGTAGGTCTTGAGGTGGCTGGTCAGGGCCGCCATGCGGGTCAGCATGTCGTCCAGGGGGCGCAGGGCCTTGTAGGCGTCGTCCACCCGACCGTGCTCCAGTAGCAGCCGCAAGGTGGCGAGCTGCATGCGCTGGGTGGTCAGGGGCTGGTTGATTTCGTGTGCCAGGGCTGCGGACATCTGGCCCAGGGCCGCGAGCTTGGCCGATTGCACCAGGCCTTCCTGGGCGGTGCGCAGGTCACGGGTACGCTCTTCCACCAGGCGCTCCAGCTCCTTGCGGTTGCGCTGGCGCAGTTTGCCCAGGCGCCAGCGCTGATTGAGAAACAGCAGCAGGAACACCAGGGCCAGCCAGGCACCTGCCGCCGCCAGGCCGGCATTGCGGCTCTCTTCGAAGGCACTGGCTGGCTTGCGTAGCAGGTGCAGGGTCCAGCCCTCGGTCTCGAGGGGTAGCGATTCCCAGAGATAGTTGGTCGCACCTTCGTCGCCCTGGACCCGGATCAGGCGGCTGTTATCGGCGAATTGCTGCAGGGTCGCATGTTGCAGTGGAGCCAGCAGTTGCTTGTCGTATTGTCGGGTGAGCCTGATGTCTTCCAGGTCGTTGCTCGACAGCGGTTGCAGGTGTCGGTAGCGCCAGCCCGGCTGGTTGGCGATGAACACAATACCCCGGGCATCGCTGACCAGGAGGGTGTCGTTACCCTGGCTCCATTCATGTTCGAGTTCGGGAAACTCCAGCTTGACCACCATGGCCCCGAGGAACTCATCGTTATCGGCCTTGACGGCGCTGGCCAGGAAATACCCGGGGATGCCACTGGTCACGCCGATGGCATAGAAGCGCCCGCTGCCTTGGCTGCGGGTCTGCTTGAAATAGGGGCGAAAGCTGTAGTTGTGGCCCACGTAGCTGCTGGGCAGGCGCCAGTTGCTGGCGGCTACGGCCAGGCCCTCATGGTTGAGCAGCTCCAGGGTAGAGGAGCGGGCGGCGCCGTTGATCTTCTCCAGCTTGCGGTTGAGCGTTTGCTGGGTTTCTGGCGTCACCGGGCCCTGCAGGGCTGAGCGCAGCTCCGGGTCCAGCGCCAGTACTGCCGGCAGGGCCCGATAGCGTTCGATCAGGGTATGCAGGGAGTTGGCATACAGTCCCAATTGCTCGTTGGCCCGTGCGGCTTCTTCCTCCAGGGTCTGGCGTTCGGCATGGCGCATGGCCAGGCCGGCGCTGATGACGGTGCCAGCAAGAATCACCAGGATGTAGAACGTCAGGCGAAGGGAGCGTGAGATCTGGGCCATGGGTCGGGGCAGGCTGCAATGGGGGCGGGAACGATAGCATGAGCGCCGGGAGGAACGTTGATCGCGGACAGTGTCGATAAGGGGCGCGATACAAAAAAGCGGCGGGCCGTTGGATCAACAGCACCGCCGCTCTGGCCAGGCAGGGAAGGCTTACTGCACTTCTACCGCCAGGCTCTCACTGATCTTCTTCTGCCAGATGGCGGGACCTGTGATGTGGACCGACTCACCCTTGCTGTCCACCGCAACGGTGACGGGCATGTCCTTGACCTCGAACTCGTAGATCGCCTCCATGCCCAGTTCGGCGAAGGCCAGCACTTTGGACTTCTTGATCGCCTGGGCCACCAGGTAGGCGGCACCGCCGACGGCCATCAGGTACACGGCCTTGCTGTCCTTGATCGCGTCGATCGCGGTCGGGCCACGCTCGGACTTGCCGATCATGCCCAGCAGGCCAGTCTGCTCGAGGATCTGGCGAGTGAACTTGTCCATGCGCGTGGCGGTGGTCGGGCCGGCCGGGCCAACCACTTCGTCGCCCACCGGATCAACCGGGCCGACGTAGTAGATGAAGCGACCTTTCAGGTCCACCGGCAGGGTTTCGCCCTTGTTCAGCATCTCGACCATGCGTTTGTGCGCAGCGTCGCGGCCGGTGAGCATCTTGCCGTTAAGCAGTACGGTCTCGCCCGGCTTCCAGCTCTGCACTTCTTCCGGGGTCAGGGTGTCGAGGTTGACGCGACGGGCCGATGGGCCGGCTTCCCAGACGATTTCCGGGTAGGCGTCCAGAGGCGGCGCCTCCAGGGCAGCAGGGCCCGAGCCGTCGAGCACGAAGTGTGCATGGCGGGTGGCGGCGCAGTTGGGGATCATGCACACCGGCAGGGAAGCGGCGTGGGTCGGGTAGTCCATGATCTTCACGTCGAGCACGGTGGTCAGGCCACCCAGGCCCTGGGCACCGATGCCCAGTTGGTTGACCTTCTCGAACAGCTCCAGGCGCATTTCCTCGATGCGGTTCTGCGGGCCACGAGCCTTGAGCTCGTGAATGTCGATGGACTCCATCAACACTTCCTTGGCCATCACCGCGGCCTTTTCGGCGGTACCGCCGATGCCGATGCCCAGCATGCCGGGCGGGCACCAGCCAGCACCCATGGTCGGTACGGTCTTGAGGACCCAGTCGACGATGGAATCGGATGGGTTGAGCATGGCCATCTTCGACTTGTTCTCGGAGCCGCCGCCCTTGGCCGCCACGTCCACTTCCACGGTGTTGCCCGGAACGATGGAGTAGTGGATCACTGCAGGCGTGTTGTCCTTGGTGTTCTTGCGGGCACCGGCCGGGTCGGCCAGGATCGAAGCGCGCAGGACGTTTTCCGGCAGGTTGTAGGCGCGACGCACGCCTTCGTTGATCATGTCGTCCAGGCTCATGGTGGCGCCGTCCCAGCGTACGTCCATGCCCACGCGGACGAAGACGGTGACGATACCGGTGTCCTGGCAGATCGGCCGGTGGCCGGTGGCGCACATGCGCGAGTTGATCAGGATCTGCGCCATGGAGTCGCGGGCTGCCGGCGATTCTTCGCGCAGGTAGGCCTCGTGCATCGCCTGGATGAAGTCCACGGGGTGGTAGTAGGAAATGAACTGCAGGGCGTCGGCAACGCTCTGAATCAGGTCGTCTTGCTTGATCACGGTCATGAGTCGCGCTCCTCTAAAAGACGGGAACATTTAACTGGGTGTCTGCAGCTTGGGTGCATCGGTCGGTTGCAGACACCGCTGGGGTGCGCCGGACAGGCAGCAGGCGCACCGTTAAAAAGGCGCGGCAGTATACCGCGCCTGGGGGCTGGGCACACCCGCCAGGCAGGCAAACGAAAGTCGCCTATCGGGTGGGCATCGTTCTTGCGTGAGACGCCGGTGACCGCTCGGAGCACCACCGAAAATTTGAATAGTCATTTTCCGGGGGCAGCACTAAAGTGGCGAATGGCTGGCGGAGTAGGAAACTCTTGAGCCTCCTTATCTCACGGTGAGTCAACGATTGACCCATAAAGCCATCCAGAGCTTGTTACTCAAGCGCTTCACCATTGCAGCGGGCACCTACGGATTGATCCTGCTGCTGTTCTGGCTAGCCGTTCTAACGGGGCATTATCGTGCTTCGGTCGGCAGCGCCCTGCTGGGTACGGCACTGGTGGTGGCCAGCCAGGGATTGCTCTGCTGGGTATTTCTCAGTGGCCGCAACCTGCGGTTCGCCGATGCCAGCCTGACCGAGGTCCAGGTGGTCCTGGGCATTGCCTGGCAGACCTGGCTGATCGCCCATCTGGATCAGGCGCGCGGGGCCTTCCTGATGTTCTATGTCCTGCCACTGTTGTTCGGCCTGTTTCATCTCTCTCGCCGTGCCTATTTGCGTTGCACGGTGCTGATCTTCTTCTGCTTTGCCGGGGTCAACCTGTGGGACGGCTATCACTTTGTCCTGGCCGACCCGCAACTGGCGGCGCTGCAGGTCTGTGTCGTGCTGGTGATGTTGGTATGGCTGTGCCTGTACTCCGCCTATGTCCAGGCGTCGCGTTCGCGCATGCGCCAGAGGCGCTTTGCCCTGCAGGCACACCAGGACACCCTGCGGGGAATGATGCGCCAACTGGAGGACCTGGTGGCGACCGACGAATTGACCGGCCTGTTCAACCGTCGGCACTTCCTGCGTATTGCCGGGCGCGAGTTGCAGGCCATGGACGCGCAGCAGGTGCACGGCCTGGCCCTGATCGACCTGGATCATTTCAAACGCATCAACGACCAGCATGGCCATGCGGCGGGCGACCAGGTGCTGCAGGCTTTTTCCGCCGTGGCCACGGCTTGCCTGAGGGACGGTGATGTCCTGGCGCGTTATGGCGGGGAGGAGTTCGTGGTGTTGCTGCCCGAATGCGATACCGAGCGCCTGACTTCCTGTTGCGAGCGCCTGCGCCTGGCTTTCATGCAGGTACAACTGCTGGGTTTGGAGGTGCCCGATCTGAGCCTGTCCGCGGGAATGACCCTGTTGCAAGCCGGCGATGATCTGGATGCGGCCCTGCAGCGGGCCGACCAGGCTCTTTATCGGGCCAAGCGTGATGGACGCAATCGTTGCTGCGCGGCCTGGGAAAACTTCGATGCCTGAATTGACAGTCGGTGAGCGCCGCTGGTCGGTTGAGCCTGGCAGCAACCTGCTCGATGCCCTGAACCGGGCTGGCGTGGCGGTGCCCTTCAGTTGCCGCGCCGGCAGCTGTCATGCCTGCCTGGTGCATTGCGTCCAGGGGCTGCCCAGCGATAGTCGACCCGATGCGTTGAGCAGTGAACAGCGGCACCTGGGGTGGCGCCTGGCGTGTCAGTGCCAGGTGGTCGAAGACCTGCAGGTGGAGACCTTCGACCCTCTGCGCGATGGCCTGCCCGCCACCGTCGTCGGCCTGGACTGGCTCTCCAGCACGGTCCTGCGCCTGCGCTTGCAGCCCACGCGGCCGTTGCGTTATCGAGCTGGCCAGCACCTGGTGTTGTGGACGGCGGGGCGGGTCGCCAGGCCGTACTCCCTGGCCAGCCTGCCGGAGGAAGATCGTTTCCTGGAGTTCCATCTCGATTGCCGTCAGCCCGGGCAATTCAGTGACGCCGCTCGCCAGTTGCGCCTGGGCGATCCGATGCGCCTTGGAGAGCTGCGTGGTGGCGCCTTGCACTACGATCCGGACTGGCAAGCGCATCCGCTTTGGCTGTTGGCAGCGGGAACCGGCCTGGCGCCCCTGTTCGGGGTCCTGCGCGAGGCGCTGCGCCAGGATCACCAAGGCCCTATCCGGATCATTCACCTGGCCCATGATGCCAGCGAGCATTATCTGGCCAAACCCCTGGCAGCCCTGGCGGCGAACCGACCCCAACTGACCGTGGAGCTGCTTGTGGGGGCCGAGCTGACAGCGGCTTTGGCGCAACTGCGGCTTGTTTCCCGGCAAACCCAGGCCTTACTCTGCGGGCACCCTGACAGTGTCGAAGCCTTTGCCCGGCGCCTGTACCTGGCGGGGCTGCCGCGTAATCAACTGCTGGCCGATGTGTTCCTGCCGCGCGGTTGAGTACTGAGACTTCCTGAGCGAGATCCCCATGACCGATGCCATCGAGTTGCAACGCGAGGGTGGGCTGCTGACCTTGCGCCTGAACCGCCCCGACAAGAAAAACGCCCTGACCCGCGCCATGTACAGCCGCTTGGCGCAAGCCCTGGTCGAGGCGGATGCCGACCCTGAAATCAATGCGTTGCTGATCTGTGGCAGCAGTGAGTGTTTCACCGCGGGTAACGACATCGCCGACTTTCTCCAGCAGCCGCCCTCCGACCTGGATAGCCCGGTGTTCCAATTCATGCGCAGCCTGCTTGAGTGTCGCAAGCCGGTAGTGGCGGCGGTGGCGGGCCCTGCGGTGGGCATCGGCACCACGTTGTTGCTGCACTGCGACCTGGTCTACGTCAGTCGCGATGCGCGTCTGCGCATGCCGTTCGTCAACCTCGGATTATGCCCGGAGTTCGGCTCGAGCCTGATCCTGCCCCGTTTACTGGGCCAGGCCAGGGCGGCTGAGCTGTTGTTGCTGGGCGAGGGGTTCTCCGGCGAGCAGGCCGCCGCCTGGGGCATTGCCAGCGCGGCCCTGGAAAGTGGCGCGGCCGCCCTGGCCAAGGCGCGGGACGCTGCATTGCGTTTCAGCCAATCGGCACCCGGGGCAGTGCAGGTCAGCAAGCAACTGATGAGGGGACCGGATCGCGAGTTGCTGCGTCGGGTCATCGAGGAGGAAGGCACGCTGTTCACCCAGCGCCTGCGCTCACCGGAAGCGGTAGCCGCGCTGTCGGGGTTTCTCGCCAAAGGCTGATTCCCTGGCTGGCGCCAGCGTTTTCCAGGCATGAAAAAGCCCCGGTGTCTTCACGCCGGGGCTTTTTCGTTTCGCGGGGCCTGACTCAGACTACCGGGTCGCCCACGTGCAGGATCTTCATGCCGTTGGTGCCGCCGGTGGTGTGGTAGCTGTCGCCCTTGGTGAGGATCACCCAGTCGCCTTTTTCCACGACACCGCGCTTGAGCAGCTCGTCGATCGCCGCTTGGCTGACCTGCTCCGGTGGCAGCGATGCCGGGTCGAAAGGCACGGTGTAGACGCCACGGAACATGGCGGCCCGAGCCTGGGTCTCGCGATGCGGGGAGTAGGCGTAGATCGGCACCGAAGAGCGGATCCGCGACATGATCAACGGGGTATAGCCACTCTCGGTCAGGGCGATGATCGCTTTCACGCCGGGGAAGTGGTTGGCGGTGTACATGGCGGCCAGGGCGATGCTCTGGTCGCAGCTTTCGAACACCTTGCCCATGCGATGGCTGGAGGTCTTGCTGGTCGGGTGCTTTTCAGCGCCGACGCAAACCCGGGCCATGGCCTGGACCGCTTCGAGCGGATAGGACCCCGCCGCGCTTTCTGCCGAGAGCATGACCGCGTCAGTGTAGTCGAGCACGGCGTTGGCCACGTCGGATACTTCGGCGCGGGTCGGCATCGGGTTCTGGATCATCGACTCCATCATCTGGGTCGCCACGATCACCGCCTTGTTGTGGCGGCGGGCGTGCAGGATGATTTTCTTCTGGATACCCACCAGTTCGGCATCGCCGATTTCCACGCCCAGGTCGCCACGGGCCACCATCACCGCATCACTAGCCTTGATCAGGCCATCGAGGGTCTCGTCGTCGGCTACCGCTTCGGCGCGTTCGATCTTGGCCACCAGCCAGGCAGTAGCGCCGGCTTCGTCGCGCAGTTGGCGCGCGTATTCCATGTCGGCGGCGTCGCGGGGGAAGGACACGGCCAGGTAGTCGACCTGCATCTCGGCGGCCAGCTTGATGTCGGCCTTGTCTTTTTCAGTCAGTGCCGGAGCCGTCAAGCCGCCACCGCGGCGGTTGATGCCCTTGTGGTCGGACAGCGGGCCGCCGACGGTCACCACGCAGTGCAGTTCGGTGGCTGTGGCGGTCTCTACGCGCATGACCACGCGGCCGTCATCCAGCAGCAACTCGTCGCCGACGCCGCAATCCTTGACCAGGTCCGGGTAGTCGATGCCGACGATCTGCTGGGTGCCTTCGGTCAGCGAATGGCTGGTGGAGAAAGTGAACTTGTCACCGATCTTCAATTCGATGCGCTTGTTGGCGAACTTAGCGATGCGGATCTTCGGGCCCTGCAGGTCACCGAGGATGGCGACGAAGCGACCATGCTTGGCGGCCAGGTCGCGGACCAGTTGGGCACGAGCCTTGTGTTCGGCCGGAGTGCCGTGGGAGAAGTTCAGACGGGCGACATCCACGCCAGCGAGAATCAGTTGTTCGAGAACTTCCGGCGAGTTACTGGCCGGGCCAAGGGTGGCGACGATTTTGGTACGACGAACGGACATGCACGGACTCCTGAATTCAAGCGCAACGAGAGGCTACTATGCTCCGAAGTTGTAGTCATTGTTCGTTTGCACTACTTATCGGTTTGTTTGTTTAGAACAACAACCTTGAAGATTTTTGCCAATGAGTCGATACACTGCACAAGACAGGAGAGACCCCCATGCGATTCGTACTCATTGCTGCCCTGGCCGTCAGTGTTGTCGGCTGTACTCGTTGGTCGATGGACCATCATTTGAACAATGCCTATCGTGCCTATGACCGCGGCAACTGCGAAAGCGTGATGCTCGAACTGAGCCAGGTCGATCGTAATAGCCGTGCCCGGCGCTATGTCCAGCCGGAAGTCTCGATGCTGCGGGGACAATGCCTGGAGCGTCAGAAGCTGTTCGTCGATGCGGCCCAGACCTACCAGTTCATCATCACCCAGTACCCCACCAGCGAATACGCCTATCGCGCCAGGGCTCGGCTGGATACTTTGCAGCAGTTGGGCCACTACCCGTCCAATGGTGCCGCACAGGTTCGTCGCACCGCCTTGTGACATTGACCAGGGGGCATTGCAATCGCCCCGGGTGCTTGAGCTAAAATTTGCACAGGCGGCTCTGTAGACGTAGCTCGGCAGAGACGATTCGAACGCTGCTCCAGTCTTGCCTGGAGCAGGGGCTCTGGAGCCCTTCGGGCGACCTTCCTCGCCTATCTGATCAGGAGAGCGGGCCGCTACCGGGCCCGTTCCGAAGCACTAGTGCGGTCATGCTTAATGACCTTTCCATAGCGATACCCAGCATGTTCACGGAACGTCGGATCGAACGGCACCAACTGCCGTGTTTTTTGAAAGTCTTCAACCGATACACCGACAAGCCTGTCGGTTACCTGGGCAATCTCTCGGCCGATGGGCTGATGCTGATCAGCCCGCTTGCGATGCTGGTCGGTGCCGACTTCGAGTTGCGGATCAAGATGCCAGGCAGTGATGGCCAGGCGCAGTCGGTGGATTTCAGCGCCCGCTGCCTGTGGTGCCACGAAGACTTGACGCCCCATCACTACGACAGTGGCTTCAGCCTGTTGCGGGCATCGCCGGAGTTGGCGGAGCTGGAGCAGGCGCTGCGTCATTACTTCAGCTTCCACCCACTGCAGACCTCGGCCTGACCGGCAGGCCGCTAAAGACTGCCGGCCTTCTTCCAGTTCATGTAGCGGCTCACCAGCTCCGGCCCCAGTTCTCCCGGGCGTGCATCGAGCAGGGCGATGCCGTGGGCGCTCAAGCGTTCGTGGAGCTCGGTGCGGCCATTGAGATAGTTGATGGCCGAGCTGTAGGCCAGGGCCTCGGGCAAGGTCTGCACCGGGTTCTGGCGTACCTGGTCGAGGACTTCTTCACGCAGGCTGGCCACCAGGACCCGATGCTGGCGGCCGATACGCTTGACGGCGGTCAGCAGCTCCTGGTCGTCCTCATCACGCAGGTTGGTGACCAGCACCACCAGCGCCCGGCGTTTCTGCCGGGCCAGCAGTTCATTGGCGGCAGCCTGGTAGTCGGCGGGACGCTGGCTGCTCTGCAGGTCGTAGACCCCGTTGAGCAATACACTGAGCTGGGCCGCACCCTTGACCGGCGCCAGATAGCGCGATGGGCTGGCGGCAAAACTGTACAGGCCCACCGCATCTCCCTGGCGCAGAGCCACGTAGCTCAATAACAGGCAGGCATTCAGGGCATGGTCGAAGTGCGCCAGTTCATCGTCCTGGCTGCGCATCCGGCGTCCGCAATCGAGCATGAAGATGATCTGCTGGTCGCGCTCATCCTGGTACTCACGGGCGATGGGCGTACGCTGGCGGGCGGTGGCCTTCCAATCGATCTGGCGCAGGCTGTCGCCTTCACGGAATTCGCGCAACTGATTGAACTCCAGGCCCAGGCCGCGGCGTTGGCGCTGGCGCACTCCCAGCTGGCTGAGCCAGTTGTCGACCGCCAGCAGTTGCCCGCCATACAGTCGAGCGAAGTCCGGGTAAACCCGGGTGCTGTCGCGAACTTGCAGTAACCGCCGGCTGCTCCACAGGCCCAGGGGGCTGGGCAGGTTGACTTCGCATTGGCTGAAGTCGAAATGACCTCGCTGCACGGGGCGCACGCTGTAGCTCACCTGGCTGGCATGCTCGGGCTCAAGGTTGACCGTCTGCGGCAGGTGTTCGAATACCAGGCCCTGGGGCGGGTGATCGAACAGTTGTATATCGAGCGCCTGTCGATAGTCGTGGCGGATCTCCAGTTGCACATCGCTCCAGCGTCCCAGGGGCAGGCTGCCAGGCAGGTGCCGATGCACCTGTGGCGAACTCATGCGCAGCGCGCGCAGGGCATCCAGCAGGGGCAGCAGCAACAGCGCCAGTAACAGGCCCCAGGCAACGGAGTCCAGGCGTGGGGCAATCGCCACCCCGAGGGCACGGGCAGCTCCCAGGAGGATGAACAGGCTGGCCAGGGCTCCAAGCCAGATCAGCAGCAAACGGGTCGGCTTCATCGGTGTGGACTGCTCACAGGCGTGGGGCCGGGATCTGCTCGAGCATCTGCTGGAGCACCTGCTCCACGGACAGGCCTTCGATATCCAGCTCCGGCGCTACGCGTACCCGGTGCCGCAGCACTGCCATGGCACAACCCTTGATGTCATCCGGAATCACGAATTCGCCGCCACGCAGCAGGGCTCGGGCCCGGCCGCCACGTACCAGGGCAATGGAGGCGCGTGGGCCCGCGCCAAGGATCAGCCCCGGCCAGCTGCGGGTGGCCCGGGCCAGGCGCACGGCGTAGTCCAGGACCTGGTCGTCCAGGGGCAAGTCGCTGGCGATGTGTTGCATGGCCTGGACGTCCTGGGCTTGCAGCAATGTGCGCAGGGGTTGGACGTCGAGCATGTCGGCGCGAGTCGAGCGCGCCACCAGGCGGACCATGTCCAATTCTTGCTGGGCATCCGGGTAGTCCATGCGCAGCTTGAGCATGAAGCGGTCCAGCTCGGCTTCCGGCAGGGGATAGGTGCCTTCCTGCTCGATGGGGTTCTGGGTCGCCAGGACCATGAATGGCTGGGCAATGGGCAGGGCCTGGCCTTCGAGCGTCACTTGGCGCTCCTGCATGGCTTCCAGCAGCGCGGCCTGGGTCTTGGCCGGTGCACGGTTGATTTCATCCGCCAGCAGCAGGTGGGTGAACAGCGGCCCCTTGCGCAGCTTGAACTGCTCGGTCTGGAGGTCATACACCGCGTGTCCCGTGACGTCGCTGGGCATCAGGTCGGGGGTGAACTGGATGCGGGCGAATTCACCACCGAAACAGCGAGCCAGGGCACGTACCAACAGGGTCTTGCCCAGCCCGGGAACGCCTTCGAGCAGCACATGGCCGCCAGCGATCAGGGCGGTCAGCACATCGTCGATCACCGCTTGCTGGCCGATCACGGCTTTTTGCAGTTCCTGACGCACGGCCTGGGCCAACTGGCTGGCGCGCTGGCGCTGCTGGACCGGGTCGGTCAGATCCAGCAGTGGTGCGCAGGGTTCAAGTGGTTCTGCGGGGTGTTCGCTCATAGGGCATTCCTGAGAGTTTGCAGGTGGGCGACCTGGTGGCTGAAGTCGGTGCTGGAAAGGCGTTGTCCGGCCAGGGGTTGCAGCGCCTGCCGGATGGCACTGACAGGTTGCTGGCTGAGTAGCGCCAGCACTTCCCACTGGGCCTCGGGTTGCAATTGTTCGAACCCGGGATGACGGCGTCGGGCCCGGCGCCGGATATCCACTTGCAGTGCATGCAGCAAGGGACCCTGGCCACCGTGGCGCAGGATGAAGTCGGCGCTGGCGCGCAAGTGTTCGAGCAACTGGCGACGAGCCTTGGGTGGCGGCTCCAGCAAGGGGCCGTGGCGGACAGCCGCCTGCCACAGCCACAGGCCGATGAGCAGCCCCAGAGCCACCAGCGCCTGGGGGAAATTCTTCCACAGCAACTGCCAGAGGCTCGGGTGATCGGTGTTGAACAACAAGGTCACGGTGGTATCGACGTTCAGGTACCACAGCAGCCAGGCGTTGTCGTAGCGGCCGATAGCCGGGGTTTTCCAGATATCGGCATCGGTCAGTACGGTGACGCTACCTTTGCCGTACTCGAGCTGGATCATATGAGTGGCCGCGCCACTGCTGGCCCAGGACTGTGCCAGGCTGTCCGGGTCGTCCAGATGAAAGGCCGTGTCGAAGCTGACGTAGGCCGGGGCCTGTTCGCCGTCCACATGAACCTTGGTCAGTTTCGGGTAGGCATCGCCCGCTTCCGGCTCCGGAGGTTCCTCGAGATCCTCGCTGAGCATCTGGTGGATCTGGACTCGATCCAGCAGCAGGTCGCCGCTCTGCTCGGTGTCTTCATCCCACAGGGCTTGCGCGACGAACACCAGGTGCCCGCCCGCTCGGGCCCAGTCCAGGACGCGATCGGCCTGCTGTGGGCTCATGTTCGAGCGCTCCTCCAGCATCAGCAGGCTATGGCCCTTGGGGGGCAAGTCGGCCAGCGCTTCCAGGCTGTTGGCGTGCTCCACCTTGAGGCCTCGTTCGCGCAGGAACATTTCGGCGGCCAGGTAGGGGTTGGCCAGGGCCTCGGGAGACGGGCCATGATCCACCAGCTCCTGATAGGGTGTGGCATGCCTGTAGAGGTAGTAGCCACTGCCACCGAGCACCAGGATCAGCAGCAGGGCGAGGATGGCCCAGATCGTGCGAGTCATGACGATGCTCCAGGGCCGAACAGGGCGCGCCAGCCGTCACACAGCCGTGGTTGCGCTTCGGCCCCAGGTATCTGGTGACCGTAGGCCATGTTCTGCCAGTGTCGGGTCAGCTCGATGCTGAAGGCTTCCAGTGGGGCGTGTTGCAGTCCCTTGATCCGTTCCAGTACCTGGCCTTCGGTATCGGCGACTCCGAGGGGCAGGTGGAATTCTTCCAGCAAACGGCTGAGCAAGGCCCGGTAGAGCAGGCCCAGGGCTTCCCGGGGTTGGGTTGGCCAGAGCTCGGCGGCGCGGGCCGCGACATCGGCCGGCAGGGTCTGGCTGCCGACTTCCAGGCCGAACAGTTGTTGAGGAATGGCCCGCGGGCGCTTCTTGCGCGGGCGCGGACGCCAGCCGACGAAAGTACGCAGCCAGTCGCGATAGCGCCACACCACCCAGGCCAGTGCTCCCAGCAACAGGCCCCAGAGCAGGACCTCCAGGCCTTTGGCCAGGCTGGCGAAGCTGTCGTTGCCAAGGTTCTCCAGCAGGCTCTTGAGCCAACCTGGCGGTTTGCCCTTGGCCGCTTTTTTCTGTGGCTGCTCTTCGCCGAAGCGGTAGCGGGTGACCGATTCCTGATTCTTGAACGGGGGCTTATCCAGGATGCCCTGGATGCTGTCCCTGGAGGCTTTGCTGGTCAGTGGCTGTTGCAGCAGCCGTGGGCTTTGCGGACCGGCAACGGAGTTGGCGGCAGCAGCAGCCCAGAGCGGTTGAGTCGGGGCCAACAAGAGCGCGCCTGCCACCAGCAAGGCCGCGCTGGCGCCGGCCAGGCGTTGGCGCAGGCGGCGGAACACCAGCTCGATGTCCCAAGCCTCCAGCTCGGTGCGCCGGTTGAGGTAGAGGCTGAAGCCGCACGCAACGTAGATCGGTTCCCAAAGCACCAGGACCAAGGCATAGAAAGCGTTGGTCAGGTGTTCCAGCCATAGCCAGTCCTGTTGGGCGGCAGCGATCAGGGTCTGCCAGTTCCAGTCCAGCTCAATCTGTTGGGGCAGCAACAAATAGAACAGCACCATCAGGCCGATCCACAAGGCGCCCTCCAGGTGCATGCCGATCAGCGTCAGCCAGCGTGCGGCCCCGGCATTGCGCTGCAGCAGTACTCCCAGGCGTCGTTGACGGGCATCGCCCTCCAGGCCTTCGAGTTGCACCACCGGCATCAGGAAGCTGCGACTCATGCTGAAACGGCGCCAGGTCAGGCTGGCCAACAGTTGTGGCTTGAGCAGGCGCGGCCATTGCTTGAGGGCTTGGCCCAGGGTCGGGGTTTCGCCGAACAGGGCTTTGGACAGAATGAACAGGGGCAGGCGCTCGAACGCCGGCTTCAGCCACCAGAACAGGAGTACGGCCACAGACGGCGACTGCCACAACAGCAGGCTGAGCAGGGCGAATACCGGCAGGCTGACAATGGCCCAACTGGCCATCAACAGGCGTCTGTGGCGCTGGCTCAGGAGTATCCCCAGGTCCATGGCTTCCCAGGCGTTGCGTGGGCGGATCACCACGCTGGCATCACTCAGGCGCATGGGGGGTACGTCCGGCAAGGGTCAGGTAGGCCAGCACCAGGCCCCACAGGGCAGCGCCGACGCTGTATTTGATCCACGGCGCAGGCCAGGTCATGGAAGACCAGTAGGCCTCGACGAAGGCTGCGATCAGCAGGAACACGATGACGCCATAGACCAGGCGTACGCTGACCCGCGCCGCCTGCAACAAGGCTTCGCCACGAGGCAGGCGGCCGGGAGCGATCAGGGCCCAGCCCATTTTCAGCCCGGCTGCCCCGGACAGGGCGATGGCGCTGAGCTCGAAGGCACCGTGGCCAATGACGAAGGGCCAGAAGGTCTGGCCGAAGCCGATCTGGGTCAAGTGCCCGGCGATGGCGCCGATGATCAAGCCGTTGAAGACCAGGAAAAACAGACTGCCCAGACCGAACAGCAAGCCACCGGCAAAGGTCTGAAAGGCGATGCCTATGTTGTGCATGATGTAGTAGCCGAACATCGCCCAGTCTTCACTGGAGGCGCGCTCGGCAGCTCGTCCCAGGCGCCCGGCCGATGGGTCGTACATGCTTTGCATCTCAGTCACTTGCTGTTGGCTGACCAGGCTGTAGATCAGTTCGGGGAACAGGTACACCAACACCCCGATACCCAGGAGGCTGATGAAGAACAACAGGCTGGCAATCAGTACGAGGCGCCATTCCTGGCGAACCACTCGAGGAAATCCGGCCAGCAGGAATTCCAGCGCATTGGCGCCGATCGCCGTGCGCTGGCGATACAGTTGCTGGTGGCCGCGCAATACCAATTGCTGCAGTGGATCGATCAGGTAGCTGCTGTAGCCACGTTCCTGGGCCAGGGCCAGGTGCTGGCACAGGCGTCGGTAGTCCTGGACGAAGCTCTGGCAGTCCGCGCTCTTGGCTCGGCCGCGTTCCAGTTTTTCGAGCAGTTGTTCGAAGTGCTGCCATTGGGGCTGGTGACGGCTTTCAAAAAGGCTTTGTTTCATGTCGTTCCCAGAAAGCCTCGGGCAATGCCATTGAGTTCGGCAGTCGCCTGGGCGGTGGGTACGTGCAGCGGCTGGGCAAGGATCGCTGCCAGTTCCCGGGTGCGTTCGTTCGATAGCTGGGGCTGGCGTTCGGCGAAACCGAGGATCGCCCGCTGTTCATTCAGGGTCAGGGCGAAGGGAGCACTGCGCGCCACGGCGGGTGGCAGGTCTGGACGCTTGACCGATTGCTCGCGGTAGATCACCAGCGTGCCGGCGGCAAGATCGCCCAGGCGCTTGAACGCCGGATGCTGCAGGCAACTGATGGCCCCGAGGAAGTAGCCGAAGGGCAGCATGTCGGCAAAGCGCAGCAGGTTGCGGGTCAGGGAGGCACTCCAGCCAATGGGGGTGCCATCGTCCTGCACGACTCGCAGGCCCATTATCTGTTTGCCTGGGGAGCGACCCTGGTTGAGCACTTCGAACAGCACCATGTACCACCAGCTGACGAGGAACAGCAGGATCGAACCGATGCCGATGCCGATCTCGCCAAAAAATCCCAGGGCGATGAAGAGGATGCCCAGCACCAGGCCGCGGATGCCCAGGTCGAGGGTAAAGGCCAGGGTGCGGACCAACAGTCCCGCTGGACGCAATGGCAGGTCGATGCCTTCGGGCGTCTCGACCTGGTACCGCGTATCCAGGGGCGGGGGCAGCGATGCGTTCCTTGGCGTTGCTGTGGTCTCAAGCATGGACAAACTGCTGGCTGGCCTGATGGGAAAAATCCAGCGCCGATGCTAGCAGCCTCTGAGGGTCTAACGACATCATTAACTGCGAATCCAGGCGTTTTTGGCGGTTCTCACGCCTTCGTGCGGCTGGCCCTGGACCTGTGCGAGCGCCTAGACTGCAGCGGTATTTCAGTTCAGGAACAGGCCGTGACTTCCCTTTTTTGGTACGACTACGAAACCACTGGCATCAATCCGCGCAACGATCGCCCGTTGCAAGTGGCCGGTATTCGCACTGACCTGGCGCTCAATGAGATTGATGAACCGGTCAACCTCTATTGCCAGCTTGCCGACGACATCCTGCCGCATCCAGCTGCCTGCATGATTACCGGGATCACCGCGCAGCGCCTGGCCGAGCGTGGCTTGGGCGAAGCTGAATTCATGACCCGGGTGCATGAGCAACTGGCGCGCCCGGGAACCTGCGGTGTGGGTTACAACACCTTGCGCTTCGATGACGAGATGACTCGCTACAGCCTGTACCGCAATTTCTTCGATCCCTATGCCCGGGAGTGGCAAGGCGGCAACAGTCGCTGGGACTTGATCGATGTGGTGCGTGCAGCCTATGCGTTGCGCCCCGAGGGTATTGTCTGGCCAGAGGAGCAAGGGCAGGTGACCCTGAAGCTTGAGCGCCTGACCGCAGCCAATGGCATCGATCACGGCCAGGCTCACGATGCCTTGTCCGATGTGCGGGCGACTATCGCCCTGGCCCGGCTGATTCGCGACAAACAGCCCAAGCTCTACGATTGGTTGTTCCAGTTGCGCAGCAAGCAGCGTGTCATGGACCAGATTCGCCTGTTGCAACCTGTGGTGCACATTTCCGGGCGTTTCTCCGCGGCGCGGCATTATGTCGGTGTGGTCCTGCCACTGGCCTGGCATCCGCGCAATCGCAATGCGCTGATCGTCTGCGATCTGCATCTGGATCCCCAGGGGCTCCTGGACCTGGACGCCGAGGCGCTGCGCCAACGGCTGTACACCCGACGTGAAGAGCTGGCCGAGGGTGAGTTGCCCGTACCGCTGAAGTTGATTCATATCAACCGCTGTCCGGTGGTCGCGCCGTTGAATGTCCTGCGGGCTGAAGATCAGCAGCGTCTGCACTTGGACATGGATGAGTACCAGCGCCGTGCTGCGCTTTTGAGGGATGCTCAAGAAGTTTGGCAAGATAAACTTTCAGTGATCTACGGCCCTGATGAGTTCGCTGTCAGCGAAGACCCTGAGCAGCAATTGTACGACGGCTTTATTGGTGATCGTGATCGACGCTTGTGTGAGCAAGTGCGCTTGGCAGATCCACAGAATTTAGCTCGGCAACAGTGGCCATTCGATGATGAGCGGCTGCCTGAACTACTCTTCCGCTACCGTGCTCGTAACTTTACGGAAACATTGAGCGAAGCTGAGCAAGAACGGTGGCTGGGATTTTGCCGGCAACGCTTGCTTGATCCGCAACTGGGCGCGCCCAATACCTTGGAAAGTTTCCGTCAAGGTCTTGAGCAGGCGTTGCTAAGTGCTGATTCGATGCAGCGCCAGGTCCTTGAGCAGTGGCAGGAATATGTTCATGCGCTGATTCGACGCCTGGATCTTAGTGAAGCTGCTCCTAATTCTTGAACAAACGCTCCAGGCATAAAAAAACGCCAGCTAGCTGGCGTTTTTTATAGTGCCGAGAAGACCGCGAGCCTTAGCCCAGCAGGGTCGCCCAGCCTTCAACCACGTCACCACCCCACTTGGCTTTCCATTCTTTCAGGGTTTTGTGGTTGCCACCTTTGGTTTCGATGACTTCACCGTTGTGCGGGTTCTTGTACTGTTTAACTTTACGCGCACGCTTGGTGCCAGTGGTCTTTACAGCTGCGCGAGGAGCCTTAACTTTCGACTCTGGGTCGAGCAGGGCAATGATGTCGCGCAGGGATTTGGAATACTCGCCCATCAGGCTGCGCAGTTTGCCTTCGAACTCCAGTTCAGCCTTCAGTTTGTCGTCTTGGGACAGGTTCTTCAAACGTGCTTGCAGTTCTTTGATGGCTTCTTCTGTAGCACGGTATTCGTTGATCAGGGACATGGAGATCTACCTTATTGGGCGCTGGGTGGCTGAGGACAGTGCGGCAATAATAGTCAGGGAGTTTGTGCAAGTAAACATAATGTAGCTGTTTTATTTGCCTCTCTTAGTGTCTTTAGGCGTAAGAGCCATTTCGCTATTTAATAGAACACGGGTTTTTGTTGTGCTATTCGCAATTTAGTTTTGTACTAACTGCAAGTGTCTGGTTTGGTCCCGTGACTACTAGTCGTTAAAGCCGTGCCAAGGCCCCGCTTGGGCTCTAGCGGTGGTGTCCAGGTGCAATGAATACTGCAGTTTTGCTGCGTAATGGCTAGAATGGCGACCTTTGCGAAGTTCTGGAGTTTCCCCCTCATGCGCACCTTTCGGTTGGTGATTTCTTGCCCTGACCGCGTTGGCATCGTTGCCAAAGTCAGTAACTTTCTGGCCTCCCATAACGGTTGGATCACCGAAGCGAGCCACCATTCGGACAACCAGAGTGGTTGGTTCTTCATGCGCCACGAGATCCGTGCCGACTCCCTGCCGTTTGGCCTGGAAGCATTTCGCGAGGCTTTTGCGCCGATCGCCGAAGAGTTCTCGATGGATTGGCGGATCACCGATACCGCCGAGAAAAAGCGCGTGGTACTGATGGCCAGCCGTGAATCCCACTGCCTGGCCGACCTGCTGCACCGCTGGCACAGCAATGAGCTGGACTGCGATATCCCCTGTGTGATTTCCAATCACGACGACCTGCGCAGCATGGTCGAATGGCACGGCATTCCGTTTTTCCATGTCCCGGTTGATCCAAAGGACAAGCAGCCGGCTTTCGCCGAAGTCTCGCGCCTGGTCAAGGAGCATGGTGCGGATGTGGTGGTGCTGGCGCGCTACATGCAGATCCTGCCGCCACAGCTGTGCCAGGAATACGCCCAGCAAGTGATCAACATCCACCACAGCTTCCTGCCATCCTTCGTCGGTGCCAAGCCTTATCACCAGGCTTCCTTGCGCGGTGTGAAGCTGATTGGCGCTACTTGCCACTACGTCACCGAAGAGCTGGATGCCGGCCCTATCATCGAGCAGGACGTGGTGCGAGTCAGTCACAGCGACAGCATCGAGGACATGGTGCGTTTTGGTCGTGACGTGGAGAAGATGGTCCTGGCTCGTGGCCTGCGCTACCACCTGGAAGACCGCGTGCTGGTGCACGGCAACAAGACCGTGGTGTTCTGATTGAAAAAAATCACGAGCGGGTGCTGAATATCCCGCTCCTGGTTTGCAATCGATGAGGTCAGCCCATGACCAATCCTCTGGATAAAGCCACCTCTCAGGCCCCCGCCGTGCTTGGCGAGGGCTGCCTGAGCCGCTATGACCCCGATGAACTCGACGCCGAGGATGGCACCGAGTTCCCGGGGGCTGCGCAGTTATGGGAACAGCTGCAACAAGATCCCGAAGCGCAATCGCGCTGAGGCTGGCAGCCGGCTCCTGATCAGGAGCCGGCCTGTCGGGCATTCGCCCCGATACTCAGATCCTGAAACTGCCCACCAGATGCTTCAGGCGTGTAGCTTGCTGCTCCAGGTCGGAGCAGGCGCGCAGGGTCGCTTGCAGGTTTTCCACGCCCTCCTGGTTCAGGGTATTGATCTCGGTGATATCCATGTTGATGGATTCCACCACAGAGGTCTGTTCCTCGGTGGCGGTGGCTACCGACTGGTTCATGCCATCGATCTCGCCGATCCGCTGAGTCACGCTGTTGAGGCGTTCCCCGGCCTGGTTGGCGATTTCCACGCTGTCCTGGCTGTGGCGCTGACTGTTGCTCATGGTGCTGACGGATTCTCGGGCGCCCACCTGCAACTCCTCGATCATGGTCTGCACCTGTTGCGCCGACTCCTGGGTACGGTGGGCCAGGTTGCGCACCTCGTCGGCAACCACGGCGAACCCGCGTCCGGCCTCGCCGGCCCGTGCCGCTTCGATGGCCGCGTTGAGCGCCAGCAGGTTGGTTTGCTGGGAAATGCTGGTGATCACTTCAAGGATCTGGCCGATGTTCACCGTCTTGCTGTTGAGGGTCTCGATGTTGTTGCTGGAGGCGCTGATCATGTCGGAGAGCTGGTTCATCGCCTGGATGCTGCGATCCACCACTTGCTGGCCATCTTCGGCCAGGTTGCGGGCATCGCTGGCTTGTTGCGAGGCCTGGGCAGCATTGCGAGCGATTTCCTGGGCTGCGGCACCCAGTTGATTGATGGCGGCCGCGACGCTGTTGGTGCGACTGGCTTGTTCGTCGGAGTTGAGCATCGATGAGTTGGATGCGCTGACCACACGCAGTGCAACTTCGTTGACGTGCTCGGTGGCCGAGGACACTTCACGGATCGAGCCGTGGATGCGTTCCACGAAACGGTTGAAGGCAGTGCCGAGGATGCCGAACTCATCGTGGTTCTGGATATTCAGGCGTCGGGTCAGGTCACCTTCACCGTCGGCGATGTCTTCCATGGCCCGGGTCATGACGTGCAGCGGTTGCATCAGCAGGCGGATCAACAGGCCCAGCAGGGCAATGGTCAGGGCCACGGCGGTCAGGGTCGCAATGACCGCCGAGGTGCGAAACTCTTTGAGCATGGAAAAGGCCTTGTCCTTGTCCACCGACAGGCCGATGTACCAGTTCACCGAGGACAGGCCCTTGATCTGGGTGAAGGTGACGATACGTGTCTTGCCATCGACGCTGACTTCGCTCAGGTCGCCGCTGATTTTTGGCGTGTCCTGGGGATAGATGTCCTTGAGATTCTTCATCACCAGGTTCTTGTCCGGATGCACCAGGACCTTGCCATCGGCGCTGATCAGGAAGGCGTAGCCCATGCCGTCGAAGTCCAGGGCGTTGATGCTGTCGGCGATCACCTGCAGGCTCAGGTCGCCGCCTACCGCGCCGATGCGCTGGCCGTTCTTGATCACGCTGTCGACGATGGAAATCACCAGTTGCCCGGAGGCGAGGTCGACATAAGGTTCGGTCAGGGCCGAACCATTGGTGCTTTCGGCACTCTTGTACCAGGGGCGCGCGCGCGGGTCGTAGCCATCCGGCATCTTGCTGTCCGGACGGATGATGAAGGAGCCGTCCTTGTTGCCCAGGTAGGCACCCATGAATGTCGAGGTCACGGCTTTTTGCTCAAGCAGGTCGCTGACATTGGCCGGATCGGGGTTCAGGGCCACCGACTGGGAAAGGTTTTCGACCAAGAGGGCTCGGCCGGCGAGCCAGGTCTGAATATTTTTCGCTGTGACGTTGCCCATTTCCTGAAGATAGTTGTCCAGATCATCACGGATGGCGTTACGTTGCAGGTAATCGTTATAGAGCGTGAATAGTGCAAAGGCAGCTATGACGATAAGCGAGGCGGCAAGCAGGATCTTGTGGCTGAAGCGCAGATTTTTGTTCATGGCTTGGGGTTCCGCTAAGGTCTTTGAGTCCAGGGCATCGGGTTGGAACGGCGCGCAGAAAAGGCGGTGTTATAAGTAAGCTGATATCTCCATCTGTCCCTAAGGAATTACCTGACCTTTATTTCAGATACTTCTGATCCATCATTTCTTAATATCGACCGTGTAAGGCCAAAGATTAACCAGGGGTGACAAAATGCCTGACTCATCGCAACTCATCATCGGTGCCGGCCTCGACGGCCAGCCGATCGCCCAGGCCATGCGCCTGGCTAACCGCCATGGCCTGGTGGCCGGTGCCACCGGTACCGGCAAGACCGTCACCCTGCAGCGTCTGGCGGAGGCCTTCAGCGATGCGGGGGTGGCGGTGTTTGCCGCAGACATCAAGGGCGATCTTTGTGGTCTCGGGGCGGCGGGCAATCCCCAGGGCAAGGTGGCCGAGCGGATTGCCGGGATGCCCTGGCTCAACCACCAGCCCCAGGCTTACCCGGTGACCTTGTGGGATGTCCATGGGCAATCCGGCCACCCCTTGCGTACCACCCTGAGTGAAATGGGCCCGCTGTTGCTGGGCAGCTTGCTGGAACTTACCGACAGCCAGCAGTCGGCGTTGTATGCCGCGTTCAAGGTGGCGGACCGCGAAGGTCTGTTGTTGCTGGACCTGAAGGACCTCAAGGCACTGCTCAATCACCTCAAGGACAACCCGCAGCTATTGGGCGAGGACGCAGCCTTGATGACCACCGGCTCCAGCCAGGCGCTGCTACGACGCCTGGCGACCCTGGAGCAGCAGGGGGCCGAATCGCTGTTCGGCGAACCAGCATTGCAACTGGAGGACATACTGCAGCCGGCCGCGGACGGGCGCGGGCGCATCCATCTGCTCGATGCCAGCCGCCTGGTGCATGAGGCACCTAAGGTCTATGCCACCTTCCTTTTATGGTTGCTGGCGGAACTGTTCGAGCAGTTGCCGGAGCGTGGCGATGCCGAGAAACCGCTGCTGGCGTTGTTTTTCGATGAAGCGCACCTGCTGTTCGCCGGTACCCCCAAGGCCCTGCAGGACCGGCTCGAGCAAGTGGTACGCCTGATTCGCTCCAAGGGCGTGGGGGTGTATTTCGTGACCCAATCGCCAGGCGACCTGCCAGACAATGTGCTGGCTCAGTTGGGTTTGCGCATCCAGCATGGCTTGCGGGCATTCACCGCCAAGGAGCAGAAGTCGCTACGGGCTGTCGCCGACGGTTTCCGGCCCAACCCTGCCTTCGATGCATTGGCGGTACTGACCGAGTTGGGCATTGGCGAGGCACTGGTGGGTACCTTGCAGGACAAGGGCACGCCAGAAATGGTCCAGCGCGTGCTGGTAGCGCCTCCCCAGTCGCGTATCGGGCCGCTGAGCGACGCCGAGCGCAGGGCCCTGATCGCCAGCTCACCGCTGCTGGGGCGTTATGACAAGCCTATCGATCGTGAATCGGCCTATGAGGTGCTGATGGGGCGCAAGGAGTTGGCCCCGGATGCCCAAGCGGCGCCTGGCAAACCGGTCGCCGAAGAGCCGAGCCTGGCCGATCGGGCCGGGGAGTTCCTGGGGACGGCAGCTGGCCAGGCACTGAAGTCGGCGATGCGCCAGGCAGCCAATCAGCTGGGGCGCCAGTTGGTACGCGGCCTGATGGGGTCGTTGCTGGGGGGCAGCAAGCGTCGTTGAGTCAATCCCGTTGCTTGGCGTGGCTGGCCAGGCGCTCCAGGGCGGCGCGCAGCTTGGGGTCGGTAATGCCCTCGGCTGTGGCCTGGATGGTTTGCGCCGCGCTGTTCGACAGATCCAGGGTGTGTCCGGTCGCACTACGTTGGACGGTGGGAGGCTGGACCTTGAACAGAATGCGTGTCAGGCGGGCGAACTCTTCGAACTCCTGCAATTGGCGTTGCAAGCGCTTTTGCTGGTAGCGCAGGCGAGTGGCCCAATGACCGTCGGTGACGATCAACAGCAGGCTGCCTTCACGCCAGGAGGCCACATGGCAATGTTCACGAGCAGCCGGCTGGAGTTGGCTTTCCAGTAGGCGCTGCAGGTGTGCCAGGCGCTGGGCGTGGCCCAGTATGGCTTTCAGGGGCTTGGCTTCGCGCAGAAGGACGGCGGGCGGGCGCGCCGCGAGGGGGCGAAATGCCATGATCAGAAACCAGAAGTTACAGAGCGGCCATGGTAGCAGAAAGCGCTCGGGAAACCGGGCTTGGCATTTTTTTCGTCTCGCCGGTGGTTTCCTTGCCTTTTGCTGATCGTGATCAGCAACTTCTGTGGCGAATACACTTGAAGTTCAACGAAAAGCCCTTATTTTAGGTGGGCCCCGTCAAAGCGCTGTGCCAGCATCGTGGAATAACGCCACTTTCCTCACCATCGTTTCCGGGTAGAATGCTCGTTCGCATGCGGCCATGAGGGCTGCTCGGGCGACTCACGGGGCCGCCCTCCAACCCTATGTGTGGAAGATCCTGCCGATATGTTTGCGCCTTTGTTAAAGAAACTTTTTGGAAGCAAGAACGAGCGTGAAGTCAAGCGCATGCTCAAGACGGTACAGATCGTCAATGCCTTCGAAGAGCAAATGGTGGCCCTTTCGGACGATCAATTGCGTGCCAAGACCGGAGAGTTCAAGGCCCGTATCGCCAAGGGTGAAACCCTCGACAAACTGCTGCCCGAAGCCTTTGCGGTCGCCCGTGAAGCCGGCAAGCGGATCATGGGGATGCGGCACTTCGACGTGCAGCTGATCGGTGGCATGACCTTGCACGAAGGCAAGATCGCCGAAATGCGCACCGGTGAGGGCAAGACCCTGGTGGCGACCCTGGGCGTCTACCTCAACGCACTGTCCGGCAAGGGCGTGCACGTGGTGACGGTGAACGACTACCTGGCTCGCCGCGACGCCAACTGGATGCGCCCGCTGTATGAATTCCTCGGCCTGAGCGTCGGCGTGGTCACGCCGTTCCAGCCACCGGAGGAGAAGCGTGCCGCCTACGCCGCCGACATCACCTACGGCACCAACAACGAATTCGGTTTCGACTACCTGCGCGACAACATGGCTTTCAGCATGGAAGAGAAGTTCCAGCGCGAGCTCAATTTTGCCGTGATCGACGAAGTCGACTCGATCCTCATCGACGAGGCCCGTACCCCGCTGATCATCTCTGGCCAGGCCGAGGACAGTTCCCGCCTGTACACCGAGATCAACAAGCTGATCCCGCGCCTGGTACAGCACATCGAGGAAGTGGAAGGCCAGGTCACCAAGGCCGGTCACTTCACCGTCGACGAGAAGACCCGTCAGGTCGAGCTCAACGAAGCCGGTCACCAGTTCATCGAAGAGATGCTGACTCAGGTCGGCCTCCTGGCCGAGGGCGAGAGCCTGTACTCGGCCCATAACCTGGGTCTCCTGACCCACGTCTATGCCGGCCTGCGGGCGCACAAGCTGTTCAACCGCAACGTTGAGTACATCGTGCAGGATGGCCAGGTGGTCCTGGTGGACGAACACACCGGCCGTACCATGCCGGGTCGACGCCTCTCCGAGGGCTTGCACCAGGCCATCGAAGCCAAGGAAAACCTCAATATCCAGGCCGAGAGCCAAACCCTGGCCTCCACCACCTTCCAGAACTACTTCCGCCTGTACACCAAGCTGTCCGGCATGACCGGTACCGCCGATACCGAGGCGTTCGAGTTCCATCAGATCTACGGCCTGCAGGTGATGGTGATCCCGCCGAACAAGCCGCTGGCGCGCAAGGACTACAACGACCTGGTGTTCCTGACCGCGGACGAGAAGTACGCCGCGATCATCAGCGACATCAAGGACTGCATGACCCAGGGCCGTCCGGTGCTGGTGGGTACCGCCACCATCGAGACCTCCGAGCACATGTCCAACCTGCTCAACAAGGAAGGCATCGAGCACAAGGTCCTGAACGCCAAGTTCCACGAAAAAGAAGCCGAGATCATTGCCCAGGCGGGTCGCCCTGGCGCCCTGACCATCGCCACCAACATGGCCGGTCGTGGTACCGACATCCTGCTGGGCGGCAACTGGGAAGTGGAAGTCGCCTCCCTGGAGGACCCGACTCCCGAGCAGATTGCCCAGATCAAGGCCGACTGGCAGAAACGCCACCAGCAGGTGCTGGAATCCGGCGGCCTGCAGGTCATCGCTTCCGAGCGCCATGAGTCGCGTCGTATCGACAACCAGTTGCGTGGTCGTGCCGGTCGCCAGGGTGATGCCGGCTCCAGCCGCTTCTACCTGTCGCTGGAAGACAGCCTGATGCGCATCTTCGCCTCCGATCGGGTGAAGAACTTCATGAAGGCCCTGGGCATGCAATCCGGCGAGGCGATCGAGCACCGCATGGTGACCAACGCCATCGAAAAGGCCCAGCGCAAGGTCGAAGGCCGCAACTTCGACATCCGCAAGCAACTGCTGGAGTTCGACGACGTCAACAACGAGCAGCGCAAGGTGATCTACCACATGCGCAACACGCTGCTGGCTGCGGACAACATCGGCGAGACCATCGCCGACTTCCGCCAGGACGTGCTGAGCGCCACCGTCAGTGCCCACATTCCTCCACAGTCGCTGCCTGAGCAGTGGGATGTGGCAGGCCTGGAAGCTGCGCTCCAGAGCGATTTCGGTGTGAGCCTGCCGATCCAGCAATGGCTCGACGAAGACGATCACCTGTACGAGGAAACCCTGCGTGAGAAGCTGCTCAACGAGCTGATCACCGCGTACAACGAGAAAGAAGACCAGGCCGGCGCCGAAGCGCTGCGCACCTTCGAGAAGCAGATCGTGCTGCGAGTCCTGGATGACCTGTGGAAAGACCACCTGTCGACCATGGACCACCTGCGCCACGGCATCCACCTGCGTGGTTATGCGCAGAAGAACCCCAAGCAGGAGTACAAGCGCGAGTCCTTCACCCTGTTCTCCGAGCTGCTGGATTCCATCAAGCGCGACTCGATCCGGGTGTTGTCCCACGTCCAGGTGCGTCGCGAAGACCCGGCCGAGGAAGAGGCGCGCCTGCGCCAGGAAGCCGAGTCCCTGGCTCGTCGCATGCAGTTCGAGCACGCCGAGGCCCCAGGCCTGGACCAGCCCGAAGCATTGGAAGAGGGCGTCGAGGTTGACGTGGCCCTGGCTTCCGCGCCGGTACGCAATGAACAGAAGCTGGGTCGCAACGAACTGTGCTACTGCGGTTCGGGCAAGAAGTACAAACACTGTCACGGCCAGATCAACTAAGATCCACGCCAGACACTGAAACACCCACGCCGTGACGGCATCAGCCGTCGCGGCGTTTTTCCATTTGCAGCACCGTCTTTCATGCCGACGGTGCACCCATCTTGAGAGGAGCGCATTCATGGCTGTTGGTCTTGGTCCTTTGCCAACGTTGCACCCGGTTGCCGGTTTCGAACTCGGTATCGCCTCGGCTGGTATCAAGCGCCCGGGGCGCAAGGATGTGGTGGTCATGCGTTGCGCTGAAGGCTCGACGGTGGCCGGGGTGTTCACCCTCAATGCGTTCTGCGCCGCACCGGTGATCCTGGCCAAGCAGCGTGTACAGGGCCCGGTACGTTACTTGCTGACCAACACTGGCAACGCCAACGCCGGTACCGGCGAGCCGGGCCTGGCGGCAGCCAGCCGTACCTGCGCCAAGCTGGCTGAGCTGGCCGGGGTCGATGCCAGTGCGGTACTGCCGTATTCCACCGGCGTGATCGGCGAGCCGTTGCCCGTTGAGAAAATCGAAGGCGCATTGCAGGCCGCCCTGGACGATCTGTCCGTGGACAACTGGGCCGCTGCCGCCACCGGGATCATGACCACCGACACCCTGCCCAAGGGCGCCAGCCGCCAGTTCCAGCATGACGGCGTGACCATCACCGTCACCGGGATCAGCAAGGGTGCGGGAATGATCCGCCCGAACATGGCGACCATGCTTGGCTACATCGCCACCGACGCCAAGGTCTCCCGCGACGTTCTGCAAAACCTGCTGCTGGACGGTGCCAACAAATCCTTCAACCGCATCACCATCGATGGCGATACCTCCACCAACGACTGTTGCATGCTGATCGCCACTGGCCAGGCCAAGCTGCCGGAAATCACCGAGGCCAAAGGCCCGCTGTTCGCCGCACTGAAGCAGGCAGTGTTCGAAGTCTGCATGGAGGTGGCCCAGGCGATCGTCCGTGATGGCGAGGGCGCCACCAAGTTCGTCACCGTCCAAGTCAATGGTGGCGGCAACCATCAGGAATGCCTGGATGTGGGCTACACCGTGGCTCATTCACCGCTGATCAAGACTGCACTGTTCGCCTCCGACCCGAATTGGGGTCGCATCCTGGCAGCCGTGGGCCGTGCCGGCGTTCCAGAGCTGGATGTGAGCAAGATCGATGTGTTCCTCGGTGAGGTCTGCATCGCCAGTCGTGGCGCTCGGGCAGCCAGCTACACCGAAGCCCAAGGGGCGGCGGTGATGCAGCAGGAAGAAATCACCATCCGTATCGAGCTGGGACGGGGTGCTTGCAGCGAAACCATCTGGACTACCGACCTGTCCCACGAATACGTGAAGATCAACGCCGAATACCGTACCTGATACCGGGTATGCCTGCCCTGGAGGCTTGCAGGGCAGGGTGATCATCATTTTTCAACGGCCGGCCGCCAGGCCCGGCCGAACGCCGGACCAGAGGAAAACGTGGTGAAACGAGTACATGTGGCAGCGGCCGTCATCCGGGATGCCAGTGGCAAGATCCTGATTGCCCGACGTGCCGATACTCAGCATCAAGGGGGCTTGTGGGAGTTTCCCGGAGGCAAGGTCGAAGCCGGGGAGGCCGTGCAGGTCGCGTTGGCGCGTGAGCTGCACGAAGAGCTGGGTATCGAGGTGCAAAGCGCCCGCCCCTTGATCAAGGTGCAGCACGATTACCCTGACAAGCAGGTATTACTGGATGTCTGGGAGGTTTCGGAGTTTGCTGGCGAAGCGCACGGCGCCGAAGGCCAGCCACTGGCCTGGGTCAGCCCGCGAGAGCTGGCCGACTACGAGTTTCCTGCCGCCAACCAGCCAATTGTCGCAGCAGCCCGTTTGCCATCGCGCTACCTGATCACCCCTGATGGCCTGGAAACACCTGCCCTGTTACGCGGCATGCAAAAGGCCATTGCCCAGGGCTGCAAGCTGATCCAGCTGCGTGCCCCAGGGGGCTACGACCCGCAATACCGTGATTTGGCAGTGGATGCGGTGGGTTTGTGTGCCGGCAAGGCGCAGTTGATGCTCAAGGGCCCCTTTGAGTGGTTGGGGGATTTCCCATCTGCGGGCTGGCACATCACTTCGGCGCAACTGCGCAAATACGCCAGTGCCGGACGTCCTTTCGGCAAGGAGCGCTGGCTGGCTGCCTCTTGCCATAACGCCGAGGAGCTGTCCCTGGCGCAGCAGATGGATGTGGATTTCGTGACCTTGTCACCCGTGCAGGCGACCCAGACCCATCCTGAGGCCGTGCCGTTGGGTTGGGACCAGGCCGCGCAATTGCTCGATGGCTTCAACAAGCCGGCTTATCTGCTGGGAGGCGTGGAGCCAGCTCAGTGCGAGCAGGCCTGGGCAAGCGGTGCCCAGGGCGTTGCGGGAATCCGTGCGTTCTGGCCGCAGGACTGAGCGAGCCCCTTCAGGACGGGCCGGTCGCTGAAAAGCTGCGACCGGCCGGTTGCGAAGAACTCAATGGGTCAAGGCTTGGCAGCGGCTTGCCAGAGTATCTCGGCGATGCCCTGGCGCTTGGCGATCAGGCGTGCTGCGACGAATAGCACGTCCGACAGGCGATTGATGTAGGCCAGCGCTGCGCCTTGCAACGGTTCGATGGCATTGAGTTGTTGGCAACGGCGCTCGGCACTACGGGCCAGGCTACGGCATACGTGGGCCTGGGCGATGAGGGTCGATCCTCCGGGCAGAATGAAGTTCTCCAGGGGGCCCATTTCTTCGTTCCAGGCATCGATCGCTGTTTCCAGGCGCTGTACTTCCATTTCATTGAGTGCCTGATACTCAGGCATTGCCAGTTCTCCACCCAGGTCGAACAAGCGATGCTGGCAGGGCGCCAACACCTCGATCACCTCCTTGAGCCCCGGCTTGCCGGCACACTGTTCTTCCAGGCCAGCCAGGAGCAGGCCCAGCTGGCTGTTGAGGGTATCGACCTCGCCAATGGCCTCGATTCGTGGATGGTCCTTGGGGACGCGGCGGCCGTCCCCTAGGCCGGTTTCACCCTTGTCGCCGGTACGGGTGTAAATCTTCGACAGGCGAAAACCCATGTCTAGTTCTCCAGTGGTAGAGGGGCTTGCACTGGGGGCTGGCTGCTGGCCAGGGGCAGGCGCAAGGTGAAGCAGGTGCCCTGGCCCCGGGTGGATTGCACTTCCATCTGCCCCTTGTGGTTGTTGGTAATGATGAAGTACGACACCGACAGGCCGAGGCCGGTGCCCTGGCCGATTTCCTTGGTGGTGAAGAATGGTTCGAAGGTGCGTTTGCGCACGCTTTCGCTCATGCCGACGCCGTTGTCTTCGACCTGGATTTCTGCCCAGGGTGGATTCAGCCGGGTACGCAGGATGATCCGCCCCGGCTCGCTGTCGTCTTCGCGCTGATGGATGGCCTGGGCTGCGTTCTTGAGCAGGTTGAGCAGCACCTGCTCCAGCTCGTTGGCGGTGCCCGGGACCGGTCCGAGGCTCGGATCGAACTGGCGGATGATGGCCTGTCCCTTGAAGTCGAAGCCGATCGCCAGGTCGAAGTCGTTGCCGGCAATCTCTACCGCCTGGTCGATCAATGCCGGCAGGTCGCAGGGAGCCATCTGCCGGTTGCTGCGACGACTGAAGCTGAGCATATGGGTCACGATCTTCGCGGCCCTGGCTCCAGCTTGCTGGATGCCGTCGAGTAGCAATGGAACCTCGCGACTTTCCAGGTAGCGATTGACCGTTTGCAGTTCAATGCCGATCAGTTGTGCATATTCGAGGTTTTTGGGCAGCTCGGGCGACAATCGCCGACGAATGTTCTGCACGTTGTGCAGGATCGCTCCCAAAGGGTTGTTGATTTCATGGGCCATGCCCGCAGCCAGGCCGCCGACCGAGAGCATCTTCTCCGACTGCACCATCATTTCCTCCAGGGACAGGCGCTGGGTGATGTCGTCGATCCGGATCACCACGCCTCGACCCGCTCCCCCCATCAACGGATAGAACGTCAGGGCATAGTGCTTGGCTTCGTCGTCCTTGAACCAGGTGACTCGCTCGACCTTGGTCACCGTATGCTGCTCGACCGTTTCCTTGAGCTGCGGCAAGAACGGCTTTAGCGGTTCGAAGGCCAGGAAGATCGGCTGGTTCAGGGCCTCGTCCAGGCGGGTCCCAGACAGGGCGCTGGCTTCCTGGTTCCATTGGGTGACGTACAACTGCTCGTCCAGGGCGATCAGTGCCGAGGGCATGGAGTCGATAATGCTGTTGAGATAGTTCTGGAAGCCGGTGAGCTTCTTCTCGATCTTGCTACGTACCTGGACTTCCAATTCCAGCTTGCGGTTGGTGTGCCGGGTTTCCTCAGCCAGCCCCTGGGCCTGGTCGTAGGCGGCCTGGGAGTCATCCCGGGCGCGCTTGAGTTGCTGTTCCCTAGCCTCGATTCGCGACAGCATGGTGTTGAAGGCTTCCGCCAGGCTGCCGATTTCATCGTGGTTGCCGCGGGCTGCACGCAGTGCGTAGTTTTCCTCGCGTGTCACCTGGCGCGACAATTCCTCGAGCTGGTGGATCGGCTGGGTGATCAGGCGCTTGATCTGCCGGGCGATGATCAGCCATAGCAGCACGCTGAAGATCAGGATACCCAGGCTGGCGGTCAGGGTGCCGGTGTAGAAGGCCATCGGCAGTTCGCTGGTGGCCACCAGCAACAGGTGCCCTGGGGCTTGGTCCGGACGGGGCAGGGGGATCACCTGGTTGCTGCGAAACTCAGTCAGTTGCCAGGCCTCGATATGCCGGTAGCGCTCGGGCAGCTTGAGGCGATCGCCGTGTTGCAGTTGGGCGATGCGCTGGCCGTTGGCGTCATAGATGGCCGCCGCCCGCAGGGGCGAGTAGCTGTCGAGCTCGTTGAGAAGCCGTTCTGCATCCTGGGGCGAATTCAGCGCCTGGAGCGACAGGGTCGGGTTGGAGACCAGCCGACCGATGGTCTGCAAGGCCTGGGGGGCCATGCTTTCCTGGGAAATCCAGTAGGCGGCGCTGATGAAGGTCAGGTTGGCGACCAGCAGGACGGTGGTCAGCAGGACAAGCAGGGCCGCGAGGAGCTTTTGGCCTACCGGCAGGTTTTCGAGGCGCTGGCGCAATGGCATCGGCTATATCGCTGGAAATGAGCAAGTGGGCAGCGTAGCCGCTGCTCAGTCGCTGGGCAATCCGTGCAAGTGCAGCTGATCCTTGAGCCTTTGCTGTAACCGCTGCAGGTGAGGCAGGGCCAGTTGGTGACGCACGGCTGCATTGCAGGCATAACCGAGCAGGTAGCTGATTTCGGTTCGACGCCGATTGGCGACGTCCTGGTGCATGGATGAGAAATTGGCCGCGGTGGCGTGGATCACTCGTTCGACTTCCTGTTGCAAATCCTGCGCGGCATCCGGCTGCCCGCAGCATTGCAGCAGTTCACCCAGCTCGATGCAGAGGGTAGCTACCTCGCACTGGTGTTGCTGCAGGCCGCCATTGCGACAGTCATGCAACACCGTCAGTGGGTTGATCGCGCAGTTAAGTGCCAGTTTGCGCCACAGTCGCGTCAGGATCTGGGTCGTCCATTCATGGGGAATGCCGCTGGCTGCCAGTTCGTCCAGCCAAATGGGAGCGCCAGGGTGGGCGGTATCGCCGAGCCACGTATAGCCGTGGCCTGCAAAGACTACGCGCCAATCGCCATCGCGAAAGGCTCCCTCGGTACTGGAGGCAGCGATGCAACGGGCTTCAGGTACCTTGGCGGCCACGGCATCCTGGCTGCCGAGGCCATTTTGCAGCAGGATCAATTCAGCTCCGGGCGCCAGGCGCTTGGCGATGCTGGCCACGGCGGCTTCGGCGTCGTAGGCCTTGCAGGCCAGCAGCAAGCGGTGGATCGGCTGCGGGCTGTCGCAGGTCTCGCCGGGAATCGGATGCAGGCTGCTCTGGCCCTGCTCGATCAGGGTCAGGCCGCCTGCTGCCTGGTAGGCCTGCAGGCGGGTCCGGTCGCGCAGGAGCAGGCGCACCGGTAGCCCGGCGCGTGCCAGGCGTGTAGCCCAGAGGGTGCCTAGGCTGCCGGCGCCGAGAATGTGCCAGGTGGTGGACATGAAGTTTCGACCCTGTTGGGGCAGGCCCTGAGGGCGCGTGCGGTGAAGGAGGGGAAAGACCCGTTATAATGAGCGCGGATTTTAACCGCAAGCCGGGCGTGTTCGATGTTCTGAACGGCGCCCCTTTTTATTTGGAGAGAATACATGCCGTCGTTTGACGTGGTATCCGAACTGGACAAGCACGAAGTCACCAATGCGGTGGAAAACGCCGTCAAGGAACTGGACCGCCGCTATGACTTGAAAGGCAAGGGCAGTTTCGAGTTCAAGGACAAGGAACTGACCGTCAACCTGACCGCCGAGGCCGAGTTCCAGCTGGAAGCGATGATCGAGATCCTCAAGCTGGCCCTGGTCAAGCGCAAGATCGATGTGCAGTGCCTGGAGGTCAAGGACGCCTATGCCTCGGGCAAGGTGATGAAGCAGGAAGCGGTGCTCAAGGAAGGGATCGACAAGGAACTGGCGAAGAAAATCGTCGCTCACATCAAGGACGCCAAGCTCAAGGTGCAGGCTGCGATCCAGGGCGAGCAAGTACGGGTGACCGGCAAGAAGCGCGACGACTTGCAAGAAGCGATCGCGGCCTTGCGTGGCAAGGAATTCGGCATGCCGCTGCAGTTCAACAACTTCCGCGATTGATTGGATTCTCCGGGAACCTCTAGGTCTTATTGGCGTCCGAGGCCGGAGCAATGGCAGAAACGATTGAGCTCCCAATGGAGCCGATCGTTCTGTCCGTCAGTCATGCATCCTGCGCAATCACGGAAACCTGGAGAAATAGATGGACTTGAACGCTGAAGTAGACAACCTGGTCCGGGCTTCCCAAGCCTGGATTCCCATGATCATGGAGTACGGCAGCCGGGTGCTGCTGGCCGTGGTGACCCTGGCCATTGGCTGGTGGTTGATCAACAGGCTGACTCACAAGGTGGGCAAGCTATTGGCGTTGCGCAATGCCGACCTGGCCTTGCAGGGGTTCATCAGCAGCCTGGCCAATATCGTGCTCAAGGTGCTGCTGATCGTCAGCGTCGCCTCGATGATCGGTGTCGAGACCACCTCCTTCGTGGCCGCCATCGGTGCCGCCGGCCTGGCTATTGGCCTGGCCTTGCAGGGCAGCCTGGCGAATTTCGCCGGTGGAGTGCTGATCCTCTTGTTCCGCCCGTTTCGCCTGGGCGATTTCATCGAAGCCCAGGGTATCAGCGGGACAGTGGATAGCATCCAGATCTTCCACACGGTCCTGCGTACGGGTGACAACAAGACGGTGATCGTGCCCAACGGCAACCTGTCCAACGGCATCATCACCAACTACAACCGTCAACCGACCCGCAAGGTGGTGTTCGACGTTGGCGTGGATTATGACGCTGATCTGCAGAAGGCCCGTGAAGTGTTGCTGGAACTGGCCAAGGATGATCGGGTTCTGGCCGACCCTGCGCCTGTCGCGGTGGTCTCCACTTTGGGTGACAGCGCGATTACCTTGTCGCTGCGGGTGTGGGTCAAGACGGCGGACTACTGGGATGTGATGTTCCAGTTCAATGAACTATCGCGTGATCGCCTGAAGGCCGCGGGTATCGATATCCCGTTTCCACAACGAGTGATTCGTGTGGTTCAGGAAGCCGCCGTGTAATAAAGGTGGCTTCATAAGTTGGCCGTTCGGTCAACTAGTGCTGTTCAAGACAAGGGGCCATCGGCCCCTTGTTTTTTATGCGTCTGATACGAACTAAGGCCTGCAGTCGTTGGCTGTTCTTTGGCAACTACCGATAGCATGTTATTTATTAGCTTGCTATGTAGTGGCGGATGAGGGCTTGCACTTTTGATGGCATAAAAAAACCGTCACCCTGGGATGTCAGGGCGACGGTTTTTATTGGAGTTGCGCGTTAGCGCAAGCAACTGGGCAACGAATTACAAGATGCTCAGCGGGTACTCCACGATGATACGTACATCGTTGTTATCGGACTGGTAGCCGCTGTATGCGTTATTGACGCGATACACTGCGCTACGCAGGCGGAAGGACAGATCCTTGGCTGGACCTTCCTGGAGAACGTACTTGGTCTCGAAGTTGAACTCTTTCTCTTTACCTTCGCCCAGGCCGTTGTTGGTGGAGATGTTGTCACCGGTCACGTAGCGAGCCATGAAGCTCAGGCCTGGCACGCCATAGGTGGCCATGTTCAGGTCGTAGCGTGCTTGCCAGGAACGTTCATCGCGCCCCACGAAGTCGGAGATCTGGATGGAGTTGGCCACGAAGACCGTACCGTTACCGTCAACGCCGTAGTAGTAGCCGTTGTCGCCGCTGGAGCGCTGGTGGGCCAGGGTGAACTTGTGCGCGCCGAGGCTGTACGCTGCTGCCAGGCTCCACAGTTTGTTATCCACGCCCGTGCGGCCGTCGCCGATCATGTCGACCAGGTCGCCACGCTTGTCGCCTTCGGTCTTGTAGCCGTTGAAGTCGAAGTTCAGGGACTGCGATTCAGCGATCGGCAAGGTGTAGTTCAGGTTGATGTACTGCTTCTTGAAGTACTGGTCGACCTTGGAGGCTGCCAGGGTGCCGGTGAAGTTGTCGGTGAAGGCATAGGTTGCGCCGAAGATGTTCGCCGAAGGCAGGCCTTTGGCGCCGTTGCCATTCTCGTCAGCCACGCCACCGATGCTGTCCTTGCCCATACCGGTCTGCTTGCTCAGTGCGGTGAAGCGACCAGCATTCAGTTCCAGGCCCTTGATTTCCTTGCTGGTGATCAGGGTACCTTCGGCCACTTCCGGCAACAGGCGGCTATCGTCAGTGGCGAATACCGGGCTGGCGACGAACTGACGACCGTACTTGAGGGTGGTGTCGGAGATGCGGAACTTGATGGCTGCACCGGTCTTGGACTGGGTCTTTTCCGGTTGGCCGTCGCCATTGACTGCGAACAGACCGTTGCCGGCACGGCCTGCACCGCCGTCCAGGCGGGCTGCGCCCATGGCCATGGCGTCCACACCGACACCCACGGTGCCTTGGGTGAAGCCCGATTCGTAGGTCAGCAGTTCACTGATGCCGGTGTCCTGGCGATAGCCGCTCTTGTAGCCACCACCGGGCTTGGCGATGTTACCGGCACCGTTCTTGTAGTCGCGGTTCATGTATTCCAGACGAGTCTTGGACTTCAGGCTCTGATCTTCGAAAAAGCCTTTCGAGTCGTCTTGGGAAGACGCGATTGCGAACTGCGAGGTCCCTGCAGATACAGCCAGGGCGATCATGCTCCACTTCATCACGCGCATCGTGATTTGCTCCTTTGGTTTTTAGAAGAGTACTGCCGTCCCACCTGTATTTTTATTTGGGCGGCTCTTTCTTTTTGTGTCGGCGCAAACTTATATCACGCTGACAATATTGGCGATACTTGCCTATCTATCCTTTCAGCTTCTTTACGACCCTGTCGCAAATTGCTTGATCGGTGTCGCAATCCTTCAGCCGGAATGTATCCGGACTGACAACTTCAATAGTGCTCTTCGGAGGATTGCAAGGAGGGAAAGAACCCTCCAGACAAACACTTTCAAAGTACTTTTGGGCAGCCCTGCCGCTATTATCATGAGTCTTTAAGGTTTCACTTTCGCTCATCCCTCGCAGACGGTGTCGGGCTGGATGCAACAAGCGTGCACAAAACCAAATCGCCAAGTGTTTTTTGCTCCAGACGGTAAAGGAGTCTGTAAAAACCGCATAAAACCGTCGCTCGGAATGAGTTTTCGCTTGGCTTGACGTCGCTGCCTGCATGAGGCAGTGGTGTGCAATAAGTTGCACAGCCAGACAAAATGTTACCGACGCACACTGCAAAGTGAGTAAACGGCGGATGCTTGGGGTACTCAGCGTAGACCCGTTGTCCGATTTCGGTGCAAAACTTTTGGATGACGTTGCCCCTGTTCATACCGTCAGGTGCGTAAACGGCACTGGCTATCAAGGACTTGGCGAGTGTCCTTGCGAGCGACTCTGAAGTGGTGTGGGCAAATGGTGCAGGGCTTTGCAAAATGTCCTGCTTTGGGGCGCATTGACCGCATGAACTGGCTCCTTGCCAAATTGAGGAGAGGTCGCTGGCTCATTGGTCATGAAGCGTGAGGCGTTCACAGGTATGCTGCGTCTCTGTCGCCTGGTCCATGTCAGTAATACTTGACGCCAGGCAGGAATGAGCGGAGCGGGAGTAAGCGCGGTGTTCACTTTAGATTCACGACTGCAGCAAGACACAGTACTCATCGGGGACTTCCCCCTTTGCCGGCTGCTGCTGTCCAATGATGCAAACTATCCTTGGTTTATCCTGGTGCCGCGTCGCGAAGATATCAGCGAGTTGTTTCAACTGGATGTCACGGATCAACGTCAGCTATGGCAGGAAACCACAGCCCTGGCCGAGCTGCTCAAGGACTCGTTCGATGCCGACAAGTTGAATGTGGCGACTTTGGGCAATGTGGTAAGCCAGTTGCACATGCATGTGATCGTGCGTAAACGTGACGATGCCGCCTGGCCGGCCCCGGTTTGGGGCAAGCATCCGGCAAAACCCTACACGGCAGAGCAGATCGAACAGGTCCGCGAACGGTTGCGAGTGGTGCTGACCGATGATTTCCGGTTTCTGGAGGACTGAGGCATGGAGCTGGAAGAGCGCGTAACCGATCTGGAAAGTCGCCTGGCGTTCCAGGATGACACCATCCAAGCCTTGAATGATGAGCTGGTGGCACAGCAAAAGAGGGTGGAGCGCCTGCAATTGCAGATGGCTGCGCTACTCAAGCGCCAGGAGGAGATGCTTGGGCAATTCGGGGTCTTTGAGGAAGATGCGCCGCCGCCTCATTATTAAGGTGGCGGGGTTGTCGCCAGAGCCATAAAAAAACCGCGCCTTGGCGCGGTTTTTTTATGGCCTGTGATCAGCGGCGGGGCAATGCAGCAATGACATCTTCGGCTTGCAGGCCCTTGTCACGGTTCATCACCGAGAACTCCACGCGCTGGCCTTCTACCAGGACGCGATGGCCTTCTCCGCGAATGGCGCGAAAGTGCACGAAGATATCGTCGCCGGAGTCCCGGGAGATAAAGCCGAAGCCCTTGGAGGTGTTGAACCACTTCACGGTACCCGTATCACGATTGCTCATGTCGTAGACCGGTGCAGAAGAAGCCGCGGGTGACGATTTGTAGAAGCTCACGGCCAGGTGCAGCGCCACTGCAAACAGGGCAGTCAGCAGGCTGACCAGCACAGCTGGCTGGTCACCGATCACTGGCATCGGAGCCAGGAGGGTGAGGGTTTGCAGGACGACCACCAGGACCAGCAGGGCGCTGACCAGGTTCTGCAAGTGATGGCGAGGGCCTTTGTTCCAGTGCGGAATAACTGGGGCCAGGACCAGGTTGAGCAGGCCGAAAAGGGCCAGGTAAAGAGCATCGGGTTGTTGTAGGTAGGGAACCGCGTCGGATCTAAGGCTCGGAATCAAGGACAGCAGCAAGGCTGCAAGTCCTGTCAACAAGTGGACAATTTTCAACATTTTGATCAACTCACGTTAAGAAGGAGCACAAGGAAGAGCTGATCGCGCACGGTTCGCTTCTGAAAAAATAGATGAGGCGGCAGGTTCGTGCGCGGTGTCAGCCTATGCGCGCTGGCCGAAGAAATAGGCAACAACGACACGGGCTCTATTTAACCGCAAAGCCCAGGCCTTCTCAAATCAGCCGCGTTGTTCCGCGAGGCGGCTCGTCGTCCGTGGTCGGAAATGGATCGGACAATCAGGCAAAGGCCCGTTTCTTGGGGCGTTGCTGGATCGTCCAAGGAACAGCGAATTTTTCTTGCGGTCAGATCCGTTTCAGCCCTGGCCATTCTTCACCCATGGGCCTGGTCCCGAGGCAACCTGCCGCGGGCTGCGCGGCAGCGGGCAGGTCCTGTCCTTGCTAGAGTGGTCCGGCAGCTGAATGGATTGGTTCATCTGGTCAACGGAGAGAAACATGGCAATTGATATCGGTATCAGCGAAGCAGATCGCAAGTCCATCGTCGATGGTCTGTCCCGTCTACTGTCGGACACTTACGTGTTGTATCTGAAAACCCATAATTTCCATTGGAACGTCACCGGCCCGCAATTCCGTACCCTGCACTTGATGTTCGAAGAGCAATACAACGAACTGGCCTTGGCGGTCGACCTGATCGCCGAGCGTATCCGGGCGTTGGGCTTTCCTGCCCCGGGTGCCTATTCCATCTATGCCCGGTTGTCCTCCATCAAGGAGGAGGAGGGAGTGCCGGCGGCGGAGGAAATGATCAAGCAACTGGTCAGCGGGCAGGAAGCAGTGACCCGTACGGCTCGCGGTATCTTTCCTCTGTTGGACAAGGTCAGCGATGAGCCTACCGCGGACCTGCTGACCCAGCGCATGCAAGTGCATGAAAAAACTGCATGGATGTTGCGCTCCCTGCTGGAAAATCCCTAGGTCGTTCATGGCGGATGGCGCTCATCGCGCCATTCGCCTCTTAGGCTGCGTACGTTATCGGGGCATACGGCTGCACAGGGCCGATTTAATGGATATAATCCCGCTCTTTGCTACGTAGCCCGAGCCTTGGCATGGGCTCTGCCTGTATCAAGCCGTAATCTGGATTGCCGAGACGTCCCCATGCCGATGTACGACTACCAATGCGCTTCCTGTGGCCATCAGTTGGAAGCCATTCAAAAGATCAGCGCCGCGCCGCTGGTCGATTGCCCTGCATGCCAGGCGCCTGAGTTGAAAAAGATGCTATCCATGCCGGGTTTCCGCCTCAGTGGCACCGGCTGGTATGAAACCGACTTCAAGACCGGCTCCAAGAAGAATCTGGCCGGTGGCGACAAAGCTGACTAAGTTGAACGACACGCGCGAGTTCTTGCACTATCTGGCACCCGAGGGGTGCGCAAGGCCTCCATCGAATTTCGAATTACGAGAAGTGAAACCACTACCATGATGCGCAGCCATTATTGCGGCCAACTGAACGAAGGCCTGGAAGGTCAGGAAGTAACCCTTTGCGGATGGGTCCACCGTCGTCGTGACCACGGCGGGGTGATTTTCCTCGATATTCGTGATCGTGAAGGCCTGGCCCAGGTGGTGTTCGATCCGGATCGTGCGCAAACCTTCGCCGCTGCCGACCGTGTGCGCAGTGAATATGTAGTCAAGATCACCGGCAAGGTGCGCCTGCGTCCGGCAGGTGCCGGCAACGCCAATATGGCCTCGGGCATGATCGAGGTCCTGGGTTACGAGCTGGAAGTCTTGAACGAGGCGGAAACCCCGCCGTTCCCGCTCAACGAATACTCCGACGTGGGTGAAGAGACCCGCTTGCGCTATCGCTTCATCGACCTGCGCCGTCCGGAAATGGCCGAGAAGCTGCGCCTGCGCTCGCGCATGACCACCAGCATCCGTCGTTTCCTCGACGAGAACGGCTTCCTGGACGTCGAGACGCCGATCCTGACCCGCGCCACCCCTGAAGGTGCCCGCGACTACCTGGTACCGAGCCGCACCCATGCCGGCAGCTTCTTCGCCCTGCCGCAATCGCCTCAGCTGTTCAAGCAACTGTTGATGGTGGCCGGCTTCGATCGTTACTACCAGATCGCCAAATGCTTCCGCGACGAAGACCTGCGCGCCGACCGTCAGCCTGAATTCACCCAGATCGACATCGAAACCAGCTTCCTCGATGAAAAAGACATCATGGGCCTGACCGAGAACATGATCCGCAACCTGTTCAAGGAAGTGCTGGGTCTGGAGTTCGGCGAGTTCCCGCACATGACCTTCGAGGAGGCCATGCGTCGCTATGGTTCGGACAAGCCGGACCTGCGCATTCCCCTGGAACTGGTTGACGTTGCCGACCAGCTCAAGGAAGTGGAGTTCAAGGTATTCAGCGGCCCGGCCAACGACCCTAAATGCCGTATCGCAGCCCTGCGCGTACCTGGCGGGGCGAGCATGCCGCGCAAGCAGATCGACGACTACACCAAGTTCGTCGGCATCTATGGTGCCAAGGGCCTGGCGTACATCAAGGTCAACGAGCGCGCCAAGGGCGTCGAGGGCCTGCAGTCGCCAATCGTCAAGAACATTCCGGAAGCCAACCTGAACGTGATCCTCGATCGTGTCGGTGCCGTCGATGGCGACATCGTGTTCTTCGGCGCCGACAAGGCCAAGATCGTCAGCGAGGCCCTGGGTGCGCTGCGTATCAAGCTCGGCCACGACCTGAACCTGCTGACCTGCGAATGGGCGCCGATGTGGGTCGTCGACTTCCCGATGTTCGAAGAGAACGACGATGGCAGCTTCACTGCGCTGCACCATCCGTTCACCGCGCCGAAGTGCTCGCCTGAAGAACTCGAGGCCAACCCTGCTGGTGCTCTGTCGCGTGCTTATGACATGGTCCTCAATGGTACTGAGCTCGGCGGCGGTTCGATCCGTATCCACCGTAAAGAAATGCAGCAAGCGGTGTTCCGCCTGCTGGGTATCAATGAAGCGGAACAGGAAGAGAAATTCGGCTTCCTGCTGGACGCCCTGAAGTACGGCGCTCCACCCCATGGTGGCCTGGCCTTCGGCCTGGATCGCCTGGTGATGCTGATGACTGGCGCCCAGTCGATTCGCGAAGTGATCGCCTTCCCGAAAACCCAGAGCGCGGCTTGCGTCATGACCCAGGCACCCGGCTTGGTGGACGCCAAGGCCCTGCGCGAGCTGCATATCCGCTTGCGCGAACAGCCCAAGGCTGAGTAAGCCGGCCCGACAAGGCGCACCTTCGGGTGCGCTTTTTCTATGGGGAAGAGTTTTTGTTGCCGGTTCACCTAGTGGTGGTGCAGGCAATGTTTCAAAGAGAATTTGGAGCAAGTTATGGCAGGTCATTCCAAGTGGGCGAACATCAAGCACCGCAAAGAGCGTCAGGATGCCAAGAGAGGCAAGATCTTCACCAAGTGGATTCGTGAGCTGACTGTCGCGGCCCGTCAGGGCGGTGGCGAACCCGGTTCCAATCCACGCCTGCGCCTGGCCCTGGACAAGGCCCTGGGCGCCAACATGAGTCGCGACATCATCGACCGGGCCATCGCCCGTGGTACTGGTGCTGCCGGTAGCGACGATGTGGTCGAGCTGACCTATGAGGGCTATGGTCCCAATGGTGTAGCGGTCATGGTCGAATGCATGACCGACAATCGCAACCGTACGGCGGCGGCTGTTCGTCATGCTTTCAGCAAGTGTGGCGGCAACCTGGGTACCGATGGCTCGGTTGCCTACCTGTTCGAGCGCAAGGGCCAGCTCACCTTCGCCGAAGGTGTCGACGAGGATGCATTGATGGAAGCGGCCATGGAGGCCGATGCCGACGACGTGGTCAGCAATGATGACGGTTCGGTCGATGTGTTTACCTCGTTCGCTGGTTTCTATGGCGTGCGCAATGCCCTGGAAGCTGCTGGTTTCAAGGCTGCAGATGCGGAAATCGTCATGCTGCCCACCACCAGCGCCGAGCTGGACCTGGAAGGTGCCGAGAAGGTCTTGAAGCTGATCGACATGCTGGAAGACCTGGATGACGTGCAGAACGTCTACTCCAATGCGGATATTCCGGAGTCGGTCGCCGCCCAGCTTGGTTGATCCAGCAGCGCCGCTCTTGAAGCCGGATGCGCAACGCCGTGATCATTACGCGGCAGGGTGCCTCCGGCTTCCGTTTTTTTGCCGTTCCGTTCCTGAACGGTCGGCCTTTTCATTTCAGCAGCAGGCCTTATGACTCTAATTCTTGGCATCGACCCCGGTTCACGCATTACCGGTTATGGCGTGGTTCAAGACACCGGGCGGGGTTGCGTGTATGTGGCCTCCGGCTGCATTCGTACCGGCGCTGGCGAACTGCATGAGCGCTTGCAGATCGTTTATCGCGGGGTTCGTGAGGTGATCCAGACCTACGGTCCGGTGACCATGGGCATCGAGAAGGTATTCATGGCGCGCAATGCCGATTCGGCCCTGAAGCTCGGGCAGGCTCGGGGGGCGGCCATCGTCGCCGGGGCCGAAGAGGGGCTGGAGATTGCCGAATACACGGCGACACAGGTGAAGCAGGCGGTGGCGGGCACTGGCGGCGCTAATAAGGAGCAGGTGCAGATGATGGTCATGCATCTGCTCAAGTTGACAGCCAAGCCGCAGATCGACGCCTCGGACGCCCTGGCGATTGCCATTTGCCATTCCCATACCCGTTCCAGCTTGTTGCCCCATGGCCTGGGAACGGCACGCAGTCGTGGCGGTCGATTGCGTCTCTGATAGCATCAGCGCAGTCATTTTAGGAGCGGGTGTCATGTGCCTGAGTAATCGGCGCTGACCTTGTTCAGTGAGTCGCCAGCCCCGTGCTGGCCATCGCCTTAAGGATCGATACGTGATTGGACGCTTGCGCGGCACCCTGGCTGAGAAACAGCCGCCGCACCTGATTCTCGATGTCAACGGCTTGGGTTATGAAGTCGAAGTACCCATGACCACCTTGTATCGCCTGCCGTCGGTCGGCGAACCCCTGACCTTGCACACCCATTTGGTCGTGCGTGAGGACGCACAGTTACTCTACGGTTTCGCCAGCAAGCGCGAGCGAGACTTTTTTCGCGAGTTGATCCGTCTAAATGGTGTCGGGCCGAAGCTGGCCCTGGCCCTGATGTCCAGTCTTGAAGTGGATGAGCTGGTGCGCTGCGTGCAAGCCCAGGACACCTCGGCCTTGACCAAGGTGCCGGGGGTCGGCAAGAAAACCGCCGAGCGTCTGTTGGTCGAGCTCAAGGATCGGTTCAAGGCCTGGGAGGCGGTGCCGAGCATGTTCGCCCTGGTGCCGAACCAGCCGGATGCGCCGATGCCCGTGGCCAGCGCCGAGTCGGATGCGGTCAGTGCACTGATTTCCCTGGGGTACAAGCCGCAGGAAGCCAGCAAGGCGGTATCCGCGATCAAGGAAAAAGGCTTGAGTAGTGAAGACATGATCCGCCGAGCCCTGAAGGGGATGATTTAAGTGATAGAAGCAGATCGTCTGATCGCCGCTACGGGCCCCCGTGAGCGCGAGGAAGTCCAGGACCGGGCGATTCGTCCGGTCAGCCTGGCCGACTATATCGGCCAGCCCAGCGTGCGCGAACAGATGGAGCTGTTTATCCAGGCGGCCCGTGGGCGCAGCGAATCCCTGGACCATACGCTGATCTTCGGGCCTCCCGGGTTGGGCAAGACCACCCTGGCCAACATCATCGCAGAGGAAATGGGGGTCTCGATCAAGAGCACCTCCGGACCGGTCTTGGAGCGTCCCGGGGATCTGGCCGCGTTATTGACCAATCTCGAGCCTCACGATGTGCTGTTCATCGATGAGATTCATCGTTTGTCGCCGATCGTCGAGGAAGTGCTGTATCCGGCCATGGAGGACTTCCAGCTCGACATCATGATCGGCGAAGGGCCGGCGGCGCGTTCGATCAAGCTGGACCTGCCGCCTTTCACCCTGGTGGGAGCCACGACCCGTGCGGGCATGCTGACCAACCCGCTGCGGGATCGTTTCGGTATCGTCCAGCGCCTGGAGTTCTACAGCGTTGCGGATCTTGCGACCATCGTTGGGCGTTCCGCTGGCATCCTCGGCTTGCCGCTGGACCCGGAAGGCGCCGTCGAGGTGGCCCGGCGAGCCAGGGGCACGCCGCGGATCGCCAACCGTCTTTTGCGCCGGGTGCGTGATTTCGCTGAAGTCCGGGCCAAGGGGCACATCACCAAGGCTGTTGCCGACCTGGCATTGAATCTGCTGGATGTCGACGAACGTGGCTTTGACCATCAGGACCGGCGTCTATTGTTGACCATGATCGAGAAGTTCGACGGCGGTCCGGTCGGGGTCGACAGCCTGGCCGCGGCGATCAGTGAAGAGCGTCATACCATCGAGGATGTGCTGGAACCGTACCTGATCCAGCAGGGCTACATCATGCGAACCCCTCGTGGGCGAGTGGTGACCCGACATGCGTACCTGCATTTCGGGCTAAATATTCCGTCACGATTGGGAGACATGCCCGCGGTAGACGAATTCCTCGATGCCATGGACGATTGATCGCTCGCTTTGCACCGACTTAATCGGGGTTTGTGCTGTCCTACGGGCGGACATCGTTAAAACTGCACGAAAAGTCGTTCAAGAATGAAAAAACAGTTGCTTGGCTGGATTGGCAACCTGAGGAGTAAGCACTAGAGTATGCGCGCGCAAAACGGGCTTGAGCCGTTCGCACATCGTTGTCGCGTTTATTACGAGGACACCGATGCCGGCGGTATCGTGTATTACGTTAATTACCTTAAGTTTATGGAGCGGGCTCGAACCGAGCGGCTACGACATTTGGGCTTTGCCCAGTCGCAGTTGGTGGGGGAGAACCTGTTATTCGTCGTGCATTCCAGCGAAGCGCGTTATCACTCGCCGGCGCGGTTGGACGATGAGCTTCTGGTCAGTGCCCAGGTCACCGAGTTGAATCGGGCCAGCCTACGTTTCACCCAGCAGGTCAGGCGGTTCTCGGACAATGTGCTGCTCTGTGAGGGGCAGTTCCTGGTGGCTTGTGTGCGCGCCGACAATTTCAAACCCCGCGCTATTCCAGACGCTCTGCGTACGGCCTTTGCCGACGAGGGCAGCGCGGGTACACACTCAGAGCAGGAGATAAAGCGTGGAAGCTAACGTCGTCGACCATTCCTCCATGTGGAGCCTGGTCAGCAATGCCAGCGTTGTAGTGCAGTTGGTAATGCTGACCCTGGTGGCCGCATCGGTGACTTCATGGATCATGATCTTTCAGCGCAGCAACCTGCTGCGCGCTGGTCGACGTGCCCTGGAGAGCTTCGAGGAGCGCTTCTGGTCCGGTATCGACTTGTCCAAGCTGTACCGCCAGGCCGGCAGCAACCCTGACCCGGACTCCGGTGTCGAGCAGATCTTCCGTGCTGGTTTCAAGGAGTTCTCCCGCCTGCGCCAGCAGCCGGGCGTCGAACCCGAGGCCGTGATGGAAGGCGTGGCTCGTGCGATGCGCGTAGCGATCTCCCGTGAAGAAGAGAAGCTCGAGCAGAGCCTGCCGTTCCTGGCCACTGTGGGCTCGGTCAGCCCGTACATCGGTCTGTTCGGTACCGTGTGGGGGATCATGAACTCCTTCCGCGGCCTGGCTTCCGCACAGCAGGCGACCCTGGCCACCGTGGCCCCGGGTATCGCCGAAGCCCTGGTAGCGACTGCCATCGGCTTGTTCGCGGCCATCCCGGCAGTGATCGCCTACAACCGTTTCTCCGCCCGTGGCGAGACGCTGATCAGCCGTTACTACACCTTCGCCGACGAATTCCAGGCGATCCTGCACCGTAAAGTGCACACCAGCGAAGAGTGAGCAGGTAGACCCAATGGCCCGAGTTCGCCACAAACGCAAGCCGGTTGCCGAGATGAACGTAGTGCCCTACATCGACGTGATGTTGGTACTGCTGGTCATCTTCATGGTGACCGCGCCGATGCTCAACCAGGGTGTGAAAGTCGACCTGCCCAAGGTTTCCAGTGAAGCCTTGCCCCAGGACAACAACACCCAGGTGCTGACCATCTCGATCAAGGCTGACAAGACCTACTACTGGAACCTTGGCAGTGAAGTCGATACCGACAAGCAACAGGACAAGGCAATGACCTTGCCGCAGATGACCGACGCGGTGACCAAGATCATCCGTGCCGGTAACGAAGGCGGCAAGCACACCCAGGTGTTCATTCGCGGGGACAAATCCGTCGACTACGGCGCCGTGATGGGTGCCATGGGCGGCCTGCAGAAAGCTGGCGTCGGCAACGTTGGCTTGATTACCGAGGCGCCCTGATGCAGCAACAGCGAGAGCCGTCCGCTTCGGAAAGCTACTTCTGGCCTAGCGTCTGGGCAATTGCCCTTCATGTTCTGGTGTTCGGCATGCTGTTTGTCAGCTTTGCCATGACGCCAGAGCTACCGCCGGCCAAGCCGATCGTCCAGGCGACCCTGTATCAGCTGAAATCGAAGAGTCCAGCGACCACCCAGACCAATCACAAGATTGCGGGTGAGGCGAAGAAATCCGCCGCGCGCCAGACCGAAGCCGAGCAGTTGGAGCAGAAGAAGGTCGAGCAGGAAGAGATCAAGGCTGCGGAACAAAAGAAAGAAGAGGCTGCCCAAAAAGCCGCGGAAGCGAAGAAGGCCGACGAGGCCAAGAAAGCCGACGAGGCGAAAAAGGCTGACGAGGCCAAGAAAGCCGCCGAGGCGAAAAAGGCCGAAGAGAAGCAACTGGCCGATGTAGCCAAGAAGAAAGCCGAGGAAGAAGCCAAGAAAGCCGCTGAAGAAGAGGCCAAGAAAAAGGCCGCTGAAGAAGCGAAGAAGAAAATCGTCGAAGACGCGAAGAAGAAAGCCGCGGAAGACGCCAAGAAAAAAGCAGAAGCTGACGAGGCGAAGAAAAAGATCGCCGAAGACGCGAAGAAGAAGGCTGCCGCCGACGCCGCGAAGAAAAAGGCCCAGGAAGCAGCACGTAAATCTGCCGAAGAGAAAAAGGCCCAGGCCCTGGCGGACTTGCTTTCCGACAAGCCGGAGCGTGAGGCCACGAAATCGGATGAAGTCGGTGATAGCGTCGCGGGCAGTTTCGACGACCTGATTCGTATTCGTGCAGCAGAAGGTTGGGCTCGTCCTCCTTCGGCGCGCAAGGGTATGACAGTGGAGCTGCGTATCGGCATGTTGCCTGATGGTACGGTGACTACGGTCAGCGTGATCAAGTCCAGTGGAGACGGCCCGTTCGACGCCTCGGCGGTGGCGGCAGTCAAGAACATTGGGCGTTTGACAGAAATGCAGGGTCTGAGTCCGAAGGACTTCGCTCCCTATCGTTCATTCAAGATGACATTCACACCTGAGGATCTAGCCTTGTGAGAAACCTTCTTCGAGGAATGCTTGTCGTTATTTGCTGTATGGCAGGGATAGCGGCAGCGGATGAAAAAAACATTCTGGTCACCAGCGGTAGTGACCGGGCGACGCCGATCGCGGTTGTACCCTTCGGCTGGCAGGGCGGCAGCGTGCTGCCGGACGACATGGCGCAGATCATCGGTGACGACCTGCGTAACTCCGGTTACTACGCGCCGATTCCAAAGCAGAACATGATCAGCTTGCCGACCCAGGCCAGCGAAGTCATTTTCCGTGACTGGAAGGCCCTGGGCGCCCAGTACGTAATGGTTGGCAGCATCGTGCCGGCCGGTGGCCGCCTGCAGGTGCAGTACGCGCTGTTCAACGTGGCTACCGAACAACAGGTGCTGACTGGCAGTGTTTCTGGCGGCGTTGATCAGTTGCGAGACATGTCGCACTACATCTCCGACCAGTCCTTCGAGAAGCTCACCGGCATCAAGGGTGCGTTCTCCACGCGCCTGCTGTACGTGACCGCCGAGCGCTTTTCGGTGAACAACACTCGCTACACCCTGCAACGTTCGGACTACGACGGTGCTCGGGCAGTGACCTTGTTGCAGTCTCGCGAGCCGATCCTGTCGCCGCGCTTTGCCCCCGATGGCAAGCGCATTGCCTATGTGTCGTTCGAACAGAAGCGTCCGCGCATCTTCGTACAGCATATCGACACGGGTCGTCGCGAGCAGATCACCAACTTCGAAGGCCTCAACGGCGCGCCAGCCTGGTCGCCGGATGGCAGCCGCCTGGCGTTCGTGCTGTCCAAGGACGGTAACCCGGACATCTATGTCATGAACATGGCTTCGCGCCAGATCAGTCGTGTGACCAGTGGACCGGGCATCAATACCGAGCCGTTCTGGGGCAAGGATGGTTCGACCATCTACTTCACTTCCGACCGCGGTGGTAAACCGCAGGTATATAAAAGCAACATCAATGGCGGTGGTGCCGAGCGTGTGACCTTTATCGGTAACTACAACGCCAACCCGAAACTTTCTGCTGACGAAAAGACCCTGGTAATGATTCACCGCCAGGACGGTTTCACCAACTTCCGGGTAGCGGCTCAGGATTTGCAGCGCGGTAGCGTAAAAATCCTTACAGACACTAACCTAGATGAGTCAGCTACTGTTGCGCCCAACGGCACCATGGTAATCTACGCCACCCGCCAGCAGGGCCGGGGAGTCTTGATGCTCGTGTCCATTAATGGACGTGTGAGGCTCCCGCTTCCTACCGCTCAAGGCGAAGTCAGAGAACCGTCCTGGTCCCCTTACCTGAACTGACGCGGCGCTACAATGTTTCACTTAACACACTGGGGTTCATTAGGAGTTTCACGATGGAAATGTTGAAGTTTGGTAAGTTTGCTGCGCTGGCTCTGGCCATGGCTGTGGCTGTAGGTTGCTCCTCCAAAGGCGGCGACAACGCTGGTGAAGGCGCTGTTGATCCAAACGCTGGTTACGGCGCTAACACTGGTGCTGTTGATGGCTCCCTGAGCGAAGAAGCAGCTCTGCGCGCAATCACCACCTTCTACTTCGAATACGACAGCTCGGACCTGAAGCCAGAAGCCATGCGCGCTCTGGACGTTCACGCCAAGGACCTGAAAGGTAACGGCGCTCGCGTTGTTCTGGAAGGCAACACCGACGAACGTGGTACTCGTGAGTACAACATGGCTCTGGGCGAGCGTCGTGCGAAAGCCGTTCAGCGCTACCTGGTACTGCAAGGTGTTTCCCCAGCTCAGCTGGAGCTGGTTTCCTACGGTAAAGAGCGTCCAGTTGCCACTGGCCACGACGAGCAGTCCTGGGCTCAAAACCGTCGCGTCGAACTGCGTAAGTAATTCGTCATGCGAACGTGCCGTCGTGCTGTAACTATTTTGGCTCTCAGTCTCACGCCGCTTGCGGCGTGGTCTGCGGTTCCTGTGGTCGATAGCAACTCTGGCTATGGAAATAGCGGGAGCAGTTATCCACCAGCGGGTTATGGCACGAACGGCGCCTATGCCGGGGGAGGGGTTTCGACCCCTGTCTCGGCACAGGGCGAGCTGTTCCAGCAACTGCAGCAAATGCAGGAGCAGATTGCACGGCAGCAAGGTGTGATTGAAGTTCTGCAAAATGATGTAGCGCGCATGAAGCAAGAAAGCCTGGAGCGTTACCAGGATCTTGATCGGCGCATAGGAAGCGGTGCTGCACCTGCCGCGACTCCTGAGAATTCTTCAGCTGGTGGCAATGCCGCTGCTGCCGCGGCCGGGGCTGCTACTCAAGCACCAGCTGCCAGTAGTGAACCGGGGGATCCGGCCAAGGAAAAGCTCTATTACGATGCTGCCTTCGACCTGATCAAGGCAAAGGATTTCGACAAGGCCAGCCAGGCCTTCTCGGCATTCCTGCGCAAGTACCCCAACAGCCAGTATGCTGGCAACGCCCAGTACTGGTTGGGTGAAGTGAACCTGGCCAAGGGTGACCTGCAAGGTGCCGGCCAGGCATTTGCCAAGGTGTCCCAGCTTTATCCAAAGCACGCCAAGGTGCCTGACTCGCTGTACAAGCTGGCCGACGTGGAGCGTCGCCTGGGTCATACCGACCGCGTCAAGGGTATCCTGCAGCAGGTTGTGGCCCAGTATCCGGGGACCTCTGCCGCTCAATTGGCGCAACGAGACTTGCAACGCATGTAAGCGTTCAGCTCATGTTTACAAGAAACCCGCGCTTGTCGCGGGTTTTTTCGTTAGAATCCACGCCCTTTTATGAAATACGCTTCCTGGGATCTACGCGATGGCGGGGTTCCTTGAGGTGCCTGACGGAGGCGGACAGCCTGTTTAGCTGTTACGCCCGTGGCGAATATGCAAGACACATTGAGAATCACCGAAGTTTTCTACTCGTTGCAGGGGGAAACTCGGACTGCCGGGCTGCCTACGGTTTTTGTGCGCCTGACCGGTTGTCCGCTGCGTTGCCAATACTGCGACAGCGCCTATGCCTTCAATGGCGGTACCCAACGAACCCTCGACAGCCTGCTTGAGCAGGTAGCCGGGTTCCGCCCGCGTTATGTCTGTGTCACCGGCGGCGAGCCGTTGGCCCAGCCTAATGCCATTCCCCTGCTCAAGAAGCTATGTGACGCCGGTTATGAGGTATCGCTGGAGACCAGCGGTGCCCTGGACATATCGGCCGTGGACGTGCGAGTCAGTCGAGTCCTGGACCTGAAGACCCCCGGCTCCAAGGAAGCGCATCGAAATCGCTACGAGAACATCGAGCTGCTGACCGCCAATGATCAGGTCAAGTTTGTCATCTGCTCCCGCGAGGACTATGACTGGGCAGTGTCCAAGTTGATCCAGTACCGTCTTGAGCAACGTGCTGGCGAAGTGTTGTTTTCGCCAAGTCACCACGATCTGAATGCACGCGATCTGGCTGACTGGATCGTGGCGGACAACCTGCCAGTACGCTTGCAACTGCAGCTACATAAATACCTTTGGAACGATGAGCCAGGACGCTGAAATGACTGAATCAGTATTGAACCAAGCAACAGCTGAAAAACGCGCGGTAATTCTCCTGTCCGGTGGCCTGGACTCGGCCACTGTGGTGGCGATGGCCAGGGCCGATGGCTATAGCTGCTACACCATGAGTTTCGATTACGGCCAGCGCCATCGTGCTGAACTACAGGCGGCGGAGCGAGTGGCCCGGAATCTGGGCGTGGTGGAGCACAAGGTCATAGGCCTCAATCTGAACGGTATCGGCGGCTCCGCGTTGACCGATGCCTCCATCGATGTGCCGGAAGCGCCCAGCGAAGGTATTCCCGTTACCTACGTCCCTGCGCGCAACACCGTATTTCTTTCCCTGGCCCTGGGGTGGGCGGAAGTCCTGGAGGCGCGGGACATCTTCATCGGTGTCAACGCGGTGGATTACTCGGGGTACCCGGATTGCCGCCCAGAGTTCGTCGAGTCTTTCGAGCGCATGGCCAACCTGGCGACCAAGGCCGGGGTTGAGGGGCAGGGCTTTCGTATCCAGGCCCCGCTGCAGAACCTGAGCAAGGCCGAGATTATCAAGGCAGGAGTGCGCTTGGGAGTCGACTACGGACTGACCGTTTCCTGCTATCAGGCGGACAACGACGGCCGCGCTTGCGGCAAATGCGATAGCTGCCGCCTGCGTGCGGATGGCTTCCGCGCGGCCGGGATCAGCGACCCAACACCTTATTTTTGATTTTTTTCATATAGGGTGTTGAATTCCCGTTAGAAATCAGTATTATACGCGCCACCACACAGCGGGTCGTTAGCTCAGTTGGTAGAGCAGTTGGCTTTTAACCAATTGGTCGTAGGTTCGAATCCCACACGACCCACCATTTTCAAAGCGGATGTGTGTTTAGAAGGGCGGAATTGAGCAACATCTACTCGATCGACATGCAGCCGTCTGCGGCAAACAGTAGTTTTGTTGTCGCATGATGTCAATGTGCATCGGTACTCCGATGCGCATGCCGGGGTATAGCGCAGTCCGGTAGCGCGCCTGCTTTGGGAGCAGGATGTCGGGAGTTCGAATCCCCCTACCCCGACCACATTTCACGAAAAAAGGCGGCTTTATGGCGCCTTTTTTCGTTTCTGGGGCTTGAGAGTCCCCGTTGACATCCAAACTTTGGGCGTAATATCCCAAAATATTTGTCACAGGCAGTCGAAAGCCTCTGGCTATCCAGAAGTCACTGTAGGAGCGGGTCTTAACGCTTGAAGGAGGGGGCTATGGTGACGCTTTGGAGAACGATGAAAATCCTATCGCTGGCTCTGCGGCAAAGTGTTTCTTAAGCGTACCAAGGCCTAGTCCATTCGCCATCAGCGTCAACAATAGACTTTGATCTGTAGGATCTACAGCTGGGTCTATGGCTGGTGAGTTGAGGGTGCAATGTAGCTGCGCCGATGCCAGCTCGAGCGCTTGCTGCAGAACGTTACGCTTCGATTTGACTCGCTGATCAGCATTGATCCCTGCAAACCTCTGTGTTTGCTGTTGCAATACCTTGCTCTCCGGCAGGCGATTGACTGTCTCAGGGGACGGTAGACACATTTGAGGCGGTAATTGCTGTGCGGTCCCGCTATAGTCGACCCGCCTTACGCGCCTTAACGCCCCTTGAGCAAGACTTCGGTCATGCAAAGTCGCACGTAAGAGGTTCTGGTCGACCTCAACGTAGCTCATCGTTGTCGCTATATTTGAGTGGTTCAGTAGGCTTTTTGTTAGGTGGATGTTTCGTTCTGGCTGTTTCATCAGGTCTGTGGCAAGGGTGTGCCTGAAGCGGTGAGGTGTCATCCGTACGCCGGTTTTGGTGGTCAGCTTGCGGTACATCGCCTCCACTTGGTCGATGTTCATTTCCTTGCCGTGATAATGGCGTGAAAATCGGTTGACGTTGAACAACTGATCGTTCGGTGCAAATCTTAGCTTTCTTGCTTCCTCAAGAATCTTGAAAATGTGAGGAGCGAGCCCCTCCATGATTGGAACTGAAAATTCTCGATGAGTTTTTTCGGTTTCGCCACGGATCAAAATCATCTGGCCGTTCCAGTCAATATCCTTGACGCGTAGGCACAGCAAGGCATTGAGGCGAATTCCGGTGTAATAAAACACCTCGAAGACGGCGAGCCAGAACCAGGCGGGTGTAATTTGGCTACGTTCGAGTGTGCAGCGCTCCTCCCTCTCAAGTGCATTCAACCACTGGCGTGCACGTTGTATCGCGTCATTGCTGACAGTCTTGCTGCCTCGTTTGGCTGGGATCACGCCAGTTTTCTTGAAAGGGTTGACGGTGGTATGAGTTAGGAAACCATGCTCGATGGCAAAATTCCAAACGGTGCGCAGATGGCTGGAGTAGGTATTCCAGCTGCGCTTACTCAGACCATCACCAAGTCTCTTTTTTCTCCATGCGAGGATCGCTAAATGATCAATTTCCTCGATTGGGGTGCTGCCAAAGTGTTCAGTTAGCATGTTGGCCGAGATACGGTAGATCCTCTCCGTGCTGGCTCGTAAATCACGCGCAGCAATATAGTCCTCCGTGAGCTTCAGGGGGGTGATCATTGTATTTACTCCGTTAATTCTGATCTAAGCGACAAGCTGAGGTTGTCGAAGGGGACTTCTGAGAAAATCGTAAGGGGGTTCAGTAGTAAGTAGCCCTTGAGCTGCTTCGATTTGCGGGGGCCGATAACGTCGCAGTTCCAGATATTCAGGCTTTTCTGGGTTTTGCGATGAAGTTTCTGCTTCTCGAAACTGCGCTGGACCAACTGCCAAGCGTTTACTTGCTGGGCTTTGGCTTGCTGTTCAATGTGTGGGAACTCAAGGACGTAGCGCTTGAATATTCCCGGCGTCACCAGCATGGCGGTCCCGGCTACGGTATGAACCAGTGCTTTGGTGTCGTTGATAATGATGCTGCGGGATGCGATGCCTTTTTTAAGCCATTCAACAAATCCCTGGCCGAGCTCGGTGTTATTGCTAGGCATCGGAGCGACTTCTTCGACAGTTGCATGAGGCGCACCTCCTTGGTCGGAGGTTTGGGAAGGCTGGATGTCATCCAGTTTCGGGGGCGCGGTGTGTGCCGCTGAGACCTGATTGTTTTTGGCGTCTTCTAATGGCTCATTGATATTACCAAGGAGTGCCAGTAGTGCGTCAAATTCGGCAGGATTGTTCGAAGGGTGCTGCTGAGTTTCAAAGGGTGATAACTCTGCCGGCGCTAAAACTGCTGGAGCAGCATTAGGTTCAGCGTTTAGAGGCGAGGTTTTCGCTGGTGCAGCGATAGGGTTTTCTGTCGAGGGCTCTTCTGCCGGATTGCCGGCTTCTACCTCAAGAGTGCCTGTGTAAGCTGTAGGTCGGTCATTTGGGTCATTCCAGATCAGTGCAGGTGAGAGCTTGAGCAGGGTGAAGGTATTTCTCCAGCCGCGACCGTTGTCGATCGTGGCTCTCCAGATGGCCTTGTCCTGGGCATTGGTTTGGATCACCCCCTGATCTTGCAGCATGTTGAAGAAAGGTGCATTCGAACTGGGTACACCCTCAACGCCTTGGGTCAGCAAATAGGCTCGCAATTGATCAGCAATAGGCTTGCTAACCAGCCAAAGAGCATCCTGTGTCAGCCATCCATCTGACGGTCCATCGGGTTGATTCAGTTTGAATGTATCTCGGACCAGGTGACGCAACCCATCTGCCAATTGGCGCTGCAAAGACTGTTTGGGCGCGGACAGCGCGCGGGCTGGATTTCCTCCGAGTTCCTGAGCGACGGACGCCTGATCGGCCTTGACCACGATCTCGCCCAAAATGCCGGCATGTTCGTACTGACCAGCCAAAATGAAGATTAACTGCGACCACACTTCGGGGAAATTACTGAGCCAATCTAAGATTTCTGAGGACAGGATCTGCGCGTAGATCAGTGCGGCAGCGGCTCCGTGAAGTTGGTAATTTCGTCCTTTCACGTAGCGGAATCGATAGGGACGATCGATTGGGCCGTGCCACGGGTGCCAGGTTTTACCTCCTGCCAGCTCGACGTGCACGTCGACGGCGATCTTGCCGAGGTCGTGTATCAGAGCGCCATAAGCCGCAGCGGCAGTCCAGGCCTCAGCCTGTGCTGATTGAGACTCCGGCGGTGCGCCTATAGGAAGCAGGTAGCTCTGTCGAATTTTCAAGGCATAGGCGACGATTTCAAGCCCGTGATCCAGCATGCCGCCAGGGTGTGCATGATGGTGGTTTTGCGAAGCAGGGAGCTGCTGGACCAACTCTGCGTAGCGCTCCAGTGGGCGCCGATAGAGCTCCACAAACTGTGAGCGCGATAACGAAGCACGCTGCCAGATGTTCTCCAGCAATTTTTGACGCCGTGGGGTCGCCAGCAAATCCTGTCCCTGGGCAGGCTTCAGAAAACCGTTTGGTGAAGGGGCAGCAGCAGGTAAGGTTTTGCTGCGGCGGAAAAATGAGAACATCACCAGCTCCATCAATGAATCATGGACTGGCTTTTCCGCTATTTGGTGGGTTTACTTCAATGGGAAAAGGTCACCGGCTGCGTTAGGGTATTCGAGAGGCGTTACGCCATCAGTGTGACGCTTTAGGTGACTTCGCCTGCGCAGAACAGTTGCACGACTAGGTTCCGAACCCTTTTTTATTGAGTGTCGCTCCAGGAGTTGCGACTAACTGCAGGTGAGGGCGACGACCTTTTTGCGTAGCAAGCCCTTTCGGGTAGGGCTTTTACCCTTGTGAACCATTCCATTCGCTTTTAGAGACCATTTACCCTTTTGGGCCATTTTGCGGTGGCCGGGATTAGGGCGTCCGCGAACGCATGACGGAGCATCCGTTTATCCATTGGTCTTGCGGCGGCGTGAAATCAGGATTATAAATAATGTCAAAGCGCCTCCAGTTTAAGGTTGGCCAGGAGAAGCATGATGACCGTGAACACCTCACAGACCGTTGCAAGCCGCTTGGGCTATAGCCTTGGTCGTGCGGTGCGCGCCGTTTGGTGCAGCGAGAACCGCACTTTACGGTGGGTCAAACGTCTTGCCCTAATCGCATTGGCTGTATATTCCTGGGTATGGTTGGCTCATGCCGTCATTGCGGCTTTAACCATTGGTCTAATTTTGCTAGCGGTTGTCTTAGGGGGAGGCCCTCGTCCGGCTGTGGTATCTACGAATGTATATAAGCCCTTCCAATCTGAATATGACAATGATCCATACTCTCTAGGGAATCAAAATAATCCATTGTTTCACGCAAAATATGAAGATAATTTTTTAAACTAATTATCTTCATAGGATTTGACACTCTGAAGCTGAAAAGCAGCGTAATGGCCGAGTTATTTGATTTTGCTTTTAGCAAACTCACCACCCTCGGCCCCAGCTTTTTCTACAGAATTAGTACCTCTCGATAGACCCTCCAGCGCATTCCCGGCGCTAATACCCGCCCACCCAAGTGCACCTATCCAGAACAAAGGCAGGATGATAAACATCGAACCCATCACGAAGTTCAGGATTGCATCCTGAGTCGTAGCGTTCAATCCCATGACAGGGTCAAATGACAAATGGGGTGAGCCTGCTCCATACAGGGCGTCCAAGATAGTTGTATCTACCCACCGTGCCAGTTGAAACCAAAAGTCCACGAAGATCAGCGCAAAAAAAACCACTGTCATGGTCATGGCTACTTTCAACTGATAAGCGCCGACGATCAGTACAAGCGGGATGCAAATCACCATCGCCATCTTCAAAAACGCCATAACCATTGGTAAGGCCTGACGAACCATGTCCATAGCCGGGAAGTAGGCCATGGATCCCAGCGCAACTCCAAGAGTGCCGGCTGCGCGAGCTGCGCCATTCCACACCGTCCCGTTTATTTGCCCACCGTAGTCTGTATAAACATCTCCTTTCACCTGGTTCGACGGCGAGACCAGTTGCCGAACAAGCGAGTCGGTCACTTCGTCCTGGGACAGCCACTTCGCCCAACCGAGCATTTTTGTCATGAGGTCAGGTGAGACTTGATCTTTGATACGATCTCGTAAGCCTACTCCGCTATCGGACCACCATTGTTTACACGTTGGATATCCTCCACCTCCGCTCACTTGTGGCAACCCCACATCACGCGAAGCGTTGTATGGCCAGGACGTTCTGGGTGTCTTGGAGTAGTCCGTGTCGTAGTAGCCCGAAGTGTTCAGCAAGAAGTGGGAGCCGATCCAACTAAGATCCTGCAAGAAATGGGGATCATTGGCTTTCGTGCCCATGTCTGGTTGACGCATGAAGAGGCGGGCGCGTGAAGGTCCATAACAGTCATGAGTAAAGTCGCCGATTTCCTGTGCCAGCAATGGGTTATTGATCTTGGTGTTGTTTACGTCCATTCGCATTTGTCGCAGGTCGGTCCCGCAAGGGATGGCTGCGACCGCCCCGCTGGTCAACCCTTTTGACAACGCATGCATAAATGCCCACCACATTGGCATCTGCGCACTCTTTCCAGCCAAAGAGCTAAATGTCGTGTTCCAGCCCGTGTCAGCTGGTTTGGGTAAGTTGTACTGGCATTGCTGGGCTCTACTTTGATCGAACGCCAAGGTATCGAAGCTCACATTGACGGCAGGGACTGCGAAGAATGCGACGACGACGTAGCCAACATAGATGTTGGTCTCGATTCGGGCCAGTGACAGCACGCCTTTGTTACCCTCATCAGCCCCTTCACCACGGACCTTGAGCCATTCTCGAATCACGATTATGCAGAAGGGCAGGGCGAACAGGCCGGTATCTGAAATCATGTCCCAGATGCCGTTGTTGATGATCCAGCCGACCAGCGTGAGGTAGTACTCCAGATAGTCATTGGTGTAGAGCGTCACTGGACACCTCCTGCCTGATACAGCACTTTGCTCATCTCAACCATGGCAAACAATAAAACCACCATGACCTCGATCTTCAACAGGCCTTTGCGCCTCGATTGCGGCAAACGAGCCTTGAGCTTGAGCCAGGCAACCGTCAGTGCGATATAAAGCATCAGTCGCCAGGTGAAGAGCGGCCAGTAGTTGTCGACACGCCATGCTTGCCATTGCTCAGCACTGTCGAACATGCTCATCAAGACGACGTTGAGTAACACCACGAGTGCTGTAGCGGCTAGTAGAGTGCCTAGAACAACTAGAATGCCCCGTCCGAATCGCCGAGTCAGTGAGCGGTTGGGGGTGGCGACAGGATCTTGAATATCGGTCATGGCCTACACCTCACTGTTTGCTCTTGGCCGGTGATTGCAACTGATTCAGACGATCCGTTTCTGGGTCTCCTGGAAACACGCCGCGAGAGTCTTCGGCCCGAGCTTTGCCGCGCTCAATGATGGTCAGGGGAGAGTTCTTCGCGAGCTGTTGACGCATATCAAGCTCCATCTTCAGATTGCCAATTTCCTGTTGCAGCGAGGAGCTTTGCTGACCTACTGCCTGGACGGCGAGGTCATTCGCCGCAACGTTCGGCTCCCGGCTACCCGCCATCAGTGTGCGCTGTAAGGTCAAGGCTTTCTCCAGCACATCGGACAGCGCGACTTCTGAGGCGAGTCGACGGGCGAGTACGTCCTGATCACGCTCGTCCTTCAGGGCGGCTATTACGCCCCGGGTGATTGGCAATGAGTTACTACTCGCAGCTTCAAGATTTTCCACCGACAAGGTTTTGCCTCCGGTCAGTAGTTCCTGTAGCGCCTTTAGCTTGGTGTCGTACGTTTCCTGGATCAGTGGCGTCAGACCGACGCCTGCTGCTGTCACCGTTTTAGGGCAGCTGTCACAGGTCTGCTGTTGCTGTTCCCCCAGTACACGATTGGCGAAGGTGGTGGCTTCCTGGGGCGATGACCAGACATTGCAGACCATGCCGTTGTTGCAGCTGTCCTTGCTGATCGAGCCGGTGTCGCCGGCCGCGCGTTTGTTCAGTAGGTTGTAACCCGCTTTGGTGACGTCACCCACAATACGGATTGGCTTCTGCCCGGAACCTCCTGCTCGATCACCCCCAACCCAGGTGACGCCATCGTTGCCACCTTTCTTTTCGACCTGCTCTATTGCTGATACTGCGTCGGTATTGGATGCCAGTGTCTGGCTCATGGCCTGGCCCTCAGCGAGCTTGCCCCAGCCCATTTGGTTGCCGGCGATGTCCGCCATTTTTTCGCCAATTGCCCGACAAGTACCTTTGGACCGGTCAAAGTCCAAGCGGGCCTGCAAGATGCCGTTGGTAATCAGGTTGTACAGCGCCGGGTTGGCACGTTGAAGAATTAAGGCGGGCAGCGAAGCTACGGCGCTGGTCGCATTCTGTACGACCGTGCTCATGATGTTCTGGAAACCAGAGGTGGCACCATTCAACTGGTTTTGAAGAGTGTTACTCATACTCATGTTTCCGCAGACCAGATTGTTGTTCCAGCCGCCCCCTACGGAAATACTGTCCATGTTGCCAGCGCTGCCCATCGTTACAGCATTGCCTCCCCCAATGTTGTAGAGCACGTCGTCACCGATGACGCTGCCAGAGGACGAGACGTTGATTGGGTCAGCCGCATGCACTACTGCGCTGCTGAAACAGAAGATGAGGCAGATCGCCAAGGGGGTGAGTTTCATGTGGTGCTCCGATCACTGAAGTTCATTGGAAGTCCGTACTGCCCAGGAAGGTCTGGCCGCGACGTTGGCAACATGAATACGGACGCCAGAGCGCCCAGGCGTATCCGCCGTCCTGGGCATCGATATTGGGTGTGATGGTTGGAAAGGTTGCGCAGGTCGGGTTGAGGACCGGGGTTAATTCCTGCCATTTTCCGGTGGAGGCATCGCCTTCGCGCAGCGCGCCCGCTGGCCAGTAACCGGGCTGGGGGAGGGCAAGCATCGGTAGATAGACGTGAACCTGGCCGAGGCGGGTGGTCACGTCACCGGCGCGCTGTGCAATGACGGCGCCGGTCTTGTAGTCGTCGGTCTGATTGAGAAAGCCACTTCGCGGATAGACGTTCCCCCAGCTACTGGCAGTGAGCAGGCTACCGACCTCACGCATTCCAGGGATAAGTGCTTCGGGGTATACGGCCTCGGGCACGCCGTATCTCCACGCAATGGGGTCAAGGGTGCTGAGGAAGTAAGGCACAAGCGGTAAGGTTGCGCCTTTGCACACATAGCCGGAGGCGCTGGCGAACTGACTCAGTGCCGCACCACCAGGATGGCCGATCACGTCGGCTTCCTTGAACTTGATGATGTTGTTTTCGGCGACGTGGTTGGTGGTGCCGTCATTACCGGCTTGGGCCATAGGATTTGGAGAACCGAGAGGTGACATTTCAATCCACGGGTTTGCCCCCGTATTTGAGTAGGCCGACACCACGGCGTCCGGCACGTAGTGACGAACCTTGGTTGAGGTTTTGACTTTGCAGCCGAAAGGCGTGCAGAGCAGCCAATAGCAAATGCCGACCACCTTGTATTCCAGACACGTCGGAGACAGCGTCGAAGCAATGATTGTTGCCGAGGTGATCGCAGCTGATGCGCTGAAGGACAAACTGAAGGTGATGGCCAGTGACAGTGGTCGTAACGCATAGCGTGAGCGCATCATCGTGACAGGCTCCTAGCGTGATTGATCAACCCAACGGCTTTAACCACATCTGGCTCTCCATAGACGACGTAGCGGCGATCAACGACTACGGCCGGGAGTTTCTCAACTCCCAGACTCCAAGCGTCCGTGACTCCTTGTTGGGCCTGAGCCAGGTCGCTTTGCAGGCGCTTGCCCGCAGGGCTGGCCAAGTAGCGCTGAATAGCCGCTTCTGCCTGGCGTGGATCTGCGGGCAGTTCGTGGGAGAGTTTTTCTTCAAGGCGTTGCTGCTCATCCACGAGAATGATGCGAGTGCCAGAGGGCGCGGACACTGGATGTCCTTGATCAGTAATGACCCATGTTTCGGCCTGGGCGAGCACAGGCGTGAGTAGCAGGAAAAGGGTGATAGACCAGCGATGCAACTGATTGAGGTTGGTGTGGATGTCGGTCATGGCACCGTACCTGAAGTGAGTTCGAGTACAGGAAACCGGATCACGGTGATGGGTGCAGTAGAAAATAGGATTTTGAGCGGGGAGGTATTTCAGAGGTCAATAGGACGTTGGGCGGCTTGCCCATCAGAAAATGGAACCATAAATCACCGGCCATCACATCCACTCGCCCATCGTCCGCTCTGGGGTAATGACCGCCATTGCACCAGGTGTAAAGCCGAGCATTGATCAAATATGAGTTGTCAAAATTAACAACCGGAGTATTATTAGTCTTAAATGTTAAGGACGCCCATGGACGTATTGCTCAAGCAGCGGTTTGAAGATGCCGCAATTCGCTACCCGAACGATCAGAGCGGGCTTAAACGATGTTACAGATTACTGAAGGCGGCAGAGCCTAATAGCTACACGGATCTGGAAAATATATTCGGTCACACGATCGATTTATTCAAATACCGCGCTGATGACTGTTGGGTAGTGATTGATATTGGTGGGAACAATCTGAGGCTGATTGCAGGTGTTAACTACGCTCGGCAAAAGCTGTATGTGAAGCACATTTACACCCATGCTGACTACGACACGGCTACAGAGTGGTATGCCAGCAACAAACGAGGAATCAAACCATGACCACTGTTCTTGAGAATTCGCAGACCGTGCGCGCAGCGCTCGAAAATCTCCAAATGCTTCTCGAGCAACTGAGCGGTCAGTTCGTCAACGGAATTAATGACGCTGCGGACTACGCACGCGCCTCGGTGCTGCTTGATGAGTTGACTGACGGGCATGACCTCAACAAGTATGAGGAACAGATCCTGGTCCAGCTTGAGGACGCTATTCTCGCTTACGAGCAGGACGGTGGGCAGTTCAAGGCCTTCAACGAGTCTTTCACAGCCACAACATCGCCAGTGCAGTTGCTCAAAGATTTGATGGCAACACTGCAGCTCACAGGTTCGGATCTGCCAGAAATTGGCGACAAGGCGGCTGTATCAAAAGTGCTCAGCGGCAGACTAGCGATCAGCCACAGAATGGCGTTCGCTCTGGCTGAGAGATTTAGCATGGATCCTAAAGCTTTCGCCCCAACATCTGAGAAGGCCTCTGTAGACGTGGCTGCTGCTTTAGCGGTGTCTAAATTGAATACCCCGCTACCTGTTGGTCGCCCTGAGCTCAAATGCCAATCGGTTAATGTGTTGATGAAGCCTTCAGTGCCTTCTAAGTTATTAAAGCCGGCAGTCAGGCCAATGCAACCTGCTAATTGGCTGCTAGATCGGCAAGATGATGACCATAGATTAGTGGCGCGCGCACCTAAGCCACTCGATCGGGGTCCCAAGCCGTAAAACCTACTACAGCGCGAACCAGCTCGGTCGCTTGTATACCCGTCTGTTCGATCAGGCTGGAGTCGAGGGAGCCAGTGCGCAATCAGGCCGTAGGGCTCTTGCCGTGAGGTTAAAACGTCGCGGCACTGATCTACGAGTCATCAGCGAAATCCTCGGTATAGATAAAGCTCATCGGGCAATAAAATTCGGCGCAATCTACTCGGTTGGGTTTCTGGTCGCTATGGCTGGGCTGGTGATTATTTTCCTGCCGAGCCTTCATGCTTTTGAGGCCCGCAGTCGTTGGCCTGTTCTTCCTAAGCATTTCACTCGGTGCGATGTTTGGCATCCGTACCGGCTTCAAAGCCGAAAGTTAAGGGAATAAGCGATGAATAACGAACAGCTTCAAGGAATCGCTGCTGCTTTGGAAGAAGGCTACGGCGAATGCCCGCAAGGCCGAGCGGTACTTATGCGCTGGATCGAAGAAGAGATATCCCGGCTTAAAGCGCGAGGTGTGCCAGGTGGAGAGGCGGCCACGATGGAGCTTGGATTGTCATACTGGGCTTGGCTCGGTGAAGAGTAGTAAAGGAACCACGAACGCCCAAGCCCTGCATTTGTGGGGCTGAGGCCATATAGAGAGGCGCGATTTGGCGTCTGTCACGTCGAGGGATTGGCCATGTCGTTTGAACACGTTGAAAAGGTTGCACAGGTCCGAGATCAAGATTCGGCGAATGAGCGGTTGGCTGCTGGCTGGTCGCTTCTCGCAGTGGTTCCTGGCTTCGATAACGGGGTTGCGTACACCAACTTCGTAATGGGCAAGACTGCCACCGGGGGAGCAGCACATAGCGATTTTCCGCTTGCCAATGACGCGGCTGTCGCCGCCATCCAGTTTGCCCTGAGCGACGACGACGGTATGCAATTTCTTCGACTCTGGAACGGTGGTGATTTCGACATTATTCGCCGTGAATGGCCCGACGCACCTGAGGAAGTTTTTATCGGTGCAGACCCTCTACATAAGCCGTCGAAGTAAGCAGGAAAAATCCATAGAGCTGCAAGAGCGCACTTCATCATTTTATAAGACTCTCTTTAAACGTCCGGTAATTCCGGCACCTCTACTGCATTTATACCCAACGTCTGACGGCTAGGCTGTGGTGTACCTGGACGAGACTTTCCTCAATCCTTGGACTTATTGGTGGGGGAGTTCAGCTGTTTTTCTCGACTCCCCCCCTGAGCCAGCCAGTCAATGGCGGAAAGCAACAACACACCATCTGCGGGGCCTTCAAGTTTTATAGACTTGCCGGTCGTATTGTCTCTAATCAGTAGGGTGGGAGTTGCGGTGATCCCAGCTTTGACGGCTTCTTCTGTTTGTTGGCTAATGTGCAGGGCGACCTGTTTGTCGTTTGCTGTACAGGCCACCAGGTTTTGATGATTAATGCCATTGACGTCCAGTTGGCCATTGAAGCCCAGGCCGTTGCTGCGAGTTCGCTCAAAGACCTGGTCGATGGCTTGCCAGAAGGCCGGTGCGCCACCTAGCTTTCCCACGCATTCAACGAGCCTGGCTTCGTGTACTGCAGCTGCACCGTGAAAATCCAGTGGCAGGTGATGCCACTGCAGGTTCACCTCCTTCTGCTGCCGCACCCAGGCTTTCAACTCTGGTGTATACGTCTTGCAGTACGGACATTCCAGATCCGCAAATTCGGTCACGCTCCAGCGGGCATCAGGCGGGCCAAACAGCCACGGGCCAGTATGTAGTGGTGTTTGTATTTTGTCCCAGGCTAGGGCCGCGTAGCCCAGCACTAACGCACCTGCCAAAAGACTCCCTAGCATCACCCATCGCTTTCGAAGGCGTGTCATGCCCGTGCCTCAGCGGACTTCGATGAAAGTAGTGCTTGTTTGCGCAGAGCCTCCAAAAGGGCGTACTCAGCGTTCTCAGGTTGTGGGTGCTGCTGGAGCCAATTGGTTAGCACTGTTTGAAGCTGGGACTCAATGTCACGACGGTCCACCGCACGTACTAAGACCTGTTGCAGCTCCTCTATCAGCACGGGGGCACAAACCTCCAAAGTCTGCAAAGCATCCTCACCGGGCTTTTCAAGCAACTGGGTCAGACTTTCAATCAGGTTCTGGGTCAGGGAATTCAGTGTTCTCATACGTGGCGCTCCAAGGCCGTGACTTGCTCGGGAAAAGTGATGATGTGAGGTTCGATACCTCGATAGCGGTCTAGCGTTGCGGCAACTTCAATGGCCGCGTCGAGCTCGTTGCAGCCTGCGGCCTGCATGATGTCGTAGCGTTGTTTCTTCTCTTCCGGTTCTGTCATGGCCAGGGCCAGGTACAAACTAGGCGGTACCACCCGGAACAACATTTCCATGCTTTTGGATAGCACAACGCCCTCGGTAAACTTCCCGCTTTCTTTGCGTGCGGACAGCATCATCGACTTCTGAGCGGGGGTCAGTTCACGAAAGCGCGCGATCTTCTCCACCTCATCAGGCGGCATATTCAAGCAGATCCACCACTCGATCATGTTGAGTAGGGCCGATGCCTCTGGTGGCACGTCATCAACGTTTTGGGTCGCCATCCAGAACCAGGCTCCCAGCTTTCGCCACATTTTGGTGATCTTGACGGAGTAAGGGGACAGCAGTGGAACCTTCAACTGGATGTGGCCTTCGTCGGTGAAGAAAATCAGGGGGCGGCCTTTGAATTGATCCCGCTCTGCGATGTTGTTGACCGTGTTGAGCAGAGAAATGTAGGCGATGGCCATCTGTGCGCTGTAGCCTTCTCGGGCATAGGTGGCCAAGTCCACAATGGTGATGTCCGCCTCTGGCCACGGAGTACCAGGACGGTTGAACATATCGCCTTCGGTGCCCATGCAGAACATGGACAATGCTTCAGCCATTTCCAAAAAGCGTGCGCTACGTGCGGCCGGAATACCAGGTTCTAGCCCCATTTCACGCAGGGCTTCCCGGATATCTTCGGGGAGCACGATCCGCTGTTCAGCTACGCATTTTTGAGCTGCATTGAGAATGCATTGGCGGATGGCACTACGGTCTGCCCGGGTAAGGCGCGCATCTTCTTTATCTTCCCCGCCAGTGATCATCAGCCTGGCTGTAATCTCCATTTCACCCAGGATGTCGCGTTGTTCGTCTTCTGTCTGACTTGCTAGGTGTTCGTCCGAGGCCTCAAGGTCATCAGCTTTGAGCGTTTTGACGTTTGCGGTGGGTTCAATGAGTTTTTCAGCATCGGCGAAGGGCGCTAAGCTAACCCCTGATCCAGGTGCGAGCCGGACTCGGTTAACCGTCAATCCGAGTTTTTTGGCAAAGTCTCCCAGCAGGCCAAAACTGTTGCCGGCCTCAACGATGAAAAGTCGCGGCCGATAGATGGCCACGATCTGACTAAGGATATTTGTTGCGCTGGCGGACTTACCTGAGCCCGTAGGCCCGAAGATAAACAGGTGCGCGTTCATCTGACGGTCCAGCTTGTTCAGTGGATCGAAGGTTATCGGCGCTCCCCCACGGTTAAATAGGGTGATACCGGGATGTCCGGTTCCGGTCGACCGTCCCCAGACTGGGGCCAGATTCGCAATATGCTGAGCGAACATCAGTTGGGCGTACCACTCCAGTGCTTTGCGCCCATTGGGGTCGAAGTTGCCAGGTAACCATCTGAGGTATGAGTTGAGTGGTGCGACTTCATCCCGAGGCTCCACGGGCTCCATGCCCGCACCCAGTAATGCACTGCTGAGTTGTAGACTGCGCTCCTGTAGCTGTATGTCGTCTTTGCCACGCAGGTAAAACGCTACACTACCTCGGTACAGCTTGTGTTTACGGCCGAGCAACTGTCGGGCAGTGGCGACGTCTTCGCGGGTCAGAATCGATGCTTGTGTGTCGCCTACTGCTTTACGAGATAACTGTTCCAGATGCCCTTCAAGGATGTCCTGCGGCGTGATCACGAGGGTGATACAGAGAATGGTGTCCTCTGGCATTTTGTCGAACAGCGCGTTGAGCGCATCACCGCCCTTACGCGTCTCACCCGTAAGATGTCCTGTCTGAGGAGCATCGCGCAGGCGATCGAGCATCACAACCCGGTGGGGCAGACCGTCGAAGTACCACAGCCCTTTTTCTGTATCCGAAAACGGTTCGCGGTAAAACAGATTCTGCGAGAAGTCAGTGCCACTGGCGAGTGGCAACTCACCTTCTTCTGACGGCGGTACGTCCTTGCACACCAGCTCATAGAAGCGACGGATATCCGCATCGGCAGGGCCGAGATGGTCTGGACGTGGGTTGAACCAATGAATCAACCAGTGACGAATAGCGTGGCCATCCATACGATGGGTTTTAATGCCGGCGTTAGCCAGGCCACCCACCAAGCGATCGCAGATAATTTTCAGGTAAGGGCCAGGTGCTTGGCCGCGCACGTCCGCTTGTGCCCCTTGGGTCCGACGATAGACAACCAGCCGGACACGGCGTTGTTGACCTCTCCAAGGCAACTGACTGACCTTGGTGTCTTCAAACAGTCCGCCTGGCTTGGAAATAGCTTCCAAGTGCTGCTTCATCAACTGCAGATAAAGCTCGGTAAAGGCGGTGCCTTCTGCCCGAGGCTGGATGTAGTCATGCAGCTGCTGCAGGTAATTGTCCCAGCTGGTTTCATCTTGGGCGTACAACTGCACAACCCACGGAGAGGTTTCTAGCTCGTCGAAAGAATCCTGCAAAGCGTTTTCCAGGGCGTCACGCGCCTTGCGCAACCACTCGGGGTCTCGACCTTCTGTGCCGATCGGTGTCAGCTCAAAAAAAGCTGCACGAGACACTCCGTCTTCCAGCAGCATGGCTTTTTCCCCCGGTAGGTAGTCCACCCAGGGCAAAAGGTCGACGAACGAGGGATTGACGTCGTACAGGCGGTCAACGTCAGCGGTCGTTGCTGGTTTTTGCTTTGGGTTACGCCAATCGCTCGGAGAGGGAATGCCCATAGCGGCTAGGCGTTCGTAATACCGTTCGGTTGCGGCTTCAAAAGTTTCGGTAGCTGAGGCCTGTCCGTCGACGGACTCGGCAACACTGGATGACAGATCGGGTTCGACACGACCTGATGCTCGTCGTGTTTTGAATCGTTCAAAGAAACCCATCAATAGGCCTCCGTGCGTTCGCCAGGCATGGCGTACTGCACGCGCTGGTACAGGGGGAATACCGTGGTGTAGCCCGGAATGGGTGCTGGATCAGAGCCCGCCAGATGAGGGAACACGTACATCACTAGGTCGGGATTGGGCAGGCGCTTAAACTGGCTGTAGATCTCGTTTTGAGCAGTACGGGTGAATTTGGCGTTGTCTGTTCCCCCCGCCTCCAGAGGTCGACGAAGGTCTTGACGTGCATCGAGCAACTGGCGGCTACTCGTGCTGTTGCTTGAACCACTGGCGCCTTGATCCCAAACGTCCATCATCGTGTTGTCGCCATGGGGGAGCAGCTCGTCCTTGCTGGTGGAGCAACCTGAGGCGAGCATGATGAAAGAGGCGATGGCCAGGTACGCAGCTGGTTTTAAGCCGTTGTTAGTCAAGCGCAGTCGAGGCATGACGGGCTCCTGAGCGATAGTTGACCTTGCGGCCTTGGAGTTCGTAATCGATGGTCAGCTGTTGGTCCAGGTGGACGGCGACCTTCGCCCCGGGTTGCACGTACACCGCCGCGAAGGCTTGCCCGTAGAGTTTGTTTACCCAACTGGAGACGTCGTTGACGCCCTGGCCGATGATTTTGCCCATGGCCTCACTGCCGGACATCCCAATGCTTCCCACCGTCCCGGTCTGGGTATTGGTGAACGTACTGGCATTGCTGTCTGATTTGATCAGCGAAGCTGCACCGGCGCCGGCAGCGGTAATCAGTACCTGAGAGCCGATGTATTGGGAGGCGTTACTTTTACGATCACCACTGATGCAGGGAATGCCATAGGCATCGCTGATCCAGCCAAGGCCACCCTGAATGGTGGTCTGGTTGGCATTGTTCTGGTTGTTACCATTCTGGTTGCCGTTTGTTTCTTCTTGCGGCTGGGGCAGGGTACGCACTGTGCCGTCATTGAAGACAAAGGTCAGGCTTTTGATCTGCCCGCGTACGCAAGATAGGGTCCAGTCGCCAGAAGCTGTTCCGCTGGCCACCGCGCCTGCGACGTCGGGCAAGTCGATACCATTGGCGGTGAGGTTGTCTGGGCCGATCAGCACCTTGAACGGGTAGGGGTCGTTGACAGTACCGTCAATCGGCACCCGGCCGATCAACGCGGACATGGCCACCGATCCCATCAAGGTCGAGTTTTGCGGGAGCGTGTAGACCTTGCGCACCTGTTTACGGGCGTCCTGGGGCGCAAAATCATTGGCGACGTTTTGGGCTCCGGCGCGCAGAGCATTTTGACCTCGGTCTACGGACTCGCCAAAGGATGTAGGGAAGTTAAACCCTGAGGCGGTTTGATTGGATCCGGCCGTAATCGGTTTTCCGTTGATATCGACAGGGGTTGCGTCCTGCGGCTCAATCCATACAACGTCCAGCCCGGGCGATCCTTTGAAGTCTTGCCCATCTCCTGGCTGAACCCCGAAGCCGATCGGCAAATCAGCCCCAGATGAACTGATGCTTCCGGCTTTGTTGCTCAGGGTGTTGTACTGCTGCTGCAGCGTGTCCAGGATGGTTTGGCTCTGTTGCTGTGACTCTTGTTTCAGTGTTTGTTGGACGTTTTGTAGTTTGCTGTCGACGTTTTGGTCGATAGTTTGCAAGCGCTTTTGCAGCTCAATGTTCTGTTGCTTCAACTCATCGTTGTTCTTCAGCGCATTAGAGACTTGGTCCTTTAGCTGGCGGCTCTCCACGACGATGGTGCGCAACGTATCGCCGGGGGTATCACCGTCAACCCCCAGCTTTTTTGCCTCACCCGCACTGAGGGCTTGAGGGTCGGTTACCGGAGCCTGTTGCTCTATGCCCTTGCCGCTGAACAACTTGATCACGACAAAAATCGCCAAAATCGCGAACGGGATGACCAGGAATTTAATCAGTGGATTATTCTTCACGGCGACCACCCTTCGGATCGATCTGGCTGACGGTTGCCGGCAACAACGATTCGGCTAAGCCATGGCTGCGGGTCACTAGGTAGACCGTTGTGGTGTCGCTGGCATCACCCTTGGCACCGAGGTAGGGATGCTGGAAGGTCGCGGTGATGAAATCACCCATCAGATCCCGAGGGTCGAGGGCAAGGTGTTGGGTGCTGGTGTTACGCAGTTTCACCGCCGTGATCCAGTATTCGTCTAATCGCCACGCGCCCAAAGCAGAAGCTTCGACCGGCAATGTCGGCAACAGAGTCGTGAGGTTCAGACCCCGCTTGAGATTGACCTGGGTAATCCCGTCCACAGGCTCGACGGTGCGTAAGGGGGCATACAGCATCTGCGCGGCATAACGTGTTAGTACCACCGGCAGTGGGGTTTCACGGCGGGGCGCTGGCGGATCCTCATCTGCATTGGGAGAGCTGGATTGGAGAGAGGGAGCCGCAACATGATTGCTCGCAGGCTTGGGGCTGACTTGCCCGTAGCGGGTCGATGGGCTTTCTCCAGCAACAATCTTCACCGGCTCGAACGCGACCTGATTGGCTTTCCCTGCTGTTGCGATGATATCCACCAGCATAATCTCGCCGGTGCTCATGTTTTGTAGTTGCAAACGGGTTGGATCGATCGGCTCTTTGGCCTGCAGATAGAGGGCACCACCTGTACTCTGGACGCGCAACTTATCGACCAGGTTACGAGGCAGGCCGACTCGAACATTTTGATCCACAAAAACAATGCGCTCCTGACCGACGATCAAAGGCAATGCCAGTGGGATTCGGTCCCAGCGCAGAATTTCGACGGCGCTGGCAGATCCGCAGAAAATCAGGGTCAGTAGCCCGATGATCAGTAGGCGGCGCATCATCATTTGCCTCCAGGTTTCATAGGTTCTGACGAGACGTCGATACGCTGTGGATTGCTGCTGTAGCAGTCCCAGGCGAGTCCAAAAGGGTTTTTTTCTGGATCAATGTCGGATCGAATGATGTGCAAGGGATAACGTGCCAGTGCCCGTTTTACGCGCTCTCCGCCATAGTGTTCATCGGCAGTGATATCCAGATTGACGGTCCAGTCGTTGATGCTGTGCTGTTCAATATGCTGCTGTGCTTTATCGTCAATGCCTCGCCCTGGAATCTCGAAGACGCCGCGCTCGCGTTTGCGCAGCTCCCCACTGTTGCGGCGCAGCTCGAAATCTTTCTGCAAATAGGCTTTGCAGCTGGGCGTCAGGTAGCCGCTCAAGCGAATGATGTTGTCCTCGTAGTTGGTTTCACCGTCAGAGGGCCAGCGGTTCATCTGTTGAAAGATGTACAGTCCAAAGGCATACACCGATTCAGGTGGTATATCCCACCACTGACGGGTGCTGCCTGAGCGAAGGTCTGGCGGTACATGGATGGTCAAATCGCGCGGCGCGCTCTGCCAGCCATAAGCCATGTACAGGCCCAGCGCAATCAGCAGGCCAATGACCAGGCGCAGACTGTTGATGTGAGCCAGCTGTGCATCCACTTTTTTGCGGTAGGTCATGCGCCCTCCCGATGGCAGGTCCACGCACCCGTGCGTGTAATCAGGTGGGCTTTGTTCCAGGTTGGGAAATATCGGGCGACGTTCAGTTGCATTTGGCGGTATAGCCAAGTGTCAGGTCGACCGCGTTTCCAACGCCGTAAAAAGCGACTGGCAAGAGTCAGTCCGAGGATCGCAAATAGCATGGCGGCGGCAATAATCAATGCCCACATATGGGTCAGGATTGCTGCCAGAACGCCAACAACCAGCCCTGTACCTGCACTGATCGCTAGAGTTGCCCACATCTCATCGGCGGTGAGGCCGCCCATGATGACGGGCTGATTGTTCAGCCGCACGGGAAGGAAAATCAGGGTTCCATCGTCTGAAAGTTCTGTCATGGCCGAGGCTCGTTAGAGAATATTGGTAGCCTTGGTGACTAGAAAAATAGCGACACCCAGGATGGCGACGCCGACAGCGGCCGTTGCGCCCAGGTCCATCCATTTTTTCTTGCCATGCTGGATCTCGTGGTAGGTGCCGAAGGCATGCCAGGCTACCCCGCTGAAAATGACGGCGCAGATGATGAGACCGAGCAGAGAAAAGCCGTCAAAGGCGTAGTTCTGCATGGTTTGCATCAGGTTGGAGCCTTCGCCGCGTGTAGGGGGCTGAGACTGGGGCAGGGCTGCCATGGCCAACTGGGGAAGAGCAAGTATGCTGATTAGCAAGCCGCGTGTGGGTGAGAGCAAAGACATGGTGAATCTCCAATAGAGTCAACTGAGGACGAAAGTGGTGAGGATCATGCACAGCAGCAGGATGCGAACAACCGACGTCGAGGCGATCGTGCGGTCAAGGTTGCCGGTGGCCCACCCTCGGTAACAGCTCCAGAGTGCCCAGGCACCCCACAAGAAAATGATCGCCACGGCGAGGCCAACGAAAAATAGGTAGCTAGAGGACGCTGGAAACCCGCCTGCGGCTTGAAAGGCTGAGGCCTGAGCACCGCTCATACTCATGGCTTGCGTCCTTCTGTTGTGTATTGGCCAGATAGTTCGACGGGATCTCTTGGCTGGGCACGACTGGGGGTCAGGTAAGCCTCCAGACCGAGGCGGATGCGAGCGATATCGCCCGCCAGGCGCTGGTAATCGAAGAAGTAGCGTTTACCCGGTTCGTCAGCGATTTGCGCGCTGCGACGTGCGGTGTCTTCCAGGGCGTTCAACTGGCGGATCATCACGTCCAGGTTCGCCTGCTCGGAAGCCGAAGCGGCCGTTGCATGGGATATAGGCAGGCCGCATCCTGAAAGTGCGATCAAACCTGTCAAGGCAAGTCGGCGAGTACGTGTGGTGAGGCGCAGTGTCTGGATCACGGCTGGGCTCTAGTCATTCCTGTTGATGCCAGCTTGCCGTGATCACTCTATGGTCGCCGCAAGAAAACCATATTCAGGGGCGTAAGCATTTCTTCAGGCGATAGCGGGCCTATCAATCGCTTTGAATAGCGCGTTTGAAGAACAGCAGGTAGCCCGTCGGCAAGGCAATGCCGTAGGCCCAGCCTTGGGCATTTTGATTGCCGACTTTGACCTCGCCTCTGACCACAGGTTGAACACTGATCAATTCCCAACCTTCTCGGCCCAGCAGGGAAAGGCGCTGTTGATGTTCCGGATCCTGCAAAAAACCTTGAACGTCAGGCTCGGTGGTAGGCTCTTCGGACTTGAAAATGAGGAGCTTTTTGGTTCGGACGAGGTAATGCAGCGGGGTGAATTCGGTATGGTACTCAAATGCTTGGCGGCTCATGGCTATGCCCTCAGTGTGCAGAGCTGCCAGATTTTCAGTATCGAGGATGTGCAATCAAGCGGAAATAGTCAGCCACTAGACTTGTGATTTCTGATGTTGTGTTGGAGAGGTCCGGGCATCTACATAACGCTGCATGATGGACAACACCATCGAGTTCAGCGCCAAAATTTTCATTCCCCGCGTCACAGCCACATACAGCAAATTAAGCTCGTCATCTTTACGACCCTGATCGATATCGGGAGACAGAGGGTCAGCGCTAAAGTCGTCATACAGGCTGACAAAGTCCCACTCTAACCCCTTGGCCTTATGCCCTGTCGTCAGTGTGATCGTGGCATCCAACTCGTTGTCTACAGACCGAGCGCGCAGTGTCTGGATCCGCTGAGGCAGGTCGGGATAGGCTGCGATGATCTTGATCGATCGCAGCATTTCCGTGTCTTGACTCACCTCGGCAATTTCAACGTATTGCGAGAAGTCCCGGTAATCGCGCAGCAACTTACGGTTTTGCACCGCTTGGTTTTGGTTGCGGCTGAACAGATATAAATCCTCCAGGTCACGCAGCGAATAACTGTCGATGCCGCCGACCCAATAGATCTTGGGTTTGCTCGCTACTAAGCTAAGTGCGTTTTCGATGACGCCGGTAACGGTGCGATGGATATATGTGCGATGCGGTAGGTCTTCAGGCAGCACCCGTTTAACCTGGGTATTGGAGCCTAGCCCTTGCAGCTTTCGGGTCTCACCCTTGTAGAAAAGGATGATGTTGGCCACATGCGCTACCGCTGGGCCGAAGCGAAAGCTCTGGGTCAGGTAGTGACGCTCTGCACCGGCCATCCAATCGCTGTTGAGGGCGTCTTCGGCACCACGGAAACGGTAGATCTGCTGGTGAGGGTCGCCGACGGTCACCTTGCGGATGCGCTGTATTTTTACCAGGTCGGCGATGACCGGGTTCACGTCTTGACCCTCATCGAGGAGAATGGCCTTAAACCGCTGGCTCAGGTCAGGCTTACTCAACTGATACAGCTTCAGGTAACCATCGTGGGTGATAGACATGCCCGTGTCCTGCAGGTCGATCATCCGGTTCCAGATAGCTCTAGCGACACCCAGTGCGTTGTCCAGAAATCGTTCCTGAGCGCTGGTGAGTATTCGTTGTCCCTGAAACCTGGGAAAGTGCCCACGGCCGAGCTCGTTATCGGCGCTGGCCATGAAGTTGTTCAGCGTACTCAGTACATCTCGTACCAGCTCCCAGTCCTGGGTGTTGATGGCCCTGGCGATATCGGTGAGGCGTAAGTTATTGGTCTGTTTGGCGGCATACTGGCTGCCATAGACCGCATAGGCCAGGCCATGCGCTGTCTTGCAGACCACATTGCGAGGGAAGCGTCCCTTGGCCGCGAGTTCGACGGGTTTGTTGTAGCAGAGGTACAGCATTTTCACCGAAGCATGGTGGGTGGCATAGCCAACCAGTGTGGTGGTTTTGCCGGTGCCGGCGAAAGCCTGGACCAGTAGCTTCTCAGCCGTTGAATGGACGATGGGCTGCTGTTCTTGAGTCCACTGCATGGGCAGCTCCTAAAGGTATTTTTTGAAACTTGAGACAGTGATGTAAACGGACACGCCCAATAACACCGCGCAGGGCAGCAATATCAGCAGGGGGCTGATGCTGATAGGAATGGCCAGATACACCGTCCATGGCACGATGGTCAGCGGAATAATTGTCCCGCGAGCCTTGTGATACAGGTAGCTCGACTCACGGCCGGAGCCGAATTTGCGCAGATCACGCCGCACTAGGCCATCCACAAGACCTGTGAACGCCGCCAGTGCAAACAGTGGGATCGTCAGTGTCAGGATGACCATTCGCACGCAAAAGGTCAGCACGGTATAAAGCGCGGCCAAGCCGTAATCCTGAAATTTGATCATCACGCGGCCGAGCTCGTAGCGCAGGTTGAAAGTACCGGCTTGCTGCGGCGACGTGGAGCGAGCGTATTGGGTCAGCGTGTTAATGCTGTCTTGCAGGCCTGTTTTCACCATCAGCCAGTCGTAGGCCGTTGTTGCCAGCCAGGTCGCTGTGCGCCCCGGTTCTTTGATGACAACGCTGTGTAACAAATCCTGGGACAGCCAGCCCAATTCATGCTCAAACATCTGTTGGGCGTGTTTCCAGCCAGCATCCGGCCAGAACACGTACATGCATAGCCACTCAACGAGGATGGCGCCCAGCAGTGAACCGAACATCACCCCCAGGAAGTGAAAGGGCGCTGAAAACACCATTCCCAGAAAGGTTTTTTGCCCTTCCTGCTGCTGTTGGGCTTTTTCCGCGATATCGGCCATTGCCTTGCTCCTTTAGGCCTACGCGGCTTTTCCGTCGTTGGCCATCTGACGGAAGTCGTCTACCAGATCATCGGGGAGCGATTCGCTTAACGCTTGATATCCAGGTGCTTGCCACCAGTCGCTTTTGGTTCCAGATCCTTTGCGCATTCCCTCGACCAGAGCCTGCAGATCCTTGGGCATCACTTCGTCGGGATCACTCGCCGGCAATGGCATACGAATTTTCCACAGATTGCCGCCCTCGATCAGGGCAAAGCATTGCCCCTTGGGCAGAGCAACCACATGCGCCGGTTCGATCATCGGCACGCTGACACTTTGGATCTGGTCGTGGGTGTTGGAGGTGAAAGCCGCCTTGCCGTTGATAGCATCATTGGCACTGCTGGCCGGTGTGCTGGTGAACACCTGGACCTTGGGTAATTGATTGGTCAGCAGCTCGGCAGTGGCGGTTTCGCGCACACGCAACATAAACAGGTTGTTGAAGTTACCGATGACCTGGCCCGCTTTAGCGCGGTTACCGATCTTCGCCTCGATGTCACTCATTGTCTGGGTATAGGCGGTGACCTGCATGCCGGCGCCGCCGCCTTTGTTGATCATCGGGATAAATTCTTCGCCCATCAGTTCGTTAAACTCATCGGCATGTACGTTGATCGCCACCTTGGCGCCGGAGGCACCAGGCAAGCCGTCATCGATACCGAACTTGTAGATGTGACCTGCGACTGATACCAGGTCGCTGAACATGGAGTTGCCCACTGCTGCGGCTACTTCTGTGTCGGATAGGGCATCCAGTCCGACATACACCACCGCCCGTTTACGAATGACCTGCATCCAGTCGAAGATGGGGCGCGGATCTTCAAGGTCCATGTAGTTGGGAGACAGCAGCTCTGCAATGCGTCCCGTGGTCAGTTTCTCCAGCAGTGGTAGCAGGCTGGCCACGATCTTGTCGAAATAGGTTTTGTCATAACGAACTGCTGATCTCAGCCCCTCCATCACAGGGTCGGATATGCGTTGCTGAGTCAGGTACATGTCCAAGGCCACCACGCGCAGCGGGCGGTCCTTCATGGCGAAACTGAGGTTCTTGCGATCGATCTTGCCCTCAAGCTCAACGATGGTTTGCCAGGCTCTAGGGTCGTGTTCTGCGAAGTGCTTCTGCGCGTACTCAATGAAAAGCGCATCGATGTTGGTCACATGTTTGAGGATCTGCTCGTAATCCGGCCGACGTCCGAGGGCAACCAAGGCTCGCGCGATGATATTGACGAACCGCCAGGCAAACTCGCGAAATGCAGCTGAGTTGCCTTCCCCCGACAACTGGCCGGCAATCCGGGTGGCCACCTCTGAAATACGGCCAAAGCGGCCCACGGCGTTGTAACGTGCGGAGTAGTCAGGCCAACCCAGATGGAACACATAGAATTCGTCCAGCCGGCCGGCTCGCTTGCATTCGATGTACATGCGTTTGAGAAGATCGGCATCGCCTTTGGGATCGAAGACAATCACCACCTCGCGATCGAGGTTCATCTCTTCATTGTGTGCCGCGCTGCGCTGGCTTCGATGAACAGGCTGGACGCGTCGACCCATCTGGACACGGCGTCGAGGTCGCCTGCGGGTGCGTCTGATGTCTTGGGTGATAAACAGTTCTGCCAGACGGGTCTTGCCCACCCGCGTAGTACCCAGTACCAGGGAATGCCCAACCCGTTCACCCAATGGCAAGCTGACGTCACTTTCGTGCGGTTCTATACCGTGCAAGCGCGGTAGCCCGCCAACTGGTGGAAGTGGCCGCGCCGGGTTAATCGCCACGTTCCATGAGGTGGCCTTGGTCAGCAGCTTGAGTGGAAAGGGTGCGAACTCCAGCCTCTCCTCAATGCGCCGCGCCAGGGCATAGATCGAGGTCGGCTCGACATACTCGGCGTATTTGGGCAGATAGGTGTCCATCAACCGTTGGGTGTGTTTCTGAGTCCAGCGGAACCCCTTACCGATGAACAAGCGTTCATTGCTGACCGGAATGTCCTTACTGGTCATGGTGTAGTGAGGCAAGCGCCGGATATTGCGTCGGTAGCGAAGTACCACCAGTGCCTGTTTCAGGCGAACAACCCCAAGGCCCAAAAAGCCGGCAGCGGCAACCACCCCAAACAAGGGCGTCAGAGCAAACGCCCAGGGTGCGAAAATACACAGCAGCGCTGCAGCAACGCAAACCCAAACCGTATAGAGCTCAACGGCGGGACGAAGCAATGACTCGATAGTGAAGGGGCTGGCCATGGTTGCGTACCTCTAAAGCTTATTGAGTTCTTGGGGGCGCTGTTCGGCGAGTTCCTGCCTTGCCTGTGTAAGCTCATGCGCTGGAAGTCGATCAGCTAACTTCAAGCGCAGGGCGATGGCGTCTCCCTGTTCTGTCGACGTCACACGGCCGCCATACAGCCAAACCACATAGGTCACTTGTTCCAAAATAAGCTGGCAAGTGCGCGGGTCTTCCGGTTGTCTGATCACCACGGTGAGTGACTGAGGTGGTGGCATCCCTTCCTCCTACTGCTGAATGGCTGTTGCAGTGATAAGCGACGGGTAGTGCTTAATCCCAAGGCGCTGCGCGAGATCATTCGACGGCGCCGGGACCATCTGAAGATCACCCGCCCAACGCTGCACCTCGGCGAATCGTTCGGCGCTAGCTACGTTAACTACGATGCCGACTGCGTGTAGTTGCTGCAGTTGGTCGCGGCGTTGCGAGAGCCAGTTTCTGGACAGCTCATCATCACCAACTAGAAACATTGGTTGCAGACCTGGGGCATTGATTACCCGACCTTGTAATTCCCCGGGTGTCAGTTGGTCAGAGCGCACCGGAAACGCCCCTTGGCCACGTACGCCAAAATTTGCCGGTGATGCTGATTGCTCGGTAGGTTCTGGAGCCAGGTCTTGGTAATAGGGCAGAGCGGACACGCCACCACGATCCTCAACCACAATCAATGAGCTGGCATTCGCCACAATGGGTGAGGTCAAACACAGCAAAAGCATTAAGCTCAACGGTTTATTCATGGGTTATTCGCCATCAGGTTGATGCCGGTGACACGGCTAAGGTGTTTGGCAAATGCACGGCGGTAGCGAGCGGCAGGCTCACCCCCGGCCGGGCGGTGGTAGCGGCCAGCGGCCGTGATCCAGTCACCACCCTTGGATTTTTGCTCTGCCAGGATCTGGGCGGTAACCGAGAGATTCTTGTAGGGATCCAGCCCTTCGCAGGGTGAGCTATAGCGGTGGCCGTTCGCGCCTATGTTGGTTTGTCCCAGCCCGACGTCTACCCGGCTGGGTCCAGCGGTTTGAATGGCAATCATCAGCGCTTTGCAAGCATCGTTACGGGTTGCAAAGCGGTAACCGGCGCCGGCGACATTTAATGTCCAAGGCCAGGGCACGAGTTGGCCACGAAGCCGGGTACCGCTTTCCTGCAGTGCGACGGAATACAGCACTTCGGACGGAACGCCGGCAGGCAAGGCAATCAATTGATATGCCGGAGGCGGTACTTCCGCTGCGCTGGCAAGTGCCGCGCTGAGCAGAAGACCGCTGGTCAGAACTGCGCGAACTACTGACGCTGCCATTGTCCGTTCACCTCGCGCACCACTGCGGGCAGCTCGCCACCGAGTCCAAGGCCAAGCCAGCGGCCAGCGTCATGATTCAACGTGATCTGACGGTTGCGTACACTGGTCGGTTCGACACCCGCGAGAATGGCCCAGCGGCGGATCTTTTCGTCGTCACCTTGGCTGCCGACGTAGTACAGGTCAAAGGCTTGTTTTTGGGCCTGAAGATCGCTGACACGCGCGATACAAGCGGTGCAGTTGTCTTGAACGAAAACGGCTAATCGACCGGAGCCTTTGAGAGCTGTTACCGCGCCAGAACTCGTAAGAGATGACGGCTCTGACGAAATTTGGATGACTTTTTCATTGGGGTAGAGGCGAGCAAATGCTTGGTCGTAGGCTTTTTGATAAGCCAGTTCTTTGTCGATACGTTGCCGTTCGGCTTGCACTTGCAGTTCTGCGTAGCGTCGGCGTTCTTCCGCTGATTTAGCTTCGATACCCAGTGCAGTCAGAGGATCCAGTCCTGGGGAATAGATGCCGCGGGGACCTTCCATCACTGTTTTGTAGCGGCTCCACTCTTGGGGTGTTAGTCCCCACTCGTGGGCGAGTTCTGTTTGTCTGGCGCCTTGGGGGTTCTGAATGCCAAGTCCTGTGTCCTGAGAGTTTGTAATGGACGCTGAGTGTTCAGTAGCAGCCTGACAGCCATAGGCCAGCGCTAAGGTGGCCAAGCCTGCGATAATTCGTACAGCGCTCGTAGATATCTTTTTTTTCGAGATACTGGTAGGGAAATACATAAAATTTATCCTATTGCGCGACGGTTATGGTTTGCGGCGTTCCGGCCACCTCGAAACGTGCGGATTTGCCGTCCAAAGCATTAAGGCGCCAGGCCGTACCCGCCACGGCATCACCCGGTCGGATTAGGTAGATCTGGTTTAACTGCGTGCTGCCAGGCGGGGCCACGGACAAAAAACGTTCACCGCCTCGGTACTCGATACCGACGATGGTGAAGGGAGGCGTCTGCGAGGTAACGGCACTGGAACTGGGCTTTGGTGCTGGAGGAGGTTTGCGAACAACTGGCTTCGGTCTGGGTGCAACGGCAGGAGGCTGTTTGATCTGAGCTTGACTCAGTTCGTGAAGGCGGTTTTCAACCGTTTCGACATTGGCCTTTAGTACCATTAACTCGCCAGACGATGCGGCATCACGAGAGAGTTCGTGTACCGACTCGGTCGCTTGTTTTGCATAGGCCTGTACGGCATCGATCCGATTGGACAGCGCCTGCTGTCCGGAGCGGAAGTCCTCGTTGGTCACCAGGTGCTTGCCGTCTACCGTATCGAGCCGTTCATCGACTTTGCCCAAACGTGCCAACATCGCATCGAGTGAGTCTTTGTCAGCGGTGGCGGCTAGGCCATTGCTGAGAGTGGAAAGCTGGTGATGTTCATAGCCCAGCATCCCTGCCAGGACGGCGAGGCAGAGGCTGAGAATCACAGTGGTCCGGGTAGGTCGTGGTAGGTTCATGGGCGTCCTCGCGCGAAAGCGAAGACACCCTCTCAAACCTGTCTGTTAGGTGCAGCAGGAAATAGGTTTTCCAGGACGTATGCTTTTTAGGTCAGGTCCGTATCGAAGGTACGTTTACTCCATGACCTCACTGAACAGCCCCTTGAGTTGCTCGTTACCCGAGTCCACGAGATGGTTGTCGTCAAAGTACAACGGCACTCCATTCTTTGAACCCATGCATTGACCGTTCGGACACAAGTACGGCGTAGGATCAATTACCTTTGCATTGCACTGTTTGGCTGCAGCCTCAATTGCATTGATGGCAACTCGATTACGTTTCTCATACCCTGCTAATGAAATCGATATTTCTGAAGTGTGTTGGAAGATTCGCTTGTGCAGATTGAGGCCTTTGTAGACGCTGAATGGCATTTCGGGAATTGGCTTGACGATATAAAGCGGATGGTTTTCGGCAATTGCACATACGGTTTTGGTGTATTCGGCAGTGTAGGTTTCTGCAAATGACTGTCCCGTAAGAGCTTTCTGGCCGGGGAAGTAAATTTTATAGCTGTTTCCCCTGCTCGAATCCATATACATAGACGCTCGGCTAAACAGTACGACGGGGATGCCCTGGTAAGTATTTTTTCAGTGCTTCCAGTTTTTCATTGTTAAATCCTTGACATTTATTTTCTAGTTCTTTGTCATGCATTTCAAAGTGCTGCAGGGTTGGGCAACCACCACGAGCCCAGGATAAGGCCGCTTGCTTGTTTTCCACCTGGATTGCCGCAGCAGTCGACTGGGCGTGACTGTCGCCGAATAAAATGACGGAGACGTCTCCTGATCCCAGTTTGCAATCGGCTGCTCCGTAAGTGTTCGGGTAGCATTCTTGTGTGTAAAGCTTGCTGGTGTATTCTGGCTGACCTAAGTCAACGTACGCAAACCTAGTGCCAGGGTAGTCTTTTACGACGGAGGCTGTGATGGCTGATAGGCCAACGGTACCCACTACTAGTGAAGCATATTTTAAAATGGCTCGGCGTGTGGAAGTGATCTTCTTTGTCTTTGATTCAATGAGGTAGAAGGACAGGGCTCCCAGCAAAAAAGAAAGAGCAATTGCTGTCCAGACATGTGGCCAGCTATTCAGCAGTCCGCATGCGTAGAGAAACACCACTAGAGGCCAATGCCACAGATACACAGAGTACGAGATTGTTCCAGAAAACTGCAAAGTACTACTGTTGCTGAAGGTTGACTGGGTATTGGCAAAAATCACCAATGCAGTACCTAGTACAGGTAGCAGGGCTAGATATCCTGGCCAAAGATCCTGTTCCGATAAACAGAATATACTCACGAGAATAGCGGTCAGTCCTACCCCTTCAACAACATAACCCGTTCGCTTGCTAATTTGCAGAGGGAATAGGAATACCAGTCCTCCGACAATAAGCTCCCAAGCGCGTGTAGGCAGCATATAGAACGCAAAAACGGGATTGGTATTGGTGAAATAGACAGATGCGCCGAGAGATCCTAAGGCCAACAATACCAACGAGGCTTTGGTTTTCTGAATGCCCAAAAACTTGTAGAGCCCCATTAGTACTACTGGGTAGAGCATGTAGAACTGCCATTCGACCGACAAAGACCAAGTGTGCAGCAGCCAATTTTCGTACAATGGTGCGTCAAAGTAGCTCCCGCCCTTGGCGAACATGAAGTTGGAACTGAAAAGTAAACTGCTTTTGATAGTCTTGATGGCATCCCGATAGTCATCCAAGGGCAGGTAAACAAAGCCGAAAATTAGCAACGCCACACATAGCGTCAAGAGTGCCGGGATGATTCTGCGAGCTCTGGATGCATAAAATCCGAGGAGTGAGAAGTTCTGCTTTTGTAGGCCATTGCAGATAATTCCTGTCATCAAGAAGCCGGAGATGACAAAGAAAATATCGACCCCTACAAACCCTCCATCGAATCCGCTAATCTTGAAGTGGAAAAGCACTACGGATATGACCGCCAGTGCCCGTAATGCGTTTATACTTTTTCGGAATTGCATCTGCGCGTCCATGATCACGTCCATAGTGGGGTGGCATTGTAGTGGCCATGACAACGCATTAGAACTAAAAATTGTTATTCAGCGTTAGGTCGATTTCTTTATAGGCTAGGGCTCGTGTCTCCACGTCACAGCTTTGGCCCCCCCCCACAATGTAGCTAATTTTTTAGCTCACCATGTAAATGGCCACCCGAAGGTGGCCATCAAATCATGTTGCAATCAGTTGCCTTGCGAGTGCCATTTCAACCGAGTCTCCATCCTGGTTCAACGAATCGAGGCCAGATTCTGGAACATCTCCTGACGTGCTTTGAGCCACGGCGATCTTCTTGGCCATCAGCTGCAGGCAGGTAATCTGCGAGCTGCCGGCATAGCCAAAGAAAATTACCCGTACAGGATGTTTCTGCCCAATCCGCCATGACCGTCGAGCTGCCTGTTGTAGGGTGTACACGTTGTACCCCGTCTGCAGGAACGCGATGGTCGGAAAATCGAGCAGATCCAGTCCGGTTTTCACCAACTCCGGATTGGTGATCAGTACGTCGACCCCACGATCTACCTGGTCCAGAATCCAATCCTCACGCCTGGCAGTATCGACTGACGCCCTCAGCACCGCCACCTTCAAACCGGCCTGTTCCAGCAACCGTTTCAGGCGTGAAGTGGTATCACGAGTGCCGCTGTACACGGTATAGGCCAGGACCTTGCGGCCTTTGGCTTTTTCCGTGAGACACAGATCGAGTAGCGCCTGCTCCTTGGGCATGCGTTGTTCATCTGCAAAGATCGACGGCACGAAGGCCAGCGTATCCTTGCTACGTGGGTGTTTTACGATCTCGGGTCGAAAGCAGCAGTCCGGCCAAGCCAACAACACGTTGAGTACGACCCCCAGAAGAGTCGTATCCCGGCGTGCCAGTGCCTGGCGAAGCTCCTGAGTCAGTTTTCCCGCCAATTGTTGATAGGCCAAAGCCTGTTCTGCAGACATGGCGATGTCGATGAACTCTTCCTGGTACGCCGGTAACACGTTGCCACCGATATCTTTGAGTTTCAGAAACACTGTGAATGGCAGTACGAAACGGTGAATGCCTTTTGGGCCAAAGCCTGGGGCTTTTACCGTTCGCACTGAGAGCTTTTTGCCCTTGGCGGTTTTGTGTGACTCGTTATCCCGCTCAGTGTAGATGTCCTTCAACACGCCGTGGTCGCGCATGAACGACATGGCCGCTGGGGCCATGCTGCCACGTGCGTTTGGTCGATAACCGTCCTCGATCATGCGACGGGTAAGGATTCTGAACAAAAGATAAAACAAGTCGTCGGCGTAGCCGCCCATGAGCGTGCCGGTCAGCAACACGCATTTGCGTGCTTTAGCTGCCAGTACGCCCATGGCCTGGCCTTGGGCCGAACCACTGTTTTTATACTCATGTCCTTCGTCCACCACCAGCAGGTCGAAATACCCATCAGGCAAGTAGCGCTTGATGAACTCCGTGGGTTGGTACCCGCCTTCACCAAAACCAAACTCGATGTTGGCCATAGCGCGCTCCATGCGCTTGGCCTGGCGGTCGCTGAAGATGAAGTTGCCTTTAGCATCCATCAAGTTGATGAACTCACTGACATTATCGATCAGCATCGAGGCGAGAAAATCCTCCCCGAAGTCGTTCAATAATCGGTCAGCGCGTACTGGGCCAATGGTCGGAATCCGGCACATTGACTTCAGTATGGTTGCCCGGCGGGTGCCGTTTTCAGCCTTGCCAGGGCGCATCAGCGTCCAGAGTTGGCCGTGGCAGTGAGGACAGCTTCGGCGGCGTTCTTCTTGGTGAAATTCTTCGACGGTGATCCGGTTGCCGTCTGGGTCTTCCAGTAGGCGCCCGCAGTCTGGACAGCTGGCAAGGTGCTGCCCGCCGCCTGAGCGACGAGGCCAGCACACCGAGCGCCAATGAAATCCCATCCGCATGCGCACGCGCCCGAGGATGAAGAACTCTTGCCGTCCATCATGAGGCTCTCCCAGTTGGTCGCGCAGCTTGAGCAACTTGACCAGGGTGTCAGGTCCATTGAGAACCCAGACGCGAGCGTCCGGGATGGTTTCGAGAATCTCCCGCCGCCACTTGTAGACCAGGTGCGGAGGTGAAACGACCATAGTGCGACGATAACCAGCGTTGTGCATGACGGCCGCCACGGCGATGGCCATCATGGTTTTACCGGTGCCCATCTCAGCGTTGATAACCGCCGCCTGCTCGTTTCGATCCAGCAACAAGGCGGCAACGGCTTGCACCACCTCGGCCTGTGCTGGGAATGGCTGACGTTTGAGTCCGTCCATTACCTGCTGGTGGGCTGAGTTAATGAGACCCGTGTAAACCGGGGGATTGGAGTGGTTGAGTGAGTCCAGCAACTCGTCACCGAACTCGTCGATGAACTCGGTCAGGCCGATGGCCAAAGGTGCAAGTGGGGTTTGGGAGAGGTCGTTCATGGGTGTTTCTCCTAAAGGATGAAACAGGGCATGCACGACACCCTGACGGGTATGGTGAATACCCTGAGGGTTGGTTAAGGGAATGCCTTACAGGCTGGTAGTGGGTTAGTAGTCCGATGGCAGCAACAAGGTTGTTACGCTTCGGTCGGCTTCGGTGATGATCCATAGCCGGTTTTCATCCCCGGCGCTGATGTCATAGCTGGAGAACAGACGCTCTCCGGTAGTCAAGGCTCGCTGGTTACTGCTCCAGTCCTCCTGGGGTAACTCCCCCCAGTCGCCGGAAAAGTGCCGGCGCAGGTAGGGTGTAGGGTCCAGAGACCCATGCTCCACCAGATGATGCACAGACTGGGTCAGTACCAAGCTTCCAGGTTCAAAGGTCCCTTGAGTGGCAGTGCTTTCGGTCACCGATACAGCGGGTTCATCAGCTTCAGGCTGTGGATCCGCCGATGAGCTGATGGTGATCACTCGTCCCCGATGGATGGAGTCTGGCGTAATGTCCCATGCCCGAATAATGGGCACGAAACGATCGGTCAGAATCCTTACCTCAGAGACGTTGCCATCCTGGTCCTCGGTGAACTCAGTCTTGCGGACCTTATCTTTGTAAGTGTCGCCCTTGACCGCCAGTACACGACCGGTTTTCGAGGTCACCACGCCTGATATCGCGCCGGCAGCCAACGCTAAAGCCAGGTGCCAACGTGATAACGCGCGTACAGGCGGTCGCGGTTGAACGCCGGTTTGACCGAAGTGCAGGGTAAAGTCGGGCCACATGCCGCGAAGCCGTTTGACCTCATCGCTGAGCTGTGCAGGCTCCAGGCTGATACGGTAGAAGTGTTCCAGGTCAGTGGTGGCTGGCAGAACCCTGTAGGGCTCGAATGGCCAGCTGATTGGCAACACTTCAGCATTTTGTACGCCTGAGCCGATTGCCAGTAGGCGCTCACGTACTTGTGCTATGTCTCGTGGTCGAGCCAGGTCCTGGCGCCGGATACGAATACCGAAGATCACCACCTGTTTGAAGGTCGGATCCGCTGCGCTATAAATCCGCAGTTCAGTGAAGTGATTGCACAACCAACTGCACAGTTCGTCGTCCAGTACATAGTGCGGAACGATGAACACCAGCACCCCGCCGTACTGCAGCAAAGGAAGTGCTCGTTGATAGAACATCTTCTCCAGGCGTCGACGGCCGGAGCCCTGGTACTGCGAAGCGCCAGAGTGATCGGAGACTAGATCGCCGTAAGGTGGGTTGAGCCAGAGTAGACCGAAGGCCTGACGACTGATCATGGTGTCCATGAGGTCGCTGTGCAGCACGCGATCCAGCAGCGTTCTGCAATGCTCGGCACGTTCTTGGTCGTATTCAACCGCGAAAGTGTCTGCGCGGTCCCGCCCAAGAAAATGGGCGGTTTCGGCCAGGGCAACCCCTTCGCCGGCACAAGGATCGAAGATCCGCATCTTGCCGGTTGGGGAGGGTGCCAGTGCTTGCAGTGTCCGCTCCAGTGTCGTTTCGTCGGTAGGGTAATAGCCGTTGCGGGCGAAGTTGCGCGCTAGGCGCGGAAACATCAAAGCCATGATCGGGCTCCTTGGTCAAAGGCTCAAGAATGAGCGTGGGTAGAAAGTTGCCCCTGGCGGATGAGGTCACCCAGAGCGGGTTCAAGCACGTCCAGTTGCAATGACAAGCGCCAGGCCGTGATTGCGCCAAACGTCCCTGGCAGGGGCTGCAACATGTGATGTTGGGTCAGCACGTCCAATACCGGCTCATGCCAATGCGGTAGGAGCGGTAATGGGCAGGTGTCCATGATCAGCGGCCAGAGCCGTTGGTGATGTGAGTGCCCATGCTCAAGAAGGGCATACGCGAAGTGGTTCGCTCGGTCTGGCTGCGCACAGCGTCGGTCAAACAGCCATAGATGAACTAGGCTGCCGAACAGCGTCCCGCGAAATTGCCGGGTCGTGCGTTTTTCCAGCAAGTCGACGTTAGGAAAGACCGGAAGGCTCCGGCCGTCGACGACGATGTGAAAGGTGTCCAAACCGTTCTCGGCAGAACCTAGTGTCAGCCTGGCCAGGAATTCCTGCAGTGCCGTGTCACGGCCCCAGGCGGATAGAAACACTAGGTTGCGTTGTTCATCGCACGCGCAGGCGTCGACGTATAGGTCAGGGCACTCCTTGATCTCAAAGAGTGGGGTAGGGCTGGGCATATGAACCTCCTGAATGGAGGGGATCCCGCCCTGAGAGGCGGTAATGCCCCTCGTGGGTATGTGATGCGTTGCGGGAACTAGGTGTTTAGCGTCTCTGGGCCTGAAGTGCGTGGAGTTTTGTGTTGAGCGCTTCAAGGCGCTCAACCCTCTCTCCTGTGCCTTCTTCATTTCGACAGTAGTCCCAAATGTCTTGTATCTGGTTAGCGACAGCGTCACTTAGATCGTTGATTTCCTCAGAACTGAGCGCGTCGTGGGCTAGGTTAATCATGGGCAAGTGTTGTTTGAACACTTTGTCCCTTGGGTCGAACGAGACGGGTTTTTCTTGAAACAGCGGGCTTTGCCCTACCAGGAATATCTGTCCCAGGTAATGAGGGCGAAGAGCAACCGCGACATCGGCTTGCTCAGCCGTTAGGTCAAGTTCTTCTATGAAAAAGTCCCACATTTCCTCATCGGTGGACACCTCGTTGTTGGCGAGTTGATCCTCGATGTTGTCCAGGATCGCGGTGGTCAGATTATTGAAGATTGGGTTCATGTGATGCTCCGAATATGTGAAGGAGCGCCCATGAGGGAGCCCCTCAAGGGTGGGTTTGGGTGGTTAGATAATGGATAGCGTCCAGACCTGAAGTTTGAAGTCCAGCACATAGCCAAGCTCGCCGAGGCGAGTGCATTGCTGACGTAAGCGCTGCCGGTCAACGGTGGTGTCAAGTTTGACCGCATCGCCCAGTGGCCAGATCGTGCCAAACAGTGCTGCGTCTTGCTCTGCGCTGTTCGTTGAGCTGGGTAATGGCATCCCAAAGGGTGCGTCTTCTGGTGATGACGGTTTGTCGACGTTGCTTACAGCCGCTGTGGCGGTCAGCGTTTTGCGCTGTCGCGCAGGCTTTGTTTGAGTTGAAGACGGCTCTTCATCTATAGGATCAGGCTCGCTTGGTGAGAGCTTGGCAGCGTCCTCCGCCGTCAAGTTGTCTACGTCGTCGAGGCTCATGCTTTCGAGCTTTGCACGAATCTCGACCACAAGCCGACCTGCTGTTGAGTAGTACGAGGGACGGATTTCCGTGATGAGGAAGTCGCCACGGTACTTGCCTTCATCGTACTGATCGAGGAGTGCGTCTTTGATGACGAATTCACCGATTGAGGTTGAAAGCCGTCCGACGTTGAACTCGCCGTTGCGGCCGCTGATGGTTCGGATGGCCAGTTGGCCAGGGATGTTGATCATGAGCAGCTCCACACTGCGTTGGGATATAGCCGCGAAGTCATCGATCGCGACAAAGAAAAAAGCCCGACAGTGTCGGGCTTGGGGTGGTGCAGTGAGTTGAGGAAGGTTTATGGGCAGGAGGTGTGGGTTTCTTCCTTGAGTGAGATGTACAGATAGAAAACACCTGGTGGCGATTCTATGCGGTCAAGTTTTAGGTCCAACCAGACTCGATCAGGGTTGTCGCCGGCAGGCAGCAATCGATAGAGGCCGAAATGGATTTGGGTGCAATCGGGCTGCATATGCAGTTCTCTGTAGGCCTCCAGGACGACATCGCCCAGTCGGCTACTGATAACGGCTGCGTCGTGCGGGTGCTCTATGTGAACAGCTTCTTGCCAGGCCCGCGGAGTTAAAACGACCGGGAGCTTGAGCAGGTCAGACGACAGGAGGCTAGTGGTGTTTTGCATGTTTAACTCCAGGTGTGAGAAACCACCTGGCCCGTCCGGGAAGTGGTTTCCCGGTTAGGTATGTTTACGTTATGTCAGGACCAGCACACGCGGCGTTGTGTCCAAAGGTTGAGTTCAAAAGCTTGTTTCGCGGCATCTACGCTGCGGTAGTATTCTTCGGACTCCCTGGATACGGGTTCAAACCCTTCAATGGTTCCGATGTAATAGCCTGCAGCGCTCTTCAGTATTTGCAGTGGGTACTTGATACCGCATTCGTCGAACGCGAGTTTCCCGTATGCCAAATCCGACGCAGTGAGTGTCGGGTTCGGTGTCTGTAGTTGCATGTCTTCTCCTGCATTAATTAACTCGTGACCAACCGCCACGGCCGAGTTCACTCCTTCATCCCAAGCTTGATAGAGCGCGGGAACGGACTCGAACAGCCCGGGTACGTCTGGAAGGCCGGCGCGGTGCGCGTCGGCGCCTAGAATATGAGCGTCGATCTCAGACTCAAATTTGGTACTTTCATCTCCAAAGATATCTGCCTTTGCATAAGCAACGCGTATATCGAGAGCTTGTGTAAATATCGTGCCCATATTGAGGCGTTCTGTGTTGTGCATCACGGTGAGTCTCCATAGTTTGGAAATCACCATGCCCGGAGGGAGGTGTTCCCTTCGGGTATTGAAAGTGGTGAAAGGCACCCCGGAGGGCGCCTTGATTTCAATCATGCAGATTGACGAAGCTCAGCATCAGGCTGTTGTTGACCATCATCCGAATCACCTGCAGCGTCACCTTCCTGAGATGGAAGGGGCTCAGCAGAGTCTTTCGGTTTGGCTTGATAGACTGTTTCGCCATCTACCTTGATCCAGCCGATAAACAACAGACGTCCCTTGAGGCTTGCGCCAGGTTGGCCTTGTTTATCGCCTTTTTCGTAGGTAAACGAGTCGGCCCAGATGTCACCAATACGGAAGTTCACAAGGACCTTCTTTCCTGCATCAACCGCTGCTTGGCTACGACGAATCAGCTTTTCAGCCTCAGCGCCGACGACATTGCAATCGATGTAGGAGTACTCGGTGTCATCAGATGAACCGCGCAATGCAGCAACGGCGACAGCCATGAATGGCTTGCCTTTGCCGCGAGGTTTCACTTCACGGATACGGTTGAGATAACCAATACCAGTGGTATGCAGGTCGAAGAATTTGGCTTCGTTGGTTTGAGTAGTGCTCATGATGATTCTCCAATTTCGAAATAGCAGAAAGCGGAGAAACACTTCGCCCTTGGGGGAAAGTATTCCCCGCGAGGGTGGGTAGAGCTAAGGTTTTGGTTAGTGCAGCATGAGCTTCACTGCGGTAATAATTACACCGGCAGTAAATGACATCATGACGCCCATACGGATAGTGAGTTTGACCTCGAGCTGAGAAATATCAGTTTTCAACTCAGCGACAAGATCGGTACGAAGGGCTGCGATATCAGATTTGGTAGCCAAACGTGAAAACATGTCGGTCTCCAAAGCTTCAATGACAGCGTTAGCTTTCTGTTCCGGGACGTTAATTGAGATCAACGCTTGGTAGAGAGCCAGTTCGGTTTTCATCAGACCTCCAAAAAATTGAGAGGCCTGCCCTGACGGGGTAGGCCCGTCATGGGTGGGAAAGGTGCTTCCATCGACTAAGTCGACTGATCGCGCTACCGGAAGCTATGGCGATCTTGGGAGTGGATCAATGCGGTAAAACCGCACCGTAGTCCTGCGGATCCAGACTACATGGGCATGTTGCTGACGACGTCAGCGATACATGTGCAGATCATGGAAATACAGTTATCAATTGTCAAGCCCCTTGCTCAAAAACTCTGAGGGAGACCTTCCCAAAGGGAAGGCTCCGTACAGGGGAGAGTGGTACTGATTCAGCAAGCTGCGGTACTCATTGAGCGTGCTGGTGCCTTCGTACGTGGTTTGCGAGCAGGCTTTTCGACCGCTCTTGTGTTGGCTGCATACCAAAGTTTCAGGTCGACGCCTTTACGAGCCATTGCTGGCTGATGATCCATCTCACGCAGGAGGTGATCTGGAACGCAGGGCGGTGGCAGCACTCCCTGTGGGGTGGCTTGCGGGTGGACAGCTGTGCTGGCTACGCGGGGTTTGGTCACCGCACGCAGGAATTCCCGAGTGACAGTGCCCAGTGCGAAACCGAGGCCATAAGTGAGTTTGGACATAGTGAATCTCCTGCAGGTTGAATGCGGAGAAAACACAGGCCCTGTCGGGGAAGTGATTCCCCGCGAGGTGAGTTGCATCAGGTGCTTCTATCGACGTTTGTCGACCGACCGCGCTTCCAGAAGCTCAGCGGTCTTGGGCGGATCAGGCACGGCTTGCGTGTCGCAGTCTTTAAGATCCTGACTGTCTGGGCATGTCGCTAACGACGTTAGCGGTACACGGTTCTAGAATGTCTCGGTGCCAGATTGGCGTCAAGACTCAAAATGAGGCCAGCCCCTGTAGAGGGGCTGGCGAAGGGTACTGCGGCGTCATAGGGTCAGATCAGTGAATGGAGAAAAACTCCTCCAGACTCTGTGCGGTCAATACAGCCTTGCCCCAAGCATCGAGCTGGGCTTGAGAGGCTGTTTCAAGTCGTTGCGTGTGAGCTGGCAGCAAAGCACCGAAGCGCTGTTCAAGCAGATGAGTCAAGAGCTTGATTTGGCCTTCTTGACGGCCTTCTTGAAGACCTTCAAGGCGACCTTGCTGAAGACCTTGCTGTTTCCAGTCGTTGGCCCATTGGCCCATACGTTCTTCCAGCATGGTATTGATCTCCTCTAGGGTCACTGTTTCAGGGATGACATCGTTTGTTGACGAGATTCTGTTTATTATGATACGCCGAATCCAAATGGTAAAGGCGCGTCGAAGGCTGTCATGGGCAGGACTTTGTAGGTGATGGAGCAGTTGATCGACGCTGCGTTGCACATCCTTGGGGTGCTGGCTGTTTTCCAGGCGGACCAGGGTTGTGACCAGATTGTTATCTGGGGGCAGGGGCTGTTTGGCCACTCGTTTTTCGTCGAGCAAAAAATAGCGTAACTGCGGCGAGTAGGCACTAAGTGAGCCTGACGGTGGTGTAATCAACTGGCTGAGGTCCAGGGGCGCAGTCCAGCGACGTTCTCCGTTGTAGATCACAATGGGGAAAATCGATGGAAGGCGGTTACCGGGATCGAGTTGTTGGTGGGCAATCAAGTTCTGATACAGCAGACCGATGTAGGTCATCAGACGCAGGGCCATCCAGTGGTCATTGCGGCTCTGAAATTCGAGCAGAACGTAGAGGTAGATCCATTCGCCATCATTTAGGCGCAAACGCCAGACGACATCATTGGATCGGGTGAGAAGATCTTCGGACACATACTGGCCGTCGACCTTTTCCAGCGTGTTGAAGTTGAGGCGCTTGACCCAGTCCTCAGGTACGAACCCTTGCAGCAGGTCGCGTACCATGTCGGCATGTGAAAAGATCAACTTGTAGGCATTGTCATGCGGTGCCATAGGGTTGTTCCTTGCAGGTTAATGAGCGTCGTCTATTGGCCTGTATGGCAATAGGGCGGCGTTTTCGCTTAAAAAAATGGCCGGTTCAACTGGCTGAGAGTATGGCGGGGCGGTGAGCTCCTTTGACGGGGTCAACGGAAAACACCTGATCCCAAACGGAAGGTGATTTCCGTTGTGGGTGAGGAAGATGCACTCCACCCTCATGAGAGGATGCGTTCGCGCTACCGAGTGCTTGGCGAACTTGGGGCTGATCCGCGCGTTGGACGCGTTGCAATCTGAAGGATCGTGATTGCGGGGCATGTTGCTGACGACGTCAGCGGGACACGTGCTTATCTTCGGGGTACTGAAAAGAGATTGTCAAGCAGGGGGGGGGGTAGGAAGGCGCAATGGCAGGCGGGCAGACGCAAGTATTCAATCGCAGGGAGAAGCGACCAAGAGCAACCGGGTCAGCAGTCACCCTCGGCTGTAGTCAGGAGCGTTACTTAGAAAGAGAAGAGTGCCACCTGTGAGAGGTTGAAGCGTCATCGATCCCTGGGCAGTGATCTGAACGTCTCATTTTCTTCACCTGGCCGATTATCGTGGCTGAGGCCAGCAAACATAAGGCACGCATCCGCGCACAAAAGGAGCCCTGCGTTTCGCCGGCGGGCCACCGGCAGGGAAAAGCAGCTACCAAAGGGTAGCCTGATGATCCTTCGCAAGATCATCAGGCTACCCTTTGTGTGAGCTTTAAAAAGTGTAGGCCACAACACCAGTGTGGCCCTTGGACTACGGTGCTTCGAACCTCAAGAGAACCCTATGTGCCTATGAACTCGCTATTCACGAGTTAGACGGCTGCGTGTCTGGCTTCGAACAGGGAGACACAGGGAGGATCCTCGACCAGGTCCGCACGCCCTTCCCGGAGCTATGCGTGCTTTGGGTTGGTGATGAGGGCAAGCCGCATCACCGGGCGCTACTGATGACCGCCAGTAGCCAACGGGGTGGAAACTTTGTTGCTGGCATTATGTTGATAGCGTCAGGTATATGCAACCCAGCGCCTTCAAGTCGCCTATATTCGGCTTAGTTGACGGCGACGATTGCGCCTTCGGGTACGGCTGGAGGGATGGTAATGCCTGTAGCGCCGCTCACCGGTGAAATCAGTACCCCAGATCGCTTCACTCCCACGACGGTCGACTGGGTCAACTCGACCAGTGTCGAAGGCATGCCAGCGGGCGCGACGCCGTTGAAGTAGGTGTAGGTTGTACCTGCCGTAATGTAGGACGCAACACCCACCGGTTTGACAAACCATGCAGGAAGATTGAGTGCTGAATCGTTAGGTGTTCCGCTGAAGCCCTGGTTGGACTGGGCGAACTCGGCGGCTGCGGATCGGTAAACCAGAAAACTGCGGCTCAGCGAATCCAGTGTCGCGTAGTCAGAAACACGCTGCGTCTGATACTGCGTGTCCGTAAAAAGTCCAGTGGCGATGATCAAAATGGTGAGCACTACCCCATAGAATGTCATGGTCTGCATCTCGTCGTGGTCGAGCATGAGTTTGTCCAGCTTTGCACCTGGGTGTCATGGGGAAATATATAGTTGGTTTCACTTAGATATTGGTCAACGAGTGGCACGACGCCGCCGAATCATCGTTTAGCCTCGGTCATGCAGGGTCGACTCCTGTCAGCTACTTGGCCATGCAGCCCGGGGCCCTGTTGGAGTGTGTAGATGAGCAGTGATTTGACCTTAAGCGAAGGCTTGCAGCGTTATCGCGAGAAGGTTTCCATCCTTAAAAAGGGCTACGTGCAGGAAAGCTACCGCATCGATCAGATCGGCCGATGCAGTCTCGCTCAAAAGCGGTTGCATGAAATCGCCAGTCCGGATATTGCGGCCTACCGTGACCAGAGATTGATCCAGGTGAATCCTAGAACTGGAAAAACAATCTCGGCTGCGACAGTGCGATTGGAAATGTCACTTCTGAGTAACCTGTTCGATGTCGCCCGCATTGAATGGGGAGTTACTGAATTGAATCCGGTCGCGAACGTAAGAAAGCCGAAATCGCCGCCGGGTAGGGACAGGCGGTTGCTACCCCGCGAAGAGAGAAAGATCCTGCGACATTGCCACCAGTACCCAAACCCAGAGCTCTACTCGATCGTAGTTCTCGCTCTTGAGACCGCCATGCGACAAGGTGAAATTTTGAAGCTGACTTGGGAGCACATTAACTTTAAAAGCGGTGTTGCGCATCTGCCAGAGACGAAGAACGGAACCAAGCGAGACGTCCCGCTCAGTCAAAAAGCACGGGACGCACTTGTGCGTTTAGGCCCAAAAACCAAAGGTTTCGTGTTCAGTTACACGTCGAATGGACTGAAATCATCGTGGAGATACATGTTGATCAGGTTGGAGATAGAAGACCTTCATTTTCATGACTTACGTCACGAGGCGTGTTCCAAACTCTTCGAGCTAGGCACCCTCGACGTCATGGAAGTCGCAGCGATCAGTGGTCACAAATCGCTTTCCATGCTCAAGCGCTACACGCATTTACGTGCGGCACGGTTGGTGAAAAAGCTGGAAGGTAATAAGCATCGAGGTCAACAACTGATCATCAAGCATTTGGTGCCGTACCCGGCTCGGGTTATTCCTAGCGAGACAGGCGTTGAGATACAGCTTCTTGATTTCGACGATGTCGTGGGCCGTGGGGTCTGTCACGAGACCGCTCTGCAGAGTGCTCAAGACGCTCTCCTACGCCAGCTGATGTTGTCCATTCGGGACAAGCGCCCGATCCCTCAACCCGATCAATATCTAGACGAAGTCGATGAACTCGACGTGATTATGCTTGATCCGTTGGTGACCAATGACTCTATGCTGTGGAGTGTGGTTTAACACTTTATTAGCGAAGGAGTGTTAGTAGGGATGCAGCCACACGCTCGGTTGGTTCGGCCTTTAGCTAACCGGGCATTGCCAATCCGGTGTGTGGAGGTCGAGCGGAGGTGGTGGGGTTACAGACCTTTGCAACATCAGTGCTGGCGGCGATGTTGCCGATGATGCGACTTGTGCGGCTGTTTGCACGGGGTCAGCACCAGGACAATGGCGGTCAATCGGAGGGTGGGATATGGATAAAGGCGGCGGTGCCGGTCGCACGTCCGGAAAAACACCAAGTCCTTTCTATGGGACTGGTAACTTTATCTCGACTCTTTGTGCAAAGTTTAATTAGTTTCCTTTTTGCCAATCCGGTGTGTGGAAAGGATCCGGCGGCAAAGACCGCTGGGGTGGTTCGTTTTGGACTGCCTCCTGGGCGTCTGGTGGTTGCGCCGGCTCAAATCCATATACCGGCTCCTGCAGTTGCCCCGCTGGATACAACGCGAGCAGCTCGTTCGCCGTCGCAGTTGGCGGCTGCAATCCTTGCGCGGCCTACAGTTGTTATCGACCCGACTAAAATTACGCGTTCCACAAAGCACAAAGCCATAGGGCGGAACCCTATGGCTTTTTGCATTGGATCTGAAAAATCTGAAAGGCCTAAGGCTTACTGCAGGAGTAGTGTCGGCGCTGATTGAAAACTGACCCACCCTGCCGATTGAAAATTGACCCAGGGCGGATTGCTGATTTTGGCATCAGCAATTGTGGATAAGCTTAGCAGTCGTGTCCCGGTGGAAGAGGCATTAAGCCCCCACCGCATGTGGGCATGCGGCAGGGTATTTTTGGTGCGGATCAAAACAGCTCATCGTCCTCGGCACCATCATTGTCTTTGCGCTTTCGTTCACGTGACATGATCTTCGTCTGGGCGACCAAGCTGCTGTGTTGCAGGCGGTAGGACTCGTTGCCCGTTTCGACGATGTGGCAGTGGTGTGTCAGCCGATCCAGCAACGCCGTTGTCATCTTGGCGTCACCAAACACGCTCGACCATTCCGAGAAGCTGAGGTTGGTGGTGATCACCACGCTGGTGTGCTCGTACAGCTTGGACAGCAGGTGAAATAACAGGGCACCACCGCTCTGGCTGAAGGGCAAATACCCCAGTTCATCGAGTATCACCAGGTCTGTTCGTAGCAGCCCTTGAGCGATGCGGCCCGTCTTGCCGTCGTACTTTTCGCGTTCCAGCAGATTGACCAGATCCACCGTGGAGTAGAAGCGCACGCGTTTGTGATGCGTCGTGATCCCGGACACAGCCAAGGCGGTGGCGAGGTGTGTTTTGCCTGTTCCAGGCCCGCCGATGAACACGACATTCTGCGCGGTATCGGTGAACTCCAGGTTGGACAGATCCCTGATCAGGCGGGCATCTGCGCTGGAAGCGCTGAAGTCGAAGCCGGCCAAATCACGATGCATGGGGAGTTTGGCCATGTTCATCTGGTGGTTCACTGAGCGCACCGCTCGATCCGCATGTTCTTGTTGGAGAAGATGCTCAAGTAGCCATTTCGAGGATGCCGTCGAAGCTTCTCCTTGCGAGGCTAGTTCTTCCCAGGCGCTGGCCATGCCATGCAGACGCAGTTCTTTGAGTTCCGCCATAAGATCACGCATTGCGAGTCTCCTCATCGGTGGTACGGAGCCGGTCGTAGCGTGCCGTATTGGCGACAGGCGCTATCTTGAGTTGAAGGCTGGTTTCGGCGGACGGAGGGGCTGCTGTCGATGTCAGTCGAGCCAGGACATTCAGGATGTGCTCAGCACTCAAGCTGCCTGATTCAAGTACCAACTCCACAGCCACCAATATGGCGTCGAGCCCGGCGATGGGAACAGCCGCCAGTACCTGCGTCATGACTCGATCACCATTGGCGTGACGCCTCAGACCGCGTTTTAGCAGCTGCAACGGCTTCGGCAGATCAGCAAACGGAGCGCCATTGCGCAGCGCTCCAGGCTTGCGCTCGATAAGCGGGATGTAATGCTGCCAGTCAAAACTGACCTGATCTCGATCAAACAGACGCTCGTGGCTGGCAATCGTCGTTTCATCGGCGATGACCACCACCCGGGAAGGATACAAACGGCTGCTGACCCACTGGCCGACCCGCTCACACGGCACCGAATAGCGATTTCGCGCCACGCTGATCAGGCAGGTGCTGGAGACCCGTACGGTGCGCTCGACGTAGCCATCAAAGGCAGTCGGCATCGGCATCAATTCAGCGCGTTCCAGCTCCAGGACGTCCGCCACGGTCAGCCCGTTGTACTGCGGGTGCAGCAGTTCGCCCCAGAGCGCACGGCAGCGTTGGCCGAGCCAGGCATTCAATTCCTCGAAGGTGTGGAACATGCAGTTTTGAGCATCGAGCCAGATGCGCCGTCGGCTGTCTTGGACGTTCTTTTCAACGATGCCTTTTTCCCAGCCGGAAGCGACGTTGCAGAAGTCCGGGTCGAACAGGTAGTGCGCACACATCACGGCAAACCGAGCATTGACCGTGCGGCCCTTACCCTTGTTGACCTTGTCGACAGCGGTCTTCATGTTGTCGTAGATGCCGCGACGCGGCACCCCACCTAACGCGCCAAACGAGCGGGTATGGGCATCGAACAACATCTCGTGGCCTTGGCTGGGATACGCAACCAACCAAAATGCGCGACTGGCGCACAGCTTCATATGGGAGACCTGGATGCGTCGGAACAGGCCGCCGATCAGCAGACCTTCTTCGCTCCAGTCGAATTGAAAGGCCTCCCCGAGTGCAAAGGTCAGCGGCACAAAGGCTCGTAAAGACTTGCCTTGCTCGCCGCGCCACGAGCGTATAAAGGCGGTGAGTTGGCTGTAGCCGCCGTCGTACCCCTCGGCCTTGATCTGTTCGAAGAGTGCTTTGGCACTCCTGCGGTTGTGCTTTGCCCGAAACGAATCGGCCTTGAGCGCCTGCTCCAGCGTCTCGTGAAATGGACTGAGTTTGTTGAAGGTTGCGCACCGTTGGTACGCCGGCTGGGTGGCTTCGGGTGCTCTGACCCATTTTCGAATGGTGTTTCTCGACAGTCCGGTACGCTTGGCTATCTGATGCAGCGAGAGCTTGTCGCGGAAGTACATCCGCCGGATTTTTCCCAACATTTCCATGCTGATCACCCTGTGTTCTCCTGCTCGAAAAGTGAGCAGAAGCAGTTGAACACCTGGGTCAGTTTTCAGTCGGCAGAACAGCCTTTACTGGGTCAGTTTTCGGTCAGCGGCAACACTTGTGCCCGATGATCCTCCGGCCACGACCCAGTTTCGTCTCGACCCAGGCACGCTGGATGGCGTAGGCATCGGCGATGGTCATGTCCGGATGGGTGAGGGAGAGCTGGCGAATCTGTTCGCGCGAGCGTTCGGCGGCATCCAGGCGATTGGCGCATTCCTGTATTTCATGGGCATTCAGCATCGTTCTTTTGCGCCTGTTTGCGAGGTGGAGGGCTCCCGCCATGCCAGCAGTTCCTGCTCGCGGCCCTGGGCCTTCAAGGACTGCCAGGCTTGTGGCGTTGGAGTCGGCATCTGGAAATCCGCAGACACTTCGCAGTACCAGCCGGGACTGTGCAGCCGGCCGATCAGGGCCATGGAGGTCGGGTCGATGAACATGCGGGTCACGTCGACGATCGCTTCCTCGCACAGGTGCGTACCGACGATGTCGGCGAGGATGAAGGTGCGCACGCCGTCGATGTCGATCAGTTGGCGAACACGGCACTCCATCGAGCAAGGGCTCGAGGCGATGCGTGGAACGCTCACTTGCTGGCCGGGCAGCATCTGCAGGCCGGCCTCGAGGGCCTCGTTGACCTGAGCATCGAAATCGATGGAGGTGACGGTCATGCGCCCGGCCATCGGGGCCGAGACCAGGTTAACCACGAACTCTCCACGCTCGATGATGTTGCGCGCGGTGTCCTTGGGTTCTCCCGAGCGCGAGCCGATGCACAGGCACAGCAGCGGTGGGTCTCCCGACATCACGTTGAAAAAGGAAAACGGCGCGACATTGACCGCCCCCGATCCATCGCAGGAACTGACCCAGGCGATGGGGCGAGGGATCACGGTGGAATGCACCAGGTTGCTGCGCTGCTCCGGGCTCAGCGCCTTCATATCAAAATACATGGCTATGTCCTGAACGGTTTCAACGATTGGCGGTGGGGGGCTTGTCCTGGTTGGCCGAGTCGACGCCAGGGCGCCGCTCGCTGGCCTGGTGCAACTCGATCAGGTTGCCGGCCGGATCGCGCAGGAACAGCTGTTTCAAGGAGGGCGAGGCCACATTGTCGAGGGTGAAGTACTCGATACCCCGCTCCACGAGCACCTTCTCGGCTGCCAGCACATCCTCCACCGCAAGCGCGAAGTGGTTGGAGACCGGGTCCTGGTCAGGGCGCTTGGCGTATTGCGAAACGCCATCGCACCCGAGGATGTGCAACTGGGTGCCATTGGGCAGGTTGAACCACGAGCCGTAGATACCCGGGATCTTCCAGCGGGCCGGGTCCTGGGGCAGTGAAAGGACATCACGGTAGAAGTCCAGCATGGCATCGGCCTGGGCGTTGTTCACGCCGAAGCCTACGTGGTGAAGCTCAACAACTTTCACGGACATTGCGTTTTCCTTGTTGGTTTGCACGCGCTGGCCCCGGGAAGGGGCGTGATAGCAATATCGAAATATAATACGTGTTGCGTACTATACGGATAAAATACTATTTCCCCTTGGTATGATTGGCAACCTCCTCATTGACCCATGTCGCCCATGTCCCGCTCAAAACCACCTGCATCCAAGCCTGTCACCAGTCCCGAGCAAGGCTCCGGAAAATCTTTCGCCGCATCCGCCGCGACCCGTCCACACCTCGCCCTGATGCGCGATACCGCCGAAGGCGCGACCGATCGATCCCGGGCCGGATTGGGCCTGCTGATGCTCTGGCTGTGCGATGACATCGAGCAACGCGCCAATGCCAGCCTGGCGCCGTTCGGGCTATCGGAAAGCAAGTTCGACCTGCTGATGTTCTTCGGCCTGGCCGAGCGGGGCCTGATAGAAAGCCAGGCGGTTACGCCGTCCTACATCGCCGATTACTTTGGCGTGACCCGTTCGACGGTGACTGGCCTGCTGGATTGGCTGGAGAAGCGCGACCTGCTCAGGCGTCGCTTGAGTACCGAGGACCGGCGCAGCTTCGCCCTGGAGTTGACCGAGCAGGGGCGTGAGTTACTGGAGCGGTCCTTGCCGGTGTTCTGGGGGATGTGCGAATCCCTGACCAGCAGCCTGGACGAGGATGAATGCGCGCTGCTGCAAAAGGTTCTTGGCAAGCTCTGGGTGCAGTTGAAAGCGGATTGAGATCAGGCACCCGCAAGGCTGTAGGGCCATCCGCATTCGCCTGCGCCTGCCTAGCGCTGGCAACCCCGAGGGCAGATGGCGTAGCCTCGCCCTCATTTCGCACCAGGGATCGCTTCGATGACATGGAAAAAGCTGGCCGCACTACCCGAGCATCAATTCGTCGGTGCCTACGGGATCGAATACTGGGCCATCCGCGAGGGCAAGGTCTGGCATCAAGGGCGCAAGTTGGCGGCCGCTGATCCGCAGACATTCGAGTTCTGCGAGGAGCAGTATTTCCTGGGCCGGGATGCTTCCTGCATTTACCACGCCTGGAGCCGTTTGCCGAAAATAGACCGCGACAGCTTTCGCCGAGTCGGCCTGTATTGGCTGGACCGGCAGCATGTCTACTTCGAATATGAAACCTCGTTCAAGGCCCTGCGGGACGTCGATCCCGGCAGCTTTCGCCATGTGGGCGGCAGTTACGGCGCCGACGACCACAGCGCCTGGTACTACGGCCGGAAGATGAGCGGCAACCCACGGTGCATGGACTTGCGGGTCATTGCCGAGAACGACCTGTATGCCTGTGATGGCGAGGCCGTCTACTACGATGGCAAGCCGCTCAAGGGCGTGCTCGCCGCACAATGGCGAATCCTCACCGAGGAGTTTTCGGGTGATGGCAAGAACCTCTATTTCGCCGAGAGAAAACTGGCGCGGGCCGACTTTGCGACCTGGCGGCATGTTCATGGCGCCTGGTCGAAAGACCAGCACCGGGTCTTCCACATGAATCTTGTGATGAAGGACTTGGCGCCCGAGGGCTTCGATGAAACCCAGGCCAGGCACCTGTCCAGATGATGGTGCCTGCACTCCAGGCCCTGCGCCCATACCCGCCAGGATGATCCGCCGTATGTCCAGCACCGACCAGGACCACCTCCCTGACCCCATGCCGGGCGAGGTCGCAGAGTTCATTGCCGCTGCCATCGTCACCGGCGACCTCGAGTTGCCGGATAGCTATCCGACGCTAGACGAGTGGGCGCGCTTCCAGATCGGCTATCGCTCCCATGGCCTGACCGGCGAAAGCCTTGTCGCCTCTAGCTGCGGCGCCTGGCAGCCGGGCTGGTACGTGATCGCCAGGAACTACTTCGACGATCCGTTTTTCATCGATATCCATGAGCAGGCCGCGGGCTTTCCCGTGTACTTTGCCCGGCATGGAGCGGGTCGTTGGGAGGCGACGATGATCGCCCCCAGCCTCCAGGGTTTCGCCCAGTTGTTGTCGGCATTGCACGATCTGGCCCCGGCAAGTCCGCAAGCCCTGCACTTGATCGAGAATGAAACCGACCTGGCCCTTGAGCTGTGGCGCGAAGTCCATCGGCAACGCAGCGAGTGCGACCAGCCAGCAGAGCCGGACGTCGAGCAGCCAGTGCTGGACCAGAGCCTCTACCAATGCGGCCAATTGCTCATCACCGGCATCGGCCCGCAGAAGATCAAGGTGGTGAAGATTTTCCGCGCCGCGCTCGATGTACCCCTGGCACAGGCCCTGGCATTGGCGCAGCTGGACGAAATCCTGGTCGGCAGTGGCTTGCGCATACGCCTGCTGGCGCTGCAGGAGCAACTGCAGGCCGCAGGGGCAACGGTGGAGTTCCGGCCCGATGGCGAGCCGGTTCCCTAGGCCGGGTGCGGTGCGGCGACGGGTCTACTTGCCTGGTTTCTTAAGGCTGACTGGCAGGCCCCACACCAGGTCCTCCATGCCTTTCTCACCCAGTACCTGGGTCTTCATCGGCTGGATGCGCGCCAGCACCTGGCGGCCTGTCTCGGAGAGTTTCGGTTGCTCGTGATCGATGAACTTCTGCGTAAACTCCATGGGCGCGGGTCGCATGTAGACCTGGATGTCCCGCAGGGCGCACTTGATGTTTTGCGTGTCCACGGCCTTGCAGGTTTTCGGGTCGTAGTGCACGCCCGGAGTCTTCAGGTGGAAGCGGTCGCTGAGCAGGATCTGGCCCGGCTTGATGGTGAAGGCCAGCGGGGCATAGGCGTCGGGTATCTGCGCTTGCAGTTTGATGGACTGGACGTCCTGGATCTTCGTGCCTTCGGTCCAACCGCCCTGGGAGACCTGCTCGCGCTGGGTGTAGTTCTGTTGTGACCAGCTCACGCATTGGCCGGACGCCATGTGCACGGCGCTGCAGACGTTCTGGGAGTAGGTCCTGTCGGCATAGGAGGCATCACGCCAATACTCTTCCTTGACGAACCGGCGATACAGCACGGCGGACAGGTTCACCGCGCCCAAGGGCGTGGCCCCCGGCTGGCCCTTGGGCGCCTTGATGTCGGCCAGGGTGCTGTCGATCTTGTAGTCGATCCCGCCGGACAACAGGTAGGTCCCCGGCGGGATGATGTTGACCTCGAGGAAGTCCCACAGGTAGACGGCGTCCTTGATCTTCTCCAGGTCGTTGTTGGCGAAGGCCTGCATGTAGGCGATGCCGGGCATGTCCTTGTTCTTGAAGATGACCCGGTGCGAATAGCTGGAAAGATCGGTCACGCTCTTGTTGGGCATCAGCGTCGGCACCAGCACCACGGACATGCCTTCGCGGGTGGCCTGGTCGAGCATGTCCAGCAGTTGGCTGGTAGGGTTCTTTTGCGCGGGGCTGGCAGGGCCGCCAATCGATGCGCAGGCGGCCAACAAGCTGGCGGGGGCCAGGATCGCCAAGGAACGCAGGCTTTTTAGAGTTTTCATTGGATGTCCTTATCGGCACGAGGCCATGACTGGGTACTGGGGTTGCGGCGACCGAAATTAGTGGATGGGCAGCACCGGGAGTTCCAGCCTGCCGTCGACTGGGTCACTGTCGAACAGCCTGATCGGCGTTTTCAATAGCACTAAAGCCCTAGGGATGGAAAGCGCAAGGCGCTCTTGTCGTACGGTGTGCCAGCAGGCGCCAGGGGACGAACAAATCGCCAATTGCCATGAACAGTGAATTTTTTCGGATTCCTGGCTATCTGATGGCATGGAGCCCCGGCCGGTAGAACACTGGTCATCTCGCTGTCCGCTCGTACCTGCCACCATCCGGGCCCGGGGCAAAGGTATGCATGAGCACAGTCCAGCCATAGGGAAACTGCTATGAAGTCGCGCAAGAAAAGGGTCAAGCCGATCGGCTTGAAGGACATCACCATCGTCGACGACGCCAAGATGCGCAAGGCGATCACCGCCGCCGCGCTGGGCAATGCCATGGAGTGGTTCGACTTTGGTGTCTATGGTTTCGTCGCCTATGCGCTGGGCAAGGTGTTTTTCCCCAATGCCAGCCCCAGCGTGCAGATGATCGCTGCCCTGGCGACCTTCTCCGTGCCCTTCCTGATCCGCCCCCTGGGCGGGTTGTTCTTCGGGGTCCTGGGCGACCGCTACGGACGGCAGAAGGTCCTGGCGGCGACCATCGTGATCATGTCCCTGAGCACCTTCGCCATCGGCCTGATCCCGTCCTATGCCTCGATCGGCATCTGGGCGCCGATCCTGTTGTTGCTGGCCAAGATGGCCCAGGGCTTTTCCGTGGGCGGGGAGTACACCGGCGCCTCGATCTTCGTCGCCGAATACGCCCCGGACCGCAAGCGCGGGTTCCTCGGCAGCTGGCTGGACTTCGGCTCGATCGCCGGCTTCGTCCTCGGCGCGGGTCTGGTGGTACTGATCTCCACCATCCTGGGTGAAGAGAAGTTCCTCGAATGGGGCTGGCGCCTGCCGTTCTTCCTGGCCTTGCCGCTGGGCCTCATTGGCCTCTACCTGCGCCATGCCCTGGAGGAGACCCCGGCCTTCCAGCAGCATGTCGAGAAGCTCGAGCAAGGTGACCGCGAAGGCCTGGCTTCGGGCCCGGCGGTGTCGTTCAAGGAAGTGGCAACCCAGCACTGGCGCAGCCTGGTGACCTGTGTCGGCGTGGTGGTGGCGACCAACGTCACCTACTACATGCTGCTGACCTACATGCCCAGCTACCTGTCGCACAACCTGCACTACAGCGAAGACCACGGGGTGCTGATCATTATCGCGATCATGGTCGGCATGCTGTTCGTGCAACCGCTGATCGGCTTCATGAGCGACAAGGTCGGGCGCCGGCCCTTCATCATCTTCGGCAGCGTCGGCCTGTTCGTGCTGGCCATCCCGGCTTTCATGCTGATCAACAGCGGGGTACTGGGGGTGATCTTCGCCGGCCTGTTGATCCTGGCCGTGTTGCTCAACTTCTTCATCGGCGTGATGGCCTCCACGTTGCCGGCGATGTTCCCCACGCGCATCCGCTACAGCGCCCTGGCCAGCGCCTTCAACATCTCGGTGCTGATCGCCGGCCTGACCCCGACGATCGCCGCCTGGCTGGTGGAAACCACCGAGAACCTGTACATGCCGGCCTACTACCTGATGGTGATCGCGGTGATCGGCTTGATCACCGGTATTTCCATGCGCGAGACGGCCAACAAGCCATTGCGTGGCGCGGCCCCGGCGGCGGCCGATATCGAGGAGGCCCGGGAGTTGCTCCAGGAGCACCACGACAACATCGAGCAGAAGATCGAAGACATCGATACGCAGATCGCCGAGCTCGAGGCCAAGCGCAAGAACCTGGTGCAGCAGCACCCGCGGATCGACTAGGACCTGGGGCCCGGCTCGGCGCCGGGCCCACGACTGGACGTCGCGGCCCAGGAGAGTGGCAGGAGGGCGCTTCAGTCGCGGTCGCGGTGGTCGGCGACGCCGCGCATCCAGTAGCCCTTGCTGCGTACCAGGCGGCGCTGGATCGAACAGGCGTCGGTGAGGTAGTCGCGGACTTCGTTGATCGCCTGGGCTTCGGCGGCGATCCAGAACTGCCCGACCCCCGAAGGCAACTGGAGCTTGTCGATGCCTTCGAGCAGCAGGTTGGTGGCGTGCGGATGCTCGTCGCGGAACATCCATTCGTAGTTGACCGTGGCCAGGGTGTCCATGGCCTGCAGCTCGGTCATGCTCGCCGCTTCCAGCACCACCACCGCGCGGTCGCCGGGGGCCAGGCTCTCGAGGATGCTCATCACCGCCGGGGTGCCGGTTTCATCGGCAGCCAGCAGCAACCATTCGGCCTCTTCCTGGGGCTGGAAACCACCACGCAATGCCGAACAGCCGATCCAGTCGCCGACCCGGGCCTGCTCCGCCCAGCGTCCGGCCGGGCCATGGCCATGGCGGACGAAGTCGATATCGACGCTGGACGAATGCCGGTGATGCCGGCGGATGGTGTAGGCACGACTGGCGGGGGTGCCGCCATTGGGCAGGAACAGCTTCAGCCATTGGGCCGGCTGGCACTCCAGGTCGTCGCCGAACAGCTCGCCCCTGAAGGTGACGCGCCGTACCAGGGGGGTGAGGTCATGGAGGGCGGTGACTTCGAGGTCGTATTTCATTTTTTTACGCAGGAACATGAATACTCCGGATCTACTTGGCTTTCGCCTTGGGTGAATGAGCCAGCCAGACGATGCTGAGCACGGCGAAGAACAGCCATGCGCTGGCCAGCGAGAAGTCGTTGAGCGCCAACATGTGGGCCTGGCGATCGATGGCCCGGCCTAGCCATTCCAGGGCGCCCTCGGGTGACAGGCCGAGGCTGTCGAGGTTGGCCCGGGCCTGCCCGCTCCAGTGATCGAAAGGGCTCATGCGTTCGGCCAGGTCGACCTGGTGGCCGCGGGCCCGGTGATCCCAGAACGCCGGGCCGAGGGATACGGCGAAGCTGGCGCCGGTCATGCGCAGGGCGTTCTGCAAGCCGAGGGCCGCGGGGATCTTTTCCGGTGGCAGGCGCGACAGCGAAATGGCCACCAGCGGCGTGAACAGGAAGGCCGTGCCGGCGCCCATCAGCACCGAGTTCCAACCGATGAACTGAATGTCCAGGCCGGTCTCGAAGCCCATGCGCCACAACGAGGCGCCGATCCAGCAGATGAAGGCCATGCTCGCCAGCATCCGCGCATCCAGGTGCTGCATCAGCCGCCCGATGAAGGGCGCCAGCACCACCCCGGCGATCCCCAGGGGCGCGGTGGCGATCCCGGCCCAGGTCGCGGTGTAGCCCATCTCGGTCTGTAGCCACAGTGGCACCAGCACCAGCGAGGCGAAGTACAGGGAGAAACCCAGGGTCACGCACAGGGTGCCGATGGCGTAGTTGCGCTCCTTGAACAGGCGCAGATCGAGAATCGGATGCTGCTCGGTCAGTTCCCAGCTGATCAATGACGCAAAACCCAGCACCGCCACCGCCGCGAGTACGCGGATCGGCGTGGAGGCGAACCAGTCCAGGTCCTGGCCCTTGTCGAGGAGAATCTGCAGCGAACCGACCGCGACCATCAGCAACAACAAGCCGATCACATCCACTGGCAGTTTGCGGGTCGGGTTGTCCCGGCCATGCAGGACCTGACTGAGGGTCAGCAGGATGAACGCCCCGACCGGCACGTTGATGTAGAAGATCCATGGCCAGCTGATGTTATCGGTCAGGTAGCCGCCCAGGATCGGGCCGCACACCGGCCCGAGGAAGGTAGTCATCGACCACACCACCAGCGCCGAGGTGCGTCGCTCGGGCGGGAAGATCGCCACCAGCAGGGCCTGGGACAGCGGGGCCAGGGGGCCGCACACCGCGCCCTGGAAGATCCGGAACAACAGCAGCGAACCAAGGTTCGGCGCCAGGCCGCAGCACACCGAGGCCAGCACGAACAGGGCGACCGCGGTCATGAACAGCTTGACCTGGCCGAAGCGCTGCACCAGCCAGCCGGTCAGTGGCAGGCCGATGGCCAGGGAGATGCTGAACGAGGTCAGCACCCAGGTGCCCTGGTCGGGGGCCACGCCGAGGTTGCCGGAAATGGTCGGCACCGCGACGTTGGCGATGGTGGTATCGAGCACCATCATGAAATTGGCCATGCCGATCGCCAGCGCGCCCAGGAGCAGCGTGCCGCCGCTCAGTGGTTCGATGGGACGCTTGGCGATCATCGTTCGTTCCTCGACAGGTTGAGTTTCGACGCTTGCAGGTTCTGCGCGATGATCTGCTCGACCAGCGCCTGGCTACCTTGCTGGAGGTTGTCGTAGACCCCGGTGCTGTCTTGCAGCTTGGCTGGCTCGGGTTGCTCCCCGGGATCGCCGAGGATCGCCTTGGCGCTCATCGACAGGCCGATGCGCAGCGGGTGGCGCAGTACTTCCTCGCGGTCCAGGGCGATGCGCACCGGCACCCGTTGCACCACCTTGATCCAGTTGCCGGTGGCGTTCTGCGCCGGGATGGTGGCGAAGGCGGCGCCGCTGCCAGCCTCGATGCCCTGGATACGCCCGTGGTAGGTGACTCTCTCGCCATACAAGTCGGCGAACAGTTCCACCGCCTGGCCGACCTTGATCTGCCCCAACTGCGATTCCTTGAAGTTGGCTTCCACCCAGACCCTGTCCAGCGGTACCAACCCCATCAGTACGGTGCCGGGCTCGATATGCTGGCCCACTTGTACGGCGCGCTTGGTGACCAGGCCATCGGCCGGCGCGGGAACCTTGGTCCGGGCCAGGGCCAGGTAGGCTTCGCGCACCCGTTCGGCCGCCGCGCTAACCTGCGGATGATTCTCCACCGTGGTCCCCTGGATCCGTGCCTGCAGGGCCGCCAGCTTGGCCTCGGCGGCACGCAATCCGGACTGGGCCACCTGCGCCGCTTCCTCGGCGTGGTGCAGGTCCTCGCCGGAGACCCCGCCCTGGGCGATCACCGCGCGGCGCCGCTGCAGGTCCTGGCTGGCGCGGCTGGCCTCGGCCTGGCGCAACCTGACCTGGGCCGCCAGGTCGTTCTCCTCGGCATACAGGCTGCTGACCGTGCGCACGGTCAGGGCCAGTTGATGACTGGCGGCGTCCAGGCCCAGGCGGGCATCGGCCGGGTCGATTTCGACCAGGGCGTCACCGGCCTTCACGGTGTCGGTGTTCTGGACATGCACCGCCGTAGCGGTGCCGCGCGCCTGGGCCGAGACCAGGATCACGTCGCCTCGCACGTAGGCGTTGTCGGTGCTTTCGTAGAGGCGGCCATAGAGCAGCCACCAGGCGCCGGCCGCGAGAATCAGGGCCAGGGCCACCAGGGTGATGATCAGGAAGTTCAGGCCACGGCGCGACTTGGCCGGGGTCGGGGTTGGGGAGGCGTCAGTCATGGGAGGTCTCTGCAAGTCGGGTGACGTTCGTGTCGGTTTCGGTCTGGCCGCCTAGTGCACGCAACAGGCCGGCGTGGTTCTGTTGTGCGGCCGTCTTGAGCTGGACCAGTTGCATGCGGGTATCGAGCACCCGGGTCTGGGCGTCGAGCACATGCAGGAAGTCGGTGAGGCTCTGGCGGTAGCGCAGGTGTTCCAGCTCATAGGCCTGTTCGGCTTCGTCCAGGCCTTGCACGGTCTTCACTCGCTGGCCCTCCAGGGCCTGCAGTTGCGAGAGATAGCGGGCGACGTCGGCCAGGGCATCCACCAGCACCTGGTTGTAGTTCGCCACGGCCTCGGCATAGCCGGCCTGTTGGGCCTGGTACTGGCCGCGCAGGCGGCCGGCATCGAAGATCGGCAGGGTCAGCGCCGGACCGACGCCGTAGGTACGGCTGTCGTGGTGGAACAGGTCCTGGAAGCCAAAGCTCTGGAATCCGGCGAAGGCCAGCAGGTCGATGTTTGGGTAGAACGCCGCGCGTGCCGCGCCAATGCGCTGGGCCTGGGCCTCGACGCGCCAGCGCTGGGCGATGACGTCCGGGCGGTTGCCTACCAGGTCGGCTGGCAGTTGCCCGGGCAATACCACGGCGCGTCGCAGGTCCGTGCCGCGGGGCCGCCATTGTTCGCCCCAGCCCGGGCCTTTGCCGGCCAGGGCTGCCAGGCGCAGTTGATAACCGCGGGCAGCGCCCTGCAGCCGGGCCTGCTCGGCCTCGAGCAAAGGGATGGGGCCGCGGGCACGGACCACGTCGACCTGGGTGCCCAATCCTGATTGCAAGCGTTGTTCGCTGATGCGGTAGATGCTGCGCCGTTGCTCCAGGGCCTGGTCGACCACGGTCTGTTGTTCCAGCACGCCGGCCAGGGCGAACCAGGTTTCCACCAGGCTGCCGCTCAGGGCCAGGCGTGCCACCGCGCGGTCGGCCTCGGCGGCCCGCAGGCTACCCACCGCCGCTTCGTTCAGCGCGTGGTTCAGGCCCCAGAGGTCGAGGTTGTAGCGACCTTGCAGCAACGCCTGGCCGTCGGTATGCCAGCTGCCGGACTCGCTGGCGCTGGTCTTGTAGTGCTCGGAATCCTGGCTGCGCAGGATCTGGGTCATGGCCGACAGACCGGGCCGGGTATTGGCCTGGGCGACGTTGGCCTCGGCCTCGGCCCGGCTGATGCGCGCACTGGCGATCGCCAGGCTGGGCGAATTGTCCAGGGCTGCCTCGAGCAGGCGATCCAGGTCCGGGTCCCGGAAGGTTCGCCACCACAGGTCGTGGTCGCTGGCCGGTGTCCAGAGGGTGGCCTGGGTGATGTCCTGGCCGGCAGCGAGAGCGTCGGCGAACAGGAGCTTGGGCGGTTCGGGCGTGCGCCCTGGGCTGATGCAGGCCGGCAGCGTCAGCAGCAGGCCCAGCAGCGTGGCTGACTGGATCAAGCGATAAGGAGCCATCACAACGTCCTTGAACGGTTAGGTTGTGATGGGATGCTAGAGACGCCGGGGTCTATTGAAAATTGCAAATATCAGAGTTTAGATTTGCACAAAATGCAAACGAGACGCTGCGATGAACTTCCCCGACCTCAACCTGCTCTTGACCTTCGACGCGATGTTGCGCGAAGGCAGCGTCACCGGCGCCGCCGAACGCATGAACCTGAGTATCCCGGCCATGAGCCGGCGCCTTGCCAACTTGCGCGAAACCCTGGGCGATCCGCTGTTCGTCCTGGCCGGCCGACGCCTGGTACCCACGCCGCTGGCCCTGGAGCTGGCGCCCCAGGTCCACAATCTCCTGGAGGAGGCACGCAATGTCCTGGGCAACAAGCAGGTGCTCAACCTGGGCACCATCAAGCGCGTGTTCACCCTGCGCACCGAGGATGGTTTCACCGGTGCCTGGGCCCTGCGCTTGAGCCAGCGCATCGCCGAGCAGGCGCCCCATGTCACCCTGCGCTTCATGTCCCAGGGCAACGAGGATGTCGCCGCCTTGCGCGACGGCCTGAGCGACCTCGATATCGGCATTGCCGGGCCGCTGGGCCCAGAGGTGTACAAGCAGCGCTTGTACATCGACAGCTTCGTCGGCGTGGTCAACAACCAGCATCCACTGGCCCGACAGGCCAAGGTCAGCGCCGAGGACCTGGTGGCCTATCCGCACCTGTCGGTCTCGCGCCGGGGGCGAACCCGTGGTCCGCTGGACCTGGAGCTGGAGAAGATCGGCTTGCAACGCAAGGTGCAATTGGTGGTGCCCGGTTTCCAGGCTGCCATGCAGTTGGCCAGTACCTCGGAACTGATCGCCGTGATCCCACGGCGTTTCGTCGAATGGTCCTTGCCGCTGCTGCCGCTGAGCATCTTCACCTTGCCAGTGGTGACTCCCAGCGGTGAGTTCTCCCAGGCCTGGCACCCACGGGTGAACAACGACCAGGTGCATCGCTGGTTGCGCCAGCAAGTGCAGGAGTGTTCCAGCAGTTGAACAGGGCGGGCTTGCCGCTGGTTGGTCCTGGCGCTTCGGCAGAGGGGCGATATGGCCCCCGTGCAGGCCGCCAAAAGATTTCGTCAGGGTTTCGGGAAGGGCGTTGGGTTGTCTACCATGTCGCGCCCTTGCCAATGATGATGGGGCGCCTGGAGTTGGAAACTTGAGCGGGAGAGTGGCTGCAATGATGTTCGACCATGGAAGGCTGCAGGGCATGCCCAGGGCGCAAGCCGGGTTGTTCTGCCTGCTGGCTGCGGAGCGGCTGGTGCCGGTCTACCGGGCTTTTTCCGAGAAATACCGTTCAGGCACGGACGTCAACGCCGAGGTCCTGGACCTGCTGTTCCAGCAGGTCGGCCACTGGCACGACTTGCCGTTGCAGGCGCTGCATCAGCAGCTGTACCTGATGATTCCGGACACTGAAGACTACAGCGACGAGTTGGCCGACCAGGCCCAATGCGCGGTGATCGGCACGTGTTATTGCATCGAGTACCTGCTTTGGGGCGAGGCTGACAAGGCACGCTGGGCCATCGGCAAGGTGCTCGAGGCCATCGATGTACTGGATGAGCCGGTGGAGCGGGAAGCGCCCCGGGAGTTTGCCTGGTGTGCCACCCTGCTGGAGCTTCTGGAACAGGGCGACCTGGGGGATCTGGATTTCATCGCACAGCTGCGCCGGGACAACCAGGAGCATTGCGTGCAAGTGGTGGACAGCCGTGGCCGATAACCTGGCGCCCCGGGCCCCATTACCGTTCGACAAGGAGCAGCAGGTACCCAGGATGCATGAACGTAAACGGCATAACCTCCTGGCCATGGCGCCGCAAGAGCGACTCGATTATTTCGTGCGCAAGATCGTGGATTTCGAGCAGGCCTGGGGGCTGTATCAGGACGGTTGGGCCACCTCGGCCTTTGACGGTGGCGAGGCCGTGCCCTTCTGGCCCGAAGCGGCGCTTGCCCAGGCCTGTGCCACGGGGGCCTGGGCCGGTTTCGTGGCGCGGCCGATATCCCTCGATGACTTTCGCGGCCGATGGTTGCCGGGGCTGCGCGCGGATGACCGGGTCTGCCAGGTGTTTCCCGTGCCGACGCAGCAGGGTGTGGTGATATGCCCCGACGACCTGGGCGGCCTGATCCACGACGAGCTGCAGCCGTATCTTTGATCCGAGGATTGAGCAGGTTCCATGCAAGCACTAGAGCGTATTGAGCTGTACGTCGCCTTGAAGTCCCTTGACCGTTTGGCGGGGCTCCAGGGGCCCCGGGCGCTGGCTGTCCCCAGGTTCTGCCGGGATTTCATCGACCAGGCCTGGACCTGCCTGGCCGGAGGGCCGGCGCCGGACTGCGAAGGCCTGGAGGCGGCGATAGATGCAGTGGTGGTGGACGAGCAGGATGCAACCAGCGCCCAGGTCATCAGCAACCTGTACCTGTATGCCTTCTCCGACCTGTTGCTGTACTTCGAGCAAGGGGAGGGGCAGAGCCTGGAGTGCGTCCAGGCGTCGATCATCGACCTGCATGACTACCTGGCCGCCCAAGCCTTCCTGGAGCGGGCGGGCATCAGCGATGGCGTGGTGCTGAGCCCGTCCCAGGAGCAGCAGATCGCAGCGGACCCTGTCTATGCCCGGGAACGGCAACTGTTGGAAACCGACCGGCTACACGCGCAACAGCTTGGCAACTGGCAGGTCGTCATCACGATGCGCTGAAACCTGGCCCTGCATGGCACTGCCCGGCCAGTTTCGAGCGAACAGCGAGCGTGCTGGCTTGTTTGCACGCTGCGTAAATAGGGGCAATTTTTTACTTATATTTACACATGGGTTTTTCCTCGATTGTTAATGTGGAACTTCCAGTGGCTTGCGACTTAGTTCAATAAACAGGTGTGCTCATAAAGTCTTTGATTGTATGACGAGTGTTGCTCGGCCTTGGCAATCGATGCGTTATCGATGGTTTTTGAGTATCCCTGGTTAATCTGTGTGCCTGACCTTAAGCCCAGGTAAACCGGTGGCCTGATGCCTGTTCGAAGCTGACGTTGGCTGGCTTTTGGCTTATGTCGGCCAAGTATCAATAACTTGGGAAAATTTGAGTCGGTTATTGAAATCAGCCTGGGGCTGGAGTCGCAAGTTGTCCTGCTGGTATTTGAACTCTCGGTAAGTTTGCTGCGTGGTGCATGGGACCCCGAGTGAGTGAATATAAGTTTCTGCATGGTACAAGGCCGCACCATTCGGATGTTTAGTCCTGGAGTAGGTGCCATGCCGTCTTTTTCCCGTAGAGCCTTGATGAAATTGAGCCTGTTGGCGGCGTCGCCGCTAGTGGTGCCTGCCATTGCCAGTGGCGGCCCCGCGCTCAGCAGCAAGACCGTCCTGGTGATCGGTGCCGGGATTTCCGGGCTGGCCGCCGCCAGGATGCTGCACACGGCTGGCTATCGAGTGACAGTGATCGAAGGGCGTGACCGGGTGGGCGGTCGGATCTGGACCAATCGTAGCTGGAAGGAGGTACCGGTGGACCTGGGGGCCTCCTGGATCCACGGTGTGGATGGCAACCCGGTCGCGGCCCTGTCCAGGCAGTTCGGTATCGAGACTGTGGTGTATGACGTGGAAAATCCCACCTCCAATCAGGTCTATGACGCCAATGGGCGAGCGCTGGGCAGCCAGGAGTCGGAGCAACTCGCGCAGCTCTACGAACAGGCCAGCAAGCTACTCGCCCAGAAGGTGCAGGGGGCTGCGTCGCAATTGAGCGCCCAGGAGGCCATGCAACAGGTGCTCGCCGGGTTGGGAGAGACGGCGGCGCAGAAAGCCACGGTCCTGGAGCTGTTCAGTCGCCAGATGGAGGATGGGCTGGCCGCCGATCCGCAGGACATTGCGGCCTGGGGCCTCAACGAAGGCAGTGCCTTCGATGGGCATGAAGTGGTTTTCCCCAACGGGTATGGGCAACTGGTGGACAGGTTGGCCGCAGGCCTGGACATCCGCCTCAAGCACCGGGTCACGCGTATCCAGCACGGTGTTTCGGGCGTACGGGTACACACCACCGAAGGCGAGCTGGCGGGTGATATCGCGATCGTTACCTTGCCCTTGGGAGTCCTGAAGGAGGGTGGGGTCGAGTTCTCGCCGGCACTGCCCGTGGCCAAGCGCGGAGCCATCGAGCGCCTGGGCATGGGGGTCTACAACAAGGCGGTGTTCCTGTTCCCGCACGTGTTCTGGGGCGAAGCTGCGGTCATCAGCCAGTTGAACACCGACAAGGGCCTGTGGGCCAACTGGTACCCCTTGAATCACTACGCCAAGAAACCCGTGCTCTGCGCCCTGCATGGCGGCATCCCGGCGCGGTTGCTCGAGGGCATGTCGAACCAGGAGATCCAGGACGACGCCATGGCCCACCTGCGCCAGATATTCGGCTCCTCGATCCCGTTGCCGACGGGCCTGCACGTGACCCGCTGGCACGCGGACCCCTTTGCCCGGGGCAGCTATTCATTTCCCCAGGTCGGGGCGCGGCCTACCGACCGGCGCGACCTTGCCAGTCCGGTCAACGCCACGTTGCTGTTTGCCGGCGAAGCCACGCACCCGGACTACAGCGGTACGGTCCATGGCGCACTGTTGTCGGGTTGGCGCGAGGCGCGCCGGGTATTGGGTGAGCCGGTCTGAACCAAAGGGGCGCTCAGGGCAGCTCGCCGATACACCCGAGCAAGTGCTCCATCAACTGCCGTGCCTGGACCTGCTGCTCGCTCCAATCGTCTATCAGCTGGCCCAGGTAGGCGCGGCGCGCGTAGTCCAGGGTGCGGGCTTGGGGGGCGGGGAGTTGCGCGATGGCCCAGGTCGCAGCGCGCTCCTTGTCGAGGAAGTCTTCGCAGCAAGCCGTGCGCCAGATCCTGGCCAGGGTCAACAGGACGTTCCGCTCATCTCCATGTAACCCCTGCAGCAGTGCTGGCAGTGCCTGGCTCATGGCCTGGCGCACCTGTTGTGGCGAGATCTCGGGCAAGCGCAGCGGATCGCTGCCAGGCAGCAGGGGCAGGGCCTGGTGCCGTGCCTGGGCCAGCAGCAGAGCGTACTCGGGGTCACCATGGGGCATGGGTAGCTTGCCGTTCTCGAAGTCGTCGCGCAGCCACTCGCCGTAGACCAGCTCGGCTCGTGGGGCAACGCCCGGTTCCTCCAGGTCGGCCTGGCTGAAGACCAGTAGTTCCAGGCAGCGTGGACCAGGGGCAACGGCCGGGTGCCGGGCAGAAATCTGCAACAGGCCGGTGCTCAGCACGCGGTGCTGCGCCAGGTTGAGCGAGTGCCCGACGACCGCCAGCAAATCGATATCGCTTTGCGGTTGCAGGCCTGCGCCGACCGCCGAGCCATGCAGGTACAGCGCCTGCAGGTCGTGGCCTAGGGTCTGTTGCAGCAGGGCTACGGTGGCGAGCAACTGCCGGTCGTTTTCCAGGGGATGGGGGGCTCGGGTCAACTCGCTTCTTCCTGTTGGGGGGAGTCGGTTATCTGGCCGGCCTGTTCCTTGAGGAAGGCCAGGCAACTGTCGACCGCTGGGGTACGTGGCCCATGGCAGGTTTCGAACAGCACGATGTCGCGGTGGATACGCGGCTTGACGATGGGCCGCCAGGTCAGCTCGTCGCCCAGCAGGCCCTCTGCGGTCAGGCGCGGCACGATACCGACGCAGAAGTCGGAGCTGATCAGGCTGTACAGCGTTTCGGTAAAGGAGACTCGGTACGCCGCCTTGACGATGACTTCCTGGGCCTTGGGCGAGCCCAGGGCCAGGTCGGCGACGCTGCCGAGCAGAAAGTGCGCCACAGGCCGGGTATCGAGCTGGGCCCAGCTGACGCTGCGAGCGCTGCAGAACGGATCGTCCTTGCGCAGTACCACCACCAGTTCGTCCACCAGCAGTCGGTGCATGGGCAGTCCGGCCGTCGCGTCACCGGCGCCGATGCCGAAGTCGACCCTGGCGCTGCGCACATCGTTGATCAGGGCCCGGGTGGGCAAGTCGACGAAGTCGAACTTGAGGTCGGCATGCTGGCGTTGCAGGAGCCGGAGCAGGGGGAGGATGCGGTGGGCCACCGATGGCACCAGCCCGATGCGGACCGTCTGCTGGTGTTCCTGGCTGATGTGGACCATGTCGGCCATGGCATTGCCGGCGGTGTTCAACAGGTGCTCGGCGATGGGCAGGATCGCTGCGCCGATCTCCGACAGCGTGACCTGGTGGCCCTTGCGGATGAACAGCTGGGCGCCGATCAGGCGTTCGGTCTCCCGGATCGAAGTACTGAGAGCGGAGGCCGTCAGCGCCAGCTCCTCGGCCGCGAGGCGAAAGTGCAGGACCCGAGCGAGCGTGAGGAAGTAATGCAAGTGACGCAGCGACAGGGCTGCGAGCAGACGCTTGGAGACGCCTGTGCTTTCTTTGGTTTTCATGAGTCGGTCCCCCAACGGGAAAGGTGTTGACCAGTGTGGCTGATCATCAAGAAAAATCTAATGAATATGAATAATTAACAACTTTTTCTAATAAGTCGCAGGCCTATACTCGATTCACCGGTTGCCGAGCTGGTAAGCCGCAAGGATGGGCTGGATGACCGTAGAACAATAATCAGAGGAGCGCTCGTCCATGATTCAAGACCCTGTCTTGAGTGACTTCCTGCGTCGTCTTCCCAAGACCGACCTGCATATCCACCTGCTGGGCGCCATCCGCCCGACAACCCTCGTGGCCCTTGCCCACAAGCATGGCCTGGCGCTGCCGGAAGCGGGCGCCCGGGAGGTCTATGAGTACCGCGACTTTCCTGGCTTCCTGGAGGTCCTGCGCCTGGCGGGCCTGTGCCTGGTGGATCGGGAAGATTTCTCCCGGGTGGCCTACGAGCTGCTGGAGGATGCCTGGCGCAAGGGTAATTGCCGGCACCTGGAGCTGTCGTTCAATCCCACGGTGTTCTTCGACAACCAGGTGCGCTACCCCACGGTGGTGGATGGCCTGCTCGACGGCATGGCCGCGGCCCGACGCGACTTCGCCATCTCCAGCCTGTTGATACCCTGTATCGACCGCGAGCGCCCGGCAGAGGTGGCACGGGCCATGGTCGAGGAAGTGCTGTTGCATCGACGTGATGCCGTGGCCGGCATCGGCATGGACTTCGCCGAAGGCAAGGGCCCGCCCCTGCGCTTCGTCGAGGCTTATCGGTTGGCCGCGCGCCACGGGCTGCGACGCACCGCCCATGTCTGCGAGGATAACCAGCCACTGGCCCTGGCTCCGCCCGCTCACTTGCGGATCTGTATCGAGGACCTGGCTTGCGACCGCGTCGACCATGGCTACAACCTGCTGGCCGATCCGCAGGCGGTCATCGCGGCGCGCGAGCAGGGCATCGCCTTCGACGTCACCGTTTGCACCGCCAAGAAGAGCAACCTGGGCAACCGGATGGACGCGATCAAGCTGATGCACGATGCCGGCTTGCGCCTGAACATCGGCACCGACGATCCCTACCTGCATCACACCGACCTGGAGCACTCCTGGGCCAAGTTGTTCCATCACTGTGGCTGGGGCATCCACCAGGCCCGTGAGCTGGCGCTGGCCGGGGTCGATGCCTGTTGGTTGGACGAGGGCGACAAGCGGGCGCTGCGCGAGACGTTTTCCCGGGAGATCGACCGACTCATGCTGCAGGCCTGGCCCCTGATCAAACCGCCCTACATCGATGAACAGGCCGCGTAGGCCAACCTGGTCCGATTCCCGAGGCTACCGTGATGAGTCCTATGAACACCCTGAGCCTGCGTCGCTCGCAATGGACCGCCGTGGTGCTGTTGATGCTGATGGGCATCATCAACTACTTCGACAGAAGCACCGTGGCGATCGCCAACCATCTGCTCAGCCGCGACTTGGCCCTGAGCGCCACGCAGATGGGCTGGATCTTCTCGGCGTTCTCCTGGGCCTATGCCTTTGCGCAACTGCCCACCGGTGCCCTGGTGGATCGCAAAGGGGCTCGGCTGGTCCTTGGCTGGGCCCTGGCGGCCTGGTCGGTTGCACAGGCGGTCTGTGGCCTGACCACCTCGATGTTGCAATTGCTGGCGGCGCGAGTCTGCCTCGGTATCGGCGAGTCGCCGCAGTACACCGGCGGGGTCAAGGTGATCAGCGACTGGTTCCGGGTGAGCGAGCGTGGCCTGCCTACTGGCGTGTTCCTGGCTTCCACCACCATTGGCTCGATGATTGCGCCACCGTTGCTGACCAGCTTGATGGTCACCTTCGGCTGGCGCGGCATGTTCGTCATCATGGGCGTGGTGGGCGGCTTGCTGGCGGTGGTCTGGCTGGTGGTTTATCGCGATCGCAACGAGGTGCGGCTCGCACCCGAGGACCAGGCCTACTTCCAGGACGACACCGAGGTAGCGGCGCCCAAGGCCAGCTTCGCCGACTGGAAGGGCTTGTTCCTGCATCGCACCACCTGGGGCATCGCCCTGGGGTTCGTCGGCGTGATGTACATGGTGCTACTGACCCTGGCGTGGTTGCCCGGGTACCTGGCCGGAGAGCGCCAATTGAGCGTGGAAGGCACCGGCTGGGTGCTGACCATTCCCTACCTGTTCGCGACACTGGGCATGTTCAGCAGCGGCTGGGTGGCCGATCGCTTGATCGCAGCCGGTATCCGTCCCATCGCCAGCAGGAAGCTGCCATTGATCGCCGGCTTGTTGGGCGGCGCGTTGTTCAGCGTGCCTTCGGTGTTCGTCGACAGCATCGTTGCCTGCATCGCCTACCTGTCTGTGGCGATGTTCTTCGTCAACCTGGCGGGTGGTTCGGCCTGGGGCCTGGTGAGCGTGGCGGCGCCGCGCCAGCTCGTGGCGTCGCTGGGCAGCATCCAGAATTTCATCGGCTTTTTCGGCGGCTCGTTCGCCCCGGTGGTGAGCGGCTGGATCATCGACCGTACCCACTCCATTGCCCTGGCCTTCGTGTTGGCGGCGGGCGTGGCCTGCCTGTCGGCCCTGGCCTATTTCCTGTTGGTCGACCGGCCGATAGCCGCCACGGGTGACCAGGGCACCACTCAACGCAATGAACCCGACGTCATAATAAAAACAGGAGCCTGATCCGATGTTGCCAACCACCCTTACCCACGATTTCATCAAGGGCCTGCCGAAGGCCGAATTGCACCTGCACCTGGAGGGCACGCTGGAGCCTGAGCTGAAGCTGGCCCTGGCAGAGAGGAACCGGGTCGATATCGGCCAAGCCACCATCGAGGAGGTCAAGCGCAGCTATCAGTTCGATTCGCTGTCGTCATTCCTGCAGGTGTATTACCCGGCGATGAATGTCCTGCAGAGGGAGGAGGACTTCTATCAACTGGCCATGGCCTATCTGCACAAGGCCCGGGAGCACAATATTCGCTACGTCGAGTTGTTCTTCGATCCCCAGGCCCACACCAGCCGCGGCGTCGCTTTCGAAACCGTCATCAACGGCTATCACTGGGCAGTCCGCGAGAGCGGTGCCCTTGGCGTGGAAACCGCCCTGGTCATGTGCTTTTTGCGGGACATGTCCGCACAGTCGGCCGCCGACACCTTGGAGCAGGCCCTGGCGCACCGGGACAAGATCCTCGGGGTCGGCCTGGATTCCGACGAGAACGGCAACCCGCCGGGCAAGTTCCGCGAGGTGTTCCACAAGGCCAGGCAGGCGGGTTTGCACCTGACCATGCATTGCGACATCGACCAGCACAACTCCATCGGCAACATTCGCCAGGCCTTGCTGGACATCCAGGTCGATCGCCTGGATCACGGTACCAACATCGTCGAGGACCCGGAGCTGGTGGCCTATGTGCGCGACCGGGGCATCGGCCTGACTTGCTGCCCGGTATCCAACGGCTTTGTCGGTGACATGAAGGGCAACGAGATCCTGCAATTGCTGCGGGCCGGGGTGAAGGTCACGGTCAACTCCGATGACCCGGCGTACTTCCAGAGCTATGTGTCCGACGATATGTTCGCCCTGGCGCAAAACTACCCGATGACTCCTGCCGAGATGGTGCAACTGGCACGAAACTCCTTCGACGCCAGCTGGCTGTCGGACGACAGGAAGGCGGCGTACCAGCAGGAGATTACCGACTACGTGGCGGGTTATTGAGAGCAGAGCCCCAGGACCGATACCGCACGGCTTGGCATCGGTCCCGGAGCCTGTCGATCAGGTACTGCATGGAGGGGGCTACGGGGCCCCTGCGTGCCAGGGCATCACCAGCCGAAAGAGACGATCATGCCCAGGAAGGTCTGCATGCCGCTTTCTCCGTAGAGCGCCTTGGCACCCTGTTGTGGCTTCCACAAACCGACGATTGGGATGACCAGCACATTGGCAGTCGGGGTGATCTGGAAGTACAGGTCCAACTCATCCCCCAGGTGCTCACGGCTCCTCTGGCTGCTGAAGCGATAGGCCATGGCAGTGATCGCCAACTGATCGTTGAGGGTGGTCCGCAAGGAGGCCCTGTGGATGCGCGCGTTGGTGTTGATCGCAGCAAAGGTCCCGGCGATTTCGCCCTGGACCCAGGCCGGGTTACCAACGATCGAACCATAGAACCATCGCTCACCAGAGTGGTGTAGCCAGGTTCACGAGTCTCGTCGATGGAGAACCGCTTGCCGATACCTCGCGCAGGGGAAGAGTCAGTCGGTTCTATTCACCCGCCGTCCACCGCGATAGGCCCCTGGCGCAAGCCCGGTCCATTGCTTGAAGGCGCGTTGGAACGCACTGGGTTCGGAGTAGCCCAGCAGGTGTGCCAGGTCGGCGACGCTCATCGAGCCACGTGCCAGTTGGGCGCAGGCCAGGTCGCGCCGCAGGTCTTCGCGGATACCGAGGAAGCTGGTGCCCAGGCTTGCCAGCTTGCGTGCCAGGGTTTGTCGGGAAAGCCCCAGGGCCTGGGCGGCAGCGATCTCGGACAGGCTGGCGAAGGGCTCGGCCGCGCACAGCAGGCTGCGCAACTGCGTCTCGAGGTGGGGCGCGGGAGCTTGCGCGATCAGGGTCGGCAACAAGTGGCGGGTGAAACGGGCCACTTCCTCGGGGCGCCGCAGGATCGGGGCACGCAGGCTGGCCACTGGTAGTTCCAGCAGGGCCCTGGTACCGCACCGGGGCTGGTGGCCGAACAGGAAGCGCGATTGCGGGGCGAACGTGGCGAGGTGCTCGGGAAGGACGATCTGGCGCAACGGCAGGGTTTGCCCTGTGAGCCAGCTTGCGCTGTGCCAGAGCGCCAGTAGCAACATATGGGGCCAGAGCGTGGAGTCGGCCTGGGCTGTCGTTCGCGGAACCAGTACCAGGCGGGCACTGTTGAGGTCCTTTTCCAGCTGCCAGGGCCGTGCACCATCGAACAATTGGTAAAAACGCGCTGCTTCTTCAAGAGCGTCGGCCAGGGTGGGCAGGTGCACCAGCAGTCGCAGCAATTGCGCGAAGCTGCCCAGGGGAACGGGCCGGGCGAAGAATCCGAAGGCTTCGTCGTGACTGGCTCCTACGGCCAGCCGGCTCAAGGCCCGGTAGGTGAGGGGGGCCAGGCGATGACCGTCATGCAGCATCTCCCTGGACAGCCCGCAGCGTTGCAGCAGGGCGTCGTGGGTGGTTGCATCCAGGCGCAACTGAGCCAGCAGTTCGCGGGCAAAGCGGGCGGGAATGGTCGGGGCAACGATCCAGTCGGTCATGTCAGTTGAGGCAAAGCGTCATTGGCGGTTGCGCCAGGGTCCTACAAATTGAGGCGACCTACCACCCGGGAGCAGAGCAATGAATAACAAGACCTTGCCCGAGCAGCACGACTACATGCACAGCGGTTATGCCAGGACCCATCCATCGACTGCTGGCAGCCAGGAAGCCGTGGCACCGGCGCTGCTGGAAAACCTTGCCAGGGGCTTGCAGCGCGATGGCTTCGTGGTGCTCGAACGCCTGTTCGATGAGCAGCAGGTGGATGAGATGCGCAGGGCGCTTGGTGGGCTCTTTTCGCATCACACCGGACGCAATGCCTTCGAGGGCATGCGCACCCAACGCCTGTACGCGGTGATCGCCAAGACCTTGGCTTGCAACCCTTTGGTGGAGCATCCGCTGGTGCTCGGCCTGCTGGATCGGATCCTGGCACCGAACTACCTGCTGTCCCAGCTGCAGGCCATCAATATCCTGCCGGGAGAGGCCGCGCAGAGCCTGCATTACGATGATGCGTTCTATCCGGTGGCGCGTCCGCGGCCACCTTATGGCGCGGCCACGGTCATGGCGGTGGATGACTTCACCACGGACAACGGCGCCACCCTGGTCATCCCCGGTAGCCATCTCTGGGATGGTCGCCTACCCACCGAGGCGGAGCGGGCCTGCGCGCAACCGGTGGTGATGCCCAAGGGATCGGTGGTGTTCTTTCTCGGCACGCTTTGGCATGGCGGTGGCGCCAATCACAGCCAGGCACCGCGCTTGGCCCTGACTGCACAGTATTGCGAGCCCTGGGCACGCCAGCAGGAGAACTTCAGCCTGTCGATCCCGCGCGATACCGTGCGCCAGTGCAGCGAACACATCCAGCGCTTGCTGGGCTACTCGATCCATGCGCCGTTCATGGGCATGGTCAATGGCATGCATCCCAAGCGAGTGCTGGAGGAGCCGTCCAGCGTGGGCGCCGACTGAGTGCCAATGGCCGTTGGCCCGGTCGAGCCGCTAGCCGGGCCAACAGCGTTTTGCCCGTCAGTCGGTATGCGCTGTGAAGATCAGCCGGCGGACAGAATAAGCTTTTGAATACTCGGGATATTCTGTAGCCTTGCGCGGCTCCAACGTTGTCCGTGCTTGATGAATTCACTCTCCCGGCGGGGCCCTGAGCGGTCCGGAGCCGGTGGTATACTCGACTTTCGCGCCCAAGCGCCTGCAGGTCTTGCGAACATGACGCAAATTTCCGAACGCCTTCTGGTTCAAGCCCACCTCGACGCCAAACAGCCTGTGCCCCTGAGTGCTGAGCAAGAGGCTCATTTCCGTGCCGCCATCGCGGCTGAGCTCAAGGCTCAAGATGCGGTGCTGGTTGCCCACTTCTATTGCGACCCGGTGATCCAGGCCCTGGCCGAAGAGACCGGTGGCTGTGTTTCCGATTCCCTGGAAATGGCCCGCTTTGGCAATGCCCATCCGGCCAAGACCGTGGTGGTGGCCGGCGTACGCTTCATGGGCGAGACGGCGAAGATCCTCAATCCCGAAAAGCGCGTGCTGATGCCGACGCTGGAGGCTACCTGCTCCCTGGACCTTGGGTGCCCGGTGGATGAGTTCTCTGCCTTCTGCGACCAGCATCCCGAGCGTACGGTAGTGGTGTACGCCAACACTTCCGCTGCGGTGAAGGCCCGGGCCGACTGGGTGGTGACATCCAGCTGCGCCCTGGAGATCGTCGAGAGCCTGATGGACAACGGCGAGAAGATCATCTGGGGCCCGGACAAGCACCTGGGCACCTACATCCAGCGCCAGACCGGTGCCGACATGCTGCTCTGGGACGGTGCCTGCATCGTGCATGAAGAGTTCAAGTCCAAGCAGCTCGAAGACATGCGGGCCTTGTACCCGGATGCGGCGATCCTGGTGCACCCGGAGTCGCCAAGCTCGGTGATCGAGTTGGCCGATGCGGTGGGTTCCACCAGCCAGTTGATTGCCGCGGCGCAGCGCCTGCCGAACAAGACCTTCATCGTCGCAACCGATCGCGGCATCTTCTACAAGATGCAGCAGCTGTGCCCGGACAAGGTCTTCATCGAGGCACCTACTGCCGGTAATGGCGCGGCTTGCCGCAGTTGTGCCCATTGCCCGTGGATGGCCATGAACACCCTGGAGCGCACCCTGCATTGCCTGCAACAGGGCAGCAACGAGATCCATGTGGACCCGGCGCTGATCCCCAATGCCATTCGCCCACTCAAGCGCATGCTGGATTTCACCCAGGCTGCGCGGATGAAGCTGGCTGGCAACGCCTGAAGGTTGTTGTCACGGACAAAAAAACGCCCCGATCTGTCGGGGCGTTTTCATATGGGGCAGATCATTTTTTCCGCTTGGGGATACGCACCAGCTGTGTGTTGGAGTAGATGTCGTGCCAGCTGCGTTTCTGCTTGTCTATCAGCACCCAGAAAAAGCCCAGCCCGGCACACAGCCACGAGGCAATGGACACCATGAAGCGCAGCAGCGCTTGCCACAGGTTGATGCGGCTGCCATCGGCGTTCTGCACGCGAATGCCCCAGACTTGCATGCCCAGGGTCTGGCCGGTGTGAGTCCAGAACTTGGCGAAGAAACCGAACAACACGAACAAAAGGACGGTGGAGTACAAAGGATCACCGTCCAGCGCTCCGGACTCGGTCAGGGTCCGCATACGAGCTTCACCGATGATCTGCATCTGGATCAGTTTGTAGATGCCGCCCGTGACGATCAACAAGGCGACGCACAGCAGGAAATCATAGAACATCGCTGCCAGGCGACGACCCAGGCCGGCGGCGGGGAATTCGCCTTGGGGGCTTAGCAGATGTTTCGACATGACAGGCTCTCATCTGAAAAAAGAAGCCATTTTACGGAATTGCACGCACAAAAAAGCCCCTGATGTCAGCATCAGGGGCTTTTTCGTTACAGACGATTAAGCTTCTGCTTGTACTTCGTCAGCCTGCATGCCTTTCTGGCCTTGCACAGCGATGAAGGTCACTTTCTGGCCTTCTTTCAGGCTTTTGAAGCCGTTGCCTTGAATGGCGCGGAAGTGTACGAACAGATCCGGACCGCTCTCTGGAGTGATAAAACCAAAACCTTTCTCGTCGTTAAACCACTTGACGGTACCGCTCTGACGTTGGGACATTTCTTATTTCCTTTGACGCTAAAAAATTAATGACAGTCTCTTCCTTTGGAAGAGTACTGGGCTGGGTTGCAGGAAAGTAAGAGACGTCGAACGGGTGTAGCAAACTTGTTAGCTACTGCCCAGGTCACGATTCCAAGCGACCCATGCAAACACAGTGGGGAAACTCTACGCCAACTATGGGAGAAAAAACAAGCCCCGCGAAGCCCCGGTTTTACGCAGCTTGCCGAGGTTTGGCAGAACTAGCGCATGATGCTTATTCGATAGGATTGTTCAATTCTTTTCGGGGGTTATAAGTGACTTTCAGTATCGAAAATATGCACTGTTTTATGGCGGTTGCGTTACAGATTAGTGCACTTTTAACGCAACCGCGTTACTTATAGAAACAGTCCTTTAGCCACGGTAGTAGCGTTGTGGGACGAATGGCATTTTGCTTACAAGCATTGGCACCTTTTTCCCACGAACTATTGCGGCGACCGGCGTATCGAGAGCGGTGTACTGGATATCCAGGTAACCCATGGCCAATGGTCCACCCAGGGTCGGGCCAAAGCCGCCACTGCACACGCTACCGATGATGTTGCCGTCGGCATCGACGATTTCCGCGCCTTCGCGTACCGGTGTGCGTTCCTGGGGCAGCAGGCCGACACGCTTGCGCGCCACGCCTTCTTGTTGCTGGGCGAAGATCACTTCGGCACCGGGGAAACCACCGGCCCGGGCACCATCGGCGCGGCGGACCTTGGAGATGGCCCAGAGCAGGCTGGCCTGGATCGGTGTGGTCTGCTCGTTCATGTCATGGCCATAGAGGCACAGGCCGGCTTCCAGGCGCAGGGAGTCGCGGGCGCCCAGGCCAATGGGCCCCACTTCTGGTTCGGCCAGCAGGGCGCGGGCGATCTTTTCCGCCTGATCGGCGGGAATCGAAATCTCGAAACCGTCTTCACCGGTGTAGCCCGAACGGCTGACGAAGCAATCCACCCCTAGTAGCGTTACTGGCTTGAACTGCATGAAGGTCATCTGCGCCACTTGCGGTGCCAGGCGCGCCAGCACCGTGACCGCCGCCGGGCCTTGCAAGGCCAGCAGGGCGCGCTCTTCGAACAACGGCTGAATATCGCATTGCTCGCCGATATGCCGGCGCAGGTGGGCCAGGTCCTGGTCCTTGCAGGCGGCATTGACCACCAGGAACAGCTGCTCGTCGCCCAGGTTGGCCACCATCAGGTCGTCGAGGATGCCGCCTTGCTCATTGGTGAACATGGCATAGCGCTGCATGCCCACAGGCAGGTCGATGATGTCTACCGGCACCAGGGTTTCCAGGGCCTGGGCGGCGTTGGCGCCACGCAACAGGATCTGGCCCATGTGGGACACATCGAACAACCCGGCTTGCTCACGGCTGTGCTGATGTTCCTTCATTACCCCCAGCGGGTACTGCACCGGCATGTCGTAGCCGGCGAACGGCACCATGCGCGCCCCCAGTTCCAGGTGCAGGTTGTGCAGCGGGGTTTTCAACAGTGTTTCGGTGGACATGGGCAACTCCTGAAAATGAGCCGATACCTGGCTTGGGTATCAGCACTCGATAATGTTCACGGCCAAACCGCCACGGGCGGTTTCCTTGTATTTGCTTTTCATGTCGGCGCCCGTCTGGCGCATGGTGCGGATCACCTTGTCCAGGGAGACGAAATGTTGTCCGTCTCCGCGCAAGGCCATGCGCACCGCATTGATGGCTTTCACCGAGCCCATGGCATTGCGTTCGATGCAGGGCACCTGCACCAGCCCGCCAATGGGGTCGCAAGTCAGTCCGAGGTTGTGTTCCATGCCGATTTCCGCGGCGTTCTCCACCTGCTGCACGCTGCCACCCAGTACCTCGCACAGGGCGCCGGCGGCCATCGAGCAGGCCACGCCCACTTCCCCCTGGCAACCGACTTCGGCGCCGGAGATCGAGGCGTTTTCCTTGTAGAGGATGCCGATGGCGGCGGCGGTCAGGAGAAAACGCACCACCCCGTCCTCGTTGGCCCCGGGGATGAAACGCATGTAGTAGTGCAGGACCGCCGGGATGATGCCGGCGGCGCCGTTGGTGGGCGCGGTGACTACCCGGCCGCCATTGGCGTTTTCCTCGTTGACCGCCAAGGCATAGAGGTTGACCCAGTCCAGTACCGACAGCGCATCGCGCAGGGCCGCTTCCGGGTGCTTGCACAGCTGGCGGTACAGGGCCGGGGCCCGGCGCTTGACCTTGAGCCCGCCCGGCAGCACGCCTTCATGGCGGCAACCGGCGTCCACGCAGTCCTGCATGACTTGCCAGATCTTCAGCAAGCCTTCGCGGGTCTGGGCTTCCGGGCGCCAGGCACTTTCGTTGCCCAGCATGACCTGGCTGATGGACAGGCCATAGGTGCTGCAGTGCAGCATCAGCTCCTTGGCGGTCTTGAAGGGAAAGGTCAGGGGCGTGGTGTCCTCGACGATGCGGTCGGCGCCGGCGGCATCCTCATCGACGACGAAACCACCACCCACGGAGTAGTACTCGCGGCTGCGGATCTGCAGGCCGGCGCTATCGAAGGCACGAAAGATCATGCCGTTGGGGTGATAGGGCAGGGGCTTGCGGATCAGTGCCAGGTGTTCTTTCTCGTTGAACGCGATGCGCTGTTCGCCGAGCAGGTTGATGCTGGCGCTGCTACGTATGGCTTGCAGGCGCGCGGCAATATTCTCGGTATCCACGGTGTCCGGCTGTTCGCCTTCCAGGCCCAGCAGCACGGCCTTGTCGCTGCCGTGGCCCTTGCCGGTGGCGCCCAGCGAGCCGTACAGCTCGACCTTGACGCTGGTGGTGGCGGCCAGTAGCTGCTCACGGCGCAAGCCCTCGACGAAGCGCGCGGCTGCGCGCATCGGGCCAACGGTGTGGGAGCTGGAGGGGCCGATGCCAATCTTGAACAGGTCGAACACACTCAGGGACATGTGGGGTTCTCCGGTTTCTTGTTATAGCGGCAGCGGTAAGTCACAAGCCGCAAGCTGCAAGTCAGAAGTCGGGCGACTCTTGCTTGCAGCTTGAGGCTATTAGCTTATTGCTGCCTTAAGCGTAGTTTTCGATCGACGGGCAGGCGCACACCAGGTTGCGGTCGCCGAACACGTTGTCGACCCGACCCACAGGAGGCCAGTACTTGCCTTCGATCAACGAAGCCACCGGATACACCGCTTGTTCGCGGCTGTACGGATGGCTCCACTCGCCCACCAGTTCGGCAGCCGTGTGCGGAGCGTTCTTCAGCGGGTTGTCGTCCTTGTCCAGGGCGCCGTTCTCCACCGCGCGGATTTCCTCGCGGATACGGATCATGGCGTCGCAGAAGCGGTCCAGTTCTTCTTTGGATTCACTTTCGGTCGGTTCGATCATCAAGGTGCCAGCCACCGGGAACGACATGGTCGGGGCATGGAAGCCGAAGTCGATCAGGCGCTTGGCCACGTCGTCGACGCTGATGCCACTGCTGTCCTTCAATGGGCGCAGGTCGAGGATGCATTCGTGGGCTACCAGGCCGTTGCTGCCGGTGTAGAGCACAGGGTAATGCTCTTCCAGGCGACGGGAGATGTAGTTGGCATTGAGGATCGCCATCTGCGAGGCACGCTTGAGGCCGGCACCGCCCATCATGCTGATGTACATCCAGGTGATCGGCAGGATGCTGGCGCTGCCGAACGGCGCGGCGCAAACCGCGCCTTGCTTGTTGGCCAGGGCCGCATGGCCAGGCAGGAACGGTGCCAGGTGCGACTTGACGCCGATCGGGCCGACACCCGGGCCGCCACCGCCGTGGGGAATGCAGAAGGTCTTGTGCAGGTTCAGGTGGGACACATCGCCACCGAACTTGCCCGGGGCGCAGAGGCCGACCATGGCGTTCATGTTGGCGCCGTCGATGTACACCTGGCCGCCGTTGTCATGAATGATGCCGCAGATCTCGCGGATGCCTTCCTCGAACACGCCGTGGGTCGATGGGTAGGTGATCATCAGCGCAGCGAGGTGCTCGCGGTGCTCGATGGCCTTGGCTCGCAGGTCTTCGATATCCACGTTGCCACGGGCGTCGCAGGCGGTGACCACCACGCGCATGCCGGCCATGTTGGCGGTGGCCGGGTTGGTGCCGTGGGCCGAAGACGGGATCAGGCAGATATCGCGACGACCTTCGCCACGGCTCTGGTGATAGGCGCGGATCGCCAGCAGGCCGGCGTACTCGCCCTGGGAGCCGGCATTGGGCTGCAGGGAGACGGCGTCATAGCCGGTGGCGGCGCAGAGCATCGCTTCCAGTTCGCTGGTCAGTTGCTGGTAGCCGGCACTTTGCGCGGTTGGAGCGAAGGGGTGCAGGGCGCCGAACTCGGCCCAGGTGATCGGGATCATTTCGCTGGCGGCGTTGAGCTTCATGGTGCACGAGCCCAGCGGGATCATGGTGCGGTCCAGGGCCAGGTCCTTGTCCGCCAGCTTGCGCAGGTAGCGCATCAGCTCGGTTTCCGAGTGATAGCGATTGAAGACCGGATGGCTGAGGATCGCCGACTGGCGCACCAGTGCCGCAGGAATGCGACTGGAAGTGGCCTTGGCCACGGTGGCGAAGTCTGGCACCGACTTGCCCTCGGCCAGCAGTGTCCACAGGGTCTCGACGTCGGCCTGGGAGCAGGTTTCGTCCAGGGACAGGCCCAGGCGCTCGGCGTCGATCACCCGCAGGTTGATGCGCTGTGCACGCGCCTGCTCATGCAGCGCGGCAGTGCGGGCACCGGTGTGCAGGCTCAGGGTGTCGAAGAAGCCTTGCTGCTCGACAGGCAGGCCCATTTCGGCCAGGCCCTGGGCCAGGATCGCCGTCAGTTGGTGGATGCGCTGGGCCATTTGCGCCAGACCCTTGGGGCCGTGGTAAACGGCATACATGCTAGCGATGTTGGCCAGCAGTACCTGGGCGGTGCAGATGTTGCTGGTGGCCTTCTCGCGGCGGATGTGCTGCTCGCGAGTCTGCATGGCCAGGCGCAGCGCCGGCTTGCCGAAACGGTCCACCGAGACGCCGACCAGGCGGCCGGGCATGTCGCGCTTGAACGCATCGCGGGTGGAGAAGTAGGCGGCGTGCGGGCCGCCGAAACCCAGCGGTACACCAAAGCGTTGGGCGCTGCCGATGGCCACGTCGGCGCCGAATTCGCCCGGCGGGGTCAACAGGGTCAGGGCCAGCAAGTCGGCGGCGACGGCCACCAGGGCGTTGGCAGCATGGAAGCGCTCGGTCAGCTCGCGATAGTCGAACAGATCGCCGTTGCTGGCTGGGTATTGCAGCAGGGCGCCGAAGAACGGGCTGACATCGGTCAGTTGACGTTCATCGCCCACCACCACATTGATGCCCAGCGGTTCGGCCCGGGTACGCAGGACGTCGAGGGTCTGCGGATGGCAGTGCACGGAAGCGAAGAAGGCATGGCTGCCCTTGTTCTTGCTCAGGCGCTTGCAGAAGGTCATGGCTTCGGCGGCGGCGGTGCCTTCGTCGAGCAAGGAGGCGTTGGCGATCGGCAGGCCGGTGAGGTCGCTGATCAAGGTCTGGAAGTTCAGCAGGGCTTCCAGGCGGCCCTGGGAAATCTCCGGCTGATACGGGGTGTAGGCGGTGTACCAGGCCGGGTTTTCCAACAGGTTGCGCAGGATCGGCGAAGGGGTGTGGCAGTTGTAGTAGCCCTGGCCGATATAGGTCTTGAACAGTTGGTTCTTGGCGGCGATGGCCTTGATCGATGCCAGGGCCTGGGCTTCGCTCTGGCCGTTGCCCAGTTCCAGTACGCTAGTGCCCTTGATGCTCTCGGGGATCACACTGGCGCTCAGGGCTTCCAGGGAGTCGAAGCCCAGGCTGGCGAGCATGGCTTGCTCATCGCCCTGGCGCGGGCCGATGTGGCGGCTGATGAATTCGTTGGTGGTGGTCAGGTTGACGGTCATGGCGGACTCCTCAGGCCTGGGCGTTGGCTTGGATCAGGCGGTCGTAGGCGTCCTGGTCCAGCAGTTGGCCAACGGCAGCGGCGTCGGCAGGAATGAAGCGGAAGAACCAGCCTTCGCCCAGCGGGTCTTCGTTGACCAGCTCCGGGCTGTCTTCCAGGGCCGGGTTGGTGGCTACCACTTCGCCATCCAGGGGCATGTACACGCCGCTTGCCGCCTTTACCGATTCCACGGTGGCCGCTTCGGCCCCTTTTTCGTAACCCTGCAGTTCAGGCAGTTGCACAAACACCACATCGCCCAAGGCGTTCTGGGCGAAAGCCGTGATGCCGACGGTGACGCTGCCATCGGCTTCGGTACGCAGCCATTCGTGATCTTCAGTGAAACGCAACTCGCTCATGGAAACTCCTTAGGGCCAGATTTCGTCTGGTGGACGCGATTGAATGCTCGGGCCAGGCCGAGCCGAATGACGATGTCCATAGCAAGAATGTGGCCAATATTGATTTATTTCTTATAAATCAATTGGTTATTGATGTTTTTAGGATCTGGGGATTTGTTCGCTGTAGCGAAATCGCTACAGTAGAGAGCCCTGAAAAAACGCTTTGGGTATCAAAGCCTTGGGCGACGGTGCTTGGCTCTGGCTGTATCGAAATCGTTCCACTGTAGCGCTTTCAGTACAGGTAAAGGTCGTTTCCAGGCGTGCAGCCGGTGATGGAGCCTGGCAGGGCCGACAACCAAACTCTTCGGCCCCCAGGCTCATTGGCCCTGGCCTGCGGTCACTGGGATTCAATCGAGAATGCCGTGCAGCACTTCATAGATCACCCCAGTGGCGATCGTCACCAGGATCAGGTCGGTTCCGGCTTGCTGCCATTCATAACCGTCGTAGCGAGGCAGATGCCCGAGCAGCCGGCCATCGAGTTTCTTCGCAATGCCGGGTGGGAGCGGTTTGCCCCGAGCGAGTTTTTTCTGGATACCGGGAGGCAGTGACGGGCCGGGGCTCCAGTACCCCCGGTTGCCCTCGAGGATGCCGCGTATCCCGCCTGGGTCGATGGATGGACCCGCCTGGCGGTCACCGGCATTTCCTTGATGGCCATGCTGTTCGCCATGGCCTTTGCCTTTTCCCGGGTCTGCCTGCGGTGAAAGGCAGGTGCCGACCAGGGCCGCGCCCAATGCGACCACCAGCAGAGACTTGGTTTTCATGCCCGGTCATCCTCGTATGCCTGCCCGAGTGTTTGAGCGTAGCTGCTGTTCAATAGGGCGTAAGGATGAAGGCGCCGCAGGGGCTCATCGGGCGTGCAGCAACAGGCATGAGGGGCTTTCAGGCCTTGCCGGGGATACCGTATTTGCGCAGGCGATGGGCGATGGCGGTGTGGGACGTTTGCAGTCGGCTGGCCAATTGCCGGGTGGAGGGGTAGTTGACGTAGAGGCTTTCCAGCAGCTCCTTCTCGAAGCTTTCCACGGCCTGTTCCAGGCTCTGTACCTCGACATCGTTCTGGCGTGCCACCGACGTACCGGCGATATCCAGGTCACCGATGTCCACCAGGTTACTCTCGCAGATCGCTGCGGCCCGGAAGATCACATTCTGCAACTGGCGCACGTTGCCTGGCCAGCGATTGCCCAGCAGCGCCGGGTAGGTGCCCGGCGTCAGGCGGCATACCGGTCGCTGGATCTGGGTACAGGCCTGCTGCATGAAGTAGCGGGCCAGGAGCAGGATGTCCTGGCCGCGCTCGCGCAACGGCGGTACCTCGATGTTCAGCACATTGAGGCGGTAGAACAGGTCCTCGCGGAAACTGCCCTCGCTGACCATTTTCTCCAGGTCGCGATGGGTCGCGCTGAGGATGCGCACATTGACCTTGATCTCGCGGTCGCCGCCGACGCGACGAAAGCTGCCGTCGTTGAGAAAGCGCAGGAGCTTGGCTTGCAGGTAGGGCGACATCTCGCCGATTTCATCGAGGAATACCGTGCCCTGGTTGGCCAGCTCCATCAGCCCTGGCTTGCCCCCGCGCTGGGCCCCGGTGAAGGCCCCCGGGGCATAGCCGAACAACTCGCTCTCGGCGAGGTTTTCCGGCAGCGCGGCGCAGTTCAGCGCCAGGAACGGCGCGCTGTGGCGGGTACTGATGGCGTGACAGGCCCGGGCCACCAGTTCCTTGCCGGTCCCGGTTTCACCCTGGATCAGCAACGGGGCATCCAGGGCCGCTACCCGCTGGGCCCGGGCCTTGAGGGTACGGATCGCTGGCGATTCGCCGAGCAGGGCGTCGAAGCCTTCGGCGTGATCGTGGTGCAGCGCCGACAACTGCTCGCCAATACGGTTGGGCTGGTACAGGGTCAGCAGCGCACCGGCATCGGTGATGGGGGTGGCATCGAGTAGCAGGGTCTGGCCATTGAGGATGATTTCCCGAAGGGGCAGGCGAAAGCCGTTTTCCAGGAGGGAGGCGAGCAGGCCAGGGTCGGCAAACAATTCGGCGACGCTTTCTCCCGCAGGTTCGCGACCGCACAGGGCAATCAGCGCCGGGTTGGCCAGCAGGACCTTGCCGGCGCTGTCCAGGGCCAGCACTGGATCGGTCATGGCTGCCAACAGGGCATCGAGCTGCAGGTGGCGACGTTGGCCGGGCAGGATGTCGACCACGGTCACTGCCTGTACACCTCGTACGTTGAACAGGGCGTCGCGCAGCTCTTCCAGGACTTCGGGGCTCAGTGTCGGGGCGTCTATGTAGACGTTGGGTGGCACCATTTCCACCGCATCCAGGTTGAGATTACGTCCACCCAGCAGGGCCAGGACTTCCTGGGTGATGCCGACGCGGTCGATGAAGCTGACATGGATACGCATGGGGTGACGGAAGGTTCTGGGACACTGAGGGGCGCCAGTATGCCTTGGACGAAGGGCTTAGTCGAAATCGTCGCGGCTATCGTGCAGCCCTGCGGGGCGCTTGCATCAGGCACGGAGCCGATGCCAGGCAGGGGGGGCCGGCCGACTCCTGCGCAAGGCGAGGTGCTATTCCAGATGCTCGGGTTTCATCGGGTCGCCGGGCTTGATGTCCAGTTGCCTGCGCACGTCTTCGAACATCTCGTCGTAGTACTTGTGCAAGGACGAAATATTCGCGCTCTTGGGCATCCCGTGTTGCTGGGCGATACGCGCGGCATGGCGGGCGAAGTCGAAGGCCTGGTCCTTGGCCAGGAAGAACTGCTCCTTGAGGGGCTTGTCCTCGATGGTGCCGTGCAGGGTGAACTGCATGCCGCGACCCTCCTTGGGGTCCTGGGCCAGTTCATAGTCGATGCACAGGTTGTAGCTGTAGTCGTCCTTGTTCAGCGCATGGCGCTCGATATGCAGGTGACCGGGCTCAAACATGGCCATAGGCGTTGTCCTCCTGGGCGTTGAAGAGGGGCAGGCGATGGGCCTGCCCGTGTTCCAGCAGCGGGCGTCTACAGGTAGCTGATGCCGGGTTTGCCTGTGCTGATGCGCGTACCGGCCTGGCCCTGGACGATGGCTTCAATGTCCGAGAGTGAACCGATCACCGCGACTTTTCCAGTCTGCCGGGCGAATTCGCAGGCCGCCTGGACCTTGGGTCCCATGGAACCGGCGGCAAAGCCGAGCTTCTCGATTTCGTCCGGATGGGCCTGGGCAATGGCCTTCTGGGTCGGCTTGCCGAAGTCGACGAACGCCGCGTTGACGTCGGTGGCGATCACCAGCAGGTCGGCTTCCAGTTGCCGGGCCAGCAGTGCCGAGCACAGGTCCTTGTCGATCACCGCCTCGATGCCCTTGAGCTTGCCGTCCTCGCCATACAGGGTCGGGATACCGCCGCCACCGGCGCAGATCACGATGCTGCTTTTTTCCAGCAGCCACTTGATCGGACGGATCTCGAAGATGCGCTTGGGTTTCGGGCTCGCCACTACACGGCGGTACTTGTCACCGTCCGGGGCAATGGCCCAGCCTTTTTCCTTGGCCAGCTTCTCGGCTTCTTCCTTGTCGTAGACCGGGCCGATGGGCTTGGTCGGGTTCTTGAAGGCCGGGTCCTTGGCATCCACTTCCACTTGGGTCAGCAGCGTGGCGAACGGCACCTCGAAGTCCAGCAGGTTGCCCAGTTCCTGTTCGATGATGTAGCCGATCATGCCCTCGGTCTCGGCGCCGAGTACGTCCAGCGGGTAGGGCGAGACCTGGGTGTAGGCCGCCGCCTGCAGCGACAGCAGTCCCACTTGCGGACCATTGCCGTGGGCGATCACCAGCTGGTTGCCGGGATGGATCTTGGCGATCTGTTCGGTGGCGATGCGGATGTTGGCGCGCTGGTTGTCCGCGGTCATGGGTTCACCACGGCGGAGCAGGGCGTTACCGCCCAATGCAACGACGATACGCATAATGCAGTCCTTCTAGAGTCCGGTGCCGGCGCTACCTGGGCAGCGCCGGTGCCGAAGGGGAATTACAGGTCGGCCAGGGTCGAGACCAGGATCGCCTTGATGGTGTGCATGCGGTTCTCCGCCTGCTCGAAGGCGATGCAGGCCGGGGACTCGAACACGTCATCGGTGACTTCGATGCCGTTGGCCAGGTGCGGATACTGCTCGGCGATCTGCTTGCCGACCTTGGTATCGCTGTTGTGGAAGGCCGGCAGGCAGTGCATGAACTTGGTCCGTGGGTTGCCGGTGGCCTTCATCAACTGGGTGTTGACCTGGTAGGGCAGCAGTTGCTCGATGCGCTCGGCCCAGGCTTCCACCGGCTCGCCCATGGAGACCCAGACGTCGGTGTGGATGAAGTCCACGCCCTTGACCGCGGCTTTCGGGTCCTCGGTGAGGGTGATGCGCGCGCCGCTTTCCTCAGCGTATTTCTTGCAGCGCTCGACCAGGTCGTCATGGGGCCACAGGGCCTTGGGCGCGCAGATGCGCACGTCCATGCCGAGCTTGGCGCCCACCAGCAGCAGCGAGTTGCCCATGTTGTTGCGGGCATCGCCCAGGTAGGCGTAGCTGATTTCGTGGATCGGCTTGTCGGCGTGCTCACGCATGGTCAGCACGTCGGCGATCATCTGGGTCGGGTGGTATTCGTCGGTCAGGCCGTTGAACACCGGTACCCCGGCGAACTTCGCCAGTTCCTCGACGATCTCCTGCTTGAAGCCGCGGTACTCGATGGCGTCGTACATGCGCCCCAGCACCCGGGCGGTGTCCTTCATGCTTTCCTTGTGGCCGATCTGCGAGGAATTGGGGTCGATGTAGGTGACGTTGGCCCCTTGGTCATAGGCCGCTACCTCGAAGGCACAGCGGGTACGGGTGGAGGTCTTTTCGAAGATCAGGGCGATGTTGTTGCCCTTCAGGTGCTGCTGCTCGGTGCCGGTGTACTTGGCGCGCTTGAGGTCGCGGGACAGGTCCAGCAGATAGCGCAGCTCGCGTGGGGTGTGGTGTTCCAGGCTCAGCAGGTTGCGGTTGTGGATGTTGAAAGCCATGGTGATTCTCCTCGAATTCAGTGATCGGCCCGACCGGCGCCGGGCGGGCGCGGTCGGACAGCGGGTCGTCTAAAGGCTCAGTAGTCGATCGGGTCGCGCACGATCGGGCAGGTCATGCAGTGGCCGCCGCCACGGCCGCGACCCAGTTCGCCGGCGCTGATGGTGATGACTTCCACGCCGGCCTTGCGCAGCAGGGTGTTGGTGTAGGTATTGCGGTCGTAGCCGATGACCACGCCGGGCTCCACGGCCACCACGTTGTTGCCGTCGTCCCATTGTTCGCGTTCGGCGGCGAAGCTGTTGCCGCCGGTCTCCACGACTCGCAGAGCCTTGAGGTTGAGGGCGGCGGCCACGGTGTCGAGGAAGTTGGTCTTCTCGCGCTGGATATCGATGCCGTGGGGCTTGCTCTCGTCAGGGCGCAGGGTGAAAGGAACGATCTGATTGACCACTTCGGGGAAGATGGTGACCAGGTCGCGGTCGCAGAAACTGAACACGGTATCCAGGTGCATCGCTGCGCGGGATTTCGGCAGGCCGGCAACGATCACTCGCTCCACGGCTTTGTTCTTGAACAGGTTGCGCGCCAGTTGGCCGATGGCCTGGTGGGACGAACGCTCGCCCATGCCGATCAGGACCACGCCGTTGCCAATGGGCATGACGTCACCGCCTTCCAGGGTGGAGGCGCCATGCTCCTGGTCGGGGTCGCCGTACCAGATCTGGAAGTCGGCGTTGGTGAACTCGGGGTGGAACTTGTAGATGGCGGTGGTCAGCAGGGTTTCCTGGCGTCGCGCCGGCCAGTACATGGGGTTGAGCGTCACGCCGCCATAGATCCAGCAGGTGGTGTCGCGGGTGAACTGGGTGTTGGGCAAAGGCGGCAGGATGAAGCTGGCGTGGCCGAGGAAGTCGCGGAACATCTCGATGGTCTTGCCGCCGAAGCTGCTGGGCAGGTCATCGGCCGAGACCCCGCCGATGAGGTATTCGGCGATCTTGCGCGGCTCCAGGCTGCGCAACCACGAGCCGACTTCCTCCACCAGCCCCAGGCCCACGGTGTTGGCGGTGATCTTGCGCTCCAGGATCCAGTCCAGGGCTTCGGGGATGGCGACGATGTCGGTCAGCAGGTTGTGCATCTCCAGCACATCGATATCCCGCTCGCGCATCTTGGTGACGAAGTCGAAGTGATCGCGCTTGGCCTGGGCCACCCACAGCACGTCGTCGAACAGCAGTTCATCGCAGTTGTTCGGGGTCAGCCGCTGATGGGCCAGGCCTGGGGAGCAAACCATGACTTTGCGCAGTTTGCCGGCTTCGGAATGGACGCCGTACTTAACTTTTTCCGTGGTCATTACTGTGATCCTCCAGAGGTAAAACAATCAGGGGGTATTGCCGGTGCAGCTATAGGGTCAGGAAGCCGTCGTAGAGTCCGTAGGCCGCCAGGGCGGCGCCCAGGAGCACGGCTGCGAAAATCAGCTTCTCTACACGGGTGAAAATCGGTTTGTGCAATTCCATCTTGGCCTTGGCGAAGAGCACCGCGCCGGGGGCGTACAGCAGGGCCGAGAGCAGCAGGTACTTGACCCCACCGGCGTACAACAGCCAGATGGCGTAGAGCAGGGCGATGCAGCCGATCACCAGGTCTTTCTTGCGCTCGGCCAGGGCCTGTTCGTAGCTTTCGCCACGTACCGCCAGGAGTACCGCGTAAGCCGCCGACCACAGGTACGGCACCAGGATCATCGAGGTGGCCAGGTAGATCAGCGACAGGTAGGTGCCCTTGGAAAACAGGGTGATGACCAGGAAGACCTGCACCATGACGTTGGTCAGCCACAGGGCGTTGGCCGGTACGTGGTTGGCGTTCTCGCGGCGCAGGAACTCCGGCATGGTGTGGTCCTTGGCGGCGGCGAACATGATCTCGGCGCACAACAGGACCCACGACAGCAGGGCTCCGAGCAGCGAGATGATCAGGCCGATGCTGATCAGCAGCGCGCCCCAGTGGCCCACCACGTGTTCCAGGACCGCGGCCATGGATGGGTTCTGCAGCTTGGCCAGTTCCGGCTGGGTCATGATCCCCAGGGACAGCACGTTCACCAGCACCAGGAACAGCAGCACGGTGATGAAGCCGATGACGGTGGCCTTGCCCACGTCGGAGCGTTTTTCCGCCCGGGAAGAGAAGATGCTCGCGCCCTCGATGCCGATGAACACCCAGACGGTGACCAGCATCATGTTGCGTACCTGGTTCATCACGCTGCCCAGGTCCGGGTTCTTCACGCCCCAGATGTCAGCGGTGAAGATGTCCAGCTTGAAGGCGAAGAGCGCGATCAGCACGAACAGCAGCAGCGGCACCACCTTGGCCACCGTGGTCACCAGGTTGATGAAGGCCGCTTCCTTGATACCGCGCAGTACCAGAAAGTGCACGGCCCAGAGCAGGACCGAGGCACCGATCACCGCCGCAGGAGTGTTGCCCTCACCGAAGATCGGGAAGAAGTAACCCAGGGTGCTGAACAACAGGACGAAGTAGCCGACGTTGCCCAACCAGGCGCTGATCCAGTAGCCCCAGGCTGAGGAGAAGCCCATGTAGTCGCCGAATCCGGCCTTGGCGTAGGCATATACACCGCCATCCAGGTCAGGTTTGCGATTGGCCAGGGTTTGAAAGACGAATGCCAATGTCAACATGCCGACTGCAGTAATTGCCCAACCAATAAGAACTGCCCCGACATCGGCGCTGGCTGCCATGTTCTGCGGCAAGGAAAAGATCCCCCCGCCAATCATGGAACCCACTACCAAGGCGACTAATGCGCCCAGTTTTAGTTTTCCGGGAGATTCAGACATTGCATGACTCCAATGCAGGAGAAGAGAGACTTCAGATTAAGTCTGTCGCCAATCCAAACTGCTGACTTGGATCAGTCAATTGCTGCATTTCGTTGTGAATGAATGACTTAAGACGTGTAGCGAGAGGTAGAATGCAGCCCTGCAAGGCCCATCCCATAAGGCTTTGATCTCCTTTCAAAGAGGCGGCTTCCATTATCGATGTCGATTGACGCTAGACCCTTTCAAAGAATATGCAAATCATCTCGCTCGCTAATTAAGGCGAGATGGGTGATGGCACTTGGCGCATACTCTTAACAAAATACTCGGTTATTCAGTGTGTTCTGGCGGGTGTTCGCGGAGTATCCGAATAAAGGATGGTTAATTGACTGTTACTATCAGAATCAATTTCCTAGAAAGTTATTTAATTGCGTCTAATTTTATCGCCAGGGCGACTCGCTGATATAAGGAGTAGGGATGTCACAACCGGCACAAAAACTTCAATTGGGTGCGCTGATCGCGTTGGTGGTGGGTTCCATGATTGGCGGGGGGATCTTTTCCTTGCCGCAGAACATGGCGGCCCGGGCCGACGCCGGGGCGGTCCTGATCGGCTGGGCGATTACCGCGGTCGGCATGCTGACCCTGGCCTTCGTGTTCCAGACCCTGGCCAATCGCAAGCCTGAACTGGATTCCGGGGTCTACGCCTATGCCAAGGCCGGCTTTGGCGACTACATGGGTTTTTCTTCGGCCTGGGGCTACTGGATCAGCGCCTGGCTGGGCAACGTCGGCTACTTCGTCCTGCTGTTCAGCACCCTGGGCTATTTCTTCCCGGTGTTCGGCCAGGGCAATACCCCGGTGGCCATCGGTTGTGCCTCGCTGCTGCTGTGGGCCGTGCACTTTCTGGTACTGCGCGGGATCAAGGAAGCCACGTTCATCAACCAGCTGACCACGGTGGCCAAGATCGTGCCTTTGGTGATGTTCATCGTGATCGCTGCGGTGGCCTTCAAGGCGGAGATCTTCACCCGCGATATCTGGGGGCACAGCAACCCGAATTTCGGCGGGGTGCTGGACCAGGTGCGCAACATGATGCTGGTCACGGTCTTCGTCTTCATCGGCATCGAGGGGGCCAGCGTGTACTCGGCGCGGGCGCAGAAGCGCGAGGATGTCGGGCGGGCCACGGTGATAGGTTTCCTCGGCGTGCTGGCGCTGTTGGTGCTGGTCAACGTGCTGTCGCTGGGGATCATGAGCCAGCCGGAGCTGGCCAGGTTGCAGAACCCGTCCCTGGCGGCGGTACTGGAGCACATTGTCGGGCCCTGGGGCGCCTTGCTGATCAGCATCGGCCTGGCGGTATCGCTGCTGGGGGCCCTGTTGTCCTGGGCCCTGTTGTGCGCGGAGATCCTCCACGCCACCGCGAGCGACCGGACCATGCCGGCGTTCTTGCGCAAGGAAAACGCCAACCATGTACCGGTCAACGCCCTGTGGCTGACCAACGTGATGATCCAGGTGTTCCTGTTGATCACCCTGGTCTCCGCCGGCACCTACACCAAGCTGATCTACCTGGCTTCGTCGATGATCCTGGTGCCCTATCTGTGGTCCGCCGCCTATGCGGTGTTGCTCAGTGGCCGTGGTGAAACCTACGAGCAAGCCACCGGGCAGCGGATGAAGGACCTGCTTATCGCCAGCATTGCCCTGAGCTACGCCATCTGGTTGCTGTACGCCGGAGGGGTCAAGTACCTGCTGCTCTCGGCCCTGCTCTATGCCCCAGGAGTGATCCTGTTTGCCAAGGCCAAGCATGAGCAGGGCGAGCCGTTGTTCACCCTGCCGGAGAAGCTGATCTTCAGTGCCGTGATCGTCGGCGCGTTGCTGGCGGCCTACGGCCTCTACAGTGGTTTGCTGGCGTTATGAATGAGCTGCGACTGCTGCTGCCCTATGCCGGGCCCTACGACTGGCAGGCGATGCTGGGCTTTCTGGCGCGGCGCGCCATCGCTGGCCTGGAGGTGGTGCAGGGCGAGGCCTACGCCCGGAGTTTCGAACTCGACGGACAGTCCGGCACCTTGAGCGTACGCCCGGGGCCAGGGGAGCAACTGGATGTGCGTTTCCAGTCGGCCGGCCAGGACTTGTCGCCGCAGCTGATCGGGCAGGTGGTGATGCGTGTGCGCCGCCAGTTCGACCTGGACGCCGACTTGCAGCGAATCGCTCGTGAACTGGCTGGGGACGAGTTGCTGCAGCCGTTACTACGCAGCCGTCCCGGATTGCGGGTCCCGGGAGCCTGGGATGGTTTCGAACTGGCGATCCGCGCCGTGCTGGGCCAGCAGATTACCGTACAGGGCGCTATCGACCTGGCAGGGCGGCTGGTGGCGTTGCACGGCCGCCCCTTGGCCTGTGGCGATCCCCTGTGGCCAGGGCTGAGCCATGTGTTTGCCACGCCCACGGCCCTGGCCTCGGCAGACCTGGCCGCGCTGGGGATGCCCCGCAGTCGTGCTCGGACCCTGTCCGGGGTGGCCCAGGCGCTGCTGGACGACCCGTTGCTGCTGGAGCCCAAGGGCAGCCTGCAGCAAGGTGTCCAGGGGCTGTTGCAACTGTCTGGAATCGGTGACTGGACGGCGCACTACATCGCCCTGCGGCACATGCGCGAGATGGATGCCTTTCCGGCGGCAGACGTCGGGTTGCTCAATGCCATGGCGACATTGCAGGGCCAGCGGCCGAATGCGCGCCAGCTGTTGGCCCGCGCCGAAGCCTGGCGGCCGTGGCGCGGCTATGCCGCGCAGCACCTGTGGGCGGCTGGCGGCTGAGTCACGAGGCCGCTACCACCACCTGGCCCGATGAGCGCCCAAGGGGCCTGCCGGGCAGTCCCACTGTAGCGGCGTGCCGCTGATGTTCAGGGGCACCTGAAGGCGATGAGCCGGTCCCCAGGCCGTCTGCTCCTGCACCAGCCCTTGATCCTCCGGCCCCTCGGGCCGCAGTCCGGTGCTGGCCTGTCCCTGGCTGGAATGATCGATCAGCAACCTGGCCGTGCGGGCCAGGGACAAACGGGCTTGCCCGCCCTGCTGCCAGGACGGGTCCAGGGCGCGCAGGGCGCTGGCTGCCATCAGGTAGCCGGTGGCGTGATCCAGGGCCTGCACCGGTAGGGGCGTGGGTTGTTCCGCTGCTTTCCAGGCCATGCCGGCCTCGGCGATGCCGCAGCTCATCTGCACCAGGCTGTCGAACCCCCGGCGGTTACGCCAGGGTCCGCTCCAACCGTAGGCGTTGAGGCTCACCTCGATCAGCCCAGGGGACAGGCGCTGGCGCTGTTCACTGTCATAGCCCAGGCCGTCCAGGGCGTCGCCGCGGTAGCCGTGCAGCAGCAGGTCGGCCTGGGCCAGCAGGCTTTCGAAGAGGGCGCGGTCTTCAAGAACGTGCAGGTCCAGGCGGGCGCAGCGCTTGCCCAGGGTCATTTCCGGTTCCACTGCCGGTTCGTTCCACCAGGGCGGATCGATGCGCAGCACGTCGGCGCCGAGCCCGGCCAGCAGGCGGCTGGCCACGGGACCGGCCAGGACCCGGGTCAGGTCCAGCACCTTGAGCCCGGCCAGCGGTCGCTCGCTGGACCGGCTCCAGGACTTTTTCCGAGGTTCGTGGCCGGGCAACCAATGCACCAGGGGCTCGCTGTTGACCGCCTGGCCCTGGGGGTGGACCTGCCACTGCTGCCAACTACGCATCTGCGCCGCGCAGCCACCGTGCTCGACGATGGCCTGTTCCAGCTCGTGGGCTTTCCAGCTTGCCACCCTGGCCGCCATGGCCGAACGCTCGCTGGCGGGGCCCAGGACCTGTTCGGCTACGGCCCGATGGTGAGGGGCATTGGTGTGCAGGCGAATCCAGCCGTCGCAGGTGGCGTAGTCGCCGGCAATCGGGTCCCAGAGTGCGGGCGGGCTCCAGCCCTGAGGACGCAGCGAGCTGGCGAACCAGAACGAGGCCAGGCGCCGGTCGACACTGACCGTAGGGCGCCGGCCGGTGTGGTGATACAAGAGTTCGGCGAGTGCCTGCCCGGCGGCACCGATGCTGGCGCTGGCCAGGTCGCTGACGGCAAAGGCCGAGGGCAGGGCGCCTTCGCCCTGTTCGTGGAGCTCGGACGGTGGCAGGTGCAGGGCGGCTTGAATGGATGTCAGTAGCGGGTGCATGGACAGCTCCTCTCGACAAGAGGAGGGCATTGCACCCTGAAATCCCATGGCCTGTCGAGGCGCAGGCGCGGGTCTTGTGACGCGGGTTGCCGCGTCACAAGGGCCGGACTCAGACGCGGAACTGGTCCATCAGTTTCATCTGCTGGGTCGCCAGGGCATTGAGCTGGCTGCTGACCTGGGCCGATTCGCTGGCCTGTTCGGTAAGGGTCTCGGTGACGCTACGGATTGCCGAGACATTGCGGTTGACCTCTTCGGCCACGGCGCTCTGTTCTTCGGCGGCGCTGGCGATCTGCAGGTTCATGTCGCTGATCACCGTCACCGCGTCGCTGATCTTGCCCAGGGCCAGGACCGCTTGCTGGATCTGCCCGGCATTGCTCTGCGCCTGATCCTGGCTGGCATGCATGGTGGTCACCACCTCGCGGGTGCCGCTCTGGATGCGTTCGATCACCACACGGATCTCTTCCACCGAGTCCTGGGTGCGCTTGGCCAGGTTGCGCACTTCATCGGCGACCACCGCGAAACCACGACCGCTTTCACCGGCCCGGGCGGCTTCGATGGCGGCATTGAGGGCCAGCAGGTTGGTCTGTTCGGCGATGCTGCGGATCACCTCCAGTACCGAACCGATCTGCTCGCTGCTCACCGCCAGGGCTTCGACTTCGCCCACGGCCTTGCTCACTTCGTCGGCCAGCAGGCTGATGTCGCGGGTGCTGCGCTCGATGATGGTCATGCCTTCCTTGGCCGACTGGTCGGCGCCGCGGGCGGCCTGGGCGGCATTGGCCGCGCTGCTGGCGACTTCGTGGGCCGTGGCGCTCATTTCGTTGGAGGCGGTGGCCACCTGGTCGATCTCGCGGAACTGCACCTGCATGCCTTCGCTGGTCTGGCGGGCGATCTCCGAGGACTGGTCGGCGGTGCCGCGGGCCTCGGTGATGCTCTGCTTGATCTGGGCGATGGTCGGCTGCAGCTTGTCGAGGAAGCGGTTGAACCAGCCCACCAGCTCGCCCAGTTCGTCCTTCTTGCTGTAGTCCAGGCGCTGGGTCAGGTCGCCGTCGCCGCTGGCGATGGCCTTGAGCATCTGGGCCACGCCGTTGATCGGCCGGGTCACGCCCGAGGCGCTGAGCCAGATCAGGGCCAGGCCCAGCAGGCCGGCACCGATGGCCACCAGCACGGTCTTGACCATGCCGCTGGTCTGGGCTTCATCCAGCAGGGCTTGCAGTTTTACCGAGTCGGCCAGCAGCACCTGTTGTGGTAGGTCGATGGTCACGCCCCAGGGCTTGGCATCGGCGATGGGGCTGAAAGGGTAGACCGCGCGAATCAGCTCGCCCTGTTGCAGGGTCTTGGCCTGGTTGCCGGTGACTGTCGCGAGAATGTCCTTGCCCTGGGCTGCGAAGGCGTCGTTGACGTTCTTGCCGACCTGGCTGGCGTCGGCGCCGACAGCCGCCAGCAAGCCACTGCCGGCGACGATCATCATGTGCCCGGCGCCATCGAACAGGAAGCGCTGGGCCTCACCGGCGGCGGCTTGCAGGGAGTCCAGGGCGATATCGATGCCCATGACCCCGATCACCTTGCCATCCACCAGCAGGGGCTGGGAGATGGTGGTCATCAGCACCTGTTTCTTGTCCTCGCCAATGGTGTCGGCATAAGGATCGAGCAGGCAGGTGCGGCGGTTGTCGCGAGGGCAGGTGTACCAGATGTTGTAGGGAGTACCGCTGAGGTTGAGGGTGGTCTTGGTCAGGTCCTCCTCGGCCATCACGGTGTTGAGCCCCTGGCCACCGGAACGACTCCAGTAGGTGGCGAAGCGCCCGCGCTCGTTGGACGAGCGAGCCGTATCGTTGGCGAACTCACTGTCCTTGCCATCCAGGGCGTTGGGTTCATAGGCCAGCCAGATGCCCAGTACCTTGGGATTGCGTTCGAAGGCGGTCTTGAGGCTGTGGTTGAGTTCCTCGCGCAGTACCGAGGCCTCCAGGCCACGCTTGCTGGCCATCTGGCGCAAGTCGCGGACCTGATCGGTCAGGGCGTTGAGCGCCACCTGGCTTTCACCGAAGGTTTTCTGGACCCGAACGGCCTGGTCGGTCGCCTTGGCTTGCAGCAGGTCCTCGACTCCAGCGGTCAGCATCCGTGTGCTGGAGGTATTGACCAACTGGTTGTTCTGCCGGCTCTGGTACAGGTTCATGCTGACGATCAAGGCCACCACGCCTAGCAGGCACAGGCCGGACAGCAGCACGATCTTCAGGCGAATGGAGAGAGAGTCGAACATGGGGCGATCTCGCGAAAGGACGGATGGATAGCACGGAGTCGGATGATTCCGCTCGCCAAGTCCATTTCAGCGCTATGCCCGCAACATCGGCTCGGACGGCCTTTGCGTGAGGTGTTGCCGACGAACGGTCATCTCCTTGACATATATGGCCCCACTGCCGAGGGCATAGCTGCCACGGAGCTGGATTCAGGAGGCCTGTGGCAGGCTCTCGGGGCGCGACCAGATCCACAGGTTGCCCAGGGTCATGCCGGCGATGGCGGCATACAGGGTCCAGTGATGGTTGAGCAGGGTCAGCATCAGCCCGGCGCACAGCAGCATGCTGACGGTGGCGCTGACCTTGGCCTTGCGGCTGACGATCCGGCCGTTGCGCCAGTTGCTCAGGATCGGCCCGAACAGGCGGTGGTTCTCCATCCAGGCGCTGAGCCTTGGCGAGCTCTTGGTGGCGGCCCAGGCGGCCAGGAGGATGAATTCGGTGGTCGGCAGGCCCGGCACTACGATGGCGATCAGGCCGATGGCCAGGCTGACATAGGCCAGCGCGCCGAACAGCAGGCGGGAGATTTTCGAGGGCGAGGGGCGAGTGGGGGTCATGGCGTCGATGATGAGGTAACGCGTCGTACGGCTCAATCCGCAAGGCGGGCAGGCCGACAGAATACCGTGGCGGGCAGGGACACTCCATGGCGCCCTGCCTGCAACTATCGGATCAGGCCGGCTGTGCCGCGCTGGAGTAAGCCTGTTCCAGCAGTACGGTGAAGCGGTTGAAGGCATCCAGGGCGCCCTTTTCCGCTGCCGCTTCTTCTTCGGCGCTGAACTGCAGGCCGTCGAGGATGCGGGTGAAGGTTTTCCAGCCCTCGGCACGCCCGCCGGCCGGTTCGCCCAGGTGACGGGCACCGAAGGTCTCGCTCAGGCCCAGGCCCACGGCGCGCTTGATCAGGAACGCTGCGCCAAGCTTGGAACCCTCGGACACGAAGATCCAGCCCAGGGCCTCGGCCTTGCTCGGGTTGCGCACGGCGCCGGCTACCGGGGCCGGTACTTCGGTGTCCAGGTCGGCGAGGTCGGCCTTGGCCGCTTCGGCGCGGCAACGCTCGGCCAGGTCCGGGACGATCGCGATCAGCTCGGGATCGTTGTACAGCTCCACCAGCTCCGACTGGAACAGGTACTGGGCTACCACGAAGCGGGCGAAGGCACCCTGGGTTTCAAAAGGTGCGTGGGCCTTGACCAGGGCATCGAGCTTGGAATGCGGCTCGTGGGTGATCTGGTTCAGGCGCTGGGAACGCAGGTGGTGAGGTTGGGCGCAAGCCTGGGCGGTCATACCGATGTCCTTGAGAATGAGAGGCACTTAGTGACTAGACGAACAAGAAGACGCGACACAGTAAAAAATCCTCACTGCCCTGAATGAAAAAGAGCAGTGAGGGGGCAGGGTCAGATATCCCAGACCAGGTTGACCGAGAAATTACGGCCCGGCATGGTCAGGCGGTCGAGGTTGGCCGGGGCCGTCTGTCCGGCTTCACCGACGCTGTCGTAGCCGCGTACGTCGTCCCAGTTCCAGTATTTCTTGTCGGTCAGGTTGTACAGGCCGGCATTGACGGTCAGGTCGTTGGTGACCTTGTAGAAGCCGGTGAGGTCGAGGATGCCGAAGCCGGGCGTCTTGAACTGACTGCTGGTCAGGCGTCCGTCCGGAGCCTTGAAGGTGCTGTCGTCGACCCGGTCCTTGCGCTTGACCAGGGTCCAGCTCAGCAACGCGCCGTAGTCATCCTGGTCGTAGCCCAGGCCGAACACGCCCTTGAGCGGATTGACGCTGTTGATCGGCTCGCCGTTGTCATTGTTGCGACCGTGGGCATAGGCCACCGAGGCCATGGTGTACAGGCCCTGGGGCGCGCCGAAGGCATCCAGGTTCAAGCGGCCCTTGGCTTCGGCGCCCTTGATGGTGGCGCGCTTGATGTTGTTGCTCTGGATGACGGCTTGCAGCGCACCGGCAGTGATCGCATCTTCGTTGATGAAGTCGCGGTATTGGTTGTAGAACACCGACACGTCGAAGGAACCGGCGTCGAAGCTGCCCCGCAGACCGGTCTCGATGCCTTTGCTGGTCTCTGGCTTGAGGTTGGAGTTGGGCTCGACGACGTAGCCACCGGCGATGTTCTCGAAGCGACCGTAGAGCGCCTTGGCCGACGGTGTGCGGAAGCCCTCGGCGTATTGGCCATAGGCGGTGTAGTGCTGGTCGAAGGCATAGGTCAGGCCGAATTTTGGTGAGACCCGGTGCCAGGTCTTCTTCTCGTCGCTGACCGGGAAGGCGCCGTTCGGGTTGACGGTATTGAGGAACTCCTGGGTCACGTGCGGCTTGAGCTGGATGTAGTCGTAGCGCAGGCCCGGGGTGAAGGTCCAGGCGTTCCAGCTGATCTGGTCCTGGGCGAACAAGGCGTAGCTATTGATGGTCGGGTCCGGGAAGTCACTGGATTTCTTCACGCTGTCGCTGGCGGTCGGGCTAGGGGCGCCGATGGCGGTACAACCCGCGCCGACCTTCAGGCAAGTGGCGGTGCCAAAGCGCGAGCCGGTAACCTTCTGCTGCTTGAGAGTGGTGCCGTAGGTCAGCTGGTGGTCGGTCTCACCCAGGGCGAAGGCCTTTTCCAGCTGAGCGTCGAATACCCATTGCTTTTCCTCGTACAGGGTCTTGCGCTCGCGCAGCACGTCACGGGCCACCGGGGTGTATATCGAGACCGGGTTATAGCGCTCGCTGGTGGTCTGGTCGGTCTTGGCGATCTGGTAGTTCAGGCTCCACTTGATCCGGTCTGCCACGGGGGATTCCAGGGCGAAGCTGTTTTCCAGGCCGAAGCGTTCCCGGGTGATGGTGTCGTTACCAGTGCGCGAGCGGTACCAGTTTTGCCCGACGCCGTTGATGAACAGGCCGCCTACAGCGCTTTTCTGGTTGGTGTCGCGGTCGTCCTTGTATTTTTCGTAGGTCAGGCCCAGGCGGGCGTCGTCCGCATAGTTCCAGCCCAGCTTGGCCAATACGTTGGTGGTGCGTACATCCTCCGGGTTAGCGGCGGTGCGACCCAGGCCGGTGCCGTTGTTGCTGCCGTAGGATTCGGTTTCGTGGCCATCGCGTCGACTCAGGTGCAGCAAGCCGTCGAACTCGCCGATGCGGCCGGCGAAGGTACCGGACTTCAACCAGCTTTCGTCGGCCGAGCTGTAGCCGGTCTTCAGGCGGGCACCGACATCCTGGCCGGGCTTGATGATGTCGTCGGGGTCCAGGGTGTAGTAGCTGACGGCACCGCCGATGGCGTTGCTGCCATACAGCACCGAGGCCGGGCCACGGAGGATTTCCACGCGCTTGACGATTTCCGGGTCGACGTAATTGCGGTTGGTCTTGGCATAGGGGCCGCTGAAGAAGTGCCCTGGAACCTCGACGCCATCGACCTGGGTCAGGATCCGGTCGCTGTCGATGCCACGGATGTTGTAGCCGCTGATGCCGGCACGCTGGCCGGCGCCACCTACCGACACGCCGGGTTCGTAGCGCACCAGGTCCTTGATATTGGTGACGTTCTGCCGGTCGAGCTCTTCCCGGGTGTGCACGCTCACGGTGCTGGGTACCGAATTGATGTCCTGTTCCTGGCGGGTGGCGCTGATGGTCACTTGCTGCAAGTTCACCGTATTCGGATTGCTGCGCTTCTCCAGGACGATGTTGTTGTTGCCCAGCTTGCGATAGCTCAGGTTGGTGCCGGCCAGCAGCCGATCCAGGGCCTTCTCCGGTGGCAGTGAGCCACGGACGCCCGGGGAGTTGACGCCTGTGCCCAACTCGGCGGGCAGGCCAACCTGCCAGCCCGTCACTGTGCTGAAGGCATTGAGCGCCGATACCAGGGGCTGCTGGGCAATGGCGAAGTTGTAGTTGCCCATGCGCTGGCTGGAACTGCCCGAGGTTTGCGCGGCCACAACGGGCGCAGCATGGGTGCCGGCCAGCAGGATCGCTGCGGTGAGCAGCGACAAGGTGCAATGTTGCAGGCGGGAGTTGGGAACAGGGGATCGGTAGTTGGGACGAGAAGACATCGAAAGCGCTCCGGGTCGCACGAATCTTTTATAGGTGCAGATTCACACGCAAAAATGCGAATCAATTGCATTGGCTATAACGAGACGTACGACCCGGGGTTGTCGCGTAAAAATAATTGTTCTCAATTGAGAATGACTAGCGCCGGTAGCTCCGACAGCCGCGCCGAGGTGATGTGGGCCAGGGAGCGGACCACATCCAGGGGCTGGTCGAGGCGATAGTTACCAGTGACGGCGACATTCGCCAGTTTGTCGTTGTTGTTGACGATCCAGCCGGGATAGTAGCGACGCAGCTCCGCCAGGACCTGGCTCAAGGGACAATTCTCGAACACCAGGCGACCTTCGACCCAGGCCAGGTCCTTGCTGGCATCGAGTTTGGCCGGCCGGTCGAAGCCCTCGGGGCCGACACGTACGCTTTCGCCAGCGCTCAGGCGCAGGCGCTGGTCGGCATGGGTCGCCCGCAGGTCGAGATCCCCGCGTTGTACCTGGACCTGGGCGATACCATCCAGGTAACGCACGGCAAAAGCGGTATCGCGCACGCTGGCACGCACCGGGCCGGCGTCCAGCTCCAGGGGCAGTCCGCGATTGCCCGGGATCTCGAAGAACGCCTCGCCCTGGTACAACCGCGCGGTGCGCCGGTGCTCGTCGATATCGCTGGAGAACGCCGAATTGGTATTGAGCAGTACTTGGGAGCCATCCTCGAGTTGCAGGCGCTGGCGCTCGCCCACCAGGGTCAGGTGGTCGGCTTGCAGGCGCAGGGGCAGGTTGCTGAAGCTGAACAGTCCCAGCACCAGCACAGCTGCGCTGGCCAGGGGTTTCCAGTGGGGCTTGAGACGGGACAGGAACGAGACTTTCGCAGGAGCGGCCAGGGCCAGGGCGCACTGGGCCACCTGCGGGCCGTTCCAGATGGCTTGGGCCTTGGCGAAGGCCTGGGGGTTGAGCGGCGACGCGCTGAGCCATTGCTGGAACTGACGCACTTGTTCCGGGCTTGGCTGTTCCAGCTCGATCAGCCAGTCCAGGGCCTGATCCATGGCCAGGGTGCTTGGGGTCGAGCCGGAGGGAGTGGGCGGCTCGGCACGGTGAGAATCCGTCACGGGTGTTCCTCGGCTGTGTCTGTGCACAGCTGTTTTTTCAATAGAGAGCGAAAGCCGGCCAAGGGTAGCAAAGGCCAGGGGGCTGACGCAGTCATTCTGCCTGGCAGTTGCTGTTCACTCGCCGTCCAGGCGCTCGGCGACACCAATGCAGATGGCCATGATCAGCTTCAGTTCCTTTTGTACCGTACTCAGGGATACCCCCAGTTCGTCGGCGATTTCCTGATAGCTGTGACCGTGTAGGCGGCTGAGGATGAAGATTCGCTGCTGGCGGGCACTGAGTTGACCCAGGCTGAGGTTCAGGCGTTCCAACAACTGTTCGGCGTGGGCGGCGTCCTCGGCGCTGCTGACTGGCGCGGCAACGCTTTCCAGCACCTGGGCCGGTACGTCCTCGAGCAGGGTCCGGTCCTGGATACGCCGGGCGCGCAGGTGGTCGAGCGCCAGGTTGCGGGCTGTCTGGAACACGAACGGTTCCAGGTGCGTGATGGTGCGCTCGGCAAGCGCCCGGGTCACGCGCAGGTAAGTTTCCTGCAGCAGGTCTTCGGCGGTGCTGTGGTTGTTGACCATCCGCTCCAGCGTGCGTAGCAGGGACGTTCGTTGAGTGAGGAAGACGTGGTTGAAGTGCGATTGACTCACAGCAAGGCCTGATCCATTTTTTAGCAGATGATAATGATTGTCATCTACGTCCGTGGTCAAGCCTTGTTTGGATTGTCTGGCCTGGCAGTGAGTCGTGCTGTGGCGGGAACCCGGGGCGATTCCCGCAGGTCAGCCATTCATTCGGCGTTGCACAGGGCCAGGCAGTTATCCAGCATGCGGTTGGAGAACCCCCACTCGTTGTCGTACCAAGCCAGGACCTTGAGCAGGCGGCCGCCACTGACCTTGGTGTGGTTGGCGTCGAAGATCGACGACAGCGGGTTGTGGTTGAAGTCGCTGGAGACCAGCGGCAGGGTGTTGTAGCCGAGGATCTTCGAGTGTTGGCTGGCGCTCTTGAGCAGGGCGTTGACTTCCTCGGCGCTGGTGTCGCGCTTGAGGGTCACGGTCAGGTCCACCAGGGAGACGTTGATCACTGGTACCCGTACCGCCATGCCGGTCAGCTTGCCGGCCAGCTCCGGCAGTACCAGGCCCACGGCCTCGGCTGCGCCGGTCTTGCTCGGGATCATGTTCTGGGTGCCGGAGCGGGCGCGGTAGGGGTCGGTGTGATAGACGTCGGTGAGGTTCTGGTCGTTGGTGTAGGCGTGGATGGTGGTCATCAGGCCGTTTTCGATCCCCAGCTCGCGGTGCAGCACCTGGGCCACCGGGGCCAGGCAGTTGGTGGTGCAGGAGGCGTTGGAGATGATCTGGTGCGATTGGCGCAGGATGTCGTGGTTGACCCCGTAGACCACGGTGGCATCGGCGCCCTTGGCCGGAGCCGAGATGATCACTTTGCGCGCGCCGGCCGTAAGATGGGCGGCGGCCTTGGCGCGGTCGGTGAACAGCCCGGTGCATTCGAACACCACGTCGATCTTCTCTGCGGCCCAGGGCAGCTCGGCCGGATTGCGGATGGCACTGACCGCGATGCGGTCGCCGTTGACGGTCAGGCTTTCCTGATCATGCTGGATATCGGCGTCGAACAGACCGTGGACAGTATCGTGCTTGAGCAGGTGGGCATTGATAGCGCTGTCTCCGAGATCGTTGATGGCGACGACCTGCAAGTCCTGGCGATAGCCTTGGGTATAGAGTGCGCGCAGGACGTTGCGGCCGATGCGGCCAAAACCATTGATTGCGATTCGAAGAGTCATGGGTAAGCGCCTGTCGTAGGATTTGTTGTTGGAATTACAAGATTATTCGCATAGAAATAGAAAACAAGCCTTTTTAGTGGCAGTATTTTGTTTTATCTACAACGAGTGACCTGAATCAACTGGTCCGAATGGTCAGGAATTTCCTCCACTGTCCCCCAGTGGCGGGGCTTTGGACCAGCATAGACAAACAGGTCGCCACATCCGTTAGCCTGGAGTTCTACACATGCATCCCCGCGTTCTTGAGGTCACCGAACGGCTCATCGCCCGTAGTCGCGCCACTCGCCAGGCCTATCTCGCCCTGATTCGCGGTGCGGCCAGCGACGGCCCGCAGCGCGGCAAGCTGCAATGCGCGAACTTCGCCCATGGGGTGGCCGGTTGTGGCGCCGAAGACAAGCACAGCCTGCGGATGATGAACGCGGCCAACGTGGCGATTGTTTCGTCATATAACGACATGTTGTCGGCGCACCAGCCCTACGAGCATTTCCCCGAGTTGATCAAGAAGGCCCTGCGCGAGATCGGTTCGGTGGGCCAGTTCGCCGGCGGCACCCCAGCCATGTGCGATGGCGTGACCCAGGGCGAGGCGGGGATGGAGCTGAGCCTGCCGAGCCGCGAGGTCATTGCGTTGTCCACGGCGGTAGCGCTGTCGCACAACATGTTCGATGCCGCCCTGATGCTCGGTATCTGCGACAAGATCGTCCCGGGCCTGATGATGGGAGCCCTGCGCTTCGGCCACCTGCCAATGATTTTCGTCCCGGGCGGCCCCATGGTCTCGGGGATCTCCAACAAACAGAAAGCCGACGTGCGCCAGCGCTATGCCGAAGGCAAGGCCAGTCGCGAAGAGCTGCTGGAATCGGAGATGAAGTCCTACCACAGCCCGGGCACCTGCACCTTCTATGGCACCGCCAACACCAACCAGTTGCTGATGGAGGTCATGGGCCTGCACTTGCCCGGCGCGTCCTTCGTCAACCCCAACACGCCGTTGCGCGACGCCCTGACCCATGAGGCGGCGCAACAGGTCACCCGCCTGACCCGCCAGAGCGGCCACTTCACGCCCATTGGTGAAATCGTCGACGAGCGTTGCCTGGTCAACTCCATCGTTGCCTTGCACGCCACTGGCGGCTCCACCAACCACACCCTGCACATGCCGGCCATCGCCCAGGCTGCGGGCATCCAGCTGACCTGGCAGGACATGGCCGACCTCTCCGAGGTGGTGCCGACCCTGTCCCACGTCTATCCCAACGGCAAGGCCGACATCAACCACTTCCAGGCCGCCGGCGGCATGTCGTTCCTGATCCGCGAACTGCTGGAGGCCGGGCTGCTCCACGAAGACGTCAACACCGTGGCCGGCCCGGGCCTGAGCCGCTATATCCAGGAGCCGTTCCTCGATAACGGCAAGCTGGTATGGCGCGATGGCCCGATCGAAAGCCTCGATGAAAGCATCCTGCGCCCGGTGGCCCGGGCCTTCTCGCCGGAAGGCGGGCTGCGGGTCATGGAAGGCAACCTGGGGCGCGGGGTGATGAAGGTCTCCGCCGTGGCTCCCGAGCACCAGGTCGTCGAGGCTCCGGCCATGGTGTTCCAGGACCAGCAGGACCTGGCCGATGCTTTCAAGGCCGGCCAACTGGAGAAAGACTTCGTGGCGGTGATGCGCTTCCAGGGGCCGCGTTCCAACGGCATGCCCGAGCTGCACAAGATGACCCCTTTCCTGGGTGTGCTGCAGGACCGCGGCTTCAAGGTGGCCCTGGTCACCGACGGGCGCATGTCTGGCGCCTCGGGCAAGATCCCGGCGGCCATTCATGTCAGCCCCGAAGCCCATGTCGGCGGGGCGCTGGCCCGAGTGCGGGATGGCGACATCATTCGCGTGGATGGCGTCAAGGGCACCCTGGAGCTTAAGGTGGACGCCGAACAGTTCGCCGCCCGCGAGCCGGCCAAGGGCCTCTTGGGCAACAACGTCGGCACCGGCCGCGAACTCTTCGCCTTCATGCGCATGGCCTTCAGCTCGGCAGAGCAGGGCGCCAGCGCCTTCACTTCTGCCCTGGAGACACTGAATTGAAACTGGCCCTGGTCGGCGACATCGGCGGCACCAACGCTCGGTTCGCGTTGTGGAAAGACCAACAGCTGGACGCGATCCAGGTCCATGCGACGGCGGACTACAGCTGTCCGGAAGATGCCATCAAGGCCTACCTGAAGGAGCAGGGCCTGGCCCTGGGCGCGGTGGGCTCGGTGTGCCTCTCGGTGGCCGGGCCGGTCAGTGGCGACGAGTTCCGCTTCACCAACAATCACTGGCACCTCAACCGCCAGGCGTTCTGCCAGGCGCTGCAGGTCGAACGCCTGCTGCTGGTCAACGATTTTTCGGCCATGGCCCTGGGCATGACTCGCCTGCAGCCGGATGAGTTCCGTGTGGTCTGCGAGGGCGTTGCCGAGCCGTTGCGTCCGGCGGTGGTGATCGGCCCGGGCACCGGCCTGGGGGTGGGTACCCTGCTGAACTTCGGTGATGGCCGCTACATGGCCCTGCCGGGTGAGGGCGGGCATGTCGACCTGCCCTTGAGCAGTCCCCGGGAAACCCAGCTCTGGCAACACATTCATAACGAGATCGGCCATGTCAGCGCCGAAACCGCCCTCAGCGGTGGCGGCCTGCCCCGGGTCTACCGGGCCATCTGCGCAGTGGACGGCCACGAGCCGCGGCTGGATACCCCCGAGGCGATCACCGCTGCGGGGTTGGCCGGCGACCCCATCGCCCGCGAGGTGCTGGAGCAGTTCAGTTGCTGGCTGGGCCGGGTGGCGGGCAACAATGTGCTGACCACCGGTGGCCGGGGCGGGGTGTACATCGTCGGCGGGGTGATCCCGCGTTTTGCCGACTTTTTCATCCAGAGCGGCTTCGCCAAGAGCTTTGCCGACAAGGGCTGCATGAGCGACTACTTCAAGGGCATCCCGGTGTGGCTGGTGACCGCGCCCTATTCCGGACTGACCGGCGCCGGGGTGGCCCTGGAACAGGCATAATCGCCCCCCATTCATGACAACAACAAAGGACGGCATGGGTGAGTTCAGTCAGTAGGTCGATCTTGTTGGTCGACGACGATCAGGAAATCCGCGAGCTGCTGGAGACCTACCTCAGTCGCTGTGGCTTCCAGGTGCGCAGCACCGCCGATGGCGCGGGCTTTCGCCAGGCCCTGAGCGAGGCCCCCTGTGATCTGGTGATCCTCGACGTGATGCTGCCCGATGAGGACGGCTTCAGCCTGTGTCGCTGGATTCGCCAGCACCCCAAGCGCGGCCAGGTGCCGATCATCATGCTCACCGCCAGCTCCGATGAAGCCGACCGGGTCATCGGCCTGGAGCTGGGGGCCGATGACTACCTGGGCAAGCCGTTCAGCCCTCGTGAGTTGCAGGCACGGATCAAGGCCTTGTTGCGCCGCGCGCAATTCGCCCAGGAACGGGCCGGTGGCGAGGTGCTGTGCTTCGACGAGTGGCGCCTGGATGTGATCAGCCACCGCCTGTTCCACAATGACGGCGAGGAAGTGATCCTCTCCGGCGCCGACTTCGCCCTGCTCAAGCTGTTTCTCGATCATCCCCAGGAAATCCTCGACCGCGACACCATCGGCAATGCCACCCGTGGCCGCGACCTGATGCCCCTGGATCGCATCGTCGACATGGCGGTCAGCCGCTTGCGCCAGCGCCTGCGGGATACTGAAAAGCCCCCGCGGCTGATTCGCACGGTGCGCGGCAGTGGCTACCAGTTGGCGGCCAATGTGGTAGCTGACTGTGCTCGCTGAAACCCTCAAGGGCTGCCTGCAACGGGTGCCTATGCCGCGTTCGCTGTTGGGCCGGATGCTGTTGCTGACCCTGTTGGTGGTGCTGCTGGCCCAGGCCCTGTCCAGCGTGATCTGGGTCTCGCAGTTGCGCGCCACCCAGCTCGAGGGCCTGGTGACCAGCGCCCGCAGCCTGGCCCATTCGATGACCGCCAGCGTCAGTTACCTGCGTTCGCTGCCGGTGGCCTATCGGCCGCTGGTACTCGACCAATTGCGCAGCATGGGCGGCACGCGTTTTGTCGTGACCCTCAACGACAAGCCGCTGGACATGCAGGTGTTGCCGGCCACGCCGCGCAAGGAGGCGGTACTGCAGGCGGTGGAGCAGGTGTTGCGCCAGTCCCTGGGCAACGATGCGGACATCTCCGTGACCTTCGTGCGTCCCGACGACCTGCGGATCTTCAATGGCGGCCTGAAGCTCGACGAGCTGCCACGGTCCTGGGCCCACTACGCCCTGACCCTGGAACCGGTGAATCCGCCGGTGCTGGTGACCCAGATCCAGATGGCCCCGGGCGAGTGGTTGTACATCGCTTCATTGCTGCCCGAGCCCTACACCAGCCTTGAAGAGCAGGGGCTGCCGGCGCAACAGGTGTGGTTCATCCTGCTGACCAGCGGCTTCCTGTTGCTGTTCATCGGCCTCTTGGTGCACTGGCAGAGTCGGCCCCTCAAGCGCCTGGCCCGGGCCGCCCGCGAGTTGTCCCTGGGCGCCGATGTGCAGCCGGTGGCGCCGGGCGGCGGCAGCGAGGTGGTGGAAGTGGCGAGGGCCTTCAACAGCATGCGCGAGCGCATCAGCCGCTACCTGACCGAGCGCAGCCAGCTGTTCAGCGCCATCTCCCACGACTTGCGCACCCCCATCACCCGCCTGCGGTTGCGGGTGGAGCTGCTGGAGGACGAACAGCTGCAAGCCAAGTTCGGCCGCGACCTCGATGAGCTGGAGCTGCTGGTCAAGGGCGCCCTGCAATGCGTCAAGGACACCGACATCCACGAGAACATTGAGCCGGTCGACCTCAACCAGGTGCTCGATTGCCTGGTGGAACCGTATCTGGCGCCCAATGGCAATGGCCGGGTGACCCAGCAGGGACGAGCTTTGGCCAGCTACCCGGGCAAGCCCCTGGCGCTCAAGCGCTGCATGGGCAATTTGATCGACAACGCCCTGAAGTATGGGCAGAACGCCCACCTGCATATCGAAGATGACGCCAGCGCCTTCATCCTGCACGTGGACGACGAGGGCCCCGGCGTGCCCCAGCAGCGGCTGGAGCAGGTCTTCGAGCCACACTTTCGCCTGGCCGGCCAGCAGCAGGGCTACGGCCTGGGCCTGGGCATCGCGCGCAACATCGCCCATAGCCATGGCGGGGAAGTCAGCCTGCAGAACCTGCGCGAGGGTGGCCTGCGGGTGACCTTGTACCTGCCGCGTTTCGCGGACTGAACAACCCTCCTGTAGCAGCGGGGCTTGCCTGGCAAGCGTCATGCCTGGCACGGCGCGGTATCGTGCATCGCGAGCAAGCTTCGCTCCTACCGGCGTCCGCTGGTTTGTCACGGCCTGGTGACATTTGCCGTGTCCTTCGTTACCTGGGGCGAACCTTGGCTTGATTAGACTCAAGCCTTCGACAAGAACAACAACAGGTCGTCCATGGAACCTCTTTCCCTGCCGTTCAGCAGTTGGCTGAACGCTCCCGCACACCACAGCTGGCTGGCCGCCGAGGGCCTGCGGCTGCTGGACTTCGCCAAGGCTTCACGACTTGCCGAGGGCTTCGGCAACCTGGATGCCCGGGGCTGCCTGCCTGCTGGCGCCCGGGCCGAAACCATGAATACCGCGCGCATGACCCACAGCTTCGCCATGGCCCATATCCAGGGGCTGCCTGGCTTTGCCGAACTGGTGGACCACGGTGTCGCGGCACTCTTGGGTCCGCTGCGCGATGCCGAGCACGGCGGCTGGTTCGCGGTGGCCGGGCAGGCCGACGGCAATGGCGGCAAGGCTGCCTACTTGCATGCCTTCGTCGCCCTGGCCGCCAGTTCCGCGGTGGTGGCCCGGCGCCCGGGGGCCGAGGCCTTGCTGGAGCAGGCGGTTGGCGTGATCGAGGAGCATTTCTGGAGCGAGCAGGAGGGCGCAATGATCGAGTCCTTCAGCCGCGACTGGAGCGAGCAGGAGGCCTATCGCGGGGCCAACAGCAACATGCACGCCACCGAGGCCTTTCTCGCCCTGGCCGATGTCGCACAGGACCCGCGCTGGCTCAGCCGCGCCCTGCGCATCGCCGAGCGCTTGATCCACGGCCATGCCGCGGCCAACGACTTCATGGTGGTCGAACACTTCGACCTGGATTGGCAGCCCTTGCGCGATTACAACCGGGAGTGTCCCGCCGATGGTTTTCGCCCCTTCGGCACCACGCCGGGCCACGGATTCGAGTGGGCGCGGCTGTTGCTGCACCTGGAAGCCGCGCGGGGCCAGGCCGGAATGCTGACCCCTGGCTGGCTGGTGCTGGATGCCCAGCGCCTGTTCGACAGCAACTGCCGTCACGGCTGGAACGTGGATGGCGCCCCGGGGATCGTCTACACCCTGGATTGGGACAACCGCCCGGTGGTGCGCCAGCGCCTGCACTGGACCCACGCCGAAGCCAGCGCCGCCGCCAGTGCCCTGCTCAGGCGCACCGCAGAGGAGTGTTACGAGACCTGGTACCGGGTTTTCTGGGAGTTCTGCCAGGCGCATTTCATCGATCATGAGTTCGGCAGCTGGCACCACGAACTGGGCCTGGACAACCGCCCTGCGGCAGAAATCTGGGGCGGCAAGCCGGACCTTTATCACGCCTGGCAGGCCGTGCTGATTCCGCGCCTGCCGCTGGCGCCGAGCATGGCCTCGGCCCTGGCCCAAGTGCCTGCCACGGGCTCTGTGTAACCATGCAGTGACATTTCTCCATCGCTTCGTTACCCGGGCGCTGGACTAGGCTGTTTAGACTCGTTTGCAGCGCAAGCACCAGACTTGCATGCATAACAACAAGAAAGGTACTTCAGATGAATGCGATTTCTCGCCTCGCCACTGTCATTTCCCTTGCCTCCCTGTTTCCCCTGAGTGCCCTGGCCGCCGACTCCAAAGGCTCCGTGGAAGTGGTCCATTGGTGGACGTCCGGTGGTGAAAAGGCTGCGGTCGATGTGCTCAAGGCCCAGGTGGAGAAAGACGGTTTCACCTGGAAGGACGGCGCCGTGGCCGGCGGTGGCGGTTCCACCGCGATGACCGTGCTCAAGAGCCGCGCCGTGGCCGGCAACCCGCCGGGCGTGGCGCAGATCAAGGGCCCGGACATCCAGGAGTGGGGCAGCACCGGCCTGCTCAGCACCGATACCCTGAAGGACGTGGCCAAGAGCGAGAATTGGGACGGCCTGCTCTCGCCCAAGGTGGCCAATACCGTCAAGTACGAAGGGGACTACGTGGCCGTGCCGGTGAACATCCACCGGGTCAACTGGCTGTGGATCAACCCCGAGGTGTTCAAGAAGGCCGGGATCGCCAAGGCGCCCACCACCCTCGAAGAATTCTATGCCGCCGGTGACAAGCTCAAGGCGGCCGGCTTCATCGCCCTGGCCCACGGTGGCCAGCCCTGGCAGGACAGCACCGTATTCGAAGACATGGTGCTCTCGGTGATGGGCGCCGAAGGCTACAAGAAGGCCCTGGTGGACCTGGACCAGAAGACCCTGGCAGGCCCGGAGATGACCAAGACCTTCGCCGAGTTGAAGAAGCTCTCCGGCTACATGGACCCCAACCGTGCCGGGCGTGACTGGAACATCGCCGCCGCCGACGTGATCAACGGCAAGGCCGGGATGCAGATGATGGGCGACTGGGCCAAGAGCGAATGGACCGCGGCCAAGAAGGTCGCCGGCAAGGATTACCAGTGCGTGCCGTTCCCGGGCACCGACAAGGCCTTCACCTACAACATCGACTCCCTGGCGGTATTCAAGCTCAAGGCCGACCGCAAGGGCGATATCGCCGCCCAGCAGGACCTGGCCAAGGTTGCCCTGGGCAAGGATTTCCAGAAGGTCTTCAGCATCAACAAAGGCTCGATCCCGGTGCGTACCGACATGCTCAACGACATGGGCGCCGAAGGTTTCGACTCCTGCGCCCAGGCCGCCGCCAAGGACTTCCTGGCGGACGAGAAGACCGGCGGGCTGCAGCCGAGCATGGCGCACAACATGGCCACGTCCCTGGCGGTGCAGGGCGCGATCTTCGATGTGGTGACCAACTTCATGAACGACAAGGATGCGGACCCGGCCAAGGCCAGTGCGCAACTGGCGTCGGCGGTCAAGGCCGCGCAGTGAGGCCTGGGCCGCAGGCGTGCCTGCGGCCATTCCCGAAACGCTCTCCCTGGTAGGAGCGAGGCTTGCCCGCGAAGGCGGTGCATCGGTGGGCATCGACTTGAGTGTCGGTGCCCATTCGCGGGCAAGCCTCACTCCTACGGATACTCACTCCTTCACACTGGATTATCTCGATGAGCTCTGTGGCGGTTTTCAGCAAAGCCTCGCCGTTGGATGCCTTGCAGCGCTGGTTGCCCAAGTTGGTGCTGGCGCCGAGCATGGTGATCGTGCTGGTGGGCTTTTATGGCTACATCATCTGGACCTTCATTCTGTCCTTCACCAATTCCAGCTTCATGCCGAGCTACAAGTGGGTCGGCTTGCAGCAATACCTGCGGCTGATGGACAACGACCGCTGGTGGGTGGCGAGCAAGAACCTGGCCGTGTTCGGCGGCTTGTTCATCGGTATCAGCCTGGTGCTGGGGGTGTTCCTGGCGGTGCTGCTGGACCAGCGCATCCGCCGCGAAGGCTTCATCCGCACTGTCTACCTGTACCCCATGGCGCTGTCGATGATCGTCACCGGCACCGCCTGGAAATGGCTGCTCAATCCCGGCTTGGGCTTGGACAAGATGCTGCGCGACTGGGGCTGGGAAGGCTTTCGCCTGGACTGGCTGGTGGACCAGGATCGCGTGGTCTACTGCCTGGTGATCGCCGCCGTATGGCAGGCCTCGGGTTTCGTCATGGCAATGTTCCTGGCCGGCCTGCGGGGTGTCGACCAGTCGATCATCCGTGCGGCCCAGGTGGACGGCGCCAGCCTGCCGACCATCTACCTGAAGATCGTCCTGCCGAGCCTGCGCCCGGTGTTCTTCAGTGCCTTCATGATCCTGGCCCACATCGCGATCAAGAGTTTCGACCTGGTGGCGGCGATGACCGCCGGCGGCCCTGGCTACTCTTCCGACCTACCGGCGATGTTCATGTACTCCTTCACCTTCAGCCGTGGCCAGATGGGCATCGGTTCGGCCAGCGCCATGCTGATGCTGGGCGCGGTGCTGACCATCCTGGTGCCGTACCTGTATTCCGAACTGCGAGGCAAGCGCCATGACTGATTCGCTCGCCAGGCCGCGCCTGAATTTCAGCCGGATCGCCATCTACGCCACGCTGCTGCTGGCGGCGGCGGTGTACCTGGTGCCGCTGGTGGTGATGCTGCTCACCAGCTTCAAGACTCCCGAGGACATCCGTACCGGCAACCTTTTGAGCTGGCCCCAGGTGGTCGATGGCATCGGCTGGATCAAGGCCTGGGACACCGTGGGTGGCTATTTCTGGAACTCGGTGAAGATCACCGTGCCGGCGGTGCTGATCTCTACCCTGATCGGCGCGCTGAACGGCTATGTGCTGTCGATGTGGCGCTTTCGCGGTTCGCAGCTGTTCTTCGGCCTGTTGCTGTTCGGCTGCTTCCTGCCGTTCCAGACCGTGCTGCTGCCGGCCTCGTTCACCCTTGGCCGGTTCGGCCTGGCCAACACCACCACCGGCCTGGTGCTGGTGCATGTGGTCTACGGCCTGGCCTTCACCACGCTGTTCTTTCGTAACTATTACGTCAGCGTGCCGGATGCCCTGGTCAAGGCCGCGCGCCTGGATGGGGCGGGGTTCTTCACCATCTTCGGGAAGATCCTGCTGCCAATGTCGGTGCCGATCATCATGGTCTGCCTGATCTGGCAGTTCACCCAGATCTGGAACGACTTCCTGTTCGGCGTGGTGTTCGCCAGTGGCGACGCGCAACCGATCACCGTGGCCCTGAACAACCTGGTCAACACCAGTACCGGGGTCAAGGAATACAACGTTGACATGGCGGCGGCGATGATCGCGGGGCTGCCGACACTGCTGGTGTACATCTTCGCCGGCAAGTATTTCCTGCGCGGGCTGACGTCCGGCGCGGTCAAGGGGTAAGGCATGGCAACTCTCGAATTACGCAACGTCAACAAGACCTACGGTGCCGGCCTGCCGGACACCTTGAAGAACATCGAGCTGAAGATCGACGACGGCGAGTTCCTGATCCTCGTCGGCCCCTCGGGGTGCGGCAAGTCGACCCTGATGAACTGCATCGCTGGCCTGGAGACCATCAGCGGCGGGGCGATCCTGGTGGATGACGCCGACATCAGCGGCATGAGCCCCAAGGACCGGGACATCGCCATGGTGTTCCAGTCCTACGCGCTGTACCCGACCATGAGCGTGCGCGACAACATTGCCTTCGGCCTGAAGATCCGCAAGATGCCTGCCGCCGAGATCGATACCGAGGTGGCGCGGGTGGCCAAGCTGCTGCAGATCGAGCATCTGCTGGCGCGCAAGCCGGGCCAGCTTTCCGGTGGCCAGCAGCAGCGGGTGGCCATGGGCCGGGCCCTGGCTCGGCGGCCGAAGATCTATCTGTTCGACGAGCCGCTGTCCAACCTCGATGCCAAGCTGCGGGTCGAGATGCGCACCGAAATGAAGTTGATGCACCAACGCCTGAAGACCACCACGGTGTATGTCACCCATGACCAGATCGAGGCCATGACTTTGGGGGACAAGGTGGCGGTGATGAAGGACGGGATCATCCAGCAATTCGGGACGCCGCAGCAGATCTACAACGAACCGGCCAACCTGTTCGTGGCAAGCTTCATCGGCTCGCCACCGATGAACTTCATTCCCCTGCGCCTGCAGCGCCAGGAGGGGCGGTTGCTGGCCTTGCTGGACAGTGGCCAGGCCCGTTGCGAGCTGCCGTTGGGGCCGCGTGACGCCGGGCTCGAGGAGCGCGAGGTGATCCTTGGCATCCGTCCGGAGCAGATCGCCCTGGCGCCCGCCGAGGCCAACGGCCTGCCGAGTATCCGTGCCGAGGTCCAGGTGGTGGAGCCTACCGGGCCCGACACCCTGGTATTCGTCACCCTCAACGGCACCAAGGTCTGCTGCCGGCTGGCCCCGGACCAGGCGCCCGCGGCCGGGCAGAACCTGACCTTGCAGTTCGACCCGGCCCGGGTCCTGCTGTTCGATGCCCAGAGCGGCGAGCGCCTGGGCGTGGCCAGCCCTGCCATGGCCCAGGGCCACGGCGGCAATGTGGCGCAATTCAAGGGGCGATGAATTCGTGGCGGATGGCCTGTCATCCGTCGCAGGGACTGTAAACCGCGTTGGATAAACCGTTAATAACAATAAAGACGAGGATGTAGGGATGAAAAAGCAACACGGCAATACCCGCCTGCTCTGCCAGCTTTCGGCGGTGGCGGCGCTGGTCCTGTCTGGCCAGGCCATGGCCGACGAAGCGTTCGGCGCCAATTCCAAGTGGATGACCGGTGACTGGGGCGGTACACGCACCAAGCTGCTGGAGCAGGGGATCGACATCAAGGCCGACTACGTCGCGGAGATGGGCGCCAACCTCCATGGTGGCTACAACGACGACAAGACCGGGCGCTACAGTGACCAGTTCGGCCTGGGCGTGGCGTTCGACCTGCAAAAACTGCTGGGATGGGACAACACCCAGGCCAAGATCCAGCTGACCAACCGTAATGGCCAGAACATCTCCAACGATCGCGTCGGCGATCCCCGGGCCGGCACTTTGAGTTCCTCCCAGGAGGTCTACGGCCGTGGGCACATGGTGCGCTTGACCCAACTGTGGATCCAGCACCAGTTCCTGGACGGCAAGCTGGACGTCAAGGCCGGTTATTTCGGCGAGGGCGAGGACTTCAACACCTTCCCCTGCGAGTTCCAGAACCTGGCCTTCTGCGGTTCCCAGGTGGGCAACTGGGCGACCAACATCTGGTACAACTGGCCGGTCAGCCAGGCGGCGCTGCGCATCAAGTACCACATCACTCCCGAGTTCTATGCGCAGATCGGCGCCTACAACCAGAACCCTTCGCAGACCGAGCACGGCAATGGCTTCAAGCTCAGCGGCAGCGGCACCAAGGGCACGGTATTGCCGGTAGAGCTGGTGTGGTCGCCCAAGGTCAATAACCTGCCGGGCGAGTACCGTGTGGGTTACTACAAGAGCACGGCCAAGGCCAATGACGTGCGTGAGGACGCCAACGGCCAGGACGCCGCTACCACCGGCAGCGCCTATCGCGTGCACAACAGCAAGCACGGCTACTGGTTCGTCGCCCAGCAGCAGCTCACCACCCATAACGGCGATGCCTCGCGCGGCCTGAACATCGCCGCCAACGCCACCTTCCATGACAAGGACACCAACATCATCGACAACTACCAGTCGCTGATGTTCGTCTACAAGGGGCCGTTCGACGCCCGGCCAAAGGATGACGTGGGCATCGGTTTCGCCCGGATTCATGTCAACGACGACGTGAAGAAGAACGCCCAGCTGGCCAACGCCGCCATCGGTGTGAGCGACTATGACAACCCGCTGTACTCGCCATTGCGCGAAACCGAGTACAACTACGAGATCAACTACGGGTTCCATGTGACCGACTGGCTGACCGTGCGGCCGAACCTGCAGTACATCACCCATCCGGGCGGTGTGGACCAGGTCGACAACGCCCTGGTGGCCGGCCTGAAAATTCAGTCGGTGTTCTGACGCTGTTGCGATAAGCTCCTTTCTCTGTGCGCATATTGCGGATGGCCTTGGCTATCCGCTTTTTTTTGGATGACTCCTTCGCCACAGCCGTTCGCCAGTATGGCTACCCCATGATTTTCAGGATCGCGGCATATGCATGAGCATCCCTTGCAACGCTTTTTCAAGACCCTGCGCGAGCGCCCGGTGTTTGCCTGGGAGCGCTACCAGATGCGTGATGTGCTGGTGATCGACCATCCGCTGTGCCAGGCGGTATTCAGCCGCCAGGGCGCGCAGCTCCTGCACTTCCAGCCAACCGGGCAGAAACCCTGGCTCTGGTGCGCGGCGAAGTGGCCGCAGGTGGGGGCGATCCGGGGTGGGGTGCCGGTGTGCTGGCCCTGGTATGGCCGTCATCCGAGCGAGAACGCCTGGCCGTCCCATGGCTGGGCGCGCTTGCTGGACTGGAAGCTGCTGGACAGCGACAGCGATGACGACGGTGTGCGCCTGCATTGGCAATTGCAGCTGTGCGACTGGAAGGTCGAGCTGCATGCGCACCTGGGCCAGGACATGGACCTGCGCTTGAGCACCGAGCACCAGGACAGCGAACCCTGCCAGTTGAGCCAGGCGCTGCACGCCTACTGGCGTATTGGCGATGTCGGTGAGGTAGCGCTGTCCGGGCTCGATGGCGCCGAGGGTTACGATCATTTGAATCGCCAGGCCTGCCGGCAACAGGGCGAGTTGCGGGTCGACGGTGGCTGCCAGCGGGTGTTCCAGCACGAGGGCGAGTTGCAGATCGAGGACCGTGCCTGGCAGCGTGCGCTGCGCATCGATACCGGCGAGGACGCCGACACCGTGGTCTGGCATCCCGGTACCCGGCCACTGCTGGGGGTGAGTTGGAGCGAGGTGTCGCGTTTCGTCTGTGTCGAAGCGGCCGCCGGTGGCACCGACAGCCTGCGCCTGGCGCCGGGGGAACGGGCCCACCTGAGCCTGCAGGCGCGGGCAGCGGGGTAGGGCAAAGGGCTCCCGCAACTCGCGGGAGCCTGTGGTCTCAGTCGAGCTCGTCGCCGGCCGGGTAGCGGCTGGCGTTGAGGCTTTCCTTGATCTTGCGCAGGTGTGGCTGGAAGTCCACGCCACGGCGCAGGGTCATGCCGGTGGCCAGGACATCGAGCACCGTGAGCTGGATGATCCGCGAGGTCATGGGCATGTAGATGTCGGTGTCTTCCGGCAGTGGCAGGTGCACACTCAGGCTGCACGCCTTGGCCAGCGGCGAGCCGGCGGCGGTGATGCCGAGTACCGAGGCGCCGTTTTCCCGGGCCTGGCGCGCGACCTCCACCAACTCGCGGGTACGGCCGGTGTAGGAGATGATCACGAACAGGTCGCCGGTGTGCGCCACCGAGGCGAGCATGCGCTGCATCAGCACGTCTGGGTGGGCCGACACGGCCAGGTTGAAGCGGAAGAACTTGTGCTGGGCGTCCATGGCCACCGGGGCCGAGGCGCCGAGGCCGAAGAAGTGGATCTGCCGGGCCTGGATCATCATGTCTACGGCGCGGCTGACCTGCTGCGGATCGATCTGCTGGCAGGCGCTGTCCAGCGAGGCAATGGCGCTGGCGAAGATCTTTTGCGTGTAGGCTTCAGGGTTGTCGTCGGCTTCCACGGCACGGCTGACATAGGCCGCGCCGCTGGCCAGGCTCTGGGCCAGTTGCAGCTTGAGTTCGGGGTAGCCGCTGACGCCGAACGAACGGCAGAAGCGGTTGACCGTCGGTTCGCTGACCGACGCGGCCTGGGCCAGGGCGGCGATGCTGAAGCGGGTGGCCTGCTGTGGGTTGAGCAGGATGACTTCGGCGACTTTGCGTTCCGCCTTGTTCAAATCTTCAAGGCGGTTCTGGATCTGCTCCAGTAGATTTCGCACTCGGTCCATTCAGGTTTCCTAGATCGGTTAGACAGGTGAAACGGCGGGGCCGGGAGGCGGTCAACCCAGGGTAGGCAATGGTGCTTGCTGCACTGCCTTCAAGGGGCCTGTGATTGCGCTATGTACCGGGCTCGCCGCGCCTGCAATGCGAAGTTGAGAGGTGGCCTATCCTACTGATGGCCTGGAGTGACCACCACCGCGAATCGATATTTTGTAAAAATGTTGTGTTTATTACTACATTTTTCCTTGAGTGATACCTTGAAAAAAGGTATTTGTAGCTTAACTTGATAAAAGAACAAACATCATGCCTTCGATTACGGTTGAACCCTGCACCTTTGCCTTGTTCGGCGCGCTGGGCGATCTGGCGCTGCGTAAGCTGTTTCCTGCCTTGTACCAGCTCGATGCCGCCGGCCTCTTGCATGAGGACACGCGGATCCTGGCCCTGGCCCGCGAGCCGGGCAGCGAGCAGGAACACCTGGCCAATATCGAAGCCGAATTGCACAAGTACGTTGGCGACAAGAATATCGATGCCGAGGTCTTGCAGCGTTTCCTGGTGCGCCTGAGCTATGTGCACGTGGACTTCCTCAAGGCCGACGACTATGTGGGCCTGGCCGAGCGAGTGGGCAGCGAGCAACGCCTGATTGCTTACTTCGCCACTCCGGCGGCGGTGTACGGGGCAATCTGCGAGAACCTGTCCCGGGTCGGGCTGAACCAGCACACCCGGGTGGTCCTGGAGAAACCCATCGGCTCGGACCTGGAGTCCTCGCGCAAGGTCAATGACGCCGTGGCGCAGTTCTTCCCGGAAAACCGCATCTATCGGATCGACCACTACCTGGGCAAGGAAACGGTACAGAATCTGATCGCCCTGCGTTTTGCCAACAGCCTGTTCGAAACCCAGTGGAACCAGAACTACATCTCCCACGTGGAAATCACCGTGGCCGAGAAGGTCGGCATCGAAGGCCGCTGGGGCTATTTCGACAAGGCTGGCCAGCTGCGGGACATGATCCAGAACCACTTGCTGCAATTGCTCTGCCTGATCGCCATGGACCCGCCGGCCGACCTCTCGGCCGACAGCATCCGCGACGAGAAGGTCAAGGTGCTCAAGGCCCTGGCGCCCATCAGCCCCGAAGGCCTGACCACCCAGGTGGTGCGTGGCCAGTACATTGCCGGCCATAGCGAAGGCCAGTCGGTGCCGGGCTACCTGGAGGAAGAGAACTCCAACACCCAAAGCGACACCGAGACCTTCGTCGCCCTGCGTGTCGACATCCGCAACTGGCGTTGGGCCGGGGTGCCGTTCTACCTGCGCACCGGCAAGCGCATGCCGCAGAAACTGTCGCAGATCGTCATCCACTTCAAGGAACCCTCGCACTACATCTTTGCCCCCGAGCAGCGCCTGCAGATCAGCAACAAGCTGATCATCCGCCTGCAACCGGACGAAGGCATTTCGTTGCGGGTGATGACCAAGGAGCAGGGCCTGGACAAGGGCATGCAATTGCGCAGCGGCCCGTTGCAGCTGAATTTTTCCGATACCTATCGCAGTACGCGGATTCCCGACGCCTACGAGCGGTTGTTGCTGGAAGTGATGCGCGGCAACCAGAACCTGTTTGTGCGCAAAGATGAAATCGAAGCCGCGTGGAAGTGGTGCGACCAGTTGATCGCCGGCTGGAAGAAGTCCGGCGATGCGCCCAAGCCCTATGCGGCCGGGTCCTGGGGGCCGATGAGTTCCATTGCACTGATCACGCGGGATGGGAGGTCATGGTATGGCGATATCTGATTTGCAATTGCCAGCGGGCGTGCGCGCCCACGAATTTCGCAGCTCGACTCTTCTGGCTGCGGGCCAGGCCCTGAAGGTCGCCGAACAACTGCGCGAGGCCATCGCAGCCCGTGGCCAGGCGACCCTGGTGGTATCGGGTGGCCGCAGTCCGGTGGCGTTCTTCCAGGCCCTGGTCAAGCAGGAGCTGGACTGGTCCAAGGTACTGATCAGCCTGGCCGACGAACGTTGGGTCCCGGTGGAACACGCCGATAGCAATGCCGGCCTGCTCAAGCAGCACTTGCTGGTGGGGCCGGTGGCCAAGGCGCGTTTCCTTGGTCTGTATAGCGCTGCGGCCAGCCTGGAAGAAGCTGCCCAGCAAGCCGACGAGGCCCTGGCGCAGTTGCCTGGGATCGACGTGCTGGTACTGGGCATGGGCGATGACGGGCATACCGCCTCGCTGTTCCCTGGCAGCCCGAACCTGGCCGAGGCGCTCGAGCCCGCTGGCAGCCGCCGTTGCTGGCCGATGCTGGCGCCCACCGTGCCCCGTCAGCGCCTGAGCATGAGCCGGGCCCTGTTGGCGTCGGCCCGTAGCAGCCTGCTGTCGATATCCGGCCAGTCCAAGCTGGCCACCCTGAGTACCGCACTGGCTGGCGACGTGGTCGCCGACATGCCGATTCGTGCCTTTCTGCAAACCCCGTTAGAGATTTACTGGTGCCCATGAGCCAAGGATCAGCCGCGATGACAAACCTCCCTCCGACCGTTTCCATGGCGGACAAAGTAGCCCTGCTCGACAGCCTCTGCGCCAAGGCGCGGATCCTGCCGGTGATCACCATCGCCCGTGAGCAGGACGTGCTGCCTCTGGCCGATGCCCTGGCCGCAGGTGGCCTGACGGCCCTGGAAGTCACCCTGCGTTCGCAGTTCGGCCTCAAGGCCATCCAGATCCTGCGCGAGCAGCGCCCGGAACTGGTGACCGGCGCCGGCACCGTGCTCGACCCGCAGATGCTGGCGGCGGCTGAGGCGGCGGGCTCGCAGTTCATCGTCACCCCGGGCATCACCCGCGAGCTGCTGCAAGCCAGCGTCGCCAGCCCAATCCCGCTGTTGCCGGGAATCAGCAACGCCTCCGGGATCATGGAGGGGTATGCCCTGGGTTATCGCCGCTTCAAGCTGTTCCCCGCTGAGGTCAGCGGTGGCGTGGCGGCGATCAAGGCCCTGGGCGGTCCGTTCGGCGAGGTCAAGTTCTGCCCTACCGGCGGAGTCGGACCGGCCAATATCAAGAGCTACATGGCGTTGAAGAACGTGATGTGCGTGGGCGGTAGCTGGATGCTCGATCCGCAGTGGATCAAGGACGGCGACTGGGCCCGTATCCAGGAGTGCACGGCACAGGCCCTGGCCCTGCTGGACTGAATCCAATCCTATTCGTTGGTGTGTTCTACGGCTTTATGGTGCGCTTGGTCGGCGCACCTTTTTTTTGCCCGGAAAAAAGTGCCGCCCTGAACTCCCCGGAACCGCTGGCACAAAGGGCTGATGAAGGCCCTGGGGCAGCGGCTCCGGAGGGCTTCAGCTGGTGGCCAGCTCCTCAAGGGCGACGACCAGGCGCTGGATATGTTCCAGCGGCGTCACCAGACCCGGGGTGATGCGGATACAGGGGCCAAAGCCTGCGCCCTTGCGGATCACCGTGAACAGGTCGTAGTCGTGCAGTAGCCGGTCCACCAGGGCTTGCTGATCCTGGTGGCGAGTGAAGCGCAGGGCGCTGATGGCACAGCACAGGCGCGGGTCTGCCGGTGTCATCACCTCGATGCCCGGCAACTGGCGCACGGCTTCGGTCCAGGTTTCGCGTAGGTAATTCAGGCGCGCGCCCTTGGCTGCCGCGCCGCCCATGGCCCGGTGTTCTTCGAACACCCGCGGCAAGGTCATCAAGGCCGGGATGTTGGGCGTGCTGTAGGGCGTGCGGGCGCGGATGTCGTCCACTGGAAAGTGGAACTCGTCCATGTCGGGGTCGATCGCGTCCAGGCGCTCGGGATCGATGTAGAGAAAGCCCAGGCTCAATGGCGCACCGATCCACTTGTGCAGGTTGAAACCGGCGAAGGCGATACCCAGCTGCTGCAGGTCGAAATCGATCTGGCCCAGGGCGTGGGCACCGTCGAGGATGATATCGACCTGGTATTCCTTGGCCAGGGCTGCGATGGCCTGGACCGGCATCACCAGGCCGCTGCGGTGGGTGACGTGGGTCAGGGGCATCAACTTGAGGCGCGGATAGCGCTCGAATGCATCCTTGTAAGTCGCCACAAGACTGTCAAAACTGGCAGGGTGCTGGTGCTGGATCTCTATCACTTCCACGCCGCGGTGGCGGGCCAGCCAGCGCATGGCGCTTTTCACTGTGTCGTACTCCAGGTCGCTGAGCAGCACCTGGTCTCCGGGTTGCAGGCGATTGTAGTTGCGGATCAGCGATTGCAGGGCGTCGGAGGCACAGCGGGTCAAGGCCACGGCGTTATCCGGGACCTCTAGCAGTTGTGCCAGCTGGTGGCGGATCTGCAGCGCTTCGACCTGCTCGAAGCGCTGGCGCACATGCACCGAATTGCTGCTGTTGACCCACAGGATATTGCGTTGGTAGTCCTCGGCCACTGTACGGGTCATGCGTCCGAAATAGCCGTTCTCGAGGTTGATCGGTCCGGACTCGAGGTCGAATTGCCGGGCAATGCCCCGCCAATGCTCTTCGTCGCGGGCCAGCGTGGTGACAGTCCTTGGCATGCTGGGCTCTTTATCGGTGATGGAGGTTCAGGGAAGGGGTAGCGGTCAATGGCGGGGCTTGGGCTTGCCGTGCTTGGCGCGCAGCGGATCGAGCAGGTCGGACAGGCCGTTGTGGTCGATTTCCTGCATCAGGGCCAGCAGGCCACCGAGTTCGCCCTTGGGGAAGCCTTCGCGGGCGAACCAGTTGAGATAGGGGCCGGGCAGGTCGGCCAGGATGCGGCCCTTGTACTTGCCGAAGGGCATTTCCCGGGTGACCAGAAGTTCTAGTGTTTCAGGATTCATGGCGGCCACCGTGGTGTGATTCGAGAGCCTTGGAAAATACAGGCATTCTGCATGCAGGCCAAATGACAGATCATGCAAATAACGCGGATACAGATTTGCTGACTATGGTTAACCTATTGAATTTAAAGATAAATATTTTATCGAAAAGTCTGGCATGGGCACTGCAATGGTAAACGACAGGAAGGTCGGCGACGGTCGATCCCATTCTCGTAACCTGCAAGGAACCTGAAAATGACTGACTTGAACAAAGAAGCGATTTCGGTACTCAACAGCCTGATCGAGACCAGCAAGGATGGCCAGGAGGGCTTCAAGACCTGCGCCGAGGACATCAAGCATCCCGAGCTCAAGGCCCTGTTCATCAAGCGCTCCACCGACTGTGCCAGCGCAGCGGCGGAACTGCAGTCGGTGGTACGTTCGATGGGCGGCGATCCCGAGACCTCCACCAGTGTCAGCGGCGATCTGCATCGGCGGTGGGTCGATCTTAAATCCCTGGTCACAGGCAAGGACGAGGAGGCGGTGCTCAATGAGGCCGAGCGTGGTGAAGATCATGCGCTCAAGGCCTACAAGGATGCCCTGGAGAAAATCGGCAAGCACAACCTGGTGGGAATCCGCGATGTCGTGGAGCGCCAGTACCATGGCGCGCAACGCAACCATGATCAGGTCAAGGCCCTGCGCAATCAGGCCCGTGCTCGTCACTAAGGCTAAAAACCTGTCAAAAACGCCAGCCAGTCTGGCGTTTTTTATGCCTGGAATTTAATGCTGGACGGCATTTAGTTAGCTTGCTAATAATTAGCTCGCGCCCACCTCATCCGTTCCCGACTATCGTTCAATCAATACCCTGAGAGTCCTTGCCCGTGCCCATCACCTTGCAGGCCTTGCTTGCTCCCGACCTTCGCGCATTGCAGTTCGCGATCAAGACCCTGTTGGGGGGAGGTGTGGCCCTGTGGCTGGCCTTGCGCTGGGGGCTGGAGCAACCGTCGTGGGCCTTGATGACGGCGTTCATCGTTGCCCAGCCGCTGTCCGGGATGGTCCTGCAGAAGGGCCTGGCGCGGCTGCTGGGGACCTTGATCGGAACTATCATGTCGGTGTTGTTCATGGCGCTGTTCGCCCAGACGCCCTGGTTGTTCCTGTTGGTACTCGCCTTGTGGCTGGGGCTGTGCACTGCCAGTTCGACCTTGCTGCGCAGTGCCTGGTCCTATTCTTTCGTGCTGGCGGGCTACACCGTGGCGATCATTGCCCTGCCGGCCATCAGCCATCCACTGAGTATCTTCGATCAGGCCGTGGCGCGCTGTACGGAGATTTCCCTGGGGATCATTTGTGCAACCGCCAGCAGCGCCTTGATCTGGCCCATGCGTGTCGAACGCCAATTGGCCGACCAGGCCCGTGCTGCCTGGCAAAGCGGCATGCAGGCAGCCCGTGCCACGCTGGCCGGCGAGGCCCTGGATCGCAAGGGCTTGCTGGAGATCCTCGGGCGGATCGTTGCCGTGGATTCCCAGCGTGAACATGCCTGGTTCGAAGGGCCTTCCGGACGCCTGCGGGCCCGGGCCATCAGTGGCCTGAGCCAGAAGTTGCTGATGCTGCTGCGTATCTCCCGCTCGGTGCGGCGCCAGTGGAAACAACTGGACGTGGAGCAAGCCCGGCAGTTGCAGCCCTGGATGGAGGAAGTACAGCAAGCCCTGGCAATTGCGGACATGGCCGCCCTGCAGGCATTGCGAAGACGCTTGCTGGACGCTTCCCACGATGAGCGGATCAGCCCGGCACAGAGTTTCTGCCTGGCACGTTTTGCCTTGTTGCTGGACACCGCCCTGGCCGCGAGCCTGGCCCTGGATGCGGTGCAGCAGGGGCGGGCACCGCTGGAGCAACCGGCGAACCTGAGCCCCCATCGTGATCTCTCTCTGGCCCTGGTATTCGGCGCACGCAGTGCCCTGGCGTTCCTGGCCGTGGCCAGCTTCTGGCTGGCCACGGCCTGGCCCGCCGCTTCCGGGGCGATGTTGCTGACCTGCGTAGTGTGTGGCCTGTTCGCCAGTCGGGAGAACGGCGCGCAGATCGGCATGAGCTTCATGCGCGGGATCTTTTTGGCGGTCCCTTCGGCCTTTGTGGTCGGGCAGATCCTGCTGCCTCAGTGGAGTGGCTTCCCGATGCTGGCAATGGCCATGGGCGTGCCATTGTTCCTTGGTGCCCTGGGCATGGCCAAGCCGCAGATCGGCGCGACCGCGACGTCGTTCTGCCTGCATTTCATTGTGCTGATCTCGCCGATGAACCGGATGAGCTTCGATGTGGCCAATTTCTTCAACAGTGCCCAGGCCATGGTGTTGGGAGTGGGCGCTGCCGTGTTGGCCTTCCACCTTCTGATCCTGCGTGATCCAGCCTGGCACGGTCGACGTTTGCTGGCGGCGACCCTGAGCGATCTGGTGCGCCTGACTCGGCGCAATCTGCGGGGCGCCGAAAGCTGGTTCGGTGGGCGCATGGCCGATCGGCTGTTGCAATTGGCGCGACATTATCCGGAGCTGCCGGAGCCGGCCCGCAGCCGTTGGGACGATGGCCTGCTGGGGTTGGATATCGGCGATGAGTTGATGCACCTGCGCTTGAGCCTTGCGGTGGCCCAGGTACCGGCGAGCAAGGCGCAACGCGATTACTTCGAGCAATTGCAGAAGGTCCTGCAGCAAGGACCTGCGGGCAGTCGCCAGGATGCCCTGGTCGCGCCGGGTGCAGCCTTGCTCCAGGCCCTGGAGCAGTACCCTTCCAGCGATGCGCTGAAGCTGGCCAAGGGCGCAGTGTGGCAATTGCAAAACAGCTGGCGCAGTTGGTGCCGGCAGCAGGAGGACAGTCATGGGGCTGCGTGAGTGGGCATTGGGTGGGGTGTTGCTCAGCCCGTTCCTGATCTATGTGCTATTGGCGCTGCTGATTACCGGCGGGTTGCGCCTCCTGGTGCGAGCCACCGGGCTGGGGCGCTGGATCTGGCACGAGGCTTTGTTCGATTGTGCCCTGTACGTCTGTGTGTTGACGGTGGTGACGCTCGTTCTCGGGCCTTTATAAGGAGTTGATCATGCGTACACCCGTACGTGTCGTGTTTACCTTGTGCCTGGTGGCGCTGGCGGTCTTCGCCGGTTATCACCTGTGGCAGTACTACATGCTTACCCCCTGGACTCGCGATGCCCGAATTCGCGCTGACGTGGTGATCGTGGCTCCGGACGTATCCGGCTGGGTCCGTGAACTCAAGGTGGCGGACAACCAGTCGGTGAAGGCCGGGCAGCTGTTGCTGAGCATCGACCGCGATCGCTTCGAGGCGGCCCTGGAAAAAGCCCAGGCGGTGGTGCAGACCCGCCAGCAGCAATTGAGCTTGCGTGAGCATGAGGCCAGTCGTCGTGCTGCCCTGGGGCCCCAGGCCATCAGTGCCGAGCTGCGGGAAAATGCCCAGATCAATGCCGGCATCGCCCGTGGCGAGCTGCGCCAGGCCCAGGCCGAAGCCAAGGTCGCTGAATTGAACCTGGCGCGCAGCCAGGTGCATGCACCCCGTGACGGGCACATCACCAACTTGCGCCTGGCCGAGGGTAATTACGTCAATGCCGGGCAGTCGGTGATGGCGCTGATCGACGACTCGACGTTCTATGTACAGGCCTACTTCGAGGAAACCAAATTGCCGCGGATCAAGGTTGGTGACCCGGTCAAGGTCTGGCTGATGAGTGCCGGGGAGGCCTTGCAGGGGCATGTCGAAAGCATCAGCCGAGGGATCACTGACCGCAACGCCACGCCTGACGGGCAACTGCTGGCCGAGGTGGAGCCGACATTCAACTGGGTACGCCTGGCCCAGCGGATTCCAGTGCGGATCAAGCTCGACAAGGTGCCCGAGGGTGTCAACCTGAGCGCCGGCATGACCGCCAGCGTCCAGGTCGAAGAGGGGAGTGGCAAGTAGGGGCTTGCCCAGGCCTCAGCCGATGGTGATGGCCGGCAGGGTGGGCAGGGTCACGGTCTGCTGTTTGCGCGGGGCAAGGATCTCGGCTTCGCCGTCGACCACCAGCTCATCGCGCTGGTTGAGCACGCGGGTGGCGATGCGTACGCGAAACTTGGGCAGTTTTTCCAGGATTTCCAGGTGCACGGTCAGGGTGTCGCCGATCTTCACCGGCTTCTGGAAGCTCATTTGCTGGCCGAGGTAGATGGTGCCCGGGCCAGGCAGCTCGCAGGCGACTGCGGCGCTGATCAGGGCGCCGCTGAACATGCCGTGGGCGATGCGTTCCTTGAACATGGTCGCAGCGGCGAACTCGGGGTCCAGGTGTACCGGGTTGTGATCGCCGGACATGGCGGCGAACAACTGGATATCACGCTCCTCGACAGTCTTGCTGTACTGGGCGGTCTGGCCGACCTCCAGGGCTTCGTAAGGTGTGTTGGTCACCTGGGTCATCTTGCGGAAATCCTCTGACAGATAAATGAGCGTACTGGCGCAGCCCTATTCAGAGCGTGCTGGGCGGCGGTGCTGCAATGCCTGCTCCAGCCAGGCCAGTACGTCCTGGGTTACTTGGTCGCGATTGCTCTCGTTGAACAGCTCATGGCGCGCCTGCGGGTAGATGTTGAGCTGCAGGCACTGGCTGCCGGCCTCGCGCAGAGCACCGGCCAGATCCTTGAGACGCTTGCCATCGCTCACCGGATCACATTCGCCGCCCATTACCAGCAATGGCAGGCCCGGGTCGATCTGCGCCAGGTTGGTGATCTTGCTGATCTGTTGCAGGCCGCCCAGCAGGTCGATCCATAGCTGGTTGGTGCAACGATATCCGCACAGCGGGTCGTTGACGTACTTGTCGACCTCCGCCGGATCGCGGCTGAGCCAGTCGAAGGCGGTGCGATTGGGCTTGAAGGCCTTGTTGAAGGAGCCGAAGGACAACCACTCGATCAATGCACTGCGTCCTTGGCCGCCCTGGCGCCAGCGTTCGAAGCGAGCGATCAGGCTAGCGGCACGGTATAGGGCCACGGGTTGGAAGTTGGAGCCGCTGAGAATCGCCCCGTACAGGCTGGCGCTGTGGTGCAGCAGGTAGGCCTGGGCGATGTAGCTGCCCATGCTGTGTCCCAGCAGCACGATGGGCGTGGCGGGATGCTGCTGGCCGATATGCTGGTTGAGGCTGGCCAGGTCGCCGACCACCTTGTTCCAGCCGCCATGGTCGGCGTAGTGGCCGAGGACCCCGTGTCCGGCACTCTGGCCATGGCCGCGCTGGTCCGGTGCATAGACGCCATAGCCCGCAGAACACATGGCCTGGGCCAGGCGTGCATAGCGGCCGCTGTGCTCGGCCATGCCATGGGACAGCAGGATCACAGCCTTTAGCGGGCTCTCTGGCAGCCATTGGTTGACGAAGAGGCGCTGATGATCACTCGTGGTCAACCAGAACATGTCGTGGGTCATGGCTATTCCTTTGCTCGAAGACGCTGCACTTTATAGCGCATCGCCGGACGTGCGTCTGATTCGCAGGCCTGTTGGACGCAAGATTCACACAATTAATGACACACTCGCGCATATTTGCCTGAATCGCCATAGCTGCTAACGTCCCAGGAGCCCCGCCGCTGACAGCGTTACAGAGGTGGCCAGGACCGTTCAGGCAAATAAGAGGACAAGAATAATGCAACCTGATTTCTGGAATGATAAGCGCCCTGCCGGAGTCCCCAACGAGATCGACCTGGGGGCCTACAAGTCGGTGATCGAGGTGTTTGAGCGTTCCTGCAAGAAATTTGCCGATCGCCCGGCCTTCAGCAACATGGGGGTGACGCTGACGTACGCCGAGCTGGAACGCTACAGCGCGGCTTTCGCCGGCTACCTGCAGAGCCAGACCGACCTGGCTCCTGGGGATCGCATCGCGGTGCAGATGCCCAATGTCCTGCAATACCCGATCGCCGTGTTCGGTGCACTGCGTGCGGGGTTGATCGTGGTCAACACCAATCCGCTGTACACCGCGCGGGAGATGCGCCACCAGTTCAAGGACTCCGGGGCCCGGGCCCTGGTCTACCTGAACATGTTCGGGCAGAAGGTCCAGGAGGTGCAGGGCGACACCGATATCCAGTACCTGATCGAGGCCAGGATGGGCGACCTGATGCCCACCGCCAAAGGCTGGCTGGTCAACACCATAGTGGACAAGGTGAAGAAGATGGTGCCGGCCTACCACCTGCCCCAGGCCATCTCTTTCAAGAGCGCCTTGCGCCTGGGGCGTGGCCAGAGCCTCAAGCCCCAGGCCGCGGGGCTCGATGATGTGGCGGTATTGCAGTACACCGGTGGTACTACAGGCCTGGCCAAGGGCGCGATGCTGACCCATGGCAACCTGGTGGCCAATATGCAGCAGGTTCGTGCCTGCCTCGGCCAGCACGGGCCGGACGGCCACACCCAGTGGCGCGAGGGCCAGGAGGTAATGGTGGCGCCGCTGCCGCTGTACCATATCTATGCCTTCACCGCGAACTGCATGTGCATGATGGTCACCGGCAACCACAATGTGCTGATTACCAACCCGCGGGACATCGGCGGCTTCATCAAGGAACTGAAGAACTGGCGTTTCTCGGCATTGCTGGGGCTGAACACGTTGTTCGTCGCGCTGATGGAGCATCCGGAGTTCAAGCACCTGGATTTCTCCAACCTCAAGCTGACCAACTCCGGTGGCACGGCGCTGGTCAAGGCCACGGCCGAGCGCTGGCAGCAGATCACGGGTTGCCGGATCACCGAGGGCTATGGCCTGACCGAGACTTCGCCGGTGGCTTGCACCAACCCCTATGGCGAGAGTTCACGCCTGGGGACCGTCGGCTTGCCGGTGCCTGGCACCCTCGTCAAGGTTATCGACGACCAGGGCGTGGAGCTGGCCCTGGGCGAGCGTGGCGAACTGTGCATCAAGGGCCCGCAGATCATGAAGGGGTACTGGCACAAACCCGAGGCCACGGCAGAGGTGCTCGATGCCGAGGGTTGGTTCAAGTCCGGCGACATTGCCGTCATCGATCCAGATGGTTTCGTGCGTATCGTCGATCGCAAGAAGGACATGATCATCGTCTCGGGTTTCAACGTGTATCCGAACGAGATCGAGGATGTGGTGATGGCTCACCCGAAGGTGGCCAACTGCGCGGTAATCGGAGTGCCGGACGAACGTTCCGGCGAGGCCGTGAAGCTGTTCGTGGTACCCCGTGAAACCGGGGTCAGCCTTGAGGAACTCAAGGCCTACTGCAAGGAAAACTTCACCGGCTACAAGGTGCCCAAGCACATCGTCTTGCGCGAGTCGTTGCCGATGACTCCAGTGGGCAAGATCCTGCGTCGCGAGTTGCGTGATATCGCCTGAGGTCCGTCCGCTCGACCTTGCGCGGGCAAGCCGGTCGGTTCGACGGCTTGCCCGCTCTGCTTTGGTCGGGCGCAAAGCCGCGGACCAGAGCGGAATTCAGGGTTGTAGAATTTTTACTCTAAAAATGACCATTAAATGGTCTTGAGTCATATCTGTGACTATTCAGGCCTTTTTTGGCTCTAGGCGGCCTTTTCCAAAGCTGCTACTCTCGGCGCGCTTTGTGACTTCTCGGCCTAGAAAAAAGCCAGACTCACCACAAATTAAGACATCAATAAAAAACACACACCCAATAAAAATCGCATCGAATGCGGTGATGAATTCGCGTTGCTGAGGAGTGGGCTTCCATGATCGAAGACTTTTGGAAGGATAAGTACCCAGCTGGGATTGCTGCCGATATCAATCCAGACGAGTATCCGAATATTCAGGCGGTATTGAAGCAGTCCTGCCAACGTTTCGCCGATAAGCCGGCCTTTAGCAACCTCGGCAAGACAATCACCTACGGTGAACTGTACGAGCTGTCCGGGGCTTTTGCCGCGTATCTGCAACAGCATACCGATTTGCGGCCCGGTGATCGAATCGCTCTGCAACTTCCCAACCTGCTGCAATACCCGATCGCGGTGTTCGGTGCGATCCGTGCTGGCCTGATCGTGGTCAACACCAACCCGCTGTATACCGCACGGGAAATGGAGCACCAATTCAACGACTCCGGTGCCAAGGCGCTGGTCTGCCTGGCCAACATGGCCCACCTGGCGGAAGCCGTGGTGCCCAAGACCGGGGTCAAGCATGTGATCGTCACCGAGGTGGCGGACCTGCTTCCCCCGCTCAAGCGCCTGGTGATCAACAGCGTCATCAAGTACGTGAAGAAGATGGTGCCGGCCTACCACCTGCCCCAGGCCGTGAAGTTCAATGATGCGCTGCGCATGGGCCAGGGCCAGCCGGTCCAGGAAGCCAACCCCGCCAACGGCGAAGTGGCGGTATTGCAGTACACCGGTGGTACCACCGGTGTCGCCAAGGGCGCGATGCTGACCCACCGCAACCTGGTGGCCAACATGCTGCAGTGCAAGGCACTGATGGGCTCGGACCTCAACGAAGGTTGCGAGATCCTCATCACCCCTCTGCCGCTGTACCACATCTATGCCTTCACCTTCCATTGCATGGCCATCATGCTCATGGGCAACCACAACATCCTGATCAGCAATCCGCGGGATTTGCCGGCGATGGTCAAGGAACTGTCGAAGTGGAAGTTCAGCGGGTTCGTCGGCCTCAACACCCTGTTCGTTGCCCTGTGCAACAACGAGGCGTTCCGCAAGCTGGATTTCTCTGCGTTGAAGGTCACCCTCTCCGGCGGCATGGCCCTGCAACTGGCAGCCGCCGAGCGCTGGAAGTCCGTGACCAACTGCCCGATCTGCGAAGGCTACGGCATGACGGAGACCAGCCCGGTGGCCACGGTCAACCCGGCCCAGAATATCCAGGTCGGCACCATCGGCATTCCGGTACCGTCTACCCTGTGCCGGGTGGTCAACGATGCCGGTGAGGAGTTGCCGCTGGGTGAAGTCGGCGAGCTGTGCGTGAAGGGCCCGCAGGTGATGAAGGGCTACTGGCAGCGCCAGGACGCCACCGATGAAGTCCTGGACAGCGAAGGCTGGCTCAAGACGGGCGACATTGCGTTGATTCAACCCAATGGCTACATCCGTATCGTCGACCGCAAGAAGGACATGATCCTGGTCTCGGGTTTCAACGTGTACCCCAACGAGTTGGAGGACGTGCTCGTTTCGCTGCCAGGCGTCCTGCAATGCGCGGCGATCGGTGTGCCGGACGAGAAGTCCGGCGAGACCATCAAGGTCTTCATCGTCGTCAAGCCGGGGGCTACCCTGACCAAGGAGCAGGTGATGACCCACATGCGGGCCAATGTCACCGGCTACAAGGTGCCCAAGGCCGTGGAGTTCCGTGATGCCTTGCCAACCACCAACGTCGGCAAGATCCTGCGCCGCGAATTGCGCGATGAAGAGCTGAAGAAGCTCGGCGTGAAGAAGTAACTCGCAGCAGTCAGAAAAAGCCCCGCCAGTGCGGGGCTTTTCTGTTTCTGCGCCAAGAGGTTACTGGCGGAACTGGGCGAAGCCCACGCCAGTACCCGCCGGGCGTACATCCTTGAGGAACGAGTCCTTGTCGGCGCTCAGCTCCAGGCTCAGGGCGGACTTGCGCTTGCCTTCGTTGCGCACCACCAGGCCCTCGCGCCTTTTGCGCAGGAAGGCGGTGGGCACCTTCAGGTGGATCAACTGGTCGGTACTCGGGGTATGCAGCAGCAGGTGCAGCCATTCGTGCTGGCCGACGGCCAGGCGGGCCAGCAGGATGTCGAACCACCAGATATTGCGGTTGCGGTTGAGCTCCGCGAACTGGCAGTTGTTGACGTCCAGCACCGCCCCGCCCAGTTCCTGGTTTCTACGGGCGATAGCCTGCTTTTTATCGAGTTTCATAAGCTTCCTACGAAAATTGGATCTTCAGGGCCTGGCCTGAACAGGGCGAGCATTCTCCCGGGTTGCCTGGCAAACATAAAGTGCAACCGTGGGTCGGCGATGAAAGGCCCGGTAAAAATAATTGAAACTCTGCGCGAGCGCTTCGAGTCAACCTTGGGCAACGAGGCATTTTGTTCCTGATTCGACCAACGACAACTCACCGGAGAAATACCATGGGTAGTGCAGCGGATAAGGCCAAGGGCTTGGCCAATGAAGCCATCGGTAACGTCAAGCAAGGCATCGGCAAGGCCACCGACAACAGCAAGTTGCAGGCCGAAGGCAAGTTGCAGGAAAAAAAGGGCGAAGCCCAGCAGGCACTCGGCAAGGCCAAGGATGCAGTGAAGAAGACCATCGACAAGGCCTGAGCAGGCGTACCCTGTAGTTGACACGACGGCCATCCACGGATGGCCGTCGTCATGCATGGGCCCTGGCAATCTGCCGATGGCCGTGGTTGTGGTTCGCCAACTAGGCTAATTTGTTGTAGAAAACGCCCCCCTGAGTCGCCAGCGACTTCAATCTTTTTGCGGCGAAAGGAGACGCTATGATTTTTCCGGACCTCAAAGGCCTGCCCCTGCACCGCGTATTGATTCGTACGGTCAATGAGTTCATCGCGGATGAGATGTCCACCTACGCTTCGGCCCTGGCCTACCAGATGCTGTTCTCGTTGTTCCCCTTCATCCTGTTTCTCATCGCCCTGATCGGTTTCCTGCACCTGCCGGACTTTTTCTCCTGGCTGCGCATGCAGGCTGAGATGGTGCTGCCTCACGAGGCCCTGGAGCAGGTCAATCCGGTGATCGACCAGTTGCAGCAGTCCAAGGGCGGCTTGTTGTCCGTGGGTATCGTCATCGCCCTCTGGACCGCCTCGGCGGGTGTGCGGCTGATGATGAGCGCCATGAATGCCGCCTACGACGTGGTGGAGGGGCGGCCGATCTGGAAGCGCTTCCCGCTGTCGATTTTCTACACCGTGGGCATCGCCGGCATGCTGCTGGCCGCCGCGGCATTGATGGTGCTGGGCCCGCAGGTGATGGCGTGGTTGGCAGGGCAGGTGGGCCTGGAGGATTTCATCGTCACCTTGTGGACCATCCTGCGTTGGCCGGTGATCGTGCTGTTGATGATGGTGGCCGTGGCCCTGATGTACTACGTGATGCCCGATGTGAAGCAGAAATTTCGCTTCATCACCCCAGGTTCGGTGCTGGCGGTGGTGGTGTGGATCGTCGCCTCCCTGGGGTTTGCCTACTACGTGAAAACCTTCGCTAACTACAACGCGATGTATGGCAGTATCGGCGCGATCATCGTGTTGTTGCTGTATTTCTATATCTCGTCCGCAGTGCTGCTGCTGGGGGCAGAGATGAATGCGGTGATCGAGCACATGTCGGCTGAAGGCAAGGATCCTGGTGAAAAGGACTTTGGCGGCCCCGGCGACAAACAACATATTTCGGGACTGGGTCGGGACCACTCGCTCCAGCCGAGCACAGACGAAGCCTGAACATGATCCGTGAAATCCTCAAGATGGGTGACGAGCGCCTGCTGCGCGTCGCTCCTGCGGTACCGCCCGAGATGTTCGATAGCCCACAACTGTGGGAACTGATCGACGATATGTTCCAGACCATGGAGAGCGTGGGCGGCGTAGGCCTGGCTGCACCGCAGATCGGTGTCGACCTGCAACTGGTGATTTTCGGCTTCGAACACAGCGAGCGTTACCCCGAGGCCGAGGCGGTGCCGCAGACCATCCTGATCAACCCGCTGATCACCCCCTTGAGCCCGATTCAGGAAGAGGGGTGGGAAGGTTGCCTCTCGGTCCCCGGCATGCGGGGCGTGGTGCCGCGCTACCAGCATATTCGCTATGAAGGCTTCGACCCCAAGGGCGAGCCTGTAGTGCGCGTGGCTTCGGGCTTTCATGCCAGGGTGGTGCAGCATGAATGCGATCACCTGATTGGTCGGCTGTATCCATCGCGCATCAGTGATTTTCGCAAGTTCGGTTTCACCGAGGTGCTGTTTCCCGACCTCGATCCCAATGCTGACGACTGACGACTGACGACTGACGACTGACGACTGACGACTGACGCCGAGGCTCAGGCCCGACCATCCCTGCTGGCCATGGCCAGCAGGGGTTTGCTGCGTTGGTAGCGGGCCAGTCGCTCCGCCAGGGGCGGCGGTAGTCGGGGATCGCGAGTGAAGCCCAGGCATTGATAAAAGGCTTCCAGGTCCGGGTGGCAGAATAGCCAGACCGGCCCCGGCGTCTCCTGTAGCGCCTGTTCGATCAGGCGCCTGGCCAGGCCCTGGCCCCGGCTGAGTGGGGCGACGAACAAACCCGTCAGCCAATGCCCCTGTTCCACTGGTGTGAGGCTCATCCCCGCCACGATCTCTTCATCCCTGAGCACCCACAGTTGACCCTCGCCGGAGGCACGCATGGTTGACCGGTGCTGGCGATAGAACTTGTTCAGCAAGGGGCGTGAAGCTTCGCTAAGCAGGCTGATATGGACGTTGGGCATGGGCGCGCAAAGGGGTGGCAAGAGGCGCGGATTATAAGGAAACCCTCCGCCAAGCACAGGCCATTCTGGGGGCCGTGTCCGGCAGAGGGGGAGGACTCAGGCCAGTTCCACTGCCAGTGCATCACGCACGGCCGGGCGCTGTTCTACCCGGGCCTGGAATCGCACCAGGGCCGGCCAGTTCGCCAGCTCGATGGCGAACAGGGCGGTCCAGCGCAGCACCGTGAACAGGTAGGCATCGGCAATCCCGAATTGTGAGCCTTGCAGGTAGTCCTGGCGTTCCAGTGTCTGCTCCAGCAGTGCCAGGCGCTTGGCCAGCTTCTGGCGGAACACTTTTTGGGCCGGTTCATCGAAGGCCGAGTTGAACAGGTAGCCCAGGGGGCCGTGGATCTCGGTGGTGATGAAGTTCAGGGTTTCCTGCAGTCGCACCCGTTGCCAGGTGCCATTGGGGGCAGCCAGGCCGCTCTCGGGCTTGAGGTCAGCCAGGTATTGCAGGATGGCCGGGCCCTCGGTGAGCACCTCGCCGTTGTCCAGTTGCAAGGCGGCCACATAACCCTTGGGGTTGATGCCGAGGAAGTCCTGGCCGTCGGCGGTGCGCTTGCTGCGGTTGTCGACACGGATCGCTTCGAAGGGCAGTTGCAGTTCGCGCAGGATGATATGGGAGGCCATGGAGCAGGCTTGAGGGGCGTAATAGAGTTTCATCGACAGGTCTCTAGTAAGGGGCGAGCCAGTGTCGTGGACGCTGGTAGCATGGGTAAAATTAATCTTTCAGAAAGCGGCCATAAGGATAGCTACTGCCATGATGAACCTGATGCACTGGCGCCTGCTGGTGGCGATCGCCGAACGCGGCACCATCACCCGCGCCGCCGAACAGGTCGGCATGACCCAGTCCGGGGCCAGCCAGGCCCTGGCCCAGATGGAGGACATGCTGGGTGTGCAGTTGTTCATTCGCGACAATCGCCAGGCCCTGCCCACCGCGATCGGCTTGCAGGTCCTGGAGCAGGCGCGAGTGATGCTCGGAGCCCTGGCACAGATCCGCCGAGAGGTGGAAGCGGCTCGGGGCATTCCCCAGGGTAGCCTGCGCCTGGCGGGTTTTCCCGTGGTCCTGGCGACCTTCCTGCCACCGCTGTTGCGCCGTTTCAACCAGCTGTATCCGGGAATCGAGGTGGTGCAACTGGAAGTCAGCGATGATGAGGTGCATGCCTTGCTCGATGCGCAGCTGGTGGACCTTGGGGTGGTGCTCAACCCTGATCCCGGACGTCGCTCCTGGCTGTTGGGGCGCGACTCCTGGGTGGCGGTATTGCCTGAGGATCATCCCTGGCCGGAGCCGAGCATCGACCTGGCGAGCCTTCTGGAGCAGCCTTTCATCCTGGCCACCGGTGGTTGTTCGGTGAACGCCCGCAGCCTGGCTGCCGCTGCCGGATTGACGCTGGCGGATATACGGGTCGAGGTACGCGAGTGGAGCAGTGCCTTCAGCCTGGTGCGCGAACGGCTGGGGGTCACCCTGGTTCCCCTGAGCACCTTGCCCGAGCAGCGCCAGGGTTTGCGGGTGCTGCCCTTGAGTTCCACGGTGGAGCGAGAGTTCGCGCTGGTGTCCGCCCCCGGGCAAGAGCCAGGCGCCATGGCACAGGCGTTCCTGGCTACTCTCGAAGCGCGTTAGATACCCTGCCGGGCAGCACCTGCAACGACTCTAGACGCCCGGCACCAGGATCTTCTGATAAGCAATGTTTATGTCTTATTTGTTACTTATCGCGAATGACTTCCAGTGCCCTGGAAGTTGTGAAAACAGCCTGACTAGTGGCCTTGCATAGAGGCATTGGCTGTCTATGCTCAAACGTGAAAATTCGTATCTGTTGGCATTGGAGTGTCTGCTTTTGCGATGTTCATGTTCTTGTAGTTGATGTTGCTGCAACTATTTTTGCAGCCGTGCCGGTGTTACCGATAGCCGCAAGAGTGCGCAACTAGAGGCACCAGCGGGCCAGGAGCGTTGAAATTAGATGGAGTCTGCTTTCTTTGTTAGGTCCGACCCGGTCATGGGTCATCAAGTAAAGGATGGCTTGATAAGAGCGTTGCAACACGGACTCTCCGATTAAACATCACTTATCACCTGACACTTCCTCTCGTATATGGGAGGGCGCTTGCCATGCTTTATGAACGTTGTGGTGGATCAGTTGAAAGACTAGGAACTTCCGTCAAACAAAAGACAGCGTTGAAGGTGATACAACCATGTTTAACCTACATCACAAGGCTGACCTGCTGGAAATCGAGCGCTTCAATTGCGCCCTGGACGAAGCCAATGGCAAGTTGGCGGCCATCAGTCGCTCCATGGCGATGATCGAGTTTTCCCCCGACGGTATCGTGCTCGATGCCAACGAGAATTTCTGCCTGGTCATGGGGTATTCGGTCGAGGAAATACGTGGCAAGCATCATCGAATCTTTTGCGAGGAAGAGTTCTATCGCAGCGAGGCCTACAACAAGTTGTGGCGCGATCTCGCCCGGGGGGAGCCGATCAGCGATACCTTCGTGCGGTTGAACAAGAAGGGCGAGGAAATATGGCTTGAAGCCAGCTACATGCCGGTGTTCGATGCCAATCGCCAAGTGCGCAGCGTGATCAAGGTGGCCTCGGATATCTCCGATCGCATTCATCTGGAGCATGAGAACCAGAGCCTGCTCAATGCTATCGGGCGCTCCATGGCGATCATCGAGTTCAGTCCGGACGGCCGGATCATCACGGCCAACGATAACTTCCTCAAGACCATGCAGTATTCGCTCAACGAAATCGTCGGCCAGCACCACAGCATGTTTTGCCACCGAGCCGAAGCCGAGTCGACCGAGTACAAGCAGTTCTGGGCTTCGTTGAATCGCGGCGAATACCATTCCCACCGTTTCGAGCGGGAAAACAAATATGGCCAGACCGTATTCCTCGAGGCTTCCTATAACCCCTTGTTCGACGCCAAGGGGCGCTTGTACAAAGTGGTCAAGTTCGCCAGTGACATCACCCAACAGATGACCACGCTGCAATCGGCGGCCGAGTCGGCCCACAGTACGTCGGTGCAGAACGACGCCTGCGCCCAGAAGGGCTCGGAAGTGGTACAGCAGACTGTGGAGATCATCCAGCAGATCTCCCATGACCTGAATGCGGCGGCGCTCAGTATCGATGCGGTGAGCAAGCAATCGGAGATCATCGGCACCATCGTCCAGACCATCCGCGGGATCGCCGACCAGACCAACCTGCTGGCGCTCAATGCGGCCATCGAGGCTGCCCGGGCTGGCGAGCATGGGCGAGGTTTTGCGGTGGTAGCGGACGAGGTGCGTAGCTTGGCGGCCCGTACCAGCCAGGCGACGGTGGAGATCGTCGAGGTGGTGCGCAAGAACCACGACCTGTCCAAGAGCGCGGTCAGCAGCATGCAGTCGAGCCTGAGTCGTACCGGGCTCGGGGTCGAGTTGGCGAATGAAGCCGGGGAGGTGATCCTGGAGATCCAGCAAGGCTCGCGCCATGTGGTGGATGCCATCAGCCAGTTCAACTCATCCTTGCAGTTGCAGTAGGCGCTCGGGCACAAAAAAGGGTTCCCGCAGGGAACCCTTTTTCATTGCGCGTGATTACAGCGAGGCGAGGAATTTCTCTTCGACCGGCTTCATGCTGTCGTTGGACTGCTGCTCTTGCTTGGCCAGTTTCAGCTTGTCCTGCATACGCTGGGAGATTTCCTGGTTGATCGCCATCAGGCGTTCGGGAGACATGCTCTGCAGATCATCCTCGGTGAGGCCCATTTCCTGAAGGATGCTGTCGCGCAGGCGTTGCTCCGGAGTCTTGCTCATGTAGTCCTTGAATTCGGACATGGCATCGCTCTGGGTGGCATTGTTGGCCTGTGGCGCGCTGGTGGCGGGTGGCGTGGCTTGTTGCAGCAGGACGCGAGTCTTGGCGAAGGCTGCGTTGACGTTGTCAGTCACGCTGTTGATCTGCTGTTGTTGGCTGGACTGGCTGGCCGGCACGGTCACGGAATTCTGGGCCTGTTGCAGCATGCCGCTGTACAGAGCGCTGGCGGCGGCAGTAGTCGGGTCCATATCGGTGCGCGAAGTGGGCTGCACCGAAACGGAGTTCTGGGCGTTGACCAACATGATCTGGAACCTGTGTTAGGGAACTAGGTTATTGATACAGCAAATTCCATGCCGATATTTAAGTCCTTTTAAATCAATGATTTGCTTTTGTCGGTAGGGAGCCGGGGGCAGAAAGCGGACAGTTCTTGCCGCTTCCTGGCAAAGCCGGTGGCGTCATGGCGTGCCGTTGCGCCCGTGCAACAGGAACCCCGGGCGTTGGCTCAGGCGCTCGTAGTAGGCGCCCACGGCGGGGAAGTCCGGGTGCTCCATGGGGGTCATTTGCCAGCGATTGACCGAGAGCCCGAGGACGATATCCGCCAGGCTGAAATCGTCACCGGCAACGTAGGCCTGTGTACGTGCCAGCTGCTGTTCGAGGATCTGCATCTTGGCATTCCAGGCCTGCAGGCTGGCGCCCAGGCGCCGGCTGTCCTGGCAGTCGGGGTGCTGGCGTACCAGGCCCATGAACGCGTAGTTCCAGGAAGGATTGAGTTCCGTGGCCTGCCAGTCCATCCATTGTTCCACCAGGGCCCGGGCCCGTGGAGCGATCGGCAACAGGCCGCTGCCTGGGTGCAGGTTGGCCAGGTAGCGACAGATGCTGTTGGATTCCCACAGGACGCCGGCTTCGTCGATCAGCACGGGCACCTGGGCATTGGGGTTGAGGGCCAGGAATTCGGGGGTGTGGGTCGAGCGAAAGCCACTGCCCCAGTCTTCCTGTTGATAGGGCAAGCCAAGCTCCTCACAAGTCCACAAGACTTTCCTGACATTGATGGACGAGGCTTTACCGAGAATTCTGCAGGGGGTTCCCATGACGCTTCCTTGTTCGTGGTTCGGACGGCCATGGGAATCTATCAGTGTGGCGATGCGGCGACGACGGTGATGTGGCCTTCGATACGGTTTGCAAGCCTCAGGCGGGATCGGGCAAGGCCGAGGCCGGCAGGCCGAAGACTTTGTCGAACAGCCAGTTGAAGGCGAAGGTGTAGCAAGGAATGAACAGGATCAATGCCAAGTCCAGGAGAAAGGCCTGTACCAGGCTGATGTTCATCCACCAGGCGATCAGCGGGATGAGGAATACGATCAGTGTCAGCTGGAAGCCCACGGCATGGGCGATGCGCCGCTTGACGGTCCGGGTGCGCGAGGCCTGGCGGCTTTCCCAGCGCTCGAACAGGCTGGTGTAGATGAAGTTCCAGGTCACGGCGATGCTGGTGATGATCACGGCCAGTGGGCCGGTGCTGGTGGGCGAGGTGCCGGACAGCAAGGCCAGGCCCAGGGCCGAGAAGGTCATGCCGAATACTTCGAACAGGGAGACGTAGACCAGTTTGCGTTTCACGCCTTGCATGGGGGTTCCTTTGTCTTGAATGGAGTGGCCAGGGCTTAGCTGGCAGGGGCGTGAACGATAGCTTCAGTTGGAGTGACAGAAAAAGTCGGAAGCTTTCAGGTTTTCTGATAGGTTGGCGCCATGAATTTCTCCAGTGACAGCATCCAGTTGTTTCTTGCCGTGCTTGAGCGCGGATCTTTTTCTGCGGCTGCCCGGTTCCTGGGCAAGGTGCCCTCGGCGGTGAGCATGGGGATCGCCAACCTTGAGGCCGAGCTGGGTTATGCCTTGTTCGACCGCAGCCATCGCGAGCCGGTGCCCACCCCCCTGGCCTTGTCCCTGGCGCCCCATGCGCGCTTGATCGCCGACCAGCTGCGGCAACTGCAGGTGCATGCCGTCGAGCTGTCCCTGGGCCTGGAGAGCAAGCTGTCGGTGGCGGTGGTGGACGACATCGACAAACAACGGGTATTGGCGGCCATCAAGCTGATTGCCGAGCGCCATCCACTGCTCGAGGTAGAGGTGCTCTGTGCGCCACAGGACGACGTGTTGCAGTTGCTGCACGATGGGCGGGTCAGTGTCGCGGTGGCGTTCGCCGGCTTGAGCGTCAATGCCCTGGAGTACTTCCAGTACGTGGGCAGCGAGCGCATGACGGCCTGTATTTCCGCCCGCCATCCGCTGTTCCAGGCCAGCGACGGCAGCTTGTACCTGGAGGACCTGATCCAGGTACGCCAGGTGGTGGTGGCCAGCCGTGACTTGCCCATCAGCGACACCCGGCCCCTGGTGGGCGAATCCCGCTGGCGTACCGACAGCCTGGCCATGGCCCTGCACATGGTGGAAACAGGTATCGGCTGGGGCAACTTCCCGTTGTCGGTGTTGCGTCCGTTGTTCGCGGCCGGGCGCCTGCAGCGCCTGCGCTTCAAGAACATCGACAACGGCCTGACCTTGCCGGTGCATGCGGTATGGCTGAAGAACCAGCCGTTGCAGAAGGGCGCCCTGGCCCTGGTGCAGTTGCTCAGCGGCCAGGACCCGGCCCTGGATCAGCCGCTGATGCCAGGGGCTTAGCCAGTCGGCAGGGCTTGCTGGCGCAGCCAGCGCAGCAACTGCCCGGCCGCCGAGTCTTCGTCGATGGGCTGTGGCGCCAGCAGGTAATAGGCGCTGTCATCGGCGATAAAGCCGAAAGGCGCGCATAGCAGCCCGCTGGCCAGGTCGTCGCGCACCAGTTGCCAGGGCGCCATGGCTACCCCCAGGCCTGCCACCGCTGCTTGCAGGCTGAAATAGAAATGCTCGAAGACCTGTTCCTGGGGCGTCGCCCGGCCTGGCTGTCGCTGTCGCTGCAACCACTGCTGCCAGGCTTCGGGGCGGGTGGCGCTGTGCAGTCGTGGTGCGTGTTCGCTCAGGCGCGCCAGCCCCTGGTCCAGGGGCGCCCAATCGGCCTGGCGTTCGGGGCGGCAGACTGGGCCGATGCTCTCGTCGAATAGCCAGTGGGCCTGGGTTGGGTTGCTCCAGGTGAAATCGTTGCGGCGAATCGCCAGGTCGATCCCGGCATTGAAAGAGAAGGGCCCGCCGCCGGCCAGCAACTGGATCGACACCTCAGGGTACTGGGCCTGGAACTGCGGCAGTCGCGGGATCAGCCAGCGCATCAACAAGGTTGGCTCGCAGGACAGCACCAGCGGCGCCTTGGGTTCGGATGCGCGCAAGCGGCTGGTGGTGCCTTCGATCAGGTCCAGGGCCTGGCTCACGCTGTGCAACAGTTCATGGCCAGCTGGGGTGAGGAATACCCGGTGGCTGCGCCGCTCGAACAGCGGCGTACCCAGGTCCTCTTCCAGGGCTCGTACGGCGCGGCTGATGGCGCCATGGGTCAAGTGCAGGGCGGCACCGGCGCGGGTGAAGCTCTCCAGGCGCGCCGCTGCCTCGAAGCAGCGCAGGGCTCCCAGGGGCGGCAGGCGGCGACGCAACAACTGTGAGTTTTTATCACCGTGGGTGTCAGTTTTCATCGTTGGCTGTTTCCGTCGAGGTCCCCATACAGTAGCGCCTGATTCTATAACCAAGGCGTAGCTGTCGTGACCGAACTGTTAGTCGTACTCACTATTACCATTCTCGCGGTGCTCAGTCCGGGCGCCGATTTTGCCCTGGTCACCCGCAATAGCCTGATGCTTTCGCGGCGCCACGGCGTGCTCACTGCCCTGGGCATCGGGCTGGGGGTCATGCTGCATATCGGCTACAGCTTGCTGGGGGTGGGAGTGCTGTTGCAGCAGTCGCTGCTGTGGTTCACGGTGCTGAAGAGCGCCGGGGCGATGTACCTCATCTACCTGGGCTACAAGCTGCTGCGCAGCCCGGCGCCGGCTGGGCAGGAGACGCTGGTGCAGCGCCAGGTGATGTCCGGTTGGGCGGCCCTGCGCAGTGGCCTGCTGACCAATGCGCTGAACCCGAAGACGATGATCTTCGTCCTCAGCCTGTTCATGCAGGTGATCGAGCCGGGAACCCGCTTGCCGGTGCAGTTGGGCTACGGCGCGATCATCGTCCTGGCCCATGTGCTGTGGTTCGTGGCGGTGGCGCTGTTCTTCTCGGCGCCGGCCATCGCTGGCCGGCTGCTGGCCTACAAGCGCCGGATCGATCAACTGTTCGGTGCGGTGCTGGTGGGTTTCGGCCTGTTGCTCGGTGCCTTGAACGTGCGCTCCTGAGGCGCCTCAGGTGCTTTCGCGGACCCTTAGCTCGAAGCCCATGTCCACCACCGGTTCGGCCACGCTGTTGCCGGCCAGGAGGGTCAGCATCTGCTCGGCGGCGCGCCGGCCAATGGCTTCCCGTGGCGTGCTGATGCTGCTCAGGCGCGGCACCATGTATTCCGAGGACGGCAGGTCGTTGAAGCCCAGCACCGCCACCTGCTCGGGAACCTTGATGCCGCAGCGCATGGCTTCCAGCAGGGCGCCCTGGGCCAGGTCGTCGTTGCCGAAGAAGATCGCGTCCACCTGGGGCTGGCTCTGCATCAGTTGCAGGAACAGCTCGCCACCCAGGCCCACGGAGGAGGGGCGGGGGGTCAGCAGTTCCAGGTCCGGGTTGTACAGCCCGGCAGCCTGCAGGGCCCGGCGGAAGCCTTCGCCGCGCAGCAGGGTGCGCTGGTCCAGTTGCGCACCGATGTAGGCCAGGTGCCGGCGCCCGCGGGAGATCAGGTGCTGGGCGGCGGTCTCCCCGGCGCTGAGCTGCGAGAAGCCCACGCAGTTGATCCCGGATGCGCTGTCCAGGTCCATCATGTAGACGCAGGGAATGTTGTTGGCCTCGATCATCCGCCGGGCGCTTTCGGTCCGATCGAAACCGGTCAGCAGCAGGCCCCGGGGCTGGTAGGTCATGTAGTTGCGCAGCAGGTTCTCTTCTTCGTCCCGGGAATAGTGGTAGTTGCCGATCAGCACTTCGAAGCCCTTGGGTCGTAGCACCTGGTGGATGGCTTCCAGGGTTTCGATGAACAGCAGGTTCGACAGCGACGGCACCAGTACCACCACCGACTGGCTCTGGGCCGAGGCCAGGGCGCGGGCGGCGGAGTTGACCACGTAGTTCAGCTCCAGCGCCGCCTTCTGCACCTTCTCCACCAGTTCGGTGGCCACGCTGCTGACGCCGCGCAGCGCCCTGGAGGCGGTGATCGGGCTGACGCCAGCCAGGCGTGCGACTTCGTTGAGGGTTGGGCGGCCCGTGGTACGGGAATTTTTATCGTTCTTCTGGGTGGTCATCAGACGGCTTGCCAAACAAAATTCAAGTCACTAAGGTAGCGCTGTCCTAAAACAGCTGCAATGCGTGAGCGAGGTGTGCCTGACTCCTCGCTCTTTGGTTTTGGCGGACTATATACGCGGCAACCCACAAAAATGACAAGAAGGCGTCGGCAGACACTGTTTTTGTACTAGAACTAGAACTAGCGAAGGTAGCGCTGTCTGCGCGCTGAGGTCTTATATGAGTCAACCTATTACCGCCCTGGTCATCATGGGCGTTGCCGGCTGTGGCAAATCCAGCGTCAGCCAGGCCCTGTGCCAGCGCAGCGGTGCCACGGCCATTGAAGGCGATACGTTCCACCCTGCCGCGAACATCGCCAAGATGAGTGCCGGAATCCCCCTCGACGACGACGATCGCGCCGGCTGGCTCGACAGCCTGTGCGAGGAGTTGCGCCGTGCCCTGGCCGCCGGCCAGCAGCCAGTGCTGACCTGTTCGGCCCTCAAGCGCCAGTATCGCGAGCGCCTGCGCGCCGCGACCCCCGGCCTGGGCTTTGTCTTCCTCGAACTGGCGCCGCAAGTCGCCGCCGATCGCGTGGCGCACCGGCCAGGGCATTTCATGCCATCGACCCTGATCGACAGCCAGTTCGCCACCCTCGAATCCCCGGTGGGGGAGCCGCTCACCCTGGCCCTGGATGCCAGCAACCTGAGCGTCCTGCGCCTGGCCGAGCTGGCCCACCAATGGTGGCTGGCAAATGGCCTCGAAACTTCACGCTAAGTGTCGCCTCGAAAAAGGTAGCGCTATCCCACTCGGCCCTTGTTTTTAACGCTTTAATAAAAACAACAAACCGGAGGCAAACTCATGTTTGGCATGTCCCAAGAGACCTATCTGCTGGTTGATGCAGTGGTCACCATCATCGGGCTGATCGTCTTGATCACCCGCTTCAAACTGCATCCCTTCATCGCCCTGATCATCGCGGCCGGCTTCCTGGGCCTGACCTCGGGCATGCCGGTGGACAAGATCATCAAGGCGTTCCAGGACGGCTTCGGTGGCGTGCTCGGCTTCGTCGGCATCATCCTGGCACTGGGCACCATGCTCGGCAAGATGATGGCCGAGTCCGGCGGCGCCGATCAGATCGCCCAGACCCTGATCCGCTCGTTCGGCAAGGAACGGGTGCAGTGGGCGATGATGTTCGCCGCCTTCCTGGTGGGGATCCCGCTGTTCTTCGAGATCGGCTTCGTGCTGCTGATCCCGCTGGTGTTCATCGTCGCCCGGCGTACCGGGGTCTCGCTGATCAAGATCGGTATCCCGCTGCTGGCCGGCCTGTCCGCAGTCCACGGCCTGGTGCCGCCGCACCCGGGGCCGCTGCTGGCCATCGGCGTGTTCGGCGCCGATATCGGCAAGACCATTCTCTACGGCCTGATCGTGGCGCTGCCCACGGCGATCATCGCCGGTCCGATCTACGGCACCTTCATTGCCAAGTACATTCCTGGCAACCCATCCCAGGAACTGGTGGACCAGCTGGCCCGCGAACCCCAGAGCAGCGAGCTGCCCAGCTTCAGCGTGACCCTGGTGACCGTGCTGCTGCCGGTGTTCCTGATGCTGCTCAAGACCTTCGCCGACGTGGCCCTGCCGGACGGACACTTCTTCCGCATCTGGATGGACATGATCGGCCACCCGATCACTGCCTTGCTCCTGGCGCTGCTGTTGTCGCTGTACACCTTCGGCTACAAGCAGAACATCGACTCCAAGCGCATGCTCAAGCTCCTGGACGCCAGCCTGGCGCCGACCGCGGCGATCATCCTGATCATCGGTGCCGGTGGTGGCTTCAAGCAGATGCTGGTGACCAGCGGCGTGGGTGACGTGATCGGCCACATGGCGGTCAACGCGCAGATCTCGCCGATCCTGCTGGCCTGGCTGGTAGCGGCGGTGATCCGCATCGCCACTGGTTCTGCCACCGTGGCCACCATCACGGGCGCCGGGATCGTGGTCCCGGTGGTGGGGATGATCCCCGGGGTCAACCGCGAACTGCTGGTGCTGGCCACCGGCGCCGGGTCGCTGATCCTGTCCCACGTCAACGATGCCGGCTTCTGGCTGGTCAAGCAGTACTTCAACATGACCGTGGCCGAGACCTTCAAGACCTGGACGGCCATGGAGACCATCCTGTCGGTGGTGGGCCTGATCTTCATCCTGCTGCTGTCGCTGGTGGTCTGACCTCCTGCGCTACGCCGCCCACAAAAAAACCGCAGCGATGCGGTTTTTTTGTGCCTGTTCGATTGTAGGAGCGGCCGGTCGACGCTCGATTGCCCGCGATGGCTGGCTCAGCGCGCCAGCAAGCCTGGTTCCTACAGAAGCCGCATCACGCGCCTTTGTGCACCAGGCCGTCGGCGCGGAACATGCCGCGGATGCCGCGTACGGCCTGGCGGATACGGTCCTGGTTCTCGATCAGGGCAAAGCGCACGTGATCGTCACCGTACTCGCCGAACCCTACGCCCGGCGAGACGCAGACCTTGGCCTCGGCCAGCAGCTTTTTGGCGAACTCCAGCGAGCCCAGGTGGGCATAGGCTTCAGGGATCTTGGCCCAGACGTACATCGAGGCCTTGGGGTTCTCCACCATCCAGCCCAGCTCATGCAGGCCCTTGACCAACACATTGCGCCGCTGCCGGTACTGCTCGGCGATATCGCGCACGCACTGTTGGTCGCCTTCCAGGGCCGCGATGGCGGCTACCTGCAGCGGGGTAAAGGTGCCGTAGTCGTGGTAGCTCTTGATCCGCGCCAGGGCGCTGACCAGCTCCGGATTACCGACCATGAAGCCGATGCGCCAGCCGGCCATGTTGTAGCTCTTGGACAGGGTGAAGAACTCCACCGCAATGTCCTTGGCCCCGGGCACCTGCATGATCGACGGGGCCTTCCAGCCGTCGTAGACGATGTCGGCGTAGGCCAGGTCGTGGATCACCAGCACGTCGTACTGCTTGGCCAGGGCGATGACCCGCTCGAAGAAGTCCAGCTCCACGCATTGCGAGGTGGGGTTGGACGGGAAGCCGAGGATCATCATCTTCGGCTTGGGAATCGAGCCACGGATGGCCTGTTCCAGCTCGGCGAAGAAGTCCACGCCGGGCACCAGTGGCACTGAGCGCACCTGGGCGCCGGCGATCACCGCGCCGTAGATATGGATCGGATAGCTGGGGTTGGGCACCAGCACGGTGTCGCCGTGGTCCAGGGTGGCGAGCATCAGGTGCGCCAGGCCTTCCTTGGAGCCGATGGTGACGATGGCTTCGCTTTCCGGGTCGATGTCGACCTGGTAGCGCTCCTGGTACCAGCGGGAAATCGCCCGGCGCAGCCGTGGGATGCCCCTGGAAGTGGAATAGCCATGGGTGTCTTCGCGCTGGGCGACCTGCACCAGCTTTTCGACGATATGCGGCGGGGTCGCACCGTCGGGGTTACCCATGCTCAAGTCGATGATGTCTTCGCCGCGCCGACGCGCAGCCATCTTCAGCTCGGCAGTGATATTGAAAACGTAGGGGGGGAGTCGATCAATGCGCGCAAAGCGGCGCGGCGAACCTTGTTCGGCCATTGTTGCCTCGAATAGACGTAAGCGCCCGGAACCGTCCGAGCGACGTTGGCCACTGCGGTGGCCTGCGAGGCAGACGATAAAGGCGCCGGCGAGGGCTTGTCCAGAGGGGCGAAAAATTATTTTGCAGGCCGCCCGGGGATTTGCGAGAGCGCAGGCTTTGTCGCTATAACGTGCACGCTTCTTGCCTGCAACGGTTGCGGGCGATACCTGCCCGAGTGGTTTTTCAAGCGCTCCCCAAGGCCCGCAAGCCCTTCGAACAACAGCAGCAAACAGGATGAATGATGGAGTTTACCAGCGGCTTCTTGCTGAGCCTCTCGCTGTGCCTGGACATCGGCGTGGCCAATATCGCGATGATCACCCTGGCCATGCAGCGTGGCTATTTCCAGGGCTTTTGCCTGGGCCTGGGAACCTGTTTCGGTGACTTGATCTATGCGCTGCTGGCCCTGGCCGGAATGACCGTGCTGCTGCAGTACGAGACGGTGCGCTGGGTACTTTGGCTGGGTGGGTCGGCGCTGCTGGTGTATTTCGCAGCGAAGATGCTCTACGCCGCGATCCATCACGATGCGTTGCTCAATACCGCCGGGGAGGTGGAGCGGGGCTCGCCGCGCAAGGAGTTCCTGCGGGGGATTTTCCTGGCCATGTCCTCTCCCAGTGCGATCCTCTGGTTCGCCGCCGTGGGTGGCACCCTGATTGCCCGCTCCGGAGGTGGCAGCATCGTCGACTCCGCCTTGTTCCTTGGCGGCTTCTTCTGTGCCGGGCTGACCTGGACCCTAGGCCTGTGCCTGGCGGCGACCCAGGGCGGCAAGCTGCTGGGGGACAAGCTATTGCGCTATTCCTACCTGGCATCTGCAGCGATCTTCTGCTATTTCGCGGTGTTTGTGATCCTTTCCGGTTACCAGGAGTTTATTGTCGATGCCCGGGTAAGTGACCTTCCGGCGCTCTGAGCCAAGAGCCGCCCAAGGGCTTCTATACTTGCCCTCGAACCCATTTTTCAGTGGCAGGAGTGGCATTCATGGATGAGCAAAAACCAGGCACAGGTCCAGAGCCGCGCTTCGAAAGAGGGCATTTCTTGTTGGTCGCCGGTTTCAGCCAACGCTTCGTTCCTGCCAGCGCCCAGGCGATCAGCCAGCTGTGGCAGCGTTTCATTCCCCATGTCGGCAAGGTGCCGGGCCAGATCAACGACGTGACCTACGGCGTGCACTCCAACCCAGACGGGCAAGGCGGGTTCGAGTACATCGCCGGGGTCGAGATCAGCAAGCTCGACGATCTGCCGGAACACTACCGCTGGATCGAAATGCAGTCGCAGCACTATGCCGTATTCGAGCACGGTGGCTCATTGCAGGACCTGCCCCGTACCTTCGATTACATCTGGCGTACCTGGTTGCCGCAGTCCGCGCGCCAGGCTGCCGACGAACCCTCGTTCGAACGCTATAGCGCCGATTTCAACCCCGATACCGGCACCGGGGTCGTGGAAATCTGGCTGCCTCTCAAGGCTGCTTGAAGCTGGCGGGGGGCGTAGTCCGCCCCCGATCTACAGCGCGTCCAACGCAATCTTTATGCCGTCTTAATACCGCCCCCTGCAATGAGTGCCCGGCCTTGATGCGCGCTCACCTAACCTGCGTGGCGCAGAGGAGGGCGGTGGACGGCTCGTTCCCGACTCCCTGTCGGCGCCCCTTGCCGGGCGCCTCGAACGGTTGCGCCATGGGTTGCTGATAACGCCCCTGGTGCGACCTCAACGCATTCGAGGGGAGCTGCCTTGCTGACACTGTCATTCATCTACGGCGCCAGTGGTTTTTGCGCTGTGTTGCTGTTCGCCTACCTGGGTTATGCACTGATCCGCGCCGAGAAGTTCTGATGCGCGCTCCCAGTCTTCGCCACCTACCTGCATGCGCCCCTGGGGCGTTCTCGAGAAAGGAAACCAGCCATGTACGACCTGATCTTCGTGGGCCTGTCCCTGGGGTTCTTTGTACTGACGGCCCTGGGCATCGTCGCCATGGGCAAGATTTGAACGGAGCATCGACATGTTGAGTACTGTGCTGGAATACGCGGTGATCCTCGGCCTGATGACCGGGCTCGCCGTGCTCATGGGCAAGTGGCTGGCACGGGTCTTCAGCGGCCGTGGCCATGCCCTGGCGGAGCGCGCCACTTACTGCCTGTTGGGGATCGACCCTGGCGAGGCCATGGGCTGGGCTCGCTACGGTTCGGCCTTGCTGCTGTCCAACGCGGCGATGATGCTGCTGGGCTACCTGGTGCTGCGCCTGCAAGGGCTGACGCCCCTGAACCCGCTGGGGCTGGCGGCGCAGAGCCCGGACCTGGCGTTCAACACCGCCGCCTCCTTCATTACCAATACCAACTGGCAGGCGTACTCCGGCGAGAGCAGCCTGTCGAACTTCAGCCAGATGGCGGCCATCACCTTCCTGATGTTCGTCGGCGCCACCGCCGGAGTGGTGGCCGCCGCCGGCTTCATCCGTGGCTTGAGCCGTTCCAGCTCGGCGGACATCGGCAACTACTGGGTGGATTTCATCCGCGTGCTGTACCGGGTGATGCTGCCCTTGTGCCTGCTGATGGCGCTGGTCTACGTCTGGCAAGGCATGCCCCAGACCCTGGACTCCGAGGCCCTGGCCACCACCCTGGAGGGCGGCCGCCAGCAGTTGATCGTTGGTGCCGTGGCCAGCTTCGAGTCGATCAAGCACATCGGCACCAACGGCGGCGGTTTCTTCAGCATGAACGCCGCGCACCCGTTCGAGAACCCGACGCCGCTGACCAACGTCCTGCACATCCTCAGCATGCTGCTGATTCCTTCGGCGCTGACCTACACCTTCGGCAGCATGCTGCTGCGCCGGCGCCAGGGCTGGGTGTTCTTCGGCACCTTCCTGGTGATGTTCGCAGGCTTCCTGGCCATCGTGTTCACTGCCGAGCAGAGCGGCAACCCGCTGCTGACCCTGGCCGGAGCCGACCAGCAACTGTCGGCGACCCAGAGCGGCGGCAACATGGAAGGCAAGGAGCTGCGCTTTGGCATCGCTGACACTGCGCTGTTCGTCACCACCACCACCGGTGCTACTACCGGCTCGGTGAACGCCATGCACGACTCGCTGACCCCCATGGGCGGTTTCGTACCCCTGGCGCAGATGATGCTCAACTGCGTGTTCGGCGGCGACGGCGTGGGCTTCATCAACCTGATCCAGTACGCCCTGCTGACGGTGTTCCTGGTGGGCATGATGATCGGCCGCAGTCCGGAGTTCCTCGGCAAGAAGATCGAGGCCCGGGAGATCAAGCTGGTGATGCTCTCGGTGCTGGCGCATCCGATCTGCATCCTCGGGTTCACCGCCCTGGCGGCGCTCTGGCCGGACACCCTCAACAGCCTTAACAACCTGGGTCCCCATGGTTTCAGCGAGGTGCTCTATGCCTACGCCTCGGGCACCGCGAACAACGGTTCGGCGTTCGCCGGGCTGAACGCCAACACGCCGTTCTTCAACACCACCATCGGCCTGGCGATGCTCATGGGGCGCTTCTTCACCATGCTGCCGATGCTGGCCGTGGCCGGCTCCCTGGCGGCGAAAAAGAACATCCCGGCCGGCGCCGGCACCATTCCCACCGCGACCCCGCTGTTCATGTTCCTGGTGGTGTTCGTGGTGCTGGTGGTCGGTGGCCTGACCTTCCTGCCGGCGCTCGCGCTCGGCCCGCTGGTGGAGCAACTGCAGTTGCTGGCCGGCCAGACCTACAAGTAAGGGGTTGTGATGACTACGCAAATGCAAACCCAGGGCACCACCGCGGTGCTGTTCAAGGGCCTGCTGCGCCCGGTGCTGGTGGCGGCGTTGCTGTGCCTGGCACTGACCGGCCTGGCCTATCCGCTGGCGACCACGCTGCTGGCCAACCTGTTGTTTCCGTTCCAGGCCCAGGGCAGCCTGGTGCAACGCAACGGCCTGGTGGTGGGCTCCAGCCTGATCGGCCAGGCCTTCCAGCGGCCGGAGTATTTCCAGGGTCGGCCCAGCATGACCCTGGGCAGCGATCCGCTGGACCCGAGCAAGAGCGTGCCGCAGCCCTACAACGCCGGGGCCAGTGGTGCCAGCAACCTGGGGCCCACCAGCCAGAAGCTGCTGGACAGCGTCGCCGAGCGGGCCCGTACCTACCGCCAACTCAATGGCCTGGCCGCCGACAGCCTGGTGCCGGTGGACGCGGTGACGGCGTCGGCGTCCGGCCTGGACCCGCACATCTCCCTGGCCAACGCCCGGCTGCAGCTGGAGCGGGTGGCTCGCGCACGGCACCTGCCGCCGGGCGAGCTGCAAGCCCTGCTGCAAGCACACAGCGAAAGCCGCACCTTCGGCCTGCTGGGCGAGCCCCGGGTCAATGTGCTGCAACTGAACCTCGCACTGGACGCCCTGGCGCCCATGCCTGCCTCGCCCCTCGCGACCAGTGAGTAAGAGACGCCGATCATGAGTAAGAACGCTCGTATAGCTTTGTTCGACCGTGGGTTGTTGTTAACGGCGTGCCTGGATGCCGTGAAGAAGTTGCTGCCCCAGGCGCAGTGGAAGAACCCGGTGATGTTCGTGGTCTACCTGGGCAGCCTGCTCACCACCTTGCTGTGGCTGCAGTCCCTGGGCGGGCAGGGCGAGGCCCCCAGCGGCTTCATCCTGAGCATCACCCTGTGGTTGTGGTTCACCGTGTTGTTCGCCAACTTCGCCGAGGCCCTGGCCGAGGGCCGCAGCCGGGCCCAGGCGGCGAGCCTCAAGGGCATGAAGCGCCAGACCCTGGCCAAGTTGCTGCAACAGCCACGGCACGGCGCGGCCTGGCTGCCCATGGCCGCCAGTGAGTTGCGCAAGGACATGGTGGTGCTGATCGAGGCCGGCGACCTGGTGCCCCTGGACGGCGAGGTCATCGAAGGCGTGGCCACGGTGGACGAGAGCGCCATCACCGGTGAGTCGGCGCCGGTGATCCGCGAGGCCGGCGGTGATTTCTCCTCGGTCACCGGCGGCACCAAGGTGCTGTCCGACTGGCTGGTGGTGCGCATCAGCGTCAACCCCGGCGAATCCTTCCTGGACCGCATGATCTCCATGGTGGAATCGGCGCGGCGGCAGAAGACCCCCAACGAGGTGGCCCTGACCATCCTCCTGGTGGGCCTGACCCTGTTGTTCCTGTTGGTGATCGTCACCCTGAGCCCGTATTCGGTGTTCGCTGTGGCCATGAGCGGCACCGGCAGCGTGGTCAGTGCCACGGTGCTGGTGGCGCTGCTGGTGTGCCTGATCCCCACCACCATCGGCGGCCTGCTGTCGGCCATCGGCGTGGCGGGCATGAGCCGGATGATGTCGGCCAACGTCATCGCCACCTCCGGCCGCGCGGTGGAGGCGGCCGGTGACGTGGACGTGCTGCTGCTGGACAAGACCGGCACCATCACCCTGGGCAATCGCCAGGCCAGCGCCTTCCTGCCGGCCCCGGGGATCCGCGACAGCGAACTGGCGGATGCCGCGCAACTGGCGTCCCTGGCCGATGAAACCCCTGAAGGGCGGAGCATCGTGGTCCTGGCCCGGCAACAGTTCGACATCGCTGGGCGCGACCTTGCGACCCTGGGTGCGAGTGCCGTGCCCTTCACCGCCCAGACCCGCATGAGCGGCGTCGATTTGCCCCAGGGCCGCTGCATCCGCAAGGGCGCCGCCGATGCCATCCGCCGCCACATCGAGGCCCTGGGCGGCAGCTTTGCGCCAGCCCTGCAGGCCAAGGTCGATGAAGTCTCGCGCCGTGGCAGCACGCCGCTGGTGGTCAGCGACGGGGCCCAGGCCCTGGGCGTGGTGGAGCTCAAGGACGTGGTCAAGGGCGGGATCAAGGAACGCTTCGCCGAGCTGCGGCGCATGGGCATCAAGACCGTGATGATCACTGGCGACAACCGCCTGACCGCCGCCGCCATTGCCGTGGAGGCCGGGGTCGACGATTTTCTCGCCGAGGCCCGGCCCGAGGACAAGCTGCAACTGATCCGCGACTACCAGGCCAAGGGCAAGCTGGTGGCCATGACCGGCGACGGCACCAACGACGCCCCGGCCCTGGCCCAGGCTGATGTGGCCGTGGCCATGAACAGCGGCACCCAGGCGGCGAAGGAAGCCGGCAACATGGTGGACCTGGACAGCAACCCGACCAAGCTGATCGAGGTGGTGGAGGTGGGCAAGCAGATGCTCATGACCCGTGGCGCGCTGACCACCTTCAGCGTGGCCAACGATGTGGCCAAGTATTTTGCTATCGTACCGGCCGCGTTCGTTGCTACTTACCCGCAGTTGGCGGCGTTGAACGTGATGCACTTGAACAGCCCGAACTCGGCGATCTTGAGCGCGGTGATCTTCAATGCCCTGATCATCGTCTTCCTCATCCCCCTGGCGCTCAAGGGCGTGAAGTACCGCTCCATCGGGGCGGCGGCGTTGCTCAACCGCAACCTGCTGATCTACGGCCTGGGCGGGGTGCTGGTACCCTTTGCCGGGATCAAGCTGATCGACATGCTGCTGGCCGGGCTCGGCCTGGTCTGACAGGACTCGCAAGGCGGCGCTCCCCGGAGCGCCGCCTTGTTCATTCAAGGATGCACATGGCTGTTCTCGACACTGGTACGACAACCCGCGACGGGCGCCCCGATCCCGATGCGTTGCTGGAAAAACTGCAGCAGGACGAGCAGGCCGCCCGGCGCGGCAAGTTGCGGATCTACTTCGGCTCCAACGCCGGGGTCGGCAAGACCTGCGCCATGCTCACCGCCGCCCGCCAGGAACTGGCCCAGGGTCGCGACGTGGTGGCCGGGATCGTCGAGACCCACGGCCGGCGCGGCACCGCCGAGCTGCTGCAAGGCATCGAGGTGCTGCCCCGGCACCAGCTGATGCACCGTGAGCATGCCTTGCCCGAATTCGACCTGGATGCCGCCCTGGCCCGCCAGCCGGCGGTATTGCTGGTGGACGAGCTGGCCCACAGCAATGTCCAGGGTTCCCGGCATCCCAAGCGCTGGCAGGACGTCGAAGAACTGCTGCGGGCCGGCATCGACGTCTGGACCACCCTCAATGTCCAGCACCTGGAAAGCCTCAATGACATCGTCAGCGGGATCATCGGCATCCGTGTGCGCGAGACGGTGCCCGATCATCTGTTCGACGAAGCCCACGAAGTGCTGGTGATCGACCTGCCGCCGGACGATCTGCTGCGCCGGCTCAAGGACGGCAAGGTGTACCTGGCGCCCCAGGCGGAGAGGGCTTCGCGCAACTTCTTTCGCAAGGGCAACCTGCTGGCCCTGCGCGAGCTGACCCTGCGTCGCACCGCCGACCGGGTCGACGCGCAGATGCGCGACTACCGCCGCGAACGCTCGATCAACGCCCTGTGGCCGGCCCGGGAGCGGTTGCTGGTGGGGATCGCCGGGGACCCGGCGGACGAGCGCCTGGTGCGCGAGGCGGCGCGCCTGGCGCAGAAACTCGAGGCCGACTGGATGGTGGTGCACGTGGCGCCGGCCCAGCGTCGGGGCATCGGCGCCAGTCGGTATGCGGCTGCCATGAAGACCCTGGCCCTGGCCGCCGAGTTCGGTGCCGAGACCGCGACCCTGCCCGGCATGGATGTGGCCGAGGCCCTGGCCGCCTGTGCCCGCGAGCACAACGCCAACCGCCTGGTGCTGGGTCATTACCCGCGCCGGGTGTGGCAGGTCTGGCACCAGTCGGTGAGTGATCGCCTCAGTCGCCAGCACCCGGAAATCGACCAGATCGTGATCGCCAATGGGCCAGCGGACCGCCAGCGTAGCGTGGCGCCCAAGCCCGAGGCCGGCCTGGCGCCCAGTCGTGCGCCGGCCTACCTGTGGGCCAGCCTGGCGTGCTTTGCCGCCACGGCGGTGGCGGCGCTGTTGTTGAAGGTCTTCGATCCGGCCAACGTGGTGATGCTGTTCCTGCTCACCGTGGTCCTGGTGGCCCTGCGCCTGGGGCGTGGGCCCGGGGTCTGGGCGGCGATGCTGGCGGTGCTGTGCTTCGATTTCTTCTTCGTCCAGCCGGTGTGGTCGTTCACGGTCAACGACACCCAGTACTTCTTCACCTTCGCCCTGATGCTCGGCATCGCCCTGATCACCGGCCAGCTCACCGCGCGCCTGCGCCACCAGGCGCGTACCGCCGCCGAGGGCGAGCGCCGGGCCACGTCCCTGGCCGGGCTGGCCCGGGAGCTGTCGGCGGCGCTCACCGAGGAGCAGATCTGCGCCGTGGCCCTGCGCACCTTCAGCGGGGTGTTCGCGGCCCGGGTCGGGCTGGCGCTGCCGGATGCCGGTGATCGCATGCGGGCCTTGAGCGCCAATGGCCTGGAACTGGACGAGAGCATCGCCCAGTGGGCCTACGATCATGGCCAGCCGGCCGGTAGCGGCACCGATACCCTGGCGGCAGCCCGGGGGCGCTACCTGCCGCTCAAGGCGCCGATGCGCGTGCGTGGCGTGCTGGTGCTGGAACTGGCGGACCCCGAGCGGCTGCGCGAGCCGGAAGAACAACGCTTGTTGCAAGCCAGCATGAGCCAGCTGGCGATCGCCCTGGAACGGGTGCACTACGTCGAGGTGGCCCAGAGCACCGTGGTACAGATGGAGGGCGAGCGCATGCGCAACACCCTGCTGGCGGCGATCTCCCATGACTTGCGCACCCCCCTGACCACCATCATCGGCGCTGCCGACGCCGCCTTGCCCCATGCCCCCGACGGCGTCCTGGCGCAGTTGCTGCGGGGTATCCATGACCAGGCCGGCTCCATGCAGCGGCTGATCGAGAACCTGCTGGACATGGCCCGCATGCAGGAGCGTGGGGTGCGTCTGAATCGCCAGTGGAACTCCCTGGAGGAGATCGTCGGCAGTGCCCTGCGCCAGTTGCGCGAGTCCCTGGCCGGGCATCAGGTACGGGTCGCCATGGCGCCGCAGTTGCCGCTGGTGGAGGTGGACGCGCTGTTGCTGGAGCGGGTACTGGTCAACCTGCTGGACAACGCTGCCAAGTACACCCCGACCGGGACCCTGGTGCAGGTCAGCGCGCGCCAGGTCGACCAGCAGATCATCCTGCAGGTCAGCGACAGCGGCCCTGGTTGCCCCAAGGGCAGTTCCCCGGCCAGCCTGTTCGAGGCCTTCAGCCGTGGCCAGCAGGAATCGGCCGTGGCCGGGATCGGCCTGGGCCTGGCCCTGGCCAAGCGTATCGTCGAGGCCCATGGCGGACGGATCGAGGCCCAGACTCACGCCGACGCCGGGCTGAGTTTTGTCATCACCTTGCCGGCGGGACAACCGCCTTCGATGGAAACCCTATGAGCAGCAGCCCACGCATCCTGATCGTCGAGGACGAAGCCAATATCCGCCGCTTCGTCGGTATCGCCCTGGAAGACGAAGGTTTCCAGGTGTTCGAGGCCGACAGCGTCAAGCGCGCGCTGATCCATGCGGCCAGCCGCCAGCCGGACCTGGTGATCGTCGACCTGGGCCTGCCGGACGGCGATGGCAAGCAACTGATCAGCGAACTACGGGGCTGGCTGGCGGTACCGATCCTGGTGCTTTCGGCGCGGGATCGGGAAGCGGAGAAGGTCGCCGCCCTGGACGCCGGAGCCGACGATTACCTGGTCAAGCCGTTCGGCGTGCCGGAGCTGCTGGCGCGGATTCGCGCGCAACTGCGTCGCCATGGCCAGAGTGGGGCGGCAGCGGCCACCAGCAAGGTGAACTTCGGCGCCATCGAGGTGGACCTGGCGACCCATGAAGTGCACCGCGACGGACAGTTGGTGCACTTGACGCCAATCGAGTACCGCCTGCTTTGCGCGCTGATCCGCGGCCAGAGCCGGGTCCTGACCCATCGTCAACTGCTGCTGGAGGTCTGGGGCCTGGACTATGTCGACCGGGCCCATTACCTGCGGGTACACATGGCCCATCTGCGGCAGAAGCTGGAAGCCGACCCGGCCCAGCCCCAGCATCTGATTACCGAGTTGCAGGTAGGTTATCGCCTGGTGGGGCTCTGAGCCCGGGCCTGGCTAGCGTCTGATACGCGCCTGTCGCGACGGCGCTCGTGCAAGAAGTCGAGGTAGAAGGTGATGCCACCGAAGGTGGCAATGGCGAACAACACGAAAAAACCGATCTGGGCAGAGCTCATGGTCTAGGTCCTTGGCAAGACGCGGCGAAGCGTCGGGGAGCTGATAGATAGTCCCTCGGCGCGAGCCTGGCCAGGGCTTATATGAAAGCTTTACGGGGCGGCCAGCGAACGCTATGCCGGTCATACATATCGCCGGGTCCTTGCTAGAATCGGCCACCCCCAACTGACTTCAGGCTGGTGTTCCATGACCGCTCCGACCCCGTTGATCCGCACCGTCCTGCCTGCCGACCTGGACCGCTGCTTCGCCATCGAGACCCTGGCCTACGAAGGCGACGAAGCGGCGACCCGGGACAAGATCGCCACGCGTATCGCCACCTGGCCCGAGGGTTTCATCGTCGCCGAGGTCGAGGGCGTGGTGGCCGGTTTCATCAACTCCGGCGCCACCTTCGAGGTGCAGATGGCCGACGAGGCCTTCAAGGAACTGGTCGGCCACGACCCGGCAGGCCCCGAGGTGGTGATCATGTCGGTAGTGGTGCATCCGGACTTCCAGGGCCTAGGCCTGTCCCGGCAGTTGCTGGAGGCGTTCATCGCGCGCATGGCTGGCGCTGGCAAGGCGCGTATCCACCTGATGTGCAAGGAGCGCCATGTGCCGCTCTACGAGCGCTTCGGTTTCGTCTACCTCAAGGCATCGGCCTCGGACCACGGCGGCATGGCCTGGCATGAGATGGTGCGGGCTCTGTAGTTCCGCCACCGCCAAAGGCCGCTATGTCGCGGCCTTTTTTGTGCCTGCATGGTTGGCGTGGTTTTTTTTCACCTGCATTGTCGATTGTGCGAAACCCCAGGCGACTAGGGATGAATCGAGCAGCCTGCTCGGTGACACCCACTTCACCTTTCGAGGAATTTCGCCATGTCCAATCCATCCAGTGAAGCCCGCGTACGCAGCCTGATCGACCACTGGCGGCAGGCGGTGATGGCCAGGGATATCGAGCAGATCGTCAGCTTCTACGCCGATGACATCGTCTCCTTCGATGCGGTCGGCGCCCTGCAATTCAAAGGCAAGGAGGCCTACCGTGCGCATTGGCAGGCTTGCATGCAGGTCTGCCCAGGCCCTGGGATCTTCGAGTTCCACCAGCTACACGTGCAGGCCAGTGACGAGCTGGCGTTCGCCCATTGGCTGGCCCATTGCGGCGGCACCGATGCCGACGGTGTGAGCAAGGCCTGCTGGATGCGGGTCAGCGCGGCCTACCAGTGCCTGGGCGGCCAGTGGCAGGTGGTGCACGAGCATTGGTCGGCGCCCTTCGATATGCAAACCGGCACTACCTTGTTCGACCTTGAACCTTGAGCCGCGGGTTCGCCAAAGGTCAAAACAGCGACCATAGTTGATCAGCCCGATCACGGAGACGTCCATGAAATACCTATGCCTGGTGTACAGCGACGAACGACTGCTGCATAGCCTGCCCGACAGCCCGCGGGACGCCGAGTGCCTGGCCTATGCCGAGGCGGTACGCGACAGCGGGCGGATGCTCGCCGCCGAGGCCCTGCAATCGGTGCAGACCGCTACCACGGTGCGCATGCGCGGCGGCAAGCTGTCGATCACCGATGGCCCGTTCGCCGAAACCAAGGAACAGCTGGCCGGCTTCTACCTGATCGAAGCCCGCGACTTGAACGAAGCGCTCCAGGTCGCCGGACAGATCCCGGCGGCCAGGGTCGGCAGCGTGGAAGTGCGTCCGGTACGTGAGCTCAATCCCTGATAACCCTAAAAGGAGTTTCGCGATGACTTTGCAGACTGCGGGCCGTGGACCCGCCACCCATGAATTGTCCATCAGTCGGTTGATCGATGCTCCGCGCCGCAAGCTGTTTCGCGCCTGGACCGAACCGGCGTTGCTGGTGCAGTGGTGGGGCCCTCATGGCATGACCACTCCGGAGTGCGAAATGGACCTGTGGGTCGGTGGCCAGTTTCGTACCTTGATGCGCGCCCCGGATGGCAGCGAGTACCCGACCATGGGGGTGTTTCTGGAGATCGACGCACCCTCGCGGCTGGTGTTCACCGATGCCTATGTGCCGGGCTGGATTCCTTCCGGCAAACCCTTCATGACCGCCGAGGTGACGTTCGAGGAGCAGGGCACAAAAACCCTCTATACCGCCCGCGCCATGCATTGGACCGAAGCCGACCGCAAGGCCCATGAGGCCATGGGCTTCCACGAGGGTTGGGGGCAGAGCCTGGAGCGCCTGGTGACGCTGGTGACCCAGGGCATGCCGGACTGATGCCGGGCCAGTCCGGTGGGGCGGTACGGGCGCTGGTGGAGCAGGTCTACCGCGAGCAGTCGCGACGCATCCTCGCCACCCTGATCCGCCTGCTGGGGGATTTCGACCTGGCCGAGGAGGCCTTGCACGAGGCCTTCTTCGTGGCGGTGGAGCGCTGGCAGGACGACGGCATCCCGACCAACCCCAGGGCCTGGCTGGTGTCCGTCGGGCGCTTCAAGGCCATCGATGGCTTGCGTCGGCGGGCACGCTTCGCTGCTTCCCAGGCTGCCCTGGCCAACCAGTTGGAGCAATTGGAGCAGGAGGACTGGAGTGGCGAGGACGTGCAAGACGATCGTCTGCGACTGATCTTCACCTGCTGCCATCCGGCCCTGGCGGCGGATGCCCAGGTGCCGTTGACCCTGCGGGAAATCTGCGACTTGAGCACCGAGGAAATCGCCCGGGCCTTCCTGGTTGCCCCGGCCACCATCGCCCAGCGCATCGTGCGGGCCAAGGCGAAGATCCGCGATGCGGCGATTCCCTACCAGGTACCGGCGCTGAACGAACTGCCCGAGCGCCTGGACAGCGTATTGCGCGTGATCTACCTGGTGTTCAACGAGGGCTATTCGGCCTCCCTTGGCGCCGAGCTGACCCGCGAGGATTTGACCTGCGAAGCGATTCGCCTGGGGCGCCTGCTCCTGGAGCTGCTGCCGGAGGCCGAGGTGATGGGGTTGCTGGCCCTGATGCTGCTGCACGAGTCGCGTCGGGCGGCACGGATGGGAGCCGATGGCGAGTTGATCCTATTGGAGAATCAGGACCGCTCCCTGTGGCAGCAAGCGTTGATGGACGAAGGCTGTGCGTTGGTGGAGCGTGGATTGCGCACCGGGCGCGGCGGCCCCTACTGCCTGCAGGCCGCCATTGCCGCCGTGCATGCCGAAGCGATTAGCGCGGCGCAGACCGACTGGCCGCAGATCGTTGGCTTGTACGATGTGTTGCTGCGCTTGCAGCCCTCTGCGGTGATCGAGCTCAACCGCGCGGTGGCCGTGGCCCAGCGCGATGGGCCGGCGGCTGGGTTGGCGCTCGTGGAGATCATCCTGCAGCGTGGCGACCTTGAGGACTACCACCTGGCGCATGCTGCCCGTGCCGATTTCTGCCGCCAGTTGGGGCAGGTGGAGGCGGCGCGCATGTCTTACCTGCGTGCCCTGGAGCTGGTTCGGCAAGCCCCGGAGCGACGGTTTCTCGAACGCCGCTTGCATAGCCTGTAGTGGCTATCGGAGGCTGCGGTTACTGCAGCATCCGCTCCAGCAGCCAGCTACCAGCCGGGCCGGGTGGGCGCAGGCGTGACCAGAGGGCGTCCACCACCACCGGGCGCGGCCAGCCCCGGACCTTGAGTTCCTGCAGCCTGCCGGCGCCGAAGTTGTCCACCAGCCAGCGTGGCAACGGGGCCCAGCCAAAGCCGCCCTGGGCCATTTCCATCAGCATCAGGTAGCTGGGGGCCGACCAGACTCGCCCCTGGGAGCGGCTTTCATCGGGGTTGAGCACGGTGGCCAGGCGCAGCTCCCGGTGTTGCCGCAGGGTTTGCTCATCGACGCGGTGCAGCTTGGCCAGGGGATGTTGGTGCGATACGAAGAGCGACACCTCGCCCTGCTCATCCATGGTCTTGTGCTCCAGGTCTGCTGGGTATTGGAGCTGCATTTCAGCAAAGGCGATCTGTGCCCGCCCACTCTGTACCAAGGCCACCAGGTCTTCGCATTCGGCAATCAGGCATTCCAGCTCCAGGTCCGGGTAGCGCTGTTCGAAGGCGCTCAGGCAGCTTTCAAAACGATCGGACTGGTAGGTGTCGGAGAGGGCCACGGTGAGCCTCGCCTCGATGCCTTGGGACAGCTGGCTGGCGGCCATTTCCAGTCGGCTGGTGGCGGCGAGGATTTCCTCGGCGCGGCGCAGCAACACCTGCCCGGCTGGGGTCAGCCCGGGTTTGCGACTGGAGCGGTCGAACAACGGCACATCAAGATCGATTTCCAGGCTGGCTACTGCTGCACTGATGGTCGACTGGCTCTTGCCCAGCTTGCGCGCGGCGGCGGAGAACGAACCCTGGGTCGCGGCCTGGACGAATGCCAGCAGCACTTCGTTGGATGCCATGATGTATCGCCTTGATCGATGGTTATTGATTATGAAGTATCGATGAGATCCTTGAATATCGCCAGCACATTCACTCAAGGAGCGCGGCGATGAGCCCACACAAATCCCTGACCGAACGCATTGCCCAGGCCGTTGCCTTCGAATTGCTGGCGTTGTTGATCTGTACGCCCTTGCTGTCCTGGATCATGGACAAACCGATGGTGGACATGGGCGTGGTGACGCTGTGCATCGGTCTTTTGGCCCTGGCCTGGAACGTGTTGTTCAACAGTCTGTTCGACCGGGCGCTCAAGGGTCTGCGGCGGGTGCGTAATGGCTGGACCCGGGTGATCCACGCCTTGCTCTTCGAGGGTGGCCTGGTTGCGTTCGCCGTACCTTTGATTGCCTGGTGGCTGGATATCAGCCTGATGCAGGCGTTGATCCTCGACATTGGCGTGCTGTTGTTCTTCTTGCCCTACACCTATGTCTACCACTGGGCCTACGACCTGTTGCGGGACAAGTGGCTGCAAGTGCGGCTGGCCCATTGAGGGCCAGCTTCAGGTCGGGCCATGCAGTTTCTCGATGACATCCAGGTAGGCCGCCAATGCCCGCGGCACTTCTTCGAGCAATAACTCGCGCTTGAGCTCCTGGTGTTCCTGGGCCCGCTGGAACAGGCCCAGGGGCAGGCCGAGCAGCGCCTGCACGCAGGTCTCGCGCTGCCGGGCGCTGGCATTGGGCAGGCGCGCCTTCAATACCCGGTCATAGAGGTTCTGCATTTGTACGTGCAGGTCCGGGGCTTGCAATTGGCCCAGGGCATAGCCCGGAGTGAGCATCTGCAGCAGGTCGGGGTGCTGCTCGATGTACTGCAAGAGCGGCAAGGTGGTTTGTTCCATCACCTGTTGGGAACTCAAGCCCCGCCAATGACTCTCATCGACGACATGCAACGGTTCGGCAATCGCGCTCATGGCGGCGATATGGCCCTGGCCCAGGGCTTCCAGTACCTGCTGCTTGTCGCTGAAAAAGTGATAGAGCGAACCGATGGAGGTGCCAGCTTCCCGGGCAATACCGTGCATGGTCAGGTTCGATACCCCCAGTTGAATCAGCAGGCGTGCGCAGGCCTGGAGAATGGCCGTGACCCGCTGGTGGCCACGAGTCTGCTTGGGCGTGCGCTGGAGCTTGGTGGAGGAGGGGGCTGTGTCGGTCATGGTCGGCGAAGTTTTCCGGGGGCGCCTATTATGGCGTAGATGGTGGTGTCCAGTCCCCGGATAAAACTAGACACTGCCCTCTACTTTTGCTGAAAATACCCGGCGGCGAGAGCCTTCCTCTGTGCTCGCCAACCTTCCGGCTTTCTGAAGAACATGACTAATTCTCGCAACTGGATCATCTGCGAACACTGCGACTCCCTGTATGAGTCCGTGCCGCTCGGTAAAGGTCAGGCGGCGCAGTGTTCGCGCTGCGGTGCGCTGCTGGCCCGCGCCCGGCACCTGAACGTGCAGCAGTTGTTCGCCCTGTCGATCACCGCCGGGTTGCTGTTCGTCTTCGCCAATTTCTTCCCGGTGATCAAGATCAGCCTCGAGGGCCTGAGCAACGAAGCGACGCTCTGGCAATCGGTGGAGGCCCTGGCCCAAGGCCGGATCAGCCTGATCGCCGCGGTCACCGGCCTGACCATCATCCTCGCCCCGGGCCTGCAGATCGTCCTGTTGTGCTGGGTGCTGGGTTTTGCCAATTTCGGCCGCGCCGCGCCGGGGTTCAAGGCCTGCATGCGCGCCCTGGAGCACCTGCGGCCCTGGAGCATGCTCGAGGTCTGCCTGCTGGGAATCCTGGTGGCCATCGTCAAGCTGGCGGGCATGCTCGACGTGCATCCCGGGCTGGGGCTATGGGCATTGGCGATGCTGACGGTGCTGATCATCCTGATTTCCGGCAAGGACATCCGCTACCTCTGGGATGACCTGGAGGGTCGCTACTGATGAGCACGCCGCCCTATGCCCGGGACCATCAACTCAAGCTGTGCCATACCTGCGGCCAGGTCTGCCAGGCATCCGAGCACTATTGCCCGCGTTGCGATTCGGCGGTGCATGCGCGCAAGACCAACAGCCTGTCGCGCACCTGGGCCTTGCTCCTGGCCAGCCTGATCTTCTACATCCCGGCCAACCTGTTGCCGGTGATGCACACCAATATCTTTGGCAATGCCAGCGAGAACACCATCATGAGTGGCGTGGTGGAGTTCTGGAAAGCCGGTTCCTGGGACATCGCGCTGCTGATCTTCATCGCCAGCGTGGTGGTGCCGGGCATCAAGTTCTTCGTCCTCGGCATTCTCCTGGTGACCTGCCAGCGCCGCTCGCGCTGGGCCCAGCGCGAGCGGGCCAGGTTGTATCGCTTCGTCGAGGTGATTGGCTACTGGTCGATGCTCGATGTGCTGGTGGTGGCCCTGGTGGCGGCCCTAGTGCAGTTTCGTGCCTTGAGCTCCATCGACCCGCGCATGGGCATTCTGTTTTTCGGTTTGGTGGTGGTGCTGACGATGTTCGCCGCCATGAGTTTCGATCCCCGGCTCATCTGGGATGTAGAGGTTGAAGATGTCTGATCATCCAGGTTCCAACGCAGCAAGTTCCCCCTCAGCCCCTGGCGCCCCGGCGCTGCGCACGCGACGCTTCAATGTCTCGCTGGTGTGGCTGGTGCCCATTGTCGCGGCCCTGGTGGGGCTGTCGATGGTGGTCCACAAGTCGATGTCGGCCGGGCCGGAGATCAGCATCAGCTTCCAGACCGCCGAGGGCCTGGAGGCCAACAAGACCCAGGTCAAGTACAAGAACGTGGTGATCGGCAAGGTGACCTCCATCGCCTTGAGCGATGACCGGCGCAAGGTGGTGGCCAAGGTCGAGCTGGACCAGTCCGCCGAGCCCTTCACCGCCGAGGACTCGATGTTCTGGGTAGTGCGTCCGCGCATCGGCGCCAGTGGCGTTTCCGGTATCGACACCCTGCTGTCCGGGGCCTTCATCGGCGCCGACGCCGGCCGCTCGGACAAGCGCAAGGACAGCTTCAAGGGCCTGGAGACTCCGCCGCCCATCACCTATGGCCAGAAGGGCAAGCGCTTCACCCTGCATACCGATGACCTGGGTTCCCTGGATATCGGCTCGCCGGTCTACTACCGGCGCATCCAGGTCGGCCAGGTGGTGTCCTACCAGTTGGCCAACAGCGGCAAGGGCGTGGACGTGAAGATCTTCGTCAACTCGCCCAACGACAAGTACGTGACCACCGATAGCCGCTTCTGGAATGCCAGCGGGGTGGACGTGACCCTTGGCGCCAACGGGCTGAAGGTCAACACCGAGTCGGTGTCGTCGATCCTCGCCGGTGGCATCGCCTTCGTCGAACCCAAGTACAGCCCCAACGCCAAGCCGGCTGAAGAGAACGCCGAATACAACCTGTTCGGGGACCAGGACACCGCCCTGGCGCCGCCAGACGGTGCCCCGTACTACATCCGCATGCGTTTCGACCAGGCGCTGCGTGGCCTGGCCATCAACGCTCCGGTGGAGTTCCTCGGGGTGAACATCGGCAAGGTGGTGTCCATGGACCTGGACTACGACCAGGAGCGCAAGTACTTCCCGACCCTGGTGGGGGCGGTGATCTACCCCGAGCGCCTGGGCAAGGCCCATGAAAAACTGCTGAAGCAGACCGGCGGCGAAGACGACGCCCGCTCCGCGCAACTGATCGGCGCCTTCGTCAGAAATGGCCTGCGGGCCCAGGCGCGCAGCGGCAACCTGCTGACCGGGCAGTTGTTCATCTCCCTGGACTTCGTGCCCAACGCCAAGCCCGTGGCCTACAACCCCAGCGCCCGGCCGCTGGAGATTCCTACCGTACCGGGCAGCCTGGACAAGCTGCAGGAGCAACTGCAAGCGACCATGGACAAGATCAGCAAGCTGCCGATCGATTCCATCGCCGCCAACCTGGATTCCAGCCTGGCGGAAATGAACAAGACCCTCAAGCAGGTCAACGGCCAGGTCCTGCCGCAGATGCGCGAAACCCTGGAGCAATCGAAGAAGACCCTGGCCAGCGCCAACGAGAGCTTCTCCGAGGACTCGCCACAGCGCCAGAGACTTGGCCAGGCCATGGAGGAGGTGCAGCGCACGGCCCGTTCGGTGCGGGTGCTCACCGACTTCCTCGGTCGCCATCCTGAGGCGCTGATTCGCGGACGCCTCAAGGACAATCAACCGGATGCCTACCAGTCGCCATCCTCCTCCGTTCGCGAATCCGTACCGGAAGCCCAGCCATGAAAACCCGTGCCCTGTTGTTGAGCCTGACCCTGGGACTTGCCGCGTGCAGCTCCGCGCCCACCCATTACTACACCCTGATGCCGCCGGTGACCGAAGGCGCCACGGCCAGGAACTCGGGATTGCAGTTCGAGATGTCCACGGTGCGCATCCCGGTCCAGGTGGACCAGCCACAGTTGGTGGTGCGCCAGGACAGCGGCACCCTGGCGATTCTCGAGACCCAGCGCTGGAGCGCGCCATTGGTGGATGAGTTCCACGATGCGCTGGCCAGCCAGATGGAGGCGAAGCTGGGGACCCGCAACCTCGAGGGCCTGCCGAAGCAGCCTGGGCGCCCGGTGCTGTCGTTGCAGACCGATGTGCGGCGCTTCGAATCCCTGCCCGGACGCTATGCCTTGATCGATGTAGTCTGGAGCCTGCGCCAGCGCAGCGAAGGCACCCCGGCCCGGAGCCTGACCTGCAGCAGCCAGATCCGCCAGCCGGCGGGCGTCGAGCTCGGCAGCCTGGTGCAGGCCCACCAGCAGGCCATCGCCCAGTTGGCCGGGCAGATCGCCGGCGCCGCCCAGCGCTGGTCCTGCCCCTGATCCGATACAGCGGCCCAAGCCGCGTCATGTCGCCGCTGCCGTTGTGCCGTGGCGATGAACGCTGAGCCGCCTCGCAAGCTCGGCAGCGGCGACAGGCAGGTATCTCCTTAGGCGCATCGCCCAGGCTTCGTGTAGCCGCTGCCGCAGGCTGCGCCCGTAATCGCTGAAGGTCGCCTGGTCGCTTCAGCGCCGGGCGGAGAGTTGCTGGGGGGCGAGGAACGCATCGCGAAAGTAGTCCCGCAGTGCTTGCATCGCCGGGGTAAAGGCGCGGTCGCGACGCCAGGCCAGGCCGACGCTCATGGGCGTGACCGGGTCGCTCAGGCTCAGGGTCTCGATGCGCTTGCCTTCCAGCGACCAGGGCCGATGCACCAGGTCCGAGAGGATCGCCACGCCGCTGCCGTTGGCCACCATGCTGCGTACCGCCTCCACCGAGCTGGTGCGCACCCGCACCCTGGGCTGTTGGCCGGCCTGTTCCCAATAACGCATGGCGCTTTGTTCCGCTTCGTCGACGGTGAGCAGGATGAACGGCTCCTCGGCCACGTCCGCCAGGCTGACGCTGGCCCGCTCGCACAGCTGGTGATGGGCCGGTAGCCACAGCCGGCGCTCGGAGTTGAACAGCGTCTCGGAGACGATGTCCGGGTGGGTCAGGTTGGCGGTGAGCACCACCGCCATGTCGAAGCGCCCGGCCAGCAGTCCCTGTTCGATGGCCTGGCGTTCCTGCTCATGCAGTTCGATGGTGACGTCCGGGTGCCAGTGCCCCAGGCGCTGCAGATGGTGCGGCAGGAAGTAGCCGATCACCGTGTAGCTGGCGGCCAGGTGCAGGGTGCCGCTGGCGCGGTAGTCGGGCAGCGGGCTGTTCAGCGCATCGTCGACGCTGCGCAGGATCACGTAGGCGCGGTTGAGGAAGTGCCGGCCGGCATCGGTCAGGCTCATGCCCTGGGCCGACCGCACGAACAGTTGCACGGCGAGCATCGCTTCCAGTTCCTTGATCGCGGTGGTCACCGCCGATTGGGAAATGTTCAGGTGGATCGCCGCCTGGGAGATCTGGCCGATCTCGGCAGTGGCCACGAAGTAACGTACCTGGCGCAGGGTCAACGACATTTCTATCCATCCATGTATCTGATTTTCAGAACAAGCTATATCTGATAATAGATCTTCCCAAGGGGTCAAGGCCGCTCTAACGTCCATCGCACGAAGTCACGAACGTTGGAGCAACAGTGATGCAGGCAGTGGATTTCAATTCGGACATGGGCGAAAGCTTCGGCCCGTGGACCATCGGCGATGGCGTCGACAACGAGCTGATGGGCTTCATCAGCTCGGCCAACATCGCCACCGGCTTTCATGCCGGCGACCCCGGCACCATGCGCCGCACCATCGAGCAGGCCCGGCTGCGGGGCGTGGCCATCGGGGCCCACCCAGGCTTTCGCGACCTGGTGGGGTTCGGCCGGCGCCACATCAACGCCCCGGCCCAGGAACTGGTGGACGACATGCTCTACCAACTGGGCGCACTGCGTGAGCTGGCCCGAGTCCAAGGCCTCAAGTTGCAGCACATAAAGCCCCATGGCGCGCTGTACATGCACCTGGCCCGGGACGAGGAGGCGGCGCGGCTGCTGGTGGAAAACCTGCAGAAACTCGAACCCGAACTGCTGCTGTATTGCATGCCCGGCTCGGTGATCTGCCGGATCGCCCAGGAGCTGGGGCAACCGGTGATCCGCGAGTTCTACGCCGATCGCGATTACGACCTCAGCGGCTCCATCGTCTTTACCCGCCGGGTGCGGGTCCTGGATCCCCATGAGGTGGCCGCCAAGGTCCTGCGCGCCTGCCAGCAAGGGCTGGTCCGCACCGTGGAGGGCGAGGACCTGGCCATCGAGTTCGATTCCATCTGCCTGCACAGCGACACCCCAGGTGCCCTGGACCTGGTGGAAGCCACCCGCGCAGCGCTGGACCTGGCCGGCATCCAGGTGCGAGCACCGCGCTGAGGCGTTGCCCGCCAAGCCTCGTGCATTGACGCGACTCCAAGCGGTTTTGCTTTTTTTGCCTGCCTTTCGACAACTATTCCAAGAGAAACAGACATGGCCGAATACAACGTCATCACCCCCTTGCCGGGCACTTTCTACCGCAAGGCCACGCCCGACTCGGCGCCTTTCGTCGAGGTCGGCGACAGCGTCAGCGCCGATACCGTGATCGGCCTGATCGAAGTCATGAAGCAGTTTTCCGAGCTCACTGCCGGCAGCGCCGGCCAGGTCGGCGCCTTCCTGGTCGAGGACGGTGACCCGGTGGAACCGGGCCAGGTCGTCGCGACCCTGGTCGAGTGAGGGCCGTCCCATGACCGAATCCATTCGCAAGCTGCTGGTCGCCAACCGTGGCGAGATCGCCGTGCGCATCATTCGCGCGGCCAAGGCCCTGGGTATTCCCACCGTCGCTGCCTGCAGCGAGGCGGACGCCGACTCCATGGCCGCGCGCCTGGCCGACGAAGTGCAGATCATCGGCCCGGCCCGGGCCGACAAGAGCTACCTGAATATCCAGGCCCTGCTGGCAGCCCTGGAGGCCAGCGGCGCCAATGCCGTGCACCCGGGCTATGGCTTTCTTTCGGAAAATGCCGAGTTCGCCGAGGCGGTGGTCCAGGCTGGGGCGATTTTCGTCGGCCCCGATGCGCGGACCATCCGCCGCATGGGCGACAAGGCCGAGGCCCGGCGTACCGCCCAGGCCGCCGGGGTGCCGGTGGTGCCCGGCTCGCCTGGCGAACTGTTCGACCTGCCAGCTGCGTTGCAAGCGGCGCAGGCGGTGGGTTTTCCATTGCTGATCAAGGCATCGGCCGGTGGCGGCGGGCGGGGTATTCGCCTGGCCGAGGATGCGGCGCAACTGGCCGAGGAGTTTCCCCGGGCACAGCGCGAGGCCCAGGCGGCGTTCGGCAACGGCGCCTTGTACCTGGAGCGGTTCATTGGTCGGGCCCGGCATATCGAGGTCCAGGTGCTGGGCGATGGCAAGCGTGCGGTGCACCTGTTCGAACGTGAATGCTCGCTGCAACGGCGGCGGCAGAAGATCTTCGAGGAGGCGCCGTCGCCGGTGCTCGATGCCACCCAGCGCGAGCAGTTGTGCAGCAGTGCGGTGCGCCTCACCGAGGCCCTGGGTTACCAGGGCGCCGGCACCCTGGAGTACCTGTATGACGACAGCACCGGCGAGTTCTTCTTCATAGAGATGAACACCCGCATCCAGGTGGAGCATCCCATCAGCGAGCTGATCACCGGTGTCGACCTGGTCCAGGCCATGTTGCGCATTGCCGGTGGCGAACCGCTGGATCTGCGCCAGGAGGATATCCACCTCAATGGCGCGGCCCTGCAGATGCGCCTGAACGCCGAGGACCCGGCGCGGGACTTCTTCCCCAGCCCGGGCAAGGTCCAGGAGTTGTCCTGGCCGCAAGGGCCGGGGCTGCGGGTCGATAGCCACCTGTATCCGGGGTACGCCGTGCCGCCTTACTACGACTCGCTGCTGGCCAAGCTGATCGTCCATGGCGCCGACCGCGAGCAGGCTCTGGCTCGGGCGCGGGCGGCCGTGGAGCAAACGACCTTGACTGGCATGGCCAGTACCTTGACCCTGCATCGCGAACTGCTGGCCGAGCCTTGGCTGGCGGGCGCGGACTTCCATACCGCAACCCTGGAAACCTGGCTGGCCGGGCGCCGTGCCGGAGGTGTCGCATGAACCAACCGATCCGCTACAGCTTTGGTGCCGACGAGCACCTGTTCGCCGAAGTCAGCGACAGCATGTCCCTTGAGGCTTTCTTCAAGGGCATGGCGGTCACCCGCGCGGTGGAGCGCCTGGCCCTGGATGGGGTACTGGACGTATGCCTGGCCAATGCCTCGTTCCAGATCCGTTTCGATCCGGATCGCATCGCGCCCCAGGCCCTGCTGGAGGCCGTGCGCGAGGCCGAGGCCGGCGCCGTGGCCGAGCGCAGCCTGCACACGCGGATCATCGAGATCCCGGTGCTGTACAACGACCCCTGGACCCATGAAACCCTGATGCGTTTTCGCGACCGGCACCAGGACCCGGACGCCACCGACCTGGAGTACGCGGCGCGGATCAATGGCCTGGCGGATGTCGACGCCTTTATCGCCGCCCACAGTGGCGCCCCCTGGTTCGTCTCCATGGTGGGTTTCGTCGCCGGCCTGCCGTTCATGTTCCAGATGGTCGAGCGCGAGCGCCAGTTGCAGGTGCCCAAGTACCTGCGGCCGCGCACCGACACGCCGAAGCTGACCCTGGGCCATGGCGGCTGCTTCGGCTGCATCTACTCGGTGCGCGGCGCCGGTGGCTACCAGATGTTCGGCGTGACCCCGGCACCGATCTACGACCCGCAGCAGCAACTGGCCTACCTCAAGCAGCACATGGTGTTCTTCCGCCCCGGGGACATCGTGCAGTTCAAGCCTATCGACCGCGAGGCCTATGACCACGCGGTGGCCGAGGTGGAGGCCGGGCGCTTCGACCTGCGCATCCGTGAGGTGGAGTTTTCCCTGGATGCCTTTCTCGCCGACCCGGTCGGTTATCCCAAGTCGCTACAGGAGGTGTTGGCATGATCAAGGTCATCAAACCGGGCCTGGCCACGTCGGTACAGGACCTGGGCCGCGAGGGCTTCTATCACCTGGGCATCCCGCCGTCCGGGGCCCTGGACCAGTACGCCCTGAGCGCCGCCAACCAACTGGTGGGCAACCCGGCTGGCGCCGCGGGCCTGGAGTGCACCTTGCTCGGGCCGGAACTTGAGTTCACTGCCGATGCCCTGGTGGCGGTCTGTGGTGCACACATGACGCCCAAGCTCGACGGCGTGGACAGGCACCTGGATACCGCGTTCGCGGTCAAGGCCGGGCAAGTGCTGCGTTTCGACTTTCCCAAGGCCGGGGCCCGGGCCTACCTGGCGGTGGCCGGTGGCATCGATGTGCCGCTGGTGCTGGGCAGCCGTTCCACCTATGCCCTGGGCGCCCTGGGCGGTTTCCAGGGGCGGCGCTTGGCGGCCGGCGATGAGCTGCCGGTGGGGATCGCCGACGGCAAGGGCCGCCCGGGGGCCAGCCTGCCCATGGCGCTGCGCCAGTCCCTGGGGGGCGAGATCAGTCTGCGGGTGGTGCCGGGGCTCTATTACGAACGCCTGAGCGAGGGGGCCAAGGCGAGTTTCTTCGCCGAACCCTGGACCGTGGGCTCGGAGGCGGATCGCATCGGCTATCGCTTCAAGGGTGGCAGTGCCCTGGGCTTCCAGCCTCGGGAGCAGCCGTTCGGTGCCGGTTCCGATCCGTCGAACATCGTCGACAGTTGTTATCCCATCGGTTCGATCCAGGTGCCGGCGGGGCTGGAGCCCATCGTCCTGCATCGGGATGCGGTGTCCGGTGGTGGCTACGCGATGATCGGCACGGTGATCAGCGCCGACCTGGACCTGGTGGGGCAGATGCAGCCCAACCAGAAGGCGCGCTTTATTCCGGTGACCTTGGAAGAGGCGCTGGAGGCCCGGCGTTCCTACAAGAAGAAACTGGCCTGCCTGAGCAAGCTGTTTGCGTCCTGATCCCCCGTCCGTGGCGGCTCACGCATCGTGTAGCCGCTGCCGCAGGCTGCGTACGGCTCGGAACGAGCCGCGGGGGACTGCCGGCTAGAACAGTTGGGTGAAGAGCCAGTACAGGCTGCCGGAGAGCAGGATCGCTGCCGGCAGGGTCAGCACCCAAGCCATGGCCAGGTTGCGGATGGTGCGCATCTGCAAGCCGCCGCCGTTGGCCACCATGGTCCCGGCCACCCCCGAGGACAGCACGTGGGTGGTGGACACTGGCAGGCCGAACATGTCCGCCGCGCCAATGGTCAGCATCGCCACGGTCTCCGCCGAGGCGCCCTGGGCGTAGGTCAGGTGGGTCTTGCCGATCTTCTCGCCGACGGTCACCACGATGCGTTTCCAGCCGACCATGGTGCCCAGGCCGAGCGCGATGGCCACCGCGATCTTCACCCACAACGGGATGAAGCGCGTGGCATTGTCGATCTGCTGCTTGAACAGTTGCAGCTTGTCGCGGGTGTCCTGGTCGAAATGGCCGACCTGGTTCTTGTCCATCAGGCGGATGGTTTCACTGGTCAGGTACATGTCGTTGCGCACGTTGCCCATGGCTTCGGCCGGAACCTTGGACAGCGAGCCATAACCCTTCACTTCATTGCCGATGGCACCGGCCAGGGCGGCCAGGGCCGGCACCAGTTCGGGCGTGGCTTGCTTGCTGCGCATGTATTCCGAGAGCACCGCGCGAGGATCGGTTGGCGCGGCCTGTGGAGCACTCTTGACCAGGGCTTGCTGGGTGACTTCGGCCACGGCGGCGAACTGCAGGGCCTGGTCGGCGGGCATGGTGCGGTTCAGGGCGTAGGCCATGGGCAGGGTGCCCACCAGGATCAGCATGATCAGGCCCATGCCTTTCTGGCCGTCGTTGGAGCCGTGGGCGAACGACACCCCGGTGCAGGTCAGGATCAGCAGAGCGCGAATCCACCACGGTGGCGGGGTGTCGCCCTTGGGCGCCTTGTACAGCGCGCGGTTCTTGACGAACAGGCGCAGGGCCAGCAATAGCAGGGCGGCGAACACGAAGCCGATCAGTGGCGAGAACAGCAGGGCGTAGCCGACCTTGGTGGCCTGGCCCCAATCCACACCGCTGGTGCCGTCGCGGCCGTGCATCAGGGCGTTGGCCACGCCGACGCCGATGATCGAGCCGATCAGGGTATGGGAGGAAGAGGCCGGCAGGCCCAGCCACCAGGTGCCGAGGTTCCACAGGATGGCGGCGATCAGCAGGGCGAAGATCATGGCGAAGCCGGCGGAAGACCCCACCTGCAGGATCAGCTCCACCGGCAGCAGGGCGATGATGCCGAAGGCCACTGCGCCGCTGGACAGCAGCACCCCGAGGAAGTTGAACAGGCCGGACCAGACCACCGCGAACTGTGGTGGCAGCGAATGGGTGTAGATCACCGTGGCCACCGCGTTGGCGGTGTCGTGGAAGCCGTTGACGAATTCGAAGCCCAGGGCGATCAGCAGCGCGACGCCAAGCAGCAGGAACGGGGTCCAGGTGGTGACCGTGGTGCCCAGTTCATGCATGTCGTGGATCAGGCTGTAGGCGGTGAACAGCAAGCCCATGGCCAATATCGCGAAGAACACCACGAGGGTGAAGGGGCCGGGTTTCTTATCCAGTTGCGGTTTGGCGTCGACGCTGGGGGAGGCGACGGTCAGGGAAGGGGTGGCCATTGCTGGACAATCCTGTGGCTGGAAGGAATGGCTTCCATGATCGTTGCCGAATGTTACAGGCAGACTGCCCCAGGTCATGGTTTGTGCAATTGACTGGCCCGTTGATCCGTTTGCCCCGGCGGCTCGTGCCGAGCCGTGCGCAGCCTGCGGCAGCGGCTACACGAGGCGGGGGTGCGGATACGCTGGTGCTGTAGCCGCTGTCGAGCGCCAGCGAGGCTGCGTACGGGCGCGCAGTGGCCGCAGGGTCAGTAGTCCTGGCGTTTGCGAAAGGCCCAGCGCCCGGCGATCACGGTGAAGGTGACCACCAGCGCCACCAGGATCCAGAAGCCTTCCGGATCGCCGGAGAACGGAATGCCGCCGACGTTCATGCCGAAGAAGCCGGCGATGATGTTGATCGGCAGGGCCAGTACCGTGACCACGGTCAGGGTGAACAGGGTGCGGTTGCTCTGTTCGTTGAGGTTGGCGGCGATTTCCTCTTGCAACAGCTTGATCCGCTCCCCCAGGGCCGTGAGGTCGTTGATGATCAGGGCGAACTCTTCGGTGGACTTGCGCAGTTCCTTGACGTCGTCCTTTTGCAGCCATTGTGGCGGTCGGTTGAGCAGGCGCAGCAACGATCCGGGTTCCAGGGCCAGCAGCCGTTGCAGGCGCACCAGTACCCGGCGCATGGCTCCCAGTTCGGCGCGGTTGGCCGAGGCCCGGGCCGCCAGCAACTGGTCTTCGATCTGGTCGACGCTGAGGCTGGTCTTGCGCACGATCTGGGTCAGGATTTCCCCCTGGTCCCGTAGCAGGTGCACCAGCAGCTCAAGGGGCGAGCGGAACTGTTCGCCAGCCTTGACCGAGGACCGCAACTTGTCCACCGAGTGCAGGGGTTGCAGGCGAGCACTGATGATCAGGTTGCTGCGCACGCAGACCCACAGGGTGGAGATGTCCGAGGACACCATGCTGCTGAAGTTGAACACCACGTCGTTGACCACCGCCAGCAGGGCCGAGTCCACGTGCTCGATGCGAGTCGAGCGCGAGCCCTCATGCAACGCTTCGAAGAACTCCTCGGGCAGTTGCAGGTGGGCCTGCATCCAGCGCTCGCAGGCGGCATGGGCCAGGTTCAGGTGCAGCCAGAGAAATTCATCCTGGTGTTCGGCAGATTGCAGGGCTTGCAGGGCCTTGGCCGAATCCAGTTCGCGACCACGTTCGCCGGGGCGGAAGCGGTAACCGTAGAGCAGGCCAAACAGATCGGAATCGCGGTGACTCTGGTCGATGCTGTGGTTCATGGGGGCTCGCAGGAGGGACGGTGCCTGGCGCGGGTTTCACAGGTTCACTTGAGCCACATCATGGCAATGCTTTTTGACGGTTTTGTGACAATTGAAAGTCCATGATTCGCCGCGTTATACCGGTGGTCGGCGGCCCTCAAGAATGTGTCGTCGATGCCGATCACGCTCACATGCCACGTGCATTCGAGCTGTCTCGAATGTGCCCGACAGGGAAGTTCGGACTTACGCATGCCTTTTCGGGCCTGTTCCTTCCCTGCCATGAGATCTCCTCGATGTTTTTGCAAAAATCCCTGAGGGCGCAAATTCTTGCCCTGCTGAGTGGCAGCCTGCTGGCGATGCTGTTGATCGCCCTGGCGTGTTTTCAATTGCTGTCCAATGGCGTGCAGAGCTACCGCGAGCTGATCGAAGGCCCGTTGCACAGTTCGCAACTGATCGACGAGGCCAACCTGCAGTTCAAGATCCAGGTGCAAGAGTGGAAGAACGTGCTGCTGCGAGGCAAGCAGCCCCAGGAAATGAACAAGTACTGGCAGCAGTTCGAAGATCGTCAGCGCGACGTGCAGAGCATTTTGGGACAGTTGGCACAGACCCCGGACCTGGAAGCGTCGCTCAAGAGCCGGGTCCAGCGCTTGGCCCAGGAGCATCTGGCCCTGGGTCAGGCCTACCAGAAGGCCCGTGATGCCTATGTGGCCGGTGGCGCCGATCCGAGTGCCGGCGATGCTGCGGTCAAGGGCTTCGACCGTGCTGCCAGCGACCAGATGAGCGAGCTGGTGACTGAGCTGCGCAAGCAAGGCCAGCAGCAGTCGTTGCAGATCAGTTCGGCCGCCGATCGTACGGTGTGGCTGGGCATCCTGGTGATGCTCGTCTCCGGCCTGTTGATCGGACTGCTCAGCCTGTGGCTGGTCAACCGCAGCCTGGTGGAGCCGATTCGCCAGTTGATCGACTACGTGGCCCAGCTCAGCCGTGGCCAGTTCTCCCAGCGGGTGGACAACACGCGCCAGGACGAACTGGGCAAGCTGGCGGCCGCGGCCAACACCCTGCGCGACTTCCTCGCCCAGACCTTCACCAGCCTGCAGCGCAGTGCCTCGGACCTGGACACCTCGAGCGGCGAGCTCAACTCCATCGCCACCTTGATGTCCCAGGGCACCAACGAGCAGTTCAGCCGTACCGACCAGGTGGCCACGGCGATGAACGAGATGTCCGCCACGGCCCAGGAGGTGGCGCGCCATGCCGCCGACGCTGCCCGTGCCGCCGACGATGCCGACCAGTCGGCGCAGCAGGGCGAGCAGGTGATGCAGAGCACCATCGACAGCATCACCCAGATGCGTGGCGAAATCGCCAATACCGCGACCGTGATCCGTCGCCTGGAAGCCGACAGCGGGCGGATCGGCAAGGTGCTGGAGGTGATCCAGGGCATCGCCGAGCAGACCAACCTGCTGGCCCTCAACGCCGCTATCGAGGCGGCCCGGGCCGGCGAGGCCGGGCGTGGTTTTGCCGTGGTCGCCGACGAGGTGCGCAGCCTGGCGCAGCGCACCGCGGCTTCGATCACCGAGATCAACCAGATCATCCAGACCGTGCAGACCGGTGCCGTGGATGCGGCCCAGGCCATCGAGAGCGGTCAGGAGCGCAGCGAGCAGAGCGTGCAACAGGTGACCGAGGCCGGGGCCATGCTCGAGCGCATCACCCAGGCGGTGGAAGCGATTCGCGACATGAACCGGCAGATCGCCACCGCTGCCGAGGAGCAGACCTCGGTGGCCGAGGACATCTCGCGCAACCTGACCGAGATCACCTCCATCGCCAGCACCAACCTGGACAACGTCCAGCGTACCGAGGCGGCGAGCCGCAACCTGCATGGCCTGTCGGGACAACTGAACGAAGTCACGGCGCGCCTGAGCGCCTGATCCCGGGACCCGCAAAACACAAGGCCGCGCCCCTTATACAGGCGCGGCCTTGTGCTATCTGCCGGTTACCGGTCTTGTTTGTTGGTCAGGACCTGGCCGGTCTTGGCATCCAGGTCCACATCCCACTCGATGCCTTTGCCGTCGCGCAATTCCACCTGGTAGACGTAGGCGCCGCTGGCAGTCTGTTCCAGCTCGGTGTCGGTGATGTTGGCGGCGCTGGTGCCGGGGTGCTGGGCCAGGGCGAGCTGGTTGAGTTTCTCCAGGTCCATGATGGCGCCCGACTTGAGCAGGCCCGGGATCAGGTCCGGACGGACATCGGCCTGGGCCAGGCCGGCGCTCAGGGTCAGGGCAGTGGCGGCCAGTAGTGCGGAGAATTTGCTCATGGATGATTCCTTGGGGGTGATGGGTTTGGATGGACACAGGTTAACCAGCGCAACTTAATTCACCCTTAATTCCCGCCACCGATTGCGCCGTTTGTTCAAGCCTGTGGCCGTGGGTGGCCGGCAAGCTGCTGTCTCCTTAATGATGGAGACAAGACGGATGAAACGAATGCTTGCGTGGTTGTATGGGCCGCTGTTCTTTGGTGGTTTCATCGGCACCGGTGTCTGGTGGATGGGTAGCGCGGGCGGCTCGGCAGCAGGCCTGCTCTGGCTATTCCTGGCGGCCCTTGGCGTGTCCTTCCTGGCCGAATGGGGTTTGCCCTATGAGCCCGTCTGGAACCGCTCCCACGGGGACCGGTTGCGTGACTGCCTGCACGCCGTGGTCAACGAGGGGTTGAATGCCCTTGGCCTGCTGGCGCTGCCGGGGCTGGCGATGCTGCTGGCCCATGAGGGCTTGTGGCCCCGGGACTGGCCGCTCTGGGGGCAGTTGTTGCTCGCGGTTACCGTCGCCGACTGCGGGATCACCCTGGCGCACTACGCCAGTCACCGTTGGGCCTGGCTCTGGCGCCTGCATGCGGTGCACCACAGCGTGCAACGCATGTATGGCTTCAACGGCTTGCTCAAGCATCCTTTGCACCAGTTGCTCGAGGCTTCGGCGGGGCTGTTGCCGCTGCTGGTGCTGGGTATCCCGCTGCCGGTGGCGCAATTGCTGGCACTGGCCATCGGTGTCCAGTTGCTGTTGCAGCACTCCAATGTCGACATGCGCCTTGGTGTGCTGCGCCTGGTGTTCGCCTGGGCTCCGGTGCATCGCTTTCATCACATGAAGTACGGTCGTGCCGGGGATGTGAACTTCGGTCTGTTCTTCAACCTGTGGGACGGGTTGTTAGGTACCGCTTTCTATCGACATGACTATCAGATGCGCCCGGGGGATCTGGGCATCGGCAGCCGTCCGGATTATCCGGCGAACTACTGGGGGCAATTGCTCGAGCCTTTCAAGGCCCAGCGCTACAGCGCCGAGCCCAAGGTGCCACAGGCCTTGCGCCGGCAGGTCAAGCCAGCAAACGCGTCTTCAGGGTCTTGAGAGCCTGGCCCGCGGTGATGCCGAACAAGGCCTTCAGCGTCCGGGAAAAGTGCGCGGCGTCGGCGAAGCCGGCGTCGTGGGCGGCCTGGGTCATGGGCATGCCTTGCAGCATCAGGGCCATGGCCAGGCGCAGGCGCCGCCAGAGCACCAGGCGCCGAACCGGCAGGCCCACGTCTCGGGCGAACAAGCGCTCCAGCTGGCTCAGGGAGACGTTGGCCTGGACCGCTAGCTGTGCCGCCGCGACTTTGCCATCCAGGGACGCGTCCAGTGCCTGTAGTGCGCGTTCGACACGCTGGTCGGCCATGGGCTGGCGTCGGCAAGTGCGCAGCGCTGCTTCCAGGTCGGGCAGCGTTGGCGTTACATCGCACATGCTCTGGTGCAGGTCCCGGGCATCGATCGACAGCGGTTCGGCATAGACGGTGAAGGCTGCTTCGGGAGCCTGGACGATGGCGTGGCGGCACAAGGCCTCGATCAACAGGTAGTGACCGCTGCGCCGTACGCCGTCCAGTTCCACGGTAACCGGCTGCCCGGGGGCGATGATCAGTTGGTGGGCGTAATGGGCATGGGCCGTGGTAGGCCCCATGTGCCCATGGACCAGGCCGAAGTCACGGCCCAGCCAGAGTTCGCCGTTCCAGCGCGAGGCAGGCATTCAGTAGCCGCTGGCCTCCAGCAACCGGGTGACGCTGGTGCCGGCCGGACGCTGGAAGTACTTGAGCAACTGGTCGCTACGGTTGGTGAAAATGCCATCGACCCCGGCGCCGATGACTTTCTGGAAGTCCACCGGTTCGTCGACGGTATAGACATGGACCAGCAAGCCCTGCTCGTGGGTGTACTGGTTCATCCAGGGTTGTACCAGGTCGGCGTAGCTCTGGTCGCCGCCAGCCGTGAGTGCGGCGGAAGGGCCAGTGCCAACGGCGCCCTGGGCCTTGGCGAAATCTACCCAGCGCTTGAACTCGGCCTGGTCCCGGGGTTGCTGGCGGGCATAGAAGGCGGCCTTGTCGGTTTCGCCGCTGCCGGCGAAGCTCTGCCCGGAGGCTGGCTCGATGCTGCCAGGCGCAAGCCACAGCAACAGCACCTTGGGTACCTGGGGCATTTCCTTGTGGAGCAGTTCCAGGCTGTGTTTGTCGAAGGTTTGCAGGACCACCTTGCCCTTGCCTTGGCCCACAGCCAGATCGCTCTTGGCCAGGGTCGACCCGGCCGGGCTCAGCCAGCCGCGGTCCTGGAGCTGTGCCTTGAGGTCATGCTCGATGCCTGGAAACAGCTGGGGTTCCTTGGTCTCGATGTAGAGCCCGGGCTTGTGCGCCGTGCTGCCCTGGGCGATGTCGATGATTTCATCCAGGGTGAGGATCTGCAGGCCGGCGAAGCCAGGCCGGGCGCGATCGGGGTGGGCCTGGTTGAACCAACTGCCGGCATCCAGGGTTTTCAGCTCGGCCATGGTGAAGGCATTGGCCGGGCTGTCCTTGCGCTCGGGGAACTTGCGCGCCACATCGGTGGTGCGTTGCAGGTTGTTGTCGTGCAGGGCGAACAGCACGCCATCCTTGCTGCGCTGCAAGTCCATCTCCAGGTAATCGGCTCCCAGGTCCCGGGCCAGCTTGTAGGAGGCGGCGGTGGACTCGGGGGCATCGAAGGAGGCGCCGCGGTGGGCAATTACCGCTGGCCGGGGAATACCCTGGCGGGCCGCCAGGGCTTCGGGGTCAGGTTGTTCGGCGGCCTGGGCCAGGCCGCAGGCGAGCATCAGGCCCAGCATCAGGGCGCTGGGGGTGAAGGTTGCTGGCATGCTCGAAATCCTTTCGTGGGGGCGGGTGCAGGGGGTTATCTTTTAGCAACTCAATGACGCTTGTGCTATCGCCAGAGCGACATGTATCGCTCTGATTCGCATCTTTCACGGTTTTTCCCGGCGCTTTGCAGTAATCTTGGGCGCCGCAGTTTCCCCATCAGAGGGAAGCCTGAGAACATCGCTTTCCTTGCCTCGCGTGTAGACCATCGATCACCAGCCCTGTGGCATCCACAGCGAGGTTTACCATGAGCATCACTTCCGAACTCATCTGCCAGGCCGCCGACCAGCTCAAGGGCTTTGTCGGCCTCAATCGCAAGACCGGTCGCTACATCGTGCGTTTCAGCGAAGACTCCTTCGGCATGGATGTGGCCGATGACGCGATAGTCCCGGCCAGTGAATTCGTCTGGGCACGGGTGTCCGACGAAGCCATGAGCCTGCGGCGCGAACAGATCCAGTTGCTGCTGGACCAGAACATCGACGATCGGATCAACATCAGCGAACCGTTGCGGGTGTACATGCGCCGCAGCGACCTGCCGGAAATCCAGGCCGTGCGCAGCCTGCTGCCGGGCGGCCAGGGCTGATCCGCCACCCACTCCCGGACCTTCTCGACGAAGGCCGGGAGCGCTCTCACTCACCGAAGCTGTAGGCCCGCTCGACCTTGCTGATCCGGGTATGGAATTGCCGGTACCAATGGCTGCGGCCACGTTCGCGGATGGTGCTGTGCTCGGCGTGCTGCTTCCAGCCCAGGATCGCCTCCTCACTGCTCCAGTAGGACACGGTGATACCAAAACCGTCCACGCCGCGTGCCGATTCCACCCCAAGAAACCCCGGCTGCTGGCGAGCCAGCGCCAGCATGCGCTCGGCCGCCTGGTCGTAGGCGGGATCGGCTTCACCGCGCTGGGAGCTGAAGATCACCGCGTAGTAGGGTGGGGCAGGTGTGCCAGCGCTCATGGCTGCACCTCCAGGCAAGCCTGGAGCAGGGCTCGGGCCAGTGGCGGAGTGTGGCCCAACAGTGCGGCTCGTTCGGGTTGGAACAGTGTGGCGACGAAGAATGGATGATCGTCGAGTTCCACGGCGCGCAAGTCTCCCTGGCTGTCGTGGCCGGTAGGGCGCAGGGCACCGCTGAACAGGGCGCTGGCGAACTCCGGGTTGACACCGTAGCGGCAGTGATAGCCCTCCTCGATACTCTGGCTGCCATAGGCTTTGGAGATCCGGCTGTCGGCGTGCAGTTGGATCAGATTGCGGGTTTCCACCAAGGCGCAACTGAGCAGGGACAACACTGCGCGTTCGGCTTGCGGCGCGGTTTCGGCATGTTCGGCATCGGCCCAGCCCAGTACATTGCGGGCATATTCCAGCAGCGCATGCTGGAAACCACCGCAGGTGCCGAGAAAGGGCAGCTGGCGTTGCCGGGCGATACGGATCGCCATCAGAGCCCCGTCCATGTTGCGGTAGGGGCTGCCGGGCACGCACCAGACGCCATCGAAGCCCTCCAGGCTTTTTTCGTCTTGCAGCCGCTCAGTGGCTAGCCACTGATAGTCCAGATCGGCTCCTACTTCGCTGGCCGCGTGTTGCAAGGCCAGGGGCAATGCCTGGTGCGCGATGATCCGAGGATCGTGATCTCCCACCAGGGCGATGCGAATCTTCGGCGTTTGGGGGTGTGGGGGCATGGGGACTCCTGTTGCGCATGGGCTTGTGGCGGGGTGATGGCCACTATAGATTGGCGTTCACGCAATCAATATTGGCGTTACCCCAATTGATCAGTGCATCAGCGCAATATCAGCTGGACTATCCCGACCTGGCCCTGGTGCTGGCCCTGGTTCGTGGCGGCTCCCTGGCCCGTGCGGCGGCCTTGCTCAAGGTGGATGTCTCGACGGTGTTTCGTGCCGTACGTCGGCTTGAGGCAGGGCTCGGCCAGCAACTGTTCGACAAGAGCCGCGCCGGGTATCTGCCCACCAGCCTGGCCCTGACCCTGGCCCAGCAGGCCGAGGCCGCGGAACAGGCCCTGGAGGCGGCACGGGTGGGCGTGGCCCAGGGAGGGGAAGTGATCAGCGGCACGGTACGGCTGACCTGCACCGACTCGGTGTTGCAGAGCCTGCTGCTACCGGCTTTGGCGCGGTTCATGCCGAACTATCCGGCGCTGGTCATCGAACTGTGCACATCCAATGACTTTGCCAATCTCAACCGGCGCGATGCCGATATCGCCGTGCGCCTGACTGCCACGCCGCCCGAACACCTGGTGGGGCGCTGCCTGGGGGCGGTGTCCTATCGGTTGTATGCCAGTTCGGAGTATCGGCAGCGCGTGGATTGCAGCGATCTGGCACAGGTGGCCTGGATTGCACCGGATGATTTTCTACCCGATCACCCGTCCGTGGCCTGGCGCCGCCAGCAGTGGCCGGGGGTGCAACCGGCCTATCGCTGCAACAGCATGCTGACGGTCGCTGAGCTGGTGCGAGCTGGGCTTGGGGTTGCGGCGCTGCCGGACTTTCTCATTGGCGAGGGGAACCTGGTGCCATTGAGCGAACCCTTGGGGCAGGAGACCGCCCTGTGGTTGCTGACCCGGCCGGATTGCCGGGCCCTGCGCTCGGTGGTCACGCTGTTCGATGAACTGGCGCGCCATCTGCATTGGGCCTGATGACCTGGCCCCGAACTAGCTCTTGCGTACGAAGTGCTCATGCATCTCGCTGGTGAGGTTCTCGATGCGTTCGGTCAGTTGCTTGGTCATCTCTGTCAGGCGGGTGTTCTGCTCCAGTAACTCCAGGAGCTGCGTGGTGGTCTGGGCGGCCTGGGCCTGGCGTTCGCTGTTGGCAACGGCCAGGGCCTCGCGGTGCTGGGCATCGGCGTCGGCCTGGGCCTTGTCCCGTGCGGCCTGGCGAGTCTGGGCCAGGAGGATCAGGGGTGCGGCATAGGCCGATTGCAGGCTGAATGCCAGGTTCAGGAGGATGAAGGGGTAGACATCGAACTGGGTGAGCCCGCTGAGGTTCAGGGCGACCCAGGCCAACACCACCAACGTCTGTGCGCCGAGGAAGGTGGGCGTACCGAAAAACCGGGCGAAGGCTTCGGCCTTCAAGGCAAAGCTGTCAGTACCGAAGGTCGGTGCCAGGTGGGCATGGGCACGATGAAAACGCAGGTGGTCGGTGTTCGGGGTGGGGGTATCCGGGGTATCGCTGGAACGCATGATGGCCTCCGCCAGGCTCTGGAACGTCGGGCCACTATAGCCCTCCAGGCCGCTCCCGACGCCACTATCGACGCCGGGAAAGCCTTGCCTCAGAGCGCGCCGCGCTCCGTGGCGAAGGTGCTTACCGCGTCCACGGCCTCGCTGGCGCCGTTGCGAATCTCCAGGATCGCGGTGCCGGCCTGGTCGGCCAGTTGCACGCCCTTGGCTGCCCGTTCCCGGGTGCTATCCATGCTCTTGATAGCCTGCAGGGTCTCGTTCTGGATCATGTCGATCATGCTGGAGATTTCCGCTGTCGAGCCGCTGGTGCGTGCAGCCAGTTGGCGAACTTCATCGGCGACTACGGCGAAGCCACGTCCCTGTTCGCCGGCCCGGGCGGCTTCGATGGCGGCGTTGAGGGCCAGCAGGTTGGTCTGGTCGGCAATGGCCCGGATGGTGTTGACGATGGCGGTGATCTGCTCCGAGCGCTCACCGAGCCGGGCGATCTGCGAGGAGGAGTCTTCGATGTTACTGGCGATCTGGCGCATTTCGTTGGCGGCCTCCTGGATCACGCCGGTGCCTTGCTCGGCGACTTTGCGGGTCTGGACCGAGATGTGGTAGGCCTGGGCTGCGCTCTGGGCGTCGCGCTCATGTTTTTCCACCTGCTCGGTGACGTCGGCGGCGTACTTGACCACTTTGCACAGGCGCCCGGCGGCGTCGTAGACCGGGTTGTAATTGGCTTCCAGCCACAGGGTCCGGCCGAGCTTGTCGATACGCTCGAAGCGGCCATTGAAGAATTGGCCCTTGTTCAAGCGGTTCCAGAAGTCCTGGTAGCTGCTGCTATTGGCCAGTTCCGGTTTGCAGAACAGGCGGTGATGCTTGCCCTTGATCTCGGCCAGGTTGTAGCCCATGCGACTGAGAAAGTTGGCGTTGGCATCGAGGATGGTGCCATCGAGATTGAACTCGATCACGGCCATGGCCCGGTCGATGGCGTCCAGCTTGTTCCGCGCCTCGACTTCTTCCTGGATCCTGGCGGTCACATCCAGAGCGTACTTGATCACTTTGTAGACCTTGCCGGACTCATCACGAATGGGGTTGTAGCTGGCCTCCAGCCACAGGCTCCGGCCATCGCTGGCGACGCGTTCGAAGGTGCCGGATTCGAAATGGCCGTCCTTCAGGCGTGACCACAACTTCTGATAGTCACTGCTGCGGGCGTATTCGGGGGGGCAGAACATCCGGTGAGACTGGCCCAGGACCTGGTCGTCGCGGTATCCCAGGACCTTGAGGAAGTTGTCGTTGGCCCGCAGTACGGAGCCGTTGATATCGAACTCGATCACGGCCATGGAGCGTTCGATGGCTCCCAGCATGCGCGATTGTTCGGCGATGGTCCGGTTGAGGGCATCGATGGTCTTGGCGTGGCGATTGAATAGCATGTTGGCTGGTGCTCTGTGGGAGAAACGTTGCGTCGATCCCTATGGAGTGCGCCTGCAGGCCGAATGCTCTCTGACATCCGACACTATCTGCTCAATGCCAGCGTTCCATGGCTGGCAGAAAAACTCGCAGCGATGAAGCAGACGGTGCTTAGGGCGGGCACCGTGGCTGCATCAGCGGCTGGGTGCCGGCTGCGAGTCGATTTAGTTGGGGTTTGGGCTACTGCAGTGCTGTACAGGAACGGCAGGCACTGTGGCAAAGTGGCGGCATTATGATGGCAGTTGTCCCTAAAAATCCAAATAAACTTATACAAAAATATTCTTACTTCCTTTTTGTATAAGTTTTCTAGCCTCTTATGCCATTTGTGCTTGCACGAGATGTTCCATGTCGTCGTTGCTGGCGATGCGGTTGCGCCCACAGTGTTTGGCCTGGTACAGGGCCTGGTCGGCGGCATGGAGCCAGCTCGAAGGATCAAGGTAGGCCGGCCTGAAGGCGGCGAGGCCGATGCTCAGGCTGACTTGCAATTCCGCTACCTGTGGATGTCGATACTGGTTGAACACCCGGCGCAGGCGTTCCATGACCTCCAGGGCCTGTTGATGGCTCATGCGTGGCAGGATCACACAGAACTCGTCGCCGCCGTAACGGCCGGCCAGATCGTCATGACGCAGGTTGCGTCGCAGCTCATTACTCAGGTGGCGCAATACCGAATCTCCCACGATATGGCCGTAGGTGTCGTTAATGGCCTTGAAGTGGTCGATATCGATGAGGGCGATGCTGGCTTCGATCTGGCGCTGCTGGCACTTATGGAACTTGATGTGCAGCAGGTCTTTCCAGGAGCCGTGGTTGAGCAGGCCGGTGAGGCTGTCGGTGCGACTCAGGGCGCTCAGGGCCCGCTTGTGTTCGTGCAGCTTGATCGCCAGGCGATAGCAGACCATACCCACCGCTAGCGGATAGAGGGTCAGCATGGGTAGGCAGGCGTAGATTTGCAGTGCGCTGATCTGGGTGTTGAAACTGGCTCCAAGCAGGGCCCAGGACAGCAGTATTCCGCCGCACTGGACCAGACCGCCACGGATAAACAGTCGCAGGCCGCCTGCCGCCACGTTATTCATGGCCATCATCGACAAGATGGTGACTGTCGGTAGTGGATTGAACTGCATGGTCGCTGCCCAGAATCCGCCGAGCAGCGAGTCGTAGAGCATGTTGCGTCGCTCTGCCTGGTAGGGAAAGGCTGAGCGCGTGGAGAGTTGGCAAGCCAGATGCGGCCAAAGCAGGCCGTGGAACAGCAGCAGGGCCCATACCCAAGCGGGGAGTGGTAGGGGATAGATTGTGGCGCAGACACTGATGCTGCCGATTCCGAGGCCGATGATCCTTGGCCAGTAGATGCGTCGGGCGAATGAAAGGCCCTTGCCGCGTTGGTTTTCCATGATTGCTGCACCAGTTCTTGTAGTGAAACGCGTTGTTACGTTTCTGCGGCTTTTCCGTTTATCGGATCACTCTGATGAATATTGTCATTTATTCCAGTAGGAATAATCAGTGTCCTTCGAAGCCATTTCATCGTGTTCAAGAGCTGGAGAGCCGTGCGGGGTACGTTTGGTTTCAGGCCTGGTAGTGGTTGAGGAACATGTCCAGGGCCGATTCGATGACCCGGGTTTGCATATCCGCGGTCAGGGGCGGTTGGCCCAGGCTGATCTGGGGCCAGAAGGCGAAGCTCTTGATAAGGCCGTGCATCTGCTGGGCGGCGAACTCCACATCCAGCGACTTGAGTTGGCCATCGGCCAGGGCGGCGCGAATCCATGCGGCCAGGCCTTCTTCCCGTTCACCCAGGCGCGCCACCATGTCCTGCGCTCGTTGCGGTGAATGGATGGCGGCGGCTATGGCCACCCGGGCGAGGTCCAGAAAATTCTCATCGGCTAGCAATCGCAGCTTGGCCCGCAATAGTTGTTCCAGCTGTTCGCGCAAGGGGACGTTGCTACGGTAGGTGATTTCCGCCTGTGCGCTGATACTGGCCCAGAGCTTGTGCAGGATCTCGGCGAACAGCTCCTCCTTGCTCGGAAAGTGGTTGTATACCGTGCGTTTGGAGACCCCGGCCGTGGCGGCGATCTTGTCCATGCTGGTGAGGTCGAAACCATTGGCACGGAACTCGTTGATCGCTGCCTGGATGATGGCTTTGCGCTTGAGGTCGGTGAGGCGCTTCGGAGCTGTCATAAATTGGGTTCAGTCAGGGTGGGCGGTGAAAGCACTCGGCAGTCTACTTCGTCTTAATCTTGTTGCAATGCAGAAACTACACTGTGTAGTGTAGTTCGTCTTCGGAGCAACGATGGCCGGCTGATGTTTGCTGGCCTGGGCCGATGAATCGTTTCGCAGAGCAACCTCGGAACCTAGTCACGTTCCATGGAGTCGTTGAGTGATGGCCACTGTCTCGTCCAGCGTCACCCCTGTTTCCCGTCAGGAAACTTCTCGCCAGGAGCAGGGGGCCTTTCGTAACCATGCCCCTGTGCGTCGCGCCGGCTTTGGCAAGACGCTGCAGATATTCTGGAACATGTTGTTCCACAAACCCCGCAATACTCGCCCGGCTGGGTCCATTCCGGTCCACTCCCTGACCCGCGAGCAACTGCTGAAAGCGCCTGATCACAGCGTTTATCGCCTTGGGCATTCCACGGTGTTGCTGAAAATGCGCGGAAAATTCTGGATTACCGATCCGGTGTTCGCCGAGCGTGCTTCGCCCTTTCAGTGGGCTGGTCCCAAGCGCTTTCATCAACCGCCCATCAGCCTGGAGGCGTTGCCTGAAATCGAGGCGGTAATCCTGTCCCATGACCATTACGACCATTTGGATCATCAGGCAGTACTGGCTCTGGCAAGCAAGACCCGGCATTTCCTTGCCCCGTTGGGAGTGGGTGACACCTTGATCAAATGGGGAGTGCCTGCCGCCAAGGTGCGGCAGTTGGACTGGTGGCAGGGGTGTGAAATCGATGGCATCTGCTTTATCGCTACGCCATCTCAGCACTTTTCCGGGCGTGGCCTGTTCGATGGCAACCACACTTTGTGGGCATCGTGGGTCATGATCGATGGATTGACGAGAATCTTCTTCAGTGGCGACACCGGCTACTTCGATGGCTTCAAGCGTATCGGCCAGCAGTATGGACCCTTCGATCTGACTCTGATGGAAACGGGGGCCTATAACGTTGAATGGCCCCATGTGCACATGCAACCAGAGCAAACCCTACAGGCCCATATCGACCTGCGAGGCCGTTGGTTGCTACCGATCCACAATGGCACCTTCGACCTGGCCATGCATGCCTGGCATGAGCCGTTCGACCGTATCCTGTCCTTGGCCTGGGAGCGCAGCGTCAATATCACCACCCCGCAGATGGGGCAGGCGTTCAGCCTGACGCAACCCGATAGAGGCACAGCGTGGTGGCTGGAGGTGGATGGGACGCTGGAACAGCAGGAAGGGGCATCCGCCTGATTCGATACGTCTGGTACACCCGGCGCCCCTCTGGGTAAGACTGGCCAGGACAGGGATTATTCGATCATGGCGTAGTCTGGACGTTCCATGGGGTTGGGGGTTGCACCCTTGATGTTCATGCCACGGCCGGGGGTAAAACCTGGGAAAAATACCAGGCCCTGGCCTTCGAGGCAGAACGCCAGAGCCAGGCGCGTCACATCACGGACTTCGTAGCCGGCTTCGAAACGCTGGATAGCTTGTATCGAAACCGTGGATTCACGAGATAGACGCTCCATGTCCCAGTCCAGCATGTCACGTGCCTGGGCACAGTGTTGTGGGGTGAACTGATAGAGCGCGATACGTTCCAGGGTGATTTTCATCGCTAAAGACGCCATGGCTTTCTCCGGAAGGTCGATTCGTTGGAATTACTGTATGTATATACAGTAATTGGATTTCCAGATCAAACTCGACTGTGGATGCTCTATGGCCCTTGGTCGTGGGGCCTTACCTGGCGTTTGGCTCCAGCTGATTCAGGTAGGTGGTCGGAGACTGTCCAAGTACCCGACGGAACATGGTGGAGAATGCGCCAGGGCTGTCGTAGCCGAAATCCAGGGCGATTCGTGTCACGCTCTCTGCCGCTGCCAGGCGTGCAAGGGCCTGGACCACACAGGCCTGCTGTCGCCATTGGGTGAAGCTCATTCCTGTCTGCTGGCGGAATCCTCGATTGAATGTACGCAGGCTGACATGCAACTGGTCTGCCCAATGCTGTGGGGATTGATGGATGTCGGGGTGTGCGAGAAAGGCCTGGCACAGTTGCAGCAGGGGGCGAGCAGCCGGAAGCGGGATGTGCAGGGGCAGTGGAGGGCACCGTTGCAGTTCGAGCAATAACAGTTCGATCAGCAGCCCATCGCGCCCTTGCCGATCGTATTCAAGTGGGATCTCTACCGCCTCCAGCAGCAATTGACGCAACAGCGGCGAGACCCGGATCACCTGGCAGCCGCTGTTGCCCAGCGGAGCCGCATCAGGCTCGATGTACAGGCTGCGGGTGCTGACCCCGAGCATCAGCACTTCGTGCTCCACTTCGGGTGGTATCCATACCGCTCGCTGGGGAGGCACTACCCAGTTCCCCTGGTCGGTACCCACTTGCATGACGCCGGTGGCTCCATATAGCAGCTGCGCCCGCCGATGGCGGTGGCGTGGCAGACGTTGGCCATCGGCGTAATCGGTGCCAATGGCCAGCACCGGGCGTGGTGTCTGGTCCAGTTGGTCGACAGGAATATTGCGCATTCCGAGACGTTCCATAGTTGGCGTAAACGCCAACATTATTGGCCGACTTGCTAAAGTCGGCCAAGCGCCTGCGTTCTATCGTCTGGGTATTCCTTGGCTGATGGATGCTGCTCGATGTTCTATCTACTGCTGGCACTTTTTGGTTGCATGACAGGCATCAGTGCCGTGTTGTTCGGTTTCGGCGGGGGCTTCGTGGTGGTGCCACTGTTGTACTGGATGTTGCTGGCGAGCCAGGGCAGCGGTTCCGCGGCGGGGCAGGCGGCCATGCATATTGCCGTGGCCACCTCCACTTGCGTGATGATAGTCAACGCATTGGTTGCCAGCCGCCGACACCAGCGCGCCGGCAATCTCATCCGGCATTACCTGTGGCCACTGGGCGGGTACATTGGCCTGGGGGCGGTGTTTGGTGCGGCAGCGGCCATGTGGGTCAGTGGCGAGGTGATCCGCTACGCATTCATCGCTTATTTGGCAATCACCATTGCCGATTGCCTGCTGCGGCGTGGCTTTCTCGACCAGGCAGGTGGGCAGGAGGCACGTCGGCTGGGGGGCGGAGAAACCATGTTTGGTGGTGTCGGCATAGGCGTTATCGCCACCTTTCTCGGGGTGGGTGGCAGTGTGATGACGGTGCCGCTGCTACGTCGTTGCGGCCTTACCATGACCCAGGCCACTTCCATGGCCAACCCCTTGAGTGTGCCAGTGGCGTTGGCGGGTACAACTACCTACATGCTGCTGGCGGGGTTCAGTCGCTTCGACCTGGGGCCCTGGTTCGTCGGGTATGTCGACTTGCTGGCGTTTTCGGTGCTGACACTGGGGTCACTGTTGGGTATTCGCCTGGCTACGCCTTGGATCGGCCGCATCCCGGACCAGGTGCATGCGCGGGTGTATATCGGATTACTGTTGCTGGTGCTGCTGAGCATGTGCCTGAAGTGACTGGCGCGTCACGCTCGATGGCTCGATTGTGTTGGGAGGGCAGTTCATAATTGCCGTCAACTACTCTGGCCGGGATTTCCTTTGGGAAGTGTTCCGGCGTCCAATACAAGGAAGTTTCCATGTTCAATGGACTGATGCGTTGGCTGTTTGGTGGCCTGTTGGTTTCGCTTCTGGGGGCGACTGCCCAGGCCTCCTCATCCAGGCAGATTCTTGTCGGCACCTTGGGCAAGATGCCAATCGTGATGGAAATCAGCACCAGTGATCCGCACAAGGTCACGGGGCGTTATTTCTACCAGAAGTACCACCATGACCTGCCCCTGGCGGGCTCGCTCGAAGAGCAGTCGCTGCAGTTGAGTGAAGGTCGGGAGAGTTATGCCGAGGATGCATCACCCCAGGCAGCTTTCCAGTTACAGCGAACTGCCGAAGGCTGGCAGGGCCAGTGGCAAGGGGCCAATGGCAAGACCCTGGAGGTCCGGCTGGCACCGGCCAGTGCGCAGGAACCCAAGCCGGGCACATTGCCGTACCTTGCGAAGTTGTACCGGGAGGACCTGTATGAGTACCTGCGTCTGCAAGGCCTGACGCTTAAGCAGGGCAAGCAGCAGGACTTCATGGGCTACACGCTGCAATGGTGGAGCGAACCCTCATCGAACCTCTCGATGTTCAAGGTGATAGCCGGCTATCCGCAAGACCGGCAAGAGCAGCTCAACCAGTTGCTGATGGAGCGTTTGTGGCGTGAGGTGGGGGGCTACCACGAGTGCATGCTGGAGGCTGGCAAGGGGGGCGAGTTCATACAGAGCGTCAAGCCGCGGTTTTTCTCCTCGGCCGTGCTCAGTGTCAGCATCGCTACCAGTTACACCTGTGGCGGTGCCCATCCGGACTTTGGCGATTCCCCCTTGAACATCGACGTGAACAGTGGCCGCGACCTGTCCCTGACGGATGTGTTGTGGGTTGGAAAAGGGCAGCCCTTGAAGCAATCCGAGCATGGCGCCCTGTATGAGTACAACACGCAGCAGCTGGCACCCTGGCTGGTCGAACAGTTCACGGCCCTGCATCCTCGTGAAATGCGCGAGCCAGCCAGCGAGGACGAAGGCTGTAACTACAGTGACACCGGTGTCTGGGGCGATAACAGTTGGTACTTCACACCCAGGGGCCTGTTCATCAGCGCTCACTTCCCCCGGGTAGAGCGGGCTTGCGACGGGCCGCAGTGGGCCGTGTTGCCGTACTCGGTAGTCAGGAAACACCCTGGCGCGGTGGCGGTGGAGTTGCCCAAACGCTGAAAGCCGCGGGGTTACTTCGCCTCCACGCCCGCAGCCTCGCGGATTATGAAGTGATCCAGGTTCTCTATATCGGCGCTGAAAACCCCGAAGCTCGCTTCGGGGTTTTTCTTGCTCGGCACTTGCTTGAAGGCCGGGGTCACACCATAGAAGAAACAGTACAACTCGCGCTGGTTATCGATGGCGAGCTTGATCTCTTCGAGGAAGGCTTTGTGCTTGCGATAGTTGTCGATCAGTTTCTTGCTCAGGTAAACGTTGACTGAATATGGCTTCTTCCTGGCTTCGCCTTCTGCCTTGAACCAGACCTTCTGCTCGAAGTCGATGCGAAAGCTTTGGGTGTAGTCCTTGATCTGCTTGATCTTGCCCCAGTAGATCAGTCCCTTGTTGTCCTGCAGGTACTCGATCTTCTTGAAGAACGAGGCATAAGAGGCGGTGTGTTCGCCGATCTTCAGCGGCATGCGCTTGAGCAGGTCCTTGTCGTCGATATTCGATACGAAACATTCCACGGGATGAGCAAAGATGCTGGTTGTGTCTGGGGTGTCTCGCCGCTCGGGATGGGGGCGAAAAGCCTGGATTGGAGCGATTGGTCGGTTTTCGTCGGGGGTGTTTGTCGAGGTTGTCGATGGCGTTGGTTTACGCACGTATTCGCGGCGAGTCAGCAGTAGTTCCGAAGGAAAATGCTCCTCACGATCGTTCTCGGCCTGTAGACCGTCTATGTTGCCGCCGGTTTTGCTGGCGCCGTAGGGGCAGCCCTCCATGTGCCGGGTCGTGGTCAGGTTCTTGAAGTGCGGTGTGCGAATGTAATTGACGTTCTTGGCATTGAAGGTACCCAGTTCATTACTGGCTTCGAACATCATGCGACATATGTCGTTGGGGCACTGGAAGTGCTCCTTGGCGGAGTCGAAGTCCACGGTCTCATCGAAATTCAGGTCCCGTACGTCATAGATCGACAACTTGTCGTCGAGGCTGATGCAATAGGCGACATCGAATTTCATGGGGCTTGGGTCCTTGAGCGATGGAGAGGATTTTATAGCGGCAAGGCTCGCAGACTGCATCCATTGTTTGTTCTTTGCCAGTTGTCTCCTGTGTAGTTGTCATGGCAGGAGCCGTCGTAGCTATCGGGATGTATCGGGTGTTCGAGCCCAATAAAAAGCCCTGACCAGGTCAGGGCTTTTTCATTCATTCGCCGGCCCTATATCCGGGCCAGGGGGTCAGGCTCGCTGCCCGAATCAGTCCCAGCTCAGTGCACCACCGGTCTGGTATTCGATTACACGGGTCTCGAAGAAATTCTTCTCTTTCTTCAAGTCCATGATTTCGCTCATCCATGGGAATGGGTTGGTGGTGCCTGGGTATTCTTCCTTCAGGCCGATCTGCGACAGGCGGCGGTTGGCGATGAACTTGAGGTAGTCCTCCATCATCGCGGCGTTCATGCCCAATACACCACGTGGCATGGTATCGCGAGCGTACTCGATCTCCAGCTGGGTGCCCTGGAGGATCATCTGGGTGGCCTCTTCCTTCATTTCGGCATCCCACAGGTGCGGGTTTTCGATCTTGATCTGGTTGATCACGTCGATACCGAAGTTCAGGTGCATGGATTCGTCACGCAAGATGTACTGGAACTGCTCGGCAACGCCGGTCATCTTGTTGCGACGACCCATGGACAGGATCTGGGTGAAGCCGCAATAGAAGAAGATACCTTCCAGTACGCAGTAGTAGGCGATCAGGTTGCGCAGCAGTTCCTTGTCGGTCTCGACGGTACCGGTGTTGAATTCCGGGTCAGAGATCGCGCGGGTATAACGCAGGCCCCAGGCGGCTTTTTTCGCTACCGATGGGATCTCGTGGTACATGTTGAAGATCTCGCCTTCATCCATGCCCAGGGATTCGATGCAGTACTGGTAGGCGTGAGTGTGGATCGCTTCCTCGAAGGCCTGGCGCAGGATGTACTGGCGGCATTCCGGGTTGGTGATCAGGCGATATACAGCCAGGGCCAGGTTGTTGGCGACCAGGGAGTCGGCAGTGGAGAAGAAGCCCAGGTTGCGCATGACGATGCGACGCTCGTCGTCGGTCAGGCCTTCGACGCTCTTCCACAGGGCGATATCCGCGGTCATGTTGACCTCTTGCGGCATCCAGTGGTTGGCGCAGCCGTCCAGGTATTTCTGCCAGGCCCAGTCGTACTTGAATGGCACCAGTTGGTTGAGGTCGGCACGGCAGTTGATCATGCGCTTTTCATCAACGGCGATGCGAGCGGAAGAGCCTTCCAGCTCGGCCAGGCCTTCAGCGATGTCCAGTTCATCCAGAGCTGCCTTGGCACGGATCACGGCAGCCGAGTCGGCGCTAGTCACGGCACGAGCTTCGAGAGCTGCGGCACCACCAGCGCTGTCGAGACGGTCCATGGTGGCTTCAGAAGCCTGGCCACCGGCATTGCTGCCCTTGACCGTGGTTTCGCTTTCTTCTTTGTCGAATTCGTCCCAGCTCAGCATGACGTGTCGTCTCCTGCTTGAGGGCCAGATGCCCGTGTGAAAATGAATAAAGTTGGCTTTTCACACGGCGCTACCGGCCGCGTTAAATCATAAGAAATCGTTTGTTGCAGCAGTGACGCAGGCAATAAACAGAAATTCGTCTGCGGGTGCCTCGAGGCTGCTGGCCGGTGGAGCTGGGTGTTTCAGCTCCGGCGTGCGATGCAGCAGGTCGTTTTCCATCCGGTAAGGGAATGTTGCAGTCCCGTTTTGAGGACGCATTATAAGGATTTTTTCAGGGGCGTGGGGTGACCGATGGGCGCAGGCGGGCCCAAGAAAGGCGATGAAGAAGGGCAGAGCACGGGTTTACAAGGCTTTGCTCGTTGAAGATTTTTTTTGTGGTCGATGAGAAATGGCTTTTTTTGATCAATAAATGATCAAATTTACTAGATGTTGTGTTTTTGAAAGCCTTTTCAAGGTTTTTGACACAACTCAATATCTTCGCTCGTACGCTTCGAGAAGCTCCCTGGAAGGAGGCCAAGCGCCATCAGCCAGGGGCGTGGCGGAGCTCTCCAGGTGGAGGGCGCCAATGGCTTGCGCTCTGATTTGAATCTTTGGGGTAATGCATGCGATGGCCGTGGTCGCATGCCGTGGGGTGATGCTCGGTACTCCCTCGGGTAGGGGCTGGCATCCATGCCGCAAGACGGATTTCTTGCGGCCGGCAGTCATCAAGGTGTGTGCAATGAACTCGGCGATTAGCCGTTAGAGCAACCGTTGCCCATAACTCGGTATTGAAGAATATGCCGCTGGCCTTTGGAGTCTTCATATTCCATGCGAGCTGGTACAACTTCACATACTTCTGGAACTTCGCTCATGGAAATAACTTTGGCGATGTCCAAGTCAGTGGAGTAACTATATTCCTCTACCGGTACTTGCTGGTTGGCGACATCAGTCGGGATCTCACCAGCCATCGCGGTAGCGCACAGACTGCTGAGGGCCAGAACTAATAAAGCTTTCATTTGCGTTTTACCTATCTAAGGTCGTGTGGGGTCGCGCAGCCCTTTTGAGGCTGCGTGTGGAACTTGAGTAGAAGTTTGATTAACTGCCTTCGTGGGGGCTGTAACTTGGTTAATCAGTTGCCTGTTTGGCGAGGCTGATTTTAGGCGTGGGGGCGCCCCTCATATAGGCGTACTTTTGATAAACACCTTTGACAGTTTTTGTAACAATCGCTGAAAAAGCCCTCTATCAAGGCCTTCTCAAACATTTTTGCAGGTGGTGAATTTGGCTGTAGGCCCTGTTCTTGAGGGGTTCTGGTAAATGTCGAGGTATTTCGCAGGGGGTTGTTACTACCATCGTCGAATGGTTCTATAGGCCTCCCCCGGCTACAACGGGGTCATACAAAAACAACTATGTCACCGAGGTAAGAAAGATGAGTGCGGCTTCTGTGTATCCCGTTCGTCCCGAGGTTTTGGCCAATACGCTGACTGACGAGGCGACCTACAAGGCCATGTACCAGCAGTCGGTCGTGAACCCGGATGGGTTCTGGCGTGAACAGGGCAAGCGCCTCGACTGGATCAAGCCTTTTACCACGGTGAAGCAGACTTCCTTCGACGATCATCATGTCGATATCAAATGGTTTGCCGACGGCACCCTGAACGTCTCCTACAACTGCCTGGATCGCCACCTGGCCGAGCGTGGCGATCAAGTAGCAATCATTTGGGAGGGCGACGATCCTTCCGAAAGCCGCAACATTACCTACCGCGAACTGCATGAGGCCGTCTGCAAGTTCGCCAACGCCCTGCGTGGCCAGGACGTGCACCGTGGCGATGTGGTGACTATCTACATGCCAATGATTCCCGAGGCGGTGGTGGCCATGCTGGCCTGCGCGCGCATCGGGGCCATCCATTCGGTGGTGTTCGGTGGCTTCTCGCCAGAGGCCTTGGCTGGCCGCATCATCGACTGCCGTTCGAAAGTGGTGATCACTGCCGACGAAGGCATTCGTGCCGGGAAGAAGATCCCGCTCAAGGCCAACGTCGACGATGCCCTGACCAACCCGGAAACCAGCAGCATCCAAAAGGTCATCGTGTGCAAGCGCACCGGTGGCGACATCAAATGGAACCAGCATCGCGACATCTGGTACGAAGACCTGATGAAGGTCGCAGGCAGTGTCTGCGCGCCGAAGGAAATGGGTGCCGAAGAGGCCCTGTTCATCCTCTATACCTCCGGATCCACCGGCAAGCCCAAGGGTGTGCAGCACACCACCGGTGGTTACCTGTTGTATGCATCGCTGACCCATGAGCGAGTGTTCGACTACCGTCCGGGCGAGATCTACTGGTGCACCGCCGACGTGGGCTGGGTGACTGGCCACACCTATATCGTCTACGGTCCCCTGGCCAATGGCGCTACAACCTTGCTCTTCGAAGGCGTGCCGAACTATCCGGACGTGACCCGTGTGGCGAAGATCGTCGACAAGCACAAGGTCAATATCCTCTACACCGCACCAACTGCGATCCGCGCCATGATGGCCTCGGGCACTGCGGCCTGCGAAGGTGCCGATGGCAGCAGCCTGCGCTTGTTGGGATCGGTGGGCGAGCCGATCAACCCGGAAGCCTGGGACTGGTACTACAAGAACGTCGGCCAGTCTCGCTGCCCGATCGTCGATACCTGGTGGCAGACTGAGACCGGTGCCACCCTGATGAGCCCGCTGCCTGGCGCCCATGCCCTGAAGCCGGGCTCCGCTGCACGGCCGTTCTTCGGCGTGGTGCCAGCCCTGGTGGACAACCTGGGTAACATCATCGAGGGGGCTGCCGAGGGTAACCTGGTGATTCTCGACTCGTGGCCAGGTCAGGCGCGGACCCTGTACCGTGACCACGATCGCTTCGTCGATACTTACTTCAAGACCTTCCGTGGCATGTACTTCACCGGTGACGGTGCTCGTCGCGACGAGGATGGTTACTGGTGGATCACAGGGCGTGTGGATGACGTACTCAATGTCTCCGGGCACCGCATGGGCACCGCCGAGATCGAGAGCGCCATGGTTGCTCACCCGAAAGTCGCCGAGGCAGCGGTCGTGGGAGTGCCGCACGACATCAAGGGGCAGGGCATTTATGTCTATGTCACCCTCAACGGTGGTGAGGAGCCGAGCGAAGCCCTGCGTATGGAGTTGAAGAACTGGGTGCGCAAGGAGATCGGTCCGATCGCTTCGCCAGATGTCATCCAGTGGGCTCCAGGCCTGCCGAAGACTCGTTCCGGGAAGATCATGCGGCGGATCCTGCGCAAGATCGCTACTGCGGAGTACGACGGCCTGGGCGATATCTCCACCCTGGCTGATCCCGGTGTCGTGCAGCACTTGATCGATACCCACAAGACCATGAACGTCGCCTAAGACGAGCCTTGCGTCATCCAGCCCCGCCCGGTCTTGCCGGGCGGGGCTTTTTCATGGCTGCGCGCAGGGTTTGTCGTTGTGCCTGGCCCGGGCCGGAAGGGGCAGGCTATTGCAGGGCTTTGGGAGTGCCTTTCTTGAGCGGCTGATTGCGCTGGATGAGGCTGTCGAGGGCTTGAATAAATATCGGCTGCCCATCAGTCGTATCTGAATGTTACCGGCGCTACCGAGGGTGTAACCTCACGACCGATTTCGGGGCGATGGGAAACGCCAGGCCCTGTTTTAAGGCGTTCTATATCCCTTCAAAAAATAAGGCATCACGCTGCGCTTGCCGGAATAGAAGGCTTTGCCAATAATAGGCCCGCAATTTGCAACGTAGATTGGTTCACTGTCTTTTGCTCTTGCATAAACCTGAAGAGCTGTCAATATGCCGCTCCGGTATTCTCGATGCTTCTGTAATTTGTTGTCGCATTGAGGAAATATCGGCTTCCGGCCTGTCGTTAGAATGCCGGTCACTCGCTCGTCGTTGCCTGTGTGTGAATCCTTTTTAGGGCCTCCCAGGACGCAGCACCGCTATTGAGGTTCCACCCATTCGCATATTGGGCTGTCGCTCACTCTGCCGTTTTTGCCCTTTACCGATGGAGTCCTAAGAATGAAGAAACTCGTGCTTCTTGGCGCCCTGGCACTGTCCGTGTTTTCGCTGTCGAGCATTGCCGACGAAAAGCCCCTGAAAATTGGTATTGAGGCGGCTTACCCTCCATTTGCCTCCAAGGCTCCGGATGGCAGCATCGTCGGTTTCGATTACGACATCGGCAATGCCCTGTGCGAGCAGATGAAGGTCAAGTGCGTCTGGGTCGAACAAGAGTTCGATGGCCTGATCCCTGCGCTGAAAGTGCGCAAGATCGACGCGATCCTCTCGTCCATGTCGATCACCGATGATCGCAAGAAGTCCGTGGACTTCACCAATAAGTACTACAACACGCCTGCACGCCTGGTCATGAAGGCCGGTACCCAGGTCAGCGACGGCATGTCCGAGCTCAAGGGCAAGAACATCGGCGTGCAGCGCGGTTCGATCCATGAGCGTTTCGCTCGTGAAGTCCTGGCTCCCCTGGGCGCACAGATCAAGCCTTACGGCTCGCAGAACGAAATCTACCTGGATGTAGCGGCCGGTCGCCTCGACGGCACCGTGGCGGACGCTACCCTGTTGAACGACGGCTTCTTGAAGACTGACTCCGGCAAGGGCTTTGCCTTCGTTGGCCCAGCCTTCACCGACGTCAAGTACTTCGGTGACGGCGTAGGGATCGCCGTACGCAAGGGTGACAAGGCTGATCTGGACAAGATCAATGCCGCCATTGCAGCCATTCGCGAGAACGGCAAGTACAAGGAAATCCAGGACAAATACTTCGACTTCGACATCTACGGCAAATAAGCCGTCGAATTCGTCAGTCCGAGATGGCGCAAGCAGCAGAATCTCTGAGGTTTGCGCCATTTTTTCATCCCAACTTTCGAGGACCTGAATCATGTTGAAAGGCTACGGGGCTGTCATCCTCGATGGCGCTTGGCTGACGCTTCAGCTCGCCTTGTCGTCCATGGCCCTGGCCATTGTTCTGGGTCTGATCGGGGTCGCCCTGCGACTCTCGCCGGTACGCTGGCTGGCCTGGCTGGGCGACCTGTATTCCACGGTGATCCGTGGCATTCCCGACCTGGTACTGATCCTGCTGATCTTCTACGGCGGCCAGGATCTGCTCAATCGCGTGGCTCCGCTGCTGGGTTTCGACGAGTACATCGACCTCAATCCGCTGGCCGCCGGTATTGGCACGCTTGGTTTCATCTTCGGGGCCTACCTGTCGGAGACCTTTCGTGGTGCCTTCATGGCGATTCCCAAGGGGCAGGCAGAAGCAGGCATGGCCTATGGCATGAGCAGTCCCCAGGTATTCTTCCGGGTGATGGTGCCGCAGATGATCCGCCTGGCGATTCCCGGCTTCACCAACAACTGGCTGGTGCTGACCAAGGCTACCGCGCTGATTTCCGTGGTGGGCCTGCAGGACATGATGTTCAAGGCCAAGCAGGCGGCAGATGCCACTCGCGAGCCTTTCACCTTCTTCCTTGCAGTGGCGGCCATGTACCTGGTGATCACCAGTGTCTCGTTGCTGGCATTGCGTCACCTTGAGAAGCGCTACTCGGTAGGCGTAAAGGCGGCTGATCTATGATCTTCGACTACAACGTCATCTATGATGCCTTGCCGCTGTACTTCAGCGGCCTGCTGACCACCCTGAAGTTGCTGGCGCTGTCGCTGTTCTTCGGCTTGCTGGTGGCTCTGCCTCTGGGCTTGATGCGTGTATCCAAGCAGCCGTTGGTGAACATGACGGCCTGGCTCTACACCTATGTGATCCGCGGCACCCCGATGCTGGTGCAGTTGTTCCTGATCTATTACGGCCTGGCCCAGTTCGAGGTCGTGCGTGAGAGCTTCCTTTGGCCCTGGCTGTCCAGCGCGACCTTCTGTGCCTGCCTGGCTTTCGCCGTCAATACCAGTGCCTATACCGCGGAAATCATCGCTGGCAGCCTCAAGGCCACGCCCCATGGCGAGATCGAGGCGGCCAAGGCCGTGGGCATGTCGCGCTACAAGATGTATCGCCGCATCCTCCTGCCGTCGGCCCTGCGCCGGGCGCTGCCGCAGTACAGCAACGAAGTGATCATGATGCTGCAGACCACCAGCCTGGCTTCCATCGTCACCCTGATCGATATCACCGGTGCGGCACGTACGGTCAATGCGCAGTACTACCTGCCATTCGAGGCCTATATCACCGCCGGTGTGTTCTACCTGTGCCTGACCTTTATCCTGGTGCGCCTGTTCAAGCTGGCCGAAGGCCGCTGGCTGCGCTACCTGGCGCCACGGAAGCACTGATATGGAACGTATCGACCATCCATTGCCCTGGAGCCACCTGGGCAGCGAGCGCAGCATCTCGGTGTTCCGTTTCGGCAGTGGCGAGCGCAAGGCCTATATCCAGGCCAGCCTGCACGCAGACGAACTGCCTGGCATGCGGACCGCCTGGGAGCTGAAGAAGCGCCTGGCCGAGCTGGAAGCCCAGGGGGCCCTCAAGGGCGTCATCGAACTGGTGCCGGTGGCCAATCCCCTGGGGCTTGGGCAGTTGCTGCAAGGCAATCACCAGGGGCGCTTCGAGGCCGGTAGCGGCAAGAATTTCAATCGCGATTTCGTCGAGCTCAGCGAGCCTGTGGCTCAGCGCCTGCAAGGGCGCCTGGGTGACGATGCCCACGCCAACGTGCAACTGATCCGCCAGGCCATGGCTGATGTGCTGGCCGAATTGCCGCCGGCTGCCAGCCAGTTGCAGGGCATGCAGCGGGTGTTGCTGGCGCATGCCTGCACCGCCGACGTGGTACTGGATCTGCATTGCGATGCCGAGGCGGCGCTGCACATGTATGCCTTGCCGCAGCATTGGCCGCAATGGCGTTCCTTGGCGGCTCACCTGGATGTACGGGTCGGCCTGTTGGCCGAGGATTCCGGTGGCAGTTCGTTCGACGAAGCCTGTTCGCTGCCCTGGCTGCGCCTGTCGCGGCAGTTCCCCGAAGCACAGATTCCCCTGGCGTGCCTGGCGACTACGCTTGAGCTGGGTGGCCAGGCCGATACTGGGCGTCCCCAGGCCGAGGCGCATGCCGAGGGTATCCTGGCGTTCCTCGCCGAGCAGGGGCTGATTGCCGGGCAGTGGCCGGCGCCAGCGCGTGAAGCCTGCGAGGGCATGCCCTTCGAAGGCACTGAATTACTGTATGCGCCGCATCCTGGCGTGGTGAGTTTCCTGCGTCCGGCTGGTAGCTGGGTGGAAGTGGGCGAGCCGATTTTCGAAGTGATTGATCCTCTATCCGATCGGGTCAGCACGGTATGTGCTGGCACCAGCGGCGTGCTATTCGCCGTTGAGCGGCTGCGTTATGCCCAACCCGGTTTCTGGCTGGCCAAGGTGGCGGGGCGCGAAGCGCTGCGTCACGGGCGCTTGCTCAACGACTGACTGTTTTTGTGAGAACCGACCGCATGTACAAACTTGAAGTCCAAGACCTGCATAAGCGCTATGGCAGTCATGAAGTGCTCAAGGGTGTGTCCCTGAAGGCCGCGGCTGGCGATGTGATCAGCATCATCGGCTCCAGTGGCTCGGGCAAGAGTACCTTTTTGCGCTGCATCAACCTGCTGGAGCAACCCCACGCCGGGAAGATCCTGCTGAACAATGAAGAGCTGAAGCTGGTGGCCAACAAGGACGGCGCCCTCAAGGCCGCTGACCCCAAGCAGTTGCAGCGCATGCGCTCGCGCCTGTCGATGGTGTTCCAGCACTTCAACCTGTGGTCGCACATGACCGCCATCGAGAACATCATGGAAGCCCCGGTGCATGTATTGGGCGTATCCAAGGCCGAGGCTCGCGAGAAGGCTGAGCATTACCTGGCCAAGGTCGGTGTGGCGCATCGCAAGGATGCCTACCCGGGGCACATGTCCGGTGGCGAGCAGCAGCGCGTGGCGATCGCCCGGGCCCTGGCCATGGAGCCTGAGGTCATGCTGTTCGACGAGCCAACCTCGGCCCTGGACCCGGAGCTGGTGGGCGACGTACTGAAGGTCATGCAGTCCCTGGCCCAGGAAGGCCGGACCATGGTGGTGGTGACCCACGAGATGGGTTTTGCCCGCGAGGTCTCCAATCAACTGGTGTTCCTGCACAAGGGGTTGGTGGAAGAGAGCGGCAATCCGCGGGAAGTGCTGGTGAATCCGCAATCAGAACGTTTGCAACAATTCCTCTCCGGCAGTCTCAAGTAATAGCTGCCGTAATGCACCAAATTAGGTCATGCTGAGCGCCCTGCGCCAGATGGTCTAACTTGGTGCAGCCGCCCTTGGTTTCCTACCCTGTTTTCGTTTCGGATTGCCCGCCATGACTGCCCATCGAATTGGTTTCCTGATTTGGCCCAGCACTAAAGCCTTGACGCTGGCGCTGGCCGAGGAGGCTTTGCGCGTCGCCCAGCGGGTTCATCCGGACGTGATCTATGAGCTGGCCTTTCTCCAGGCCGAGGCTCCTGCGCAAGGTGCCTGGCAACTGCCGGGCGAGCCTTGGGCGGGCAAGCTTGAAGGGTGCCAGAAACTGTTCCTGCTGGCGGACGAGCCGCCGGCGCCCATGAGCCCGGCACTGGGTACCGCGCTCAAGCAGTTGGTGCGCTCCGGTTGTGTGGTGGGCGGATTGTCCGCAGGCGTTTATCCGCTGGCCCAATTGGGCCTGCTCGATGGTTATCGGGCAGCGGTGCACTGGCGCTGGCAGGATGATTTTGCCGAGCGTTTTCCCAAGGTTATCGCCACCAGCCACTTGTTCGATTGGGATCGTGATCGGTTGACCGCCTGTGGCGGCATGTCGGTGTTGGACTTGCTGCTGGCGGTGCTGGCGCGTGACCACGGCGCCGAGCTGGCTGGGGCAGTATCCGAGGAACTGGTGGTCGAACGTATTCGCGAAGGTGGCGAGCGCCAGCGCATTCCGCTGCAGAACCGCCTGGGCTCCAGCCATCCGAAGCTGACTCAGGCGGTATTGCTGATGGAGGCCAATATCGAGGAGCCGCTGACCACTGACGAGATCGCCCAACACGTCTGCGTATCTCGTCGCCAGCTGGAGCGGATCTTCAAACAGTACCTGAACCGTGTGCCGAGCCAGTACTACCTGGAGCTGCGGCTGAACAAGGCACGGCAGATGCTGATGCAGACCAGCAAGTCGATCATCCAGATCGGCCTGTCCTGCGGTTTCTCCTCCGGGCCGCACTTCTCCAGCGCCTACCGCAATTTCTTTGGCGCCACCCCGCGTGAAGACCGTAACCAGCGGCGTAGCAGCAGCCCCTTCGAACTCTCCTCCGTACCCGCCGAGCGCGGCTGATCCGCTCCCTTCCAGCTCGGTGCCTGGTGTAGCCGCTGCTGAAGGTCGTGCATGGCTTGTGCGGGTCGCCAGGGGTATCTGAGCGCTACTGGCGCTTGGCGTTGTCAGCCTTGCGAACGTTGTGCGCCCGGCGGCTAAAAAGAGGCGTGAGCGGCGTTACCGGCCAAGCGGATAATTAGCCCGGCAAACCTGCCGTTCAGGCGCCACGCAGTTTAAACTGCGCCTTTGCGACGCTATTTGTCGCATTGCCATAAACCCACGAAAAACCGGGGTTGGCGCTATAAGAAGTTGTCGCTTGGCGACAAGGCCGGGCACAAAACTGTCCTTACAATCCCTCCATCGCTCGCCAGTTCCAGGCGGGTGTTCCTCTTCAGGAGACTCCGATGTCCGTTGAGCAAGCTCCGGTGCAACGCGCCGATTTCGACCAGGTGATGGTTCCCAACTACGCACCTGCGGCTTTCATTCCTGTGCGCGGCGCGGGGTCTCGAGTCTGGGACCAGACGGGACGGGAGCTGATCGACTTCGCCGGCGGCATCGCGGTCAACGTGCTGGGCCATGCCCATCCGGCCCTGGTGGGCGCCCTGACCGAGCAGGCGAACAAGCTGTGGCATGTCTCCAACGTATTCACCAATGAGCCGGCCTTGCGCCTGGCCCACAAGCTGATCGACGCCACCTTCGCCGAGCGTGCATTCTTCTGTAACTCCGGCGCGGAGGCCAACGAGGCCGCTTTCAAGCTGGCCCGTCGCGTGGCCCATGATCGATTCGGTGCCGAGAAGTACGAAATCATCGCAGCGCTCAACAGCTTCCACGGTCGCACCCTGTTCACCGTCAACGTTGGTGGCCAGTCCAAGTATTCCGATGGCTTCGGTCCGAAGATCACCGGCATCACCCATGTGCCATACAACGACCTGGCCGCGCTGAAAGCCGCGATCTCCGACAAGACCTGCGCCGTGGTGCTGGAGCCGATCCAGGGTGAGGGCGGCGTGTTGCCGGCCGAGCTGGCCTACCTGCAAGGTGCCCGTGAGCTGTGCGACCAGCACAACGCGCTGCTGGTGTTCGACGAAGTGCAGACCGGCATGGGCCGCTGCGGCGAGCTGTTCGCCTACCAGCATTACGGCGTCACCCCGGACATCCTCACCAGCGCCAAGAGCCTGGGTGGCGGCTTCCCGATCGCGGCGATGCTGACCACCGAAGAGCTGGCCAAGCACCTGGTAGTCGGTACCCACGGCACTACCTACGGCGGCAACCCGCTGGCCTGTGCAGTGGCTGGGGCGGTGATGGACGTGATCAACACCCCCGAAGTGCTCAATGGCGTCAAGGCCAAGCACGATCGCTTCAAGACTCGTCTGTCGCAGATCGGCGCCAAGTACGGCCTGTTCACGGAAATCCGTGGCCTGGGCCTGCTGCTCGGTTGCGTACTTAGCGACGCCTGGAAGGGCAAGGCCAAGGACGTGTTCAACGCCGCTGAGAAAGAAGGCTTGATGATTCTGCAAGCCGGTCCGGACGTGGTGCGTTTCGCCCCGAGCCTGGTGGTCGAGGATGCCGATATCGACCAGGGCCTGGATCGCTTCGAGCGCGCCGTGGCGAAACTGACCCAAGCCTGATCCAGGCGGTGGTATTTCTCGGCGCCGGTGTTTTTTCCTGGCGTCGAGCACTAATTCCTGTGCCGGGCTATCCCGGCATTTTTTTCCCTGAGTCGGACGGTTTCCGACCTGTTTTAGAGTAAGGAGTGACACCATGCTGGTGATGCGCCCCGCGCAAATGGCCGATCTGGGCGAGGTACAGCGTCTGGCTGCAGACAGCCCGATTGGTGTCACCTCCTTGCCGGACGATGTGGAGCGCCTGCGCGACAAGATCGCCGCGAGCGAGGCTTCGTTCGCCGCGGAAGTGAGCTTCAACGGTGAAGAGAGCTACTTCTTCGTCCTCGAGGACAGCGAAAGCGGCAAGCTGGTGGGATGCTCGGCCATCGTCGCCTCGGCGGGCTACTCCGAGCCGTTCTACAGCTTTCGCAACGAAACCTTCGTCCATGCGTCCCGCGAGCTGAAGATCCACAACAAGATCCATGTCCTGTCCCAGTGCCATGACCTGACCGGCAACAGCCTGCTGACCAGCTTCTATGTGGTCCGCGACCTGGTGGGCACGCCCTGGGCCGAGCTCAACTCCCGTGGCCGCCTGCTGTTCGTGGCCAACCACCCGGAACGCTTCGCCGATTCGGTGGTGACCGAGATCGTTGGCTACAGCGACGAAAATGGCGACTCGCCGTTCTGGGATGCCATCGGACGCAACTTCTTCGATCTCAACTATGCCGAGGCCGAGCGCCTGTGCGGCCTCAAGAGCCGGACTTTCCTGGCCGAGCTGATGCCGCATTATCCGATCTACGTGCCGTTGCTGCCGGACGCCGCCCAGGAAGCCATGGGCCAGGTGCATCCGCGGGCGCAGATCACCTTCGACATCCTGATGCGCGAAGGTTTCGAGACCGATCACTACATCGATATTTTCGACGGCGGCCCGACCCTGCATGCGCGGGTTTCCGGGATCCGTTCGATTGCCCAGAGCCGCGTGGTGCCGGTCAGGATCGGCGAAGCGCTCAAGGGCGGCGGTCGCCAGTACCTGGTTTCCAACGGCCAGTTGCAGGACTACCGCGCGGTGCTGCTGGAGCTGGACTACGCGCCGGGCAAGCCAGTGACCCTGGATCTGCAAGCAGCCGAGGCCCTGGGCGTCGGTGAAGGTGCCAGCGTGCGCCTGGTGGCGGTTTAACGGCGGCTTCCACGACCTGGAAAGCCTGTCTGCAAAGCAGCGAGTTTCGCGGACGCCGGCAAAGGCGTCCGTCTGAGGAGATAGCATGATCGTTCGTCCCGTACGCAGCAGCGATTTACCCGCGCTGATCGACCTGGCCCGCAGCACCGGCACCGGCCTCACCACCTTGCCGGCCAACGAAGAGCGCCTGACCCATCGGGTCGGCTGGGCGGAGAAGACCTTTCGCGGTGAAGCCGAGCGCGGTGATGCGGACTACCTGTTCGTGCTGGAGGACGACAACGGCCGGGTGGTGGGGATTTCCGCCATCGCCGGTGCGGTCGGCCTGCGTGAGCCCTGGTACAACTTCCGGGTGGGCCTGACCGTCAGCGCTTCCCAGGAACTGAACATCTACCGCGAGATCCCGACGCTGTTCCTGGCCAACGACCTGACCGGCAACTCCGAGCTGTGTTCGCTGTTCCTGCATGCCGACTACCGTAACGGCCTCAACGGCCGCATGTTGGCCAAGGCGCGCATGCTGTTCATCGCCGAGTTCCCGCAGCTGTTCGGCAACAAGATCATCGCCGAGATGCGCGGCATGTCCGATGAGCAGGGGCGCTCGCCCTTCTGGGAAAGCCTGGGCCGGCATTTCTTCAAGATGGAATTCAGCCAGGCGGACTACCTCACTGGCGTTGGCAACAAGGCTTTCATCGCCGAGTTGATGCCCAAGTTCCCGCTCTACACCTGCTTTCTTTCCGAGGACGCGCGCAACGTCATCGCCAAGGTCCACACCGACACCGAGCCGGCCCTGGCCATGCTCAAGAGCGAGGGCTTCAGCTACCAGGGTTATGTCGACATCTTCGACGCCGGCCCGGCGGTGGAGTGCGAGACCAGCAAGATCCGCGCGGTGCGCGACAGCCAGGCGCTGGTGTTGGCCATCGGCACCCCGGGCGACGACGCCACGCCATTCCTGATCCACAACCGCAAGCGCGAGGAGTGTCGTATCACCGCGGCGCCTGCGCGCTTCGCCTCGGGCACCCTGGTGGTCGATCCACTGACCGCCAAGCGCCTGCAACTCAACGCCGGCGACCAGGTCCGCGCGGTTCCGCTGTCTGCTTCTCGGGAGTCGAAATAATGAGCACGTTGTACATCGCCGGCCAATGGCTGGCCGGCCAGGGTGAAGCCTTCACCTCCGTCAATCCGGTGACCCAGGAGGTCATCTGGTCCGGCAACGGCGCAACGCCCGCCCAGGTGGATAGCGCGGTGCATGCTGCGCGCCAGGCATTCCCAGCCTGGGCCAAGCGTTCCCTGGAGGAGCGCATCGGCGTGCTCGAAGCCTTCGCTGCCGGCCTCAAGGCCCGTGCCGACGAACTGGCCCGCTGCATTGGCGAGGAAACCGGCAAGCCGTTGTGGGAGGCGACCACGGAAGTGACCAGCATGGTCAACAAGATCGCCATCTCGGTGCAAAGCTACCGTGAGCGCACCGGCGAGAAGAGCGGCCCGCTGGGCGACGCCACCGCCGTGCTGCGACACAAGCCCCATGGCGTGGTGGCGGTGTTCGGCCCCTACAACTTCCCCGGCCACCTGCCCAATGGCCACATAGTGCCGGCGCTGCTGGCGGGTAACAGTGTGCTGTTCAAGCCCAGCGAGCTGACGCCCAAGGTCGCCGAGCTGACGGTCCGGTGCTGGATCGAGGCCGGCCTGCCGGCGGGCGTGCTCAACCTGTTGCAGGGCGCCCGGGAAACCGGGATCGCCTTGGCCGCCAACCCAGGGATCGATGGCCTGTTCTTCACGGGTTCCAGCCGTACCGGCAACCACTTGCACCAGCAGTTCGCCGGGCGTCCGGACAAGATCCTGGCCCTGGAGATGGGGGGTAACAACCCGTTGGTGGTGGACCAGGTCGCGGACCTGGATGCCGCGGTGTACACCATCATCCAGTCCGCCTTCATCTCGGCCGGCCAGCGCTGCACCTGTGCCCGCCGCCTGCTGGTGCCGGCAGGCGCCTGGGGCGACTCGTTGCTGGCGCGCCTGGTGGCGGTCAGCTCGACCATCGAGGTGGGTGCCTTCGACCAGCAACCAGCGCCGTTCATGGGCTCGGTAATCTCCCTGGGCGCCGCCCAGGCACTGCTGGATGCCCAGCGCCAGTTGTTGGCCAACGGCGCCGTGGCCCTGCTGGAAATGACCCAGCTCCAGGCCCAGGCCGCACTGCTGACTCCGGGGATCCTGGATGTCACGGCGGTGGCCGAGCGACCTGACGAGGAGCTGTTCGGGCCGTTGCTGCAAGTGATCCGCTACGCTGATTTCGATGGCGCCATCGCCGAGGCCAACAATACCCAGTACGGCCTGGCGGCCGGTCTGCTGTCGGATTCCGAAGAGCGCTACCAGCAGTTCTGGTTGCAGAGCCGGGCCGGGATCGTCAACTGGAACAAGCAGTTGACCGGTGCTGCCAGCAGCGCGCCATTCGGTGGTGTGGGGGCCTCGGGCAACCATCGGGCCAGCGCCTATTACGCCGCGGATTACTGCGCGTACCCGGTAGCCTCCCTGGAGACTCCGAGCCTGGTCTTGCCCGGAGCGCTGACCCCGGGCGTGCGCCTGGATTGATGAGAAGCCGTGGAGTGCCCCTGGCGCTCCACGGCAGCGGCTGCAAACAGCGGTGGGGCGTCGATGAAGCCGCTGCCGCAGGCTGCGAACGTCTCCTGAAACGGGCGTCGTTGGCCTCAAAGACCTGTACTGATATCGATGCCTATAACAAGCAGATTCGTGGAGCCTCGCTGATGAAATCCTATGAAGTCAATTTTGACGGTCTAGTGGGGCCGACCCATAACTACGGCGGTTTGTCCTACGGCAACGTCGCCTCCCAGAGCAATAGCCAGCAGGGCTCCAATCCTAAAGAAGCGGCGTTGCAGGGCCTGGCGAAGATGAAGGCGCTGATGGACATGGGCTTCCAGCAGGGCGTGCTCGCCCCGCAGGAGCGTCCGGATGTGGCTGCGCTGCGTAGCCTGGGCTTTGCCGGAACGGATGCGCAGGTCATTCAGCAGGCGGCCAAGCAGGCCATGCCGTTGCTGGTCGCCAGTTGCTCGGCTTCGAGCATGTGGGTGGCCAACGCCGCCACCGTGAGCCCGAGTGCCGACACCGCCGATGGCCGTGTGCATTTCACCGCCGCCAACCTCAACTGCAAGTACCACCGCAGCATCGAGCACCCGACCACCAGCCGGGTACTGGGGGCGATGTTCGCCGACCAGAAGCACTTCGCCCACCACGCGGCCTTGCCGGCAGTGGCGCAGTTCGGTGATGAGGGCGCGGCCAACCACACGCGCTTCTGCCGTGACTACGGCCAGGCTGGCGTCGAGTTCTTCGTCTTCGGTCGCAGTGCTTTCGATACGCGCTACCCGGCTCCGCAGAAGTATCCGGCGCGCCAGACCCTGGAGGCGTCCCAGGCCGTGGCCAGGTTGCATGGGCTGGGCGAGGAGGGCGTGGTCTATGCCCAGCAGAACCCGGCAGTGATCGACCAGGGCGTGTTCCATAACGATGTGATCGCCGTGGGTAACGGCGAGGTGCTGTTCTACCACGAGGATGCCTTCCTCCACACCGACACGATGCTTGCCGAGCTGCAGGCCAAGCTGGGCAAGCGCGGCGCCAACTTCCAGGCGATCTGCGTGCCTCGCTCCCAGGTGTCGGTAGAGGACGCGGTACGCTCCTATCTGTTCAACAGCCAGCTGTTGTCTCGTGCCGATGGCAGCATGTTGCTGATCGTGCCTGAAGAGTGCCGCAGCAACGAGCGGGTCTGGCAATACCTGCAAAACCTCACCAGCTCAGGCGGCGTGATCCGCGAGGTGAAGGTCTTCGATCTCAAGCAGAGCATGCAGAACGGCGGTGGCCCGGCGTGCCTGCGCCTGCGCGTGGCGCTCAACGAAACCGAGTTGGCGGCGGTCAACCCTGGCGTGATCATGACCGCGCCGCTGTACGAGACCCTGACCCAATGGGTTGGCAAGCATTACCGCGATCGTCTGGCCGAAAGCGACTTGGCGGACCCGCAACTGCTGGTCGAGTGCCGGACGGCATTGGATGAGTTGACGCAAATCCTTAAACTGGGCGCGGTTTATCCTTTCCAGATCAATTGACAGCCCGCACCCGGACGATCCGGGTGCGGTGCTTCACCCCAGACGAGAACCGACCCATGAGCGATACCCTGCAACTGATCCTTGAAGATGCCGAAGGCGCCCAGCAGGAAACTTCCTGCACCCGTTTTGCGGTGTTGTGGCAAGGCAAGGAAGTGTGGATCCAGCAGGACGGCCGTGGCCAGTTGCTGATTGGCGTGGATGTGGAGGAGGGCGACGAGGAGTACGCCAGCCTGCTGCTGCGTCCACTGGCGACCAACCTGGTCAGCCTGCAGTTGGAAATGGAGCCGGCCGACGCTGGCGACGACGATCACGTACACGGCCCTGGCTGCGGCCACGCTCACTAAGGAACGCGCTCTATGCTCGCCCTCGGCAAACTGCTTGAACTGACCCTCGCCGGCCGTGAACCGGCAGAGAAGACTCAACTGACTGTCGACGGCGTGCGCATGCGCTGGCTGAGCGAGGGGGCGCTGGAAGTGCGCCCCCCCGAGGCGCGCGACAACGGGCTGGACCTGTTGTTGTCCGCCGGCATCCACGGCAACGAGACCGCTCCCATCGAGTTGCTCGACCGCCTGTTGCATGACATCGCCCGGGGCGACCTGAAGCCCCGCGCCCGTATCCTGTTCCTGTTCGGCAATCCCGAGGCCATGCGCCGCGGCGAGCGTTTCGTCGAGCAGGATGTCAATCGACTGTTCAACGGCCGGCATGAGTTGAGCAGTGGTAATGAGGCCTTGCGCGCCTGTGAGCTGGAGCGCCTGGCGGCGAGTTTCTTCAGCGTGCCGGGGCGCGAGCGCCTGCACTACGACCTGCATACGGCCATTCGCGGTTCGAAGATCGAGCAGTTCGCCCTGTACCCATGGAAGGACGGGCGCCAGCATTCGCGTCGCGAACTGGCGCGCCTGCGGGCCTGCGGCATGGAGGCGGTGCTGTTGCAGAACAAGCCGTCGATCGTTTTCAGCGCCTACACCTACGATCAACTGGGCGCCGAGTCCTTCACCCTGGAGCTGGGCAAGGCCCGGCCGTTCGGGCAGAACCAGGGGGTCAATGTCGAGCGCCTGGAAACCCGGCTCAAGCAACTGATCGAGGGCAGCGAGCCGCCCGCAGAGCAGGACAGCCTCGAAGGATTGAAGTTGTTCAGTGTCTCTCGGGAAGTGATCAAGCACAGCGACAGCTTCCAACTGCACTTGCCAGCGGACGTGGAGAACTTTTCCGAATTGGAGATGGGTTACCTGCTGGCCGAGGACATTGCCCAGACCCGCTGGGTCATCGAGGAGAAGGGCGCGAGGATCATTTTCCCCAACCCCAAGGTCAAGAATGGCCTGCGTGCCGGGATCCTGATCGTGCCGGCCACGGCCGATGGCCTGAGCTGATACTGCAAGCCAACAAGGCAGCCCGCCGTGGCGGGCTGCCTTGTTGCAGTCCTTACACTGCGACTGCGCGTTGTTCGTTACGGCGCAGGGCGCGAGTCTTGTTCAGGGTGTCGGCGCAGGTGATGGCCGCCTCCCGACCCTTGACCACGAAGTGTTCGAAGAAGAACTTCTGGTGTTCTTCGCCCGCATGGAAATGATGCGGGGTCAGCACCACCGAGAACACCGGCACTTCGGTTTCCAATTGCACCTGCATCAGCCCGTTGATCACCGCCTGGCCGACGAAGTCGTGGCGGTAGAGGCCGCCGTCCACCACCAGGCCGGCCGCGACGATCCCGGTATAGCGACCGGACTTGGCCAGCAGCTTGGCTTGCAGCGGGATCTCGAAGGCGCCACCGACCTCGAAGAAGTCGATGTCGCTTTCCTGGTAGCCCTGGGCAAGCATTTCGGTGAGGAAGCCCTGGCGGCTCTGATCGACGATTTCCTTGTGCCAGCAAGCCTGGACAAAGGCGACGCGCTCGTTGGGATGGTGTTTGCTTTTGCTATCGATAGCAGAGAGTTGCATCTGTTCTGACTCCTGTTTGTATGAAAAACAGGGCATGCATGAATCGAATGGGATTCAAGGGTGCGCGCAGGGCCCGCGTGGATTACCCACGACGGTTCGGCAGCGGCCCTTCGGTGCTAATCCCGTTCTCTCTTCATCCGGACTATGACCGTCGGCCCCGGGATCACACCGGGTCTGCTGACCTTGTCATCACCTGCAGGCAAGCTGCCGATGGTGCCAAGCGCTCGCGGGCTATGCACATTGCGTGCAATTACCGCCGGTGGGGAATTACACCCCGCCCTGAGAACGTATGCCCGTGGCTTTGGCCCGGGCGGTGGATTTTTAACACAGTCTGCCCAGGAAAACATCGTACCTTTGGGTTCTTGTCAGATTTTTCCTGCTCAGGATCAGTTTTTTCTAAAGTTGTTGCTTGATTATTCGGGGGTGAGACGGCAGTAATTCATGTCCGAAAGGGAATTCCCTGTCTTAACCGGGCCCGAGGGGCCAGCAGCGAGGCCAGATGTGATGAGCGTGATCGATCTTCGTAGTGACACCGTGACCCAGCCGACTCCCGGCATGCTCGATGCCATGGCCAGCGCCCGCACCGGGGACGACGTGTACGGCGAGGATCCGACGGTCAACCAGCTGGAAGCCGAGCTGGCCAGGCGCCTGGGGTTCGCTGCGGCGCTGTTCGTGCCTTCCGGCACGATGAGCAATCTGTTGGCGCTGATGGCTCATTGCGAGCGTGGCGACGAATACATCGTCGGGCAGCAAGCCCACACCTACAAATACGAGGGCGGTGGCGCGGCGGTGCTGGGCTCGATCCAGCCGCAACCACTGGAGGTCCAGGCCGATGGTTCGCTGGACCTGGGCCAGGTGGCAGCGGCGATCAAGCCCGATGACTTCCATTTCGCCCGTACTCGCCTGCTGGCGCTGGAAAACACCATGCAGGGCAAGGTCCTGCCGCTGGGTTATCTGGCCCAGGCGCGCGCATTCAGTCGCGAGCACGGCTTGGCCCTGCACTTGGATGGCGCGCGCTTGTATAACGCAGCCGTGAAGCTGGGGGTGGAGGCCCGCGCCATTACCGAGCACTTCGATTCGGTATCGGTATGCCTGTCAAAAGGGTTGGGGGCGCCGGTCGGGTCGGTGCTTTGCGGTTCCAGCGAGCTGATTGGCAAGGCCCGGCGCCTGCGCAAGATGGTCGGTGGCGGCATGCGTCAGGCTGGAGGGCTGGCGGCCGCGGGCTTGTATGCCCTGGATCATCAGGTGCAGCGTTTGGCGGACGACCACGCCAACGCGCAGTTGTTGGCCGAAGCCTTGCGCGCGGCGGGTTACAGCGTCGAGCCGGTGCAGACCAATATGATCTATGTGCAGTTGGGTGAGCGGGCCGAGGCCCTCAAGGCCTTTGCGGGTGAGCGGGGTGTGCGTCTGAGCGCCGCACCAAGGATGCGCCTGGTGACTCATCTGGACGTCGAGCGTGGGCAAATCGACCAAGTGGTGAGCACTTTTGCCGAGTTTTCTCGCAAGTGACAGTGTTCTCCGTCCAATTGACTGTTTGTATCGTACAAACACACTGTACCAAGTGATTAACGCCGATATAATGCGGCCCTTTGCCGTCGTTTCGTCTGTTGACGTTGCGCACAGGCCTTTGGCCGCAGTCTCCGTGGAAGAACCTAATGAAAAGCGCAGAAATCCGTGAAGCCTTCCTCCGCTTCTTCGAAGAGCAGGGCCACACCCGTGTAGCCTCCAGCTCCTTGATCCCAGGCAACGACCCAACCTTGCTGTTCACCAACGCGGGGATGAACCAGTTCAAGGACTGCTTCCTGGGCCAGGAAAAGCGCGCCTATACCCGCGCTGTCAGCAGCCAGAAGTGCGTCCGCGCCGGTGGCAAGCACAACGACCTGGAAAACGTCGGTTATACCGCACGTCACCACACCTTCTTCGAAATGCTGGGCAACTTCAGCTTCGGCGACTATTTCAAGCGTGACGCCATCACCTTCGCCTGGACCTTCCTGACTTCCGAGAAGTGGCTGAACCTGCCGAAGGAAAAACTCTGGGTCACTGTCTACGCCACCGACGACGAGGCCTACGACATCTGGACCCAGGAAGTCGGGGTTCCGGCCGAGCGTATGGTGCGCATTGGCGACAACAAAGGCGCGCCTTACGCCTCCGACAACTTCTGGACCATGGGCGACACCGGTCCTTGCGGCCCTTGCACCGAGATCTTCTACGATCACGGCGCCGATATCTGGGGCGGCCCACCCGGCTCGCCGGAAGAAGACGGCGACCGCTACATCGAGATCTGGAACAACGTCTTCATGCAGTTCAACCGCACCGCCGACGGCGTGCTGCACCCGCTGCCAGCGCCGTCGGTGGATACCGGCATGGGCCTGGAGCGCGTCAGTGCCGTACTGCAGCACGTGCATTCGAACTACGAGATCGACCTGTTCCAGAACCTGCTGGCCGCAGCGGCCAAGGCGATCGGTTGCAGCAACGACGGCCAGGCCTCGCTGAAAGTCGTGGCCGACCACATCCGCTCCTGCGGTTTCCTGATCGCCGATGGCGTGCTGCCTTCCAACGAAGGTCGCGGCTATGTGCTGCGTCGGATCATTCGCCGTGCGTGCCGCCATGGCAACAAGCTGGGCGCCAAGGGCAGCTTCTTCTACCAGATCGTTGCTGCGCTGGTGGCCGAGATGGGCGAGGCCTTCCCCGAGCTCAAGAGCCAGCAGGCGCATATCGAGCGTGTGCTCAAGGCCGAAGAAGAGCAGTTCGCCAAGACCCTGGAGCAGGGCCTGAAGATCCTCGAGCAGGATCTGGCCGAGCTCAAGGGCAGCGTGGTTCCGGGTGACGTGGTGTTCAAGCTCTATGACACCTACGGTTTCCCCATGGACCTGACGGGTGACATCGCCCGTGAGCGTAACCTGACCCTGGACGAGGAAGGTTTCGAGCGCGAGATGGAAGGCCAGCGTGTACGCGCTCGCTCCGCCAGTTCCTTCGGCATGGACTACAACAGCCTGGTCAAGGTCGATGTGGCCACCGAGTTCACCGGTTATCACGCCACCAGCGGCTCGGCCAAGGTGGTTGCTCTCTATAAGGAAGGGCAATCGGTCGAGGTGCTGGGCGAAGGCGAGGAGGGCGTGGTGATCCTCGACCAGACCCCGTTCTACGCTGAGTCCGGTGGCCAGATCGGTGACTGCGGGTTCCTGGCAGCCGGTGGCGCGCGTTTCGATGTACGCGACACCACCAAGACCGGTGGTGCTTTCCTGCATCACGGCGTACTGGTCAAGGGCAGCCTGAGCGTTGGCGCCTCGGTTGAAACCCAGGTCGACGCCGACGTGCGTCATGCCACTTCGCTGAACCACTCGGCTACCCACTTGCTGCACGCGGCCTTGCGCCAGGTGTTGGGCGAGCATGTGCAGCAGAAGGGCTCGCTGGTGGACAGCCAGCGCCTGCGTTTCGACTTCAGCCACTTCGAAGCGATCAAGCCGGAGCAGATCAAGGCGTTGGAAGACATCGTCAACGCCCAGATCCGCAAGAACACCGCGGTGGAAACCGAAGAGACCGACATCGACACCGCCAAGAAGAAGGGCGCCATGGCGCTGTTCGGCGAGAAGTATGGCGATAGCGTGCGCGTGCTGAGCATGGGCGGCGACTTCTCGGTCGAGCTGTGTGGCGGTATCCACGCCAATCGTACCGGCGACATCGGCCTGTTGAAGATCACCAGCGAAGGTGGTGTGGCTGCCGGTGTTCGGCGTATCGAGGCGGTCACCGGTGCTGCGGCCCTGGCCTACCTCAATGCGGGCGAAGAGCAACTCAAGGAAGCGGCGGTCCTGGTTAAGGGCAGCCGTGACAACCTGATCGACAAGCTGGCGGCGGTGCTTGAGCGCAACCGCCTGCTGGAGAAACAGCTGGAGCAACTGCAAGCCAAGGCGGCAGCGGCTGCCGGTGATGACCTGTCTTCCCAGGCGGCCGACATCAAAGGCGTAAAAGTACTGGCGGCACGGCTCGACGGCCAGGATGGCAAGGCGCTGCTGGCGTTGGTGGATCAGTTGAAAAACAAACTCGGTCGCGCAGTGATCCTGCTCGGCAGTGTCCATGAGGAAAAGGTCGTACTGGTTGCTGGCGTGACCAAGGACCTGACTGGCCAACTCAAAGCCGGTGATTTGATGAAACAAGCCGCTGCTGCGGTGGGCGGTAAGGGCGGTGGTCGTCCAGACATGGCACAGGGTGGTGGTGTGGATGCCGCTGCTCTGGATGCCGCGTTGGCCCTGACCGTGCCATTTGTCGAACAGGGCATTTAAGGCTCCGAGCGGGCTTCGTCGTCTAGTGGCGAGGCCCGCGCTGTGCAGTTTTATTGTTTAACGGGCGCCCCTTGACGGGCTGAGGCGGCTTAGAAAATGGCTTTGATCGTACAGAAATTTGGAGGCACTTCGGTCGGCTCTATCGAGCGGATCGAGCAGGTTGCCGACAAGGTGAAGAAGTTCCGCGAAGCTGGCGACGACCTGGTGATTGTGCTGTCGGCGATGAGTGGCGAAACCAACCGCCTGATCGATCTGGCCAAGCAGATCAGTGGTGAATTCCAGCCGGTTCCCCGTGAGCTGGATGTGATCGTGTCCACGGGTGAGCAGGTGACCATCGCGTTGTTGGCCATGGCCTTGATCAAGCGTGGTATCCCGGCGGTGTCCTACACCGGCAACCAGGTCCGCATCCTGACTGATAGCGCTCACAATAAAGCGCGAATCCTACAGATCGATGATCAGAAGATTCGTGGCGACCTGAAGGCTGGTCGTGTGGTTGTCGTTGCCGGGTTCCAGGGTGTTGACGAGCACGGCAACATTACAACCCTGGGCCGTGGTGGCTCCGATACCACGGGTGTGGCGCTAGCCGCGGCCTTGAAGGCTGACGAGTGCCAGATCTACACCGATGTGGATGGCGTCTACACCACTGACCCGCGGGTGGTTGCCCGGGCCCAGCGCCTGGACAAGATCACCTTCGAGGAAATGCTGGAGATGGCCAGCCTCGGTTCCAAGGTGCTGCAGATCCGTGCGGTCGAGTTTGCCGGTAAGTACAACGTTCCGCTGCGCGTGTTGCACAGCTTCCAAGAGGGTCCGGGCACCCTCATTACTATTGATGAAGAGGAATCCATGGAACAGCCGATCATTTCCGGCATCGCTTTTAATCGCGATGAAGCCAAGCTGACTATCCGTGGCGTGCCAGACAACCCTGGCGTGGCCTTCAAGATCCTTGGCCCCATCAGTGCAGGGAACATCGAAGTCGACATGATCGTGCAGAACGTTTCGCACGATAACACCACCGATTTCACCTTCACTGTGCATCGCAACGACTATCTGGCCGCACAGAATGTGCTGGAGAACACCGCGCGTGAAATCGGCGCACGGGAAGTGGTCGGCGATACCGACATCGCCAAGGTCTCGATCGTGGGTGTCGGCATGCGCTCCCATGCGGGCGTGGCCAGCCGGATGTTCGAAGCGCTGGCCAAGGAGAGCATCAATATCCAGATGATCTCCACCTCCGAAATCAAGGTTTCGGTCGTGATCGAAGAGAAATACCTGGAGCTGGCGGTACGTGCCCTGCACACCGCGTTCGAGCTCGACGCGCCAGCCCGACAGGGCGAGTGATGCGTGTTTGAAAGGGGCGCGGTCTGACCGCGCCCTTTGTGTTTTTGATCGGCGTGGAAGAAAGCTGTTCTTTCGTCCACGCTAGTCAATACTTAGGCGTGTAGGACTACTGCCGACCAGGTTGTAGGCCGACACCCTTTTTTTTGCAGACTGTAGTCCCTGAAATGTAATGCGTGAGGAGAAAGGTATGCTGATTCTGACTCGTCGGTGCGCAGAAAGCTTGATCATTGGTGATGGCGAAATCACCGTGACGGTGCTCGGCGTCAAAGGTAATCAAGTGCGTATTGGTGTCAACGCCCCCAAAGAAGTGGCGGTTCACCGCGAGGAAATCTACCTGCGGATAAAGAAAGAGAAGGACGAAGAACCAAGCCATTAATTTTTCTCGTTTTTTTTGTTTGCAAACGGGGAGAAAGGTGGTTAATATACGCCCCGTGTTGCGGAGAGCTGGCCGAGTGGCCGAAGGCGCTCCCCTGCTAAGGGAGTACACCTCAAAAGGGTGTCGGGGGTTCGAATCCCCCGTTCTCCGCCATTATTTGCTTAGCACGTCGTAATCTGGCTTCTTCTGTAAGTTATTGAATTTACTAGAAAAAGTGCTTAACAAAATGATTTGACGGGCTATAATGCGCGGCAACATATGCACTCGTAGCTCAGCTGGATAGAGTACTCGGCTACGAACCGAGCGGTCACAGGTTCGAATCCTGTCGAGTGCACCATTTAAGAGTTAGTTGTAGCGATATGAATAACTCGGTTTCAACCAGTTGTGGTCTGGTCTAAAAGCACAAATGCACTCGTAGCTCAGCTGGATAGAGTACTCGGCTACGAACCGAGCGGTCACAGGTTCGAATCCTGTCGAGTGCACCATTTAAGAGTTAGTTGTAGCGATATGAATAACTCGGTTTCAACCAGTTGTGGTCTGGTCTAAAAGCACAAATGCACTCGTAGCTCAGCTGGATAGAGTACTCGGCTACGAACCGAGCGGTCACAGGTTCGAATCCTGTCGAGTGCACCATATATCAAAAAGCCCGTATCGAAAGATACGGGCTTTTTGTTTTTAGCGATTTTTATCTTCTCTCTTTCTTCTTCGTTCGTCTGGAACGGCTGGTCCCGTGTGCAGTCGAATCCCCTGTGCGCCAATGCGCCACAGGCTTTTTTCTCTCGGTGTGTGTTTTCTTTTTTCGCCGAAGCGTCGCAGTTTCGTAGATTCGGGCTCTGCTCAGGTTTATGTCGCAAGCGCTTGTTCTTGCCGTGATTTTTTAGCGTCTAAAACCGCCAGGCGGTGTATGATTGCGCCCGTCAGCCCCGCCGGGGCTTGTGGAATATCTCCATGGACTTACCCAGTAGTTACTCAGTATCTCGTTTTCACAATCATGAACTGACTGATTGATCCTTCCGGCGTGCTCCTCTGCTGGGAGTGGAGTTCGCCTATGACCGAAGTAGAAGTAAAGAAAACGCAGGAAAGCCTGCAGGACCGCCTGGCTCAGGTCGTTGAGCTACTGCAGCGCCAGCGAGTGGTCGAAGACCTGACGCATCGTCAGGAAGGCCACCATCATGATCGGGTGGAAAACCTGGTCCATCGGCAGAATCTGGTCGAGTTGCAGCGCAAGCTCGATGACCTGCACTCCGCCGACGTCGCCTATATCCTCGAAGCCTTGCCTCTGGAAGAGCGTCTGACCGTCTGGCAGTTGGTCAAGGCCGAGCGTGACGGCGACATCCTTCTCGAAGTATCCGACTCCGTACGTGAAACCCTGATCGCCGACATGGACGATCATGAGCTCCTGGCTGCGGCCAAGGAGATGGACGCCGACGAACTTGCTGACCTGGCTCCCGAGCTGCCGCGAGACGTTGTCCATGAGCTGATGGAGGCTCTTGACGGGCAGCAGCGTGAGCGCGTTCGTTCTGCGTTGTCCTATGACGAAGAGCAAGTCGGCGCATTGATGGACTTCGAGATGGTGACCATCCGCGAGGATGTCAGCCTTGAAGTGGTCCTGCGTTACCTGCGGCGCCTGAAGGAGCTACCCGGCCATACTGACAAGTTGTTCGTCGTGGACTACGACGGTGTGCTCAAGGGTGTGCTACCGATCAAGCGACTGTTGGTCAATGACCCTGAAAAGCAGGTCGCAGAAGTCATGGCCAGCGATCCGGTGAGTTTTCATCCCGATGAAGATGCCTATGACGCTGCCCAGGCATTCGAGCGTTATGACCTTATTTCGGCACCGGTGGTCGATAAGAACGACAAGCTGATTGGACGTTTGACCATCGATGAAATGGTCGACCTGATCCGCGAGGAGAGCGAGAGCGAAGTCCTCAGCATGGCCGGTCTGCGTGAAGAGGAAGACATCTTCGCGTCGGTGTGGAAGTCCTTGCGCAACCGTTGGGCCTGGTTGGCGATCAACCTGATTACGGCATTCCTGGCATCTAGGGTGATTGGCCTGTTCGAGGGCTCCATCGAGAAGCTGGTGGCGCTGGCGGCGCTGATGCCCATTGTTGCCGGGATAGGCGGCAACTCGGGTAACCAGACCATCACCATGATTGTGCGGGCGATGGCCTTGGATCAGGTGAGCACTGGTAATACCTCGCGGCTGATGCGCAAGGAACTGGCGGTAGCCTTGATCAACGGCCTCATCTGGGGTGGGGTGATCGGTGCCGTGGCCTACATGCTCTATGGAAGCTGGTCCCTAGGGAAACTCTGAAAAAGACTTTCTGATTTGGCAAAATACCGCGACCCCACCCACCGAGTTTCCCGATGAAGCAGATGACCTTCGCCGACGCCGAGTACGCTGGCAAGCGCAAGCAAACCCGCAAGGAGTTGTTCCTGATCGAGATGGATCGGGTGGTGCCGTGGAAGGGCTTGATTGCTTTGATCGAGCCACATTATCCGAAAGGTGAAGGTGGCCGTCCGGCCTACCCGTTGATGGCGATGCTGCGTGTGCATCTGCTGCAGAACTGGTTCGGCTACAGCGATCCAGCGATGGAGGAAGCGCTGTACGAAACCACGATCCTGCGCCAGTTTGCCGGGCTGAACCTGGAGCGCATCCCCGACGAAACCACCATTCTCAACTTCCGCCGCTTGCTGGAGAAACACGAGCTGGCGGCCGGCATCCTCGCTGTCATCAATGGCTATCTGGGCGACCGCGGCCTGTCGCTGCGCCAGGGCACCATCGTCGATGCAACGCTGATCAATGCGCCCAGTTCGACCAAGAACAAGGACGGCAAGCGCGACCCGGAAATGCACCAGACCAAGAAGGGAAACCAGTATTATTTTGGCATGAAGGCCCACATCGGCGCCGATGACGAATCGGGTCTGGTGCACAGCGTAGTGGGCACGGCGGCCAATGTGGCGGATGTCACCCAGGTGGACAAATTGCTGCATGGCGACGAAAACGTGGTCTGCGCCGATGCAGGCTACACCGGTGTCGAAAAGCGGCCCGAGCATGAAGGACGTGAAGTTATCTGGCAGGTGGCGGCACGCCGCAGCACCTACAAAAAACTCGATAAGCGCAGCGTGCTGTACAAAGCCAAGCGCAAGATTGAAAAGGCCAAGGCTCAGGTGCGCGCCAAGGTCGAGCATCCGTTCCGGGTAATCAAGCGCCAGTTCGGTTACACCAAGGTGCGCTTTCGCGGCTTGGCCAAAAACACGGCGCAACTGGTGACACTGTTCGCTCTGTCGAACCTGTGGATGGCGCGCCGACATTTACTGACGAATGCAGGAGAGGTGCGCCTGTAATGCGGGAAATGGCCACCGGAGTGGGGTCCGGGTGGCGAAAACGTAAGAAATACTCGTCGAATTGATTGTTTTTTGATCATTTGGCGAGTTTAAAAGTTGCGCTAGGTGGTATGCCGGGGAAATACATGGCTACTTCAGACCATCCCTAGGGGTGGTCATGACGGCCGCCATGACCTTGAACCTGTTGCTGGCGGCCCTCATGGGGGTATTGATCCCTATGACCCTGGCGCGCCTGGGGCGTGATCCAGCGATGGGCGCCAGTGTGATGATCACCGCTATGACCGACAGTGGTGGCTTTTTCATTTTCCTTGGCCTGGCGACCATCTTCCTGCTCTAAACCCATTTGCATGCCGGTTTTCTATCGAAGCGCCTTGATGGCGCTTCGTTGTTTTTGCGGGCAAAAAAAAGCCAGCTATTAGGCTGGCTTGAGTGTTCTGGGTGAAATCAGGTGGCGTCTGCGGCCATTTCGGCGTCATGGGCGATCAGCGAGACCAAGGCGTTCTGCTGGCGATGTGAGAGTTGGCGGAAGCGTTGAAGCAGTTCGCGTTCATGCAAGGACAGTTCGGGGCTGTCCAGGCGCATGCTTAGCTCTTCACCCAAGGCGCCTTCCTGAATAAGACTCTGTTCCAGGCGCGCGATGATTTCGGAGTTCATGCTGCGATGATGGTTGCGAGCCACCTCGGCAATGCGTTCACGCATCCCGTCGGGCAGACGTACGACGAACTTGTCAGCCGTACGGCTGGAATAAATTGCCTGTTTCAATGGGCGCATATATTTAACCGGTTAGTTCAGGGGAGCGGTTCTCGGAATTGGCCGCGGGCTGTTTTTTAGGACAAGCCTGATTGCCAAATGTTCAACCTGAATTGTTAAGAGGCCCGCATCATGCCTCAAGCTCGCCAGATCATTGGCGCCAATTCTGTGACAAATATTGAACTGGATAAAGGCGTTATGCCAGCACCAATTATCAGAAATGCGGACTGGTTTGAAAAGATCGCTGATCCGCGTTGTTGGCCGCATTCTCTCTTCCTGCGAGAGCGCTGATGCACTAGCGAAGGTGCACGCGATGCGGGTGAGCATCATAATCCCTACCTGTTAGAGGATAGTGGCAAATGGCCGATTTACTAGTGGCACTGCTCGGGGATGCGTTCCATGCCAGGTAGACTCATTTATTTGATGGGACCTTCGGGAGCTGGCAAAGATACTCTGATCGATGCGGCCAAGCCGTCATTGAGGGAGTTGGGTTGCGAGGTCGCAAGACGGGTCATTACGCGTTCAGCCGAGTCGGTGGGAGAGGACGCTCACGAAGTCTCGGTCGAGGAATTCGAGCGGCAGGCGGCACGCGGAGATTTCGCCTTGTCATGGCGAGCCAATGGCTTGGGTTATGGGATTCCAGCTCAGATCGATCAATGGCTGGCTCAAGGACGCCATGTCTTGGTCAACGGTTCACGAGGGTACCTGTCCCAGGCCCGGCAACGCTATCCAGACCTGATTGCGATCGTTCTGACGGTGAACACAGAGGTATTGCGCCAGCGCTTGCTGCGCAGGGCCAGGGAAGACCTGTCGGAGATCGAGAATCGCCTGCGGCGCAATGAGCAATTCGCCGATTCAGCCTGGTTGGAGGAGCAGCAGGTAGTACGCCTGGATAACTCCGCGCAATTGCAGGACACCCTGCAGTATCTACTGGAGATACTGCGCCAGCATGGGATCAGCGCAGTACCGGATCGAACTTGATCTTGCGTCCGGCAAGCAATGCAACCAGCGACGAGCAGAAGAACAAGCCGCAGGCGGCCAAGGAAATGTGGCTGAGCGTTTCCTCGGGCAATGCCATGGCGGCAATGCCACTGAGGAGCGTCAGGATAAGCAGGCTTTTCGCTGCGGTGGACATAAATGGCTTCCGATATCGTGGTCTTAGAACGCCCAGTGTTGTGTAGGCCCTGGAGCCTGCTGCAGAGGCTGTCCTGTAGCAATCCGGGTCACATCCCCAGGTTCTACCTGAGTCTTGAGGATGGCCAATCGTGGGGCTAGGCGTTGGCCGTAATGGGTAGAGGAGAGGGGGCTGGAGACTGCATCGTCGGGTTGAAAGTGAAAGGCCACCAATATGGCGATGGCTGTCGCATTCAGGAGAAACAGGACGCTGTTCATGGGCACCATCTCTAGGCTGCTTGTTCCGGGGAATAAAGCAGGCCGCGTGCCAGAAGTCTACAGGTCGTCAAACCCCATAAAAACAACAAGTTATATGTGGATTACGGTAGCGACGAATTGCACTTTGCAATAATGGCTTTTTGCAGTGATGCAATTTGCACGATGATGGGCTGCCGATTGCTCTTGCGTCTTGGTGTTTCCTGTAAAAAGCCCTACACACGACATGACAAATACGGCGTTGGTCGTTAACATGCACGCCGTCCTTTGTGCCGTATCAGGCACTTACCTCCGGGTCTCAGTAGCTCAATTGGATAGAGCATCCCCCTCCTAAGGGGAAGGTTGGCAGTTCGAACCTGCCCTGGGACACCATCTCCCTCTCCGTATCCATAACAGTGCATTGCCTTATCCGGGCAACGGGTACCCTGATTGCAGATCAAGGCCCGTGCAGAGCTGTTTGCGTTGTTCTCAAGTCATTCGCCACAAGATGAACAAACGTCCAAGCATGTAGGTGAAAACCATCATCGTCAGAACCCAGAATCGTTCGGCCGGCAGGCTGGAGCTGGTTTGGATCAGGACGGTAATCAGTGGGGCTATGTGGGACACGGTGCAACCTCCATTTTTCTGTGGGCATGAAAAAGCCCCAGGGCATCGTCTGTACCTGGGGCTTTCATCGTGAGAGCTTGGGATTTATCTAGAGTGCAACTTAAATCCTCGGCTTGTGTGTCTCACGTGTGAGACTGCCCATAGTGAGGGTTTTCCCGATCCTCACTCGGTTGCCGGGCTGAATGCCGGCAAGCCCTGCCACGCCACTGCTGCCCAGGCCCCACCGTCGGCCGCGAGCAAGTGCTTGAGGCTTTCCTCGTTGAAGGTGCTCCCCAGGGCGTCTGCCCTGAAGGCGGCCACCCATTGCCGGCGCCCCTGCATGAAGGCCTGTCCGAAGTCTTCCCAGCTGTCGAAGCAGTCCTGGGCCCGCTGGGCGTTGAGCAACATGATGCGCCAGCCGCTGTCGGCCTCCAGCCAGCCCATCAGCGTTGCGCAACGGGCGAAGAATGCGCTGCGCACGCAGGCGAAGGCAACGGCGGCTCGTGGATCGTCGCTGGGGTTCAGGCCATGCAGGTCGATACGAAACCACTGGCGTTCCAAGGTGGAGTTCAGGTGGTTGCGAACTTCATCGTCGCTGGCATTGCTGCGAAAGCCGATCTGGTGGAGCAACGGAGCCCTGAGGGTGTCCTTGGCCTGATCGGCGAAATAGGTGGTCTCGGGATCGAAGAAACCGGTCATGCCGGTGGCATCCACCATGGGTTGCGCCAGTGTCAGGGCCCAGCGCTTGCGTGGGGTGAAGACCATCAGGGAGGTGGGGCTGGAGCGGCGGCGCAAGTAACCCCAGACCAGCCAGGCGCCGAATAGGAGGCCGATGACTGTCAGCATGATTTCCCCCGCTGCCTGCTGGCTTGCCAGGTGCAAATGGACTCGGCCTGGGCTGGAGACATGTCTTTCCATGGCACGCCTTCGGTGCGATACAACGGGTCCTCCAGGCGGGGCTGCGGCCAAGGGCTTTTCTTGTAGACATGCCGGATGGCGTAGCGCACAGCCGGAGCCTCGGGTTCGTTTTCCAGCAACAGGTCGCACTGGCGAGCCGCCACCAGCCACTGGACCATGGGCGAGGGCGAGTCCAGTCGCGAGAACAGCTGTGGGTAGCGCGATACCAGGCGTGTCTGGGCTTCGGGCTCACTGACTTCTTCGATGTGCAGCCACCCGGTTTCGGTGCGCACGATTCCGATCGCGATGCAGTCGTCCGGCGTCTGTTGGTCGGTACCTAGGGTATTGAGGAACGCCAGCAGGTCATGGAAGTAGCGCTCGACAGGTGGACGGTTCTGCTTGCCCTTGACCTGCTCCACGGTCAGTGCGCCGCTGCCCTGGACAATCAGGCTGACCGTGATATGGGGCTGGCCCTGGGCATCGCGCAGGCTGAAGACCCGCATGCCCTGTTGCTCAACGGCCTCGGCGTAGCGCTCGCCATAGCCACCGGTCAAGGCTCGGCGGTTGGCGAACTGCCCCAGGCAGTGGCGCATCACATAGCTTTCAAACGCCATCTCGGCCCGTAGCAGTGGGCTGTCGCTGCGCATTTCCACCCAGGTGTGCTCGGCGCAGGTCACCGTGACCTGCAAGGCATCGGCTGAACTCTGGCGCCAGCCCTGGTCGACCCGGGCTGCCATTTGCGCATGTTCCTTCTCCCACAGCGCCAGGGCTTGGGGGCAGTTGATGCGGTCGAGCTTGCCCTCCAGGGCCGTGCCCTTGCGCGACACCAGGAACTCCACCAGCCGGGCCTCTTGTGCCAGCAGCTGGGGTTGTGCCGGGTCGATCCATACCAGGGGCGCCACGTTGGTGGAGGCATCCGCTTCCTGGGCCTTGGCGGCACTGAAGTGTCCGGCTACCCAGGCCGGTAGCCCAGCGCTCCCCAGGGCCTGGGCAGCGTCATCCAGGTTGTGGATGCTCCGTGCCGGCTCAAAGTTGCCAGCCAGGTGCCGGTAGAAGTGGTTGAGCAGCCAGCCTTGCACGGCGGCGTCGTCTTCCCGGGCCTGGCTGCGTTGCTTGATGCCACGCTTGAGTTCATCGGCATTGAGCAGGTTGCGCGCTGCGTAGCTGGAGTTGCGCTTGTCGGTGGCTACTTCCATAGCTGCCACCAGCTCTTCTTGGTGGCAGGGGCGGCAGGCGCCTGCAGCTCGGCCACGATCGACTCGATCCGGGCGCGGCATTGCACGTCGTACTCTTTGCTCGGGTCGCAAAGGGCCAGGGTCCGGGCGCAATACTCGAGGGCTTCTTCAGTGCGCCCACGAGCCTTGAAGTAGTCCACCGAACAGGACATCACCGACACCTCGTTCATTTCCAGTACGCAGGGCTCATAGCGCTGCCACAGGCTGTCGGCGTTGTCAGGGTGGGTGGGGGCCAGGTAGCGCGCCAGCTTGATCCGGTCGAACAGCGCCGAGGAGTCCAACTGTTGATCGCTGATCTCCTGGGCTTGCTGCCAGTTGAGCAGGCGTTCCAGCCAGATGAGGATTTCACTGTCGCGGTCCAGCGAGTACAGGGCGTAGGCCACCGAGACGATGTAGCTCTCCGGATTGTGACGGCTGTAGCCGTAGTCCATCGAGAAATGCCACAGCTGCTCCGCGGCTTCGGCGATGCCCGGGTAGTCGTCCATCGCGATGCGGGCGCTGAGCACTCCGTTGAAGTGCTCGGCGAAGGAGCTGGCGGCAATGCCTCGCTGGTGCAGTTCGATGGCATCTGCGTAGCGCTGTTGTTCGTTGTAGCAACGGTAGTTGATCGCCAGGTTGTTGCAGAGCATCGAGTACAGGTGGGCACAGCCATCGAACGGGTGGCCACTGCCGGTGGCGAAGTAGCGCTCCATGTGGGCCTGGCCTTGTTCATAAGCGTCTTTCTGGGCATCGCGCAGCAGTGAGTAGGCTTCGTCGCGAGCCTCGCCAGGCAGTTTGTCGGCCTCCGGCTCCGCCAGTTCCTCCATGGTCAGCGCGTAGTTGTAGGCGTAATTGCCGCTGGCCAGCTCCGGCCGGTGTTGCTTGAGCGCTTCGATGACACCCAGCTTGCGCACCAACGCCACGAACAGGGCATAGGCACTGCGATTATCGTGCAGGCGACCGGCCTGGGTTGCCTGTTGCAGCAGCTCGACCTCAGTGGCCGCGTCGATCAGATTACGGTCGGCGTCGTGTACGGCGGCCAGGCGCTTGATCCAGGGCTGTTCGGGGTTGCGCCGCAGCGCCTCGGCCCGGGCTTCGTCGAACAACCGATCGAGCTGCTCCAGGTCATCGACTGCGGCATACAGGGCGGCCAGCAGCGGTGTGGTCGCCGGCTCCTCCTGGGCGATTGGCGGCAGTGCGTCGAGGAATATCTGCAACAGCTCGCTGGTGACACAGGCGCGCATGATGCAAATCGGCCACCAGGCGTTGTGGTCTTCCGGGTCCTTGAGGCGCTCGAGCACCAGGCGCGCCACCGGCGGCCACATCTCCGACTGGCGGTCGTAGATATCCAGGAACGCACGATGGCCAGCTTCCTCCAGGCGTCCGGCTTCCTGCAGCCAGGGCAGCTCATACTCGATGAAGCTGTTGCCACCGCCGCTATCCAGGCTCATCGCTGCGACATGACAGATCTTCAGGGCACCGTTCAGGTCGCCCTGGGCGTGCAGAGAACGGGCCGCCAGGCGTGCGATGCGTACGTCCCACTCGCGGCGCCGGGGTTGCGACAGGCCGGCCGTGAGCTGGGCGATCGGTTGCTCGAACAGGGCCAGGCGCAGCGGGATGATTTCGATCAGCGAGTTGCCCAGCCACAGCCAGTCACCTTCGTCGATATCCTGATCGGGGCTGGCGTTGCGGATGACGTTGATCGCGTCCAGGGCTGCGGCGCGGGCTTCTTCGTCACGCTCATGGCGCGCCAGTGCCAGGGCGCGGCGTCGATGCCGGTCGGCGTCGTCCCGGGCTCGCAGGGCAGCGCGTTCGGGGTTGATCAGGGCCAGCGCATAGCGCACTTCGACGGTCTTGAGTGCGACTTCGAGGCTGCCCAGTTCCAGCTGGTCGAAGATCCGGTAGCGCCGGTAGTACTCGACATCGAAGTCCAGGGTCTGCGTGGCCATCTGGTTGAGTTTTTCCAGCACTTGCAGCAGTGCCGGTTCGTCATCCAGGTAGTTGGCGACCTGCAGACGCAGGATATCCAGGTTGATCTGCAACTCGTCGCGTGCTGCGTCCCCTGAGGCTTGCAGCAGGGCGTCGCCGTCCCGGTCGATGACGGCTCGGGCGGCAACCGAGTCGCCGGCCTGCATCCACAAGGTGTGCAGGCGAGCGATGGAGCCCAGGGAGTCGGCGAATAGAGGCTGTGCTTGCAACTGAGCCAGCAGGGTATCGGTTTCCTGCTCTTGCTGTTGCGCTTCGAGGCGGTCCATGAACTGTTCCAGTTCAATACCGGTAATCACACTGCTGTCCTGCGCCATCGTTAACTCCATTGAATAATGCTGTGTGCATCCATTGATGCATCGTCCGGCAGACCGACTCGCCTATGTCGCTGAGGCCCTCCTCGGGTGCCTACCGACTCTTCGGCGCCTGGCCTGCAAGCTCTGGCCGCTGACGATCGGTGTGTCGCGACCGGGTGGGGGAGGCGACAAGAACGATCGGGGCTTCGAGGCGCTGCACGCTATCAGGTGATGTTACAGAAATCCAAGATTTCCCAGGCTGGCCAAGACCATTTTCCCGGTGTTTTTATCGGCGCTGGCCAAATCGCAACATGCACTGGCCAAGGCGCAATAAATGCAATCGATCGCCTATAAGGGAATGCTCGGTCCGGCCGATAACCTGCGATGGACAATTGTGTTCCCAAGCGGCGACCTGCATCACAGGCCAGCCGCAAAGTGCTTGATAGCCTTCAGCCAGCCGCTATTATCTGCGCGCCGAGGGGCTGTGAAGCCGGGTGGGCCCTGGCGTCTTTGGATTGATCTTCTTAATTGCCTGGAATCTTCGATGCTGGCGTACCACCAAAAGAGCTTTTTGATCGTCGATGATTTCTCGGACTACCGCAGCTCGGTGCGTTCGATGTTGCGGGAGCTGGGCGTCAAGGACGTGGATACCGCCGACTCGGGGGAGCAGGCCCTGCGCATGTGCGCGCAGAAACGCTATGACTTCATCTTGCAGGACTACCACCTGGGCGACGGCAAGAAAAACGGCCAGCAGGTGCTCGAAGACCTGATGATGGAAAAGCTCATCAGCCATGAGAGCGTATTCCTCATGGTCACTGCCGAAAGTAGCCAGGCCATGGTGCTCAGCGCCCTGGAGCACGAACCTGATGCCTACCTGACCAAACCCTTCAACCGCTCCGGCCTGGCCCAGCGCTTGGAGCGACTGCAACAACGCAAGGCTTTGCTCAAGCCGATCCTCCAGGCGTTGGACCGGGGCAAGCCGGTGGAAGTGCTTAACGCCTGCGTCACCCTGTGCAAGCAAGATCCGCGTTATGCGCCGCTGTGCCTGCGCTACCGGGCCGACGCCTTGCGCGACATGAACCAGAACGAGCCGCTGGAGCGCCTGTACAACAGCATCCTGGCGGATCGGCCGCTGCCCTGGGCCTATGTCGGCCTGGGTCGCTTGCTGTTCAAGCGTGGCCAGGTCACCGAGGCCAAGGCGGTGTATGAGAAGGCGCTGAAGACTTTCCCGATGATGCCGGGCCTATATGACGGCCTGGCCGATGTGCTGGTGGCCGAAGGCGATACCAAGCGCGCGCAGAACGTGCTCGAGGAAGCGGTGCGCTTGTCGCCGCTGGCCCCTCGGCGCCAGGCGTTGCTGGGCAAGCTGGCCATGGCCAACGAAGACTTCGACAGCGCCTCCAGGGCGTATCGCCAGGCGGTCAGCCAGGGGGCGCAATCGCGTTTCAAGGACCCGGAAAGCAACCTGGGCCTGGCCCATGCGCTGATCAGCAAGGGCAGTGAGCGCGGCCTGGATACCCGTACCCGGCTGGAGATCAACCAGACGCTGAGCGCTGTGGCCAAGGAAAACCCCACCGATCCTGGCTTGCAGATCCGCGCGCGGCTGATGAAGGCCACCAGCTTGCTGCTCAATGATGCCGAGACCGCCGACAAGCTCACCGAACAGGCCTTGCAGCGGCTCGAAGGCATGGAGCAGTTCATGAGCCCTGAAGCGGCGCTGCTGGTGGCCAAGCAGTTGCAGATGCTGGGGCAGGCCAGTGCTGGTGCTTCGATGCTCAAGAACTGTGCGGAAATCTACGGTGACGATCCGAAAGTCATGCAGAACATTGCCAAGCTGACCGACGACCCGACTATCCTCAGTTCTTCCAATGCGGCGGCCGATATCAACCGCCAGGGCGTGCGCAGCTACAAGGCCGGCAACCTGGCCGAGGCCCGGGAGCTGTTCCGCAAGGCCCTGGCCATGCAACCCAAGAACATCAGTATTGCCCTGAACATGGCGCAGTCGCTGTTGCATGGTGCCGACGCCAACCCGGATGCGGCGCTCCTGGAGGAATGCCAGGCGTGCCTGAAAATGGTCGGCATGATGCCCGATACCGACGCGCGTTATCCGCGCTACCAGAAGCTGCGAAGCAAGGCGTTTGGCGAATGATCGAAAAGCAACAGGCGCTCGACTTTTCCACGGTGATCGCCTCCACCGTACATGACATGAAGAACTCCCTGGCCATGCTGATGCAGGCCCATTCCCAATGGCTGGCGCGTCTGCCAGCCGAGCAGTTGCCTGCCGAACAGGGAGTGATCGACTATGAGTTCGCGCACCTCAACGGCATGCTGGTGCAGCTGTTGGGGCTGTACAAGCTGGGGGTCAATCAACTGCCGTTGCAGCCGGCCTACCATGAATTGGACGACTTCATCGAAGCGCAGCTGGTGAGTCACCAGGAAGTGTTCAAGAGCCGCGGGATCTCTGCCACCTATGAGGTCGATCCGCTGAGCCCCCTGGGTTTCTTCGATCGTGAGCTGATCGCCTCGGTATTGGCCAACTGCATCAACAACTCGATCCGGCATGCTCGCCATGCGCTCTTGATCAGTGTCAGCGACGAAGAAGGCCAGGTGGTGCTGTCGATCAACGACGATGGCGAAGGCTACCCCCAGGCGATGATCGAGCGGCAGGCCGAGTACATGCAGGGCATCAATCAAAGCAGTGGCAGTACCGGCCTGGGGCTGTATTTTGCCGGGCGCATCGCTGAGCTGCACCAGCGCAATGGCGTTTGCGGGCATACCCGGATCAGCAATGGTGGTCCGTTGGGTGGTGGCTTGTTCAAGCTCTACCTGCCCTGACCCTCGCTCAGCCGCTGTTGGCGGTTGCCCAGCTGTTGTCCAGCCAGCTCCAGGCAATCCAGGAAGGTGGCCAGTGCCGTCCGTGGTTCTTGGCCCTGGCGGGTAATGCAATGGAAGCTCGAGCGATACGCCAGGCGCTCAGGTAGCAGGGCGCGCAATTGGCCTTGGGCCACCCAGTTGGCGGCATAGTGGCTGGGCAGGTAGCCCAGGTAGGCCGTGGAGAAGATCAGGGTGGCAATGGCTTCCATGCTGTAGGCATTGATGGCCTGGTTGAAGTGCAGGTCGTGGGGACGCTGGTTTTCCGCCATGTAGCCCCGGCCGACATAGTCCGCGGCGCAAATGTGTTCCAGGCTCAGTTGCGCATCATGGCAGGCGAATAGCGGATGTCCTTTGGCGCAGTACAGGTTCTGTTCCTCATCGAACAGCGGCTGGTAGTTCAAGCCCGACAGTTGATGGTGGAACGCTCCGATGGCCAGGTGCAGGCGCTCATCGAGTACCGCTTGTTCCAGTTCGTCGGGACGCATCAGGTGCAGGTTCGGGCGCACCTGTGGCAGGCGTTGGCGCAGGTGTTTTAGGGCCAGGGGAAGCGGAGCGCAGGGCAGGCTGATCAGGCTGTCGACGCTGCCTATCTGCAAGTGTTCGCGTGCGTTGGGCGCAAGTCGGTTGGCGTGTTGGCGAAAGCGCTCGATATCGGCGAACAGCAATTGTGTCGCCTCGAACAATTCCTGGCCCTGGTCGGTCAGTTGGAAGCCGCTGCTGCCTCGCCGGCACACGGAATAGCCCAGGCGCTCCTCGAGATCACGAACCACGACGCTCAGTCGCGACAGGCTGGTGTTGAGCCTGGCCTGGGCAGCCGTAAAGCCCCCGGCTTCGACGATGGCGCAGAATACCCGCAGCATCCGCAGGTCGATGTCGGCAAGATTCCCCAGCATGTGGGCCTCCAGCGGCCTGGCTCACAATCACCGACCGAGCCTACTCCATTGTTTGAATGAGCGGACGTTCGTGCCTGGCGCCGGTCGTGAATACGCAGGTATTGGCGGGGACAGGCATGTCCGGGATTTTGTTCTGCCCTGCTTGAAATCCCGAACGGGTGATGCGTATTTTGTACGGGTCGCCGTTCGCGGCTCGTATAACAACAAGGATTGAGTCATGACAACCGATGGCCACAGTTCACTCGCCGAGCGATTGACGGGCATTGATGAAATCGAATGTGTTACTGCGGATTTGAATGGCGTACCGCGGGGGAAGGTAATGACCGCCGAGGGATTCCTCGAAGGGCGGCGCTTGCAGATGGCTCGTGGGGTGCTGCTGCAATGCATCATGGGCGGATATCCGCCCGCGCGTTTCTATGGCAGCGACGACGGCGACCTGGCGCTTACCGCCGACCCGCGGCAGATTCATCGCCTGCCCTGGAGCGAGACTCCACGGGCGCTGGCCATCTGCGATGCAGACGAGCTCAGTGGCGAATCCTCGCGGCTATCGACCCGGGGCCAGCTCAAGCAGGTGATTGCCCGCTATGCAGCGCTGGGCCTGGCACCGGTGGTGGCCACCGAACTGGAGTTCTTCGTGTTCGCCCCCAACGAAGATCCGGGGCGGCCCTTCCAGCCGCCAGTCGGCAAGGACGGCCGTCGAGAAGATGGCTGCTCCGCGTTCAGTGTCAGCTCCAACAATGGACTGCGACCGTTCTTCAACGAAGTCTACGAGTGCATGGCCGCCTTGGGCCTGCCTCGCGATACCTTCATGCACGAGATGGGCGTCAGCCAGTTCGAGATCAATCTGTTGCATGGTGATCCGTTGCTGTTGGCGGACCAGACGTTCCTGTTCAAGCATCTGCTCAAGGAGGTTGCGCTCAAGCATGGCTTGATCGTGGTCTGCATGGCCAAGCCGTTGGCCCACACGCCCGGCAGTTCCATGCACATTCATCAGAGCCTGGTGGAGATTGGTAGCGGCCGTAACGTTTTCAGTGACGATTGCGGGCAACCGACGGCTATGTTCCATCATTTTATTGGCGGCCTGCAGGCTGGCCTGGCGGATTTCACTGCGTTGTTTGCGCCCAATGTGAACTCCTACCAGCGCCTGTGCCATCCCTACGCATCGCCGAACAATGCCTGCTGGTCCCACGACAATCGCGCCGCAGGGCTGCGTATTCCCGCCAGTTCACCTGTGGCGCGGCGAGTGGAAAATCGCTTGCCGGGGGCGGATGCCAACCCGTACCTGGCCATTGCTGCCAGCCTGGCAGCCGGTTTGCATGGTATCGAGAACGAGCTGGCGCCAACGGCTGCCATCCAGGGCGAATTCGAGGTGCCGGACAGCCTGTCGCTGCCTTGTACCCTGCATGCGGCACTGGAGCGCCTCAAGCGCAGCCAGTTGGCCAGGGAACTGTTCGGCAATGAGTTCATCGAAGGCTACATCGCTTCGAAAACCATGGAGTTGACCAGCTTCTTTGATGAAATCACCCCCTGGGAACGGCGTGTACTAGCGGCCCAGGCATAACCGAACCGTCGCTGGCCGGACCCTCTTCCGAGGGTCCGGAACTTCATTCAAGGAGCCGCCCGGAACGCCGATGCGCCAGATCTGGAAATCCTTTCGCGCGCTGTATTTCGCCTCGCTGATGATGTTGATCGGCTCGGGCTTGCTCAGTACCTACCTGGCCTTGCGCCTGGCGGCCGATCATGTCGACGGCCTGTGGGTCGGTGCCTTGATGGCGGCCAACTATTTTGGCCTGGTTCTGGGGGGCAAGCTGGGGCACCGGCTGATCGCCAGGGTCGGGCATATCCGGGCCTATGCCACCTGTGCCGGGATCGTCGGTGCGGCGGTGCTTGGGCATGGGTTGGTGAATTGGTTGCCCGCCTGGCTGGTGCTGCGGATGATCGTTGGCCTGGGGATGATGTGCCAGTACATGGTCATTGAGAGCTGGCTCAACGAGCAGGCCGATGCCAAGCAGCGTGGCGTGGTCTTCAGCGGCTACATGATCGCGTCCTACCTGGGACTGGTCCTGGGGCAGCTGATCCTGGTCCTGCATCCGGCTCTGGGGCTGGAGCTGCTGATGCTGGTGGCGCTGTGTTTTGCGCTGTGCCTGGTGCCGGTGGCGATGACTCGGCGGATCCACCCAGCGCCCCTGCGTCCGGCGCCGATGGAGCCGCGTTTCTTCATCAAGCGCGTCCCGCAGTCCTTGAGCACGGTTTTGGGGTCAGGGCTGATCGTCGGTTCGTTCTATGGCCTGGCGCCGCTCTATGCCTCGCAGCAGGGCCTGAGTACCGAGCAGGTGGGCCTGTTCATGGGGAGCTGCATCTTTGCCGGGCTGCTCGTGCAATGGCCCCTGGGGTGGTTGTCGGACCGCTTTGACCGGGCGCTGCTGATTCGCTGCTTCGCCTTGTTCCTGGCGGTGATGGCCTTGCCGCTGGCCCTCTTGCCTACAGTGCCTTTGGAGGTGTTGTTCATCCTGGGGGTTCTCTGCTCCCTGATGCAGTTCTGTCTTTATCCGCTGGCTGTGGCGTTTTCCAACGACCATGTCGAGGGTGATCGGCGGGTGTCGCTGACGGCGATGCTGCTAGTGACCTATGGCGTGGGGGCAAGCATCGGGCCTTTGGCGGCAGGGGTGTTGATGAAGTTGTTCGGCAGCCAGATGCTCTATGCCTTCTTCTGTTTCTTTGCGCTGGTGCTGGTCTGGCGGATACGGCCGAAGGCCGTGACCAACCTGCATCAGGTCGACGACGCTCCGCTGCATCACGTGGCGATGCCGGACAGCATGTCCAGTTCACCGCTGGTCGCGGCCCTCGATCCGCGGGTGGACGAGCAAGTGGGGCAGGACCAGATGCAAGTCGCCCCGGCAGAGGATGCCGTGCCAGGCGAAGAGCCTGTGGCCGAGGTGCCGACAGCGCAGGAGGCAGCAGTCGAGGAGCTTGGCGAGACAAAACCCCGGGAATGAAAAACGGGCAGTGCCTGGCGGCGACTGCCCGTTGTTCATAAGGCTTCGATGACTAGATGTCGTCTTTGTCGAAGCGGCGTGCTTCACGCTGCAACTGGTAGACGAAGCGCTCTACCTGGCGCTGTACCAGGCCGCTCATGTTGTGGAAGCGTACACCGGCGAAGGTGGTGTCGATCCTTTCTTCATAGTGCAGGTAGCGCAGTTCCACCGGGGCGGTCATGCTGCCAAAGGGCAGGGCGGCGATGAAGCGCTCGTAGACCTGGCCCAGTTGCAGGCGTGCAGAAATCTCACCATCAAAGCGCAGCTTGCAGCCTGTGGCGGAGATATCCAGCAGTTTGCCGGTGAGTGGCGACTTGAGCTTGTCGCCGCCGAGTTCGATATCTACCAGTTGTGCCAGCTTCAGGGCTGCGCGGAAGGCATTGCGGCGCTGGTGGTAGACCACTTCGTCCGGCAGGGTGGTGCGATAGCAGCGGCCACCGTTGGATTCATCCAGGGTCGGTACGCCATTGCTTTCCCAGGCGATGCGGACGCCTTCATGGAACCCTTCAACGCGAAACGGTTCGCCAGCCAGCATGAAACGCTCGCCATCGCGGGGGATCATTTCATCGAGCGCGATCATGTTGTCGTCGCGATCCACTTCCACCATATAGCTTTGAAAGCGCTGGCTGCGCTCGTGGAAGGTGATGATCAGAGGGTCATGGCTCTCTTGTAGCAACCGCAGGTTGGAGGAAATCTCCAGTGCAGTGGTAAGCACCTTGGGCGGTTGCGGAGCATCTTCCGCGTTTGAGGCATTGAACACGGTTCATCAATCTCCAGACAGAATACGACTACACGCAATTGCTGGCATTCTGCCAGCATGTTTTGCGGCTTGGTAGCACGCGCTCATTTTTGCGGCCTAAGCCTGACTGAGTGGGCGGGGCTTCGCAAGCATCGAGGTGGAGCCGCGGGCGTCATAGAGTGCTGGAGGTTCGCCGCCGTTGAGGATTTTCAGCTGGTTGGCGGTGGTGGCCTGCTGGATCTGGATCGAGCGGCCATTGAGCTCGTTGGTAGCCTGGCAGTCCGTGAGGAGTTGGGTCAGCAGGTCGCTTTGTTCCAGCAGCTGTTCGCCCAGGCTGGAATGGCTGGCTACCTGTTCGAGGCCTTCGCGATTGGCTGGCAGGCCGAGGCTGTCCAGAAGCAATGTGCGCTTGCGGCCATGCTGCTCCAGCAAGACGATCAACGCCTGCTTTTGCGCCAGAATGTCTTCCAGCAGTGGCATATCGCGGCCATGCAGGGCTAGGGATTCGGCTCTGAGCAACTCCAGCAGTTGTTGAGCTGGAGCAAGGTCGTCGTTGATCAGTTGCAGTAGATTGGTATCGTGCATGGCTGGCCTTGGGGATTAAGCGTCCAAAAGCCTGGCGCAAGCCTGTGGCTAGCGCAGGGCTTCGAAGTTGAGCAGTTTGCTGGCTATACGGTTGCTGTCGACTTTGTAGCTGCCATCGGCAATGGCTTGCTTCAACTCTGCCACTCGGGCTTTGTCGGCAACAGGCTGATCGCGCAGCTTGTCAGTGATTCGTTGCAACTGTTGGGCCTCATTGCTGAGGTGGACCGATTCCCCGCTTTTGCTGGTCTCGGCCGAAGTCGTCAGCGGCGCGGATTTGCCGGCATCGCCGGTTTCCTTGCTGGCGCTGGTACGCGTACTGCCTGTCAGTGAAGGGGAACTGTTCAAACGGCTGAAGTCGATGACCATGATGAAGAAAACCTCTGGGTATTTGGACGCTTGCCATGTTCTCGGCCATATCGTGAAAAACTTTAGGCTCAATTGTCGGCAAGCCAACGCAGTTATCGGCAACCCAAGTTCGTGACCACAGTTTAGGGAACGAGCAGGGCGAGCGCCAGTTATCTACATCGCCACTTCTACCTGGCCTGGCGCTATGACACGGGCCTTGATCACTCGCTGCGAGTTCAGGTTCTTCACCCTGATTTGCTCACTCAGTCCTCCGTTGGACAACGCTTCCCCTGGCATTCTTACATTCAAGCTGCCGCTGCGTGCCGATATCACCACCTGATCACCCTTGCGTACCACCTCGGCCTGCTCCAGGTGGGCAAGGCTGATGACTTGATCTGCGACCATTGGTCGGACAAGTTTCTGTCCAATGGCCTGGTCAAGCGAGGTCAGGTAGCTCTGGCCGCCCTGGCTGATATCTCGTTCGCGCAGCGCGACATCCTCTGGCTCGATGATGGCTGTGCGTTTGAGAGGGCGAACGCTGGTGACCACTTCACGAAATAGCTTGACCTGTGCCGGGACGAATACCGTCCAAGGCGACCCCCCGTCGCAGCGGACCTTGACGGTTACCCGACCCAGCGGTTGTGCCGGGCTTTCCAGGGTGGCTGTCAATTCCTTGTCGCAGGCAGGCATGCGCATCCGAGGATCCAGCTGATTGACTTGGATTTCGTAGCGTCCTTCCGTTTGACTGGTAGCCAGGTAGTCTTCTACCGTGAATTCAAGAAACCCTTGAGTCACGCCGATAAGCAAATCAGGCAGGGTGACCGAATCAGCAACGGCAGGGCCGCCAGGGTTTAAAATGCACAACATGGCAAGGCCGCAGAGTAATTGGCGGCTTTGCGATGTCAGGCGTCGAAAAAATGTCGTTTTGGCGTTCATAACAGTTAAAAAGCAAGCGCCGTGCCGTTTAGCAATGAGCGTGCGTCGGATCTTAAAGCTTTGGGGAGTCTGGGCATGGCTGGTGTAATGGATTCGGTAAACCAGCGCACGCAACTGGTTGGGCAGAATCGCCTGGAGCTGCTGCTGTTCCGTCTGGACGGCGAGCAGCTCTATGGGATCAACGTATTCAAGGTTCGCGAGGTGCTGCAGTGCCCCAAGTTGACCCTGATGCCCAAATCCAGTCCTGTGGTGTGCGGTGTCGCGAATATTCGAGGGGCGACCATTCCGATCCTGGATCTGGCAATGGCTACGGGTTCTGGTGGCTTGCAGGACCAGAGCAACCCGTTCGTCATCATCACTGAGTACAACACCAAGACCCAGGGGTTCCTGGTGCGCTCGGTAGAACGCATCGTCAACATGAACTGGGAAGAAATCCATCCGCCGCCCAAGGGCACCGGACGCGATCATTACCTGACGGCGGTGACCCGGGTGGATAACCAACTGGTCGAAATCATCGACGTGGAGAAGGTCCTGGCGGAAGTCGCGCCTACCTCCGAGGCGATCTCGGTCGGCGTGGTGGATGTCGAGACCCAGCACAAGGCAATTTCCCTGCGTGTGCTGACCGTTGACGATTCGTCGGTGGCCCGCAAGCAGGTCACTCGTTGCCTGCAGACCGTGGGCGTCGAGGTAGTGGCATTGAACGATGGACGGCAGGCGCTGGATTACCTGCGCAAGCTGGTGGATGAAGGGAAGAAGCCGGAGGAGGAATTCCTCATGATGATTTCCGACATCGAGATGCCTGAAATGGACGGTTACACCCTCACGGCCGAGATACGTAATGATCCACGCATGCAAAAGCTGCATATTAACCCGGCAATCAAATACACCAAATCATGCTGCGTAGGCGATACGTGGATGCCGGAAATAAGAACGGATTCTTTGAGGGCGTAATTGCAATCGTCTCATGACCGAGCGAACACGCCTTTCCAGTTCGTCCTGATTACGCGCCGGCAAGCCCGTGCGAACCTGATGTTTCAAATCACAATTCAAATACTCGTCAGGGTTCAACTCCGGGGCGTAGGCCGGCAAGAAGAACAGTTCGATTTGCTCTTTGCGGTCGCCAACCCAGGCGCTCACCTTTTTGCTGTGGTGTACGCGCAGGTTGTCGAGAATCAGGAACACCTTGCGGCCCTGAGCATCGCGAATCAGGCGACTCAGGAAGCGAATCAGCACTGGGGCTGTCAGCGTTTCCCGATACAGCATGAAGCGCAGTTTGCCCCGATTGGTCACGGTGGAAATCATGTTGGTGGAAAAACGACTGCCGCTGACCAGGCGCACCGGCGTTTCGCCAATAGGGGCGTAGCTGCGGCCAGCATGGCTGTCACTGCGCATACCGGTTTCGTCGCCCCACTGAATCTCACCATTCTCAGCCCTGGCCCGCTGTGCGATGCGTGGATATTCATTATCCAGCCAGTGCTGAACCACTTCAGGTTTCTGCTGATAAGCCCGATGCAGTGGGCGCTGCGGGGTGTAGCCCCAACGCTTGAGGTATTCACCAACCGTTCGAACCGGCATGAGAAAACCACAGCGCTGGCGGATCAGTTCTCGCACCGCATCACGCGTCCAGAGCGCAAAGCCGAGCTTGAGTTGGTCGGGCATCTTATCGGTCATCAAGGTGCGAATCAGCACTTCCTGGCTGGAGCTCAAACTGCGGCGATCACCCTGGCGCACACCACGCTGGCCGCCGGCAATGGCAGCCTTTTCGCCTTTATGTTCTGCGACCTGCGCCCAGTGAGCAATAGTGCGGGGGTGAACACCAACCGCTTCGCCAATAGCCTTGTAGGTGTAACCCTGCTCACGCATGCGTAGGGCCGTGGAGCGCTTTTCACGTTGTTCTTGGGGGCTGAGTTTACGGGCATCTATTTTCATGGAGACAGATTATCTAATATGCCCTATTTATTTGCCAGGTTAATATCATCCTGCATACTTCGTTGTCAGGGGTGTTCAATCAGGCGATGGTGAAGAAGGTCGGTGCCGATGACTTCCTTGCCAAGTTCCGTCCTGATGACCTGGCATCCCGGGTTGTTGACCGGATCAAAGCAGCAGACCACAGCTGAGGGCAACAGCCCTTGGTGGACATAGATTTAAGAGGCGGCAGCATTGTCTACGGGTAATTTGGATTTTGAACAGTTCCGGGTCTTCCTGGAAAAAGCCTGTGGTATTTTGCTCGGGGAAAACAAGCAATATCTGGTCTCGAGCCGTCTCAACAAATTGATGGAGCAGCAAGGTATAAAAACCTTGGGTGAGCTGGTCCAGCGTATCCAGACCCAGCCTCGTGGTGGCTTGCGCGAGATGGTCGTGGATGCCATGACGACCAACGAAACCTTGTGGTTTCGCGACACCTATCCGTTCGAGGTGTTGAAGAACAAGGTGCTCCCCGAGGCGATTAGGGCCAACCCCAACCAGCGCTTGCGGATCTGGTCCGCGGCCTGTTCTTCGGGGCAGGAACCCTATTCGCTATCGATGTCCATCGATGAGTTCGAGCGCAGCAACATGGGCCAGTTGAAGATGGGGGTGCAGATCGTTGCTACCGATCTGTCGGGAACCATGCTCAACAATTGCAAGACCGGCGAGTACGACAGCCTGGCCATTGGGCGTGGCCTTTCGGCCGATCGCCTGCAGCGTTATTTTGACCCCAAGGGACCGGGGCGCTGGGTGGTCAAGGCACCGATCAAGAGTCGCGTGGAGTTCCGTTCGTTCAACCTGCTGGACAGCTATGCCAGTCTTGGCAAGTTCGACATCGTGTTTTGCCGCAACGTATTGATCTACTTCTCGGCCGAGGTCAAGAAGGACATCCTGATGCGCATTCACAGCACATTGAAGCCGGGCGGCTACCTGTTCCTGGGGGCATCGGAAGCCCTCAATGGCTTGCCGGACCATTACCAGATGGTGCAGTGCAATCCGGGGATCATCTACCAGGCGAAGTGATCTGCGACCGCTGTAATGAAAAAGGAGGCTTTCGAGCCTCCTTTTTTGTGCCTGCCGTTTGTTGCCGGGAGAGCGGGAGGAGGCTGGGTGATTGCCGCTTTGCCGGCGCTTCGCGGAAATTCGTTGCCGCTTTTCTGGCATTTGCCGCTTTGTCACTACCGGGAAAGCCCCGGAAAATGGGGGTTTATTGGCTTGGCACGCAGTTTGCTAAGTTCAGGGTAACGAAAAATCAGGTCTCCCAAAGGTTTCCCGACATGAGCATCAGCTTCGATAAAGCGCTCGGTATCCACGAACAGGCTCTTGGCTTTCGCGCCAGGCGCGCCGAGGTGCTGGCCAACAACATTGCCAACGCCGATACCCCTAACTACAAGGCTCGGGACCTGGACTTCTCAGCTGTGCTCGCCGATCAGGTCGACAAGACCAAGAACGGCAGCTTTGCCTTGAACCTGACCAATAACCGACACATCGAAGCCCAGGGGCTGAGCCAGGGCGACGAGTCGTTGCAATATCGCACGCCGATGCAGCCCTCGATCGACCAGAACACTGTGGATGCCCAGCTCGAGCAGTCGAACTATGCGCAGAACTCGGTGGACTTCCAGGCCAGCTTCACGCTGCTCAACAGCAAATTCAAAGGGCTGGTTGCAGCCCTGCGCGGAGAGTAATCCATGTCCCTTGCCAGTGTTTTCAATATTGCCGGTAGTGGCATGAGCGCCCAGACCACTCGTCTGAACACCGTTGCCAGTAACATCGCCAACGCCGAGAGCGTGTCGTCGAGCATCGACCAGACCTATCGCGCTCGTCACCCGGTGTTCGCCACCATGTTCCAGAACGCCCAGGGCGGTGGCAGTGGCTCGCTGTTCCAGAACCAGGATGCCGCCGGCCAAGGGGTACAGGTGCTGGGCGTGGTGGAGGACCAAAGCAATCTCGAGCCCCGTTACGAGCCCAATCATCCGGCTGCCGACGCCAAGGGGTATGTCTATTACCCCAACGTCAATGTGGTGGAAGAGATGGCCGACATGATTTCTGCCAGTCGCTCGTTCCAGACCAACGCTGAAATGATGAATACCGCCAAAACCATGATGCAGAAGGTCCTGACCCTCGGTCAGTGATAAGGGGCGAATTCGATGAGCGTTACTGATACCACTACCGCCCCATCCCTCAAGGATGTGTTGGCCAATTCGTCGAAGAAAACCGCGAATACCAGTGCCGATGGCATTGCCGCGGCGACCAACAGCGCCACAGGCAAGAAGGCCCTGGGCAAGGATGCGTTCCTCAAGTTGCTGGTGACCCAGCTGAAGAACCAGAATCCATTGGACCCGCAGGACAACAGCGCGTTCGTTGCCCAGTTGGCGCAGTTCTCGACCCTGGAGGGGATTACCACCCTCAATGATTCGGTGAACTCCATCACGGGCAACTACAAGTCCTCCCAGGCCTTGCAGGCCTCTTCCCTGGTGGGGCGTTCGGTGATCGTCCAGAGCGGTACCACCCAGGTCGACACCAGCAAGAGCATGACGGGCTCGGTGACTATCCCGGCCAGCGTCAGTTCGGTGACCATGACCATCACCGACAAGGACGGCAACATCGTCAAGACCATCGACATGGGCAGCCAGAAGGCTGGCAACGCCAGTTTTGTCTGGGATGGCACCAAGACCGACGGGACCAAGGCCGCGCCGGGCAACTACAGCTTCAAGGCCAGCACGACTATCGATGGCAAGGGCACAGCCTTGGTCACCTACCTGCCGGCCACGGTCAACAGCGTCACCATCAGTCAGACCGGTGGAGAGTTGATGCTGAACCTGGCAGGCATGAGCAGCCCGGTCGGGCTGTCCAAAGTTCAAACTATTGGTATCTAGAGCCGACTAGCGGCAAAAGGAGTGGAATATGTCTTTCAACGTCGGCCTTAGCGGCCTCTACGCTGCCAGCAAACAACTGGATGTGACTGGTAACAACATTGCCAACGTGGCGACCACCGGCTTCAAGTCGTCCCGGACAGAGTTCGCCGACGTGTATTCGGCCACCAAACTGGGCAGCGGTACCCAGGTGGTGGGCAACGGCGTGCGCCTGGCCAACGTTTCCCAGCAGTTCACCAACGGTGATATCAACAACACTGGCAACGTGCTGGACATGGGCATCCAGGGTCAGGGCTTCTTCGTGCTGAGCACCAATGGTTCGCTGTCCTATACCCGTGCCGGTACCTTCAAGACCGACAAGGAAGGCTACATCACCAACAGTGATGGCACTGCCCGCCTGCAGGGCTATGGCGTGGATGACAACGGCAAGATCATCAATGGCGTGCTGACCGACCTGCGGATCGATACCTCGAACCTGCCGCCAAAGCCAACCGACGCGATCTCCTCGACCATCAACCTGAACTCCAGCGCTGATGTCATCAATACGGCAGCTGCGACCTACAAGTTCGACCCTACTGACAACACTACCTATACCAAGCAGTTCAGTACCCCGATCTATGATACCCAGGGCAACAAGCACATCATGGACCAGTACATGATCAAGACCGGTCCTAACCAGTGGCAGACCTATACCCTGGTCGAGGGGCGCAACCCGAACGGTACGGCTTTCAATAACCCAATGCAGTCGCCGATCACCATCAACTTCGACTCATCGGGCAAGCTGGCTTCCATCACGCCCCCGGCTGCACCTCTCGTAAGCCCATTCACTGTGAGTGGTAACAAAATTGTCATGTCTGCCACAGCCTGGACACCAGGTACTGTGACCAACGGCGTTTTCACCCCTAACGGCGCCAAGCCGGCCCCGGCCGGGGTCAGCATCGACATGACCAAGACCGGCTCGGTGCTCGGTGACAACAACCGCACGGTGATCGCGCAGAATGGCTATTCCACTGGCCAGATCACCAACCTGACGATCGATGGCACCGGCGTCCTGCTCGCCAACTTCAGCAACGAGCAGACCAAGGCGATCGGCCAGATCTCCCTGGCCAGCTTCACCAACGAGCAGGGTCTGCAGCCGGTAGGCGGCACCCAATGGAAAGAAACCTACTCCTCGGGTATTCCAGGTTATGACGCCCCCAAGACTGGTACCTTGGGTTCAATCCAGTCCAACGCCCTGGAAGAGTCCAACGTCAACCTGACCAACGAGCTGGTGAACCTGATCAAGGCCCAGAGCAACTATCAGGCGAACGCCAAGACCATCTCTACCCAGAGCACCATCATGCAGACCACCATCCAGATGACCTGATGCGGGGTCGCTGACGCGCTGGACAAGAAGCCCCTCCCCGAGGGGCTTTTTCATGCCCGCGTTTTGGTATTCGTCCCTGCTCTTTGGGGAGCGGTAAGGCATGCAGTGAGCTGGGTCGCCAGCAGGCCGGTGCAAGCAAGGAGTGCTGGGATCAGGCAAAAGAAAACCCCCGATACACCGGTGGCATATCGGGGGTTGGTGCAGGTGCCCGTGGGGCACCTGTCGGTTCAGCTTATTGGCAAGCTTCGCAATCCGGCTCGTCGATGGCGCAAGCCTTCGGCACTGGAGCAGGACCGGCTGGGGCTGCCAGGATCGAGCTGTCGCCATGGTCACCGCCGCTGGATACAGCATTCAGCTTGCCGGTGTTGATGGTGGACTTCTCGGTGCTGGTGGCGGCCAGGGCGCGGAGGTAGTAGGTGGTTTTCAGGCCACGGTACCAAGCCATGCGGTAGGTCACGTCCAGCTTCTTGCCCGAAGCGCCGGCGATGTACAGGTTCAGCGACTGAGCCTGGTCGATCCACTTCTGGCGGCGGGAGGCGGCATCGACGATCCACTTGGTCTCGACTTCGAACGCGGTGGCGTACAGGTCCTTCAGCTCTTGCGGGATACGCTCGATCTGCTGCACGGAACCGTCGTAGTACTTCAGGTCGTTGATCATGACCGAGTCCCACAGGCCGCGAGCCTTGAGGTCGCGCACCAGGTATGGGTTGATCACGGTGAACTCGCCCGACAGGTTCGACTTCACGTACAGGTTCTGGTAGGTCGGCTCGATCGACTGCGATACGCCGGTGATGTTGGCGATGGTCGCGGTCGGCGCAATGGCCATGATGTTCGAGTTACGGATGCCTTTCTTGACGCGCTCGCGAATCGGCGCCCAATCCAGGGACTCTTCCAGGTTGACGTCGATGTACTTGGCGCCACGGGCCTCGATCAGGATCTGCTGGCTGTCCAGTGGCAGGATGCCCTGGGACCACAGGGAACCCTCGAAGGTCTGGTAGGAACCGCGCTCGTCGGCCAGGTCGCAGGAGGCCTGGATCGCGTAGTAGCTGACCGCTTCCATGGACTTGTCGGCGAACTCCACCGCGGCATCCGAACCGTACGGGATGTGCTGCAGGTACAGCGAATCCTGGAAGCCCATGATGCCCAGGCCTACTGGGCGGTGCTTGAAGTTCGAGTTCTGTGCTTGCGGAACCGAGTAGTAGTTGATGTCGATCACGTTGTCGAGCATGCGCACGGCAGTCTTGACGGTGCGTGCCAGCTTGGCGGTATCGAGCTTGCCGTCGACGATGTGGTTCGGCAGGTTGATCGAGCCCAGGTTGCAGACGGCGATCTCGTCCTTGTTGGTGTTCAGGGTGATCTCGGTGCACAGGTTCGAGCTGTGGACCACGCCCACGTGCTGCTGCGGCGAGCGCAGGTTGCATGGGTCCTTGAAGGTCAGCCATGGGTGGCCGGTCTCGAACAGCATCGACAGCATCTTGCGCCACAGGTCTTTGGCCTGGATGGTCTTGAATACCTTGATCTTGTTGTACTCGGTCAGGGCTTCGTAGTACTCGTAGCGCTCTTCGAAGGCCTTGCCGGTCAGGTCGTGCAGATCGGGTACTTCGTTTGGCGAGAACAGGGTCCACTTGCCGTCATCGAAGACGCGCTTCATGAACAGGTCCGGGATCCAGTTGGCGGTGTTCATGTCGTGGGTACGGCGACGGTCGTCACCGGTGTTCTTGCGCAGCTCGAGGAATTCCTCGATGTCCAGGTGCCAGGTTTCCAGGTAGGCGCAGACCGCGCCCTTGCGCTTGCCGCCCTGGTTGACCGCGACGGCGGTGTCGTTGACTACTTTCAGGAACGGCACGACACCTTGGGACTTGCCATTGGTGCCCTTGATGTACGAGCCCAGGGCACGTACCGGGGTCCAGTCGTTACCCAGGCCGCCAGCGAATTTCGACAGCATGGCGTTGTCGTGGATGGCGCCGTAGATGCCCGACAGGTCGTCCGGAACGGTGGTCAGGTAGCAGCTGGACAGTTGTGGACGCAGGGTGCCGGCGTTGAACAGGGTCGGGGTCGAGGCCATGTAGTCGAAGGACGACAACAGGTTGTAGAACTCGATGGCGCGGTCTTCGCGTTGTTTCTCTTCGATCGCCAGGCCCATGGCCACGCGCATGAAGAAGATCTGTGGCAGTTCGAAACGCACGCCGTCCTTGTGGATGAAGTAGCGGTCGTACAGGGTCTGCAGGCCCAGGTAGGTGAACTGCTGGTCGCGCTCGTGGTTGATCGCCTTGCCGAGTTTCTCCAGGTCGAATTCAGCCAGTACCGGGTTCAGCAGTTCGAACTCGACACCCTTGGCGACGTAGGCCGGCAGGGCCTTGGCGTACAGGTCGGCCATTTCGTGGTGGGTGGCGCTGTCGGCGACGTCCAGGAAGCCCAGGGCTTCGGCGCGCAGGGTATCCATCAGCAGGCGGGCGGTGACGAACGAGTAGTTCGGCTCGCGCTCCACCAGGGTGCGGGCGGTCATCACCAGGGCGGTGTTGACGTCCTTGATGGCTACGCCGTCGTAGAGGTTCTTCAGGGTCTCGCGCTGGATCAGCTCGCCGTCGACTTCTTCCAGCCCTTCGCAGGCTTCGCTGACGATGGTGTTCAGGCGGCCCATGTCCAGGGGAGCGAAGCTGCCGTCGGCGCGGGAGATGCGGATCGAAGGGTGAGCGTTCACCGGCTCTTCGCTGGTAGAGCGGGTGGCGCGCTCCTTGGCGCGGGAGTCGCGGTAGATCACGTAGTCGCGAGCGACTTTCTGCTCGCCGGCACGCATCAGGGCCAGTTCTACCTGGTCCTGGATCTCTTCGATGTGGATGGTGCCGCCCGAAGGCATGCGGCGCTTGAAGGTCGCGGTGACTTGTTCGGTCAGGCGGGCCACGGTGTCGTGGATTCGCGACGAGGCAGCAGCGGTGCCGCCTTCAACTGCGAGGAACGCTTTGGTGATAGCGACGGTGATCTTGTCGTCGGTGTAGGGGACGACAGTGCCGTTACGCTTGATCACGCGCAATTGGCCAGGTGCGGTAGCAGACAGATCCAGGTTGGAATCGGCGGCCTGCGGCGCATTGGCCTGCGGGTTCTCGCGAGTTGTGTCGGTTTGCATGGGTCTCTCCACGTTCTCTATGTTTGTTTGGGCACCCATAAGGTGCCCACCGTTCCGTCCTGAAGCACTATTACCGGCGCGGGCCGGCATAACGACTTCGGGACAGTTCAGGAAGGGCTCTTGGCGCCGCTTCCATGCCGAAGTCATGGATGCCGGGATCTGCTCCGGCATCTTGTTCCTGATGGGTGGCAATCTCTTGCTGCAACACCCGTACCGCCTTCTCCTGAACGAGGTAGAAAACGGTGCCATCCGCGCGTGCGGTGTTGGTCTTCTAAAACAGCGATTGGTTCAACCAAACGGGCGCAAGAAAAGCGCTTGAGTTTCTTGTCTGAATTGTGTTTGGTTTTTTGGGGAAAACCCTAGATGTAGGGTTTTTTTGCCGCCGGGCTACAAGATAATGCGTTTAGGGGGTGGTTGCAACGTAAGGCCTGTGGATAAGTTTGTGCGTAAAGTGTGCATGGTTTGGGTAAAACTCTTGCAGCCCGCAGTCCCACTGCATGGAACCGTTTGTCACTGTTTTTTGCGGGCGAAAATTGCCTGGGGCGGATTTTTGCGGGCGCGAACCCTATCACAAAAAATCTCCCTGACCGAGTCGTTTTCACCGCTTGTATAAGAGGCTTCGCCGGTTGCTACAATCCGTCGCGATCCACTGCCCCAAGCGTGTCTTCCCTCGGGCCGGTTATCGGCTTTTTTCATGACAGAAAGATGTACGCAGTGATGGGTGCAGAATGCTGACAACAAGACAAAGAAGAGGTCGAGCGTGGAGCAGGAAGCCTGGCGGATATTGATTGTCGAGGATGACCAGCGTCTGGCTGAGTTGACCCGGGAGTATCTGGAGAGCAACGCACTACAAGTGGCGATCGAGGGCGATGGTGCCCTGGCTGCCGCGAGGATCATCGCCGAGCAACCGGACCTGGTGATTCTGGACCTGATGCTTCCTGGCGAGGACGGGCTGAGCATCTGTCGCAAGGTGCGTGACCGTTATGACGGACCGATCCTGATGCTCACCGCGCGCACCGACGATATGGACCAGATCATGGGACTGGACCAGGGGGCCGATGACTATGTGTGCAAGCCGGTGCGACCGCGGCTGTTATTGGCCCGGATCCAGGCGCTGCTGCGCCGTAGCGAGGCTCCGGAAGCGCAGGCCGAGAAGACTCGCCGCCTGCAATTCGGTCCGCTGGTGGTGGATAACGCCTTGCGCGAAGCCTGGCTCTGCGACACCGGCATCGAGTTGACCAGCGCCGAGTTCGATCTTTTGTGGTTGCTGGTGGCCAACGCCGGGCGGATCCTGTCCCGCGAAGAGATCTTCACGGCCTTGCGTGGTATCGGTTATGACGGCCAGGACCGCTCCATCGATGTGCGGATCTCGCGCATCCGGCCGAAGATCGGTGATGACCCGGAGCATCCGCGGTTGATCAAGACCATCCGCAGCAAGGGGTACCTGTTCGTTCCCGAGGCCGCTGCCGACATGCCCCTGTGAACTCGATCTTCCTGCGCATCTATGGCGGTATGTGCGCCGCACTGATTCTGGTGGCATTGCTCGGCGTGCTGGCCTTGCACCTGCTCAATCAGGTGCGCAGCGAGCAGTACCGCGAGCGACTGGCGCATGGCACCTTTTCGCTGATGGCCGACAACCTGCAACCCATGAGCGAGATCGAGCGGCGGCGGGCGCTGGCCGTGTGGGAACGGTTGCTGGGCATCCCTCTGAGCCTGAAGACTTTCAGCCAGACTGATCTGGATGGTAGCCAGCGTGGTCGAGTGCTGCGCGGCCAGGCGCTGGTCGAGCAGACGGGGCCGTTCGCTGCCCGGGTCTATCGACTGGTCAGCGAGAAGGAGCAGTTGCTGCTCAGTGCCGAGGTGCAGCAGATCAGCGAGCAACTGGCCCGGGCGACCATCTACCTGCTGGCCGATGAACTGGTGCGTTATCCGGTGGCAGAGCAGCCCGAGCGCCTGGCGGCCCTGAAGCAAGCCAAGGGCTTTGGTTTCGATATGCACTTGTCTGCCCTGGATGTCGCCGATATGGATGACGACCAGCGCCGCCGGGTGGCTGAAGGCGATACGGTGATGGCGCTGGGCAAGGGAGGGGATTCGATCCGGGTGTTCGCCGGGCTGGCGGGCACTCCCTGGGTGCTGGAAATCGGCCCGCTGTACCAGATGAACCCCTATCCGGTGCAGTGGCTGGTATCGATTGCCGTGCTGGGGCTTAGCTTGATTGGGCTGATCGTCTATTTATTGGTGCGCCAGCTGGAGCGTCGAGTCAATGGCCTGGAGGCGGCGGCTACGCGGATCGCCAAAGGCAGCCTGGAGGTCCGGGTACCGGCCAGGGGCGCTGACTCGGTGGGACGCCTGGCGGCGGCATTCAACGGCATGGCTGAGCACTTGCAGCGATTGCTGGCGATCCAGCGCGAGCTGGTCCGGGCGGTTTCCCATGAGTTGCGGACCCCGGTGGCGCGCCTGCGCTTCGGCCTGGAGATGATCGCCTCGGCAGGTAACGACAAAGCGCGGCAGAAATACCTGGATGGCATGGATAACGACATCCAGGACCTCGACCGCCTGGTGGACGAGATGCTTACCTACGCTCGACTGGAGCAAGGCTCGCCCGCCTTGAATTTCCAGCGCATCGACCTGCATGCACTGATCAACCAGGTGATCAGCGAGTTGGCGCCGTTGCGCGCCAATCTCAAGGTCCAGTGTGGCCTGTGCCTGTCTGCTGCCGATTGTGACGGTACCTGGGTCGAAGCCGAACCACGCTACCTGCATCGGGCGTTGCAGAACCTGGTTGGCAACGCCATGCGCCATGCCGAATCCCAGGTGACCGTCAGCTATCAGGTTGGGCAATTGCGTTGCCGTATAGATGTGGAGGATGACGGTCCGGGGGTACCGGAAAGTGCCTGGGAAAAGATCTTCACGCCCTTCCTGCGCCTGGATGACAGTCGGACCCGAGCCTCTGGCGGTCATGGGCTGGGGCTGTCGATCGTGCGGCGCATCATCTATTGGCATGGTGGCCGGGCCCTGATCGGCCGGAGCAAGAGCCTGGGGGGGGCCTGCTTCAGCCTGGCCTGGCCGCGCCAGCAGGAGCCCCGTTAATGGAAGGGGTCAGGCCTTGATGGCGATCAGGCTGAGCAATTGCTCGTCCTCGACGGTAAATTGCCCCTCCAGCTCGCGGCCGTGATGCCATTCCTCGGACAGGTCCGTCAGCAGGCGCATGCGTACCTGGCCATCAGGGCTCCAGTCCAGTACTTCGGCATGTTCGAAATAGAAGTTCTTTTGCACCAGCGGATAAAGCGTCTTGTACAGGCTTTCCTTGATCGAGAACGTCAAGGTCACGGCCAGGGCCTGCAGTTCATCCGGCAGTTGTTCACGTCGCTGCAGCTCGGCGGGAGTCAGGATCTGTTCCGCCAGCTTGCTGGCACGCTCGGCGCTGAGCAGGGTTTCCAGGTCCATTCCCAGTGCCCGCCAATGGCGCTTGTCGGCGACGATGGCGGCGGCGCGTCCGGTGCTATGGGTGATCGATCCGCTGATATGGGGCGGCCATACCGGTGCCCGATCGGCACCGATAGCGGGAGTCCAGTCCAACTGCTGGAGCTGCCACAAGGCTGCCCGAGCGCATAGGCGTCCGGCGAGGAATTCAGCTTGGCGCTTGGCCACCGAGCGCTGGATGCTCGGCGGTGCTTGGATGCCGCTGCGCTGGAAATCGCCCGCCAGCAGTTGGCCGGGATCGAACCGGGTGCTCAGCCAGAGGGTATCGGGCAAAGGAGTCGGCAAGGGCCAGGAGGCGTCCAGTGAGGTACAGCAGGCGGGAAGAGGAGGAAGTTCAGTCATGGTCGCTAGTGTGCCGCGTTGCAAACTCGCAGGATAGCCATGCAAGGCTCGAAGGCCTGCCAAGCGGTATTCAGGAGGGGTTAAGGAAATGTTCAGTAGGAGTTCAGGGCAGGCCGTTTACTCTAGCCTGATAATCAAGATGCCGAGTCGTGCATAGGAAACCCTTTAATGAGCTCGTTGAAAAAACCGACCCTGGTCTTTACTGTTTTCAGTACCTGCGCCACTGTCCAGGTCGCTCGTGGCAACCTCCTCGCTAATGACCTGCCTGACGGTCACGCTGTGTTCCTGTCAGTGGCTGGCAGCGTTCGGGCCTATCTGTCGGCCAATCGCGCATTCTGATCAGCGAACGGGTCCTTGAACCGCGCCGGGCCATCCCCTTGTGGGTATGGCCCGGCGTTGGTGCGTTAATCATCGGGGCGCAGGAGCGCCCCTGCAGATGTCGAATACTGCCTGGGAGAGCATTATGAAATTGCTGGTCGTCGAGGATGAGGCGCTGTTGCGCCATCACTTGCAAACCCGCCTGACCGACAGCGGGCATGTCGTCGAGTCCGTGGCGAATGCCGAGGAGGCGCTGTATCAGAGCGAACAGTTCAATCACGACCTGGCGGTGATCGACCTGGGCCTTCCGGGCATGGGCGGGCTGGACCTGATCCGGCAACTGCGTGCCCGTGGCAAGAGCTTTCCGATCCTGATCCTCACGGCTCGGGGCAATTGGCAGGACAAGGTCGAAGGCCTGGCCAGCGGTGCCGATGACTATGTGGTCAAGCCTTTCCAGTTCGAGGAGTTGGAAGCCCGGCTCAATGCGTTGCTGCGCCGTTCCAGCGGATTCACCCAGGCCACCATCATTGCCGGGCCCTTGCTGCTGGACCTGAATCGCAAGCAGGCTTCCCTTGATGAGCAACCTTTGGCGTTGACCGCCTACGAGTACCGGATTCTCGAATACCTGATGCGCCATCATCAGCAGGTGGTGGCCAAGGATCGGCTGATGGAACAGTTGTACCCGGATGATGACGAGCGTGATCCGAACGTCATCGAGGTGCTGGTAGGGCGGTTGCGACGCAAGCTGGAGGCCCCGTCAGGCTTCAAGCCGATCGATACGGTGCGTGGTCTGGGCTACTTGTTCAACGAGCGTTGCCGATGATTCGATCGCTACGGCTGCGGTTGATGCTGGCCGCTACCATCCTGGCGGTACTGTTCATGCTGGCGTTGCTGCCGGCGATGCAGGGGGCCTTCAGCCTGGCGTTGCAGGACTCCATCGAGCAGCGCCTGGCGTCCGATGTCACGACCCTGATCTCGGCGGCACGCATCCAGGACAACCGCCTGCAAATGCCGGCGCAGCTGCCTGATGAGCGCTTCAACCTCGCCGACAGCCGGCTGCTGGGCTACATCTACGACCGTGAGGGGCACCTGGTGTGGCGTTCACGGGCGACCCAGGAAGAGAACATCAACTACCGACCGCGCTATGACGGACGTGGCAATGAATTCGCCAGGATTCGCGAGGCCAATGGGCAGGAGTTCTTCGTCTACGACGTCGAGATCAAGTTGTTGGGGGGCAAGAGCGCTGCCTTCAGCATCGTTGCCTTGCAACCGGTGCGCGAGTATCAGCAGACCCTGGAAGGGGTGCGGGAGAACCTCTACCTGGGGTTTGGCGCGGCGCTGCTGGTGCTGCTGGCATTGCTCTGGCTGGGCCTGACCTGGGGCCTGCAGGCCCTGCGGCGCTTGAGCCAGGAGCTGGACCAGATCGAGAGCGGCACCCGCCAGAGCCTGAGCGAAGAACATCCACGAGAGCTCTTGCGCCTGACCGGTTCGTTGAACCGCCTGCTGCAGAGCGAGCGTGAGCAGCGCAGGCGCTACCGCGACTCCCTGGACGACCTGGCCCATAGCTTGAAAACCCCGCTGGCGGTCTTGCAAGGGGTCAGCGAGGACATGGCGCTGCGCCCCCAGGATCGTGAGCAGGCCTGGGTCCTGCAAGGGCAGATCGAGCGCATGAGCCAGCAGATCAGCTATCAGTTGCAACGTGCCAGTCTGCGCAAGAGTGGCCTGGTACGCCACCAGGTTCGCTTGCGTCCGGTCCTGCAAAGCCTGTGCGATACCCTGGACAAGGTCTATCGCGACAAGCGGGTGAAAGTCTCGTTCGACCTGCCTGAGCGCTGCTATCTGCCGATCGAGCACGGCGCCTTGCTGGAGCTTCTGGGCAACCTGCTGGAGAACGCCTACCGCTTGTGCCTGGGGTCGGTGCGCGTCAGTGTGCGCGAGAGCCTGGACGGTTCCGAGCTGTGCGTGGAGGACGATGGGCCAGGGGTGCCGGCGGATCAACGGGCACGGATACTCCAGCGTGGCGAGCGCCTGGACCGCCAGCATCCGGGGCAGGGCATCGGCCTGGCGGTGGTCAAGGACATTATCGAGAGCTACGGCGCGCGCCTGGCCCTGGGCGACTCAGCCTTGGGTGGCGCAGCCTTTCGCATCCATTTCCCCGAGCTGTAGCCGATCGGGTCACTGGCTCCGGGCGCGATAGGCACCTGGAGTCAGGCCGGTCCACTTCTTGAAGGCCCGGTGGAAGGCCGAAGGTTCGGAAAACCCCAGTTGCTCGGCAATCTGCTGCAAGGACAGGTCGGCACGCCCCAGGTGGTAGATGGCGATGTCGCGCCGCAGCTCGTCCTTCAATTCCTGGAAGCTCAAGCCTTCTTCGCGCAAATGCCGACGCAGGGTCTGGGGGCTGACATGCATGTGTTGGGCGACGCTTTCCAGGTCGGGCCAGTGTTCGCGGTCGCGGGCCAGCAGGCGGCGCAGTTGGCTGCTGAGGCTGTCGCCCTCATCGGGTCGTGATAGCAGGTCGGCAGGAGAGCGTTCGAGAAAGTGCTTGAGGGTGCGTTCATCCTGCAACAGCGGCATGTCCAGGTAGCGGCTGTGGAACAGCAGGCTGCTGCACGGCTGGTCGAATTGCAGCGGGCAAGGGAATAGCAGGTCGTATTCCGCGCCGTGCTCGGGGCGTGGATAGCTGAAACCGGCCTGTTCCAGGCGGACCCGCTGGCCGATCAGCCAACTGCCCAAGCGATGCCAGATCACCAGCAGGCATTCGCTGAGAAAGTGTTCCGGGTCCCATAGCCCGGAGTCGTCCAGGCTCAACCTGGCCATGTCGCCTTCACGGGTCAGGCTCAAGCGCGGGGCCTGTGGGAATAAGCTATAAAATAATAATCCGCGATTGAGTGCCTTCTCCAAGGTACGGCAGTGGATCAGCGCATGGCACATCATGGCAAAGGTCCCAGGTTTGCTGGGGCCATCAGCGAATCCGAGGTATTCGTCCTCCAGCTCCAACCACAGTCGTTGCAGCAATTGGGCGAATTGCTCGGGAGCGATCCGGGCCTTGGGCTGGCTCAGCAGTTCGGGGCTGATCCCCAGCTGTTGCAGCAGCGGTAGATAGTCGTAGCCGCGGCGGTGTGCCCCGCCGAGGGCGGCGCGGGCAAAGTGGCTGGCGATAGTGCGTTCGCGCATGCGGGCTGGTCCGTCCGTTGAATGGTGGATCTTAGCGAGCGCTTCGACGAGGGAACAAGGCGGATATCCGCCAAATTGTAGGACGAGAATCGGTGGGTGGGCGGAAATCCGCCAGCTCAGCCGTAGCTCACTGGATGCAAAGTTTGGCTCTAACCCCTTGTTTTAAAAGACCTCATTGGTTTTTTGGCAAGGTGGCACGAGCCTTGCGATAGAGCCTGCAGATCTGCCTGTGCGCAGCTCGACACAACAAATCCCTCCAGCGCAGGAGGGTTCGCACTTTAGGCACCGCATGCCGTGATGGAAGCAGCATGCCGGGGCTCTTGAGGAACTTTGCAATGACGACTCGTCAGCCACTGTACAAATCCCTGTATTTCCAGGTGATCGTTGCCATCGCCATCGGCATCCTGCTCGGTCACTTCTATCCCCAGACCGGCGTGGCCCTCAAGCCCCTGGGCGATGGCTTCATCAAACTGATCAAGATGGTCATCGCACCGATCATTTTCTGCACCGTGGTCAGCGGTATCGCCGGTATGCAGAACATGAAATCGGTGGGCAAGACCGGTGGCTATGCGCTGCTGTACTTCGAGATCGTCTCCACTATCGCCTTGCTGATCGGCCTGGTGGTGGTCAACGTCGTGCAGCCGGGTGCCGGCATGCATATCGACGCTGCAACCCTGGATGCCTCGAAAGTCGCTGCCTACGTGACTGCCGGTAACGAGCAGAGCGTGGTCGCCTTCATCCTCAATGTGATTCCGGCGACCATCGTCGGTGCCTTCGCCAACGGCGATATCCTGCAAGTGCTGATGTTCTCGGTGATCTTCGGTTTCGCCCTGCATCGCCTGGGCGCCTACGGCAAGCCGATCCTGGACTTCATCGACCGCTTCGCCCACGTGATGTTCAACATCATCAACATGATCATGAAGCTGGCTCCCCTGGGTGCGCTGGGCGCCATGGCCTTCACCATCGGTGCCTACGGCGTGGGTTCGCTGGTGCAATTGGGCCAGCTGATGCTCTGCTTCTACATCACCTGCGTACTGTTCGTGCTGGTGGTCCTGGGCGCCATCTGCCGCGCCCATGGTTTCAGCGTGGTCAAGCTGATCCGCTACATCCGTGAGGAACTGCTGATCGTACTGGGCACCTCCTCCTCGGAGTCGGCGCTGCCACGCATGCTGATCAAGATGGAACGCCTGGGCGCCAAGAAGTCGGTGGTCGGCCTGGTGATCCCTACCGGTTACTCGTTCAACCTGGACGGTACCTCGATCTACCTGACCATGGCTGCGGTGTTCATCGCCCAGGCCACTGACACCCACATGGACATCACTCACCAGATCACCTTGCTGCTGGTGTTGCTGCTGTCCTCCAAGGGCGCTGCCGGTGTGACGGGCAGTGGCTTCATCGTCCTGGCGGCCACCCTGTCGGCCGTGGGCCACCTGCCGGTTGCCGGCCTGGCGCTGATCCTGGGGATCGACCGCTTCATGTCCGAAGCCCGTGCCCTGACCAACCTGGTGGGCAATGCCGTGGCCACCGTGGTAGTCGCCAAGTGGGTCAAGGAGCTGGACGAAGACAAGCTGCAGGCCGAGCTGGCTTCCGGTGGCCGGGCCATTACCGACACCCGCGAAACCGATGACCTGGGCGTGGCCGAAGGCCCTGCGCCGAGCATCAAGTAAGCTCGATGAGCATGAAAAACCCGCTGCGGCGGGTTTTTTATTGCCTGGGCCTTGAGCGCAACGGTCATTGCAACTGACCGTTGCGGTGATTGTTGGGAGCTGGGAGCCTGCCTACTCTGAGGTCAGTCAATCAAGAGGAGAGGCACATGCAAGGGCCGTTGGCGTCACTCAAGGTACTGGATTTCTCCACCCTGCTACCGGGGCCGTTCGCTTCGCTGCTGCTGGCAGACATGGGCGCCGATGTACTGCGCATCGAGTCCTTGAGCCGCATGGACTTGCTGCGGGTCCTGCCGCCTCATGACCAGGGCGTATCGGCCAGTCACGCCTATCTCAATCGCAACAAGCGCAGCCTCGCCCTGGACCTGAAGCAGCCCGAGGCCCTGGAGGTGGTGCGGCAACTGGTGCAGGACTACGACATCGTCCTCGAACAGTTCCGCCCGGGGGTGATGGAGCGCCTGGGCCTGGGCTACGAGGCCCTGAAGGCGATCAATCCACGGCTGATCTATGTGTCCATCACCGGTTACGGTCAGACCGGGCCATACAAGGACCGCGCCGGACACGACATCAACTACCTGGCCCTGGCCGGCCTGGCCAGCCAGACCGGACGTAGGGACCAGGGGCCACTGCCCCTGGGGATCCAGGCGGCGGATATCGCCGGTGGCTCCCTGCATGGGGTGATCGGTTTGTTGGCAGCGGTGGTCGCCCGCCAGCACAGCGGCCAGGGCCAGCATCTGGATGTGAGCATGACCGATTGTGCGTTCAGCCTGAACGCCATGTCCGGTGCTGGCTACCTGGCTTGTGGGGTAGAACCCGGGATGGAGCAGCAGGTGCTCAACGGCGGCAGTTTCTATGACTATTACCGTACCCGCGACGGGCGCTGGTTTTCGGTAGGCAGCCTGGAGCCGGTATTCATGCAGCAGTTGTGTCAGGCACTGGGGCGCCCGGAGTTGGCGGCCCAGGGCCTGTCGCCCGTGCCGGAACAGCAGCAGGCCCTCAAGCAGGCCCTGCAGATCGAGTTCGAGAAGCATGACTTCGCCGAGCTTTGCCAGTTGTTCTCGGGCGTCGATGCCTGTGTCGAGCCCGTGCTGAGCCTGGCCGAGGCCGTGGTGCACCCGCAGTTGCAGGCTCGCCAGTTGGTCAGCCAGGTGCCTCGGGAAGACGGCACCGTGCAGGCGCAGATGGCTTGTCCGCTGAAGTTTTCCGCAGGCTTGCCCGAGCCGCGGCATATAGGGGCCAGGTTGGGAGCTCACTCGACCGAGGTCCTGACCGAGTTGGGCTATGAGGCTGAGCGGATCGAAGCGCTACGGCGTAATCGGGTCATCGCCTAGGTGCAGGCGTGCGCTCACTCGATCCGGGTTTCACCGCTGTAGACCAGGATCTGCCGGCAACGCCGGCACAGGTAGCGGCGGCCCTGGGCCACGAGTTTGTGGCGCTGGGCGGAGAACGGGAAATCGCTCTGGGCACAGGGGCAGCGGTAGATATAGCGGGTCACGCTGCGCCGCTGCACCTCGTAGGTATGGCAGCGATTGGGTGGCAGCTCGTACACCCCGCGCATGATCAGTTGCCACTCCTCGCCATGGGGCTGGATGCGGTCGCCGAACAGTTGATGGGCAATCAGGTGTGCCACCTCGTGGGCCACGGTCTGCTTGAGGAAGTCTTCGGCGTTTTCCCGATACAGCTGTGGATTGAAGCGCAGCAGGTTCTCGTGCAAATGAGCGACTCCGGCTTTCTGGCCGCGTAACTTGAGGCTGACCACCGGGCGTTTGAAGGAACGTTTGAAAAAGGATTCAGCGAGTAGGAAACAGTCTTCGACGCGGGTATTGAGTTGCTCGGGCATGCTTGGCGGTTCTCCAGAGCGGCTGAGTATGCCGCAAAGAGCGTGGAATCCGAATCGCCCAGGCGCCGAATGGTCATCGAGCCATCGCTGCGCAGAACCCTGAAATAGGCAGGCCGCCTTGCGGCGGCCTGTGCTGGCAGACAGAGGATTATTATTGGTGCGGCGTCAGTTGGTGTAGACGGGGCCGACGCCCAGGCCCCAGACAATCACGGTGAATGCCATGATCGCCACCAGTACCACCAGTCCCACCGCGAGCACCGAGCTGGAAAACAGGAATCCCTCGTCCGATGGGATGTTCATGAAGGTCGGCAAGCCGACGTAGAGCAGGTACACCGTGTAGCAGATGGCTGCCGTCCCGACGATCATCCCCAGCCACATGTGCGGGTACAGCGCCGCCAGGCCGCCGACGAATAGCGGTGTCGCGGTGTAGGTGGCGAACGCCACGCAGCGTGCCAGGCTCGGGTTGGCGTCATAGGTACGGGCCATCCAGTGGATGAAGGCCCCCATCACGGCCACGCCGCCCAGCATGGCCAGGTACGACATGATGGTCATCCACAGGGCGCTTTCAGCGGTCAACATCACCGGCGCGCGGCTGCCGATGACCCAACCGACCTGGGTGGTGCCGATAAAGGCCGAGACCGCAGGGATCGCCGCCAGAATCAGCGTGTGGGTGAGGTACATGTGGCTGATGCTTTCCTCGGCATCGCCACGGATGTCTCGCCATTCCTGATCGGGGTGGGTGAAGAGTCCTACGACATGATGAATCATGGTCAGTCACTCCTTTATCGTTGCCATTGCCCCCCAACGGAGCGCTTACAGCCAAGTGGCACAGTCGGTACAGGTCTGTATGTGTGTGCGACCTTATGTCGCAGTATAGGGAGGAGTTTTCATCAAGTGTGTGCAGCTTTAGAGCAAATTGCGCTGTAAACGCCTGGGCTAATTGCCAGTGCCTCTGTTGCCTGGGCGGTAGTGGCCGCTGCTCGGGGGCGCTTTCATGGGGCTGGTGTTTTTGCGTAAAATGCTCGGCTTTTCGTCACACACCTCGCGGATTCCAAGCGCCATGGGCACTCTTACGGTCAACCAGAACAAACTGCAGAAACGCCTTCGCCGACTGGCGGGCGAAGCGGTCGCCGATTTCAACATGATCGAAGAGGGCGACAAGGTCATGGTCTGCCTGTCCGGCGGCAAGGACAGCTACACCATGCTCGATGTGCTGATGCACCTGCAGAAGGTGGCGCCGATCAAGTTCGAGATCGTCGCGGTGAACATGGACCAGAAGCAGCCGGGCTTCCCTGAGCACGTACTGCCGGCCTACCTCAAGGAACTGGGGATCGAGTACCACATCGTCGAGAAAGACACTTACTCGGTGGTCAAGGAGCTGGTGCCCGAAGGCAAGACCACCTGCTCGCTGTGCTCGCGCTTGCGCCGTGGCACCTTGTACACCTTCGCCGACGAGATCGGCGCCACCAAGATGGCCCTCGGGCACCACCGTGACGACATCGTCGAGACGTTCTTCCTCAATATGTTCTACAACGGCTCGCTCAAGGCCATGCCGCCCAAGCTGCTGGCCGACGACGGGCGCAACGTGGTGATCCGCCCGCTGGCCTACTGCAACGAGAAGGACATCCAGGCCTATTCCGATCTCAAGCAATTCCCGATCATTCCCTGCAACCTCTGCGGCTCCCAGGAGAACCTGCAGCGTCAGGTGGTCAAGGAAATGCTTCAGGAGTGGGAGCGCAAGAGCCCGGGACGTACCGAGAACATCTTCCGTGGCTTGCAGAACGTCATCCCGTCGCAACTGGCGGACCGCAACCTGTTCGACTTCACCAGCCTGCGTATCGATGACACGGCCACGCCGCGCTTCGTCAACCTGGTGAACCTCTAAGGCCAGCGTTGTGCCGTGCCTCCAGGAGAGCAGGCACGGCGCTTTCGTTCATGCCCCTGGCTGGCGGGGGATGAAGGCCATGTTGCCTTGCGCCGGCTTCTTGGCCAGTCGTTCGCCATTGGTGGGAAGGGTCGGGACCAGCTGGTGATCCTGGCCCAGGTAATCGAGCAACTGCGGCCCTTTCTTGCTCTGTGCCACGAAGATCAGCGTACGTTGGGGATCCCAATGCTGGCCGCTGGTCTTGTCCAGCCAGGCCATGAAGTCGGCACTGCTGCCGGTCTTCGGGAAGTCCTGGGTTTGCGCCACATAGTAGAACGGCGTCCCCTGGTTCTGCAGGTACATCGGCAGCTTGTTATCGACCTCCACCATCACCATTCGCCACTGGTTCCAGGGGGCGATGCGACTCGCTTCGCTCCTCACCTGCGCCGCGAACTGGATCACCCCGCCGCCCCCGTTGCTCCAGGGATAGGCGATGCCCAGCACCAGCAGCATGACCATGGCCGCGCTGGCAAAGCCCAGGGTCCAGCCACGGCGTCGATCCTTGCCGCTGGCGCGTCCTTGTTCCAGGCGTCGGCTCAACCACCAGGCGGCCAGGAGCTGGGCAAAGGGTACAAGCGGCAGGACATAGTAGCTGCGCCGGCTGCCACTGGCGGTAAAGAACAGGAACAGCAGGCCCAGGGCCCACACCAACCAGCGTTCATTCGGTTGCAATTGGCGCCAGTGCCTGGCCGCCACCCATAGCGCGAGAACCCAGCAGGGAGCCCAGGGCAAGGTGTAGAGCGGCAGGTAGATCAGGTAGGTGTAGATCGGGCCGACATGGTCGAACGGATCGAAGAAACGCACCACGTTTTCGCGAAATACCAGGCTCAGGCCGCTTTCTCCCGAGTTTGGGGTGCCGTACAGGTGCGAAAGCATGAATGGCGTCATGTAGAGCAGCCCTGCGATCAGCAGGGCCAGGCATAGGCGCAGGTTGAGATGGCGTTTCCAGCGCCCTTGGTCGAGCAGGTGGGGCAGCAGGACCAGCCCCGGCAGGACAAAACCGATCAGGCCCTTGAACAGGGAGGTGGCCGCCAGTAACAGGAAGAACACGGTGTAGCGCCCTAGCCGGGTGTCCTCGGGGCCGCGCCAGTACCACCATACCGCGGCCAACACCCCGCACACCGTGAGAATGTCGGCGGTTGCCACCCGGGCCCAGAAGGCGAAATAGAAGGTTGTAGCCAGCATCCAGCCGGCGATCAGGCCGGTGCCTTTGCGAAACAGCTGCTCGCCCAGCAGGTACACCAGCCAGATGCTCAGCCAGGCGGCGAGTACCGAGGACAGGCGCAGCGACCAATGTCCCAGTCCGCCCGTCAGCCAGGTGCTGGCGACAATCAGCCAGTAGGAGGGCAAGGGCTTGTCGTAATAGGGGCTGCCTTTGAGGTAGGGGTCGAAGTAATCACCGCTCTGCAACATCTGCAGGACGATGTTGGCCCAACGGGTTTCAGGGCCCCATAGCTCGCGCGAGCCGAGGCCAAGGAGCAGGATCAGGGCAGACACGCCGAGCAGCAGGACCAGGGCCTTGCGCTCACTGTTGCAGATCTTCATGGATACAGTTCCGTGGAGGAGGCCGGGAGGAGCGGTATTGCATCGCCGTCAGGGCGGCTTGAAAAAACGCCAGCACCGACCGAAGCCGACGCTGACGTCGTGAGGTATCAGGCAGCGGCAATCAAGGCTGGGCCGATGGCAGGATCATGATGACCATGTTGCCTTGCGTATAGCGCTTGCCACCTGTGGGAAGCAGGGCGATCTCCTGGTTTTCCAAGACATCCTTGACTCGCATGACTACGCCGACCGTCCCCTGCTTGCGTGCTTCGTTCATCCATTGGCCGATGTTGGCCATGCTGACCTTGCGTTGTTCCGAATCAGAATATGTCAGGCCATATTTCAATTCGCCTTCAGTGTTGTATAGCGTCACGTCCGGGCGCCGCAGACGCCAGGCCAGGGCGGAGGCCGCCCCCAGATCGTTGCTCAGCAATGTCGTGGTCTGCTTGAGTTCCTCCAGGTGTTCCTTGATGAACTGGTCGGGCATCTTGTTATGGACGATCACGGCGGGCATGCCTGCGGGTAGCAGCGCCACCAGCAGCCAGATCCCCAGGGCTGGTGCGGCCCAGTACTGCAAGGGCCTGGAGGCGGGCAGCAGGTTGGCGATGATCCAGCCCATGAGCATGATGAACACTAGGGACAGGCTGAGCATTTCATCGTGTTCGTATACGGGGCGAGTGATCTGCAGTACGACCAGCGTGATCAGCGCTCCCACGCCAATCAGCAGGTTGAGCAGGCTATTGAGACGAACCTCTCGGGTCTTGCCAGCGCCGATTCGCTCGATTAGCGCATGCGCCATGAGAATGGCCAGGGGCAACAGGCACGGCATGATGTAGGTCGGCAGCTTGCCACGGCTGAGGCTGAAAAATACCAGTGGCAGCAACATCCACAGCAGCAGGAAACCGCTTGCAGCCTGGCGCTTGTCCTTCCAGGCCTGGATCATCGTGCCAGGCAGCAGGGCGGCCCAAGGCAGGCTGGAGGCGGCCAGCAAAGGCAGGTAGAACCACCAGGGACGGGTGTGCTGGGCATTCTCGGCAGCAAAGCGGCGGATGTGTTCATGCCAGAAGAAGAAGCGCCAGAAGTCCGGTTCATGGGCATGGATGCTCAATACCCAGGGCAGGCTGATGAGGATGGCGACCGCTACTGCGACCAGGCCATAGCGCAGCAGCTCACCGAGACGGCGCTGCCACAACATGTAGGGCAAGGCGATCAGTACCGGTAGTAGCCAGGCCAGGAAGCCCTTGGTCATGAAGCCCATTGCGCAGGCGGCGCCCAGCAGGGCCCAGGCCAGCAAGCGTGGGCGAGTACTCCGAGCATCCAGGGCAAACCACAGTGCGACCAGGCTCAGGTTGACCCATAAGGTGAATTGCGGATCGAGGTTGGAGTAGCCGGCTTGCCCGGCAATCAGGCCAAAGCTCATGTACAGCAAGGCGGCGGCAAAGCTCTTGCGTGGGTCGTTCCACATTCGGCGGGTGATGAGGAAGGCCAGGATCACGCTCAAGCCCGTGCTTACAGCTGAAGCGATCCGTACCCCGAACAGGTTGTCACCGAATACCGCCTGGCCGATCGCGATCATCCAATAGCCGGCAATAGGCTTTTCGAAATAACGGATGCCCATGAAATGAGGGGAGACCCAGTCGCCGCGCAGGAGCATTTCCTGGCTGATTTGTGCATAGCGGGTTTCATCGGGGATCCACAGGCCGTGGGCGGTCAGTGGCAACAAGTAGAACAGGCCGAAGGCGAGCAGCAACAAAGGCAGTGCCCAGCGTTGGAGGATGCCGTATGTACTCCCGCCCACGGTATAGCCAGATGACGTGGTGCTTGATCCATAAGCTTGGGGTGGTGACGTGCGGTGCATTTGTGTCCTCGAAGTCGTCGGCAGATAGCCTGGGTGTTACTTGCAGCAAGTGCTACTGGTAGACCTGCTATTGATGTTGAATCTGTAGTTTCTCAAGCCGCAAAAGTTCGAGGCCATCGCACCGCTCTGGTGATGTGATCCCGTTGTAAGTTCTGTTGCTCGCTGTTCTGCTTAGTACAAGAATGGATAAAATCAATTAGGTAACTAACGAGTGTGTCTATTTGCTGGGAAAAAACTGTTGAGATGTTGTAAAAAAGCGTTACAAGTTGGTCGGTGAGTGTTCGATGGCCTGCTGCCAGTCTTCGGCACTGATGGTCCCCAGTATATGCAGCGTACCGTCACTGTTTTGGGTAACGAACAGCGAACTGTTGTACTTACTATGCAGGGCATGTTCGAAACCCAACTGGCTTTCCAGGTCGCTGATGCAATCACTGTGGGTGATCAATACCAAGTTACGCCTGGCGTTCTTGTGCGCCTTGATCACATCGCCGAAATCCGCACCGCAGTTGAGTAGCCAATCCTGGGTCGGCACTGCTTGGTTGAACATCATGTCTGCTGTCTGTCGGGTGCGAGTGGCCGGGCTGCTGACGATATCGGTGGTTTCCAGGCCGAGTGAGCGAAACGCCCGGCCCAGCCCGCTGGAGGTGGTGCTGCCAAGCTGGGTGATGCCGTCGGCGGGGCCCAGGCAGGGATTGGCGGAGCGGTCGCACCGTTCGGCATGGCGTACCAGGGCGATTACCTCGCCGCTTTTCCAGTGGCGGTAGACGCCAGCGCTTTCCATTTGGTTGCCAACACCCAGGTCCAGAGGCGTTCCGGGCCACAGGACGAAACCGCTGACGAGGGCAGCGAGGGTTATCGCACTCGCCCAGGCGATGATCCTGCGGGATCGGCTTAGCGACGGACGCTGGGGAGGAGTACCGGGTTTAACAGTGTTGATCACTTCGCTTACCTGAACTGTTTTTGGATAAGGACTTGTCATTCGGGTTGGAGCTGGTGTTCTGAAAAAGACCGGTGTCGGGCCCGCCTTGCAATGGATGGCCAATTTAGGACCGGGCAAGTAGGCGAAGAGTGAAAGCAATGTGAAAAAAACGAATGAGCGATAGAGACTAGTTAAGAGTCTGACAGCCGTCGTTCAGGTTTTGACTGGATCAATGCTTTTTCGCCGGGCACGCACCACTGTTGACTGGTGGTCTTAATCGTTGTGGTAATTGCCGGGTGAACTGTATCTGATCGGAAACAGTGGGTGAGAAATCCCCGCATTTAGTTCAGCTTATTGTCAGCTTGAATGATTGCGCGGGATGAACAGGGAAGTTCCCTGCCCGTTGCGGGCAAGGAATCATGGAAGCGCCAGGGGGGCAGTATTCAGTGATTGACCGTGTAGGCCAGCATTGCCGACAACTGGCAGAGCGGACGGCCGCTTTCCTGTTGCCATTGATTGAACACATCTTGTACCAGGGCCTGGTCGCGTTTGCTGCTGGGGACCTTGTCGATGATGTTCTGGGCATTGAGGGCGGCCACCACGTCCCAGGTGGGAATGAACGTGTCCTTGCCCACCATGCGCAGGAAGCGTGGAGCCGATAGTCCGCCCAGCTGATTGCCATGCTTGGCCAGGTACTGCCACAGCCCGGTGATGTCCTGTACCGGCCAGTCGGCGATGAACTGACCGAAGCTTGCGTGCTGCTGTTCCACATCGAGGATCATCTGGGCGTTGCGGGGCACGCTCTTGAGCTTGCCCAGGTGACGAATGATCCGTGTGTCCTGCATCAGGCGCTCAAGGTGCTCGGCCCCCATCAGCACCACCTTGTGAGGGTCGAAGCCGAAGAAAACCTGCTCGAAGGCCGGCCATTTGGCGTCCACCAGGCTGTGTTTCAGTCCGGCGCGAAACACTCGCAAGGCGAGGGTCGACAAATAGCGGTCGGCACTCAAGGCGCGTAGGGCGTCGTCGCTGGCGGGAGTCGGTAGCCGCTCCTCAAGGGCCGCTACGGAGCCGAAGCGGTTGAGACAGTATTCGTTGAGCCATTTGTAGTCGTGCATGCCTGCTCCGGGTCGGTTCGCAAGTGTCGTTCAGCGGGTTGCCCTGCAAGGTGGGTGGCAGGGTGCGGTTACAGGCACCCCGGGTGTGCAAGATTCCGGGGCTGCCTGGAGGCCGGATCAGGCCGGGTTGGCACCTTCGCCAGCAAGCCTGCGGTTGAGCTGGAAGCGCCAGCGTACGTAGAGCAGTGATGAGGTGAACACTGCAAGGCTGGCGAACATTTCCAGCAGGCCGAACATCTGGCGGTTGGGGTCGTAGGCGGCCAGGGCCCCCTTGATGAAGTACAGGTTGACCACGAAGCACATCCACGAATGGCCGCGGGCACTGCCGCTGAGCATGCCAGGAGCCATCAGCAGCAGGGGGATCAGCTCGATCAGCAGGATTACCCAGGGGCGGGCCCCGTGCAGGTCGGCTACCAGCAGGTAGTAGATGCCGAGCAGGCCCACCAGGCCAAAGAAACACACCAGGCTAAGGATGCGGGCAATCCGCACCCGGGGTTCCAGCCACTGTACTTCGGGCAGGATCTTAGGCTTCTTGGCCACGGTCGTTCCCCAGCTTTTGCGCGGTTTTTGCCACGCGCAGGCCCAGGGCCCGGCACAGCGCGATCTCATGTTCGTCCAGAGGGCTCTTACCGTCGGCACCGGCATGATGACTGGCGCCATAGGGAGTACCGCCGCCACGAGTCTCCAGCAGGGCCGATTCGCTGTATGGCAGGCCGGTGATCAGCATGCCGTGGTGCAGCAGTGGCAGCATCATCGACAGCAGGGTGGCCTCCTGGCCGCCGTGCAGGCTGGCTGTGGAGGTGAACACGCCTGCCGGCTTGCCCACCAGGGCTCCGGTCAGCCACAGGTTGCTGGTGCCGTCGAGGAAGTACTTGAGTGGCGCGGCCATGTTGCCGAAACGGGTAGGGCTGCCCATGACCAGGCCCGAACAGTGCTTCAGGTCGTCGAGGCTGGCATAGAGCGCTCCGCTGTCGGGAATCGCGGGTGCCACGGCTTCGCATTCGGCGGAAATGGCCGGGACAGTCCGCAGGCGCGCTTCCATGCCTGCCTGCTCGATACCCCGGGCGATCTGCCGGGCCATCTCGCTGGTGGAGCCGTTGCGGCTGTAGTACAGGACCAGGATGTACGGGGTGCTCAAGGCAGGATCTCCAGTACATTTTCTGGGGGACGACCAATGATGGCCTTGTCGCTGGTCTCCAGGACCGGTCGCTCCATGAGTTTCGGATGCTGGGCGATGGCAGCGATCAGCTGTTCTTCGCTGAGGCTGGTATCAGCCAGGCCCAGGCTCTTGTACTCGTCCTCACCGGTGCGCAGCAACTGGCGTGCGCTGAGGCCGAGCTTGCCCAGCAGAGCGTGCAGGCGAGTGGCATCCAAAGGGGTTTCCAGGTAGCGGACCACGGTCGGAGCCAGGCCGCGTTGTTCCAGCAGCTCCAGTGCCGCGCGGGATTTCGAGCAGCGTGGGTTGTGATAAAGCGTCAGGTCGGTCATGTGTGGGTCGCATCTTGCGTAAGGTGGCGGCTATTCTACCCGTGCGACCGGCTCTCCTGAACCTCGAGAGTCGATAGGTCGCAGCGATTATCGTCAGGTGATCATCTTTTAGACACGTTCAACGACAGGAAACAGGCATGACAAGGCAACTGGCTGCAGTATTGGCGATCATCACAACCCTGCTGCTAAGTGGTTGTGGCAACGATTACGGGGTCGACCAGCATGGCCAGAAAGTCGCTGCCGAACGCCTGGACAAGCAGTGGCTGGTGCTCAACTACTGGGCGGAGTGGTGTGGGCCATGCCGCACCGAGGTTCCCGAATTGAATGCCTTGAACGAGCAGCTCAAGGGGCAGGCGACCGTGCTGGGGGTCAACTTCGATAACGTGCAGGGCGAGGAGCTCAAGAGCGCCAGTGAGAAGCTGGGGATCAAGTTCACCGTGCTGGCCCAGGACCCGGCGCAGGTCTTCGACCTGCCGCGCAGCGAAGCGCTGCCGGTGACCTACATCATCGATGATAAGGGCAAGGTGCGTGAGCAGTTGCTGGGCGAGCAGACCGCGGCGGGAGTGCTGGCGAAGCTACAGGCCTTGCGCGGCCATTGATGGGCAAGCCTGTGTTATCACAGGCTTACTGTCAGCCTTCTTCCAGCCACCAGCGTAGCGGCTTGCCTTCGGCAGGCCAGAAGCGCACTTGCTCGATGGGCGAGATATCCCAGCGTTCGACGGTCTGCAAGGCCTGGAGAAAGCGTCGCTCCTGCTCCATCAACGCCGGAGCGCAGAGCTTGCGGGTGCTGCCGATCTTGCCGAAGGTGAGTTTTTCGCCATCCAGGGTATAGGGTGCGAACCAGTGGTTGCAGCCGCCATTGCCATAGGCCCGGCCATCCTCGCCGAGGGTGATGGTCAGGTGGCTGTAGTCGATGAGCGGGCGTTCACCGATCCATTCCAGGATATAGCTGCGATCCTGCTGCAACTTCAGCGGTTCGGCGGCGCAACCCAGCAGGCCGGCGCCGAATGCCACGGCCAGCGCCAGGCGTTTCATTGGCCGCTCTGCCGGCATTTCGGGCACAGGTGGCGCTCGCCTTCACTGCTCCAGCCAAGTTCGGCAATCCGAGCGCTGGCGGCGCTCTTGCGGGCCTTCTCGCCAAGCTTGGCGTCCACTGCGAACTCGAAGTCCAGTTGCACGGCGCAACTGTCGCAATTGACCTGCCATTGATGAATGGCCAACTCACCGAATACCGGGCCGCTGGCCACCGCGACCCATTGGCCGACCGGGTTGATCAGGTGGCGGACGGTGTCCACGGTCAGGCGCATGGACAAATCCTTGCTGCCTTTGAGGGTGACCACCAGCACGTCGTTGGCACGGATCGAGCCACCGTTGCCGGTGACTTGATAGCGGCCCGGTACCAGGGCACGGCATTCGATCAGGGTGTGTTGCGGGCTCATCAGGGTGTAGCGGAAATCGTGTTCGACCATGGGTCCTCCAAATCTGCCGCGTATGCTAGCACGGGGCCTGGCGTCTCAGGTCGCGGGCTGGCGACCTTCGATCAGGACACGGCGCCGGCTTCAGCCATGGACCAGGTTCTGTGGTTGCCCCGCGATCCAACTGGCGATGTTGTGCAAGGTGGTGTCGGCAATCGCCGCCAGGGCTTCGCGGGTCAGAAATGCCTGGTGCGCGGTGACAATCACGTTGGGAAAGGTCAGCAGCCTGGCCAGGACGTCATCCTGCAACGGCAGGTCGGAGCGATCTTCGAAGAACAGTTGGGCCTCTTCTTCATAGACATCCAGGCCCAGGTAGCCCAATTGGCCGCTCTTGAGAGCCTCGATCAGGGCGGGGGTATCCACCAGGCCGCCGCGACCGGTATTGATCAGCATCGCCCCTGGCTGCATCTGCGCCAGGCTCTGCGGGTTGATCAAGTAGCGGCTGGCGTCGGTAAGCGGGCAGTGCAGGCTGATGATCTGTGCTTGGGCCAGCAGTTCCGGCAGTTCCATGTAGCGCGCGCCCAGGGCTTGTACCGCAGGGTTGGGGTAGGGGTCGTAGGCCAGCAACTGGCAGCCGAAGCCGGCCATGATGCGCGCGAACGTAGCGCCGATCTGCCCGGTGCCGACGACTCCCACGGTCTTGCCCACGAGGTCGAAGCCGGTGAGGCCGTGCAGTGTGAAATCGCCTTCGCGCGTCCGGTTATAGGCCCGATGCAAACGGCGGTTAAGCGCCAGGATCAAGGCCACGGCGTGCTCGGCCACGGCATGGGGCGAATAGGCCGGGACCCGCACCACATCCAGGCCCAGGCGTTTGGCTGCGGGTAGATCGACATGGTTGTAGCCCGCCGAGCGCAAGGCGATCAGCCGTGTGCCGCCGGCAGCCAGTTGTTCGAGCACCGGTGCGCTCAAGTCGTCGTTGATAAAGGCACAGACCACTTCATGGCGCTCGGCCAGGGGCGCAGTATCCAGGCTCAGGCGGGCGGCCTGGAATTGCAGTTCGATGCCGGCCGGCAGAGGGGCGTCGAGAAAGCTCTCGCGATCATAGTTCTGGCTGCTGAAAAGAATCGTACGCATGGCTGCATCCTTGTTCGAAGGCGCCCAGGATGATGCCGGGACGCCGGGCGGTTCTTGCCCTGGATCAGGCCTTGACTCGTGCTTCGCTGTTCAGGCGGTCGATGGCATGGTCCAGCTCGTCCAGGGCAGCGAAGGCCTTGGCATCCTCCTGCTTGAGCAGGGTTTCGCTGCGCTGGCAGGCGGCACGCAACTGCGGTACTCCGCAATATCGGGTGGCGCCGTGCAGCCGATGGACCCGTTCGATGAGGGCGCTGTGGTCATTGGCTGCTCGTGCGGCATTGATCGCCTCGCGGTCGGCCTCCAGGGACGCCAGCAGCATGGCCAGCATGTCGGCTGCCAGATCGGCTTTGCCTGCTGCCAGGCGCAGGCCTTCTTCCTGATCCAGCACCTGCAGCTCCAGGCTCAGTTCCTGGCGTTCGCCGGGGCGCTCTGTCCCCTGGTTGCGCAAGGCCAAGCCGGTCCACTTGAGAACTACCTGGGCCAGCTGGCGTTCGCTGATGGGCTTGGTCAGGTAGTCATCCATGCCGCTTTGCAGCAGGGCGCGCTTTTCGTTGGCCATGGCGTGTGCCGTCAGGGCGACGATGGGCAGCGGCGTACCGTGGCGCTCGCTTTCCCATTGGCGGATGGCCTCGGTGCTTTGCCGACCGTCCATGCCAGGCATCTGTACGTCCATCATTACCAGGTCGAACGGCTCCTGCTGGATGGCATTCAAGGCGGCAAAACCGTTGTCCACCGCCTGGACCTTGGCACCCATGTCCTGGAGCAAGGTCTGGATCAGCAGCAGGTTGGCCGGGTTGTCATCTACGCACAGCACGCGCGGGGCACGGCTGGAGATACTTTCTTCCGGCTCAGTACGAGGTCGGCGTGGCGTGACCAGGTCGGACAGCGCCCGGCGCAGCTTGCGAGTACAAGCAGGCTTGGCCTGCAACTGGCTGTGGGGATTGGGCACTGACAGTTGGAAGAGCGACTGTTCGGTGGTCGGGCACAGGACAAGCACCTTGCAGCCCAGGTGTTCCAGGTCCCAGATGTGCTGGCTCAGGCGTTCGGGCGCCATGTCGTTGGTGGTGATGCCGAGCACCGCCAGGTCAATGGCCTGGTCGCTCTGATGGACGCCGGTAATGCCGTTGGTCAGGGCTTCCAGGGTATTGAAGGGTGTTACTTCCAGTCCGCAGTCTTCCAGCTGGTGCTGCAAGGCCTGGCGGGCCAGCTCGTGGTTTTCCAGGACGGCCACGCGTCGTCCCAGCAGTGGCGGAGCAGGCAGGTCCTCGGCGTCGTCGCGAGCCTTGGGCAGGCTCAGGCTGATCCAGAACTCGGAACCTTCCCCAGGCGTGCTGTCGACGCCGATCTCGCCACCCATCTGTTCGATCAGGCGCTTGGAAATCACCAGCCCGAGGCCGGTACCGCCGGGTTGCCGCGACAGCGAGTTGTCGGCCTGGCTGAAGGCCTGGAACAGGGCGCGGACATCCTGGTTCGACAAGCCGATGCCGGTGTCCTGGATGCTGATACGCAGTTGCACGCTGTCTTCGTGTTCTTCCTCGAGCATGGCCCGGGCGACGATGGTGCCTTCGCGGGTGAACTTGATCGCGTTGCTGACCAGGTTGGTGAGGATCTGCTTGAGGCGCAGCGGGTCGCCCACCAGCGAGAGTGGCGTGTCGCGGTACACCAGGCTGACCAGCTCAAGCTGCTTGGCGTGGGCCGCTGGAGCGAGGATGGTCAGGGTGTCTTGCAGCAAGTCCCGCAGGTTGAACGGGATGTTGTCGAGGACCAGCTTGCCGGCCTCGATTTTCGAGAAGTCGAGGATTTCGTTGATGATACCCAGCAGGCTGTCGGCAGATTTCTCGATGGTGCCCAGGTAATCCAGCTGGCGCGGGGTCAGTTCGCTTTTCTGCAACAGGTGGGTGAAGCCGAGGATGCCGTTGAGCGGCGTGCGGATTTCGTGGCTCATGTTGGCCAGGAACTCGGATTTGATCCGGCTGGCTTCCAGGGCCTCCTTGCGTGCCAGGTCCAGCTCGATGTTCTGGATCTCGATGGTCTCCAGGTTCTGGCGCACGTCTTCCGTGGCCTGGTCGATGCTGTGCTGCAATTCTTCCTGGGCATTTTGCAGGGTGCTGGCCATGCGATTGATGCCCGAGGCCAGGTCATCCAGCTCCTGGCTGCCCAAGGGTGGCAGGCGGGTTTCCAGGTTGCCGTCTTTCAATTGCGTCACGGCTAGCTTGATCTGGCTCAGCGGGTTGTTGATGGTCCGTCCCATGCGCACCGCCAGCAGGGCAGTGAGGGCCAGGCCGGAAGCGATCAGCAGCAGGCTGGCGAACAGGCTGCGATATCCACGCAGCAACATGCCGCTATGGGACAGCTCCAGCTCTACCCAGCCCAGGAGGCGGTCGGACTCATCGGGAATCAGATCGCCCGCAAGATTGCGATGACGGCCGAAGACTGGCATCTGGTAGCGGGTCGCGTCGTTGCCGCTGCGTTGCACCATGTGCGTGCTGTTACCCGCTGGTGCTGGATTGAGCATGCTGGGCCCGGCATGGGCGATGAGCGTGCGATCCGGGGCCAGCAGCGATACCGCGCGCACGTCCTCTTGTTCCAGGGCCTGGGTGGCGATGCGCTCAAGCATCTGGGTATTGCGATTGCCCATCGCCGGTGCCACCAGCGAGGCCAGTTGCTCGGCGATCATTTCTCCGCGCTGCAACAGTTGAGTCTGCAGGTCAGAGAGCTGCATCCAGGTGAAGTAGCCGCCCAGCACCAGGGCCATCAGGCTGGTGGGTAGCAAGGTCAGCAATAGTACGCGGCCTTTGATTCCCAGTTTCTTGAGCACGCAACTCTCCTGCTTCCACGCGATTTTGATAGGTCGAAGGGCACGTCCATGATGTGCCGCTTGCGCAGTGTAACGATTTGCCGAAGGTCAATCTTGGCAAATTGTTTCGTCGACGCTGGCAGGAATTCAGAGGCGTGAGCAATCAAGGCATTGGTTGCCGTGATTCGGGCAATCTTGAATAATCGCTCAACTGAGAATCACTTGCACAAGCCAATGACTCCCGTATCTGTTGATCCGCCCCGTATCCTGGCCATTGAAGACGACCCCATACTCGGTGCCTATGTGCATGAGCAACTGGAGCGTTGCGGCTTTGCCGTGACTTGGTGCCGTAACGGCCAGGAAGGGCTGGACGTTGCTCTCCAGCAGCCTTTCGATGTGTTGCTGATGGATATCCTGCTACCGGGGATGGATGGGCTGACGGTGCTGACCCATTTGCGCAAGAGTCACTCGACCCCGGTGTTGTTGATGTCTGCCCTGGGAGCGGAGGCCGATCGCATCAGCGGTTTTCGCCTGGGAGCCGACGACTATCTGCCCAAGCCCTTCAGCATGGCCGAGCTGCGGGTGCGGATCGAAGCCATACTGCGGCGAGTGGCCCTGGATCGCCGACCCATGCCGCTGGCCCCCAGCAGTTGTGTCCAGAACCTGCGTTTCGATGATGAGCTGTGCGATGTGTTCTTTGCCCAGCAATGGGCCGGTCTGACTCGCAGTGAATATCGCTTGCTGGAGACGCTGCATCGCAATGCCGATGAAGTCTTGAGCAAGGCCTTCCTCTACCAGCATGTATTGCAACGAGGGTACGCGGCCCATGATCGCAGCCTGGACATGCACGTCAGCCAGATTCGTCGCAAGCTCAAGGCCCTGGGCTACGGCGAGCGTGAGCTGCGTACTGTATGGGGCAAGGGCTACGTATTGAGTGCCGCCGATGAACTGGCCTGAGCTACCGGGCCGGCATTCGGTATTCTGGAAGCTGGCATTGCTGCTGGTCGCTTTTTGCCTGCTGATGATCTGGCTGAGCTGGTCCTGGGGGCGCTATGTCGAGCAAAGGAATCTCTACCTTTCCGATGAGGCCCGGGCCACCCTGGGGGCTTATGCCCGAGAGGCCGAGCAGGCCTGGAAGAGCGGCCAGCAAGCCGGCGTCGACGTCTGGATCCAGCAAATGGCCGGCCGGGAGAAGACCTGGGTCGGGGTCATCGGCAGCGACCTGCAATCGTTGAGCAGTTATCCCTTGAAGCCGATGGAGATCCAGCGCCTGACGTTCCTGCGAGGCGCCGACTGGCCGGTGAGCCGGCATGCCCGGAACTTGCCCTGGCTGAAGATCGCCTTTCCCGATGACCCCTCTGCCGGCAGCCTGGTGATCGAGCTGCCCCAGCGCTTCATGCCTGGCCGTTATCGGCTGTTCTGGCAGGTCATGACCAATGGCGTGATCCCTGGTTTCTTCACCTTGCTGCTATGTGTCGGCCTGTACCGCCTGCTGGTGGTGCCGCTCAACCAGCTGCGCGAACAGGCCAATGCCTGGCGAGCGGAGCAGCTCAATGTCCGGCTTTCCAGCGAAACCACCTTGCGCAAGGATGAGCTGGGGGAATTGGGGCGGGCTTTCGACCAGATGTCCGAGCGCTTGCAAAGTACCGTCGCGACGCAACAGCAGCTGTTGCGGGATCTGTCCCATGAGCTGCGCACCCCCTTGAGCCGGTTGCGGGTGGCCTGTGAAGGTGAACAGGACTTGTCGGCCTTGCGCGAGCGCCTGGGGCGCGAGATCGACGGTATGCAGCGCCTGGTGGAAGACAGTTTGCAACTGGCCTGGCTGGATACCGAGCGGGCACCCCTGGCCGAGGAACAGATCCAGGTCCAGGCGCTGTGGGAAATGCTCAGCGAAAATGCCTGCTTCGAAAGTGGCTGGTCACCACGGCAATTGCGCTGCGAGCTGGTGGGCGATTGCTGGGTGCGCGGGCACCTCAATACCCTGGCCCAGGCCTTGGAGAATGTCCTGCGCAATGCCATCCGGCACTCTCCTGCCGGTGCCCAGGTCACGCTGGATGGGCGGCTCGAAGGGGAGTACTGGCACCTGTGGCTGGATGATCAGGGCAGTGGGGTGGCCGAGCAGGACCTGGAGCGGATTTTCGCAGCGTTCACCCGCCTGGATGGTTCGCGCCCAGGAGATGGCGGCTTCGGCCTGGGGTTGAGCATTGCGCGCAATGCGGTGCATCGCCAGGGCGGGCAGATCTGGGCGCAGAACCATGGACAAGGATTGCGTATTCACCTGCGCTTGAGAGCCGCAGCGTCGCAGGTTACAGCCTGACGCCAGCCGCTTGGGGGCTTATGCGAATTAGCCATAAGGCCCTCACTTTGCGTGATATGGCGCCAGGAAGTTTGCCGGTATGATAGGCGCCCCCCGCAGTCTGGATTGCGAATACGCCATGACCTTGCAATACCCAACCATCGCCGATTGCGTCGGCAACACTCCGCTGGTTCGTTTGCAGCGCCTGCCTGGCGCCACCAGCAATACCCTGCTGCTCAAGCTTGAGGGCAACAACCCGGCGGGTTCGGTCAAGGACCGCCCGGCACTGTCGATGATTACCCGTGCCGAATTGCGCGGGCAGATCCAGTCCGGCGACACGCTGATCGAGGCGACCTCGGGCAATACCGGTATCGCCCTGGCCATGGCTGCGGCGATCAAGGGCTACAAGATGATCCTGATCATGCCCGACAACTCCAGTGCCGAACGCAAGGCGGCGATGACGGCCTATGGTGCCGAGCTGATCCTGGTCAGCCAGGAAGAAGGCATGGAAGGCGCCCGTGACCTGGCCGAGCGGATGCAGGCCGAAGGGCGTGGCAAGGTCCTCGACCAGTTCGCCAATGGCGACAATCCCGAGGCCCACTACACAGGGACCGGCCCGGAGATCTGGCGCCAGACCCAGGGCAGCATCACCCACTTCATCAGCTCCATGGGCACCACCGGTACCATCATGGGGACTTCGCGCTACCTGAAGGAGCAGAACCCCCAGGTACAGATCGTCGGCCTGCAGCCGATGGAGGGCGCCGCCATTCCCGGTATTCGCCGCTGGCCCGAGGAGTACCTGCCGAAGATCTACCAGGCCAGCCGCGTCGATCGGATCGTCGATATGGCCCAGCGTGAGGCCGAGGACGTGACCCGGCGCCTGGCTCGCGAAGAAGGCATCTTCTGCGGCGTATCGTCCGGCGGTGCGGTGGCGGCGATGCTGCGCTTGTCCCGTGAGGTGGAAAACGCGGTCATGGTCGCGATCATCTGTGACCGTGGCGATCGTTACCTGTCGACCGGCATTTTCGATGCTCCCAACTGATGGCTAAGCACGAGAGAGGCCTGCGTTTCCAGCCAGCGGGCGGCACCCGCGCGCCACAGGTGCCGGTGGGCAAGAAACAGCGCCTGACCATCCAGCGCCTGGCCAATGACGGTCGTGGCATTGCATTCGTCGAGGGCCGCACCTGGTTCGTCAATGGCGCCCTGGCTGGCGAAGAGGTCGAGGCACGAGTCCTGGGCGCCCATGGCAAGGTGGTAGAGGCCCGGGCCGAGCGGATCTTCAATGCCAGCGAATTGCGTCGCCCTGCGGCCTGTGCCCACGCCGGTCGCTGTGGCGGTTGCAGCGTCCAGCATTTGCCCCACATTGAGCAGCTTGCCCTGAAACAGCGCATGCTCGCCGAGCAGTTGTCCAAGGTAGCGGGTGTCGAGCCCGAGGCCTGGGCCGCGCCCCTGAGCGGGCCGGAGTTCGGCTATCGGCGCCGGGCCCGTGTGGCGGTGCGCTGGGATGCCAGGGGCAAGCAGCTTGAAGTCGGTTTCCGTGCAGCCGGCAGCCAGGACATCGTCGCCATCGACGACTGCCCGGTGCTGGTACAGGCCTTGCAACAGATCATGAGCCGTTTGCCGGCCATGTTGCGGCGCTTGAGCAAGCCTCAGGCGCTGGGCCATGTCGAGTTGTTCAGCGGTTCGGCCCTGGCCGTGTTGCTGCGGCATATGGCGCCGTTGTCCGAAGCCGACCTGGGGATTCTCAAGGACTTCTGCGATTTCCATCAGGCGCAGTTGTGGCTGCACGGTGAAGGCGAGCCGGAGCCATTCGATGCGTCCCAGACCCTGGGCTTTCGCCTGGAGTCGTGGGGCCTGCACCTGGCTTACCGGCCGGGGGATTTCGTTCAGGTCAATGCCGGGGTCAACGAAGCCATGGTGGCCCAGGCCCTGGAATGGCTGGCTCCGCAAGCCGGTGAGCGGTTGCTGGATCTGTTTTGCGGTCTGGGAAATTTTGCCTTGCCGCTGGCCCGGCAGGCTCGGGAAGTGGTTGCCGTGGAAGGCGTGGCGACCATGGTGGCGCGAGCGGCAGAGAATGCCGCCAGCAATAATTTGCATAACACCCGCTTTTTTCAAGCCGATTTATCCCAGCCTCTGGGTGCTGCCGAGTGGGTCGGTGAGGGGTTTTCTGCGGTACTCTTGGACCCACCCCGCGATGGTGCTTTCGAGGTGGTTCGCAAGCTTGCGGACTTGGGCGCCAAACGGTTGGTGTATGTGTCATGCAATCCGGCAACTTTGGCTCGTGACACGGTCGAACTGACCAGGCAGGGCTACAGGTTAAAACGTGCCGGGATTCTCGATATGTTTCCTCAAACGGCGCATGTCGAGGCCATGGCGTTATTCGAAGCGAGCTAGGATGGCTTGTCTAATCCGACTGGTCCTCAAGGCCTGGCTCGCTGGCCCTGCGAGCAAGGCCTGAGTGTTGAAGGTCAGCGATTTGACGTACTGAATGTGCGTCGTAGGGAAGGTAAAGCAAGATGGTACAGGTGAGAGCGCACCAGCCGGTCAACACCGATGGCAGTATCAATCTCGAGGCGTGGCTCGATCATACGGTCAGCGTCGACATGGCACTGGACCGTGAAGCGTTGAAAGAGGCCTGCGAGTTCGCTCGTGAGGCCGAGCAGCAATACATCACGACGAAGAGTCTCGGCACCGAGGATGCATCGTGTTTCAGCACGGGCCTGGAGATCGCCGAGATTCTCGCCGATCTCAAGCTGGACCAGGATTCGCTGGTCGCCGCGGTGCTGTACCGTGGGGTCCGTGAAGGGCAGATCCCGCTGGCGGCGGTCAGCCAGCGCTTCGGTCCGGTGGTGGCCAAGCTGATCGACGGTGTGCAGCGCATGGCGGCGATCACCGCCAGCCTCAGCCCTCGGCAGTCCCTGGTGCTGGGTACCCAGACCCAGGTTGAAAACCTGCGCAAGATGCTGGTGGCCATGGTCGACGACGTGCGCGTGGCCTTGATCAAGCTGGCCGAGCGCACATGCGCGATCCGGGCGGTGAAGGGCGCAGATGAAGAGAAGCGCAACCGGGTCGCGAGGGAAGTCTTCGACATCTACGCGCCCCTGGCCCACCGCCTGGGTATCGGGCACATCAAGTGGGAGCTGGAGGACCTGTCCTTCCGTTACCTGGAGCCCGAGCAGTACAAGCAGATCGCCAAGCTGCTGCACGAGCGGCGCCTGGATCGCGAGCGCTTCATTGCGGATGTGATGAGCCAGTTGCAGAGCGAGTTGCAGGCTACCGGGGTCAACGCCGATATCAGCGGCCGGGCCAAGCACATCTATTCCATCTGGCGCAAAATGCAGCGCAAGGGCCTGGAGTTCAGCCAGATCTACGACGTGCGCGCCGTGCGGGTCCTGGTGCCGGAAATGCGCGACTGCTACACCGCGTTGGGCATCGTCCACACCCTGTGGCGACATATCCCCAAGGAATTCGACGACTACATCGCCAACCCCAAGGAAAACGGCTACCGCTCGTTGCATACCGCGGTAATCGGTCCTGAGGGCAAGGTGCTGGAGGTGCAGATTCGCACCCATGCGATGCATGAGGAGGCGGAGCTGGGCGTCTGCGCCCATTGGCGCTACAAGGGCACCGACGTCAAGTCCGGTTCCAACCATTACGAAGAGAAGATCTCCTGGTTGCGCCAGGTGCTGGAATGGCACGAGGAACTGGGAGACATCGGCGGTCTGGCCGAGCAGTTGCGGGTGGATATCGAGCCGGACCGGGTGTACATCTTCACTCCCGACGGCCATGCCATCGACCTGCCCAAGGGCGCCACGCCGCTGGACTTCGCCTACCGGGTGCATACCGAGATCGGCCACAACTGCCGGGGCGCGAAGATCAACGGTCGGATCGTGCCCCTCAACTACAGCCTGCAGACTGGCGAGCAGGTTGAGATCATCACCAGCAAGCATGGCACTCCGAGCCGCGACTGGCTGAACCCGAACCTGGGCTACGTCACCACGTCCCGGGCACGGGCAAAGATCGTCCATTGGTTCAAACTGCAGGCTCGCGACCAGAACGTTGCTGCAGGCCGGAGCCTGCTGGAGCGCGAACTGAATCGCCTCGACCTGCCGCAGGTCGATTTCGACAAGTTGGCCGATAAGGCCAACATGAAGATCGCCGAAGATATGTTTGCAGCCCTCGGTGCCGGTGATTTGCGCCTGGCGCAATTGGTCAACCTGGCCCAGCAGCTGGTAGAGCCCGAGCGCGGCAATGAGCAGTTGGAGCTGATTCCACGCAAGGCAACCGGTTACAAGCCGGGCAAGCGCGGCGACATCCAGATCCAGGGCGTGGGCAACCTGATGACCCAGATGGCCGGTTGCTGCCAGCCGCTGCCGGGGGATGCCATCGTCGGTTACATCACCCAGGGCCGTGGTGTCAGCATCCATCGCCAGGATTGCGCGTCGGTGCTGCAGCTGGCGGGTCGCGAACCCGAGCGGATCATCCAGGTCAGTTGGGGGCCGGTGCCGGTGCTGACCTATCCGGTGGATATCATCATCCGCGCCTATGATCGTTCCGGCCTGCTGCGTGATGTGTCCCAGGTGCTGCTCAACGAGCGGATCAACGTGCTGGCAGTCAACACCCGCTCGAACAAGGAGGACAACACGGCGTTGATGTCCCTGACCATCGAGATCCCGGGGCTGGACGCGTTGGGGCGTTTGCTGGGACGTATCTCGCAGTTGCCGAACATCATCGAGACCCGGCGTAACCGGACTCCATGACAGCCCAGGACATGAACGACCCCATGTATAGCCTTGACGACCTGCTTCACTTGATGGCCCGCCTGCGCGACCCGCAATACGGCTGCCCCTGGGACCTCAAGCAGAGCTACGCCAGTATCGTTCCCCACACTCTGGAGGAGGCCTATGAAGTGGCCGATGCCATCGAGCGTCGCGACTTCGATCATCTGCCAGGTGAGTTGGGGGACTTGCTGTTCCAGGTGGTGTACTACAGCCAGTTGGCCAGGGAGGAGGGGCGTTTCGAATTCGCTTCGGTGGTGGATGGCATCACCCGCAAGCTGATTCGCCGCCATCCCCATGTGTTCCCGACTGGGGACCTCTATGCGCCGCTGGATCTGCCTCGGCTCGATGAGGAACAGGTCAAGGAGCGTTGGGAGCAGATCAAGGCCGAAGAGCGTGCCGAGAAGGCCAGCGTGCCACAGCAGCTGTCGTTGCTGGATGACGTGCCCATGGCCTTGCCGGCCCTGTCCCGCGCGGCCAAATTGCAAAAGCGTGCGGCCCAGGTTGGTTTCGACTGGCCTGAAGCCTTGCAGGTCGTGGACAAGGTTCGCGAGGAGCTGGACGAGGTGCTGGAGGCCATGGCCGACAACGACATGCCCGCCATCACCGACGAGATGGGCGACCTGCTGTTTGTCGTGGTCAATTTGGCCCGGCACCTAAAGGTTGACCCGGAAGCCGCCCTGCGTGGCGCCAATGCCAAGTTCGACCGGCGTTTTCGATTTATCGAGCAGGCATTGCGCGATACCGGTCGTCCCATGGAAGATTGCACCCTTGAAGAGTTGGACGCCCTGTGGGGCGAAGCCAAGCGCCAGGAAAAGAATTTGCCCAGCTGCGGCTGAGGCCGTAGCCCAAGTGAGTGAGTACCATGAGCCTTTCCCTTCGCGACCAGTTGCTCAAAGCAGGACTGGTCAACCAAAAGCAGGCCAAGCAGGTCGGCAAGGACAAGCAGAAGCAGCAGCGCCTGGCCCACAAAGGCCAGGCGGTGCTTGACGACTCCCAGCAACGTGCGGCCCAGGAAGCCATGGCCGAGAAGGTCAAGCGCGACCAGGAGCTCAACCGCCAGCAGCAGGAGAAGGCCGAGCAGAAAGCCCGTGCAGCACAGATCAAGCAGTTGATCGAGGTTTCGCGCCTGCCCAAGCTGAACACCGAGGACTACTACAACTTCGTCGATGACAAGAAGGTCAAGCGCCTGTCGGTGAATACCCTGATGCGTAACAAGCTCAGCAGCGGTTCCCTGGCCATCGTTCATCATGGCGGTGGCTATGAAGTGATCCCCCGTGAGGCGGCATTGAAGATCCAGGAGCGCGATCCCCGTCGTATCGTGCAGATGAATACCCCTACCGAGGCGCCGGACGAAGACGATCCGTACGCGGCCTACCAGATCCCTGATGACCTGATGTGGTAACTGGCCACAGACGACAAACCCCGCTCATGGCGGGGTTTGTCGTTCATGGAGGTGGGGACCGGCGTGGAGATCCGTCACTACCAGGTGAGCCTTGACTCAGGAGCTCTGCAGAGCGCGCTGTTGTTCAAGCTTTTCCAGTTCCGCCTTGTAGCTATGGGCATCGCTCTCGGAATGGAACATGCCTACCAGTATGTCTTGTTGATGCACATCCCAGATGCGCACGCCTGCGGCTACGCCTTCATGGGACATGTGTGAATCGTCGCGTTCAGTCACTTTTACAGTCATCTGCTAGCTCCAATCTCTGTTGATCTGCAGCAAGGCATGTGCAGGACTCTGTTATATATTTTGTTAGCTTGCTAAGTAAATTGCCTGGGTTTGCAATAAACCTTTGCAAAAACGAAAACAATGCTGCAGCCCGCGAAAGCCGTGGCATTTCGCCGCAGGGCGGAAAGTTTCATGACAAAAGTTTCATCTTCGCGATCTTGCATCGCCATTTCGGGGGGAGGGCGAACGGCCAGATTTCGGGCAAAAAAAAGCCCCGCGTCTAGCGGGGCTTCGTGTAGCTATCGGCTCAGCTGCCCTTGACGGTCTTGCCGTCGACGGTGCCGTTGAGGAGCATGATGTTGTACTCCTTGCCGTCGGTTTCCACCTGCTGCAGACGCACTAGCAGGTAATCCCAATCCTTGGCGAACCACATCACGGTGGTGCGCTTGCTTTGTGTCGGATCGCGTACGCGCTCGACCTTGATCGCGTCGATCTGGCCGGCCTTGGTGTCGACCTTTTCCGAGCCCAGCACGCGGAAGTCGTAGGTGTCGACGTCGTTACCATCGACCACTTGGTAGCTCATGGTCTTCTTGCCGGCCGCTACGTCATGCTGCAGGGCCAGCTGGTAGGTGGACTTGTCCACCATGCCGGTGTTCAGTGGCAGTTTTACCGCGTCGCCACGATCGCTACCGGTGACCATCTTCGCGGTCCAGTCGAAATCCAGATCGGATTTCTTGGCCTTGCCCAGGCCGCCGCGTTCGAAGTGATAGGACTGGGGAACCAGGGCGTCCTTTTCCAGGGTCAAGGTGCTTTCTTCAGTCAGGCTGGCGATCATCATCGACGCCTTGAAGCTGAGTTTCCAAGCGCCGTTGGCGGTTTTTTCCAGGCTGCGTTCAGCTGTGCCGCTCATGGGCAATTGCTTCCAGTCGGCGGTGTAGCTGGCGGAGAATGGGTGAAGATCTGCCGCCTGCACAACCGGCAGGGCGAACAGAGCACAAGCGAAGAGCAGGGCGCGACGCATAAAATCTCCTAGGTTCGAATCAAATAACCGCTGGCGGCCAGTAATTTGCCGTCCAGTAAAGCACCTTGGTCGCCGAGCGTCAGCCGACCCTCGGCAAACCAGCGTACTGCCATGGGGTAAATCCGGTGTTCCTGAACGTGTACTCGCTGCGCCAGGCTCTGGGGCGAGTCGTGCAACTCTACCGGGATCACAGCCTGTACGACCAGAGGCCCGCCATCGAGTTCCTCGGTGACGAAGTGCACGCTGCAGCCATGTTCCGTGTCCTTGGCCTCCAGCGCCCGCTGATGAGTATGTAACCCTTTGTATTTGGGGAGCAGCGAAGGGTGGATATTCAGCAGGCGGCCTTGGTAGTGGCGGACGAAACCGGCGCTGAGGATGCGCATGAATCCGGCCAGCACCACCAGTCTTGGCTGGAAGGTGTCGATCAGTTCGATCAGGGCTTGATCGAAGGCCTCGCGGCCTTCGAAGGTGGTGTGATCGAGGAAGCGGGTAGCGATGCCCGCGTCCTTGGCGCGCTGGAGGCCGTAGGCATCGGCGCGGTTGGATATCACGGCAGCGATGCGGGCCGGGTTGTCGCCGGTCCGCAGGTTGTCGATCAAGGCTTGCAGGTTACTGCCGGTGCCGGACAGCAGCACCACAACATCACAGGTCGGCGACATCCGCTCTTGCATCAGTGAGCCTTGAGGTTCTTCAGTTCAACCTGGGCTGCGCCCTCGGCGGCAGTGGCAATCTGGCCGATGACCCAGGGTTGTTCGCCAGCTTCGCGCAGCACTTGCAGGGCGTTGTCGACCTGGTCCTGGGCTACGCAGATGACCATGCCCACGCCGCAGTTCAGTACGCGATGCATTTCATGTTCGTCGACGTTGCCCTTTTCCTGCAGGAAGTCGAACACCGCCGGACGCTGCCAGCTGGCCACATCGACCACCGCCTGGGCGCCTTTTGGCAGCACGCGCGGGATATTGTCCAGCAGGCCGCCGCCGGTGATGTGGGCCATGGCCTTGACTGCGCCGGTCTGCTTGATCAGCTTGAGCAGTGGCTTGACGTAGATGCGGGTCGGGGCCATCAGCAGGTCGGCCAGTGGCTTGCCGTCGAGCTGGGTGCTGTCGATGTCGGTGCCGGACACTTCGAGGATCTTGCGGATCAGCGAGTAGCCGTTGGAGTGCGGGCCGGAGGAAGGCAGGGCGATCAGGGCGTCGCCGGTGACCACTTTCGAGCCGTCGATGATCTCGGCTTTTTCCACCACGCCGACGCAGAAACCGGCCAGGTCATAGTCCTCGCCTTCGTACATGCCGGGCATCTCGGCGGTTTCACCGCCCACCAGCGAGCAGCCAGCCAGTTCGCAACCGGCGCCGATGCCGGTGACTACGGTAGCGGCCACATCGACGTTGAGCTTGCCGGTGGCGTAGTAGTCCAGGAAGAACAAGGGCTCGGCACCGCAGACCACCAGGTCGTTGACGCACATGGCGACCAGGTCCTGGCCGATGCTGTCGTGCTTGTTCAGGTTCAGCGCCAGGCGCAGCTTGGTGCCGACGCCGTCGGTGCCGGAGACCAGCACTGGCTGCTTGTAGCCGGCCGGGATCTCGCAGAGGGCGCCGAAGCCGCCCAGGCCACCCATGACTTCAGGGCGTGCGGTGCGCTTGGCTACGCCCTTGATGCGTTCGACCAGTGCTTCGCCGGCGTCGATGTCTACACCGGCGTCTTTGTAGCTCAGGGAGGGTTGCTTGCTCATTGATCCAGGCCTTTAAGGGGATTCAGGGATATCGACCGAATCAATGAGACCGCTGATGCACTGTAAAAGTGATTCAGGGGCCCCGCTGATGGCGGTCTGCGAAGGCGCGCGATTTTATCAGGCTTGAGGGGCAGCGGCCATCCTCGGGCCGACGGGGAGGAGCATATCCCGCGAAAAAAACCGCGATTGCCCATGTTGGTGCTTCCGCCCATGCCTGTATAAGGTATAGCGCTCTAGTGGCTATCGTTATGACAGCGCGAAAAACAATCGAGCGGCAGGTGAATGTTTTGCCGAGGCTTGTGGTCACAGCCTTGTCCGCCGTACTGCATGCGTGCTGTTTCAACCGTTTTCTGTCATCGAGAATTTTCCATGCGTTTGGGTCGATTTCTATTTGTGGGCTGTTTGTCATTGGTCAGCCTGGCCAGTCATGCCGAAACCTTGAATGGCCTGTATCAGGTGCGTGAGCCTGTGAGCAGCCAATCGCCACAGGAGCGCGACCAGGCGACCCAGCGGGCCCTGGAGACCCTGGTGCTGCGCCTGACCGGAGATGCCAAGGCGGCACAGGCGCCGGGCCTGGAAGGGGTTCGCAAGGACCCGCAGCAGATTATCAGCCAGTACGGTTATGACGCCGGGCCACCGGAAAGCCTGCAGGTGGACTTCGATCCGGTCAGCACTGACCGGGCCTTGCGCCAGGCTGGATTGTCGCTGTGGGGGAGTAACCGTCCGTCCATCCTCGGTTGGTGGTTGAGTGACTCTACTGAAGGCTCGACCCTGGTCGGTGATGGCCAGGCCAGCGCGGCACCGCTGCGACGAGCCGCCCAGCATCGCGGCTTGCCTTTGCGTTTGCCGCTGGGGGACCTGGACGAACAGATCGTGGCCACTGCGCCCAACTTGGAGGGCTCCGATCCGGCACCGCTGCGCGCGGCCTCGGAGCGTTACGGTGCGGATGCGTTGCTGGCGGTACATGCCCGTGAAGAGGGAGGGCAGTGGCAGGCCAAGTGGCGACTGTGGTTGGGTGAGCAGAAGGAACAGGGAACTGTCCAGGGCGCGGATACCGCGGCCCTGGCCGATGCAGTGCTGTTGGCCGTGAGCCAGCGCCTGGCGCCACGTTTCGTTACCCGTCCAGGTGTTTCCAGTGAGCAACTGCTTGAGGTGCAGGGCATGAATCTTGAGCATTACGCTGCCTTGGGCCACCTGTTGGAGCCTTTTGGCGCGCAATTGCGTAGCGTCGATGGTGATCGGATCGTCTATCGGGTCAATGGCAGTGCCGAGCAGCTACGAGCGCAGTTATCCCTGGCCAAGTTGCAAGAGATTCCTGCCGAGCAGGCGCAGGCAGCGCCTGTGCCGGGTGCCGTGGGTGAGGCGCCGGTCGCTGCCCCGGGCTCTGTGGCGCAACTGCGCTTTCGTTGGTAGCGGGTGTTTTCCTTCTATATAGAAGCAGGGGTGCTTTATGGTTGATGCCCGTCGTTGGGTCTGGTTGGGTGCGGCGCTTCTGGTTTGTGGGTTCTTCTACCTGCTGCATCCGATCCTGAGCCCGTTCCTGGTGGCGCTGCTTTTGGCCTATCTGTTCGATCCGCTGGTGGATCGCCTGGAAAAATGGGGCTTGTCGCGTACCTGGGGGGTAGTCGCGGTCTTCGCCTTGTTCATCCTGATCGTGATGACGTTGCTGTTGGTCCTGGTTCCCATGCTCGCCAAGCAGTTGGTGCGGCTCTATGAGTTGGCCCCGCAGATGCTCGACTGGGTGCAGCACACTGCGATGCCCTGGGTCCAGTCCAGGTTGGGGCTGGCCGATGGTTTCTGGAAGTTCGACAAGGTCAAGGCCGCGATCAGCGAACATATGGGGCAGACCACCGATATCGTCGGCGTGGTGCTGAGCCAGGCCACGGCTTCGGGGTTGGCGCTGATCGGCTGGTTGGCCAACCTGGTGCTGATCCCGGTGGTCGGTTTCTATCTGTTGCGTGACTGGGACCTGATGATGGCCAAGATCCGCAGCTTGTTGCCGCGTAATCGTGAGGAGCGCGTGGTGGCGTTGGCGGGAGAGTGCCACGAAGTGCTGGGGGCCTTTATCCGTGGGCAGCTGCTGGTGATGCTGGCGTTGGGGGGGATCTACGCAGCGGGGTTGATGGTGGTAGGGCTGGAGCTGGGCCTGTTGATCGGGCTGATTGCCGGGCTTGCGGCCATCGTGCCGTATATGGGGTTCATCATCGGCATCGGTTCGGCCTTGATTGCCGGTCTGTTCCAGTTTGGCGGCGACCTGTACCCGATGATCGGTATCGTTGCGGTGTTCATGGTGGGCCAGGCCCTGGAGGGCATGGTCCTGACCCCCCTGCTGGTTGGCGATCGCATAGGCCTGCATCCGGTGGCGGTGATTTTCGCGATTCTTGCCGGTGGAGAGCTGTTCGGCTTTACCGGTGTATTGCTGGCCTTGCCTGTGGCGGCGGTGATCATGGTTTTGGTACGCCATGTGCACGACCTGTACAAGGACTCGGATATCTACAGTGGCGCAGAAGATCCCGACCTGTAGTGGGGGGGGGCGGGGGGTTGAGCATGGGCTGGATGCCATTCAGTCTGTCAAATAAGCCCCTGGAGTCCTTTTGGTTCACGCAAACCTTTGATTTTGCTTGTGGTCTGCTGCATTGTGCGCTCGGCGTCACGAGTATAAACTTTGCAAACTTTACACTGAGGCCACTAACGGTTCGTTCGGAACTGTTCAGTCAGCATGAAACCGATTCAGCTGCCCCTGGGTGTGCGTCTGCGTGATGACGCCACCTTCATCAACTACTATCCAGGCGCCAATGCCGCTGCACTCGGCTATGTCGAGCGTCTTTGCGAAGCCGACGCCGGCTGGACCGAAAGCCTGATTTATCTCTGGGGCAAGGATGGCGTGGGTCGTACCCACTTGTTGCAGGCTGCGTGCCTGCGCTTCGAGCAGTTGGGGGAGCCTGCGGTATACCTGCCGCTGGCCGAGTTGCTGGATCGTGGTATCGAGATTCTCGATCACCTGGAGCAGTATGAGCTGGTGTGCCTGGATGATCTGCAGGCCGTGGCTGGCAAGGCTGACTGGGAAGAGGCGCTGTTTCACCTGTTCAATCGTTTGCGTGACAGCGGTCGGCGCTTGCTGATCGCAGCGTCGACCTCTCCGCGTGAATTGCCTGTGAAACTGGCGGACCTGAAATCACGCCTGACCCTGGCGTTGATCTTCCAGATGCGTCCGCTTTCGGATGAAGACAAGTTGCGTGCCCTGCAGTTGCGCGCCTCCAGGCGGGGCCTGCACCTGACCGACGAAGTCGGGCACTTTATCCTGACGCGTGGTACCCGCAGCATGAGTGCGTTGTTCGAGTTGCTCGAGCGTCTCGACCAGGCTTCCTTGCAGGCGCAGCGCAAGCTGACCATTCCTTTCCTGAAGGAAACCCTGGGCTGGTAAGGATGGTTTTCCAGTCATCCTGTGGGGTTCGGGCATAATTCAGGCGCCAGAAAACGCGCCTTTGGAAGGGCTTCCAAGGGCGGGTGCGGCTTAAATGGGCTTAAAGCCTTAGATGTACGCAAGAAACTCATAAGTCACATTCTGATCGATTGAATTTGCAAATGAGGGCGATAGAAGGCATAGTCGCTACTTCTTTTATTCAAGCCACGGTCGTGCCCATGCTAAATCGCTTCGCACCCCTCGTGCCTCTCGCACTCGTTACCCTGTTGTTTGGTTGCGCTTCCCATACTCCGGTGTCGCAGCAACAAGTCGTACAGCAGGCTCAAGTCACTACCAAGAACCAGTCTTCCGCTGTTTACCAGGAAGAGCTGGCAACTGAAAAGGAACTGGCAGAATTCGCTGACAGCAAGCCTTATCAGTTGCCAGTTCTGGCTGACAGCATTCTCGAGCGCGGCATGTCCCTGATTGGTACCCGCTACCGTTTCGGCGGGACCTCCGAAGCCGGCTTCGATTGCAGTGGGTTCATTGGTTATCTGTTTCGTGAAGAGGCAGGCATGAATCTGCCTCGCTCCACTCGCGAAATGATCAACGTCAAGGCTCCCCTGGTTGCGCGCAACAACCTCAAGCCGGGTGATCTGCTGTTCTTCAGCACCAATGGCCGCGGACGTGTCAGCCATGCCGGTATCTACCTGGGGGATGATCAGTTCATCCACTCCAGCAGCCGTCGTAGTGGTGGCGTGCGGGTCGACAGCCTGGGTGACAGTTACTGGAGCAAGACCTTCATTGAAGCCAAGCGCGCACTCGCCATGGCTCCAACCGTAGTCACCGCGCGTAAATAAGCAGACTATTTGTAGGGCGAAGTTAAAGTCTTACTTGAAGTTTGGCGCGTAGGCGCTAGAATCCTGATCTATTGTTGAAACAAACCGCGTAAGCCTCGCTTACGCGGTTTTGTTTTCAGTACCACGGCAGAGAAAGCCGCATCCCGATCAGGATTGTTCAGCTTATGTCGACCTCGGCCCGTATCGCTCTCATCGTCCTCGCCGCGCTGCTCAGCGCTTGTGCCAGCCGTACTCCGCCTCCTGCGCCCGTGGTGCGTGCTCCGGTATTCAATTCCTCCCAAACCTTTTCTCCGGTTGCCGAAGATGTGCTGTTTCGTGCCTTGGGCCTGGTGGGTACGCCTTATCGCTGGGGCGGCAATACCCCTGACTCAGGTTTCGATTGCAGTGGGCTGATCGGTTATGTGTACCGTGATGCCGCTGGTATCTCGCTGCCGCGCTCGACTCGCGAGATGATTGGCATGCAGGCCCCGGATGTGGGCAAGAACGCGCTGCAAACCGGTGACCTGATCTTCTTCGCCACCAATGGCGGCTCCCAGGTCAGCCATGCGGGGATCTATGTCGGCGAAGGACGTTTCGTGCATGCCCCGGCCACTGGCGGCACAGTGAAGCTCGACAGCCTGTCCAAGGCCTACTGGCAGAAAGCCTACCTGAGCGCCAAGCGCGTGCTGCAGCCGGAACACTTGGCGCACAATCCATAATCATTTCTTGTCGAGGTGTTCGTGACTGCCCGTACGCTCAACCTCGACGATGCCCTCTATCAGTACCTGCTGGACGTTTCCCTGCGTGAAACGCCATTGCTGCGCCGCCTGCGGGATGAAACCCAAGCCTTGCCCACTGCGCGCTGGCAGGTTGCGCCGGAGCAGGGGCAATTCCTCGCCCTGTTGATCAAGCTGATCGGTGCTCGCCGGGTACTGGAAGTTGGCACCTTCACTGGCTATAGCGCCTTGTGCATGGCCCAAGCGTTACCTGAGGATGGTTCGCTGGTCTGTTGTGATCTTCCTGGTGACTACAACGCCACTGCCCGCCGTTACTGGCAGGAGGCTGGAGTCGAGCAGCATATCGATCTACGCCTGGCGCCTGCCCTGGAAACCCTGGCCAGCCTGGAGCAACAGGGGCAGGGTGATTCTTTCGACCTGATCTTCATCGATGCCGATAAGGCCAATTACCCGGCTTACCTGGAGTCCGCGCTGCGCTTGCTGCGTACTGCAGGGTTGGTCGTGTTCGATAACACCTTGTGGAGTGGGCGGGTGTTGGAGGTGGCTCCTGCCAGCGAGGATACCCGGGCCATCCAGGCGCTCAATCGTGCCCTCAAGGATGACCCGCGTATCGATCTGTCGTTGCTGCCCCTGGGGGATGGCCTGACCCTATGTCGCAAGCGCTGAGCTCAGGGTTTCTTGGCAGTGCTCACGCGCCAGATCTTGTTGCCGACGTCATCGGCGACCAGCAGGGCCCCTTGCTGGTCGATCACCACTCCCACCGGTCGCCCCATGGCGTTCTTGTCAGCATCTAGAAAGCCGCTGAGCAGGTCGATCGGCTGTCCTTGGGGCTTGCCGCCGCTGAACGGTACGAAGATCACCTTGTAGCCGCTATGGGGCTTACGGTTCCAGGAACCGTGCTGGCCGATGAAGGCGCCTTCGGTGAAGGGGGCGGGAAGCTTGCTGCCTTCGGCGAAGGCCAGCCCCAGCGAGGCGGTATGCGGCCCTACGGCATAGTCCGGGGCGATGGCCTTGGCCACGAGCGCCGGGTCCTGGGGCTTGACCCGCACATCCACGTGCTGGCCGTAGTAGCTGAAGGGCCAGCCGTAGAAAGCGCCATCCTTGACCGAGGTGATGTAGTCGGGCACCAGGTCGCTGCCGATCTCGTCCCGTTCGTTCACCGCTGTCCAGAGCGCTCCGCTCACTGGTTCCCAGGCCAGGCCGTTGGGGTTGCGCAGGCCGGTGGCGAACAGTCGGTGCTGGCCACTGGCACGGTCCACTTCCCAGATCGCCGCCCGGCCTTCTTCCTTGTCCAGGCCGTTTTCGCCGACGTTGCTGTTCGAGCCGGTGGTCACGTACAGCTTGCTGCCGTCCTTGCTGGCGATGACGTTCTTGGTCCAGTGGTGATTCAGCGTGCCGCCAGGTAGGTCGAGCACTTTGATGGCGCTGGCGTTGATCCTGGTGTCACCGTTCTGGTAGGGAAAGCGCAGCAACTTGTCGGTGTCGGCCACATACAGGTCGTTGCCCACCAGGGTCATGCCGAAGGGCGAGTTGAGGTTTTCCAGGAATACGCTGCGAGTCTCCGCCACACCGTCATGATCGGCATCGCGCAGCAAGGTGATGCGATTGGCGCTGGGAACGGTGGCGCCGGCGCGCTCCATCACCTTGCCGGCTACCCAGCCGCGAAGGCCCTGGCTGTCGTCCGGCTTGGGCGGGGCATTGGTTTCTGCCACCAGGACGTCCCCATTAGGCAGGACATAGAGCCAGCGTGGATGGTCGAGGTTCTCGGCGAAGGCGTTGACCTGGGTGCCGCTGGCGGCCTGGGGTTTGGTTCCCTGGGGCCAGCCGACGGCCGGGGCGATGTTCAGCGTGGGAATCAGCGTGGGATTGGGTTCCGGCAGCTTGGGGGTTGGGCCGGTTCCATCCGCGACCTGAAGGCTGGAGGTTTCGCCGCAGGCGGCGAGGCCAGCGGCGATGATGAGCAAGGTATGGCGTGGCTTGAGCATGTTGATGTCCCTATGGATGCGCGAACGTTCAATCATAGAGAGGCATGGGCGGGCCTGGGTTCCTTGTACTCAGCGGGCTTCCTTGAACAGTACGGCTATTCCGGGGTGATACTGGCCAGCCTCGTTGTGTAGTTTGCGATACGCATAGGGGAAATACCAGGCCACGGCGCAGCAGTGTTCCTTCTGCAGATCGTCAAGCATGTCCTGCAGCTCTTCGGGAGTAGCACTGTGCTGTGCCTTTTGAGGGGCGACGAACAGGCAGCCAAGCTTCAGGTCGCTGGCATAGCTGATCGCCTTCGCCTCATTGGCGATATCCAGCAGTGCCTGGGTCAGGTTCAGGCTGTTGACTCGTGGCCAGCGCTGGGTGGCCTGGATGTAGGCGCGTTCTTCCTTGGTGGCCAGGTACAGGCCGGTACGAGCGTTGCGTGCGCCTTCTTCAAGCTGCTTCTTGCTGGGGCTGTGTTCGAGGGTCACCATCTCGGCCATCCAGGCCGCAGCGGAGAGCAGGCCCAGGTTGGCCTGTTCGTCGAACCAGTAAGGGGTTTCGTTATCGCCGCGGACCGCGTTGTAGCGGTCAATGCAATCGAACCAGCGCTCCAGCATCGGACGCAGGAATTCCAGCCTTGGATTGCTGATGATCATGCCTTGCATCGAACTCACCCCTTATTGTTGTGTGACGGGACGTCATGTCCTGAAAGTGGCTATTTGATATCACTCCCTCCAGTGTGGCACAAGATTGGCGTCAGTTTGTTGATGCAGTGCAGTTTTGTGCAGGATATGGCGGGCCGCTTCAATTGACGCTCCATTCTCAACCCTCTAACCTTCGCGACTTGTTTCAGGTGCTCTGTGGCCACAGGTCGATAGAGTGAAACAGGGAAGCCGGTCAGGGTCCTCTCCAGCCATGGAGCAGGCGACGATTCCGGCGCTGCCCCCGCAACGGTAGGTGAGTCAAGATTGCGCAAGTGCCACTGTGTCGACGCAGGCATGGGAAGGCGCGCAGTCCGGCAGCGATGCCGCTCATGAGCCCGGAGACCGGCCTGACTCATCCAACGGCATCACGGTGGGCGATGCCAGGCTTGTGCCGTCTATTCCTGTTCCTGCCCCCAGTTCCCCCAGCCCCAACGGAGAGCTGTCCCATGAGTGAATCCTACGAGCGTGACGAACGTCACCTGGCGCGCATGCTGCGCAAAAAAGCGGTGATCGACGAGCGTATCGCCAACTCCCCCAATGAGTGCGGACTGTTGCTGGTGCTGACTGGCAACGGCAAGGGCAAGAGCAGTTCGGCCTTTGGCATGCTGGCACGGTCCATGGGGCACGGCATGCGGTGTGGCGTGGTGCAGTTCATCAAGGGTCGCAACAGTACCGGTGAGGAACTGTTTTTCAGGCGTTTCCCCGAGCAGGTGCGGTTTCATGTAATGGGTGAGGGTTTCACCTGGGAGACCCAGGATCGCCAGCGTGATATCGCCGCCGCCGAAGCCGCCTGGGCGGTATCCCGGGAGTTGCTGAGCGATCCAGAGATTGGCCTGGTGGTGCTCGATGAGCTGAACATCGCCCTCAAGCATGGCTACCTGGACCTGGATCAGGTGCTCAGCGACCTGCAAGCCCGTCCGCCGATGCAGCATGTGGTGGTGACAGGGCGCGGGGCCAAGCCGGAAATGATCGAGTTGGCCGACACCGTCACCGAGATGGGCATGCTCAAGCATGCCTTCCAGGCCGGTATCAAGGCGCAGAAAGGCATCGAGCTGTGAGCGTGAACCCATGAATGATGTTCGTCATTGCCCGGCGGTATTGATCGCCGCACCGGCATCCGGCCAGGGCAAGACTACCGTGACTGCCGCCCTGGCGCGCCTGCACCGCAATCAGGGGCGCAAAGTGCGGGTCTTCAAGTGCGGGCCGGATTTTCTCGACCCGATGATTCTCGAGCGTGCCAGTGGTGCCCCGGTGTACCAGCTGGACATGTGGATGGTGGGTGAGCAGGAGAGCCGCCGCCTATTGTGGGAAGCCGCGGGCGAGGCCGACCTGATCCTGATCGAGGGGGTCATGGGGCTGTTCGACGGCACGCCCTCCAGCGCCGACCTGGCACGGCATTTTGGAGTGCCGGTGCTGGGGGTGATCGACGGTACCGCCATGGCCCAGACCTTTGGTGCCCTGGCCTTGGGCCTGGCGCGCTACCAGCCGGACCTGCCATTTGCCGGGGTGCTGGCCAATCGTGTCGGCACCTTGCGCCATGCGCAGTTGCTCGAAGGCAGCCTCACCGAAGGGTTGCGCTGGTATGGCGCTCTGTCCCGGGAGACGGATATCGAATTGCCCAGTCGCCATCTGGGGCTGGTGCAAGCCAACGAGCTCAATGACCTGGACTTGCGCCTGGATGCTGCCGCCGAGGCGCTGGCCAGCAGTTGCCAGGTAGCGCTACCGCCTGCCGTCGGCTTTGCCGCCCCCGTTCCGACAATGTGTGAACCACTGCTCGAGGGTGTGCGCATTGCCGTGGCGCGGGATGAGGCATTTGCCTTTACCTATGGCGCCAACCTGGACTTGCTGCGAGCCATGGGGGCGCAGTTGAGCTTCTTTTCACCGATCCACGATCGCGAGCTGCCTGAGGCCGACAGCCTGTACCTGCCAGGCGGTTACCCCGAATTGCATCACCAGGCGCTGGAGCGCAACAGTGCGATGCTGGCGGCTATTCGTGCTCATCATGGCGCTGGCAAGCCCTTGCTCGCCGAGTGTGGCGGGATGTTGTACTTGCTGGATTCCCTGGTCGATGTCCAGGGCCAGCGAGCCGAGCTGCTGGGCCTGCTCCCCGGCGAAGCGGTGATGCAGAAGCGTCTGGCTGCCCTGGCCTTGCAAGCGGTGGACCTGCCGGAGGGTAGCCTGCGAGGCCATACCTACCATCATTCCCTGACCAGTACCGAGCTTGCGCCTATCGCCCGGGGCTCCAGTCCCAACGGTGGCCGTGGTGCCGAGGCGGTCTATCGGGTCGGGAGAATGACGGCCTCCTATGTGCATTTCTACTTTCCATCCAATCCTGCGGCGGTGGCCGCGTTGTTCGCTCCGAAGCGAGAGGTTGATGTAGCTGGGGGCGTCACGGGTGACTGAACAGGCTTTTTCCTCGCTCGAGCGCGAGGCGGTCTATCGGGCCATTGCCGAGCGTCGCGACATGCGCCATTTCGCCGGCGGCAGCGTCGCTCCCGAGCTGTTGCAGCGCTTGCTGACGGCAGCCCACCAGGCGCCGAGCGTGGGGCTGATGCAGCCTTGGCGTTTCATCCGCATCAGCGACCGCGTGCTGCGGGGGCAGATCCAGCAATTGGTGGAAGAGGAGCGAGTGCGCACCGCCGAGGCCCTGGGGGAGCGCTCCGACGAGTTCATGAGGCTCAAGGTCGAAGGCATCAACGATTGCGCCGAGCTTTTGGTGGCCGCGTTGATGGACGGCCGCGAGCGGCATGTCTTCGGTCGGCGGACCCTGCCGGAGATGGACCTGGCGTCCTTGTCCTGCGCGATCCAGAACCTGTGGCTGGCGGCGCGTAGCGAAGGCCTGGGAATGGGCTGGGTATCGCTGTTCGAGCCCCAGGCGCTAGCCGACTTGCTGGGCTTGCCGGAGGGGGCCAAGCCCCTGGCCGTGTTGTGCCTGGGGCCGGTCACCGAGTTCTACCCGGCGCCAATGCTGGCCCTGGAAGGCTGGGCACAGCCGCGGCCGTTGAATGAATTGTTGTATGAAAACCGCTGGGGAGTAAGCCAATGAGCGTGGCATTGCTGAGTGTCGCCGGGGTGGCACTGGATGCGTTGCTGGGCGAGCCCAGGCGCTGGCATCCACTGGTGGCGTTCGGGCGCCTGGCGGATCGGATCGAGCAGCGTTTCAACGCTGCCGGAAGAGGCTGGCGCAGTCATGGTGTCACTGCCTGGGTGCTGGCCGTCCTGCCCCTGACGCTATTGGCCACGGCGTTGTCCTGGTTGCCCTATATCGGCTGGCTAGTGGAGATCCTGGCGTTGTACTGCGCCCTGGGGCTGCGCAGCCTTGGCGAGCATGTCGAGCCCGTGGCCCAGGCGCTGCGCAGCGATGACCTGGACGAAGCTCGGCGCCGGGTAGGGTATCTGGTGAGCCGCCAGACCAGCGAGCTGGACGCCACCGCTGTGGCTCGGGCAGCGACCGAATCGGTGCTGGAAAACGGTAGCGATGCGGTATTCGCCGCCTTGTTCTGGTTCGCTGTGGCGGGTGTGCCGGGAGTGGTGCTCTATCGACTGAGCAACACCCTGGATGCAATGTGGGGCTATCGCAACGAGCGCTTCGAGCGCTTCGGCTGGGCAGCCGCACGGATCGACGATCTGCTCAACTATGTGCCGGCGCGCCTGGTGGCCCTGACTTATGCCTTGCTGGGCAAGACCCGCCTGGCGTTCAAGTGCTGGTACCGCCAAGGGCCCACCTGGGACAGTCCCAATGCGGGCCCGGTGATGGCGGCTGGCGCCGGCGCCCTGGGCGTCGAGCTGGGGGGCGCGGCGATCTATCATGGTCAGTTGCATCAACGCCCACAGTTGGGCGAGGGCGAGCCGGCAAGTGCCGGTTCCATCGATCGTGGCTGGCAACTGGTGCAGCGAGGCGTTTGGCTCTGGTTGCTGATTCTTTGCCTGGGGGCTGAATTCTATGCTTGAGCACGGTGGGCGGTTACGCAAGGCAGCCCTGGAGCAGGGTATTCCTGAAGAGGACTGGCTTGACCTGTCCAGTGGCCTGGCGCCCTGGCCGTTTCCATTGCCGCAGATACCGCTGCGTGCATGGGCGCGCCTGCCAGAGACCGACGATGGCCTGGAGCAGGCGGCCTGCGAGTACTACGGCGCCAGGGAGGTGCTTCCGGTAGCGGGCTCTCAGGCTGCGATCCAATTGCTGCCGCGTTTGCGACGTACGGGCAAGGTCGGGGTGTTGTCGCCCTGTTATGCCGAGCATGCGCAAGCCTGGCGCCGCGCCGGGTACCGGGTTCGCGAGGTGCTGGAGCAGGAGGTGGACTTCTTTCTCGACAGCCTCGACGTGCTGGTGGTGGTCAATCCCAACAATCCCACGGGCCTGAGCCTGCCCCCGGAGCGCCTGCTGGAGTGGCACGGGCGCCTGGCCCAGCGCGGTGGCTGGCTGGTGGTGGACGAAGCCTTCATGGACAACACCCCCGAGCTGAGCCTGGCCGGTCATGCCCACCAGGTGGGGTTGATCGTCCTGCGTTCCTTCGGCAAGTTCTTCGGCCTGGCTGGTGTGCGGCTGGGGTTTGTCCTGGCCGAGCACCGGTTGCTCAAGCTACTGGCCGAACAGGTCGGGCCCTGGGCTGTCAGTGGACCAACCCGGGTGCTGGGCCAGGCCTGTCTGCAAGATGTCGCCGGGCATGCCCGCCAGCGCCAGCGCAGCGAAGTGGCCAGCCAGCGGTTGGTGGACGTCCTGGAGCGCCATGGTTTCAAGCCCCAGGGAGGTTGTGCCCTGTTTCAATGGCTGATCACCGCCGAGGCCGAGCGCTTGCATCAGTTCATGGCGCGACAGGGCATTCTGCTGCGCCTGTTCGTCCATAACAGCAGCCTGCGTTTCGGCTTGCCTGCCGAGGAGGCCGATTGGGTGCGCCTGGATCAGGCGCTGCTGGCCTACCGCAAGGATCACCCATGACAACACTGATGGTGCAAGGCACCACTTCGGATGCCGGCAAGAGCACCCTGGTTACTGCGCTGTGTCGCTGGCTGGTGCGCCAGGGTGTCGGCGTGGTGCCCTTCAAGCCGCAGAACATGGCCCTCAACAGTGCGGTGACCGCCGATGGCGGCGAGATCGGCCGGGCCCAGGCGGTCCAGGCCCAGGCTGCTAACTTGGTGCCTCACACCGACATGAACCCGGTGCTGCTCAAGCCCAATAGCGACACTGGTTCCCAGGTGATCATCCATGGTCGTGCGGTGACCACCATGAATGCCGTGGCCTATCACGACTACAAGGCGGTTGCCATGCAGGCGGTGCTGGCCTCCCACGAACGGCTGCGGGCCGCTTACCAGGTGGTGATGGTGGAAGGTGCCGGTTCCCCGGCCGAGATCAACCTGCGGGCCGGGGACATTGCCAATATGGGGTTCGCCGAGGCGGTGGACTGCCCGGTGTTGCTGATCGCCGATATCAATCGTGGCGGTGTGTTCGCCCATTTGGTGGGTACGCTGGAGCTGCTTTCGCCTAGCGAACAGGCCCGGGTCAAGGGCTTCATCATCAACCGCTTTCGGGGAGACATCGCATTGCTGCAACCAGGCCTGGACTGGTTGCAGCAACGCACTGGCAAGCCGGTGCTGGGCGTGTTGCCCTATGTCATGGACTTGCACCTGGAGGCCGAGGACGGTATCGACCAGCGTCAGGCCAGCAAGGTCGAGCAGTTGCTCAAGGTCGTGGTGCCGGTGTTGCCGCGCATCAGCAACCATACCGACTTCGATCCCTTGCGCCTGCATCCCCAGGTGGACCTGCAGTTCATTGGCCCCGGCCAGGCGATTCCCGCGGCAGACCTGATCATTCTTCCTGGTTCCAAGAGCGTACGCAGCGACCTGGCCTACCTGCGGGCCAATGGTTGGGAGCAGGCGATCTCCCGGCACCTGCGCTATGGCGGCAAGCTTCTGGGGATCTGTGGTGGCCTGCAGATGCTCGGCGAGCAGGTGCACGATCCCCTGGGGCTCGAAGGCGTAGCGGGATCGAGCGCGGGCTTGGGGCTGCTGGCCTTCGAGACCGTGCTCGAAACAGAAAAGCAGTTGCGTAATGTCAGTGGTCGCCTGGTCTTGGAAGACGCGAAGGTCAGCGGCTACGAGATTCACGCCGGAGTCAGCCGTGGGCCTGCCTTGGAGCAAGCGCCTGTGCGGCTCGACGACGGGCGCAGCGATGGCGCCTATAGCGACGACGGACAGATTATCGGCACTTACCTGCATGGCCTGTTCGAGACCCCGGCCGCGTGTGGCGCGTTGCTGCGCTGGGCTGGGCTGGAGGATGTGCAAGAGGTGGATTACCACGCCTTGCGCGAGCGCGATATCGAGCGCCTGGCGGACCTGGTGGAGCGCCACCTGGATACCGGCGCGCTGCGCCAGCTCTGTCACCTCTAGCCGCGCCCATGTTCCGTTTTCTCTTCAAAGGTGCCCAAGCATGTTGCAACTGATCCTCGGCGGTGCCCGCTCCGGCAAGAGTCGCCTGGCTGAAAAGCTGGCCGGTGACAGTGCCCTGGCGGTGACTTACATCGCCACCAGCCAGCCACTGGATGGCGAGATGAATCAGCGCATCGTCCATCACCGCGAGCGGCGTCCGGCACATTGGGGGCTGATCGAGGAGCCGCTGGAGTTGGCTCGGGTGCTGCAGCAGGCCGCTGCCGAAGGGCATTGCCTGTTGGTGGATTGCCTGACCCTGTGGCTGACCAACCTGCTGATGCTCGAAGACCAGGCACGCCTGGTCGCCGAGCGCGACGCCCTGCTGCAGTGTGTGGCGACACTGCCGGGCAGCATCATTTTTGTCAGCAACGAGACCGGGATGGGTGTCGTGCCGCTGGGCGAGTTGACTCGCCGCTACGTGGATGAAGCCGGTTGGCTGCATCAAGCTCTGGCCGAGCGTTGTCAGCGTGTGGTGCTGACTGTCGCCGGCCTGCCCCTGACTTTGAAAGGACCCGCGTTATGAGTAATTCCTGGTGGCAGAATCCGTGCAAAGCGATCGATGCCCAAGTGGTCGAGCAGGCGCTGGCGCGTCAGCAGCAACTGACCAAGCCGGCCGGCTCGTTGGGCCAACTGGAGCCACTGGCTGTGCGCCTGGCGGGGCTGCAGGGGCAGCTCAAGCCGAGCCTCGAGCAGCTGTGGATTGCGATTTTCGCCGGTGATCACGGGGTGGTGGCTGAAGGTGTTTCTGCCTATCCGCAGGAAGTCACCGGGCAGATGCTGCTGAACTTTGTCAGTGGCGGCGCGGCTATCAGTGTGCTGGCCCGTCAATTGAGGGCGCAGCTGGAAGTGGTGGACCTCGGGACTATTAATCCCAGCCTGGAGCTGGCCGGGGTGCGTCACCTGAACCTGGGGCCGGGTACGGCGAACTTCCTCATGGGCCCGGCCATGACCCCTGCCCAGGGCGAGCAGGCACTGCAGGCTGGTCGCGACAGCGCGCTGCGTGCTCGCGAACAGGGCGCCCAGTTGTTCATTGGTGGAGAAATGGGCATTGGCAACACCACGGCCGCCAGCGCCATCGCCTGCGCCTTGCTGGGCATTCCGGCTGCGCAACTGGCTGGTCCCGGTACTGGCTTGAACGCCGCTGGGGTCAGCCATAAGGCCCAGGTCATCGAGCGTGCCCTGGCGCTGCATCCGCAGGCTTGCAATGACCCGTTGTACGCATTGTTCAGCCTGGGCGGCTTTGAAATCGCGGCGTTGGCGGGGGCCTATCTGGCTTGCGCCCAGGAGGGTATCGCGGTGCTGGTGGATGGTTTTATCTGCAGCGTTGCCGCGTTGGTGGCTGTGCGCCTGAATCCGGCCTGCCGACCCTGGTTGCTGTTCGCCCATCAGGGCGCCGAGCCGGGGCATCGCCATGTGTTGCAGGTCCTGGAGGCCGACCCCTTGCTGGACCTGGGGCTGCGCCTGGGTGAGGGCAGTGGTGCGGCACTGGCGGTACCTTTGTTGCGCCTGGCTTGCGACCTGCATGGGCAGATGGCGACCTTTGCCGAGGCTGCCGTGGCAGACCGTCCGGCATGATCCTGCACCTGGATCTGTTGCGCCACGGCGAGACCGAGTCGGGGGGGGGCTTGCGTGGCAGCCTGGACGATGCGCTGACCAGCCATGGCTGGCAGCAGATGCACGATGGAATCCAGGGGCGCGGTGAATGGGATTTGGTGGTCAGTTCGCCTTTACAGCGTTGTGCTCGGTTTGCCGAGCAATTGACCGAGCGTCTGCAATTGCCGCTGGTCCTGGAACCGGACCTGCAAGAGCTGCATTTTGGTGCCTGGGAGGGGCGCAGTGCGGCATCCCTGATGCAGACCGATGCCGAGGTGCTGGGGCGCTTCTGGTCCGATCCCTATGCTTTCACCCCGCCTGAAGGTGAGCCGGTGGAGCGTTTCTCACAGCGGGTGCTGGCGGCGATCGACCGCCTTCACCTGGCTCACGCCGGTCGACGTGTACTGCTGGTCAGCCATGGCGGCGTGATGCGCCTGCTGTTGGCCAGGGCGCGCGGACTGCCTCGTGAACAGCTGTTGAATGTCGAAGTGAACCATGGCGCCTTTTTCAGCCTGAAGGTGATGGCGGCCGGCTGCTTGAGCGAGGAGGGTTGAGATGCTGCCGTTCTGGATTGCCTTGCAGTTCCTCAGCAGCCTGCCGATCCGCCTGCCAGGCATGCCGCAGCCTAAGGAGCTGGGGCGCTCCCTGTTGTGCTATCCGCTGGTGGGGTTGCTCTTCGGGATCTTGCTATGGGCGTTGAGTGCCTTGCTCGGTGGGGTTCCGGTATTGCTGCAGGCGGCCCTGCTCCTGGCGGCCTGGGTCTTGCTCAGTGGCGGCTTGCATCTGGATGGGTTGGCGGACAGTGCCGATGCCTGGCTGGGTGGTTTTGGTGATCGTGAGCGTACCCTGAGCATCATGAAGGACCCTCGCAGCGGGCCGATTGCCGTAGTGACCCTGGTACTGGTGCTGTTGCTCAAGTTCACTGCCCTGGTGGTCCTGATCGAACGGCAGCAGGGCTTTGCCCTGCTGCTGGCACCGCTGATCGGGCGTAGCGCCTTGCTTGGGCTGTTCTTAAGCACGCCTTATGTGCGTGCCGGTGGCCTGGGGCAGGCCCTGGCTGATCATTTGCCGCGTTTGGCTGGGCGGCAGGTGATGGGCTTTAGCGTGCTGGCCTGCCTGCTGCTAGGGGGGTATAGCGGGCTGTGGGCCCTGCTCATGGCTTTCGCGGCGTTCTGCTGGTTGCGCCATCTGATGCTGCGGCGGCTTGGGGGTACTACTGGAGATACCGCCGGGGCCTTGCTGGAGCTGTTGGAGATGGTGGTTTTGCTGAGCGTGGCGCTGTTTTGAACAACAGTGCGCTGCGGTATTTTTATTGAAAATTATTGCCTTGGATCAGTCGCGGGTATATACACGCATCATGCTTCCCTCTCAATGTTTGTGCACCAACCTGCGGCGCGCCGCCCGTGGCGTCAGCAGGTTCTATGACGGAGCCCTCGATGGCTTCGGGATCAACGTCGCCCAGTATTCCTTGCTGAATAATCTGCTGCGCCTGGACCAGCCAAGCATTTCCAGCCTGGCTGAAGCCATGGGGCTGGATCGCAGTACGCTAGGGCGCAACGTGCGGGTCCTGGAGGCTGCTGGCTTGGTGCGCTTGATGGAGGGTGACGACCAACGCAACCGCCTGGTGCAACTCACCGAGGCCGGGCGTGAGCGGCTGGCCGCAGCCCTGCCGGCCTGGGAGGCTGCCCAGCAGCGACTGATCGATCGCCTGGGGGCGCAGAAGCGTGAAACCCTGTTGGCCTTGCTGAACGAACTGGCTTGATGAGGGTTCGTTCGAATATAAGCGGGTAGCTACCCGTAACGGAGAATAAAAATGTCATCGACGTGGCGTACCAGCAGTTGGGTACTTCTTGGCAGTGCACTGATTCTGGCTTTATCGCTGGGTATCAGGCATGGCTTCGGCCTGTTCCTGCCACCCATGAGTGCGCAATTCGGCTGGGGGCGTGAAGTCTTCGCGTTTGCCATCGCCTTGCAGAACCTGATCTGGGGCCTGGCCCAGCCTTTCACCGGGGCGCTGGCCGACCGTTTCGGGGCGGCGAAGGTGGTGCTCATCGGTGGTGTGCTGTATGCCGTCGGGTTGCTGTTCATGGGGTTGGCGGATTCCCCCCTGTCGCTGTCCCTGAGTGCCGGGTTGTTGATCGGCATCGGCCTGTCCGGTACGTCGTTCTCGGTGATTCTTGGTGTGGTTGGTCGGGCGTTGCCGCCAGAGAAGCGCAGCATGGGCATGGGGCTCGCCAGTGCCGCAGGCTCTTTCGGACAGTTCGCCATGTTGCCCGGAACCCTCGGCCTGATCGGCTGGCTGGGCTGGTCCAGTGCATTGTTGGTGCTGGGCTTGCTGGTTGCGTTGATCGTGCCCTTGGTGAGCATGCTCAAGGACAAACCGCTACCGGTGCTAGGGCACGAGCAAACCTTGGCAGAAGCCCTGCGCGAGGCGTGCTCTCATTCCGGGTTCTGGTTGCTGGCGTTCGGCTTTTTCGTCTGCGGCTTCCAGGTGGTGTTTATCGGTGTGCATCTTCCGGCCTACCTGGTGGACCAGCACCTGCCAGCGACGGTAGGTACCACGGTGCTGGCCTTGATCGGCCTGTTCAACATCTTCGGGACCTATACCGCAGGTTGGCTCGGGGGGCGGATTTCCAAGCCGCGTCTGCTCACGGCCCTCTATCTGCTGCGGGCGGTGGTGATCGTGTTGTTCCTGTGGCTGCCGGTGACCCAGACCAGTGCCTACCTGTTCGGCATGGCCATGGGGTTTCTCTGGCTATCGACCGTGCCCTTGACCAACGGGACGGTGGCCACCTTGTTTGGGGTCAGGAACCTGTCGATGCTTGGCGGTATCGTGTTCCTGTTCCACCAATTGGGTTCTTTCCTGGGGGGCTGGCTGGGAGGCGTGGTGTATGACCGCACAGGCAGCTACGACCTGATCTGGCAGGTGGCGGTCTTGCTCAGCCTGTTGGCTGCTGCCCTCAATTGGCCGGTGCGTGAGCGTCCCGTGGCGCGCTTGCAGGCCAGCGCCGCATGAGGCCCTGGCTCGCTTGGGGCATCGGTCTGGGAGTGGGGACCGTCCTGCTGTTGCTGGCCTGGTGGGGTTGGCACCGCGGTGGGTTGGCGTTGATGCAGTTGGGCATGGGCGCTTGCTAGGCGTGTGCAGGGGCGAGTAACTTCAGTGTCTTGCGCTTACTCAAGGACACCGGATATGGCCATGCGCTGGTTTGCTGTTCCAGCTTTGCTCGTGACTCTCGTCGGTTCGACCTGGGCCGCTGATTGCCCTGCACTGCTGCAGGGCTCGTTGCCCAAGCTGCACGCCAAGGAGTCCATCGATCTGTGCCAGCGCTTTGCCGGCAAGCCGCTGGTGGTGGTCAACACGGCAAGTTTTTGCGGCTTCGCCCCGCAGTTCAAGGGCCTTGAGGCCTTGTACCGGCGATACAAGGACCAAGGGCTGGAAGTGCTGGGAGTACCGTCCAATGACTTCAAGCAAGAAGCCAAGGATGGGGCGCAGACCGCCAAGGTCTGCTATGTCAACTATGGTGTGACGTTCACCATGACCGAGCCGCAGAAGGTCAGAGGCGCAGATGCGGTGCACCTGTTCAAGGCGCTGGCCGAGCAGAGTAGTACGCCGAAGTGGAACTTCTACAAGTACGTGGTGGACCGCCAGGGCAAGGTGATTGCCAATTTCTCCAGCCTGACCAAGCCGGATAACCCGGAGTTCATCGAAGCCGTGGAGAAGGCGCTGGCGTCGGGGTCCTGACGGTCCTGCCTGATCATGAAAAAACCCCGCATTTGCGGGGTTTTTGTCAAACCAGGAAGCGCCTACAACGGTTTAGAACTTGTAGGTGGCACCCAGGCCATAGCCCCAGGCACTGTTCTGGTAGGTTGCGCTATAAGCAGGGCCTTTGCCAGTACGGTTGACATTGACGTCTTCTTCTTTCAGGTAGGACACGGCCACGTCGAAGGTCAGGTCGTCGGTTGGGCTGTACCCGGCACCGAAGCTGATGGCCTTACGATCGCCTGTCGGGATGCGTACGGAGCGATCGGTGTTGTTGGTTGGTGCCTGGTCGACCGACAGGCCGCTGCGCAGTACCCACTCTTTGTTCAGCTTGTAGGAGACACCGATGGCCGAGGCCCAGGTGTCATGCCAGTTCTGTGGCTCGACACTGGTGCCGATAGGGCCGGCGGTGCCACCCAGTCGCGCTGGAACGCCTTCGTTATTGACGGTGATGTCTTTCAGGCGGCTCCAGCGGGTCCAGGTGCTACCTGCGTAGACGGTCCATTGGTCGTCCAGCTTCTGGGTGATCGAGAAGTCGACGATTTCTGGAGTAGTGATATCCAGGGAGGCCTTGTAGCGGTTGCCGTTGTATGCACCGAAGCCTATGCCGGAGATATTGGTATGGCCGTCGAGCTCGTACTTGACCTTGGAGTGGTAAGTCAGGCCGAGGCGGGTGCTTTCGGTCGGCTGGACAATGATACCGACGTTGTAACCAATGGCGGTGTCATCACCCTTGACGTTCACCCTACCGTCGTTTTTTCCGAGGGTCGGAGCAAATGGCACTGCCGAGGTCAGCTGGCCACTGATACGGTTGATCGTTGGGCCGAAACCGATGGATACCATGTCGTTGAAGGCGTAGCTGATGGTCGGTTGCAGGGTCACGACCTTAACTTCGCTCTTCTTGCCGTAATAACGACCGGCAGAGTTACTTTCATAGTTGGTAATCAGGCCGAAAGGTGCATAGGCACCCAGACCAAAGGCCCAGCCATCACCCAGTTGCTTGACGATGAAGCCCATTGGGACGCTGGTAAATGGCACCATGTCGCCATCGTTGGAGCCGCCAGGAGCGCCACCTTTCTCGTTCTTGATATTGGTCTTGGCATCGATTGCCGCTACGCCCACGGTTACTTGGTCGCGCTTGAGCAGGGACATGCCGGCAGGGTTGCCATAGAGGGTGCTTGCATCTTCGGCAGCGGAAGAGCGGCCAGCGAAGCCGGTACCCATGCCGCTGATGCTTTGTTCGTTAAGGGCGAAGCCGCTTGCGAAGATCTGGCTGGATGCCACCGCAACGGCGAGGCCAATGGTGGATTTGAGCATTACTTTTTTCATTATTAGAACTCCTGATGATCACCGAGGCGAAAACTACCAATATTTCTGTCTCGGCGCTATAGGCTGCAATAGTTGATTTAGAGCGGTTTTGTAGGACAATCCGACCAAAATCAGGCTTTTTCTCTGATCTTGTAAAAGTGGTTGTCAGCAGGCGACCTGATTCAGTGGCGAAATGCAGGTTTGCCAGGCGTAGGCGAAATCTCTGAGGCGTCCTTGTGGTTGAAAAGTCTTTCTCCAGATACGGGCCATGCCGAGCAGGTCGTCGGCAGCGGGAAGCGGGGTGTGTTGTTCTTCCACCAGCAGCCAGGCAATGGCCGTGGCATAGCGCAGGTTCACGGTCAGTTCCAGGTGAGGGCCACTGAGAAATGCATGCTGGCTGGCCAGCCCGCGAACCAGGCTGGCGCGTTCCGGGTCCAGTGCCAGGTAGTGGTCCCAGAGGGCGCGGTGGCGGGGTTCGGTGATGCGATACAGGCCATGGCCGCGACGATCGTGCAGGGCCGAGCCCAGCGCGGACTGGCTGGCGGCGATGCCCAATAACAGGGCTTCAGCGGTCTTGCTATGGCTACCCAGGTACATCAGTGTTGGGCGAATGACATAGCGGCACAACTCGCTGGCGGCGATACCCATAAGGCCCTCGAGAATTGAATTGGCCGGCGAAACCTGAAGGTGCTTGGCAGCGAATGAAGGGGATCAGGTTTGCCGGAAGCGGATCGGGCCGCTTGAGTTGAAGTGTAGTGTCATATCTGTGCTGTAAAGGACTGTTTTTAAAATATTTCCGTTCTCTTGTTATATGCCTTATGCCGATTAGTACTTTGATCGCTGCAGCCGACCGATAAATCACAGGCAATAAAAAACCCCGCAGCAGGGCGGGGCTTTTGGGTTTCGGCGTACTGCCGGATCAGGCGACCAGGGCCTGGCGGGTGCGTTCGATCACTGCTTGCAGTGGCTCGGCGCTGGAGTACTGGTCGGGGTACAGGCGTTCGCTGTGGCGAGCGATGCCGTGTTCGTTGACCAGGGTAAAACTAAAGCCGCCTTTGCGGGTTGCCATGATCAGGCAGTTCAATGGTGCAAAAGCGTGGGTTAGGGTGCGAATGGCATCCTGAGTCTGGATTTGAATAGACATATTATTAGGTGTTCCTACAAATGACACGGTTATAGAACCGTGCAACGTTAAAACGTTCCAGTAACGCCGACCGCCAAGGGTCGAGCGAAGAACCTGTCTGGAACAAAGCAGCCAGTTTGCAGCGCTTTGATTACAGTTGCGCTAAGGCTGGCAGGTAGGTACTTAGGAGGTCAGGCAGCACAACAAGGGCTAAGGTTCTGGGCCCAGGGTGGAGATCCTGATCAATTTGCAGGTTGGTTCGGTCAGAGCAGGTGTTTCGCGCTTGGCCTTGGGTTTTATTCCTGGGCCTGGTTAGGTGCGAATCTGCCTGGAAACCAGCGAGATGGTCGGTCCTTGAGGTTCGGTTGCTGCTCGTTTTGGAGGGCTACCGGGGGACTTGTTCGACCAGAATTGACTTTCAGCTTGGTACTAACGGCGGCCATTCTATTGAGTTGAGGGAAACAATGCAAGCGCATTAGGAAAATTCCCCCAAGGTCTAGCGCGAAAGTGTAACCCTACTGGCTCTGGCGTGTACGAAAACGGTGCGTTACCGACGCTAATTTCGGTGCGGTTGTGCACACTTGTTGCGCAGCGTGTCACCCTGTTGTCACCTTCTTCGAAGCATGGCCTATAGCCTGTCTCGAGAATTTAAGTCAATGATAAACATCGCTTTTTTTTACTGGTGAAAAAATCGTCAGTTTGACTGGAAGGCCCGTCTCATGGGGCTTCGCGAGGGTTGTGGAGGGGTTGTCCACTGAGTTATCCACAGCTTCTGTGGATTGTCCCAAGCACTTGCTCTAGGACGGGCGTGCTGGCTCTTTTTGACTTTACCCTGGCGAAAAAAGGAGTAGAGTGGCGCGCCTTTCGATCTGCCCCACAGTGCTTTATGAAGTTTCGCTCAGTATCACCTTCTGTTACCGCTACCCCTGCAAGTGTTACCGAACCCAAGCGTTTCTCCCTACGTGTCGCCCTGTGGTTGTTGGATAGTCCTCGCCTTGGGCATAGCTCGAGCGTCAAGCACTTCGCCGGACGTTTGCTCAAGCAGCCGGCCCGGGAAGGGGTGGTGGTGGCCCAGAGCCGTTTGGGTCGATTGATGTGTAGCGAATGTGGCAATGCGCGAGATCGGCGTATCGGCCACGACCTGTTGCGCCAGGCGGCTCGCGCTGGTGACCGTCGTGCTCAACAAGAGCTGGTTCGGATCGAAGACTGATCTGTCCAACCCCTGACTGCTTGGTTAACCTTCATTCCTTATCTTGATGGCAGGAGTCGCTATGGCTATGGACTTGACCAGCATGCTGCTAGGCCTGGCGGGCGCCGCGTTGCCGCTGCTGGCATTGGCCTGGCAACTGCAGCGTCGCGCCAGTTCCAGCCAGGCTGAGCTGGCGCTCCTGGAGGAGCGGCTGGCGACGGCCCAGATGGCCCAGGAAGGGCTGCTGGCGCAACTGGACGCCAGCCGTGATGAAGTCAGCGACCTGAGCCAGGCCAATGGCCTCAAGCAGGCAGAGATGGCCGCCCTGGGGCGGGAAGTCGAGTTGTTGCAGATCGAGCGTGACAACGCCCGGGACGCAGCCCATGCCTGGAGCCTGGAGCGTGCGGCCAAGGAGAGTGAGTTGCGGCGCCTGGATGCTCAGGCCGCGTCATTGAGTGCCGAGTTGCGTGAGCAACAGGAAAGCCACCAGCAGCGGCTCATGGACCTGCAAGGCTCCCGGGATGAACTACGGGCGCAATTCGCCGAATTGGCGGGCAAGATCTTCGATGAGCGCGAGCAGCGTTTTGCCGAGACCAGCCAACAGCGACTTGGGCAATTGCTGGATCCGCTCAAGGAGCGTATCCAGTCCTTTGAAAAGCGCGTGGAGGAGAGTTACCAGGCCGAGGCCCGGGAACGCTTTTCCCTGGCCAAGGAGCTGGAGCGCCTGCAGCAGTTGAACCTGCGCCTGAGCGATGAGGCCACCAACCTGACTCGTGCCCTCAAGGGGCAGAAAACCCAGGGTAACTGGGGCGAGCTGATTCTCGAGCGGGTGCTGGAGCACGCAGGTCTGGAGAAGGGCCGTGAATACCAGACCCAGGTCAGCCTGAAAGGCCCGGATGGCGAGCGTTTCCAACCCGATGTACTGATCCTGTTGCCGGGCGACAAGCAGGTGGTAGTGGACTCCAAGGTTAGCCTCACCGCCTACCAGCAGTTTGTCGGTAGCGATGATCCGCAGGTTGCCCAGGCTGCCTTGAAGCAGCATGTGCTGTCCCTGCGCAATCATGTCAAAGGCTTGGCCGGCAAGGATTACAAGCGTCTAGAGGGTTTGCACAGCCTTGATTTCGTCCTGCTGTTCGTACCGATCGAAGCGGCATTCTCCGCGGCCTTGCAAGCCGAGCCGAACCTTTTCCAGGAAGCCTTCGACCGGCATATCGTGATCGTCAGTCCGACGACCTTGCTCGCTACCCTGCGGGTGATTGACAGCCTGTGGAAGCAGGAGCGCCAGAGCCAGAATGCCCGGGAGATCGCCGAGCGAGCAGGTTGGCTGTATGACAAGTTCGTACTGTTTATCCAGGACCTGGATGAAGTCGGCAATCGCCTGCAGCAGTTGGACAAGGCTTATGCCGCCGCGCGTAACAAACTGACCGAGGGGCGCGGCAACCTGATCAGTCGTAGCGAGCAGCTCAAGCTGCTAGGCGCCCGTGCCAGCAAGAGCCTGCCGGCGGACTTGCTGGAGCGGGCGATGACCGATGTCGATGGGCAGGAGCTGGAGCTGCCGGAGTAGCTCGCTCCTCACCCCAGGGGTAGATGCCGGCTGAGCAAGGCGCGCAATGCGGCTGGTTTCACCGGTTTGGCCAGGTAGTCCAAGCCGGCGGCGTGTACTTGGGCGACCATCTCCGGGCGCCCGTCGGCGCTGATCACCACCCCGGGCACCGGCTCACCCAACTGGGTACGCAGCCACGCCATGACATCGGTGCCGGTCTCGCCGTTGTCCAGGTGGTAATCCACCAGGGCCAGTTGCGGCCTGATGCCTTCCTTGAGTAGCGCGGCGCATTCGTCGCGATTGCGTGCCGTCCAGACCTGGCATCCCCAGCGGCTGAGCAGGCTGTTCATGCCGATCAGGATGCTGTCTTCATTATCCACGCAGAGTACTTGTCCTCCATTGAGCGACTGTCCGTTGAGCTCCGTGGCCTTTCCGGGGGCGATCGCGTTGCTGCGGGCCAGGGGCACGCTGACGCTGAATACGCTGCCCTTGCCAGGCCATGAGCGGACTTGCAGGGGGTGGCCAAGTACCCGGCACAAGCCATCGGCGATGGCCAGGCCCAAGCCCAGGCCTTTTTCGGCGCGGGTCTGGTGGCTGTCCAGGCGCTTGAATTCCTCGAAGATCACCTGCTGCTTGTCCAGGGGAATTCCCGGACCCCGATCCCATACCTCAAGGCTCAGCGAGTCGCCCCGACGACGGGCCCCCAGGAGCACGGGGCCCTTGGCGTAGCGGAAGGCATTGGTCAGGAAGTTCTGCAGGACCCGGCGCAGCAGCTTGCTGTCGCTGTCGATACGCAGGTGGCTGCCGCGCAGGCGGAATTGCAGCCCTTGTTCCTGGGCCAGTGCCTTGAATTCTGCGCCCAGGGTGTCGAACAGCTCATTGAGGACAAAAGGCTTGCGATCCGGGGTGATCTTGCCGTTTTCCAGGCGCGAGATATCCAGCAGGTCGCTGATCAGGTCCTCGGCCGAGCGCAGCGAGCTGTCCAGGTGCTGGACCAGTTGCTGGGCCTCGGCGGACAAGCCGTCTTCCTGATGTGAAAGCGCTGCGGAAAACAGCCGCGCGGCGTTCAATGGTTGCATCAGGTCATGGCTGACGGCAGCCAGGAATCGTGTCTTGGACTGGTTGGCCATCTCTGCGGTGCCCTTGGCCTCGATCAGCGCGGCATTGAGTTGCGACAGCTCATGGGTACGCTCCGCCACCCTTTGCTCCAGGCCTTCGTTGGCTTCGGTCAGGGCCTGCTCGGCTTCGCGAAACGGGGTGATGTCGGTGAAGCTCATGACGAAGCCGCCGCCGGGCATCGGGTTGCCGATCAGTTCGATCACCCGGCCGTTGGGGAACAGTCGCTCGGACGTGTGGGCCCGTCCCTGACGCATCCAGTGCAGGCGTCGGGCCACATGGACCTCCGCTTCGCCGGGCCCGCACAGGCCTCGCTCGGCATTGTGGCGAATGATGTCGGCGATCGGCCGGCCGACGCTGATCAGGCCTTCGGGATAATTGAACAGTTCGAGGTAGCGACGATTCCAGGCCACCAGCTTCAGGGACTGGTCCACCACGCTGATGCCCTGGGTGATGTTCTCGATCGCCCCTTGCAGCAGGGCGCGGTTGAACTGCAGGACCTCGGAGGCTTCGTCGGCGATACGCACCACGTCCTCGAGCTGCATGTCCCGCCCCTCGATGGCGGCCTTGACCACTGCCCGGGTCGAAGAAGCGCCCAATACACCAGCCAGCAGGCGCTCGGTATGGGCGATCCACTCACCGTCGGCATTCTGGTTGGGGTTGAAGCCCTTGCCTTGGCGGTAGGCGAAGCGAATGAAGCTCTGGCGGGCGCGCTCCTCACCGACAAAACGCGCGGCCAGTTTCAGCAGGTCGTCGATCTGGACGGCCAGCATCGAGCGAGAGCTCAGGCGGCTGCTGATTTCCTGGCCGATGAAGCGCCCGGCCTGCCAATGCTCCGAAACCCGGGTGCGCGACAGTACCGAAACCCAGGCGAACAGGGTGAAGTTGCCTGCCAGGGACAGCACCACGCCCTGGGTCAACGGCGTGATCGGCAGGTTCAGTGGGTTGCCGTGCAGCCAGGCCAACCCCGGGAAGCTGCTCAGGGACCAGCCCAGGCTATGGGCGGCGATGGGCAGTACCAGGGTGTAGAACCAGATGAAGGTACCCGCGGCGAGGCCGGCGAACACACCGCGCCGGTTGGCCTGTTTCCAGTACAGCGCGCCGACCATGGCCGGCGCCAGCTGGGTCACCGCGGCGAAGGCGATCTGGCCGATGGTGGCCAGGCTGGCGGTGGAGCCCAGCAAGCGATAGCTGACATAAGCCAGCAGCAGGATGGCGACGATGCTCACCCGGCGCACCGAGAGCATCCAGTGGCGGAACACCTCGAAAGGGCGTTCGGCGTTCTTGTGCCGCAGCAGCCAGGGCAGCAGCATGTCATTGGAGACCATGGTCGAGAGTGCCACGCTGGCGACGATCACCATACCGGTGGCGGCTGATGCACCACCGATGAAGGCCAGCAGGGCCAGCGCTGGGTGGGCCTGGGCCAGGGGCAGGCTGATGACGAAGGAGTCCGGCAGCACGCTGCTGGGCAGGAGCATCTGCCCGGCCAGGGCGATGGGCACCACGAACAGCGCAGCCAGGGCCAGATAGGCCGGGAACACCCACTTGGCCAGGCGCAGGTCCTGGGGTTCGATGTTTTCCACCACGGTGACGTGGAACTGGCGGGGCAGGCAGATGATCGCCATCATCGCCACCCCGGTCTGCACCACCATCGATGGCCAGTTGATGGTTTCTTCCCAGTACTGCTCCAGGCGCGGCGCCAGCATGGCCTGGTTGAACAGGTCGTCGAAGCCGTCGTACAGGCCGAAGGTCACGAAGACCCCAACGGCGAGGAAGGCGAACAGTTTGACCAGGGACTCGAAGGCAATCGCCAGCACCATGCCCCGGTGGTGTTCGGTGGCGTCCAGGTTGCGGGTGCCGAAGACGATAGTGAACAGGGCCAGGATCAGCGACACGATCAGCGCCGTGTCCTGGGCGCGCGTGCCCATGGTGTCGGCTCCCGCGCCGATCAGCAGGTTGACCCCGAGCACGATGCCCTTGAGCTGCAGGGCGATGTAGGGCAGTACGCCCACCAGGCAGATCAGCGCCACGACTACCGCCAGGGACTGGGATTTGCCATAGCGTGCGGCGATGAAGTCGGCGATCGAGGTGATGTTCTCCTGCTTGCTGATCATCACCATCTTCTGCAGCACCCAGGGTGCGAAGACCAGCAGCAGGATCGGCCCCAGGTAGATCGGCAGGAAGGCCCAGAGTTGCTCGGTGGCCTGGCCCACGGCGCCAAAGAAGGTCCAGCTGGTGCAATAGACCGCCAGTGAAAGGCTATATACCCAGGCCCGTACGCGTGGTGGAAGGGGCGCACTGCGCCGATCGCCATAGAAGGCGATGGCGAACATGATGGCCATATAGGCCAGGGCGACGGCGGCAATCAGCCCGCTGGACAACGACATGGGAACTCCGGAACGAAAACACCGGGCACATCATCCCGGCCAGACAGTCTGGCACGATGTCGGGTCCTCGTCAGTGTCGACCATGGTATCGGCGCGGCCTGATGTCGCAGGGCGCTTCAGTTTGTCCGGGAGTGGGGCTCGGGCGCCGGTAGCAGGGCGATGTTGACCAGTTCGTGGAGTTCCTCGACCTTGAGGGGGGCGGCGGCGAACAGGATGCGAAACACCGTGGGCGCCACGACCAGGTTCAGCAGTCGGTCCACGTCCGGCAAGGGGGCGGAGCTGCTCCGATAACGGTCGAGGATGATCCGCAACTGGCCACTGAGGATGGTCGCGCAATAACCCGGGGTGGCGCTGCATTGGACGTCACGCATCATGTTGCGCCCGGGCTCGGAGCTCATCTCGTCCAGGTATTGTTCGGCCCAGGCCAGCAGGTCGCCGCGCAGGTTGCCGGTGTTGGCCGGTTCGCTGTCCGGGCGCATGTGGGCCAGGGCGACGTCGGCGAGCAAGGTCGCCAGGTCGCCCCAGCGCCGGTAGATGGTCGAAGGGGTGACGCCGGCGCGAGTGGCGATCAGCGGGACGGTCAGGGTTGAGCGTTCCTGTTCTTCAAGAAGCTCGCGCACTGCTCGATGGATGGATTCCTGGACCCGGGCGCTGCGACCGCCTGGGCGTAAACCTTCTTTAATAGCCATGGGGTCGAACCTTAACACAAAGAATTTGCTTTAAGCGCTTGGCAGTAGCACACTCCGCAAAAGCAAAATATTAGCTTTAGTGGGGCGTGCCCTATGCCTGGTGCTATCGACACTCGCGTGTCCAACCGTTGCAGCCTGCTGTTCCTGGCTGTGACTTTGCTCGGTTTCCTGGCCGCCTCCAGCGTGCCGACCCCCTTGTACCACCTGTACCAGCAAAATCTGCATTTTTCTGCGGCGATGCTGACGCTGGTGTTCGGCGTCTACGCCATGTGCCTGCTGGCAGCGTTGCTGACGGTCGGTTCGTTGTCGGATTACCTGGGACGTCGCCCGGTGATTTTTACCGGCCTGTTGCTCAATATCCTGGCCATGCTGCTGTTTATCAATGAAAGCAGCGTGTACTGGCTGATCGCTGCCCGCATGGTCCAAGGCTTCGCGACCGGCATGGCCACCAGTGCCCTGGGGGCCGCGCTGCTGGATACCGATCGAGAGCAGGGGCCGCTGGTCAACAGCATCGCACCGCTACTGGGCATGGCCTGCGGGGCCATGGGGGCCAGTTTGCTGGTGGAGTTCGCGCCGTTGCCGCTGCAATTGAGTTATTGGCTGCTGCTCGGTTTGTTCGTGCTCCAGGCCTTGTATATCTGGCGCCTGCCGGAAAGCGTCAGTGCGCAACCGGGGGCCTGGGCCTCGCTGCGTCCGACCCTGCATGTGCCTGTGCAGGCACGGCGTGCGCTATGGCTGGCACTGCCGGTGGATGTGGCGGTCTGGGCAGTGGGTGGTTTCTATCTATCCCTGGCGCCGTCCCTGGTACGGGCTGCCACTGGCTTCACCTCGAACCTGATCGGCGGCGGCTTGGTCGCTGTGCTGACGCTCAGCGGAGCAGTGATGATCTATTCCCTGCGCGAGCGGCGGCCCGACGGGGTCCTGCGCCTGGGGGCCGGATTGTTGGCCCTGGGCGTGGCGCTGATCCTGGCTGCGGTGCACAGTGCTAGCCTGCTGCTGTTTTTCTTTGGCACCCTGGTGCTGGGCAGCGGTTTCGGTGGCGGTTTCCTGGGGGCGTTGCGCAGTGTGGTGCCCCTGGCCTTGCCCCACGAGCGGGCCGGGCTGTTGTCGGCGTTCTATGTCCTGAGCTACCTGGCGTTCTGCCTGCCGGCATTGCTGGCTGGAGGATTGGCTCGCAACTTCGGCCTGGTGGCTACCACCGATGGTTATGGTGCAGTGCTGATTCTCCTGTCCCTGGGCGCCCTGCTGGCCCTGATGCGCCAGCGTCCGGTGGTGGCTGGTGAACCGGGGCTTTGAACCGGGCACTTCAAGGGCGGCGGAATTGCGCCCGGTAGGCCGAAGGAGAAAGCAGCAAGACACCGGTGAAGTGCTGGCGCATCGACAGGGCGCTGGCAAAACCCGAAGCCAGGGCGATGGCCTCGATACTCTGCTGGCTGGTTTCCAGCAGGCGCTGGGCATGATTCAGGCGTTGCCTGATCAACCACTGGCCGACAGTGGTGCCCGTCAGTTGGCGAAAGTGCCGGGTAAACGAACGTCGGCTCATGGCAGCCCGTTCTGCCAGGGCATCCAGCGAGTGATCTTCGGTAAAGTGCCGTTCCAGCCATTGCAGTAACAGTCCCATGCGGTCCCGCTCGCCGCCCTTGGGCATGGCGCGTTCGATGAACTGGGCCTGGCCACCGGAGCGATGCGGGGCAATCACCAAGTGCCTGGCCAGCTTGTGGGTGTTTTGTGCGCCGCACAGTTGCTCCAGCAGGTGGAGGCAGCAGTCCAGGCCGGCGACGGTACCAGCGGACGTCAGCAGGTTGCCGGCTTCGGCATACAGCACATCGGCATCCAGGGCGACCTGGGGGAATCTTTCAGCAAAGGTCTGCGCCCAGCGCCAGTGAGTGGTTGCCGGGTGACCGTCCAGCAGTCCGGTCTCCGCCAGGACGAAGGCCCCCAGGCACAACCCCACCAGGCGGGCTCCTCGTCGATGGGCCTGGAGCAGGGCGTCGAGCAACACCTGTGGTGGTCGCTCAAGGCTATCGCGCCAGGAGGGCATGACAATCACGTCGGCCGTGTGCAGTTCGTCCAAATCATGATGGGCGGTGATATCGAAACCGGCCGAAGTGCGCAGCGGCGGGTTTTCAAACGCACAGACGCGCACCTGGAAACCTGGCAGCCCGAGTCCCCGGTCCTGTTCATCGAACACCAGCAGCGGTACCGAGAGGTGAAATGGGCTGATGCCATCGAAGGCGATCACCGCGATGCGGATTGGATTGTTCATGTCGTAGGCGTTTGGAAAAGTTGGCCTGATTCTATCGAAGCATGGCCATCGGGCCACTTCTTTATCAGGGCTCGGCCGCTCAGGATGGGGCTTCGTTTCCCGTACTCAAGGAGCCCGCCGTGGCCTGGACCGTTGCCTTTTTGCATTGCCCCGGACAGTGTTCCGACGCCTGCACGCGGGGGCGCTCATGAAGGTCATTCGCAGTGCCGACTTTGTCGGCGAGCGCGCCTGGGCGGCCCTGGATATTGCCAGCATGAATGGCATTGGCACGCGCTTGCACTGGACCGACCAGCCTTATCGATGGCACATCAACGAGGGGGAAGAGGTGTTCGTCGTGTTGAACGGTCGGGTGCGAATGCACTATCGCCACGCCGGACTCGAACAGACAGTGTTGCTTGAGGTGGGCGATATCTTCCATGCCTCTATGGGGACCGAGCATGTGGCCCATCCCCTGGGTGTCGCCCGGGTGCTGGTCATCGAGTGTGAGGGCAGTATTTGAGCGTATATCTATAAAATAGATAACAGATAGAGAAATTACCCGTTATATAGATATTCGATTAGGTTCTACCATGGGCTCCAACCTCTTCAGAGGACAGGAGACCCCTAACATGCCATGCACCCAAAGCGTCAAAGCCGGCCGCCGGCCCCTGAGTCATCTACCCCATCCGCGCGAAGCTATTCGTCAGTTCACGCCCAATTGGTTCGCCGCCACCATGGGGACTGGCGTCCTGGCCCTGGCGTTGGCCCAATGGCCTGCCGAAGTTCCTGGGCTGCGCTTGGTGGCCGAAGGGTTCTGGTGGCTGACCATCGTTCTGTTCCTGCTGTTTACCGCGCTGTACACCGCGCGCTGGGTGATGTTCTTCGATGAGGCGCGACGGATCTTTGGGCATTCCACCGTCTCGATGTTCTTCGGCACCATCCCCATGGGGCTGGCCACTATCATCAACGGCCTGTTGCTGTTTGGCTTGCCTCATTGGGGGGAGGCGGTGCTGATGCCGGCGCAGGTGTTGTGGTGGCTGGATGTGGCCATGTCCCTGGCCTGCGGTGTGTTGATTCCCTACATGATGTTTACCCGCCAGGAACACAGCATCGACCAGATGACCGCTGTCTGGCTGTTGCCAGTGGTCGCTGCCGAAGTGGCCGCGGCCAGCGGCGGCCTGCTGGCCCCTCACTTGCAAGATGCCCATGCCCAGTTGGTGATGCTCAGTACCAGCTACGTGTTGTGGGCGTTTTCGTTGCCTGTGGCGTTCAGCATCCTGACGATTCTCCTGCTGCGCATGGCCTTGCACAAATTGCCCCATGAAAGCATGGCGGCTTCGAGCTGGCTGGCCCTGGGGCCGATCGGTACCGGTGCATTGGGCATGCTGGTACTGGGTGGCGATGCACCGGCGATCTTCGCCGCCAATAACCTTGCGGGCATTGGCGAAATCGCCGCTGGCCTGGGGTTGGTGGCCGGCTTGACCCTCTGGGGCTTCGGTCTGTGGTGGATGTTGATGGCCTTGCTGATCACCCGGCGCTATCTGCGTGAGGGCATCCCCTTCAACCTTGGCTGGTGGGGGTTCACATTCCCCTTGGGGGTGTATTCGCTGGCGACCCTCAAGTTGGGTAGCACCCTGCACCTGGGGTTCTTCAGTGTGATGGGCGGCGTGTTGGTGGCGGCCCTGGCCGTGATGTGGCTGATCGTGGCCAAGCGCACGGTGCAGGGCGCCTATAAAGGAGAGCTGTTTGTTTCGCCGTGCATTGCCGGCTTGCACAAATAATCGGTAAAGACAGGTAAGGTGTGGCCTGGATCGATGTTCGGCATTCCAATAACAGTATCCTCGCCACTCAGGAACACGGAAGATGAGTCACCCCTCGCAGTTCACCTTGCTTCGCAAGCGGCGGTTCCTGCCGTTTTTCATCACGCAGTCCCTTGGCGCCTTCAACGACAACATCTTCAAGCAGTCGTTGATCCTGGCCATTCTCTACAAGCTGAGCATCGAGGGGGACCGATCGATCTGGGTCAACCTCTGTGCCTTGCTGTTCATCCTGCCGTTCTTTCTGTTCTCGGCCCTGGCCGGGCAGTTCGGCGAGAAGTTCGCCAAGGATGCGCTGATCCGCCTGATCAAGCTGGGGGAAATCGTGATCATGGCGGTGGGGGCGGTGGGTTTTGTCTTCGATCACTTGTCGCTGATGCTACTGGCGCTGTTTGCCATGGGCACTCATTCGGCGCTGTTCGGCCCGGTGAAGTACTCGATCCTGCCCCAGGCGTTGCATGAGGAAGAGCTGGTAGGCGGGAACGGCCTGGTGGAAATGGGCACCTTCCTGGCGATCCTTGCGGGCACCATCGGCGCGGGGATCATGATGTCCTCCACGCATTACGCCCCGATTGTCTCGGGCGCCATCATCGGGGTCGCGGTGCTGGGTTATCTGGCCAGCCGGGCAATTCCCCGGGCAGCTGCGGCCGCTCCGCAAATGCGCCTGAACTGGAACATTTTCAGCCAGTCATGGGCCACCCTGCGCCTGGGCTTGGGGCAGACTCCGGCCGTTTCGCGCTCGATTGTCGGCAACTCCTGGTTCTGGTTCGTCGGGGCGATCTACCTGACGCAGATCCCGGCTTACGCCAAGGAGTGGATGCACGGCGACGAAACGGTTGTGACACTGATTCTTACCGTGTTCTCGGTGGGCATCGCCGTGGGTTCGATGCTGTGCGAGAAGCTTTCGGGACGCAAGGTGGAGATCGGTCTGGTGCCCTTCGGTTCGCTGGGGCTCACGATATTCGGCTTGCTTCTGTGGTGGCACTCCGGCGGTATTCCTGAGAGTGCTACCGGTCACGGCTGGGTCGAAGTGCTGGGCTTCTCCCATGCCTGGTGGGTGTTGCTGGATGTATTGGGCCTGGGGATTTTCGGTGGTTTCTACATCGTGCCGCTGTATGCCCTGATCCAGTCGCGGACCCCGGAGCACGAGCGGGCCCGGGTCATCGCAGCCAACAACATTCTCAATGCGCTGTTCATGGTGGTCTCGGCGATTGTCTCCATCGTGCTGCTGAGCATGGCCAAGCTGAGCATTCCGCACCTGTTCCTGGTGGTGTCGCTGCTCAATATCGCGGTCAACGTCTACATCTTCAAAGTGGTTCCCGAGTTCAGCATGCGTTTCATGATCTGGCTGCTCAGCCATTCCATGTACCGTGTGGAGCATCGCAACCTGGAGCAGATTCCCGATGAAGGGGCGGCATTGCTGGTCTGCAACCATGTGTCCTTCGTCGATGCCTTGTTGATTGGCGGTGCGGTACGTCGGCCGATTCGCTTCGTGATGTACTACAAGATCTACAACTTGCCGGTATTGAACTTCATTTTCCGTACCGCCGGGACTATTCCCATTGCAGGTCGCCATGAAGATATGGAGATCTATGAAAAGGCGTTCAAGAAGATTGCCGAGTACCTACGCGATGGCGAGCTGGTGTGCATCTTCCCTGAGGGCAAGCTGACCGCCGATGGTGAGATCAACGAGTTCAAGGGCGGCCTGACACGGATTCTCGAGGAAACCCCGGTACCGGTGATTCCGCTGGCCTTGCAAGGCTTGTGGGGCAGTTTTTTCAGCCGTGATCCGAACAAGGGTTTCTTCCATCGGTTCTGGTCGCGGGTCACCCTGGTCGCGGGGCCCTCGGTGGCTGTGGAAGCTGCCGAGCCTGCACAATTGCAGGTCATGGTAGGGGAATTGCGCGGTACGCGCCGCTAGCCAGGGGACGGATACAAGAACGCCCGCAATGATGCGGGCGTTTTCATTCCTGCTTGCCGGGCTGTCAGGCGGCGCTGACTTTCAAGCCCACCAGGCCTGCGATGATCAGCGCCACGCTGGCCAGGCGGACCAGGGCCATGGACTCGCCAAACAGGATGATGCCGGCGATCACCGTGCCGACGGCACCGACTCCGGTCCAGATGGCATAGGCGGTGCCCAGTGGCAGCTCCTTCATGGCCAGGCCCAGCAAGCCCAGGCTGATAGCCATGGCGATGATGGTCAGGGCGGTGGGGAGTGGGCGGCTGAAGCCATCGGTGTATTTCAAGCCCACTGCCCAGCCTACTTCGAACAGGCCGGCGAAAAACAGGATGATCCAGGACATATTGACCTCATGGATGGATGGGGTCGTCCCCAGGAATTCATGACTCGACACGAGCCGCGAGGTCGTCCTCGCGTTGGGCAGTATACGGCCCGTGCCGAGTGGGGCGATCGGTTTTTTCAGGAGGCAGCCTTACTTCTCGGGCTTCTCAGGGGCAGGCTCGGCCATCCGGCGAAAACAGGTCGCGAGCAATGCCCCGGAAATGTTGTGCCAGACGCTGAACAGGGCGCTGGGAACCGCCGCCAGGGGGGAGAAGTGGGCGCTGGCCAGGGCTGCGCCCAGCCCCGAGTTCTGCATGCCAACCTCCAGGGCCAGGGACTTGCGCTGGGCCAGTGGCAGTTTGAACACGCGACCGGTGACATAGCCCAGCAGGAAGCCGAAGCTGTTGTGCAGCATTACCACGGCCATGATCAGCAGGCCGGATTCGGCAATCTTCGCCTGGCTGGCAGCCACCACCGCGGCGACGATGATGACGATGCTCAGCACCGACACCAGCGGCAGTACGTCAACGGCATGTCTAACCCGTTGGCCCAGCAGGCGTTGGGCTAGCACGCCAAGCACGATCGGCAGCAGCACCACTTGCAGGATCGACCAGAACAGCTCCATGAAGGACACCGGCAGCCAGGCCGAAGCCAGCAGCCAGATCAAGGCTGGCGTCAGCAATGGTGCGAGCAGGGTGGTCACGGCAGCGATGGCGACCGACAACGCCAGATCACCGCGGGCTAGCCAGGTCATGACGTTGGAGGCGGTGCCACTTGGGCAACAGCCGACCAGGATCACGCCTACGGCAATCTCGGGCGGCAGGTGAAATCCCTGGCAGAGTGCCCAGGCCACGCCAGGCATGATCACGAAGTGCGCCACCACACCCAGGGCCACGCGCCAGGGGTGGCGGGCGACTTCGGCGAAGTCTTCGAGCTTCAGGGTCAGGCCCATGCCGAACATCACCAGTCCCAGCAGGGGCACGATGGCGCCCTTGAGGCCGATGAACCAGGTTGGCTGGAAGAACGCCAGCACCGCGAAGATCAGTACCCAATAGGCGAAGGTGTTGCCGACGAAGCGACTCAGTGCAGCCAGTGCGCGCATGGCCTGTTCCTTATTATGTGAAAACGCCACCGGGTGGGTGGCGTCTGGTGCAGTGGGCTATCCGCTCGGGGCGTCAGATGCCCTGCGGGATCTCTTCGCCGCCCAGGGCTTCGAACAGTGCGGGCAGGAAGTCGCCAAAGGTCAGCATCATCAGGGTGAAGCTGGCATCGAGCTGGCCCAGGGCCTCGTCGCCACCGTCTTCCTCGGCCTGGGTCTGCAGCAGGTCCTCGAACTTCAGGCGCTTGACCACCATCTTGTCGTCCAGCACGAAGGACAGCTTGTCCTGCCAGGCCAGGGACAATTGGGTGACCACCTTGCCAGTGCTCAGGTGCAGCTGGATTTCCTCGCTGGTCAGGTCCTGGCGCTTGCAGCGCACGATGCCGCCATCTTCATGGGTGTCGCGCAGTTCACATTCATCGAGAACGAAGAAGTCGTCGGCGGCCTGCTGGGTCTTGACCCAATCGGTCATGATCGCGGTCGGGGCGGTCTTCACGCTCAGCGGACGCACTGGCAGGGTGCCCAGCACTTCGCGCAGGGTGGAGAGCAGGTCTTCGGCGCGCTTGGGGCTGGCCGAGTTCACCAGGATCAGGCCCTGTTTCGGCGCGATGGCGGCGAAGGTCGAGGAGCGACGGATAAAGGCACGAGGCAGGAAGGCCTGGATGATTTCATCCTTGATCTGGTCGCGTTCCTTCTTATAGACCTTGCGCATCTGCTCGGCCTCGATCTCTTCGACCTTTTCCTTGACCGCATCACGCACGACGCTGCCTGGCAGGATGCGTTCCTCCTTGCGCGCGGCTACCAGCATGAAGTCCTGGCTGACGTGTACCAGCGGGGCATCTTCTCCTTTGCCAAAAGGCGCGACGAAACCATAAGTGGTCAACTCCTGGCTTGCACAGGGGCGCGCCAGTTTGGTCGCCAGTGCAGTTTCCAGCGCCTCAGCATCAAAAGGCAGATCTTGGGTCAGGCGATAGATCAGCAGGTTTTTGAACCACATGGGGTGAATCTCTCCTTTATACAAAGGAGGGCATTATTCTCTTCGCTGCTGCTCAGGCCAACCCTTCGCTAAGCCTTTGGAAGGGCTGAAAAAATTATTATAAAAAGTGCTTGCCAGAGTGGGGGCTGCTCCGTAGAATGCGCGCCACACCGAACGAGAAGGGTGATTAGCTCAGCCGGGAGAGCGTCTGCCTTACAAGCAGAATGTCGGCGGTTCGATCCCGTCATCACCCACCATTCGTTTGATTGTGTTACGCGCAGCGGTAGTTCAGTCGGTTAGAATACCGGCCTGTCACGCCGGGGGTCGCGGGTTCGAGTCCCGTCCGCTGCGCCATATTCGGTAACCTGGAATACTGAACGCCAGGTCACCACAAAAAGCCCGCTAGCGCGGGCTTTTTGCTGTAAGAGGTTTTGCGGGTTGTGCGGCAAATCATGGAAATTCAGATTTTTTGATAAAAATATCAATTAAATCAACACTTTAAGAGTTTCTGTGGCATAATGCGCCCCGCAACGAAGGTAAAGGGTGATTAGCTCAGCTGGGAGAGCGTCTGCCTTACAAGCAGAATGTCGGCGGTTCGATCCCGTCATCACCCACCACTTACTTTCAACGCTACGCGCAGCGGTAGTTCAGTCGGTTAGAATACCGGCCTGTCACGCCGGGGGTCGCGGGTTCGAGTCCCGTCCGCTGCGCCATATTCGGTAGCCTGGAACACTGAACGCCAGGTCACCACGAAAAGCCCGCTTAATGCGGGCTTTTTTATTGCCTGCATTTTAGCCAGGCACTCATTGATGAAAAAAAGCGGCCCTGAGGCCGCTTTTTTCATTTTGAGCCGTTACTCGGCGTTCCGGCTGCGCCGGTAGTCACTGACGGCTTCGTACACCGACTTGCGCAGGCGATTGATGCCGCCGATGGGGCGATGAGCTTCAAGGCCGAACCAGGGATTGAACGACTGGTTATCACAGGCCAGGTTCTGTGCCGGGGTGTCGAAATCCTGAGGAGGAATCGTTACCCGGGCCACGGTTTCAAAGGGCGCGTCGCTTTCCTTCCATTCGATGCTGGTGTCTTCGATCGGCATGAAGCGCTTGGGGTCCTGGCGCTGGATCTGCAGGACAAAGCAAGCCGGGACTCGATCGCTGGATAGTTGCTGGACCAGTGCGCTGCGCAGGAAGTTAGGCAGATCCTGGTTCTGCAGTGGCAGGCTGTAGGCCGGGCAGCTACCAGGGTCCGGCATGACCCGGAACTTGGCATTGGCCTTGCCGAACTTGTAGGGCGAAACCGAAAAGTAGGTAGTCTGGGTCGGGCTGCTTGGCGCCGGTGACAGGGTCGCCAGGGCAATAAACAGGTGGCGGACTTGCCAGCTGCGCGGGTCCCAGTGAGGAAAGAATGCCCCGACTTTCTTGCCGTCGGCCTGAGCGGTGAAGTTCTGTTGGTACTCGGCCACATCGCTGACGAAGAAGTTCGGATGATTGAACATCACGAAGTCCTGTTCACGCCTGTCCGATTCCGCGGGCATCAGTTGCTGGCCGGGAACCTCCAGCAGCTTAATCGCCATGCCGCGAGCATCACGAATGCTGTCGAACTGTGGGTAGGCGTTGCCGTTGGACAGGCGCACGATGGCCTGCCAGGTTTGCCCTGGATTGGCGAACACCCCTTGGCGCAGATCCGGACTCAACTCACGCAGAACCTGGACTTCGGCCTTTACACAGCCGTGGGCCTTGGCGTGGGCGTCGCGCAGGTAGCGAGTCCCCGCACGATGCTGATCGACGATACGCACCGCCGTTTGAATGATGTCCTGGGTGCGGGCTGCCTCATCGGCGGGAACCTGCTCCTGTACCGAGACCGGCCCGCGATGTTGCCAGGCGAACCAGGCTGTCGCCAGGGCCCAACCCAGTAATCCGATGCCGACCAGCAGCAATAGCCCCTTGCCCAGCAAAGCGCCCAGGCGCAGCCACAGCCTGCCCAGCAGGGAGGGTCGTTTTCTGGCGAGATCGAGTTTCATGGCAGTTGGGACTCCAGTGGCCCGCCCAGTACTTTCAGGTACTCCAGCAGTGCCCAGCGCTCTTCGGGTTGCAACAAGGGGCCGATGACACCCTTACCACGCTGGCCGGCGCGGAATTCGTGGCCACTGTTATGGTTGCCGCTAATGCGGGTGTCGAACTCAAAGCCGTTCTTGAAGGCTTCCAGGCGATAGCCCAGGTGCTTGGGGTCGTACTCGAAGGTACCGCGATAGAAGGTGGTAGAGCGTTCCGATTGCGGCGATAGCAGTTGATAGAGGTTGGGCACCGAACCGTTATGCAGGTAGGGCGGGGTCGCCCAGACCCCGGCCAGCGGGCGTGCCTTGTAGGCGCGCAACTCACGTACGCCGATCGGCAGGCCGTAGCCATCCAGTCGCGAACGCTCTTCGGGCGTGACTTTGGCGTCGCGGTAGGCGCGCTCCTCGACGAATGCGGTGATATAGGCCAATCCTTTGGCGGCCGACATTTGCCGCAGGTCCAGCGGTTCGCTCGGTGCCGGATGCAGTTCGACGTTGGACTTGGCCAGCTCGGCGGTATCCCATTGCAGGGCGCTCAAGTCATAGCGCAGGTCGGCGATGTTGCTGGCCGAGTTCGGGTCGGTGCCGATCACCGCAACCGGGAGCATCTTCAATTGCTGGACCGGGCGGCCGTTGCTCTCGCTGACCGCAGGAACATGGCAGCCGCTGCAATGGGTGGCGAACAAGGTGCGGCCCTTGGCGGCCAGCGGCTTGTCGATGTTGCCCAGCAGGGCTTCCGGCCAGGTGGGGGGCTTGAGGCGTTGCAGGGTCTCTTCGATATGGTTGAGGTCGCGTACTCGCACGCTGGAAGGATAGCGAGCCTCGCCGGTCAGCGGCTGGCCGGCGGCATCGAACAGGTTCAGGGTCGCCCCCACGCCCAGGGCCTCGCCGATATTGCGGGCCATGGGTTGCTGTGCCGAGCCGTTCCACTGGACCCAGTCGAAGGTCCAGATATCCCACAATTGGGGGTAGTCCACCGGGGCGTTGGCCACTCGGTAATTGGTAGGTGAGATCGCGTCGCCGAAGCTGGCGTTGGCGATGCGGCCAAAAGCGTCGGTGCGACCGGGGCCTTCTTCCGTGGGATACAGGCCGCGATGGGTGTCGTTCCAGGCGACCCGCAGGAACGTGTCCAGGGATTCCTTGAAGTCCTTGCGCAGCTGTTCATGGTGCAGGTCATAGCCTGTACCCAGGACCTTGCGGGCGAAGCGCTCGAATTTCCAGGGGTTGTAGTAAGTCGCGGCCAGGCTGGCAACAAGCGCCTGGCCAAAACTGCCGCCGCGCAAGGTCGGTACGCTGGAGGGCAGCACGTGCTGCGCCGAGCCGCCATCGATCCGCAAGGCCTGGTGATTGAAGCGCAGCTCGCCGGTATGGCAGGCCGAGCAGGTGATATCGAGGTACTGTTCCTGGCTGCCCGGGTTCTGGTGCCGGGCGAAGCCCACTGGCAGGTTGCCTGGGTTTTGCGCCGTGGCTTTTTGTCCCGGCTCCACCAGGAAGCCGAAGCGGGCCAGGTATTCAGGGGTGGCGAAGGCGTGCTCGGAGAACGGCAGCTCCAGGGCGACGAACCAGTCATAGCGCAGGCCTTTGACCTGGGTGCCCTGGGGGGTGAAATAGTAGGTTTGGCGATCCTTGTCATCCCACTGGTCCAGGTAGTGCACCTGTTCGGCGGGAACGTAGTCGGGAAGTTTCGGGTTGGCGGTGTAGTACAGCACTACAGCCAGGGTGATGCCGATCAGCAGGATAATCAGCAGTAATGCACGGTAGATGAGGCGCAAGATGTACGTCCTTGTCGAATTTCGTTTCCTTATGCCTGAGTGAATCTTGTGCGGCAAGTAGCCATTACTTGCGCTATGGTTATTCGCGCTTTTTTGAGTACCTCGTGATTGGACCGAGCGAGGTGTAACCCAGACCATGAAATGCGTTTGCAGACGTGAACTTATCAGCTATTTGCTGCTCCTATGCCGGTAGCCATTGGTCGTGGCGGCCTGATAAGCTCGCGGCTTTATTCGATTGCCCTTTAGGCGCATGAACAAGGAAATAGCATGAAACAGCATCGGTTGGCGGCGGCGGTGGCCCTGGTTAGCCTGGTACTTGCCGGTTGTGATTCGCAGACCAGCGTAGAGCTGAAAACCCCGGCGCAGAAAGCTTCCTACGGCATCGGCCTGAACATGGGCAAGAGCTTGGCCCAGGAAGGCATGGATGATCTGGATTCCAAAGCGGTAGCCCAGGGCATTGAAGATGCCATCGGCAAGAAAGAACAGAAGCTGAAGGACGAAGACCTGATCGAAGCCTTCGCCGCGCTGCAAAAGCGTGCTGAAGAGCGTATGGCCAAGATCAGCGAAGAGTCGGCCGCTGCTGGCAAGAAATTCCTCGAGGAAAACGGTAAGAAGGCAGGTGTGACCACCACCGCTTCCGGCCTGCAGTATGAAGTCCTGAAGAAGGCCGACGGCCCACAGCCCAAGCCAACTGACGTGGTGACCGTGCACTACACCGGCACCCTGACCAACGGCACCGTCTTCGACAGCTCCGTAGATCGTGGCAGCCCGATCGACCTGCCGGTCAGTGGAGTGATTCCAGGTTGGGTCGAAGGCCTGCAACTGATGCACGTGGGTGAGAAGTACAAGCTGTACATCCCAAGCGACCTGGCCTATGGCGCCCAGAGCCCAAGCCCGTCGATTCCAGCCAACTCGGTACTGGTTTTCGAGCTGGAGCTGCTGGGTATCAAGGATCCAGCCAAGCAGGACAAGCAGGACGCCGCCAAGTAACCTGTTTTAGCGCCTGAAGCAACGCCCCGTTCCTACGGGGCGTTGTCGTTTCTGTGGGGTGGTACTGGTAAAAAAGCTCGAACTGGCGGCATTGGCCGCAGTCTGATCAGGGAGCTGGGGTAGCTAGTCGTTGAGGGCTGCCAAGTCAATGAAATTATGGGTTTTTTTATGTGAGTAAAAAACGCCCGATCTGAGTCAAACCCTTGTGAAACGGGGCTTTCAGCCTCTAAATATGGCTCTGTTCACAAGGTTATCCACAATTTGTGTGGATAACATTTCACTGGGAGTGAACATGAAGACGCCCTGGAACTTTGCCCGCTTCCTGCCTTTGGCCGCTCGACTCTTGAGTCGTGGTCGCCTGCCGACCCTGCTCTTCGCTGTGGCGAGCAAGGGGGCCTTCCAGGGCCAGCGCCTGGGCAAGGTCAAGGACGACCTGCGCCTGCTGCAAGCGTTGTGCCTGGCCTACTGGCGAGGCGAGTACCGCGCGATCAGCCCGAAAGCATTGTTGTCGGTAGTGGCGGGGCTGATGTATTTCCTCAGTCCGCTGGATGCCATTCCCGATTTCCTGCCGTTGTTCGGCATGCTCGATGATATTGCCGTACTGGCTTGGCTGATGAAGACCCTGGGTGATGAGCTCGACGCCTTTCGTGCCTGGCGCAACCGCCAGGCACCGGAGCGATTGGTGGTGCTCGAAAGGCTGCCGGACACCCCGGAGCAATTGCAACTGGAGGGGCCAGGAAAAAATCCAGGCATTTGAACCATTGCCTGATGACAATCATGCTCCCCGCGACCGCTGCCGCTGATAGGATTACACTTAAAAGGAAAAGTCCGACTCGTTAAGTGTCGTTGTCCTACGGGGTAGTAATGGATATCCAGATTATTGAACGCGATGGCGAACCCGAATATGCGGTTCTGCCGTGGGCTCAGTATCAAGCTTTACTGGCAGCCGCAGGTCTCACCGAACAAGCGCCACAGACTGCCGACGTTGCTCAGGCAGCGGCATCGACCCGGAGCCTTCCGGGTCTGGATCAGCTACGTAATCTTCGCGAAGGGAAGGGCATCGCCATTGAGGCGTTGGCTCGCAAAGTAGGCATCAGCCCGTCTTACCTGGCCCTGATTGAAAGCGGCGAGCGTCAACCCGACGCTGCGATCCGCCGCAGCCTGGCCTGGGAGTTGACGGTGCCGGGGTGGAGGGATCAACCGTGAGTGTAAGGATCAGTCGTCAGCACTGGGATGGGCTGTTGGGTGAGTTGGATCAAGCCCGGCGTCAGCGGCATCTCTTAACCTATCGCGCGTTACTGGAGCGCTTGCAATTGCCCAGCCCGGCCATGCAGACACTGACGGCCGCGCTGGAGCACCTGGCCGCGTTGGATGCGCGGGCCGAGCAGCCGTTGCGCAGCTCCCTGGTCATCAGTCAGGGGGCCAGCCGCTTGCCGCGCACGGGTTTCTTCGAGTGCGTGGAGCGCCTGGGGCGTTTTTCCGGGCCTTCCGACGGCGTTGCCGCGGCGTCCTGGCATGCCTCGGAGGTGGTGCGAGTGTTCGAGTACGAGTATCCCGAATCTGCGGAGGCCTGAATGTTCTTGCGACTCAAGGCGCGGCTTGGCTACTGGCTCGCGCGTCGACTGTTCCGTTGGCCCTGGTTTATCCGTCAGCCGCGCAGCTGGCGCTGGATGGAAGGGCAGTATGCACGCATGGCCAATCTTGGCGATGTGGGTGCGCAAAGTTTCTATGGGCACATCCTGACCTTCCGGGGGCAAGGGCTTGGTGCGCGCGAGGAAGGCATCCGCCTGCTACGTCTGGCGGCACTGTCCGGTGATGGCAAGTCAGCCTATCAGCTGGGCGTCATCAGTCTTGCCGGCTCGGCCAGCAAGGCCCCCGATGCCGCCGAGGCGGCCCGTTGGTGGAAGCTTTCGGCCCAGGCAGGGCATCCTCTGGCAAGCCTCAAGCTTGAGCAACTGAATCTGCCGCATTGAGGATTGTGCTTCTCGGGCCAGCCAATGCTTCCAGGCTGTCGATCACATGCACGCTATAGCCTTGTACGTTCTTGGCATGGTGCTTGGCCTGTGAGGCCAATTCGGCCAGCTGGCTGGAGTCCAGCTGGCCACAGGCCTGCGGGTACAAGTGGACCACGCCGATGGACAGTGATAGCAAGGGAAACTCCTGGCGGACTCCCTGGCGATTGGGCGCCACGAAGCAACCGGCCTCCAGATGCTCGCTGCGATAGAAGCGCCGACATTGGCTATGGAAATCGTCCAGTAGCTGGTTGAGTCGCTTGCGCCAGTCTTCCGGTCCCAGTACCAGCAGGAAGTCATCCCCACCGATATGCCCGACGAAATCGCGGCTGGGGTCCACCCGGTCATTCAGGCACTGGGCCAGGCATAGCAACACCTCGTCGCCACGACCATAGCCATAGATATCGTTGAAGGGCTTGAAGCTGTCGATGTCCACATAACAGATCACCGACTCCCGTCCCTGCTGCAGCAAGCGGGTCAGGCACTGCTGGATCGGTACGTTGCCCGGTAGCAGCGTCAGCGGGTTGGCGTAGCGTGCCTGCTGGATCTTCAACTCGGTGATCAGCTTGAGCACATCGATCACTCGTCCCAGCCCCAGGTAGTGGCCATTGAGGGTGATGATGAAGTCCTCCTCGATACGCTGCCGGGCGCGACTGGTGATCAGGCGACTGACTTGTTGCAGGGATTGAGTCAGTTCAACGGCGAGAAAGTCGTCGTTCATCAGCCGGCTGATGGGCTTGCGGGCGAACAGGTCGGTAGCGAAGGGCTTGAGCAGCGCATCGGAAAGCGAATGTCGATGGACGATCCCGCAGGGCTGGCCGTGTTCGTCGAGAACCGCCAGGGAGTTGAGGTTGGCTTGCCGGCGGAAGGCCTCCAGCACATGGGCCGTAGGGGTGTCGCGTGCCACCGCAGGTTGCTCGTTGAGCAGGGCGCTGAGGTCGCTGCCTTCATCGCTCAGGGTCACGCTGGTGCTGTCGTGCTTGGGCATCATTGCCCGGGCATCGCGTAGCGGTTGCTCCTGGGGGCGGCAGAGCAGGTAGCCCTGGACCAGGTCGACGCCCATTTCAGTCAGTACCGCAAGTTCCTCGACCAGTTCGATACCTTCGGCGATCACTTTGGCTCGGGAGGCCTTGGCTATCTGCAGGATCGAGCCGACGAACTCGCGCATGAGGGCGTCCTGGTGGATTCCGTCGATGAAGTGCCGGTCGATCTTGACGTAATCCGGCCGCAACTCCGACCACAGGCGCAAGCTGGAGTAGCCGGCACCCAGGTCATCCAGGGCAATGGAAAAACCCATGTCACGATAGTGATGCAGAGCATTTTGCAGCAGTTGGAAATCGTCGATGGGGGTCTGCTCAGTGAGTTCGATCACCACCTGGCTGGGTGGAATACCGAAGTCTTGCAGCAGTTGCAGGGTGCGTCCGGGCTGATGAGCCGCCTCCAGCAGGGATTCGGGGGAAACGTTGAGGAACAGCTTGCCCGGGAGCACCTGTTCGCTGAAGCGTTTGCAGGCGCTTTGTCGACAGGCGATCTCCAGTTCGCTCAGGCGCCCGGCCTGGCGGGCCACGGCGAACAGGGCGACGGGGGAGTGCAAAGGGCTGTTGGAGGGGCCACGGCTCAAGGCCTCGTAGCCGAGGATACGGCGTTCCGAAAGGGAAATGATCGGTTGGAACAGGCTGTGCAAACCGCTTTGAGCCAGGATTGAACTCAATGCACTGAGCTGTTCGGTCGTGGTCATGGCGATCTCTGTCGATAAAAAAAGGACCGGGCGCACGCGGCTCCCGGTCCTTTATTTCACGACAGAATGATGACTGTTTAATGACGTTCCGAGGAGCGTTCGAATTAAATTGCCATCATCCTCAGTGCTTGGCCACCGAGGTGTTGAGCTTCAGGTAGTCCAGCAGGATACGCCCGGTCTCGCTCAAGTAGGCATCGTCTTCCGGCTTGGTCTTGTCCGGCTCGGCGGCTGCCACGGCGTCCTCGTCCTCTTTCTTCAGCTCCTTGAGCGGCTCCTCGCCCTTGGCCTTGCGGCGGGTATTTTCCAGGGCCAGTTGCTTGGCTTCGATATCGGCATGTTGTGCACGACGGTCGGCTTCGTTGAGGCTCACGGTTTTTTCCGCCATCAGCTTCTGGGCCAGGGCCAGTTTGTCGCGGATGAACACGAACTCCGGATCTTTCGCCGAGCGGGTTTCATGCTCGGCCTTGAGCTGGGCCAGGAACGGCTTGAACGGGTCCATCGCCGGCTTGATGGCTGGACGGATGGTGTCCCACGGCATTGCTTCAGGCAGGGCGCTTTCGCCGATTTCCTTGGTATCGATGATCGATGGGTAGCCAATGTCTGGAAGCACGCCCTGATGCTGGGTGCTCTGGCCGGAAACCCGGTAGAACTTGGCCAGGGTCAGCTTCAACTCGCCATGATTGAGCGGTTGGATCGTCTGGACCGTGCCTTTGCCGAAGGTCTGCCCGCCGATGATCAACGCACGATGGTAGTCCTGCATGGCGCCAGCGAAGATCTCCGAGGCCGAGGCCGAGAGGCGGTTGACCAGCAGGGCCATCGGGCCTTTGTAGAAGGCACCTGGGTTCTCGTCTTCCAGCACGTCTACCCGGCCGTCGGCGTTGCGCACCAGTACGGTGGGGCCCTTGTCGATGAACAGGCTGGTCAGCTCGGTGGCTTCCTGCAGGGAGCCACCGCCGTTGTTGCGCAGGTCGATGACCACGCCGTCGACCTTTTCCTTCTGCAGTTCGGTCAGCAGCTTCTTCACATCGCGGGTGGTGCTCTTGTAGTCCGGATCGCCAGCGCGGAAGGCCTTGAAGTCGAGGTAGAAGGCCGGGATCTCGATCACCCCGAGCTTGTAGTCCTTGCCGTCCTGCTTGAGGTTGAGGACCGACTTCTTCACCGCCTGGTCTTCGAGTTTCACCGCTTCGCGCACGATGGGCACGATCTTGCTGGTCTGGTCGTTCGGTGCATTGCTGGCCGGGATCACCTCGAGGCGCACCAGGGTGCCCTTGGGACCGCGGATCAGCTTGACCACTTCGTCCAGGCGCCAGCCCACCACGTCGACCATTTCCTTGTTGCCCTGGGCGACGCCGATGATCTTGTCCGCAGGAGCTACCTGCTTGGTCTTGTCCGCCGGGCCGGCCGGTACCAGGCGCACGACCTTGACCTGGTCGTTGTCGCTCTGCAGTACCGCGCCGATGCCTTCCAGCGACAGGCTCATATTGATGTCGAAGTTCTCCGCATTATCCGGTGACAGATAGTTGGTATGCGGGTCGTAGGACATGGCGAAGGTGTTGATGTAGGCCTGGAAGATATCCTCGGCCCGGGTCTGGTCCAGGCGCGCCAGCTGGTTCTTGTAGCGCTTGGTCAGGGTTTCCTGGATCTGCTTGGGCTCCTTGCCGGCGATCTTCATCCGCAGCACTTCATCCTTGACGCGCTTGCGCCACAGATCGTCGAGTTCGGCGGTGGTCTTGAGCCAAGGTGCGTCCTTGCGATCGATCAGCAAGGTTTCCTTGGTGGTGAAGTCGATCTTGTCCACGCCTTTGTTGAGCTCTGCCAGGGCAAAGTCCAGGCGGGACTTGACCCGGTCCAGGTAGCGTTTGTAGATGGTGAACCCGGCGTTCAGGTCGCCGCTCTTGAGGAAGTCATCGAACTGGGTCTTCCACTTGTCGAATTCCGCGATATCGCTGGCCAGGAAGTAGCTGCGCGAGGGGTCCAGCAATTTCAGGTAGCTGTCGTAGATGATCACCGAGCGAGCATCGTCCAGCGGCGGCTTGCTGTAGTGATGGCGCTTGAGCAGTTCTACGACGTTGAGGCTGGCAATTACCTCATCGCGATCGGGCTGAAGATTGTCCCAGCTGTTGGCTGCGAACGTAGTGGCCGACATCGGCAGCAGGCCGAAACCAATGAAGAGAGCGAGGGCGGTGCTGGGGAACAGATGCTTCATGCTGATTCGACGTGGGGGCAATTGATCACGCATATTAGGCCGTCTTTGAAGTCGCCGGTTCCATTAAGGCCGGTCGCATAATGCAAAAAGCCCGGCGCGAGAAGCTCCGGGCTCAGTCCAGACTCACTATGGAGGCACTGTGAAAGCATTGCAAGGCGTTGAAGGTCATGTGGAGTGGGTTGAAGAGCCAAGTCCAGCCTGTGATGTAGGGCAGGTTCGCATTCGTGTGGCGGCTGCGGGCCTGAATCGGGCCGACCTGTTGCAGCGTGCGGGGCTCTATCCGCCGCCGCCGGGCGCCAGTCATGTATTGGGCCTGGAGTGCTCAGGGGTGATCAGTGAAGTCGGCCCGGGTTCGTCCTGGAAAGTCGGTGATCGGGTCTGTGCGCTCCTGGCCGGCGGTGGCATGGCCGAGGAAGTGGTGGTCGATGCGCGCCATGTGCTGCCGGTGCCCGAAGGGTTGTCGCTGGTCGAGGCTGCGGCCTTGCCGGAAGTCTACGCCACGGCCTGGTTGAACCTGTTCCAGTTGGCCGCGCTCAAGCCCGGTGAGAAGGTGCTGCTGCACGCCGGGGCCAGCGGTGTCGGTTCGGCGGCGATCCAGCTATGCAAGGCGTTCGGCAGCCCGTGCTGGGTCAGTGTCGGCTCGGCCGAGCGCCTGGCCTATTGCGAGGACCTGGGGGCCCAGGGTGGCGTGGTGCGCACCGAAGGTGTAGAGGCGCTGCGCGATTTCGGGCCGTTCGATGTGATCCTCGACCCAGTGGGGGCCAGCTATGCGGCCAATAATCTCAAGCTCCTGGCCCTCGATGGGCGCTGGGTCCTGATCGGCCTGATGGGCGGCCGCGAGGCCCAATTGGACCTGGCCAAGGTGCTGGCCAAGCGCATCCAGCTGCTGGGCTCTACCCTGCGCAGCCGCAGCGATCAGTTCAAGGCCGACCTGCTGAGCGACCTGGGGCAGAACGTCTGGCCCCTGTTCAGTGATGGGCGACTGAGTCCGCAATTGGCCATGACCTTCCCGATCCAGGATGCCGAACTGGCCTTCGCCGAACTGGCCACCAACCAGGTGTCAGGCAAGCTGGTACTGGTGATCGACCCCGCGTTGGCCTAGCCACCAGGGGAGCGGGCCGTGGCCTGTTCCCCTGGCAGTCCGGTCATTTCCAATGGTGGATCGGCCAGCCGGCCTGCTGTGCATGTTCGCGCAGCACCGGGTCTGGATTGACCACCTGGGGATGCGCTACCCGCAGCAGCAAAGGCAGGTCGTTGCGTGAGTCCGAATAGAAGCTCGCACCTTCCAGGCTCTCTTTCTCGGCCTCCAGCCATTGCAGCAGGCGAGTGATCTTGCCTTCACGATAGGTCAGGGTGCCCACGGTGTTGCCGGTATAGACGCCGTTACGTACCTCCAGCTCGATCCCCAGTACTTCGTCGATGCCCAGGCGCTGGGCTATGGGTTTCACCAGGTGGGTGCCCGAGGCCGAGATCACCAGGATCCGGTCACCCGCCTGGCGATGGGCGGCCAGGGTCTTGCAGGCATCGCTGAAGATGATCGGCTCGATCACGTCCTCGACCCAGGGCTCCACCAGATGCGCCACTTCCTCCGGGCTGCGTCCGGCCATGGGTTCGAGGCTGAAGGCCATGAACTCTTCCATGGCCAGCTTGCCGTGGCTGTAGGCGTCCATCAGTTCGTTGTTGCGTCGCATGAACGACTCGCTGTCGACCCAACCCAGGCGCCCCATCTGCTCGCTCCAGAGGGTGGCGCAGTCGCCGTGGATCAGGGTTTCGTCCAGATCAAAAATTGCCAGGGCCATCAGTGCAGTTCTCTCCGAGAACAGCTTCAAGCTATAAGCTTCAAGCTGCAAGAATTGGATTTAGGTGCTTAGCGGTCTATCTATAACTTGAAGCTTGTCGCTGCCGTCAAGCTACCTCACACAGGGCGCTCGGATCGATGGATAACGCCAGGCGCTGGCCATCGGCGTGCAAGTCGGCGGCCGAGCGGTTGAGCACATCCACCACCAGTTCCACGCCACGGGCCTCGACCCGATAGCGGATGACGTTGCCCAGCAGGCTATGACCACGGATCAGCGCGTCCGGCTGGCCATCCTTGCGCAGCTCGATGGCCTCGGGGCGGATGGCGATGCGACCGCTGATGGGGCGTTGCAGGAGCTTGCTGGCGCTCTCGGCGTCCAGCAGGTTGTAGTTGCCGATGAAGCCGGCGGCAAATTCGTCCACTGGAGCGGTATAGAGTGTCTCGGCGTCGCCGCTCTGGACGATCTGGCCCCGGTTCATCAGGAAGATCCGGTCCGACAGGGTCAGCGCTTCTTCCTGGTCATGGGTGACGAAGATGGTGGTCAGGCCCAGTTCCCGCTGGATATTGCGGATCTGTTCGCGCAGGTGCTTGCGGATCCGCGCGTCCAGGGCCGACAACGGCTCGTCCAGCAACAGCAGGCGTGGCCGGGTTACCAGGGAGCGAGCCAGGGCTACGCGCTGGCATTGGCCGCCGGACAGCTGGTGCGGGTAACGGCTGGCGAAGTCCTTGAGCTCCACCAGTTGCAAGGCTTCGCTGACCCGCTTGTGGCTGTCGTCGGCGTTGACCTTCTGCATGCGCAGGCCGAAGGCGACGTTCTGTTCCACGGTCATGTTGGGAAACAGTGCATAGCTCTGGAACACCATGCCGATCCCGCGTTTCTGCGGGCTCAGGGGCACGATGTCCTGGCCGTCGACCAGGATCTTGCCGCTGTCGACCGGGGTCAGGCCGGCGATGCAGCGCAGCAGGGTGGACTTGCCGCAGCCGGAGGGGCCCAGCAGGGTGACGAACTCGCCCTTGTGGATCTGGCAGTTGATATCGCTGAACACCGTGGTGCCCGCGTAATGCTTTTGCAGGTGTTGCACGTCGACGAAGCTCATTGGCTCTTGTCCCTGTTCAGGATGTTGGCGGCCCAGGTCAGGACCAGCACGAAGAAGAAGTAGGAGATCACCAGGGCACTGGTGAAGTGGCCGCTGCTGTTGCGCATGTTGTTCAGGTACACCTGCAGGGTTTCGTAGCGGGTGCCCACCAGGATGTTGGCGAACACGAACTCGCCGAACAGGAACGAGAAGGACAGCAGCAGCGCCACCATCAGGCCCTTGCGCAGGTTCGGCAGGACCACCAGCAGGGCCGCCTGCCAGGTGCTGGCGCCCAGGAGTTGGGCGGCGTCCATCAGGTCCCGCAGGTTGATCGCCTGCAGGTTGTTGGTGATGGCCCGGTACATGAACGGCAGGGCCACGGTGAAGTAGCAGCCGATCAGGATCCACGGTGTGCCGACCATGGCCAGGGGGCCTGAGCCGTACAGCTGCAACAGGCCCACCGAGGACACCACCGGCGGCACTGCGAAGGGCAGCAGGATCAGGATGTTCATCAGCGCATCGAGCTTGGGAAAGTGGTAGTGCACCACGAACAGCAGCGGCAGGATCAGCACCACCGACAAAACCAGAGCGCCAACGCAGACCAGCAGCGACTGGCCGAAGGCCGCGAGAAAGCGCGGGTCGCTCCACAACTGCAGGTACCACTTGAAGGTGAAGCCGCTGGGCAGGATGGTCGCCGACCAGCTGCTGGCGATGGAGTAGACGAAGGTCCCCAACAGCGGCAACAGCAGGATGGCGAACAGTAGCCAGACCACGAATCGGTGGTAGAGGGCGGCGGAGCCGGATTCAGCGCGAGACATGGTAGCTCCTCTTCAGCAGCAGCTGATGGACGATGGTCACGAGGGTCATCAGCGCCACCAGCACCACCGCCAGGGCGCTGGCCATGTTCGGATCCAGGGAGATGTCCCCGGAGACCATGGCCGCGATGCGGATCGGCAGGACGTTGAAGTTGCCGGTGGTCAGGGCGTAGACCGTGGCATAGGCGCCCAGGGCATTGGCCAGCAGGATCACGAAGGTACCCAGCAACGCCGGGGTCAGCACCGGCAGGCCGATATGCCGCCAGAATTGCCAGCCGCTGGCGCCCAACAGGGCGGCGGATTCGCGCCAGTCTTCACGCAGGGCGTCGAAAGCCGGGTACAGCAACAGCACCCCCAGGGGTATCTGGAAGTAGGTGTAGAGGATGATCAAGCCGGTCTTGGAGTACAGGTTGAAGTCCTGGATGATCCCCGACTGCTTGAGCATGATGGTGATGGCGCCGTTGAAGCCCAGCAGGATGATGAAGGCGAAGGCCAGGGGCACGCCGGCGAAGTTGCTGGTCATGTTGGCGAAGGCATTGACGAAGTTGCGCAGCCTGGAGTCGACCCGGCGCAGCGAGTAGCTACCCAGCACGGCGATGATGATGCCGAACACGCTGGACCAGAAGCTGATCTCCAGGCTGTACTGGATCGCCTGCAGGTAGAACTTCGAGCTGAAGATCTTGTTGAAGTTGGCCAGGCCCCAGCCGAACTCCTCGGACTGCAGGCTGTTGATCAGCACCCACGCCAGCGGGGCTAGTTGGAACACGATGAAGAACAGGGCGAAAGGCACCAGGCACAAGGCCGCCAGCCATTTGCCACGGGTCACTGAATTCACTTCAACAGCTCCCGGCAGAAGGGTTTGTCGTGGGGTACGCCGAGCAGTTGGCAAAGGGTGCCGCACAGTTCGGTCTGCTTCGGTGTGGCCCCGGGATCGAGGCTGAAGGCCTCGCCGATGACGAACAGCGGCACCTCCCGTTCCTCCGGCAGCAGGCCATTGTGCGAACGATCGGCGTTCATGCCGTGGTCGGCGGTCACCAGCACCTGGTAGCCGGCGTCGAGCCAGCCTTGCAGGTAGTCGGCCAGGATGATGTCGGCCGAACGCGCACTGTTGCGGTACTGGGCGCTGTCCAGGCCGTGCTTGTGGCCGGCGTCGTCGATGTTCATCGGGTGCACCAGCAACAGATTGGGAGCGTGGCGCAGGCGCAGGTCCTCGGCATCGGCGAACAGGTGGGAGTCGGGGTAGTGGTCGTTCCAGTAGAAGTGGCCGTACTGGATCGGCAACTCAGGGTCGGCGGTGTGCCGGTCCCGGGCCGGATTGAATGGCGTACGGTTGTACAGCTCGCTGATCCAGTGGTAGGCGGCAGCGGCGGTGGCCAGGCCGGCGGCACGGGCGTAATGGAACAGGCTGCGCTGGGTGGACAGGCGCGAGACCTGGTTGTGCACGATGCCGCTGTCGATCGGCGGCACGCCGGTGAGGATGCATTCGTACAGCGGGCGGGACAGTGCCGGAAGCTCGCATTCCAGTTGGTACAGCGCTGCGCGTCCTGCGCCGACGTAGGCTTGAAGATGTCCCATGGCGTGACGGGCGACCTGGTGATTGAGGCCGTCGAGCACGACAAGGATGACGTTGTGTGACATGGGGCAAGGGCTCCGCAAGACCGAACAATCTCGTAGGAGCGCAGCTTGCCCGCGATGGTGTCGCTGCGATTTCAAGATAGACCGCAGCGTCTGGATCGCGGGCAAGCCTCGCCCCTACGGATGCAGCATTACTGCATGTTGATGATCACTTCTTCCTGCCACTTCTGCGGCAGGGCCTTGGAGGTCTTCTCCCAGGCTTCGGCATCCTTGATCGGCGTCACGTGCTTGTACTGCTCGTTGGGCAGCAGGTTGGCCTTGACGTCCGCCGGCAGGTTGACGTGTTCGGCGCGGATCGGGCGGGCATTGCCCCGAGCCAGGTTGACCTGCCCGGCGTCGCTGAAGATGTACTCGCGGGTCAGCTTGGCCGCATTCGGGTGCTTGGCGTACTTGTTGATGATGGTGGTGTAGCCGGAGATCACCGAGCCGTCGGACGGGATCAGCACTTCGTAGTCGTCCTTGTTGACCATCTTGTTGCGGTAGCTCAGGCCGTTGAAGTCCCAGACCACGCCGACTTCCACTTCACCCTTCTCCATGGTGGCGATGGTCGGGTTGGCCAGGGACAGGCGCCCCTGCTTGGCGATCTCGGCGAACATCAGCAGCGCCGGCTGGATGTTCTTCTCGTCGCCCCCCTTGGCGATGGCGGCGGCCAGGACGCCGTTGGCAGCCTGGGCGGCGGTGCTCACGTCACCGATGGACACCTTGTACTTGCCCTTTTCCAGGTCGGCCCAGCTCTTGGGTGCTTCGGAACCGTGCAGCAGCTTCTTGTTGATGATGAAGGCGATGGTGCCGGTGTAGGCCAGGGCCCAGTTGCCGTCCTTGTCCTTGGCCCAGTCCGGGACCTGCGCCCAGGTGCTTGGTTTGTAGGGCTGGACCACGCCCTGCTTGACGGCGATCGGGCCGAACGCGGCGCCAACGTCGCCGATATCGGCGCTGGCATTGTCTTTCTCGGCGGCGAACTTGGCGATTTCCTGGGCCGAGCTCATGTCGGTGTCGATGTGCTTGAGGCCATAGGTCTTGGCCAGGTCTTCCCAGGTGCCTTTCCAGTTGGCCCAGTCATCGGGCATGCCGACGCTGTTGACGGCGCCTTCCGCCTTTGCAGCGGCTTCCAGGGTTTTCAAATCGTTGTCAGCGGCCACGGCGGCGGTGCACATGGCGATGGTCGAACCTAACAGTGATGCCAGGAAAAGCTGTTTCATCCGAAGCTCCTTTGGGCGTGTTCCACGCTGCGTTGTGATCGACAGTCTTGCGGTGGGTTGGTCTAGGTCAGCAATACCTGAGCCAATCTAAGCCTGTTGGATGACACTTTTATGTCGATGCCTGCTGCGAACGCCTGGAACCAGGCGCAGGCTCGACACTGCGAACTAAGCGTAGACCATGGCAAAACTCCCGTTTTCAAAGGCCCTGGCGGGGAAATTGCAGCCCCGGCACTAGGCCGTTCGGCAGCTTTGTCACATATCAGTCATCTGCGTTGCCTAGGCTTTGCACTCAGGAGCAGGAGGCCGCCCGGGTCGCTGCCAGGCACTGGAACAGTGCTGGTCTAGTCCAGATAGGTAACGTTGATGCGTATAGAGGCAACCAAGGCGGTGACAGCCATCGGCCAGGTGCTGCAAGAACAGATTGCCCATGGCTTGCTGGCGCCGGGGAGCAAGCTGCCGGCCGAGCGCAAGCTCAGCGAATTGTTCGCCACTACCCGGATCACCGTGCGTGAGGCTTTGCTGCAACTGGAGGCCCAGGGGCAGATCTACCGAGAGGAGCGCCGGGGCTGGTTCGTTTCGCCGCCGCGCCTGGCCTACAACCTGATGCAGCGCAGCCACTTCCACGCCATGGTCAGCGCCCAGGGCCGGGTGCCGTCCACCGAGGTGATTTCTGCGCGCTTGCAACCGGCGTCGGCAGCGGTCTGCGCCTGGCTGCAACTTCCGGCCTTGTCCAGCGTGATCCAGATCTGCCGGGCGCGACGGATCGACGAGCGTCTGGTGCTGTATGTGGAGCATTACCTGAATCCGCAGTACTTCCCGAAGATCCTCGACCTGGACCTGAACCAGTCGATCACCGAGCTGTATGCCCGGCACTACGACCTGCATTACGGGCGGGTGCGTTTCGAGATCGTGCCCACTTCCCTGCAGCCGGAAGCGGCCGCGGCGCTCAAGGTCTCGGTGGGCAGCCCGGGACTGCGCATCGCCCGGGTCAACTACGACCAGCACCAGCGGCTGATCGATTGCGACCTGGAGTTCTGGCGCCACGATGCGATCCACGTCGGCGTGGATGTGGCCTGAGCCCGCTGCACTCGCGCCAGCGGGCTGGTTCGGGAGCTTAGGGCTTGGCCCCGGCGAACAGATAGTCGGTGGTCAAGGACGCCAGGGTCCGCACGCCCACCACCAGAGCCGACTCATCGACAAAGAATCCCGGGTTGTGGTTCGGCGCGGCCTTGGCCATGTCCTGGTCCCGGGGCGTCACGCCGAGGAACACGAACAGCCCCGGCGCCTGCTTGGCATAGAAGGAAAAGTCTTCGGCGCCACTCACCAGCGGGCCTTGCACCACATCGTCCTTGGCTGCCCAGCGCAGGCTCGGCAGCATCTTCTGGGTCAGGGCCGGGTCGTTGATGGTCGGGTCGTACTTCTCGATGATGCTCACCTCGGCCTTGGCGCCGCCGCTTTCGGCGATCTTCTCCACGGTCTGGCGTACGTCGCCGTGCAGTTTCTGGCGAATGCCATAGTCGTAGGAGCGGATGGTGCCGGTCATGTCCACGGATTCGGGAATGATGTTGTAGCGCGTGCCGCCGTTGATGGTGCCAATGCTGACCACCGACGGGTACGACGAAATATCGGTACGGCGACTGACCACGCTCTGCAGCCCGACAATGGCCTGGGCGCCGACGGTGATCGGGTCGATGCCGTCCCAGGGGCGGCCGGCGTGGGTCTGCTTGCCGAGGATGCGGATGCGCAGGTCGTCGGAGCTGGCCAGGGTCGGGCCCGGGCGATAGGCGATGCGCCCGGCGGGAATCCCGGCCCAGACATGCAGGCCGAACACCGCGTCCGGCTTGGGCGATTGCATCACGCCTTCTTGCACCATCATCTTCGCGCCCCAGATGTTCTTGCCATCGGGAATGAAATCGCTCGGGCCTTCTTCGGCGGGCTGGAAATAGAACACCACGGTGCCTGGCAGGCGCTCGCGCATGTCGCTGAGGACTTTCGCCGTGCTCAGCAAGATTGCCGTGTGGGCGTCGTGGCCGCAGGCGTGCATGACGTCCACTTCCTTGTCCAGGTAGCGCCCCTTGGCCTTGGAGGCGAATGGCAGGTCCGCGACCTCCTTGACCGGCAGTGCGTCCATGTCGGCGCGCAAGGCCACGGTGGGGCCGGGCAGGCCGCCCTTGAGCACCGCCACCACGCCGGTGCGGGCGACGCCTGTGCGCACTTCCAGGCCCAGGGCGCGCAACTGCGTGGCTACCAACTCGGCAGTGCGGTGTTCGGTGTTGCCCAGTTCAGGGTGGGCATGGATATCGCGACGGTTTGCCAGCAGTGCCGGTTCCAGGGCCTTGGCCTGCTCGGCGATGTGTCTGCGGGCCTGGTCCATGGCGCTGTCGTCAGCGGCATGGGCGTAGTGGCCGGACAAGGCCAGAACACTGGCCAGGCAAGCGCTGGCGATGACGGATAGCTGCATGGGGACTCTCTCCTTGATTGTTGTTGTAGTACGGGGCTGCCAGGCCCCTTGGCCGTGCCGTCCTGTCATGGACCGCCCTGCCATGGAGCGCGCAGCCGTATCCGTGCCCAGGCGTGCCGCTCGCCTTACGCCTCGGCCTGGGAGCCGCCACCGGCGGTGACCACCTGGATGCTCATGCGCGGGGTCGCCAGGTCCAGCCCGGCCTCGTCGAGGTGGCGCTTGAGCGACAGGTTGAAGGCCCGGGACACTTCCCACTGCTTGATCGGCGCGGTCTTGAAGCGGGCGCGGAGGATGGCGCTGCCGGATTCGAAGCTCTCCACCCCCTGGATCTCCAGGGGCGACCAGATATTGCGGCGCTGCAGCGGGTCGGTGCGCATCTTCTGGCCGACATCGCGCATCAGCTTGATCGCATCGTCGATCTCCATGTTGTACGGGATCGCCACGCGGAAGATGGCGTAGCCGAACTCCCGGGAGTAGTTCTTGATGCTCTTGATCTCGCTGAACGGGATGGTGTGGACGATACCGTCGATGTCCCGCAGGCGCACGGTGCGGATGGTCAAGCCTTCGACGGTGCCCAGGTGGCCGCCGACATCCACGTAGTCGTCGATGGCCAGGGAGTCCTCGATGATGATGAACAGGCCGGTGATCAGGTCCGCCACCAGCGACTGGGCGCCGAAGCCGATGGCCAGGCCGATCACACCGGCACCGGCCAGCAGTGGCGTGACGTTCATGCCCATGTTGGCCAGGGCGACGATGGTGGCGATGATGAAGATCGCCACGAACAGCACGTTGCGGATCAGCGGCATCATGGTCTGGGCGCGGGCATTGGCCAGGCCCTTGCGCGAACGCGTCAGGGCGTGGTGCACCGCGGTGTCGCTGAGGATCCAGATCAGCCAGGCGAAAATCAGGGTGCCGCCAAGGCTGAACAGCTTGACGCTGACCTCATGGCCGTCGCCTTCAGTGAAGCGGATCAGCGACATGCCCCAGACCCGCAGGCCCAGCTCGATGAAGGCCAGCCAAACGGCCAGGTGGGCCAGGGTGTAGCAGAAGCCCTTCAGGCGCTCGGAATACAGCGCATGGCGCTTGTGGCCGCGATGGGGGCGTTGGGCATGGCGACGTACCAGGCCATTGATCACCATGCACAGCACCAGCAGCACGGTACACAGCAGCGACTGGCGCAGGGCGGTGTTGGTGTCGCCGGCGGAGACGAAGGTGGCGAACAGCGAGATGCCCACCAGTACCAGGGCAGGGAGGTACCAGAACGTACCGATGATCTCGATGGTATCGCTCAAGGCGCGCCGGGTCAGGCGCCGGGCCAGGGGCTGGTTGCGGATCAGATGGGCGATCGGCCGCCGGAAGCGCAGGATGAATACCCCGGTGGACAGGGCGGCCATGACATTGGCGAAGGTCGCGGCAGTATGGGCCAGGTGCTGGCCGAGGCTGGCCACCATGCGCGGGTCGCCCAGGGCCTCGCCGAAGGCGGCGAAGCTGCCGATCCACCATAGCGGGCGAAACGCCTGGCGCCGCAGGATGTACAGGGCGCGATGGCGGTGGGGGCCGTCGAGCACCGAGAACGCCACCACACAGATGGCCGAGAAACAGGTGCCGACCACCAGGGCATAAGCCAGGACCATGGCCAGGTCCTTGCCCAGGGACGAGGGCAGGGAATAGGTCATGTACACGGTGATCAGCAACGCGATCATCCAGGGGCCGAGCTTGCGCAAGGCGAAGCGCAAAAGGTCCCAGGTCTTGGGGTGCTGGGGCAGGTCTTCGGTGAGGCCGAAGCGCAGGCGTACCCGGTGACTGAGCCAGATCAGCGCCGCGGCGAGCAGGCTCCAGACCATGAGGATCAGGGCGAAGGCGAAGATGATCGGCAACCATTGGCTGGCCGGCAGCATCAGCGAGGCCAGTTCCTGCTGGGCCTGTTCGAACTCGTCGGTCCAGCGAGTCAGGGGGCTGTCGGCCCCGGAGAACTGTTTCTCCAGGGTCGACAGGGTACCGCCGATCAGCCCGAGCACACCCTCCTCCGGGGTGGGCTGGGCTTTTTTCGTGGTGTCTCGCAAGCGCTTCAGGTCTGCCAGCAGCTTGGCTCGTTGCTGGTCGTTCTCAAGGGACTTGATCACCTCGTCCAGGGATTGCCCCAAAGGCTCCTCGGCTTGTGGCTGTGCCTTGCCCTGGTTGCCCAGCAACCCTGGCAGCCCCACGGCCTGGGCGCTGTTCAGGGGCAGGAAGGTCAGCAGGCAGACGAGCACATAGCAGGGCAGGGCAAAAAGACGAGCGAACACTGGGCGGTCAACCTCGGAGGAATGCAGGATCGACCGAGTGTACGAGGCCGCCAAATTCAATGCGAGGGCGAGTGCCGCATTTATTCCGCGAGCTTGGCCAGGATCTTGTAGACCACGGTGCCAAGGATCAGCAGCATGCCAGTCCACATGCTGAACACGCCGAGGTTCTTGTCGCGGAAATTGAAGCCGATGGCCAGCAGGATCATGCCAGCGAGGATCGGCACGAGCATGGAATGGAATGAAGACATCGAGATCATGGCCGTGGCCTCCTCAGAAGGAATTCTTATAAGTCTAGGTCGTTTTGTCGCGATCCGTGGTGATGTGCATCAGCAACCGGCCGCTCTGCCACCGGTTCCTGGGGCCGAGCCGGCACAGGTGACGTCCCTGTGCGGGCTCGGTTGGCGGCCTACGGCAGCTCTTGGCTGGCGTAGAAGGCGCTCAGCACCTTGACCAGGTGGACCAGGTCATGACTGCCGCACAGCTCGCGGATCGAGTGCATGGCGAAGGTCGGCAGGCCGATGTCCACGGTCCGTACCCCCAGGTGGCTGGCGGTGATCGGGCCGATGGTGGAGCCGCAGCCCATGTCGCTACGGACCACGAAGCTCTGCACCGGCACCTCTTCGGCCATGCACAGGTGACGGAAGAAACCGGCAGTCTCGCTGTTGGTGGCGTAGCGTTGGTTGCTGTTGACCTTGATCACTGGGCCGGCATTGAGCTTGGGGCCGTGATTGGCGTCGTGCTTGTCGGCGTAGTTGGGGTGTACGCCGTGGGCGTTGTCGGCAGAAATCAGCAGCGATTTCTGAATGGTACGCACGAACTCGTCACCTTCGGGCAGCAGGCGGCGCAGGGTCTGCTCGAGCATCGGGCCATCGGCGCCACAGGCCGAGCAGGAGCCGACCTCTTCATGGTCGTTGCACACCAGCACGCAGGTTTCGTCGCTGTCGGCATTGAGCAGGGCTTGCAGCCCGGCGTAGCAGGACAGCAGGTTGTCCAGGCGCGCGCCGGCGATGAAGTCGCCGTGCAGGCCGATCACCGCAGCGCTCTGGGTGTCGTAGAAACTCAATTCGTAATCCAGCACCACGTCGGCGTTCAGGCCGTGTTCGCGGGCCAGTTGGTCGGTCAACACGGCACGAAAGTCCACGCGCTCGTCACCGGCGAACTGGGCCAGGATCGGGGGCAGCTCGTTCTGTGGATTGATCGCCCAGCCCTGGTTGGCTTCACGGTTGAGGTGGATGGCCAGGTTGGGAATGATCGCGATCGGCGCCTTGAAGTCGATCAACTGGCTTTCCACCTTGCCGTCGCGGCGGAAGGTCACCCGGCCTGCCAGGGACAGGTCGCGATCGAACCAGGGGGCCAGCAGCGCCCCGCCATAGACTTCCACGCCCAGTTGCCAGAAACCCTGGCGTTGCAGCTCGGGTTGAGGCTTGACCCGCAGGCACGGGCTGTCGGTATGGGCGCCGACCATGCGAATGCCACCGTGCAGAGGGGAGTGCCGACCCAGCTTGACGGCGACGATGGAGGAATCGTTGCGCGTGACGTAGTAGCGGCCGTTGGCTTCGGTGGTCCACGGTTCGCGCTCATCGAGACGCTGGTAGCCCGCTGCTTCCAGGCGTTGAACAAGGCTGGCAGTGGCATGGAAAGGGGTAGGGGAGGCCTTGAGGAAGTCGATCAGGCCTTGGTTCAACTCTTCGCGCATAAGTAGCTCCAGACAGCAGTGGCGCGAGTTTAACGTATTGATCGGAAAAGTGGCGGCGTGGGCTCTTGGAGGCGTCAGCAGGAGCCGCTGGGGTCTCCTGCTACAGAGGCTTCAGAACGGCGCGGTGCATTCGAAGCGCAAGCGTTCGCCGGTCTGTGGATGGGTGAAAGCGAGCATGCTGGCGTGCAGGCACAGGCGCGGCCAGGCGGCCAGGGCTTGTGGATGCGCGTAGAGGCCATCGCCCAGCAGCGGGTGGCCGATCGACAGCATATGCACGCGCAATTGGTGGGAGCGGCCGGTGATGGGCGTCAGCTCGACCCGGCACCAGTCGCCACAGCGCTCCAGTACGCGCCAGAAGGTCAGGGCGTGCTTGCCCTGTTCGTGGTCCACCACGTGTCGCGGTTTGGTCGGTGGGTCATAGCGCAGGGGCAGGTCGATGCTGCCGCTGTCCAGTTCCGGCTGACCCCAGCACAGGGCGGTATAGGCCTTTTCGGTCTCGCGGTCATGGAACTGCCGGGACAGCTCACGATGGGTATCCGGATCGCGAGCCAGCAGGATGATCCCTGAAGTTTCCCAGTCCAGTCGATGGACGATGCGGGCCTCGGGATAACCGTTCTCCTGCAAGCGGGTGATCAGGCAATCCTTGTTGTCGTCGGCGCGACCGGGAACCGAAAGCAGCAGGGTCGGTTTGTTGACCACCAGGAGGGCGGCATCCTGATGCAGGATGTGGATATTGGACAGCGGCATTAAAACAGTCTCGTAACAAACGCCAACGGCGGCACGCCAGCCCCATGTATGCATGAGGCCCGCGAGCCGCCGTGGCTCCAGCCTGGTCGATCAGCGATCAGGCAGGGTGATATTGAGTTCCAGGATCGAGCAACTGCCCTGGTTTTCCAGGGCGACATGCACGTCGTCGGACCCGATATTGACGTACTTGCGGATCACTTCCACCAGTTCCTTCTGCAGGGCAGGCAAGTAATCCGGGGTGCTGCGCTGGCCGCGTTCGTGCGCCACGATGATCTGTAGACGCTCTTTCGCTACCGACGCGGTAGTGACCTTTTTGCTGGCACGAAAGAAGTCAAAAAGATTCATTATCTACCTCCAAACAGGCGCTCGAAGAATCCCTTCTTCTCGACATTCAGGAACCGGTGTTCTTTTTCCTTGCCCAGCAAGCGATCGACGGTGTCGCTGTAGGCCTGGCCGGCATCGCTCTGGTCGTCGAGGATGACAGGGATACCCTGGTTGGAAGCCTTGAGCACTGCCTGGGACTCCGGGATCACGCCCAGCAGGCGAACGGCGAGGATTTCCTTGACGTCTTCGACGCCAAGCATCTCGCCTTTTTCGACTCGCTCTGGGTGATAGCGGGTGATCAGCAGGTGTTCCTGGATCGGATCTTCGCCTTTCTCGGCCCGGCGGGACTTGCTGGCCAGCAGGCCCAGCATGCGGTCGGAGTCGCGAACCGAAGACACTTCCGGGTTGGTCACGACAATCGCTTCGTCGGCGAAGTACATCGCCAGGTGAGCGCCTTTCTCGATGCCGGCCGGAGAGTCGCAGACCACGAAATCGAAGGTCTCCTTGAGCTCCATCAGGACTTTTTCCACGCCTTCCTGGGTCAGCGCGTCTTTGTCGCGGGTCTGGCTGGCGGCCAGTACATAGAGGTTTTCCAGGCGCTTGTCTTTGATCAGCGCCTGCTGCAGGTTGGCCTCGCCATTCACCACGTTGACGAAGTCATACACCACGCGACGCTCGCAGCCCATGATCAGGTCGAGGTTACGCAGGCCGACGTCGAAGTCGACGATGACAGTCTTGTGGCCACGCAGAGCGAGGCCGGTACCGATAGCGGCGCTGGTGGTGGTTTTACCCACACCACCCTTGCCGGATGTAACAACGAGAATCTTGGCCAAGGTGTTTCACCCCTAAGGAAAAAGGACTTTGGGTCCCTGAAAAACATCTCTTGAAAACTACTGCAGTCGGACAGCCGTGGCTGGAGCTCGGCCAGTGGCAGGATCTACCGTTGGTAGACGCTGCGGGTCGCCAATTTCCCACTTCGTTTGAGCCGTTTTCGCTACGTTTTAGAGATGTTTGGAAAATGCGGCAGTATCCGTTAAAGACGAGTGATGTTCAACACGTCTCCCGACAGGCTGACCTGGACTCCCGAGCCCCACAAAGGGTCGCGTCGCAGGTCTTCGGAGACCTTGTACTGGCCGGCGATGGAGATCAGTTCGGCGCTCAACTGCTGACAAAAAATCCGCGCCTTGGTGTCACCCTTGACGCCAGCCAGCGCCCGGCCACGCATTGGGCCGTATACATGGATATTGCCGTCGGCGAGAAGTTCCGCGCCGGGGCTGACCGAGGACACCACCACCAGGTCGCCGCCCTGGGCATAGATCTGCTGCCCACCGCGTACTGGCGAAGTGATGATGCGGGTTGGCTTGACGGTAGGCTCGGGGGGCTTTTCCGGAACCTTGCGGACTTCGCTTTCAGGTGGGTCCAGCGGTCGTTCCCTGGCTCCGGACGGTGGCAGAACCGGCAGGTCGACGGCAATCGCCGCGGCAATGTCCTCGATTCGGCTGGCGCGAATGGCCAGGGTACGCAGGCCATGTTGGCGGCACACGCGCATCAGTGCGGGCAGGTCCACCGAGCCTTCGGTGGCGGGCAGTTTGTCCAGGGCCAGGACCAGGGGAGCGTTGCTGAAGAAGTTCGGTGCCTGGGCGACCTTCGCGGCCAGTTGCCGATCCAGGCCCTCAAGGTCGTTGCGGGCCAGTTCCAGTACGGTGATGGCGAGCATGCTGCCTTTCAACTGGAAGACGGGGTCTTGGTCTAGCGATTCGGTTTGGCTCATGGTCTGCAGAAGGCGGCTTGTCACTAAAAGTGCCGAGACTTATAACGAGAACGCCCTCGGCCCGCAAGCCAGGTCGAACCGTTGTAGAATGCGCGACCCTGTTGTCTGTCCGGAATCTTTAATGGATCGCCCGCGTTTTCAAGCTGCATTCTTGTCTCCACGTTTCTGGCCGCTGTGGCTGGGGCTTGGCTTGTTATGGCTGGTCGTCCAACTGCCCTATCCCGTCCTGCTGCAAATCGGTCGTGCCCTGGGGGCGCTGATGTATCGGGTAGCGGGCGAGCGCCGGCGCATTGCCTGGCGCAATCTGGAATTGTGCTTCCCGGAAAAGTCCGTGGCAGAGCGCAAGCGCCTGCTCAAGGAGAACTTCGCCTCGACCGGGATCGCATTCTTCGAAATGGCCATGAGCTGGTGGTGGTCCAAGCCGCGCCTGGCACGCCTGGCCCACGTCGAGGGGCTGGAGTACCTCAAGCAGGCCCAGCGAGAGGGGCAGGGGGTGATCCTGATGGCCCTGCATTTCACCACCCTGGAAATCGGTGCTGCGCTGCTGGGCCAGCAGCACACCATCGACGGCATGTATCGCCAGCACAAGAATCCGGTATTCGATTTCATTCAGCGCCGCGGCCGCGAGCGGCACAATCTCGATTCCCTGGCCGTGGAGCGCGAGGACGTGCGCGGCATGCTCAAGCTACTGCGTTCCGGCCGTGCGATCTGGTATGCGCCGGACCAGGACTACGGCGCCAAGCAGAGCCTGTTCGTGCCCCTGTTCGGCATTCAGGCTGCCACGGTCACGGCTACCAGCAAGTTCGCCCGCCTGGGCAAGGCGCAGGTGGTGCCTTTCACCCAGGAGCGCCTGGCCGATGGCCGCGGGTATCGCCTGGTGATCCATGCTCCGCTGGAAGACTTTCCCGGCGCCACCGAAGAAGAGGATTGCCTGCGGATCAACCAGTGGGTCGAGGGTGCGTTGCGTGCTTGTCCCGAGCAATATCTCTGGGCACATCGGCGCTTCAAGAGCCGGCCGCCGGGTGAGCCGCGCCTCTACAAGAAGCGCGGGTGATCCCCAGGCAATGACAGAACGGCCCCCGGGCGCCATGGAGGGAATGAGTTGATGAGTGCGGCAGAACCTGTCACCGGTTTGATTCTTTCCGGCGGTGGAGCCCGGGCGGCCTATCAGGTCGGGGTCTTGTCGGCGATTGCCGAACTGCTTGGGCCGGGGGCACGCAACCCCTTTCCAGTGATCGTTGGCACCTCCGCCGGGGCCATCAACGCCGTCAGCCTGGCCAGTGGCGCCACTGATTTCTCGGCGGCGATCAAGCGCCTCACAGAGTTCTGGCGCAGCTTTCGCAGTGACCAGGTGATGCGCAGCGACTGGCCGGGGGTGATTCGCCAGGCCAGCCGGTTCGTCGGCCACAGCCTGTTGGGATTGGGCGCCCAGGTGCCGGTGGCGCTGATCAACAGTTCGCCCCTGCGGGATTTACTCAACCAGCACATGCACCTTTCGGGGATCGGCGATGCCATTTCCCAGGGGCAGTTGCATGCAGTGGCGGTCACCGCCTTCGGTTACGAGTCCGGCCAGGCCGTGACCTTCTATCAAGGGGGAGGGGTGATCGACCCTTGGTTGCGACATCGGCGGATCGGGTTGCCGACCCGCTTGACCGTGGACCACCTGCTGGCGAGTTCGGCGATCCCACTGTTGTTCGCCCCAGTGAAGCTCGACCAGGAGTACTTCGGCGATGGCGCGGTACGCCAGTCGGCGCCCATCAGCCCGGCGTTGCACCTGGGAGCCAGTCGGGTGCTGGTGGTGGGGGTCAGTGGCAACCCGCGGGGCAACGATCCGGAGAACGCCACGCCACGCAGCTACACCGGGCAGGAGCCGACGTTGGCGCAGATTGGTGGCCACATGCTCAACAGTACCTTCATCGACAGCCTGGAGAGCGATATCGAACTGCTGGAGCGCCTCAATCATTTCACCCGCCTGGTGCCAGGCGGTGCCACCGAGCACGGCCTGGGCATTGCCCCGGTCGAGGTACTGGTGATTGCCCCAAGCCAGCCGATCGATGAGATCGCCGCGCGCCACCGGCAGGAGTTGCCGGCAGCCCTTCGCTTGTTCCTGCGGGGGCCGGGGGCGACTCGAACCAGTGGTGCTGGGGTGTTGAGCTACCTGCTGTTCGAGGCGGCCTATTGCAGCGAACTGATCGAGCTGGGGCGCAGCGACGCACTGGCCAAGGCCCAGGAACTGGCGCGATTCCTCGGCTTGCGCAAGACCCTGGCGCCGGCCTGAGCCCTGGCCCTGGGCTTCAGTCCGTCAGGCGATCGTCGCGAAAGTCTCGCAGGGCCTGCTCGATTTCCTCCCGGGTATTCATCACGAAAGGTCCGTACTGCACCACAGGTTCAGCCAAGGGCTTGCCGGCGATCAGAAGCACTCGGGCACCGTGCAAGCTGCTTAATTGCAACTCACCGTCATCGGACAGGCGCACCAGCTTGCCGCTGGCCACGCTCTGTGGATGGCCGGGAAGCTCGAGCGCGCCTTCGTAGACGTACAGCAACGCCCGATGCCCTGCTGGCAGGCGTGGACTGACTGAGGCGCCGGCGGGCAATCGCAGGTCGAAGTACTGTGGCTCGGTATGGGGGCGCTCCACGGCTCCTGCCTGCTGGTGTTGGCCATCGTCGAAGCGTCCGGCAATCACGACCACCTCGACTCCTCCGGTGGTGGTCAGCCGGGGGATGTCCTGGGGCTGGATGTCCCGGTAGGCGGCGGGGTCGAGCTTGTGCCGGCCCGGCAGGTTCAGCCACAGCTGGAAGCCGCGCATCACGCCTTCTTCCTGCTCTGGCATCTCACTGTGGATAATGCCTTTGGCTGCGGTCATCCACTGCACGCCGCCACTGTGCAACAGGCCGACATTACCCAGGTGGTCCTCGTGGCGCATGCGCCCTTCGAGCATGTAGGTCACGGTCTCGAAACCACGATGTGGATGAGGTGGAAATCCGGCGATGTAGTCGTCCGGGTTCTGTGAACCGAATTCGTCGAGCATCAGGAACGGATCGAAGCGTTCGACACCCTGGCCACCGAAGACCCGGGTCAGTTTCACCCCGGCACCGTCAGAGGCGGGCTGGCCGCTATGGATGCTGAGTACCTTGCGCAGCTGGGTCATGGGCAACTCCTGATCAATGTGGGAATGGCGGCATGTTATGCCTGCTTCATCGATCGATGGTTGCGAAATGTGCGAAGGTTTTATCGAATTTGTAGATGTATTGTGCGCTGCCTCCAACCGGGTGGAGGCAGCGTCCGCAAGCTCTGATCAGAAGTGGTACTTGATCAGCAGGCTGGCGGTGTCCTGGTTGGTTTCGAAGCCACGGGAATCCTGGATGCCGTACTTGTTCTTCCAGTAGTCGTACTCGAAACCGACGTACAGCTGCTTGGCGCCCCAGTTCATGGCCTTGCCCAGGTCGTACTTGACCTGTGGGTTGAAGTGCAGGTTGGCGTGGTAGGTGCCCTTGGCGTTGCGGTCATTGTCCACGACCCAGTCCATGTAGCCGTCGATCAGGATGTCCGAACCGCCCACGGGAATGGTGTAGGACCACACTGGGGTGATCTGCCAGACGTTATCACCTGGGCGGCTGCCTTCGGTGTGGCGCTGGTAGAAGTTCAGCTGGAAGTAGTCGAAACCGGGCACTGCCAGATCGAACCCGGGACCGACCAGGTAGGACTCGTTGTCGCCTTCGCCGAACTCGTAGGTAAAGGCCAGGAGCACGTCCTTGATCGGGCCGAATTCCAGCTTCTGGTCGAAGATCTTGCCGAACGACAGGCGCGGGGTGAACTCACCGTAATAGGTGTCCGGGCCGACGTTGCCGTCCTCCTTGCCGTTGTAGAAGATGCGGTCGAGGAAAAAGAAGTTATCCCCATATTTCCAGGCGTCGGCGTGTTCGAACGTCACGGTCTGTTGAATCTGCGGATTGACCTGGAAGTTCTTGCCATACAGGTAGGTCAGGCTGTTGTTCTGCCACTGCAGCAGATCGCCAGCCATGGCCTGGCTCCCGGCCAGCAGGCCGGTGGCGAGCAGCAGGTTCTTGCTCATCGGGTTCATTCGGTTGCTCCAAAAGTAGTGGTTCCATGTTTTCTTGGCATAGCGCTCTGGTTTGGCGCCTTTTCCTTGCGTTACAACTCTGCGTTCGATCAGCGTCGACGCTTTTAGCGTCTGCTGGGCCAGGTCCGAAAAAAGCAAAAAAACTCCCGTCCGGCTGTAGCGATACAGTCGAGCGAGAGTTTTTTCCCTGCACTGTTTTCGTGTGCCTGGCTACCTGCCTTGGCCGGGATAAATTGGCTCTTGGGTCAGGTTTTTCATCCGGGCTTTTTTTTAGACCGGATTCGCGCGGCCGCGGAGAATACTGGCTCCCACGGCAGGGCTCAAGTGCAGCACGGTGACGCACTTGCAGCCATTGACGGATGGGCAGGCCGGTCATTTGCGGAACCGGCTGGCGATGAGGGGCGATGCCCGGAAGATGGCTGGCGCCAGCCATGGGCTGGAGACGTGTCGGCGGCTGGCGGCGAAACGCCGACAGGCCCGTCCGGTCGGTCTGCATGGTGGTTGCTCCCTGGTTGTTCTTATTGTCAAGGCGCAGCGATTGCAGGTAGCGGTCGTTCCTTGCTGGGATCGCCGCTGTGACAGGTATCAGGTCATGGGTGAGTCAAAGTCCGGGCGTCGCAATGACGCCCGGCTCACGAGCTAGTGTTGGTGCACTTGCTGGGCAGAGGCCCGCTCGGCACCGCCGAGAATGTTGAACAAAAGGTTCAGCAGCAGGGCACTCAGGGTCGCCATGGCGATGCCGCTGTGGGTAATGGGGCTCATCCACAGGGGCAGGTGGGAGAAGAACTCCGGACGCACCACCGGGATCAGGCCCATGCCGATGCTCACCGCCACCAGCAGTTGGTTGCGGCGATCGGCGATATCAGCCTCCTGGAGAATCTTGATTCCGGTGGCGGCGACCATGCCGAACATCGCGATGGCCGCACCGCCCAGTACCGCCGGGGGAATCGAAGCCACCAGGAAGGCGGCCTTGGGCAGCAGGCTGAGGACGATCAGCAGGCCACCGGCGACCATGGTCACGGAGCGGCAGCGGACCCCGGTCATCTGCACCAGGCCGATGTTCTGGGCGAAGGAGGAGTGGGTGAAGGTATTGAAGAAGCCAGCGAAGAACGAGGCCCCGGCATCGCACAACAGGCCCCGGCGCAGCATGCGCGGCGTGACTTCATGACCGGTAATCTTGCCCAGCGCGAGGAACATGCCGGTGGACTCGACGAAAATGATCACCACCACCAGGCACATGGACAGGATGGGGGCCAGGTGGAACTGCGGCATGCCGAAGTGTAGCGGCGTCACCACTTGCAGCCAGGGAGCCTGGGCCAGTCCGCCGAGGTCGACCATGCCGATCAGGCCACACAGTGCGTAGCCCAGGGCCATGCCGAGCAGCACGGAGATGTTCACCCAAAAGCCGCGCATGAAGCGGTGGATCAGCAGGATCGTGCCCAGTACCAGCCCGGCGACGATCAGGTAGATGGGAGAGCCGAATTGCGCGGAAGTGCCCCCGCCAGCCCAGTTTACCGCCACGGGAAACAACGACAGTCCGATCGAGGTGATCACCGTGCCGGTGACCAAAGGCGGGAAGAAACGCACCACCTTGGACATGAAGGGCGCAATCAGCATGCCGAAGAAGCCGGCCGCGATGGTGGCGCCGAAGATGCCCTGCAAGCCGATGCCGGGCATGCCGGCCATGGCCACCATGCTGCCGACGGCGGCGAAGCTGGCGCCCATCATCACCGGCATGCGGATACCCATGGGGCCGATGCCGAACGATTGGACGATGGTGGCAATGCCGGCCACCAGCAGGTCGGCATTGATCAGGAAGGCGATTTCTTCACGACTCAGGCCAGCGGCCTGTCCGATGATCAGCGGTACCGCGATTGCACCGCCATACATCAGCAGAACGTGCTGCAAACCGACCAGGATCAGTTGCAAGAAGGGCAAGCGCTGAATGGCGGGCGCATCGGGGACGCACTGTTCGGATGAATCGGACATGCAACACCTCGGATGTTCTTATTCTTGTGATTTAGCCGCTGTGTCTTGGTGCACAGCGGTGTGCAACGGGCAAATCATGATCGGCTGATGACAAGCAAGCTCGCTTCTACAGAGAGTGCAGGTTCTGTAGAGGCGAGCTTGCCCGCAGAGCAGCCTGGCGCCAGGCGCGGATCAGTTGGTCTGGGCCCCCTGGGCAATCCAGGCACCGATCAGCTCACGCTCCTGTTGGGTCATCTGGGTGATGTTGCCCAGGGGCATGATCTGGCTGGCCACGGCCTGGGCCTGGATACGTGCTGCCTGCAGGCGGATCTGCTCCGGGGTGTCGAACATCACGCCAGCCGGTGCGGTGCTGAACAGCGAGCTGGTGGGCTTGGCCGAATGGCAGACCGCGCAACGCTCCTGGATCACGCTGTGGACCTTCTCGAAGCTCGGGCCGTTACTGGCTTGGGCCGGTGCCGTAGTGGTCGTCGCTGGAGCCTGGGCCGGTGCCTCGGTGGCCGGTTTGGCGCCGCCCCCGAGAGCGGTTTCCGGCAGGGGTTGGTAATCGATCTTGGCGGGTGCCTTGGCCACTTCAGGAGCGCTGGTCATCGGCGTAGGGCCCGTCACATAGGCCAGGCAGATCATGCCCAGTGCCGCGACTGGCAAGGTCCAGGCGAACTTGTGGCTGTCATGGCGGGTATTGAAGTAGTGGCGAACCAACACGGCCGCCACGGCGATGCCGGCCAGGATCAACCAGTTGTACTGGCTGCCGTAGGTGCTGGGGAAGTGGTTGCTGATCATGATGAACAGCACCGGCAGGGTGAAGTAGTTGTTGTGCCGCGAACGCAGCAGGCCCTTGGCCGGCAGGACCGGGTCCGGGGTCTGGTTGGCCTCGATGGCCGCTACCAGCTGGCGCTGGGCCGGCATGATGATGCGGAACACGTTGCCCACCATGATGGTGCCGATGATCGCCCCGGTGTGCAGGTAGGCGCCGCGACCGCTGAACACCTGGCTGAAGCCGAAGCAGGCGGCGATGACCAGTACGAACAGTACCAGGCCCAGCAGGGCGGGGTGCTTGCCCAGCGGCGAGTCGCACAGGAAGTCGTAGATGAACCAGCCGGCGATCAGCGAGCCGACGCCGATGGCGATACCTTCACCACCGCTCAGGGTGCTGCCAGGGGCGAGCAGGTAGAGGGTCGGGTTCCAATAGAACACCAGGCACAACAGGGCAATCCCCGACATCCAGGTGAAGTAGGCCTCCCACTTGAACCAGTGCAGGTTCTCCGGCATCGAGGGCGGTGCCAGCTTGTACTTCTCCAGGTGGTAGATGCCGCCGCCGTGGATCGCCCAGAGGTCGCCGGACAAGCCGTCCCTGGGGTTGGCGCGATTGAGGTTGTTCTCCAACCAGACGAAATAGAACGATGCGCCGATCCAGGCCACACCGGTGATCATGTGTATCCAGCGCACGCTCAGATTGAGCCATTCCAACAGATGTGCTTCCACAGTCTCTACCTCATACCCGTCACCCTTGTTGTCGGGTGATCGGGCCTTCTCTTATTGGTGGGGGGCGAGGATCAAACGCTCATCCTCTTTGAAGAAATGCTCATCGCAGTTGTTACCCGAACCACTGCGATCAACCACCAGGAAGTCATCCCGCTTTTCGATCGTCAGCACCGGGTGGTGCCAGACGCCGCGATGGTAATTGATGCCCTGCCTGCCATTGCTGACGAAGGCGCGGACCAGACCTGATACAGGTGCATCGCCAAGCGGCGCGACCACGATCAGAAAGGGGTTGCCGAGCAGCGGGATGAAAGCCTGGCTGCCCTGCGGATGGCGTTCCAGCATGCGGATGGTCAGCGGCATGTCCAGCGCATCGGCGCGGAAGATGCTGATGATGGCCTGGTCCTCCGGCTGGGCGGTCTGGACCGTCGCCAGGCGGTGGAAGCGCATGGTCGAACCATTGTTGATCATGAAGTGGTCGCTGCCCTCGGTTTCGATCACGTCACCGAAAGGGGCAAAGGCTTCTTTGGTCAGGGGTTCAATCGTCAGTGTGCGCATGCTGTTCTTCTTCGTTCTCTAATGAAGTCACTGCTGACCACGCTCGGCCGTCAGGTCGGTGCGTTGCTGGCGTAGGTGGTCCTGCATCGTTCTTGTCTGTTTGTCATGCCAGTCCCTGAAGGCCCCTGGGAGTCATCGGGACTGGCACCTTGGAGGACTACAGGGCTTGCAAGCGAAACAGGGCGATCTTGTTGATCTGCTCCAGGGCGCACTTGAACTCGGTGTCCACCGAGTTGTGGATGCGGGTTTCGAACGCGGCGAGGATCTGGTGCCGGTTGCTGCCCTTCACCGCCATGATGAAGGGGAACTTGAACTTGGCCTTGTAGGCGTCGTTCAACTCGGTAAAGCGCTGGAACTCCTCCGCGGTGCACTGATGGATGCCGGCGCCAGCCTGTTCGTTGGTGCTGGCCTCGGTCAGCTCGCCCTGGATCGCGGCCTTGCCGGCGAGGTCCGGGTGAGCGTTGATCAGCGCCAGTTGGCGGGCGTGATCGGCACTGAGCAGGATGTCGCTCATGCGCTGGTGCAGGCCCTCGATCTGGTCGATGGAGGCATCCAGGCCCAGGTCATGGGCCTTTTCGGCCACCCATGGGGAATGCTCGTAGATGTCGGCGAAGGCCTCGACGAAGCCTGCGCGGTCCAGGGTCGAGGGCTTGAGGGTCTGGAAAGCGGTCATTTCGCGGCCCCCTGGTAAGGATGGACCTGGTGCCAGTGGCGGGCGATATCGACCCGGCGGCTGAACCAGACCTGCTCGTGGCCCTTGACGTACTCGAGGAAACGCTTGAGGGCGGCCAGGCGCGCGGGGCGCCCCACCAGGCGGCAATGCAGGCCGATGGAGAGCATCTTCGGTGCCTCTGCACCCTCGGCATACAGCACGTCGAAGGCATCCTTGAGGTAGTGGAAGAAGTCATCGCCCTTGTTGAAGCCCTGGACCTGGGTGAAGCGCATGTCGTTGGTGTCCAGGGTGTAGGGGATCACCAGGTGCGGCTTGCCTGTGGGGTTGTTGGCTTCCCAGTAGGGCAGGTCGTCGTCGTAGGTGTCGCTGTCGTAGAGGAAACCACCTTCCTCCATCACCAGGCGTCGGGTGTTCGGGCCGGTGCGGCCGGTGTACCAGCCCAGGGGGCGTTCACCGGTGATCTCGGTGAGGATGCGGATCGCTTCGAGCATGTGCTCGCGCTCCTGGGCCTCGTCCATGTACTGGTAGTCGATCCAGCGGTAGCCGTGGCTGCAGATTTCGTGGCCAGCCTCGACCATGGCGCGGATCACATCGGGATGGCGCTGGGCAGCCATGGCGACGGCGAAGATGGTCAGCGGGATGTCGAATGCCTTGAACAGCTTGAGGATGCGCCAGACGCCGGCACGGCTGCCGTACTCGTACAGCGACTCCATGCTCATGTTGCGCTCGCCTTGCAGGGGCTGCGCGGCGACCATTTCAGACAGGAAGGCTTCCGACTCCTTGTCGCCATGAAGGATGTTGCGCTCGCCGCCTTCTTCGTAATTGAGTACGAAGGACAGGGCGACCCGGGCATTGCCTGGCCAGTGAGGGTGAGGAGGGTTGGAGCCGTAACCGATCAGGTCGCGAGGGTAGTCAGCGCTCACTGCAGTCTTCCTTCTTGTTCGTGATAACGGTGGCGTGGCGGGACCTGAAGTCGGGGGAAGCCAGGTGGGCGTCACTGCGATGGCTTGATTGTATACAACTTTATATTCAGTTTGTAAGCCCGTTTTTTTGCATTTTTCCGCTTTTATCGGTACTGGAATGCTCTGCAAGAAACTTGCCCAAGCAGTCAGGTAATGAATGGCAAGTCGTCTGTTGCTGTGGTTTTGCAGAAGATCCGCAGGCTATCGAAAGCCTGTGCGGCGAGGCGAATATTTGTGATTATTATTGTGTACAATTTTTATTGAAAATGTCTTAATTGTGCACCTGCCACAGTCTTTCTCGCTGTCGATGCTGTGGCTTCCCTTCACTCACTGACTTCGGGAGGCGCGAGCCCTGAAGCGCACGGCGCGACAGGCACGCAGAATCAATGGGACGTTTGACTACACACGTTTTGGATGCCGCACATGGCTGCCCTGGCAGCGCCATCAAGATCGAGCTGTATCGGGTCGAAGGGGCTCAGCTGGAGCCGGTCGCCACCGCCGTCACCAACAGCGACGGTCGCTGCGATGCACCGTTGCTGCAGGGCGATGACTACCGCAGCGGCGTCTACCAGCTGCACTTCCATGCTGGTGATTACTACCGCGCCCGCGGTGTGCAGTTGCCGGAGCCGGCATTCCTCGATGTGGTGGTGCTGCGCTTCGGCATCAGCGCCGAGCAGGATCACTACCACGTGCCGCTGCTGATTTCGCCCTACAGCTATTCGACCTATCGAGGAAGCTAGGACTTTCCCCCAAGAATCCTGCGCAAATAGCTTTCTTTGGTCCTTGCCCGCCCCACACTGCGGGCTTTTTTTTGCCTGCAGCCAGGGCTTGCCGTCGTGTGGCTGGTGCTCCATGAAAAAAGCCCCATCCAACGGGACGGGGCTTGGCGGCCGGGGCCTGTGACTACAGGAATACGAACTTGGCGACGAAGATTGCGCACAGCACGTACAGGCTGATGGAGATTTCCTTGTGCTTGCCGGTGCCGGCCTTGAGCACTACGTAGGTGATGAAACCCAGGGCGATCCCGTCGGCGACGGAAAAGGTCAGGGGCATCATGATCGCGGTGACGATCGCCGGAATGCTGTCGGTGGCTTCTTCCCAATCGATATGGGCCATGCCGCCCATCATCAGCATCGCCACATAGATCAGCGCGCCGGCGGTGGCATAGGCGGGGATCATCCCCGCCAGCGGGGCGAAGAACATCGCCGCCACGAACAGCACGCCCACGGTGATAGCGGTCAGGCCGGTACGGCCACCGGCGGCTACGCCCGCGGCACTTTCCACATAGCTGGTGACGGGCGGCACGCCGACCACTGCGCCGAATACGCTGGAGGCGCTGTCGGCCTTGAGGGCCCGGGACAGGTTTTCGATCCGGCCATCGGGGTTCACCAGTCCGGCGCGCTGGGCCACGCCCATCAAGGTCCCGGCGGTATCGAACATGTGCACGAACAGGAACGCCAGGACCACGCTGATCATGCTGACGTTGAACACTCCGGCGACATCCATGGCCATCCAGGTCGGCGCCAGGCTTGGCGGCGGGGAGAGGATGCCGTTGTAGTGCACCAGGTCCAGGCCCCAGCCGGCCAGGGTCACGGCAATGATGCTGATCAGGATCGCGCCGAACACCCGGCGGTAGCTGAGCACGGCGATCATCAGGAAGCACACCGCGGCCAGCAGCGGCCCGGGCTCGCGTAGGGAACCGAGCTTGATCAGGGTCGCCGGGCTGTCGACGATGATCCCGGAGGTCTTGAGACCGATCAGGCCGAGGAACAGCCCGACTCCGGCGCCCATGGCGAAGCGCAGGCTGGCGGGAATGCTGTTGAGCAGCCATTCGCGGATCCGCGACAGGGTCAGGATCATGAACAGCACGCCGGAGATGAATACCGCACCAAGGGCGGTTTCCCAGTGGTAGCCCATGGTGCCGACCACGGTGTAGGTGAAGAAGGCGTTGAGTCCCATTCCCGGTGCCAGGCCTACCGGCCAGTTGGCATAGAGCCCCATCAGCAGGCAACCCAGGGCCGCGGAGATACAGGTGGCGACGAACGCTGCGCCATGATCGATACCGGCGTCGGCCATGATGTTCGGATTGACGAAGATGATGTAGGCCATGGTGATGAACGTCGTCACCCCGGCAATCAACTCGGTCTTCACCGTGGTGCCATGCAACCTGAGTTTGAAGATGCGCTCCAGCCAGCCGCTGTTCGGCGATGGCGAGAGGTCGAGCGGCGAGGCTTCGGATTTGCGGCTTTCCACAGCGAGTACTCCTCAAGAGTTTTATTGTTTTTTCGGAACCGGATGCGCGGGGTTGGGCAACGGTTCTTTGAGGCAGGCAGGGCTTGTAGGGTTTATTGACCTGCGGGTCAAGAACTCACACGTGGCGATTATGCTTTTGTATACAAAGAATGCAAATAATGTTTTTTGAGTTGTCTGCAAGAAAACCCAAGACGCTGCTATATCAGGAGGGGCGTGCGGAGATGGCAGCGACCGCCCCTGGGCAGGTCAGTCGTCGGCCGTTTTGCCGGCTAGCGCCTGGTTCACCGCCAACCAGCCATTGACGGCATCTTCCCCGGCTAAGCTGAAGGCCCGTTGCAGCAGCTTGACTTGCTCGCGGCGCAAGGATTGTTCGAAACGCGCACCCTCGTCGGTCAGTTCCAGCAGGCGTTTGCGTTTGTCAGAGGCGGGCGCGGCGCTATCGACCAGGTGCATTTCCATCAGTTGGCGCAAGGGGGTGTTCAAGGCCTGCTTGCTGACCCCCAGCAAGGCCAGCAGTTCTTTCACGCTCAGCCCTGGATAGCGAGCGATGAAGAACACGATGCGCTGGTGCACGCGATTCAAGCCACGGCGTTCGAGCATTTCGTCGGCTTTGGCGGTAAAGGCCTGGTAACCGAAGAAGAAGGCTTCCATGGCGGTTTGCTGCGAGGTTGGCTGGGTAAGGTCAAACATATTGACGTATCTGCAAAGGCCGGCGTAATTTTGGTCAACCAGTTTGACGTATTCCCTCCAACCTTCGCTAGCGGTGATCTTTATGGCTTTCTCCGAACGTGTGTCGCGCCTCAAAAGCTCCTTGATCCGTGAAATTCTTGCCGCGGCCCAGCGTCCGGAGGTGATGTCGTTTGCTGGTGGGTTGCCGGCCGAGGCGATGCTGCCCCATGTGCAGTGGCAGGATGCGCCCCACACGATTGGCCAGTACGGCATGAGCGAGGGCGAGCCGCAATTGCGCGAGGCCCTGGCGGAACAGGCGCGCCAACTCGGCCTGCCCTGTACGGCCAGCCAGGTTTTGGTAGTCAGTGGTTCCCAGCAGGCCCTCGACCTGGCGGCCAAGCTGTACATCGACAAGGGCACCGAGATCATGCTGGAGGCCCCGACTTACCTTGCGGCCCTGCAAATCTTCCAGCTGTTCGGCGCCCAGTGCCTGACCGTGCCGCTACAGGCCGATGGCCCCGACCTGGCACGGATGAGGGCTTGCCTGGAGCAGCATCGTCCGGCATTCGTGTATTTGATCCCGACCTTCCAGAATCCGTCGGCGGTGCGCTACAGCGAAGCCAAGCGCGATGCCGTGGCGGCCTTGCTGGATGAGTTCGAGGTCACCCTGATCGAGGATGAGCCCTATCGTGAACTGACCTTCGACGGTGGCAGTGCCACGCCGATTGCCAGCCGCTTGAAAAAGGCCAGTTGGATCTACAGCGGGACGGTGTCCAAGACCCTGCTGCCTGGGCTGCGGGTGGGTTATCTGATCGCCAGTGCGGACCTGTTCCCACACTTGTTGCGTCTGAAACAGTCGGCCGACCTGCACACCAACCGCTTCGGTCAATGGCAGGCCATGCAATGGATCGGCAGCACCAAGTTCCAGTTGCACCTGGAGGCATTGCGCGGTTTCTATCGCCAGCGCCGTGATGCGTTCCAGGCAGCTCTGCAGGTTCATTTCGCCGACCTGGCCGATTGGCAGGTGCCCCAGGGTGGATTGTTTTTCTGGTTGAGCTTGAAACAGCCGCTGGACACCCGCACTTTGCTTGGGGCGGCGCTGGAGCGCGACGTCGCATTCATGCCCGGTGAGCCGTTCTTTTCCGATCCGGAGCAGAATCACGGGCATCTGCGGTTGAATTTCAGCCATATCGATCCAGCACGGCTGGATGAAGGCCTCAAGCGGCTGGCCACCGTGATACGTCAAGCACAGGCTGCATAGGCAGCCCAAGGGGAGGGCCATGTACAAGGTTTATGGCGATTATCGTTCGGGCAACTGCTACAAGATCAAACTGATGCTCAATCTGCTGGGGTTGCCCTATGAATGGCAGGCCGTGGATATTCTGGGTGGGGATACCCAGACCGAGGCATTCCTGGCGAAGAACCCCAATGGCAAGATCCCGGTCCTGGAACTCGAGGATGGCACCTGCTTGTGGGAGTCCAATGCAATCCTCAACTTTCTCGCCGATGGCAGCCGGTTCCTGCCCAGCGAGCCGCGGCTACGTACCCAGGTCCTGCAATGGCAGTTCTTCGAGCAGTACAGCCATGAGCCCTACATCGCCGTGGCGCGTTTCATCAAGCTCTACGAAGGACTGCCCCAGGAGCGCGAGGAGGAATACCTGAAGCTGCACAAGCGTGGCTACAAGGCGCTGGATGTGATGGAGAAGCAGTTGAGCCGTACGCCATACCTGGTGGGCGAGCACTATTCCATCGCCGACATTGCCTTGTATGCCTATACCCACGTGGCCCATGAAGGCGGTTTCGACCTGGCTCGCTACCCTGGCATCCAGGCCTGGATGCAACGGGTGGCGAGCCATCCACGGCACGTGGCGATGCTCGACTGAGCGTGGCCCGGCATCAGGCAGGTGCCGGGCTCGTCCGCCGGAGGATTCAGGCGGCGGAAAAACGCTGGTTCAGGTAGTCGATGATCACCTTGGATTCATACATCCAGGTGGTCTGGCCGTTTTCCTCGATGCGCAGGCACGGCACCTTGATCTTGCCACCTTGCTCCAGCAAGGCCTGGCGGTCCTGCGGGTTGTTCTTGGCGTCATGCAGCGCCACCGGCACGTTCAGGCGGTGCAAGGTACGGCGGGTTTTCACGCAGAAGGGGCAGGCGTGGAACTGGTACAGGCTCAGGCCCTTGGCGGCCTGTTCGACCTGGGCCTGGGCGGCGGCGCTGCGCTTTTGCTTGCGCGGGCGGGTGATGAAGTCGATGAAAATGATGAGTTGGCCCAGGCCGACTCGCAGCGCTTTGACGATCACGGTATTGCCTCTTGCCCATGAATGAAGGGGCGGCAGCTTACCTGATTTTTGCCAGGCGAAAAAAAACCGGCGATCAACGCCGGTCTTTTCACTCTCCGCCCGTCACTTGATCAGGCTGAGGAACTCGCTGCGGGTCGCGGCATTCTCGCGGAATTCGCCGAGCATCACCGAGGTGATCATCGACGAGTTCTGCTTCTCCACACCGCGCATCATCATGCACATGTGCTTGGCTTCGATCACCACGGCCACGCCCAGGGCGCCGGTTACTTGCTGGACGGCGTCGGCGATCTGCCGGCTGAGGTTTTCCTGGATCTGCAGGCGACGAGCGTACATGTCGACGATGCGCGCGACCTTCGACAGCCCCAGGACCTTGCCGCTAGGGATGTAGGCCACATGGGCCTTGCCGATGAAAGGCAGCAGGTGGTGTTCGCACAGCGAGTAGAGCTCGATGTCCTTGACCAGCACCATTTCGCTGTTGTCGGAGCTGAACAAGGCACCGTTGGTGACTTCTTCCAGGGTTTGTGCATAACCGCGGCAAAGATACTGCATGGCTTTGGCGGCGCGCTTGGGCGTATCGAGCAGGCCCTCGCGGGAGACGTCCTCGCCCAGTTGGCCGAGGATCGCGGTGTAATTCTGTTCCAGGGACATGAAACTACCTGTGGGATTTACGCAAAGGGCAAGGGTACGGTGGCGGGCACGGCGCTGCAAGCGTGACGCAGCGCCTTTATTCGTCGCGGCCTTCCATCATGGTGCGTTTGAGCATCACGTACAGCGCTCCGGTGCCGCCGTGCTTGGCCTGGCAAGAGGCAAAGCCCAGTACCTGTGGATGCTGGCGCAGCCAGGTGTTGACATGGCTCTTGATCATGGGGCGCTTGCCATCCAGGCGCACGGCCTTGCCGTGGGTGACCCGTACGCAGCGAACCTCCAGCTTGGTGGCTTCGGCAAGAAACGCCCAGAGGGTTTCTCGAGCCTTTTCCACGGTCATTCCGTGTAGGTCGAGGCTACCTTCAAAGGGAATCTGGGCCAATTTCAGCTTGCGCATCTGGCTGTCCTGGACGCCGTCACGGGCCCACATCAGCTCATCTTCAGGACCTACATCGATCACGAACTGGTCGGACAGTCCGTCCACCGTGGTGGTTTCGCTACGAATGGTGGCGGCCTGGCGCAGCTTGGCGATCTGCGCCCGATCGGTCTTGGGTTTGCCTGTTTCGGCACGATCATGCTTGATCGGCTTGATGCCGCGCATCTCGTTCTTGAACAGGGAAAAGTCGTCGTCTTGCATGTCAGCCTCCGCGAAGGGCGGCTAGTTTACCCAAGTCGGCACGCAGCAAGGCGCGTAAATTGCGCCTTGGAAGTGTCAGTCGTGTTTTTTCATCAGGTGTGGAGCCATGTTCAGCGCGAGTGGCTGGCGCATGCGGCGGCGGCAGCGGCGCCATAGGCGGATGCCGATATACAGCACCACCAGGCCGAGCAGGAGGATGATCGTCGAGCCCAGCGGGCGGGCGTTGACCTCGCCCAGCGCGGGGATGCGTCCGAGCAGGCTCGCGACGCCGGCCATCGCCAGCAGGATGCCGCAGGTCGCAAGCAACGCGGAGAATGCCGCTCCCAAGCGCAAGCGCCAGTTCCGCGGGCTCTTGGGCCGCAGCCGACGTGCGTCAAAACCATCGGATATCTTCATTCCGACCTTCCTCAGTGGGTATCGGCCCTTCGACCGGAAGTTGCTCGGGTGGTTCCTGAGGCTCGGGTAATTGCTGCAAATGCGAGGCATTCATGGATGAGCGGCGATTAGCCGCTCATCAGGGACGATCAGATCAGGCTGGCCGTCAGGGCGAGGGTAGCGAAGTTGTCGGCCATGATCGCCATTTCGGTCTGCTGGACGTGTTCGGCACTGAGGATGCCGCCTTTGTGGGGCAGGTCGCGGGTGGCGCAGGCATCTTCCACCAGGGTGCAGCGAAAGCCCAGGTTCTTTGCCGCGCGCACGGTGGTGCTGACGCTGGAATGGCTCATGAAACCGGCCACGATCAGGTCCAGCGAGCCGAGGTCCTGCAGGCGTTTTTCCAATTCGGTGCCATGGAACGCGCTGGGCAGCAGCTTGCCAATGATGGTTTCGTCACCCTGGGGTTCAAGGCCTGGGATGAACTCGCCGCGTTCGCCCTGGGGGTCGAACAGGCCGCCGACGGTACCGAGATGGCGCACATGCACGATGGGCCGACCGGCGGCACGGGCCGCTGCCAGCAGTTGGCGGATGTTGGCTACCGCAGCATCCATGCCGGACAGGGCCAGGGGGCCGCTGAGGTACTCTTTCTGGGCGTCGATGATCACAAGGGTCGCGTGGCTCAAGTTGGCCGCCGCATAACCACGACCGCTGAGTTGAAACATCGTCTTTGGAACGGACATTCTGGGGCTCCTGTGAGTGGGGCTTTTGCGACATTGTCCTCTGGCGGAGCGCTTCTGTGAATCGCTACTAACGTAAGGGGCGTCGTTGCTGGCTTACAGCCATGTCAAGGGCCATCGTCGAGCACTGTTTGGGGAAGGGCCGGGCAGTGACAGGTCGATTGTGCCGCGATGGTTTTCACGCTTAGTCGGCAACGGTTTTGGCTGTTAGAATCGCCGGTCGTTTTGTCAGGAGTCTGTTCCGTGATCACTTCCCGTCTTCGCACCTTGCGTGACCATATCCGCTGGGCCGTCAGCCGTTTTCATGGGGAGAATCTGTTCTTCGGCCATGGCACCGATAATGCCTGGGACGAAGCTCGCCAGCTGGTGCTGGGTGCCTTGCACCTGCCGTGGGAAATTGCCGATAGCTACCTGGACTGCGCGTTGGAAGACAACGAGCTGGTCCATCTGCAGCATTTGCTCAAGCGCCGTATCGAAGACCGCGTGCCCGTGGCCTACCTGCTAGGGGAAGCCTGGTTCTGTGGCTTGCCGTTCGTGGTCGACGAACGCGTGCTGATTCCCCGTTCGCCCATCGGTGAACTGATCGAGAAGCGCTTCGAGCCGTGGCTCGCCAATGAGCCGGCGCGAATCCTCGACCTGTGCACCGGCTCCGGCTGCATCGGCATCGCCTGTGCCTACGAGTTCCGCGAGGCCGAGGTGGTGCTGGCCGACCTGTCCTTCGAGGCCCTGGAAGTCGCCAACCAGAACATCGAGCGCCACGGCGTCGATGAGCGAGTCTTCACCGTGCAGGGCGACGGCTTTGCTGGCCTGCCGGGACAGCGTTTCGACCTGATCGTCTCCAATCCGCCTTACGTCGACGCCGAGGATTTTGCCGACATGCCCGAGGAGTACCAGCATGAGCCGGAACTGGGCCTGGCCTGTGGTGACGATGGCTTGAACCTGGTGCGGCGCATGCTGGCCGAAGCCGCCGATCACCTGACCGAGAAGGGATTGATGATCGTCGAGGTGGGCAATAGCCAGGTGCACGTCGAGGCGCTGTATCCAGAGGTCGATTTCGCCTGGCTGGATTTCCAGCGCGGTGGCCATGGAGTGTTCATGCTGACCGCCGAACAATGCCGTCAGCACCAGGCGTTGTTCGCTTCGCGTCTCTGAGGGATTCGCCGGCCCGTGCAATACGGGCCATGGGCAATGTGGTCGCGACTCAGCGGTGAGTCGCGATCCAGATCAGCAGCCCGGCCTGGAACACCGCGAAGGCCACCAGGCAGGTGATGGTGAAACGCAAGCCAGTGTCTTCGCGCTTGTACTTGGTGACTTTCTCTTCCTGCTTGCGCAGCTTGCCTTCCAGCTCTTCCAGGTTCTGCTCGGCCTGCTGGAGCATCTGTGCGGCTTCGAGGATTTCCACGAACTGCAGCTTCTCGGTGTTCCACTGGCTCTGCAACTCACCGACCTGGATATCCTTGACGCTGCCCTTGAGATGCTGGGCATCGGCATACACCACATCCAGGCCCAGGGTGCGCAACACATGGTCGCGGCGCAGTCGGGTGTCTTCGTTCAGCGCATCCTTGTTGGCCAGCTCGAAACCATCGACCCGGTAGTGCGACCACTTCTTTTGCGCCCATTGCGTGGCCTGCGCCAGTAGGAAGCGACCGATACCACGATTCAGCGGTTCGATCTGCAAGCCGCTTTCGGGCTCGAAGAATACCCGACGGGTTTCGTGCTCGACCCACACGTCCAGGTGATTCTGTTCCTTGCGGACCCGTTGGCCAGGCAGGCTGACAACCATGCGTAGCAGGCTGTAGTCCTTGTTACTGCGTTCGGCATAGCCAAACTCGATAAAGCGCAGGGGGCGTGCACCCGTAGCACGATCGGTTTGCAAGGGCGCCAGGCGTAGCATCTTGCGATGTTCGACCTGGACATCCGCCCAAGGCAGTGGAGCCCGCTCCGGGGCGGCCTCTTCCTGCTCGGCAGCAGGTGAATTCTGGGTATCAGTCATAACGCAAAGTCCTGTCCAATCGCTGTGCGCCGACAGCAATCGAACGGCCGGCAAAGGCTTATCGGCCGTTTTTTCCAGGACTGGAGGGTTAACACCTGCTAACGGGTGTGAAGTCCGTCAATAAAATCGATGACGGTGCTGCCCAACTGTGCCGCCAGCGGAAGTTGCGGGTCCTTGTAGGAGTCCAGCTGGCGCCGAAGATCGTTGGGCACGATGCGCATCACATGGTTCATGCCCTCGATCAACGTCAGCCGGGCATCCGGCTTGGCGGCCTTGAGCACCTTGGCATCGTCGACGCTGACCTGGATGTCGTTGCTGCCCTGGACGATCAGTGCCGGCATTTTCAAGCGGGCAAAGGCGGCGGCCGGATCTTCACGAAACAGCGTGATCAGGTAGGGCTGCACGCTGGGGCGGAAGATGACCTGCAGCGCCGCTGGCACGTCGCTATCGACCTTGCCGGACTTGATGCTGTCGAGCAGTTCGTTGGCCCGCACCATCAATGCCGGGGGGAGGCGATAGCTCAGTTGCTGGCGCAGGACCTGGTCCACCGGGCGGGCGGTGCCGGCGATGGAGATCACCCCGGCAGCGTCCAGTTGCGGGGCGGCGAGGCTGGCGATCAATGCGCCTTCGCTGTGTCCCAGTACGATCAGGCGTCCCAGGCGTGGATCGGCCTTGAGCTTGTTGCCCCAGGCCACGGCATCGGCCACGTAGGCATCCAGGGTCAGGTTGCGCTCATCCGGGGTGGCCGCGAGGCTGGCGGCCACGCCACGCTTGTCGTAGCGCACGCTGGCGATGTTGTGCCGGGCCAGGACCCAGGCCAGGCGCTTGAGGCTGTCGGTGCGGCCACCGTCGGGATTGTTGCCGTCGCGGTCGGTCGGCCCGGAACCGGAAATGATCAATACCACTGGCACCGGTTGCTCTGACTTGGGCAGCAATAGCGAGCCGTACAGCTCGCCGTGCCCGGTGTCGAGGCTGATGGGGCGTTGCAGGATGGTGGCCTGGGCCAGGCCGGTGAACAGTAGAAGACTCAGCAGAAGGGCTCGCAGCATCATCACGCCATCATGGATAAGGTGCCGGTTGGACTCGGCAGGGAACAGAAGGTTCGAGGATGAACTAGTTGGGTTGCCTGCGTATACTGGCGCGCTGCTGGGAGCTGTTGCCGTAGGTCGATGGATGATCGACAAGCCGTAACAGGCCCTGGTCCAGATTGAGTCATTCCAGCTGATTTCATGGAGCATCCCGCATGTCCGGCAATACCTACGGCAAGCTGTTCACTGTCACCACCGCAGGCGAAAGTCATGGGCCGGCGTTGGTCGCCATTGTCGACGGCTGTCCGCCGGGCCTGGAGCTGTCCCTGCAGGACCTGCAGCGTGACCTCGATCGACGCAAGCCCGGCACCAGCCGCCATACCACCCAGCGCCAGGAGCCCGACGAGGTCGAGATCCTCTCCGGGGTCTTCGAAGGCAAGACCACCGGCTGCTCCATTGGCCTGCTGATCCGCAACACTGACCAGAAATCCAAGGACTACTCGGCGATCAAGGATCTGTTTCGCCCAGCCCACGCTGACTACACCTATCACCACAAGTACGGGATCCGCGACTATCGTGGCGGCGGTCGCAGCTCGGCGCGGGAAACCGCCATGCGCGTGGCAGCCGGTGCCATCGCCAAGAAGTACCTGGCCAGCCAGGGCATCGTGGTGCGTGGCTACATGAGCCAGCTGGGCCCGATCGAAATCCCCTTCAAGACCTGGGACAGCGTAGAGGACAACGCCTTCTTCAGCCCTGATCCGGACAAGGTGCCGGAGCTGGAGGCCTACATGGACCAGCTGCGCCGTGACCAGGATTCCGTGGGCGCGAAGATCACCGTCGTTGCCGAGGGCGTGATGCCTGGGTTGGGCGAGCCGATCTTCGATCGCCTGGACGCCGAGCTGGCCCATGCGCTGATGAGCATCAACGCGGTCAAGGGCGTGGAAATCGGTGCCGGTTTCGCTTCGGTGGCCCAGCGTGGCACGGAACACCGGGACGAGCTGACGCCGGAAGGTTTCCTCAGCAACAACGCCGGCGGCATCCTCGGTGGCATCTCCTCGGGCCAGCCGATCGTTGCCCACCTGGCCCTCAAGCCGACTTCCAGCATCACCACCCCGGGCCGCTCCATCGATGTCGACGGTAACCCGGTGGACGTGATCACCAAGGGCCGTCACGACCCATGCGTCGGCATCCGCGCCACACCGATCGCCGAGGCGATGATGGCCATCGTGCTGATGGATCACTTGCTGCGTCATCGCGGCCAGAACGCCGACGTACGGGTCGGTACCCCAGTGCTGGGCCAGCTGTAATGGTGGCTCTGCCAGTCGCCGCGGTCTGATGACCGTGGCGGCATTGCCGTACTGGCGGCTTTCCAGTTTCTACCTGTTCTATTTCGCGCTGCTGGGTTCGACCGCGCCATTCCTGGCGCTGTATTTCGACCACCTGGGGTTTTCCAGCGCGCGGATCGGCGAGCTGGTGGCCATCCCCATGCTCATGCGGTGCGTGGCGCCGAACCTCTGGGGCTGGCTCGGCGACTACACCGGCCGGCGCCTGGCGATCGTGCGCTTTGGCGCCGTTTGCACGCTGGCCAGCTTCTCTCTGATCTTCGTCGACAAGAGCTACGCCTGGCTGGCGATGGTTATGGCCCTGCATGCATTCTTCTGGCATGCGGTCCTGCCGCAGTTCGAGGTCATCACCCTGGCCCATTTGCAGGGCCAGGCCTCGCGCTACAGCCAGATTCGCCTTTGGGGGTCCATCGGTTTCATTCTCACGGTGGTGGCCCTGGGGCGACTGTTCGAGTGGTTGAGCCTGGATATCTACCCGGTCACGCTGGTGGTGATCATGGGCGGTATCGTGCTCAGCAGCTTGTGGGTGCCCAACGCCCAACCCCAGGCCCATGGGCAGCGCCCGGCAGGCGAGGGTTTTGTCCAGCAGCTTCTCAAGCCTGGCGTGCTGGCTTTCTATCTGTGCGTGGCACTGATGCAGATGAGCCATGGGCCTTACTACACCTTCCTGACCCTGCACCTGGAGCGACTGGGCTACAGTCGTGGCCTGATCGGCATGCTCTGGGCCCTGGGGGTGGTGGCCGAAGTGCTGATGTTCCTGGCCATGAGCCGGATCCTGGCGCGGTTTTCCGTGCGCCGGGTGCTGCTGGCCAGTTTCCTGCTGGCAGCCCTGCGCTGGTTGCTCCTGGGCAGCCTGGCGGAGTTCCTCTGGGTGCTGTTGCTGGCCCAGGTGCTGCACGCCGCGACTTTCGGCAGCTTCCATGCGGCGGCCATTCATTTCGTCCAACGCAGCTTCGGCGCACGCCAGCAAGGCCAGGGCCAGGCGCTTTACGCAGCCCTGGCGGGTACCGGGGGCGCCCTGGGGGCCTTGTATTCAGGCTATAGCTGGAATGCCCTGGGGGCGACATTGACCTTTAGTATGGCGAGCGTCGCGGCCCTGGCTGCAGCCGTTATCATTGCCACCCGCATGCCCGAGGAGAGGTCTTGAACCTGTCCTGGGGCGCATGCTTTCAAGTCACCCTATCTGCCCTGGCTTTCTTTCGTTGAAGAAGCTGCCAGCTGATGTGTAGCCCCAGGCGGCCCTTGGGGTGTTACCGAAACCGAGGAATTGCATAATGAGCAGCCTGTCCGTCTATCACGTATCCAGCCCGGACCTGCCGAACAAGGTGTTGACCCACTTCGAGGATATCGCCGCGACCCTGGTCGAGCGGGGCGTTGGTTTCGAGCGCTGGCCGGCCAGCGTTCGGGTCGAGCCGGGAACCGCCGAGCAGGAGGTGCTGGCAGCCTGCCGGGAGGCGCTCGATCAGTTGTCGGTCGAACGTGGCCATGGCTCGTTCGCCGTGCTCAGCCGCAAGGGCAGTTTCGCGGATATCGATGCCAATCTTCCCGAGGAGCAGCGGCTGGATGCCGCCCAGGCACACTGGTTCGTCGCCGGACGTGGCCTGCTCTATTTGCACATCGATGACTACGTCTATGGCCTGGTGTGCGAAAGGCATGACCTGGTGTCGCTGCCAGCGGGTATCGCTCATTGGTTCGATATGGGGGAGCGCCCGAATCTGCTGGCCGTCCGTTTGTCCGGCAAAGATGCAGCGCAGGCCGCGAAGGCCACTGGCGATGATATCGCCAGCCGTTTCCCACGCCTGGAAGACTAGTAACAAACCTGTCCCCCAATGCACTCGGGCCGACGCCACGCAAGGTGGGGTCGGCCCGAGCACGTGAATCCAGCGCGGCTTACAGGGAGTGGTAAGTCGGCAGGGCGAAGCGGTTCTGGCTTTGCAGCATCGAGATCTGGGGCAATTCGCTGGCCTGTTCGGCCAAGTCACGGCGAATGGCACTGATGACCCAGGACAACTGGTCCGAGGCATGTAGCTGCGCATAGGAGATCGAGCGCTTGAATTCCTTGCCCTCGCTATTGCGCAGGGTCAGCAGGATGCCGCCATCGGGGCGGGCCAGGGTGGTCACTTCGAAGTTGGAGAACAGGGAAGAAAACTTTTCTTGGATCAGGCTCATGTCTATCAGCTCCGTGAGTGCTTGAAGGGCAACGTGAAGTGATAGGTGCAGTGATTGTGCCAGTATTGTCTTTTTAAAAAGTCTTTATAAATCAATTAGTTATATTTATGGCAAGAAAAGCCGTTCGTGCAAAATGCATGAACGGGCATCGTGCACCCTGCATTTTGCAGGTTGTCGCAAGGTCAGGCAGGGCCTTAAGGCATGGAATGCGAGCGTTGCCCAGAGGATAAATTTCAATGGGTGGAGCAGGGCCGTCGAGGTCGCTGCAGAGATACAAAAGTTTGCAAAAACCTCGTGTACAGGCTCGAGATCGCTGACGTATTTTTCAGCTCGTTACCCCCCTGGCAGTAGGCTCCTTGCGCAGGTGCTTGAGGGTGGGTTTCAGCGACATGGAATGTGTAGCGGCGCGATCTTGCGATCCCGCCCGACGGATAATAAGAACATAGGACGCCTCCATGAAATATCTCTGCACCGTACCGCCGGCTCTTTTCGGGGCCTGGCGCCAACCCTGCCTTTTTTCCCTCCGTGACGTGGCCCGTGATCGTGGCCTGGCGGCCTGTCGGATCGCCATCCCGGGCTGAGCCTGGTGCGATCTGTTGCCAATGCCCGGCAGCTTGCCGGGACAGACCTTCGTCGTCGAATCGGAGCAACCATGAACAAGCACAAGAGCGACATGATCACCTGGGGCATGATGCTGCGTAAGGTGCCGTCCATTGCCAGGGCACTGCCACGGGTGGTGCGCGGCATGAAGGCAGGGAACATCGAGAAACCCGACCAGCCCTGTGGCCTGGGCTGGAGCTTCGAGCAAGCAAGCAGACGCAATCCCGATGGTCCGGCCTTGCTGTGTGGCGACCGGGTGCTGAGTTATTCCCAGGTCAATCAATGGGCCAACCGCATCGCGGCCTACTTGCAGGGGCAGGGCATCGTCAAGGGCGATGTGCTGGCGATCTTCATCGAGAATCGCCCCGAGTTGCTGGTCACCGTGCTGGCGGTGGCAAAGCTGGGGGGCATCTGTGCCATGGTCAATACCGCGCAGACCCAGGGTGTGCTGGTACACAGCCTGGCGTTGGTGAAGCCGGTGGCAATCGTGGTCGGTGCCGAGTTGCTGGGCGCTTATTCGGCGGTGCGCGACCAGGTCGGAATCGACTCGCGACGCACCTGGTACGTGGCCGATCAAGACACCCTGGCCGATCCTGGCCCGACTCCCGAGGGGCTGGTCAATTTGATGGCCGAGAGTGCTGGATACCCGGCGGACAACCTGCCCCAGACCCAGCAGGTCTTTCTCGACGACCCCTGCTTCTATATCTACACCTCCGGCACCACGGGCCTGCCCAAGGCCGGGATCTTCAAGCATGGGCGCTGGATGCGTACCAGTGCCGGCTTCGGCACCATCGCCCTGGATATGCAGCCTGGGGATGTGGTGTATTGCACCTTGCCGCTCTACCACGCCACGGGCCTGTGCGTGTGCTGGGGCTCGGCCATCACCGGTGCCTCGGGTTTCGCCATCCGCCGCAAGTTCAGCGCCAGCCAGTTCTGGGACGATGCCCGGCGCTTCAAGGCGACCACCATCGGTTATGTCGGTGAATTGTGCCGTTACCTGATCGACCAGCCGGGCTCTGAGCGCGATAACGACCATGGTGTCTTCAAGATGATCGGCAACGGCTTGCGTCCAGGTGTCTGGAGCGAGTTCAAGCAGCGCTTTGGCGTGAATCATATCTGCGAGCTGTATGCCGCCAGCGACGGCAATATCGGCTTCAGCAATATTCTCAACTTCGACAATACCGTGGGTTTTTCCCTGATCCCCTGGGCCCTGGTGGAGTACGCCCACGACACCGGCGCGCCCTTGCGCAATAGCCAGGGCTTCATGCAGAAGGTTGCCAAGGGGGGGCAGGGCCTGCTGCTGGCGAAGATCGATGACAAGGCGCCCCTGGATGGATACACCGACCCGGAGAAGAACCTCAAGGTGATCCTCAAGGATGTGTTCGAGAAGGGCGATAGCTACTTCAATACCGGCGACTTGCTACGCGACATAGGCTTCGGCCATGTGCAGTTCGTCGATCGCCTGGGCGACACCTATCGCTGGAAGGGCGAAAACGTGTCGACCACCGAAGTGGAGAACATTCTCCTGGGGCACCCGCAGATTGCCGAGGTGGTGGCCTATGGGGTTGAAATCCACAACACCAACGGGCGGGCCGGGATGGTGGCGATTACGCCGGCGGAGTCCCTGGCGACCCTGGACTTCAATGCCTTGCTGCAGTTTGCCAGGCAGCAACTGCCGTCCTACGCGGTACCGCTGTTCTTGCGGATCAAGGTGAAGATGGATACCACCGGTACTTTCAAGTACCAGAAGAGCCGCCTCAAGGAGCAGGCCTTCGATCTTGAGCACACTGGCGACGATCCGGTCTATGCCTGGTTGCCGGGCACGGACACCTATGTGCGGCTGACCCCGCAGCTTCTGGCCGATATCCAGGGCGGTCGCCTGCGCTATTGATTCTGTCTATGACCGCTCTTGGGAAAAAGGGGATGACAGGCCGCGGTTGGCTTGGGGAAACTAGCGGCTTTCCGATTTGCCGAACCTGGAGTTTCCGATGACCGACAAAAGCCGCCAGATGACCGAAGACGAGGCTGCCCAGTTTGTCGAGCAGGTATTCAACGTCGCTCGCCAGGGCGATGCCCAGATGCTCGACCGGCTGGCCGCTGGTGGCCTGCCGGTCAACCTGCGCAATCACAAGGGTGACACCTTGCTGATGCTCACTGCCTACTACGGGCATGTGGATGCGGTAAAGGTGCTGCTCAAGCACAAGGCCGACCCTGAGATCCGTAATGACAACGGCCAGAGCCCGATTGCCGGTGCCGCTTTCAAGGGTGACCTGGCGGTGGTCCAGGCGCTGGTAGAGGGTGGAGCGCAGGTGGAGGGGGCCTCCTTCGATGGGCGCACTGCCTTGATGATGGCGGCGATGTTCAACCGTACCGAGATCGTGACCTACCTGATCGGCCAGGGGGCTGATCCCAAGGCTCGTGATGCCAATGGCGTCAATGCCCTTGAGGCAGCCAGGACCATGGGGGCTGCCGATACCACGGCGCAACTGGAAAAAATCCTGGGTTGACGCTGTGGGCCGTACGAGGGCAGGGTGCCCTCGTGACGGCAATAGGAGCAACGCTGCACTTTAGGCTATCCTTCGCGCCCTCGAAATTCCCTTGCCTGCAGGATATGCCCATGAAAACCGCCCTTATCGAACTCATCAGCAAAATCAGCTCCGGGTGCATGGGCGATGCCGAGATCCAGCGCATCGCGGACGAAGCGGCCCAGGCGTATGCCGACCCCGAGGCGTTCCTGGCGGCCAATCCCGATATCAACTACGACGACAGCTTTCCCATTCCCCTGGGGGAGTGGGTGGTGGTCGGCAGCCTGCCTGATACCGTGCTGTTCCAGGCGGACACCTATGTGGAGTTGTTCTCCGGGATCGTGGCCTCGTTCGGTCAGGATGTGTCTTTCAATATCAAGCCCAAGCAGTTGGCCAAGACCGAGGCGTTGACTGCCCTGAACCGTATCCAGATCCAGATGGGTAGCATGAATCCGGAGAACGGCGGTTATGTGCTGATGAATTTCAGCCAGTTGCTCGACGACGAATTGCAGATGGTGCTGGTCTACGGCAACGATGTGCCACGGGTCCTGGAACTGTGTGCCGAAGTCGGGATCAGCGCAGCCCCAGCCCTGGAAGCATTGAAGGTTGCGCTGCACGTTTGAGTTGTCCGCGGCACCGGAATAAAACGGAACCCTGCCACGCCCCGGCTATCCTAGAAGAAACACGCCATCATTCGGGAGCGACACCATGGGTTCCACCTTCAACGGCCTGGTCGGCCTGATCATCCTGGCCCTGGATATCTGGGCCATCATCAACGTCCTGAAAAGCGGTGCCGAGACCGGGATGAAGATCCTCTGGGTACTGCTGATCATTTTCCTGCCGGTGCTTGGGTTGATCATCTGGGCCATTGCCGGCCCACGAGGTGATGTCCGTCTCTGAATCCCAAGGTGGACGGTGCCGCAAGTGGTTACATGAAAAAGGGCCGCAAGGCCCTTTTTTGTGACTAAACATGCGTTGAACGAAATTTTCACAAACGCTTTAAGACAATTCCCCGGCGCTTATTCCTCGGTATAACCCCCTGCAATCTCTTGTGCCAGAGCCATTGGTAACGTGGGTGACGCGGTCTTCCACGAATCAATGGCAATGCCTTGAGTGATCGTGCAACATTCGCGCACCGCGTATTCCCCCGGCGCCCTGGTGGCAAACAAGAGGGCAGAACGCCGCTAGCTTTTTGCAATTTAACTTCCAATGGGTCCTAAAACGACATGGCAAACTCGGATGCCCTGAGCCAGCAGCGATCCTCGAATCGCCTGCTGCAACCGACCGTTAAATCCCACCTGGCCTACACGCTCCTTTGTGCGCTGGTCATGATGGTGATGCTCTCCCTGTTGCGCGTTGCGCTGTTGATCTACAACCGCGAGATGATTCTCGACACGCCGGCCTCGACCTTCCTCGAGGCGTTCGCCAACGGGCTGCGTTTCGACCTGCGCCTGGTGGTCTATATCAGCGTGCCCCTGGTCCTGGCGCTGTTCAGCGCCCGAGCCATGGCTGCCCGTGGCGTGCTGCGCTTCTGGCTAACCGTGACGTCCAGCATCGCGTTGTTCCTCGGCCTGATGGAGATGGACTTCTATCGCGAATTCCACCAGCGCCTCAACGGCCTGGTCTTCCAATACGTGAAGGAAGATCCGAAGACCGTGATGAGCATGCTCTGGTATGGCTTCCCAGTGGTTCGCTATCTGTTGGCCTGGGCCGTGGGAACCTGGCTGCTGAGCCTGGCGTTCAAGGGGGCCGACCGTGCCACCCGCCCTCGTGGCCCATTCAGCGGTGGCAACATCGGGACCCGCCAGGTCGCTCCCTGGTATACCCGGCTGGCGGTATTCGTGGTGTGCCTGGTGATCTGCGTGGTCGCTGCCCGTGGCACCCTGCGCCAAGGCCCGCCCATGCGCTGGGGCGATGTCTACACCACTGAGTCGAACTTCGCCAACCAGCTGGGCCTTAACGGCACGCTGCAATTGCTCGCCGCCGCCAAGGACCGCATGTCCGAGGACCGGACCAATATCTGGAAGGCGACCCTGCCTCAGCCTGAGGCACAGCAGACCGTACGCGACATGCTGCTGGTCCCGAGCGATAAGCTGGTGGATGCCGACATTGCAGCTGTACGCCGTAACTACACGCCGGATGCCGACAAGACCCTGCCGATCAAGAATGTCGTCGTCATCCTCATGGAAAGCTTTGCTGGACATTCTGTGGGGGCCTTGGGACGTCCTGGGGAAATCACTCCGTATTTCGACAAGCTGTCCAAGCAGGGCCTGCTGTTCGATCGCTTCTTCTCCAACGGCACTCATACCCACCAGGGCATGTTCGCCACCATGGCCTGCTTCCCCAACCTGCCAGGTTTCGAATACCTGATGCAGACCCCGGAAGGCAGCCACAAGCTTTCCGGCCTGCCGCAACTGCTCAGCGCGCGCAAGTTCGATGATGTGTATGTCTACAATGGCGACTTCGCCTGGGACAACCAGTCGGGGTTCTTCAGCAACCAGGGCATGACCAACTTCATCGGCCGTAACGACTTCGTCAACCCGGTGTTCTCCGATCCGACTTGGGGCGTGTCCGACCAGGATATGTTCAATCGTGGCTTGGAAGAGCTGAAGGCCCGGGAAGGCAAGGGGCCGTTCTACGCCCTGCTGCAAACCCTGTCCAACCACACGCCGTACGCGTTGCCGACACCGTTGCCGGTGGAGAAGGTGACCGATCGTGGCAGCCTCAACGAACACTTGACCGCCATGCGTTACTCCGACTGGGCCCTGGGCCAGTTCTTCGAGAAGGCGAGCAAGGAGCCCTACTTCAAGGAGACGCTGTTTGTCGTGGTCGGTGACCATGGTTTTGGCAACGAGCAGCAGATCACCGAAATGGACCTGGGGCGTTTCAACGTGCCGATGCTGATGATCGCTCCGGGCATCCAGGAGAAGTTCGGCCAGCGTGACCACACTGTGGGGACCCAGATCGACATCGTGCCGACCATCATGGGCCGCCTGGGTGGTGATGTGCTGCATCAGTGCTGGGGACGTGACTTGCTCAACCTGCCGGAAGGTGACAAGGGCTTTGGTGTGATCAAGCCGTCCGGCAGCGACCAGACCGTAGCCCTGCTGACGGCCGATCGCGTGCTGGTACTGCCCAAGGACATGCCGCCGCGGCTGTACAAGTATGAGCTGGGTAGCAACCCTACTGGCGAGCAGATCCCCGAGGCCGCCGATGAGGCCCAACTCAAGCAGAAGCTGGAGTCGTTCCTGCAGACCGCTACCAAGAGCCTGATGGATAACACCGCAGGCGTGGTCAATGGCAAGCCCGACTGATTCCCGGCCTGTTAGCTGACTGACTGAACACCCCTCCTGTAGGGGTGTTTTTTTGCCTGGGGGAAACCGGGAATAACGCTAGGTGGCTGGTCGTGGGCGAGGCGACGGGCTAGATCCTGCCAAGCAACAGCAAGACCAGCAGCACCACCAGCACCGTGCCAATGAGCCCCGAGGGACCGTAGCCCCAGCTTCTTGAATGGGGAAATACCGGCAGGCCGCCAATCAGCAGCAGAATCAGGATGATGATCAAAAGAGTGCCCATATCGATGTCCTTGCCTGGTGTGTTGTTCGATGGCCGGCTGCTGCAGGACTGTCGGTCCTGCAGCAGCGACGCTCCTACTGATTCCGACCTGGGTAGGGCAGGGAAGATTCAAGTTCATTGCCTGCCGGTTGCCAGTTCCAGGCACGGAGAGTGGCCAGGACAGGCCTGGGACCGAGGCACGGGTTTGCCCGCGCCATTCAGCACCCTGATGGTGCATGGGTGAGGTCGGGGCCTTCGCTACACTGGCGCTCATCTTTCCCGGAACAACAAGGCAACTCTTATGCAAAACCGCATGATGATCACTGGCGCGGGCTCCGGTCTGGGGCGCGAAATCGCTTTGCGCTGGGCGCGTGAGGGTTGGCGGCTGGCCTTGTCCGATGTCAACGAAACCGGTTTGCAGGAAACCCTGAAGCTGGTGCGCGAGGCGGGTGGCGATGGCTTCGTGCAGCGCTGCGATGTGCGTGACTACAGCCAACTGACCGCGTTCGCCCAGGCTTGCGAGCTCAAGTTCGGTGGCATCGATATCATCGTCAACAACGCCGGCGTGGCTTCCGGTGGCTTCTTCAGCGAGCTGTCCCTGGAGGATTGGGACTGGCAGATCGCGATCAACCTGATGGGCGTGGTCAAGGGCTGCAAGGCCTTCCTGCCGCTGCTGGAGCAGAGCAAGGGCAAGATCATCAACATCGCCTCCATGGCGGCACTGATGCAGGGGCCGGCGATGAGCAACTACAACGTGGCCAAGGCTGGTGTGGTGGCGCTCTCCGAGAGCCTGCTGGTCGAGCTGGCGCAGCAGGAAATCGCCGTTCACGTGGTGTGCCCGTCGTTCTTCCAGACCAACCTGCTGGACTCCTTCCGTGGCCCGACCCCGGCCATGAAGGCCCAGGTGGGCAAGCTGCTGGAAAGCTCGCCCATTTCCGCGACCCAGATCGCCGACTACATCCATGCCCAGGTCGAGGCTGGCCAATTCATGATCCTGCCCCATGAACAGGGGCGCATGGCTTGGGCCTTGAAGCAGAAGAACCCCCAGGTGCTGTACGACGAGATGACGCTGATGGCCGACAAGATGCGGGCCAAGGCCAGGCAGGGCGCCAGCTGAACTTGCCCGCGGGTCCGGGTCTGGTTAGGGTTGCCGGCATCTGGCAATCCTGACGAGACTTTGCATGCTCAACTACCTGTGGTTCTTCCTCGCCGCGCTGTTCGAAATCTTCGGCTGCTATGCCTTCTGGATGTGGTTGCGCCAGGGCAAGAGCGCCCTGTGGGTCATCCCCGCGTTGGTCAGCCTGACCCTGTTCGCCCTGCTGCTGACCAAGGTCGAGGCCGCCTACGCCGGGCGCGCCTATGCCGCCTACGGGGGCATCTATATCGTGGCGTCGATTGGCTGGCTGGCAGTGGTGGAGCGGGTCCGGCCCCTGGGCTCGGATTGGCTGGGGCTGGGGCTATGCGTGATCGGGGCCAGCATCATCCTGTTCGGCCCGCGATTCACGACCCCTTGAGCCCCGACCCAGCGGTGTTTCAGTCGAACAGTTCCTTGGGCACGTCGTGCTTGAGCATCAACTGGCACTGCTCGCTGTCGGGGTCGAAGACGATTACTGCCTGCCCCTTGCCCAGGGCTTGGCGAACCCGCAGGACTCGGGTTTCCAGCGGTGTTTCATCGCCGTTGTCGGTACCTTCGCGGGTGACGAAGTCCTCGATCAGGCGGGTCAGGGTGTCGACTTCAAGCAGCTCGTGGGGAATTAGCATAAGGGGGGCTCCGGCAAACAATCCCGGATGCTACCGGGGCCGGGTGCGCGCCGCCAGCCACCGCGTGCACAAACCCCTGGCTGGTTCTCAGGAGCGGTTGCCCACCAGGCTGTCCACCGAGGGCACCCGGGTCTCGCTCTCCATTTGCGCATCGTGCTCCAGTTGGTGGCTGAAGCGATCCAGGGAACCCTGGGCCGGTAGGGCGTCGCTGGCGAACACCGGCGGGCTGAGGATGTAGGCGCTCAGCAGCCGGGCCAGTGCAGCCAGGCTGTCGATATGGGTCCGTTCGTAGCCATGGGTGGCGTCGCAACCGAAGGCCAGCAGCGCAGTGCGGATATCGTGGCCGGCGGTGACCGCCGAATGGGCGTCACTGAAGTAATAGCGAAACAGGTCGCGCCGTACCGGCAACTCGTGCTCCCCGGCCAGGCGCAGCAGGTGCCGGGACAGGTGGTAGTCGTAGGGGCCGGCGGAGTCCTGCATGGCGACGCTGACCGCATGCTCGCTGGAGTGCTGGCCCGGAGCGACCGGGGCGATGTCGATGCCGACGAATTCACTGACGTCCCAGGGCAGGGCTGCGGCGGCACCGCTACCGGTTTCCTCGGTGATGGTGAACAGTGGGTGGCAGTCGATCGACAAGGGTTCGCCGCTGTCGACGATGGCCTTGAGGGCGGCCAGCAGGGCCGCGACCCCGGCCTTGTCATCCAGGTGCCGGGCGCTGATATGGCCGCTTTCGGTGAACTCCGGCAGGGGGTCGAACGCGACGAAGTCCCCCACGCCGATGCCCAGGGATTCGCAGTCGGCGCGGGTGGTGCAGTAGGCGTCCAGGCGCAGCTCGATGTGGTCCCAACTGATGGGCAACTCGTCCACCGCGGTGTTGAAGGCGTGCCCGGAGGCCATCAACGGCAGCACGCTGCCGCGCAGCACGCCGTTGTCGGTGAACAGGCTGACCCGGCTGCCCTCGGCGAAGCGGCTGGACCAGCAGCCCACCGGCGCCAGGGTCAGGCGGCCGTTGTCCTTCACCGCGCGGACGCTGGCGCCGATGGTGTCCAGGTGCGCCGAGACGGCCCGGTCGGGGCTGTTCTTCTGGCCCTTGAGGGTGGCGCGGATGGTGCCGCGCCGGGTCAATTCGAAGGGAATGCCCAGTTCTTCCAGGCGCTCGGCGACATAGCGCACGATGGTGTCGGTGAAACCGGTGGGGCTGGGAATGGCGAGCATTTCCAGGAGGACCTTCTGCAGGTAGGCGAGGTCCGGTTCGGCGATCTTGCGGGTCATGGAAACTCCTGATGAAAAAACGCCCAGCGATGGCTTCGTCCAAGACCTGCGGCACTCGCTGGCGCCGCAGGTCCCAGGGGCTCAGGGGGTTGGTTGACTGAGGGGGAACAGCAGGTCGACAAAGCGCTCGGCCGTCGGTTGCGGTTCGTGGTTGGCCAGCCCGGCACGCTCGTTGGCTTCGATGAACACGTATTCGGGCTGGTCCGCCGCCGGCACCAGCAGGTCCAGGCCGACCACCGGGATATCCAGGGCCCGGGCCGCGCGCACCGCGGCATCGGCCAGCTGCGGATGGAGGATGTCGGTGACGTCTTCCAGGGTGCCGCCGGTGTGCAGGTTGGCGGTACGCCGCACGCATAGCAGCTCGCCGGGTTCCAGCACGCTGTTGTAGTCGTAGCCGGCGGCGTGCAGGGTGCGCTGGGTCTCGTGGTCCAGGGGGATGCGGCTCTCGCCACCGGTGGCCGCTTGGCGTCGGCGGCTGCGGGCTTCGATCAACGCGCCGATGGAGTGCTGGCCATCGCCGATGATCTGTGCCGGGCGGCGGATGGCCGCGGCCACCACTTCGAAGCCGATCACCAGGATGCGCAGGTCCAGGCCCTCGTGGAAGCTTTCCAGCAGTACCCGGCTGTCGAACTTGCGAGCCTGGTCGATGGCCTGCTGCACCTCCTCGATGCTGCGCAGGTCCACCGCCACCCCCTGACCCTGTTCGCCGTCCAGGGGCTTGACCACCACCCGTCGATGCTCGTCGAGGAACTCCAGGTTGTCATCGGCGTTACCCGCCAGGCGCTGGGCCGGCAGGTTCAGTCCGGCGCCCTTGAGCACCTTGTGGGTCAGGCTCTTGTCCTGGCACAGGGTCATGCTGATAGCGCTGGTCAGGTCGCTCAGGGATTCCCGGCAGCGCACCCGGCGCCCGCCGTGGCTGAGGGTGAACAGGCCGGCGGTGGCGTCGTCGACCTGTACGTCGATACCCCGGCGATGGGCTTCCTCGACGATGATCCGGGCATAGGGGTTGAACTGCGCCTGGGGGCCAGGGCCAAGGAACAACGGCTGGTTGATGCCGTTCTTGCGCTTGATGGCGAAGGTCGAGAGGGTGCGAAAGCCCAGCTTGGCGTAGAGGTTCTTGGCCTGGCGGTTGTCGTGCAACACGGACAGGTCGAGGTGGCTCAGGCCACGGCTCATGAAGTGTTCGATCAGGTGGCGCACCAACACCTCGCCAACGCCCGGTCGGCTGCAGTCGGGGTCCACAGCCAGGCACCACAGACTGCTGCCGTGCTCCGGGTCCTGGTAGGCCTTGTAATGGTCCAGGCCCATGACGCTGCCGATCAGGGCGCCGCTGTCCTCGTCCTCGGCCAGCCAGTAGACCGGCCCGCCCTGGTGGCGTGGGGTCAGCCGCTCTGGATCGATGGGCAGCATGCCCCGGGCCAGGTACAGCTGGTTGATGGCCTGCCAGTCGGCGGCGCTTTGCGCACGCCGGATACGAAAGCCACGGAATACCCGGGTGGCCTGGCGGTAGTCGCTGAACCACAGGCGCAGGGTGTCGGAGGGGTCGAGGAACAGCTGCGCCGGCTCCAGCCCCAGCACCTGCTGGGGCGCGGCCACATACAGCGCGATGTCCCGCTCGCCGGGACGCTCGTTGAGCAGTTCCTCGGCCAGCCGGGCGGCGTCGGGGAAGGTATGGCCGATCAGCAGGCGGCCCCAGCCGCAGTGCACGGCGACCGGGTCGTTGCCTGGCTCGCTGCCGTCTTCGGCAAAACGCGCCTGCAAGCGTTCGTAGGAGGGGGCCTGGCCGCGCAGCAGGCGTTGGCTGTAGGCCGTAGCATGGGCTTTCATCGGTCAGATTCCTTGTTCACTGAGCCACAGATTCAACGCCGCCAGTTGCCACAGCTTGGAGCCGTGCAACGGCGTCAGCTGGCCCCTGGGATCGGTCAGCAGGCGGTCGAGCATCGCCGGATTGAACAGGCCGCGGTCCTGGCTCGGGTCCAGCAGCAGTTCGCGGACCCAGTCCAGGGTCTTGCCCTCCAGGTGCTTGAGCCCCGGTACCGGGAAGTAGCCTTTCTTGCGATCGATGACCTCGCTGGGAATCACCAGCCGCGCGGCCTCCTTGAGTACCTGCTTGCCGCCGTCTGGCAGCTTGAAGCGCGCCGGGACCCGGGCCGAGAGTTCCACCAGGCGATAGTCGAGAAATGGCGTGCGGGCCTCCAGGCCCCAGGCCATGGTCATGTTGTCCACGCGCTTGACCGGGTCGTCCACCAGCATCACCGTGCTGTCCAGGCGCAGGGCCTTGTCCACGGCGGCCTCGGCCCCGGGCCGGGCAAAATGTTCGCGGACGAAATCACCGGCGGCATCGTTGGCGGTCAGCCACTGCGGTTGCACGGTGGCGGCGTAGTCGTCGTAGCTGCGGTCGAAGAAGGCATCGCGGTAGGCAGCGTACGGGTCGCTGGCGCCGTCCACCTGCGGATACCAGTGGTAGCCGGCGAACAACTCGTCGGCACCCTGGCCGCTCTGCACCACCTTGCAGTGCTTGGCCACTTCCCGGGACAGCAAATAGAAGGCGATGCAGTCGTGGCTGACCATCGGCTCGCTCATGGCGCGAAACGCCGCCGGCAACTGCTCGATGATCTCGTGCTCGGCGATGCGCAGTTGGTGATGGCGGGTGCCGTAGTGCCGGGCGATCAGGTCGGAATACTGGAACTCGTCGCCCCGTTCGCCGCCGGCATCCTGGAATCCGATGGAGAAGGTCGACAGCTCGTCCACCCCGACTTCGCGCAGCAGGCCCACCAGCAGGCTGGAGTCGACGCCGCCGGACAGCAGCACGCCGACGTCCACCGCCGCCCGTTGCCGGATGGCCACCGCTTCACGGGTGCTGTCCAGCACCCGGTCGCGCCAGTCTTCCAGGGTCAGCCGGGTTTCGTCGGCGGCCGGGCCGTAGGCCAGGGTCCACCAGGTCTGCTGCTCGCTGCGGCCATCGGCCTCGATGCGCATCCAGGTGGCTGGCGGCAGTTTCTCGATGCCGGCCAGCAACGTCCTGGGGGCCGGGACCACGGCATGGAAGTTCAGGTAGTGGTTGAGGGCGACCGGATCGAGCAGCGGATCGATGTCGCCGCCCTTGAGCAGTGCCGGCAGGGTCGAGGCGAAACGCAGGCGCTGGCCGGTGCGCGACAGGTACAGGGGCTTGACCCCCAGGCGATCGCGGGCCAGGAACAGGCGCTTGCTGTCGCGCTCCCAGATGGCGAAGGCGAACATGCCATTGAGCTTGGGCAGCAGCTCGGCGCCCCAGGCGTGGTAGCCCTTGAGCAGTACTTCGGTGTCGCCCCCGGAATGAAAGGCATAACCCTTGGCTTCCAGTTCGGCGCGCAGCTCGGGGTAGTTGTAGATCGCGCCATTGAAGGCCAGGGACAGGCCCAGTTGGTTGTCGACCATGGGCTGCGCCGAGCCGTCCGACAGGTCCATGATCTTCAGGCGACGATGGCCCAGGGCGATCGGGCCCTGGCTGTGGAAGCCCCAGGCGTCGGGGCCGCGGGGGGCGAGGTGGTGGGTGATGCGTTCAACTGCCGCAAGGTCGGCAGGTTGGTGATCGAAACGTAGTTCTCCAGCTAATCCGCACATAAGTCCTTACCGGTTTTTTCCGTTGGGGAAGAGTCAATCCGTCGCCGCCAAAATGACGGCTACCAGGAAACTGACCTGTGCATAACTCGGGAGTTTTAGATCGATGGGTTATAAGCGCCAGGTCCTGTCCAACCCCGGACGGGCCGGGGTAGGGCAGGGAAGGAGCAGGCTGCGCCTCGGGTATGCGGTTGCAGAGGCTCTGTTTCAGGGCTTGCCGCGAATCAACCGGCGCAGGGCGAAGCGGTTCGGATGGCAAGCCTCGGCCACGCTCCTGGGCAGTGGCAGGGGCTCGTTTTCCAGCCAGGCGGCCAGTAGCTCCCCCGACAGCGGTGCGGTGATCAAGCCACGTGAGCCATGGCCACTGTTGATGTACAGGCCTTCGAGCCAGGGGCAGGGCAGGTCCGGTACCTGGCGGGCGTCCCGGCCCAGGGCGGCATAGGTGTGGGCAAAGGCGGCGGCATCCGCCAGCGGACCGACGATGGGCAGGTAGTCCGGGCTGGTGCAGCGAAAGGCCGCACGGCCTTGCAGGTCTTCCAGGGGCAGGTGCTCGGCGTCCAGGCGTTGCAGCAGATCGTTGGAGATCTCCCGCAGCATCTCCAGGTTGCCCGCGTGCTCGGCGGTGGTCGGGGCCAGGTCCTGGCTGTTGAAGTCGAAGCTGGCGCCCAGGGTGTGCTCACCCAGCCGGGGCGGGGCGACATAGCCTTCGGCGCAGACCACCGTGGCCAGGGCCTGGCTGCGCGCCGTTTGCGGCAGGCGGGTGATCTGCCCACGGATGCGCTTGAGGGGCAACTCGGCGCTGGGGGGAAACTGCTTGATCTCGGCGGCGCCGGCGAGGATCACCACGGCAGCGCTGGCCAGTAGCTGTTCGCCGTCCCAGGCCTGCCACTGCTGGTCGACCCGGCGCAGTTCCAGCACCTGTCGATGGGTCAGGACCTGGATGCCTGAATGCCCGGCTTGCCATTGGCACAGCGCCGGCGGATGGACCCAGCCCCCTTCAGGGAAGAACAGCCCGCCGTGTTCCAGGCCAATGCCGGCCCGGGACTGGGCTTGCTCCTGGTCCAGGATATGCAGCAAGTCGTGGGCAAAGGCCGTGGCCAGTTGTGCCTGGCGCTCGGCTTCCTTGGCGTTGAACGCCAGTTGCAGGACGCCGCAGCCGTCCCAGTCCAGGCCTCGTTGCAGGTGCTCCAGCTGGCGGCGGGTATAGCCGAAGCCGCTGAGGATCATCTGCGACAGCGCCGTGCCGTGGGCCGACAGCTTGAGGTAGAGCACGCCCTGGGGATTGCCCGAGGCCTCTTGGGCCAGTTGCCCATGGCGCTCGAGCAGTTGAACCTGCCAACCACGGGCGGCCAGGCTGGCGGCACTGGAGCAACCCGCCAAGCCGCCGCCGATCACCAGGGCGGTCTTGCCTTGTAGCGGTGGGCGGGCGAACCAGGGCTTGGCTGCTACCGGAGCGGGAGTTTCTTCGGGCCAGCCGAGGAACTCACCGCGCAGCACTTCCCATTTATGACCGATGCCCGGGGTGCGCTTCATCTTGAAGCCGGCGGCGTTCAACAGGCGCCGCACCCAGCCGGTGCTGGTGAAGGTGCTGATGCTTGCGCCCGGTGCGGCCAGGCGAGCCAGTTCGGCGAACAGCTCGGGTGTCCACATCTCGGGGTTTTTCGAGGGGGCGAAACCGTCGAGGAACCAGGCGTCCACCTGGGCGTCCAGTTGCGGCAGTTGCTCCAGGGCATCGCCGATCAGCAGGGTCAGCGTGACCCTGCCTGCGTCCAGCACCAGGCGTTGGAAACCGCCGTGGATCGCCTGGTACTGCCCCAGCAGCGGCTGCGCCAGCTCGGCCAGTTCCGGCCACAGGGCCAGGGCCCGCTGCAGGTCGGCGTGGCTCAGGGGGTATTTCTCGACGCTGACAAAATGCAGGCGCGCGCCGGCCGGCGCTTGTTGCCGGAACAGTTGCCAGGCGCAGAGGAAGTTCAGCCCGGTGCCGAAGCCGGTCTCGCCGATGACGAAGCGCTGGCCGGCGGCCAGGGCGGCGAAGCGTTCACCCAGGCGGTTCTGTTCGATGAAGACGTGGCGGGTTTCATCCAGGCCCGAATCGGTGGAGAAATACACATCGTCGAAGACCCGCGAACGCGGGCGTCCTTGGTCGTCCCAGTCGAGCTGGGCGTGGGGCAGTTCTGCTGTCATGTTCGGCTCGTGTGGCGCAAGGCGGCCATTCTAGCCGATCACCGGGTTGGCGCTTGATCCATGGCAAGGCGTTGGTGCTCGGAGATTTGTTTTCCCTGGCCTGGGGCCATCCGCTAGTCTTGGAAAATTCTTGGAAGGGAGCCACCCATGTTCGAATCCGCTGAAATCGGTCACGCCATCGACAAGGAAACCTACGACGCCGAAGTGCCGGCCTTGCGCGAAGCTTTGCTGGAGGCGCAGTTCGAGTTGCGCCAGAAGGCCAGGTTCCCGGTGATCGTGTTGATCAATGGCGTGGAAGGAGCGGGCAAGGGCGAGACGGTCAAGCTGCTCAACGAATGGATGGACCCGCGCCTGATCGAGGTGCGTACTTTCGACCAGCAGACCGACGAGGAGCTGTCGCGGCCACCGGCCTGGCGCTATTGGCGGATGCTCCCGGCCAAGGGCCGCATGGGGGTGTTCTTCGGCAACTGGTACAGCCAGATGCTTCAGGGGCGGGTGCATGGAGAGATCAAGGACCCGCGCCTGGACCAGGCGATCAATGCTGCCGAACGCCTGGAGAAGATGCTTTGCGATGAGGGCGCATTGATCTTCAAGTTCTGGTTCCACCTGTCCAAAAAACAGATGAAGGCCCGGCTCAAGGCCTTGCAGGAAGACCCGCTGCACAGCTGGCGCATCAGCCCGCTGGACTGGCAGCAATCGGAGACCTACGACAAGTTCGTCAAGTATGGCGAGCGGGTGTTGCGCCGCACCAGTCGCGACTATGCGCCCTGGCATGTGATCGAGGGTGTCGACCCGCATTACCGCAGCCTCACCGTGGGACGGATTCTCCTGGAGGGATTGCAGAGCGCCCTGGCCCGCATGCCCCTCAAGCCGGCCCAGGTCAATGCCGCGCCGTTGCCACCCTCGGTGGATCAGCTGAGCCTGCTGGACAGCCTGGACATGACCCAGCACCTGGACAAGGACGACTACGAAGAGCAACTGATTACCGAACAGGCGCGCCTGGCCGGCCTGTTGCGCGACAAGCGCATGCGCAAGCACGCCCTGGTGGCGGTGTTCGAGGGCAATGATGCGGCGGGCAAGGGCGGCGCCATCCGCCGGGTGGCGGCGGCGCTGGACCCGCGCCAGTACAGCATCGTGCCGATTGCCGCGCCGTCCGAAGACGAGCGTGCGCAGCCTTACCTCTGGCGTTTCTGGCGGCAGATCCCGGCCCGGGGCAAGTTCACCATCTTCGACCGTTCCTGGTACGGCCGGGTGCTGGTGGAGCGGGTCGAGGGCTTCTGCAGCCCGGCCGACTGGCTGCGGGCCTACAGCGAGATCAACGACTTCGAGGAGCAGTTGGCCGATGCCCGGGTGATCGTGGTGAAGTTCTGGCTGGCCATCGACAAGGACACCCAGCTGGAGCGTTTCCAGGAGCGCGAAGAGATCCCCTTCAAGCGCTTCAAGATCACCGAGGACGACTGGCGCAACCGTGACAAGTGGGACGACTACCGTACTGCGGTGGGCGACATGGTCGACCGCACCAGTACCGAAGTGGCGCCCTGGACCCTGGTAGAGGCCAACGACAAGCGCTGGGCCCGGGTCAAGGTCCTGCGTACCCTCAACCGGGCGCTGGAGGAGGCGTTCGAGCGCAGCGAGCGGCACGACAAGAAGCACAAGAAGTAGGTCGATGGCCGCGCATACGGCTAATGAATGATCGTCGCGGCCTGTTGGCCGCGGATCTATGCTCGACGCTCTTGAGCTGGCAACAACAAGGAGAGCGTCATGCGTGAAGTGGTGATAGTCGACAGCGTGCGGACTGGCCTGGCCAAGTCCTTCCGGGGCAAGTTCAACCAAACCCGCCCGGACGACATGGCCGCCCATTGTGTCAATGCGCTGCTGGCGCGCACTGGCATCGACCCGGCCAGCGTCGAGGATTGCATCGTCGGCGCCGGCTCCAACGAAGGCGCCCAGGGCTATAACATCGGGCGCAACGTCGCCGTGCTTTCGGCCCTGGGCACCGGCACCGCGGGCATGACCCTCAACCGTTTCTGTTCCTCGGGGTTGCAGGCGATCGCCATCGCCGCCAACCAGATCGCCTCCGGCTGCAGCGACATCATCGTCGCCGGCGGGGTGGAATCCATCAGCCTGACCATGAAGAGCGTCAATACCGAGAACCTGATCAATCCATTGCTCAAGGAGCAGGTACCAGGCATCTATTTCCCCATGGGCCAGACCGCCGAGGTGGTAGCTCGACGCTATAACGTAAGCCGTGAAAGCCAGGACCGCTACGCCCTGCAGAGCCAGCAGCGCACCGCCCAGGCCCAGGCCGCCGGCCTGTTCGACGACGAGATCGTGCCGATGGCGGTCAAGTACAAGGTCGAGGACAAGAACACCGGGCAGGTGCAGATCCTCGATGGCGTGGTGGATCGCGACGACTGCAACCGCCCGGACACCACCCTGGAGAACCTGGCGGCGCTCAAGCCGGTGTTTGCCGAGGATGGTTCGGTCACCGCTGGCAACTCCTCGCAGTTGTCCGATGGGGCCTCGATGACCCTGGTGATGAGCCTGGAGCGGGCGCTGGCCCTGGGGCTCAAGCCCAAGGCGTTCTTCCGTGGCTTCACTGTGGCTGGCTGCGAGCCGGACGAGATGGGCATCGGCCCGGTGTTCTCGGTACCCAAGCTGCTCAAGGCCAAGGGCCTGAGCATCGCCGACATCGACTTGTGGGAACTCAACGAGGCCTTCGCTTCCCAGTGCCTGTATGCCCGCGAGCGCCTGGAGATCGACAACGCCCGCTACAACGTCAATGGCGGCTCGATCGCCATCGGCCACCCCTATGGCATGACCGGCTCGCGCCAGGTCGGGCACCTGGTGCGTGAGCTGCAGCGGCGCAACCTGCGCTACGGCATCGTCACCATGTGCGTGGGTGGCGGCATGGGCGCTACCGGGCTGTTCGAGGCCGTGCGCTAGGCTGATTGGCGCTATACGAGCCGGCTCCGATGGGGCCGGCTTGCGTGTTTGCGACCTGGACTGTCCTGTTTGCGCTCGGCCGCTCACGGCCGCTGTGTCACCCTGGGCTGCGGCCCTAGAATGTGCCCGTCGCTGGCAGGTTTTGTGGGGTTGGCATGCACGTTTCATCCGGTCGTTGGGCCTATGGCCTGTTCCTCGCGTTGGTGACCGCGGTGCTCTGGGGCATCCTGCCCATCAAGCTCAAGCAAGTGCTGCAAGCGATGGACCCGGTCACGGTGACCTGGTTTCGCTTGCTGGTGTCCGGCGGGTGCCTGTTGATCTACCTGGCGGCGGTACGGCGCTTGCCCGACTGGCGACGGCTCGGGCCGCGGGGAGCCTGGCTGGTGCCACTTGCTGTGGGCGGCCTGGTGGGCAACTACGTGCTGTACCTGATGGGCCTGAACCTGTTGAGCCCGGGCACCGCGCAACTGGTGGTGCAGATGGGGCCGATCTTGCTGCTGATCGCCAGTGTGCTGGTGTTCAAGGAGCGCTTCAGCCTGGGGCAGGGCCTGGGCCTGCTGGTATTGCTGGTGGGGTTCGGGTTGTTCTTCAACCAGCGCCTGGCCGAGTTGCTGACGTCCCTGGGCGACTACACCGCTGGCGTGCTCACCGTGCTGGCGGCATCGGCGGTCTGGACCTTCTATGCCCTGGGCCAGAAGCAGTTGCTGAGCGTGTGGAATTCATTGCAGGTGATGATGGTGATCTACCTGTCCTGTGCCCTGCTGCTCACGCCCTGGGTTCATCCGCTGGAGGTCCTGGCGCTGACGCCGTTGCAAGGTTGGCTGCTGCTGGCCTGCTGCCTCAATACCCTGGTGGCCTATGGCGCGTTTGCCGAAGCCCTGGCCCATTGGGAGGCGTCGCGGGTCAGCGCAACCCTGGCCATCACACCCCTGGTGACCTTTGCCGCCGTGGCCTGGGCGGCCTGGATGTGGCCGGCGTACGTGCACGCGGAGCAGATCAACGGCCTGGGTTACGGCGGTGCGCTGCTGGTGGTGCTGGGGTCTGCGTTGACGGCCCTGGGGCCGTCGCTGATCGAAGGGCTGCGGGCACGGCGTCGGCGCGGCGCCGTCGGGTGACGTTCACGGGCGGTTTCGTACAGACAACCGCCCGCTTTGGGTATTAGCCCTGTTTTCCGGCTTCCAGCATGTTTTCCGGACGAACCCAGGCGTCGAACTGCGCATCGTCCAGGTAGCCCAGTGCCAGGGCCGCTGCGCGCAGGGTCAGGTTTTCGGCATAGGCCTTCTTGGCGATCTCGGCGGCCTTGTCGTAGCCGATATGGGTGTTGAGCGCCGTTACCAGCATCAGGCCACGTTCCAGATGGGCGGCCATTTGCACTGGATCGGGTTCCAGGCCGGCAATGCAGTGGTGCTGGAAGTTGCTGCAGCCATCGGCCAGCAGGCGGATCGATTGCAGCAGGTTGTGGATGATCACCGGTTTGAACACGTTCAACTGCAGGTGGCCCTGGCTCGCGGCAAAACCAATGGTGGTGTCGTTGCCCATGACTTGGCAGGCCAGCATCGACAGGGCTTCGCACTGGGTCGGGTTGACCTTGCCCGGCATGATCGAGCTGCCCGGCTCGTTGGCCGGCAGCTTGACTTCCGCCAGCCCGGCCCGGGGGCCCGAGCCCAGCAGGCGCAAGTCGTTGGCGATCTTCATCAGGCACACGGCCAGGGTCTTGAGCGCACCGGACAGGGTGGTCAGTGGTTCATGGCCGGCCAGGGCCGCGAACTTGTTCGGCGCGGTGACGAACGGCAGGCCAGACAAAGCAGCCAGTTCGGCGGCAATGGCTTCCCCGAAGCCGTGGGGCGAGTTGAGCCCGGTGCCCACGGCGGTCCCGCCCTGGGCCAGTTCGCAAATGGCCGGCAGGGCAGCGCGGATCGCACGTTCGGCGTAGCTCAATTGGGCGATGAACGCCGAGACTTCCTGGCCGAAGGTGATCGGTGTGGCATCCATCATGTGGGTACGCCCGGTCTTCACCAGCTTCATGTGCCTTGCCGACAGCTCGGCCAGGCCGCCGGACAGCTCGGCGATGGCCGGCAGCAATTGGAACTGCACGGCCTGGGCCGCGGCGATGTGCATTGCCGTGGGGAAGCAGTCGTTGGAGCTCTGCGAGCGATTGACGTGGTCGTTGGGATGCACTGGCGTCTTGCCGCCGCGAGGGTTGCCAGCCAGTTCGTTGGCCCGTCCGGCCAGGACCTCGTTGACATTCATGTTGCTTTGGGTGCCGCTGCCGGTTTGCCACACCACGAGCGGGAACTGGTCGTCATGCTCGCCGGCCAGCACTTCGTCGGCGGCTTGTTCGATCAGCCGGGCGATGTCGGCGGGCAGATCGCCGTTACGGTTGTTGACCCGGGCGGCGGCTTTCTTGATCAAGGCCAGGGCATGCAGCACCGAGAGTGGCATGCGTTCGCTGCCAATGGCGAAGTTGACCAGCGAGCGTTGGGTCTGCGCGCCCCAGTAGGCTTCCTGCGGGACTTCAACCTGGCCCAGGCTGTCAGTTTCGATTCGATTCATCGTGGCGATCCTCCTAGTCTGACTGGCCAGTTTAGGCCGTGATCCGTGGCCCGGGTTCCCTTGACCGGGTTTTGTCGGGTTTGCCCGGGCAAACCCGGGGCTGTCCTGGGCCGGGGTTGAGGGACGCGGATCAATAGGCGCAGAATGGGCGCCCTTGGGGTTTTACCTCGCTTGCTAGAAAAGGAAACTCGATGACTCGTCTTCGCGCCATCTGTACCGCGGTTGCTCTGGTGTGTGCCAGCGGCCAGGTTCTCGCCGATACCGCCAGCCACAACGCCAGTGCCGAGGCCTTCCTGACCCTGGCCCATGCCGACAAGCTCGGTACCCCGGTCTACATGCAAGTCCAGCAGATGTTCGCCCAGCGCTTCGAGCAGACCAAGGCTCCGGAGTCCAAGCGCGCGCTGCTGGAAACCTACCAGGCCAAGGCCAATGCCGCCCTGGACCAGGCGATCGGCTGGAACAAGCTGAAGCCGGACATGGTCAAGCTCTACACCAGCAACTTCAGTGAATCGGAGCTCAAGGACCTGGTGGCTTTCTACCAGTCGCCGCTGGGCAAGAAAGTCCTGGAAAAAATGCCCCAGCTGACCCAGCAATCGGCGCAGATGACCCAGGGCAAGCTGGAAAGCGCGGTACCGGTGGTCAACAAGCTGCTGGCCGACATGACCGCTGAGCTGGAGCCGAAGGCCGCTCCGGCGAAGAAGAAGTAAGCGGAGCTCGTGATGACCATGCAACAACGGATCGAAACGGCGCTGGCGGGCCTGCAGCCTGAGCATTTGCAAGTGTTGGATGAAAGCCACATGCATAGCCGTGGCCTGGAAACCCACTTCAAGGCGGTGCTGGTCAGCGAGCAGTTCGCCGGCCTCAACAGCGTCAAGCGCCATCAAAAGGTCTACGCCACCCTGGGCGAGCTGATGGGCCAGTTCCATGCCCTGGCGCTGCATACCTATACGCCCCAGGAGTGGGAAACAATCAGCGCGGCCCCGGCTTCGCCAACCTGTGCCGGTGGTCATCCCTAGGAGTAGCTGCGGGCTTCGGCGGCAGGCTGCAACTCCGGGATTTCCGGCTCGGTGGGTCGCTTGCCATTCGAGACTTGGAGCTTGCCACCGCCTTCCTGTTACAATACGCAACGCGCCGCTTAGCCGGCGCGTTTTTTTTTGCATCCGGTTCACCCTTTGCGAGGGTAGCCACCTGGAGATTACCCATGACTCAACCCATCGTCGTGGCGGCACTGTACAAGTTCGTCACCCTGGAAGATTACGTCAGCCTGCGCGAGCCTTTGCTGCAGGCCATGCTCGACAACGGCATCAAGGGCACCCTGCTGATCGCCGAGGAAGGCATCAATGGCACGGTTTCCGGCAGCCGCGAAGGTATCGACGGCCTGCTGGCCTGGCTCAAGAACGACCCGCGCATGCACGACATCGACCACAAGGAGTCGTACTGCGACGAGCAGCCGTTCTACCGCACCAAGGTCAAGCTCAAGAAGGAAATCGTCACCCTGGGTGTGCCGGGCGTGGACCCGAACAAGCAGGTCGGGACCTATGTCGAGCCCCAGGACTGGAACGCCCTGATCAGCGACCCCGAGGTGCTGCTGATCGATACTCGCAACGACTATGAAGTGTCCATTGGCACCTTCGAGGGCGCCATCGATCCGAAGACCACCACCTTCCGTGAGTTCCCGGACTACATCCGGGCCAACTTCGACCCCAGCAAGCACAAGAAAGTGGCGATGTTCTGCACCGGCGGCATTCGCTGCGAGAAGGCTTCGAGCTACATGCTCAGTGAAGGTTTCGGCGAGGTGTTCCACCTCAAGGGCGGGATCCTCAAGTACCTCGAGGAAGTGCCGCAGCAAGAGAGCAAGTGGCAGGGCGACTGCTTCGTGTTCGACAACCGGGTCACCGTACGTCACGACCTCAGCGAAGGCGACTACGATCAATGTCATGCCTGCCGTACTCCGGTGAGCGTCGAGGAGCGCACTTCCGAGCACTACGTGCCTGGCATCAGTTGCCCACATTGCTGGGATACGCTGAGCGAGAAGACCCGCCGCAGCGCCATCGACCGGCAGAAGCAGATCGAGTTGGCCAAGGCTCGCAACCAGCCGCACCCGATTGGCTACAACTACAAGCAAGCATCCACCGAGGCCTGAGCCATGTCTGCCCGCCTGCTGTATGTGATGGACCCGATGTGTTCATGGTGCTGGGGGTTTGCGCCCGTGGCCCAGGCCCTTGCCGAGCAGGCGAAGGCCGCCGGGGTCGAACTGCACCTGGTGGTGGGCGGGTTGCGCACCGGCAGTGGCTCGGCGCTGGAGCCCAATACCCGGCGCTATATCCTCGAGCACTGGCAGGCGGTGCAACAGGCGACCGGCCAGCCCTTCACGTTCGAGGGGGCTTTGCCTGACGGGTTCGTCTACGACACCGAGCCGGCCTGCCGGGCCATCGTCACGGCTCGCGGGCTGGCAGCAGATTGTGCCTGGAGCCTGCTGGGCCTGATCCAGCGGGCGTTCTACGTCGAGGGTCGGGATGTGACCCTGGCCAGTGTCCTGGTGGAGCTGGCCGAGCAGGCCGGGGTGCCGCGCATCGAATTCGCCGCAGCGTTCGACCGGGCTGACCAGCATGTGGCCACGGCGGCGGATTTCACCTGGGTCCAGGATCTGGGGATCGCCGGGTTTCCCACCTTGCTGGCCGAACGCAATGGCCAGCTGGCGCTGCTGACCAACGGCTACCAGCCGCTCGACCAATTGTCGCCGCTGCTGGGGCGTTGGCTGGAGCGTGCCGCCTGTGCCTGAGCCGGTCGATCCAGGTGCTGGCGCGAAGGCCGTCGATCGTCTGAGTTGGGCGGAAATCCGCCGCCTGGCCCTGCAGCACAAGCGGTCGTTGTGGATCGCCAACGGTGTGGCGGTCCTGGCCACCCTGTGCAGTGTGCCCATTCCGCTGTTGCTGCCGTTGCTGGTGGATGAAGTGTTGCTGGGGCATGGCGATGGAGCGTTGCAGATCATGCAGCGCTTCCTGCCGGGTTCCTGGCACAGCGCTGCCGGCTACATCGGGTTGATGTTGCTGGTGACCCTGATCCTGCGATGCTCGGCCCTGGTGTTCAACGTGGTCCAGGCGCGACTGTTCGCCAGCCTGGCCAAGGACATCGTCTACCGCATCCGCGTCCGTTTGATCGAGCGCCTCAAGCGCATTTCCCTGGGTGAGTATGAAAGCCTGGGGGGCGGCACCGTGAGCACTCACCTGGTGACCGACCTGGACACCGTGGACAAGTTCGTCGGCGAGACCTTGAGTCGTTTCCTGGTGGCCATGCTGACGTTGGTGGGTACGGCCGGGATCCTGGTGTGGATGCACTGGAAGCTGGCCTTGTTGATCCTGTTGTTCAACCCCTTGGTGATCTTTGCCACGGTGCAGCTGGGCAAGCGGGTCAAGCATTTGAAGAAGCTGGAAAACGACAGCACTTCGCGTTTCACCCAAGCCCTGACCGAGACCCTGGAGGCTATCCAGGAGGTGCGTGCGGGCAATCGCCAGGGCTACTTCCTTGGCCGCCTTGGGCAACGGGCCGAGGAGGTGCGGGATTATGCCGTGGCCTCGCAATGGAAAAGCGATGCTTCGGGTCGGGCCAGCGGCCTGTTGTTCCAGTTCGGCATCGATATCTTTCGCGCCGCTGCCATGCTCACGGTGCTGTTTTCCGACTTGTCCATCGGCCAGATGCTGGCAGTGTTCAGCTACCTGTGGTTCATGATCGGTCCGGTGGAGCAATTGCTGAACTTGCAGTACGCCTATTACGCCGCGGGCGGGGCGTTGACCCGGATCAACGAGCTGCTGGCGCGCGCCGATGAACCGCAATATGCAGGAGGCGTGGACCCGTTCCAGGGCCGGGAGACCGTCGGTATCGAGGTCCGTGGCCTGAGCTTCGGTTATGGTGACGAGCGGGTACTGGACAACATGAACCTGTCCATCGCCCCCGGGGAGAAGGTGGCCATTGTCGGGGCCAGTGGCGGTGGCAAGAGCACCTTGGTGCAGCTGTTGCTGGGGTTGTATACGCCGCAGACCGGCAGCATTCGCTTCGGTGGTTCGACGCAGCAGGAGATCGGCCTGGATACCGTGCGCGAGAACGTCGCGGTGGTGCTGCAGCATCCAGCGCTGTTCAACGATACGGTCCGGGCCAACCTGACCATGGGCCGCGAGCGCAGCGACAATGCCTGCTGGCAGGCGTTGGAGATCGCCCAGCTGGACGTGACGGTCAGGGCCCTGCCTCAAGGGCTGGATACCGTGGTCGGGCGCTCCGGGGTGCGCTTGTCCGGCGGCCAGCGCCAGCGCCTGGCGATCGCCCGGATGGTCCTGGCCGAACCCAAGGTGGTGATACTCGATGAAGCGACCTCTGCGCTGGACGCCGCTACCGAGTACAACCTGCATCAGGCATTGACGCGTTTCCTGCAGGGGCGGACTACGCTGATCATTGCGCACCGGCTCTCGGCGGTAAAGCAGGCCGACCGGGTATTGGTCTTCGATGGCGGACAGATCGCCGAAGATGGCGACCATCAGCAGTTGATCGCCGATGGCGGCTTGTATGCCAAGCTCTATGGGCATTTGCAGCAGGTTAGATCACCTTGAGTTTTATCCTGTTTTCTGTGCTTAGTGCTTGAATTTCCAGGTGTATTGACCGTTTCAGAAACAGCGGGTGGAAGCTTTTAGCAAGAGGCCCCATCCGGCAGTCGTTTGCCTTGCCTCAGGGCTGCGCAAATTAGCCTAATCTGTGCTGTCTGAGGCGGGACTACTGGGTGTTCATTTGGCAGTGCTGAAGCAAGGACCCTCATGAAGCAAAAGCGGACTTTCGCAACGCCACGGTTGTTGGGCATTGTCTGGCCCTTCATTGCGGTGGTGGTGTTCCAGGCACTATTAGGTGGCCTCAGCCTGTATGTCCTATCGGCTGTGCGTGGTTATGTCGCCGGCGAAAGCCTGTGGTCCAAGGGCCAGAAGGACGCCATCTACTACTTGAGCCTGTATGCGGACAGCCGCGACGAAGGCGCCTTCCTCAAATACCAGAATGCGATCGCCGTGCCCCAGGGCGGGCATGAGCTGCGCGTGGCCCTGGATCGCCAGCCGCCGGACCTGGAGGCTGCCCGCCTGGGGATTCTCAAAGGCGGCAATCACCCTGACGATGTTTCCAGCCTGATCTGGCTGTATCTCAATTTCCGCCATTTCAGCTACTTGGAAAAAGCCATCGACCGCTGGACCGTAGGGGACAGCTACCTGCTGCAACTGGATACGGTGGCGCGGGAGATGCACCGGGGCATCAGCGACAATACCGCCAGCGAAGCCGATATCCAGCGCTGGAAGAGTGAGATCTTTGCGATCAACGATGGCGTCACCCCGGCTGCCAAGGCTTTCAGCGATGCCTTGGGCGAGGGGTCACGGGTGATCCTGCGGCTGTTGCTGGTGACCAACCTGGCCACGGCGCTGATCCTGATCGCGCTGGCGTTGTTGCGTACCCATAAGCTGTTGGCGCAGCGTCATGCCTTCGCCAGTGCCCTGCAATTGGAAAAGGAGCGGGCGCAGATCACCTTGCAGTCCATCGGCGATGGAGTGATCACCACGGACGTCGAGGGGGCCATCGCCTACATGAACCCGGCCGCCGAGGAGTTGACCCGCTGGAAGGCCGAGCAGGCTGTGGGCCTGCCCTTGGCGGCGCTGTTCAGCGTGCTGGATGAAAATGCCCAGGCCGACGGTTTTGCCTTGATCGAACATATCCTCAGTGGCCGGCTCAGCGGTGGCAGCGAGCATTCCAAGCTGATCCAGCGCCTGGATGGCAGTACGGTCTCGGTGACTCTGGTCGGGGCACCGATCCGCAATGCCGGCAAGGTCAGCGGTGCGGTGCTGGTGCTGCATGACATGACCCAGGAGCGCCAGTACATCGCCAACCTGTCCTGGCAGGCGACCCATGATGCCCTGACCGGGCTGGCCAATCGCCGGGAATTCGAGTTCCGCCTGGAGCAGGCCCTGCACAACCTGGCGCGCCAGCCGGCCCGGCATGCACTGATGTTCCTGGATCTGGATCAGTTCAAGCTGGTCAACGATACCTGCGGCCATGCTGCCGGTGACGAGTTGCTGCGCCATATTTGCGCGCTGTTGCAATCGGGCCTGCGCGAAGGCGATACCCTGGCCCGGCTGGGTGGGGATGAGTTCGGCATCTTGCTTGAGAACTGCTCGCCGGAGGCCGCGGAGAAAATTGCCGAGGGCCTGCGCCAGACCGTGCAGAACCTGCATTTCGTCTGGAAGGGCCGGCCGTTCGTGACCACTGTGAGCATCGGCCTGGTGCATGTTGCGCAGACTCCAACGACCCTGGAGGCGTCTTTGCGCGCTGCCGACATGGCGTGCTACATGGCCAAGGAAAAGGGCCGTAATCGGGTGCAGGTCTATCATGCCGACGATTCGGAGCTGTCCCTGCGTTTTGGCGAGATGGCTTGGGTCCAGCGCTTGCACATGGCCCTGGAGGAGAACCGGTTCTGCCTTTACTCCCAGGAGATCACCGCCCTGGGGCATGTAGAGGGTGATACTGGACATGTCGAGATTCTCCTGCGCCTGCATGACGAGGCGGGCCGCATGATCCTCCCGGACAGCTTCATCCCGGCGGCCGAGCGCTATGGCTTGATGACAGCCCTGGATCGTTGGGTAGTACAGAATGTATTCAAGGTCATCGCCCAGTGCATCGAAGAGGGGCGCGAAGGTCCGATGGCGATGTGTGCGATCAATCTGTCCGGCATCACGATTGGCGATGACGAGTTCCTCGACTTCCTGCGCGAGCAGTTTGCCGCCTATGGCGTGCCGCCAAAGATGATCTGCTTCGAAATTACTGAAACCAGCGCAATCGCGAATCTGGGCAGTGCAATTCGTTTTATAAATGAACTCAAGGGCTTAGGTTGTCATTTTTCCCTGGATGACTTTTGTGCGGGAATGTCGTCGTTCGCTTATCTCAAACATTTGCCTGTAGACTTCCTAAAGATCGATGGAAGTTTCGTAAAGGATATGCTGGACGACCCGATTAACCGTGCCATGGTCGAAGTGATCAATCACATCGGGCATGTCATGGGTAAGCGCACGATTGCCGAGTTTGTCGAAACACCGCAGATCGAGCAGGCATTGCTCGAGATCGGCGTGGATTATGCTCAGGGCTACCTCATTGAGCGCCCGCAGTTGTTTACCTGTGACAGTTTGCAGTGTCGACCCGTGCGGCCACGGCCCCTGTTGTTCAAGGCGCCCGGCACGTTCCGTTGAAACCTCTTTTGGATCCATACATCACAATCAAAAGGAGCCCGACAGTGATCGACACATTCAGCCGAACCGGCCCGCTCATGGAAGCTGCCAGTTACCCCGCCTGGACCCAGCAATTGATCCAGGACTGCAGCGAGAGCAAGCGCCGCGTCGTAGAGCATGAGCTGTACCAGCGCATGCGGGATAACAAGCTCAGCCCGAAGGTCATGCGCCAGTACCTCATCGGCGGTTGGCCGGTGGTGGAGCAATTCGCCCTGTACATGGCGCAGAACCTGACCAAGACTCGCTTTGCCCGCCATCCAGGTGAGGACATGGCGCGCCGCTGGCTGATGCGCAACATTCGAGTCGAGCTCAATCATGCCGATTACTGGGTGCATTGGAGCCGGGCCCACGGGGTGACCCTGGAAGACCTGCAGGCGCAGCAGGTGCCACCGGAACTGCATGCGTTGAGCCATTGGTGCTGGCATACCAGCTCGGCGGACTCGTTGATCGTCGCCATTGCCGCCACCAACTACGCCATTGAAGGCGCCACTGGCGAGTGGTCGGCCCTGGTCTGCTCCAATGGCATCTATGCGGCCTCCTTCCCTGAGGACGATCGCAAGCGCGCCATGAAGTGGTTGAAGATGCATGCGCAATACGATGATGCCCATCCTTGGGAGGCACTGGAGATCATCGTGACCCTGGCGGGGCTGAATCCGAGCAAGGCCCTGCAAGTGGAACTGCGCCAGGCGATCTGCAAGAGCTATGACTACATGTACCTGTTCCTGGAGCGTTGCATGCAACTGGAGAAGGTCACGGTAACTCGCGAGCGCCTGGCGCTGGCCGAGGGCTGAGTCAGCAGTTGGCAGGCAAGATCGCCGCAAGCAACCGTGCTTGTGGCGATGTTTTCACCGCGTTCAGCCGGCCATCGCCAGTCGGTTGCGCCCTTCGCGCTTGGCGACGTACAGCGCACTGTCCGCACGGCGTAACAGGCTTTCGGCGGACTCTCCCGGCAATAGCGTTGCGCAGCCCAGGCTGACGGTCAGTTCGATGGGGCTGCCATTGTCGGCCCGATATTCCTGTACTTGGGTGGCATTGCGCAGGCGCTCTCCCACCATCGCCGCCGCTTCGCGACCGGTGTTGGACAACAGGACCAGGAACTCCTCCCCGCCAAATCGAAAGACCATGTCCACATTGCGCAATTGCCCCTTGATCGAGGCGGCAACGGCCTTGAGCACTTCATCGCCCGTGCTGTGGCCGTAGCTGTCGTTGATGCGCTTGAAGTGGTCGATATCCAGCATCAGGAGTGACAATGGCAGCAGGTGGCGGCGAGCCATTTCGATTTCCCGCTCCAGGGTCTGATCCATGGCGATGCGGTTGCCGGTATCGGTCAGCGGATCTCGCAGGGCGCTACGGGTTGCGGCGCGGTACAGCAGCGCATTGCGCATCGGGTACAGCAAGGTAGACAGCAATGATTCCAGGTGTGCCTGCTCGCTATCGCTGAAGCGCTGGTTGCGGCGAAAGAGCAGCTCGCCCATGGGCTCGCCTTCGTGGCTGAGGCTGTAGCTGATGGAGTGGTGCCCGCGCTGGCCGAATTCCAGGCGCAGATCGCTGGGAGCGTGCTGGTAGTGCAGGGCGTCCAGGGGGACCAGGCGTTGTACTTCGCGAAAGAACAGACCAAGGATGCGCTGCGGCTCCAGGCTGGTCTGCAATTGCAGGCCCAGTTGCTGGCGCAATTGCGCCAGGCTCACAGGCTGCTTGAGCAGTGGCGATTGTTGAGTAAAGCCCAGGCGTTGCAATTTGGCGCTGTCAAAGTCAATTGCGTTGTTCTGGGTGGGAATCTTCATCTGAGCTTGCGCCCCCTGAGCACGGTATAGGGTCTTACTGGCTGGGTGAGAGCGGCTCGGAGCTGCGCGTCGTACTGTTCCTTCAGTCCCGTAGGACAATCGCGCATATTTTATGCCGCTTCATCTCGGGCTTCCACGCCCCGATAAAAGCCGTTTTCCACGGTGCCAAGGCACGGTGTCTTGAGTGCTCTTAGAGCGAAACTCGTGCCATTCAGTTCAGATGAGTAAAACTCTTTTGAATTCAAATGCTTGAATTGCAGCTGAAAAATGCTGTCACCGTAGATGACATTTGTTTGGCTAAAACCTCGCAGGACGCGGGCTTTATCGAGGAGTCGCGACGGTATTCCGTCGCGACGAACGGTGGGGCGTTATTGTGCGTCGAAAGCCTGGCCATTGATGCCGGTGCTGTCCGGGCCCATCAGGTACAGGTAGACCGGCATGATTTCTTCGGGCATCGGGTTCTTGCTGGGGTTCTCGCCCGGGTAGGCCTGGGCCCGCATGCTGGTCCGGGTCGCGCCTGGGTTGATGCTGTTGGCACGTACCGGCGCCACGGTGTCCAGTTCGTCGGCCAGGGTCTGCATCAGGCCCTCGGTGGCGAACTTGGATACGCCATAGGCGCCCCAGTAGGCACGGCCCTTGCGACCCACGCTGCTGGAGGTGAAGACCACCGAGGCGTCCTGGGACAGCTTGAGCAGTGGCAGCAATGTGCTGGTCAGCATGAATGTGGCGTTGACGTTGACTTGCATGACTCGCATGAAGTTTTCCCCGGACAACTGTTCCAGCGGGGTACGCGGACCGATGATCGACGCATTGTGCAGCAGGCCGTCGAGGTGGCCGAACTCGGCTTCGATCATGGCTGCCAGTTCGTCGTACTGATGCGGCAGGGCAGTTTCCAGGTTGAATGGGATCACGGCCGGTTGCGGGTGCCCGGCGGCCTCGATGGCGTCGTAGACCTCGGTCAGGTTGGCTTCGGTCTTGCCGAGCAAGAGGACGGTAGCGCCATGGGCGGCGTAGGTCTTGGCGGCGGCGGCACCGATGCCGCGGCCGGCGCCGGTGACCAGGATGATCCGGTCCTTGAGCAGTTCGGGGCGAGCGGAGTAGTCAAACATAAAGGGACCTCAACAGAAATTGGAGCGTTCCCGGCGTTCGGCCGGACGTGCGGCTCAGCAGCTGCACAATGCGTTATCCAGGACCTGGCGCAGTTCCAGTGGGTGGTTGACCACCACGTCGGCGCCCCAGTGCCGGGGGTTGTCGTCCGGGTGGATGTAGCCATAGGTCACGGCAGCGGTCTTGGTGCCAGCATCGCGACCCGACTCGATGTCCCGCAGGTCATCGCCGACGAACAGGACGGTGGACGGGTCCAGGTCAAGCATCTTGCAGGCAAGGGTCAGTGGTTCGGGGTCCGGCTTGCTGTTTTTCACGTGATCCGGGCAGATCAGCAGGGCCGAGCGCTCGGCCAGTCCCAGCTGCTGCATGATTGGCTCGGCGAAACGCAGGGGCTTGTTGGTGACCACGCCCCACGTCAGGTTCGCTCGTTCGATGTCTTCCAGCAGCTCGCCCATGCCATCGAAGAGCCGGCTATGCACGGCGCAGTTCTCCAGGTAGCGCTCGAGAAACTCCTGGCGCAGCTCCTCGAAACCCGGGGATTGCGGGTCCATGGAGAAGGTCACGGCAACCATGGCCCGGGCTCCGCCGGAAATCTCGTCACGGATGTGCTGGTCGGCGATGGGCGGTAAGCCGCGGTCGCGGCGCATGCCCTGGCAAACGGCGATGAAATCCGGTGCGGTATCGAGCAGCGTGCCATCCATGTCGAAAAGAACGGCTCTGATGGCCATGTCTTACTCCTCTCGCAAAGTCTGGATCATGTAGTTGACGTCCACGTCCGCTGCCAGCTTGTAGTGCTTGGTCAGTGGGTTGTAGGTCAGGCCGATGATGTCCTTGACGGTCAGGCCGGCGGAGCGGCTCCAGGCACCCAGTTCGGAAGGGCGGATGAATTTCTTGAAGTCGTGGGTGCCGCGAGGCAGCAGCTTCATGATGTATTCGGCGCCGACGATGGCGAACAGGTAGGCCTTGGGGTTGCGGTTGATGGTGGAGAAGAACACCTGGCCGCCAGGCTTGACCATGCGAAAGCACGCGCGAATCACCGATGATGGGTCGGGAACGTGTTCGAGCATCTCCAGGCAGGTGACGACGTCGAACGCTCCAGGCATTTCCTCGGCCAGGGCCTCGGCGGTGATCTGCCGGTATTCGACGTTGACGCCGGACTCCAGCTGGTGCAGTTGGGCGACTGCCAGCGGGGCTTCGCCCATGTCGATGCCGGTGACTGTAGCGCCGCGCTGGGCCATGGCTTCGCTGAGGATGCCGCCGCCGCAGCCGACGTCCAGGACCTTCTTGCCGGCCAGGTTGACGCGTTCGTCGATCCAGTTGACTCGCAGTGGGTTGATGTCGTGCAGGGGCTTGAACTCGCTTTCGCGATCCCACCAGCGATGGGCCAGGGCTTCGAACTTGGCGATTTCGGCGTGGTCGACGTTGCTCATGGGTAATGCTCCAAAGCTAAAAAATCTTTGTATGGCCTCAAGCTTCAGCTCAAGGCCGGGGTTATTGGGCGTGTCCGCCGATGCGTTGGCCCCAGCTGCGGGCGGTTTCGCCAAGTTGTCGCTCATCCATCCGAGTCAGTTGCCGGTCATCCAGCAGCTGCTTGCCGGCTACCCACAGGTGCGCTACGCAATCGCGACCGGTGGCGTAGATCAGTTGCGACACCGGGTCGTAGATCGGTTGCTGGGCCAGGCCGGAGAGGTCGAATGCCACCAGATCCGCGGCCTTGCCGATTTCCAGGGAGCCCACCTCGGTCTCCAGGCCCATGGCCCTGGCACCGTTGAGGGTCGCCATGCGCAGGGCGCGATGGGCGTCCAGGGCCGTTGCCGAACCCGATACGGCCTTGGCCAGCAGCGCCGCTGTGCGGGTTTCGCCCAGCAGGTCGAGGTCGTTGTTGCTGGCGGCGCCGTCGGTGCCGACAGCGACATTGACCCCGGCTTGCCACAGGCGCTCCACCGGGCAGAAGCCGCTGGCCAGTTTCAGGTTTGATTCTGGGCAATGAATCACACTGGTATTGGTTTCTACCAGTAAAGCCAGGTCCTCATCGCTGATTTGAGTCATGTGAACGGCCTGGAAGCGTGGTCCCAGGAGTCCCAAGCGGGCAAGGCGGGCCAATGGCCGTTCGCCGCGCTGCTCCATGGCCTGCTGCACTTCGAACGCGGTTTCATGCACATGCATGTGGATCGAGGCGTCGAGTTCCTCGGCGATCATCCGGACTTTCTCCAGATTCTCATCGCCGACGGTGTAGGGGGCATGAGGGCCGAAGGTGATCCTGATGCGAGGGTGGTGCTTGAGGTCGGCGAACAGTTCCACGCCCTGGCGAATGGCTTCGTCGGCGTCATGGGCGCCGGGGATCGGGAAGTCCAGCACGGGGATGGCGATCTGGGCGCGGATGCCGCTGTTATGGACGCGTTCGCTGGCAACCTTGGGAAAGAAGTACATGTCGGAGAAGCAGGTGATGCCGCCTTTTATCTGTTCGGCGATCGCCAGGTCCGTGCCGTCGTGGACGAAGCTCTCATCGACCCATTTGGCTTCGGCGGGCCAGATGTGCTTCTCCAGCCAGGTCATCAATGGCAGGTCGTCGGCCAGGCCGCGAAACAGGGTCATGGCCGCATGCCCGTGGGCATTGACCAGTCCTGGGCTGAGCAGCATGCCCGGGAGTTCGCGCACTTCGCTGGCCTGCTGCTTCAGGGCTGCGCTGCGTGGGCCGATGAAGGCGATGCGACCATCGCGGATGCCCAGGCCATGTTCCTTGAGCACGACGCCAGCTGGCTCCACGGGCACCAGCCAGGTGGGCAGCAGCAGAAGGTCGAGCGCGGTTTCACGGTTCGGCATCGAGGATCGGTCCAGGGCTTTGCGAATAGAAGGATGGCGAAGTATACCCGAGCGTCTTCGCGGGGGGATCGCTATAATCGGCGGCTTTTGTCATGAGTACGGGGTGAGGGATGCGCGATCGTCTGTTGGCTGCGGAGAAGGTGAAGGCCATTGCTTGGCGAGATGGCACCCTGTATCTGCTCGATCAGCGAGCCTTGCCTCTTGAGGAGCGCTGGATCGCCTGCGACAGCGTCGGCGCAGTGATCGAGGCCATCGGCTCGATGGCGGTGCGCGGCGCGCCGGCCATTGGCATCAGCGCGGCCTATGGCGCGGTTCTGGCGGCCAGGGCGCGTTTTGCCGCGGGTGGCGATTGGGTCACGGCCTCGCAGGCGGATTTCCAGCGGTTGGCCGACGTACGCCCTACCGGGTTCAACCTCTCCTGGGCGGTGAATCGCATGAGCGAGCGCCTGGAGCGGGTCAAGGAGTGTGCCGACCCAGTGGCGGCCCTGGAGCAGGAAGCCCTGGAGATTCATGAAAGTGATCGCGAGGCGAACCTGACCATGGCCCAGTTTGGGGTCGAGCTGATTCGCAGGCACCAGGGCAATCCCCAGGCGCTGTTGACCCACAGCAATGCCGGAGGCCTTGCCACGGGTGGTTTTGGTACGGCCCTGGGGGTGATTCGCGCGGCGTGGCTGGAAGGCATGGTGGAGCGGGTGTATGTCAATGAAACCCGGCCTGGGCTGCAAGGCTCGCGCTTGACGGCCTGGGAGCTGGCCGGCGACGGTATTGCCGTGACCTTGAATGCTGATTCCGCCGCGGCACATATCATGAAGACCAAGGGGCCGACCTGGATGATCGTCGGTGCTGACCGGATCGCTGCCAACGGAGATGTGGCCAGCAAGATCGGTACCTACCAGCTGGCGGTCAATGCCATGCATCACGGTGTGCGCTTCATGGTGGTGGCGCCCAGTTCGAGCATCGACATGGGGCTGGCCAGTGGCGAAGACATCGTCCTCGAGGAGCGCGATGCCCGGGAGCTGCTAGAGCTGGATGGCAAGCGGGTGGGGCCTGAAGTCGAGGTCTTCAATCCGGTGTTCGACGTTACACCTGCGGACCTGATCGACGCGATCGTCACTGAAAAGGGCGTAGTCGAGCGTCCGGATGCGGCCAAGCTGGCCCAGTTGATGTGCCGCAAGCGCTTGCATTGAGACCTGGGAGCCAGGTGGTCGATTCAGGCTCGTGGGAATAGCTGCCAGGTGGGTAAAAAACCTCATGAATAGGGGCGAGTTGGGTCTCTGAGCGCCTGTCGTCCCTTATCAGGCGGTCACCGGTCAACTAACTATGCTCCATGCGCATCAGGGGGATAGGTGCGTGGCGGCGATTGTGATAACATCCGGCGGTTTCCAAGGCGGTTCGACGCGACCGCCTCTACTGCGCAAATCCATGGCATAACTTGTTGATTTGTCGTAAGTCGGTGCATGGCACTAGGCCTGCAGCGGCGAGCTTCGTTCGTCCTGTCTGGATGTGGCGAAGTTTCACCAGAAAAAGGAATCAGGCTTCTCATGGGCGAACTGGCCAAAGAAATCCTACCGGTCAATATCGAAGACGAGCTGAAACAGTCCTACCTCGACTACGCAATGAGCGTAATCGTCGGGCGGGCACTGCCTGATGCGCGCGATGGCTTGAAGCCCGTGCACCGGCGTGTGCTGTACGCGATGAGCGAGCTCGGTAACGACTGGAACAAGCCGTACAAGAAATCTGCCCGTGTGGTCGGTGACGTGATCGGTAAGTATCACCCGCACGGCGATACCGCTGTATACGACACCATTGTCCGCATGGCCCAGCCATTCTCCCTGCGCTACCTGCTGGTAGACGGCCAGGGCAACTTCGGTTCGGTGGACGGCGACAACGCGGCGGCCATGCGATACACCGAAGTGCGCATGACCAAGCTGGCGCACGAGCTGCTGGCCGACCTGCACAAGGAAACCGTGGACTGGGTGCCGAACTACGACGGCACCGAACTGATCCCCGCGGTCATGCCGACCAAGATCCCCAACCTGTTGGTCAACGGCTCCAGCGGCATCGCCGTGGGCATGGCGACCAACATTCCGCCGCACAACCTCGGCGAAGTCATCGACGGCTGCCTGGCGCTGATCGATAACCCCGAGCTGACGGTCGATGACCTGATGCAGTACATCCCGGGGCCGGATTTCCCGACCGCGGCGATCATCAACGGTCGCGAAGGCATCATCGAGGCCTATCGCACCGGTCGCGGCCGTATCTACATGCGCGCCCGCTCGACTGTCGAGGACATCGACAAGGTCGGCGGTCGCCAGCAGATCGTCATTACCGAACTGCCTTATCAGCTCAACAAGGCACGCTTGATCGAGAAGATCGCCGAGCTGGTCAAGGAGAAGAAGCTCGAAGGCATCACCGAGTTGCGCGATGAGTCCGACAAGGACGGTATGCGCGTGGTGATCGAGTTGCGTCGTGGCGAAGTTCCGGAGGTGGTCCTCAATAACCTCTACGCCCAGACCCAGCTGCAGAGCGTGTTCGGTATCAACATCGTTGCGCTGATCGATGGCCGTCCGCGGATCCTCAACTTGAAGGATCTGCTGGAAGCGTTCGTCCGCCATCGTCGCGAAGTGGTCACCCGGCGTACCGTATTCGAGCTGCGCAAGGCCCGTGAGCGTGGCCATATCCTCGAAGGCCAGGCGGTTGCCCTGTCCAACATCGATCCGGTCATTGCCCTGATCAAGGCGTCGCCGACGCCGTCGGAAGCCAAGGAAGCGCTGGTCAGCACGCCTTGGGAGTCGAGTGCGGTAATGACCATGGTGGAGCGTGCTGGCGCGGACTCGTGCCGTCCGGAAAACCTCGACCCGCAGTATGGCCTGCGCGATGGCAAGTACTTCCTGTCCCCGGAGCAGGCGCAAGCCATCCTGGAGTTGCGCTTGCACCGCCTGACTGGCCTGGAGCATGAGAAGCTGCTGGCCGAGTACCAGGAGATCCTCAATCAGATCGGCGAGCTGATCCGCATCCTCAACAGCGCTACGCGCTTGATGGAAGTGATCCGTGAGGAACTGGAAGTGATTCGCGCCGAGTACGGCGATGTGCGCCGCACCGAGATTCTCGATGCGCGCCTCGACCTGACCCTGGGCGACATGATTCCGGAAGAAGAGCGCGTGGTGACCATTTCCCACGGCGGCTATGCCAAGACCCAGCCGTTGGCGGCCTACCAGGCCCAGCGCCGTGGTGGCAAGGGCAAGTCGGCCACTGGCGTCAAGGATGAGGACTACATCGCTCACTTGCTGGTCGCCAACAGCCATACCACGCTGTTGCTGTTCTCCAGCAAGGGCAAGGTGTACTGGCTCAAGACCTACGAGATCCCAGAAGCCTCCCGCGCGGCTCGTGGCCGTCCGTTGGTGAACCTGCTGCCATTGGACGATGGCGAGTACATCACCACCATGTTGCCGGTGGAGGAGTACACCCAAGGTCATTACATCTTCATGGCTACCGCTAACGGTACGGTGAAGAAGACACCGCTTGAGTCCTTCAGTCGTCAACGCAGCGTCGGCTTGATTGCCCTGGAACTGGACGAGGGCGATGTGTTGATCAGCGCTGCGATCACCGATGGCGAGCGTGAAGTCATGCTGTTCTCCGACGGCGGCAAGGTAACGCGCTTCAAGGAGTCCGATGTCCGCGCCATGGGGCGTACCGCTCGCGGCGTACGCGGCATGCGCCTGGCAGAAGGCCAGAAGTTGATCTCCATGTTGATTCCGGAAGAGGGCAGCCAGATCCTGACCGCTTCCGAGCGTGGTTTCGGCAAGCGTACCGCCATCACCGAGTTCCCCGAGTACAAGCGTGGCGGGCAGGGCGTTATCGCCATGGTCAGCAACGAGCGTAACGGTCGTCTGGTCGGTGCGGTGCAGGTGCTGGACGGAGAGGAGATCATGCTGATTTCCGATCAGGGTACCCTCGTGCGTACCCGTGTCGACGAAGTGTCGAGCCTGGGCCGTAATACCCAAGGCGTGACCCTGATCAAGCTGGCCAACGACGAGACCCTGGTAGGCCTTGAGCGCGTGCAGGAACCTTCGGAAATCGAGGGTGACGAGCTGGAAGGCGAGGAGGGCGGTGACTTCGAGGAAGCTGCGCAGCGTACGGCAGCCGAGTCGGATGAGGCCAGCGATGGCCAGGCAGGTGCCGCAGCCGAAGAAGAGTCGCAAGACTAAATAAATCGTAGCAGGGCAGAGTGTTTGCTCTGTCCGCTACCGTGAATGCATAGCGAGAGTGGATGTGAGCAAACGAGCCTATAACTTCTGCGCAGGTCCCGCTGCGCTACCTGAAGCTGTCCTGTTGCGTGCCCAGGCCGAATTGCTGGATTGGCATGGCAAGGGCCTGTCGGTCATGGAGATGAGCCATCGCAGCGATGAGTTCGTCTCCATCGCCACCAAGGCCGAGCAGGACCTGCGTGACCTGCTGGATATCCCCTCGAACTATAAAGTGCTGTTTCTGCAAGGCGGCGCCAGCCAGCAGTTTGCCCAGATTCCCCTGAACCTGTTGCCTGAAGGCGGCAAGGCCGACTATGTCGACACCGGCATCTGGTCGCAGAAAGCCATCGAGGAAGCCTCTCGCTATGGCCAGGTGAATGTGGCGGCCAGCGCCAAGCCCTACGATTACTTCTCGATTCCGGGGCAGGACGAGTGGCAGTTGTCGAAAGATGCGGCCTATGTGCATTACGCGCCGAACGAAACCATCGGTGGCCTGGAGTTCAGCTGGATTCCAGAAACCGGTGAGGTTCCGTTGGTGGCCGACATGTCCTCCGACATCCTCTCGCGTCCTGTGGATATCTCTCGCTTCGGCATGATCTATGCCGGTGCGCAGAAGAACATCGGCCCTAGCGGCATCCTGGTGAACATCATTCGTGAAGACTTGCTGGGACGTGCCCGGCCGTTGTGCCCGACCATGCTCGATTACAAGGTCGCGGCGGATAACGGTTCGATGTACAACACTCCGCCGACCCTGGCCTGGTACCTGTCCGGCCTGGTATTCGAATGGCTCAAGGAGCAGGGTGGGGTGCAGGCCATTGCCAAGCTCAATGACGTCAAGCAGCGCACCCTGTACGACTTCATCGATGCCAGCGGCCTGTACAGCAACCCGATCAACAAGGCCGATCGTTCGTGGATGAACGTACCGTTCCGCCTGGCCGATGACCGCCTGGACAAGCCGTTCCTCGCCGGCGCGGACGCGCGTGGCCTGTTGAACCTCAAGGGCCATCGCTCGGTGGGTGGCATGCGGGCTTCCATCTACAACGCCGTGGACATCAATGCGGTCAACGCGCTGGTGACCTACATGGCGGAGTTCGAGAAGGAACATGGCTGATGTCTGAGCAAGAACTCAAGGCCTTGCGCCTGCGCATTGATGCCCTGGACGAAAAGGTCCTGGAGCTGATCAGTGAGCGTGCGCGGTGCGCCCAGGAAGTCGCCCGGGTCAAGATGGCTACCCTGACGGAAGGCGAGTCCCCGGTGTTTTATCGTCCCGAGCGCGAGGCCCAGGTTCTCAAGCGGGTGATGGAGCGTAACCAGGGCCCGCTGGACAACGAAGAAATGGCGCGGCTGTTCCGTGAAATCATGTCTTCTTGCCTGGCGCTCGAGCAGCCGCTGAAAGTGGCGTACCTCGGTCCTGAGGGGACCTTTACCCAGGCGGCGGCGATGAAGCACTTCGGCCATGCGGTGATCAGCAAGCCGATGGCTGCGATCGACGAAGTGTTTCGCGAGGTGGCGGCTGGTGCCGTCAACTTTGGCGTGGTGCCTGTGGAAAACTCCACCGAAGGCGCGGTTAACCACACGCTCGATAGCTTCCTCGAGCATGACATGGTGATTTGCGGTGAGGTGGAGTTGCGTATCCACCATCACCTTCTGGTGGGCGAGAACACCAAGACCGACAGCATCAGTCGTATCTACTCCCATGCCCAGTCCCTGGCCCAGTGCCGCAAGTGGCTGGACTCGCACTATCCGAATGTCGAGCGTGTGGCGGTATCGAGCAACGCCGAGGCGGCCAAGCGAGTCAAGGGCGAATGGAACTCGGCGGCGATCGCCGGTGACATGGCGGCGAGCCTTTACGGCCTGACTCGTCTGGCCGAGAAGATCGAGGATCGTCCGGACAACTCCACGCGCTTTCTGATGATCGGTAGCCAGGAGGTGCCGCCGACTGGCGACGACAAGACATCGATCATCGTCTCCATGAGCAACAAGCCGGGTGCATTGCACGAGCTGCTGGTGCCGTTTCACGACAACGGTATCGACCTGACGCGAATCGAGACCCGTCCTTCGCGTAGCGGCAAATGGACCTATGTGTTCTTCATCGACTTCGTCGGCCACCACCGCGACCCGCTGGTCAAGGGTGTGCTGGAGAAGATCAGTCAGGAAGCAGTGGCACTCAAGGTGCTGGGTTCCTACCCGAAAGCGGTTCTCTGAGGCTTAAACAATGAGTGGCGACTTCCTCGCCCTGGCGCAGCCAGGCGTGCAACAACTTTCGCCGTACGTTCCGGGCAAGCCCGTGGACGAACTGGCCCGTGAGCTGGATATCGATCCGGCGACCATCGTCAAGCTGGCGAGCAACGAGAACCCGCTGGGTGCCAGTCCCAAGGCCCTGGCTGCGATCCGCGAGGAGCTGGCCGAGCTGACCCGCTATCCGGATGGCAACGGTTTCGCTCTCAAGTCCCTGTTGGCCCAGCGCTGCGGTATCGAGGTCGAGCAGGTGACCCTGGGCAATGGCTCCAACGACATTCTCGAACTGGTCGCTCGCGCCTACCTGGCCCCGGGCCTGAACGCGGTATTCAGCGAGCATGCTTTTGCTGTCTACCCGATTGTCACCCAGGCGGTGGGTGCCCAGGCGAAGGTGGTCCCGGCCAAGGACTGGGGGCACGACCTGCCCGCCATGCTCAGGGCTATCGATGGGCAAACCCGGGTGGTGTTCATTGCCAACCCCAACAACCCGACGGGGACTTGGTTCGATGCCGAGTCCCTGGACGAGTTTCTCCAGGATGTGCCGGCCCATGTGCTGGTGGTGCTGGACGAGGCCTATATCGAATACGCCGAGGGCAGTGACTTGCCCGATGGACTGGATTTCCTGGCGGCTTACCCGAACCTGCTGGTGTCGCGGACCTTCTCCAAGGCCTATGGCCTTGCGGCCCTGCGGGTCGGCTATGGGCTCTCGACCGCAGTTGTGGCGGATGTGCTCAATCGGGTGCGTCAGCCCTTCAACGTCAATAGCCTCGCCCTGGCGGCGGCTTGCGCGGCGCTGCAAGACGAGGAGTACCTGGCTGAAAGTCGTCGCTTGAACGAGGCCGGCATGCATCAGCTGCAGGCGGGGTTCCGTGACCTGGGGCTGAGCTGGATTGCGTCCAAGGGCAACTTCGTCGCCGTGGACCTGGGACGCGAGGCGGCCCCGGTGTTCCAAGGGTTGTTGCGTGAGGGTGTGATCGTGCGTCCTGTGGCCAATTACGGGATGCCCAACCACCTGCGGGTGACCATTGGCCTGCCAGCGGAAAATACTCGCTTCCTTGAGGCCCTGGCCAAGGTCATGGCCCGTGGTTGATGTCATTCCAATGCAATCTGCTGTACCTATGATCGGTCGCCTGGTGGTGATTGGCCTCGGCTTGATTGGCGGCTCGTTTGCCAAGGGCTTGCGTGAAAGTGGCATGTGCCGCGAAGTTGTTGGTGTCGACCTGGATCCCCAGTCCCGTCGGTTGGCGGTCGAGCTGGGGGTGGTGGACCGCTGTGAGGAAGACCTCGCCCTGGCTTGCCAGGGGGCCGATGTCATTCAACTGGCAGTGCCGATCCTGGCCATGGAGAAGCTGCTGGGCAAGCTGGCTGGCATGGACCTGGGGCGGGCGGTGCTGACCGATGTCGGCAGTGCCAAGGGTAATGTGGTGCGGGCGGCTACCGAGGCCTTTGGCGGCATGCCTGCGCGTTTTGTGCCCGGGCACCCGATCGCCGGTTCCGAGCAAAGCGGTGTCGAGGCTTCCAATGCTCAGCTGTTTCGTCGGCACAAGGTAATCCTGACGCCGCTGGCGCAGACCGATCCGCTGGCGCTGGCTCTGGTCGATGGGCTGTGGCGTGAATTGGGGGCAGATGTCGAACATATGCAGGTCCAGCGTCATGACGAAGTTCTGGCTGCAACCAGCCATCTGCCGCATTTGCTGGCATTTGGCCTGGTCGACTCGCTGGCCAAGCGCAGTGAAAATCTCGACATCTTCCGTTACGCTGCCGGCGGGTTCCGCGATTTCACCAGAATCGCCGGCAGTGACCCGGTCATGTGGCACGACATCTTTCTCGCTAATCGCGAAGCGGTCCTGCGCACACTCGATACATTTCGCAATGACCTCGACGCCTTGCGCGACGCGGTCGATACAGGGGACGGGCACCAGCTGTTGGGCGTATTCACTCGCGCCCGGGTAGCCCGCGAGCATTTCGGCAAAATCCTGGCCCGTCGGGCCTATGTGGACGCTATGAACTCCAACGATATGATTTTCCTGGCAAATCCTGGTGGCCGCCTGAGTGGGCGGATTCGCGTACCAGGTGACAAATCGATTTCCCATCGCTCGATCATGCTCGGCTCCTTGGCCGAGGGCACCACTGAAGTCGAGGGTTTCCTCGAAGGTGAAGATGCTCTGGCCACGCTGCAGGCTTTTCGCGACATGGGCGTGGTTATCGAAGGCCCGCATCACGGCCGAGTGACCATCCACGGCGTTGGCCTGCATGGCTTGAAGCCAGCGCCAGGGCCGATCTACCTGGGTAACTCCGGTACATCGATGCGCCTGCTTTCCGGTTTGTTGGCGGCGCAAACATTCGATAGCACCCTGACTGGCGACCCGTCGCTGTCCAAGCGTCCGATGAATCGTGTGGCCAACCCGTTGCGGGAAATGGGTGCGGTAATCGAGACGGCGGCCGAAGGTCGTCCTCCGATGGTGATTCGTGGCGGGCACAAGCTCAAGGGCTTGACCTACACCTTGCCGATGGCCAGCGCCCAGGTGAAATCCTGCCTGCTATTGGCGGGGCTGTATGCCGAAGGCAAGACCACTGTGACCGAGCCAGCGCCGACTCGCGACCATACCGAGCGCATGCTGCGCGGCTTCGGTTATTCGGTGGATGTCGAAGGGGCGACCGCCTCGGTGGCCTCCGGTGGCAAGCTTAAGGCTACCCATATCGAGGTGCCGGCGGATATCTCCTCCGCGGCCTTCTTCCTGGTGGCCGCTTCGATCGCCGAGGGCTCCGAACTGGTGCTGGAGCATGTGGGGATCAACCCGACTCGTACCGGAGTCATCGACATCCTGCGCTTGATGGGGGCCGACATTCGCCTGGAAAACCAGCGTGAAGTGGGTGGCGAACCGGTTGCAGACTTGCATGTGCGCGCAGCCAAGCTCAAGGGGATCGAGATTCCGGAGGAATTGGTCCCGCTGGCGATCGACGAGTTCCCGGTACTGTTCGTCGCGGCCGCCTGTGCCGAAGGGCGCACGGTGTTGCGTGGGGCTGAGGAGCTGCGGGTCAAGGAGTCCGATCGTATCCAGGTCATGGCCGACGGCTTGCTCACGCTGGGCGTCAAATGCGAACCGACGCCGGATGGCATTATCATCGATGGTGGCCAGATTGGCGGCGGTGAAGTCCATGGTCATGGCGATCACCGAATTGCCATGGCGTTCAGTGTGGCCTCGCTGCGTGCCAACGCGCCAATTCGCATCCATGATTGCGCCAACGTCTCCACTTCTTTCCCTAACTTCCTCGCGCTTTGCGCCGAGGTTGGTATTCGTGTCGCGCAAGAGGCCCAGTCGTGATGAGCAAGGCCCCTGTAATTACCATCGATGGGCCTAGCGGTTCGGGCAAGGGCACCATCGCTGGCAAGCTGGCCGAGCATTTGGGCTGGTGCCTGCTGGATTCTGGTGCCTTGTATCGATTGTTGGCGTTCGCTGCGCGTAATCATGGGGTCGACCTGACCAATGAAGAGTCGTTGAAGCTGTTGGCGGCTCACCTGGACGTTCAGTTTCTTGGTGCGACCGAAAGCCATCCGCAACGGATCATCCTGGAAGGCGACGATGTGACCGACGACCTGCGTAATGAGCAGGTCGGTGCCTGGGCTTCTCAGGTTGCGGCTCTACCAGCGGTACGCGAGGCGCTGTTGCAGCGGCAACGGGCTTTTCGCGAACTGCCGGGGCTGGTGGCCGATGGACGTGACATGGGAACGGTGGTGTTTCCCGATGCGCCATTGAAGATTTTCCTGACGGCCAGTGCCGAGGAGCGTGCACGCCGCCGCTACTTGCAGTTGAAGGGAAAAGTCGATGGTGTTAGTCTGTCGAGTCTGCTAGATGAGATTCGTGAGCGCGATGAGCGCGACACCCAGCGAGCCGTGGCCCCGCTTAAACCAGCGGTGGACGCTATTCAGCTGGACTCCACGGAGTTATCCATCGATCAGGTGTTGCAACGCATCTTGAGCGAAATCGCTATTCGCGATATCGCCGGGTGAACAAGGAAGGTCGCGGGGGACCAGTCATAGTCCTGCGATCTTTCTTTTATATGAACGTAACCCACATTGTCTGGAATGTGGCAGATGGGCGGATTCTTCGCCCTCATCAACAGGAATTAAAATGAGCGAAAGCTTTGCGGAACTCTTTGAAGAAAGCCTAAAAACCCTGAACCTTCAGGCAGGCTCCATCATCACCGGTGTTATCGTCGACATCGACTACCAAGCGCGTTGGGTAACCGTACACGCTGGTCTGAAGTCTGAAGCGCTGATCCCGCTTGAGCAGTTCTACAACGATGCTGGCGACCTGTCCATCAATGTTGGTGATGAAGTTCACGTTGCTCTGGATTCGGTTGAAGACGGCTTTGGTGAAACCAAGCTCTCCCGTGAAAAAGCCAAGCGCGCTGAATGCTGGATCGTTCTGGAAGCAGCCTTCGCAGCCGAAGAAGTGGTCAAGGGCGTTATCAACGGTAAGGTTAAGGGCGGCTTCACTGTCGACGTTAACGGCATCCGTGCGTTCCTGCCAGGTTCTCTGGTTGATGTCCGTCCAGTGCGCGATACCACGCACCTGGAAGGCAAAGAGCTCGAGTTTAAAGTCATCAAACTTGACCAGAAGCGCAACAACGTTGTCGTTTCCCGTCGTAGCGTCCTCGAAGCCGAGAACTCCGCTGAGCGTGAAGCTCTGCTGGAATCCCTGCAGGAAGGCCAGCAAGTCAAAGGTATCGTCAAGAACCTCACCGACTACGGTGCATTCGTTGATCTGGGCGGCGTCGACGGCCTGCTGCACATCACCGACATGGCTTGGAAGCGCATCAAGCACCCATCCGAAATCGTCAACGTTGGCGACGAGATCGATGTCAAGGTTCTGAAGTACGATCGCGAGCGCAATCGTGTTTCCCTGGGCCTGAAGCAACTGGGCGAAGATCCGTGGGTTGCCATCAAGGCTCGTTACCCAGAAAGCACCCGCGTTACCGCTCGTGTAACCAACCTGACCGACTACGGCTGCTTCGCTGAGCTGGAAGAGGGCGTTGAAGGCCTGGTACACGTTTCGGAAATGGACTGGACCAACAAGAACATCCACCCTTCGAAAGTCGTACAAGTCGGCGACGAAGTGGAAGTTATGGTTCTGGACATCGACGAAGAGCGTCGTCGTATCTCCCTCGGCATCAAGCAGTGCAAGTCCAACCCATGGGAAGACTTCTCTGGCCAGTTCAACAAGGGCGACAAGATCTCCGGCACCATCAAGTCGATCACCGATTTCGGTATCTTCATTGGTCTGGACGGCGGCATCGACGGTCTGGTTCACCTGTCCGACATCTCCTGGAACGAAGTGGGCGAAGAAGCCGTACGTCGCTTCAAGAAGGGCGACGAGCTGGACACCGTCATCCTGTCTGTTGACCCAGAGCGTGAGCGCATTTCCCTGGGTATCAAGCAGCTGGAAAGCGATCCGTTCTCCGAGTACGTACAAGAGAACGATAAAGGCGCAATCGTTAAGGGTGTTGTGAAAGAAGTTGACGCCAAAGGCGCCATCATCACCCTGGCCAACGATATCGAAGCTACTCTGAAAGCCTCTGAAATCAGCCGTGACCGCATTGAAGATGCGCGTAACGTCCTGAAGGAAGGCGAAGAAGTTGAAGCCAAGATCATCAGCGTTGACCGTAAGAGCCGTGTAATCCAGCTCTCGATCAAGTCGAAAGACGTTGAAGACGAGAAAGAAGCTATCCAAAGCCTGCGCGACAAGCCAGCTACTTCGGATATCGCTGCTGGTCCTACCACTCTGGGTGACCTGCTGCGTGCACAAATGGAAAAGCAGAACTAAGTTCTACTTGACCATAAAAAGGGCGACTTCGGTCGCCCTTTTTTTGTGCTTTTTTTTCGTCCTGAATGGGCCTGCCCTAAATCCCTTGCTACAGAGGACTACAGGCTTGGTAGCGACGTAAGCAGTAGTGTGCCGGGGTAAATCTATTTTCAGGGCTAAATGGATTTTTTGGAGGGATGCACGGCTCAATGCTGTGGCGGTTGTTGTATCTCTTTCAGGTTGCGATATTTCTCCAGTGTTGGCTCGTAGAAAAACTGGTTCTGGACTGACTACAGCTCTACAGGTAAGTCCTCTTTATCGAAGATAAGTCGATCCTGGGCTGTTCAAATTAATCTGGTCATGCTAAAACCTTCGGTGTGCTTTTCCTAGCTGCTTGAAAAAGAAGGGAAAAATATGACGAAGTCGGAGTTGATCGAGCGAATTGTCACCCATCAAGGGCTTCTCTCATCCAAAGACGTTGAGCTGGCCATCAAAACCATGCTTGAGCAAATGTCCCAGTGCCTGGCCACTGGTGATCGAATCGAAATTCGTGGCTTTGGCAGTTTCTCATTACACTACCGCGCTCCTCGTGTAGGTCGTAACCCCAAGACTGGGCAATCTGTCAGCCTTGATGGAAAATTTGTTCCTCACTTTAAACCGGGAAAAGAACTGCGTGATCGGGTCAATGAGGATGAGGAGTAGGCAGCGCTTTAGTTTGAAGGGGCGCTATGCGTAGCTTGCCTTCGTTGCATCTTTTTTAAGTAATTATTTTTTGAACCAATGACTTCATATTTCACCTGGATGTGCATTGCCTTGTGCTCTGTTGCAGAATAGCAGGCGCAACTTCCAGTTCCTTTTCAGCTTGAGGCGGCCTCACGGTTGCAATGTAAAGCGCTCAGAACACTCATCCAGTGACGAAAACGTTTAAAGGCCCAGAATAACGCTCAGATAGTGATGGCGTTTTCATTGGTTTTATATGAGGAAATATCGACCGGCACTGGTAGTACTATATGGCAAGGGAGGTTTGGCAAAAAATTGATAAAGTTTAAACCCATAGTCCTTGTGTATTAATTCAATGAAAAAGAAAAGATATAGCATGCTCATTTAGTGCTTCTTCTAATGGGAGCAGCAGCCTAAAACGGAGGAGCTCCTGCCGTTTTGATATAGATTTCGTATGAGGAAGCTCAGGCGCAGGAATGAACACAGGAAGTGAGCCTTACATATTGGGCCACAATGAAAATGCCCAATGTACTGCATTGGGCATTTTGCGAAAACGGGATTTACTCTTACATAATCTTTATTCAGTGTAACCGTTAGGATTTAAAGACTGCCACCGCCAAGTGTCAGTCATCATGTCGTTCAGAGTCCGTTCAGCTTTCCAGCCAAGTTCCTGTTCGGCTTTAGCCGGGGCAGCCCAGCATTCTGCAATATCTCCAGGGCGGCGTGGTGCCATACGATAAGCAATGACCTGATTACTAGCCTGTTCGAAAGCTCGAACCATTTCAAGAACACTATACCCCCTACCTGTTCCCAAGTTCCAGATATTGAGTCCTTGTTTACTATTGATAGCTTGCAAGGCCTTCAAGTGTCCGTCGGCTAAGTCAACCACATGAATATAGTCACGCACACCTGTGCCATCCTTTGTGGGGTAATCTGATCCAAAAACTGTAAGTTCCTTGAGTTTTCCTATTGCAACTTGGCTGATGTAAGGTAGCAAGTTGTTTGGTACTCCATTAGGATCTTCGCCTATTAATCCCGTCGGGTGTGCGCCAACAGGATTGAAGTAGCGCAACAATGCAATGCTCCAACGTGGATCCGCAGAAGCTAAGTCCATGAGAACCTGTTCAGTCATTAGCTTCGAGCGCCCGTAAGGGTTGGTTGGTGCTCCTGTCGCGAAGCTCTCACTGATAGGCATTTGCTCGGGTTCCCCATACACGGTGGCCGATGAGCTGAAGACTAGTTTGAAAACTCCAGCTGAAGCCATGGCCTGGCAAAGCTCGATACTTCCTACAACATTGTTGTCATAATATTTTAGTGGTTCGTGTGTGCTTTCACCTACGGCCTTAAGCCCCGCAAAGTGCAGTACGCTCGAAATTTGGTACTGTGTAAGTAACTTGTCCAATAGCTCTCTATCGCGAACGTCACCTTTCACAAAAACTGGCTTTCGCCCGGTTATCTGGTAGGCTCGATCTAATGATATGGCTGAACTATTGCACAAGTTATCCAATACAATAACGTTATACCCCGACTGCAGTAAAGTAACGACTACATGAGAGCCAATGTAGCCTGCGCCACCAGTAACTAAAATAGAATCAAGCATAAAACACCGAATGTGTGTAGTGTTTGAGTTTGTCTGTCATTCCAGCCTCCATATGATCGTCCTTTATCTTTTATTTCAAATGAAGTCTGGCATGAAAGTGTTTACAGCCTGAGCTTCATGTTGCCGGTGGCTGCTCTAATTTTCCAGCACTATACAGAATGGCGAGTACTACTAATGGGGTATAAGCTATCAAAACACCGAGTAATCCATCTACTCCACCGAGCCCAACCCAAAGAGCAACGGGCAACAACCAAATAATATTGATAACACCAACTGCGAGAGTAACGGGTAAGTGCTTGCCAAAATGCCGAGATGCGTATTGGTAGCCGTGGCTACGGTGCGCCTCGTATACTTTATCGCCCCTTAGCAAGCGCCGTAGCAACGTGAAGGTAGCGTCTACAACAAATACACCGAGCAGAATAATCCAGCTCCAAAGCAGTTCAGGCTTCGTCCAGGCAGCCTGAAGTGAGAGGGTACCTAGGGTCAAACCCAGGAAACCACTTCCTGCATCGCCCATAAAAATTCGAGCAGGTGGAAAGTTCCAGAATAGAAACCCAAGAACAGCACATGCCAGTGTCATAGGTAGTATGGCTGAGGCTGATTCTCCTACAAGATAATACAGTGCTGCGCCGCCGAGACACACACAAATAGCCTCAAGACTGGCAATACCATCAATACCATCCATGAAGTTATAAAGGTTAAGCATCCAGACTAGGTAGATGGCCGCCAATGCGTAGCCAAGCCAACCTAGATCAAGGGAAATACCAAATACTGCTAGCGGTGGTAGCCCTCCGATCCACAACAATGCCCAGATTGCACTTACAAAATGTCCAAGTAGTCTCCAGCGTGCAGCGATGTGACCATGGTCGTCGAGGAATCCCAGGGCGGCTACTGCTGCACCACTTCCAAGCAAGCTCCAGACGGAGGACCAGCTTACCTCTCCGATTAGCGCAAGCACTGGTAGTCCAAGAAGAAATACGACAACAATTGCGACTCCACCGCCTCGCGGTGTTGGTATGGAGTGTGAGCTGCGAGCATTAGGAGTATCAATTAAGCTATGAGCTAAAGCATAGCGCCTCAAAACGCCAGTCAGTAAAACTGCCAGAAAAATTACTAACGGTAACCACCACCAGAGATTCATTAACCAAACCTTAATTTAGAAGCATTTATTCAAGAATGAGTACTTAGCTATTAGTGTTAGATAGCGCTTTAAAATCATGACCTGCGGTTACCAGAGCATCTTCGGAAGATACTGGTGGCTGCCATCCAAGAAGGGTACGTGATTTTCTAGAATCAATAACAAGAGAGCCACATAGTTGTATATACAAACCTTCATTGCCAAGCAGTTTTGCTCCCCAGTATAGAAATCTTCTAGGAATTGGCAGGAGAGTCGCCTTGCGTCCCATACCTTTGGCTAGATAGCGAGCCATTTGTGCCGTTGAGATATCTGCATTATCCGAGATTAGAAAGAGTTCGTTTGCCGCCAACGGGTGTTGAATGCAGCAGCCAATAAAATCAACTAGATTTTCCAACGCAATCATGCTGCGCTGATTCTTCACCATAGCAAATGGCAAAGGTACATTGGATGCGATGAGTTTCTGCAGTCGACGAAAATTACCAGGAGCATGACCGGCATAAACAAGAGGTGGGCGAATGATAACGAGTTCCATTTCTGTCTCGTTAAGTAAATCCTGCAGCCGGGACTCAGCCTCGAGCTTGGACCGCGCATAATCTGCATGAGGGGCTGGTGTGGAGGTTTCGTTGAATGCTTGCCCGCTAGTGAAGTTGCCGTTTACACCAATTGAACTGATAAATATGAAGCGACGGACACCTGCGGCAAGTGCTTGAGTGGCTAAAGCTAAAGTTCCATCTACGTTCGTACGCTGAAACTTAGTTTTAGGATCCGCATCTTGCTCTTTCAGAACATGGGCGCGAGCAGCAAGGTGGACAACTACCTCTACATTAGTTAAGGCCGCTTGCCAGTCAGTTTCGGCAGATAACTCTCCAACAGAGATAATCTCCGGCGAACTAGTTCTTGCTTGTTGTGGGCTGCGACAAGCTCCAACTACATCGTAATTTGGCTGCCTGAGTAACCACTGCAGCAGAGAACGACCTACAAACCCTGTCGCTCCTGTCACAAGTACTTTCATGAAAGCCTCCGTAAATTTTTGATAATCCGATTTTGAGGTAGGACCGTCATATGATTAATACTTGTCATGCCCTACAGTAGTACTCTTTGGCTTAATAATTATCTGGATATTTTATAAAGAAAGCGCCGTATCGCTGGAGGTGGCAATCGTACAGCTGTGCGAGCTACTAAGTTGAATAAGTAACTTCTAAAGCTTAAAAATCCGATTTTACGTTGATACTTTAATAGCTTGATTTCCCCTTTTAGAAAATTCAAGCCGCGTCGGCCAATAAAGTCTTCACCGGTACGCATATAAAGTAAAACTTCTGGAATGTTGGAGAATTTTAGGCCTTTTACCATCATAAGGCTCCAAAGCGCGTAGTCTTCGGGAAAGATCAGCGGATAGCCCCCCACTGAGAGCACTTGACTTTTTCGAAATATTGTAGATGGATGGTTTAAAGGGTTGCGTCGATTTGCAAAAAGTAGAAGTTCAAGGTGGTCGATGGGTAGCTTTTTCAGGAAAAGAGTTTTTTCCATTTTCTGATCGCGTTCTTCAATCCAAGAGCTGGATACGTCGATATCTGGATGACTTTCCATGAAAGAAACCTGTCGATCGAATCGCTCGGGTAGTGCAATATCGTCTGTATCCATACGAGCTACCAATTCGAATTGGCAGTGGGCTAACCCTTCATTGAGGGCGCTTGCCAGGCCCTGGTTTTTCGTAAGTTTAACACTATTAATTGGCAATATGTTTTTATAGTGCTCAATGACTTCGTATAATGCCTCAGTAAGAGGGCCATCTTCAACTAAAACTAAGTCAGAAGTTTTTAGTTTCTGCATCTGCAAGCTCTCAAGGCATGCCCGCAAATATTCAGGGTTTTCCTTGATATAAACTGACATTAATACCGAAAAGCTCATTATTTATCTCTCTTTAGCTTGTGATGGTTAAAGAACTTTTTCGGAATGTAAAAAGTTTTTTTGTAAAGATTATGCACGCTGAGTAGATAGCAAAATTGAAGTATGCGCCGATCCATCCATGGAATAACCATATAAATACGAAAGAATATAATAACAAGAAGTGAGGGATGCCAACGTATTTTCTTACTAGCCAGGCAGGGAAGAAAACGATGAGAAATATATAGGCGGAAAAAAATATAGAGCGTTCACCAAGTATTGCCATCCATCCGGCTAGTCCTGGATTAGTACTATATGCCGAATTTTCGACGTTAAAAAAATGGCTGACCATGTATCTATTTAATTGGATGATATCGGTACCGTTAAATTTTAATGCTATCCATTGTAGTAAACCATCAGCCCAGTAAGGGATAAATTCATTGTTGTTGTAGGCTTCAGCTGTGATATCTGAATTTTCCACGAGTATCGCTACGTGTCCAAACATCTGAAATCTTCTAAATATATATTCTAAAGTTGAGTATAGAGACTCTAGATATCCTCTTTCCAATACATTGGATATAGCTTGTCCTAGTTCGGCTCCGGAGCGTATTAGCCACTTTGCTTCGATGATGAATGGTGAGGTGAGTAAGATTACTATGGATGAGCCAGCCAACAAAAAAATTGATGATAGTTTGACTCTTACTGGGTAGTATCTACAGAGAAGTAGTATCGGTACTAGTACAAATGCGCCTCCCCAGCCTCTGATAACGGTCGAGATTAAATAGAGTCCAGTGTTTGCCCAGAATAGACGTGGTGATCTGAGTGAAATTACAACCACTAGAAATAAAGTATCTGGATCAAATAGAGTAAATAAAAATTGAAATGGACTTTTTATTTCATCTTGTACACCAGCAATGTTTACTCCGAAGTATAGGCTATTAATGAGGTATAGAGTTTGATATGCAAATATTCCTCCACCCCAGCTATTGGATAGCCCGAAATTTCTTGTGCTCGTCAGTTTAGTGTTGGACCAGTACAAGCCTAATAAGAAAAAAAATGATAAACCAAGCAGCAAGAGGGCTATTAGCGAAGTATTCTGATCGAATCTCTGGCTTAGACTATCAATTCCAATTTCTTCTCCTGAAAAGACTGTGAAGAAAAAATATAAATTCGAAATAAAATATAGCAAAGCTAAGCAAATAACCGGGTTCCAGGTTAAAGCCTGCGAGTTATTAGTTACTTTCATTTCCTGAGCTCAAGTGAACTTCTTAAGTAGCTGGGGATTTTTAACGCCGCTTTGAGGGAAAATGCTCTAATTGCTAATGAGAAAAAGGTTATAGAGCTTGGTCGAAAAAATCTGACATCGACTAAAAAGTTAAAAAATGCATTCAAAAATATATCTTGCTTGACGGTGTTTTGATTTTTTGATTTTAAGAAATAGCTTAGATGCTCTGCGTACAATTCGCGAATGGGCGAACCTTTGAAGTACAATGACCCTTTCTTGGAGGCAGTAGTGGCCGCTGCATTAACTCTATACCCACCTAATATTTCTTCAACGCGTCCTGCATTACCTGATGCCAGAATAAGGCAGACAAGAAAATAATCCAGTGCCTCTCCTTTAAGTTCTCTAAAGTTTGGCATTGCGCTTTTTTTGTACGCTGTTGAACTGTGGGCTCCCAACATGCCGTAGCGAAGCAAGTCTTTTTGAGTGATAGCATTGATATCAACTATCTGGGATAGATTTTCATGCAAGATGCGACTGATCTCACCAGCGTCGTTAAATACTTGGACTTTGTGCCATGCCAGCACACAGTCGCTATTTTCTAGAAATTCGACTTGTCGCTTTAGCTTATTTGGAAATGCGATATCGTCCCCATCCATATGGAAAACAAATTCCCCGCGTGCCTGACTATGGACGGAAACATAGTTGGCCGTAGGTCCGACATTTTTTTCATGCCGGATAGAAACTATACGCTGAGGATAATTTCTGAAAAACTCACTTACGATATCAGCTGTTCCATCTGTCGATGCGTCGTCACCAATAATGATCTCGTATTCAAAGTCTACCTCTTGTTCTAGTAAACTAGTCAGGCAATCTCGTAGATAGTTTTTCTGATTATAAGTAACTACACATACAGACGCTTTTATTGCCGTCATGGGAAATCCTATCCTTTGAACTTTTGAAGTGCTTTCATCAGGGTTCGATGGTTAACCCCTGCGCCAAGAAGGCTGGCCAAGAACACACTGCCGCCAAGAAGAGTTACATATAATAAAGACGAAAGCCTGGTTTCATGGTTTATTCCGAGCATGCTGAAGAATACTGCGGCTAGAACGGCAGGCAGGCTGATCATAAGAATATCTTTTAACATCCATTTTTTATGCAGACCTGGCTCTAATTGACTATGAACAAACGCAACCCAAGTCAGCAAAAATAAACCATTGGTGATGCTCCACACATACCCAGCTCCGATACCACCATAGTGAGTTGCTACCAGGATTATTGTAGGTATTAGTACTATCACCATAACGATATTGCCAATCAGGTGATAGCGTAAGTTGCCTTTTGCATACTGTAGGTAATATGGAAATGCACTAACAGCAAGCAATCCATTACCGATGGCATATAACTGGAGTATCTGCGCGGCTTTGCTCGCGAGATCGGCGTCTCCTGTCCAGGTAAATATTAGTTGTTCTGCCCCGAATGCAATAGTAATCGCAGCGGCACCAGCAATGATGCTTACCAGTCGGGTGGCTCGACGATAGACGTCAATGAACTCCTTCTCGTGGCCTTCCGCATGCAATCTTGCCATTCTTGGCATAATGGCATTACTGATTGGACCGCTCACAACTGTGATTCCGCTAGCAACTAGTACTGCAAGGGTGAAATAGCCGTATTCTGCCAATGGTAGAATACCGGATAAAATCAATTTATCTGTCTGTGTAGCTATCACCCAGACAGAGGAGGTAAATGCGATAGTCATCGCAAACTTCAAGAGCGGTTGTATTGGTCTAAAGGACCAACCTATTTTTTCTGTTGTGTTGCGCATGGATGGTATTAGTCGCTGGCTTTTTAGATACAGCCCTAATAGCTCCAGCGCTGCTACGGCTAACTGATGGATGAAAAATACAAACGGTGTGAATCCGTAAAGATACATGCTGAAAAAGACTGCTACAAAACGCAAGGTAGCGATCAGAGCGTTGAACCCACTTAGCCAGACTAAGCGCTCGGCTCCACTGATAACTCCTCGGTACAAGCCTCCAAGCCAGCGTAACGCCACACTGATCGCCATGATCTGTACGGCTAAAGTTACCTCGTTCGTTGGTAGGCTTGTGACATTCAACCATCGAGCAGCGACTATCTCGGACAGAAGCCATAGCGTGGTGCCACCGATCACTGCAATCATTGTGAAAATGACAGTGAGGCTACGAAGCAATTGCCGGAAAGCCAAAGCAGACATGGCCCCACCGTGATAGCGAGCTGTCTCGCGACCAATGGTTGGGGTCAGCCCTAGGTCCAATAGAGTGAACCAAGCCTGCAGCATTGTGAAAAAACCAACTAGACCATACGCTTCTGCCCCCATGTATTTAATATAGAGGGGAAGAATAAGTATGCCTGTGGCAGTCACATAGAGCTGGCTAGCATAGTTTGCCAGAATGTTGCGTTTCAGAGACAATTTATTAACTCGTTATTTTGGTGAGGGTATATATATTTCAGCCTCACCCGAAATCACATTTTTATTCTTTACTTTACAAACTGTTTCAAAAAAAACCCTGCGTTTGTCTGCGTCAATTGCTGTTACAGTAACAATGGCGCTGACGGTATCGTCAATATAAACCGGTCGAAGAAATTTCAATGATTGCGAGACATATACACAGCCGGGGCCTGGAAATTTCATTCCAAAAATTGCAGAAAAATAGCTCGCGGACATTAGCCCGTGTGCAATTCGTTTTTTATAACGAGACTGTTCTGCATACGCATCGCTCATATGAACAGGATTTTTATCTCCGGAGATACCAGAAAACGCTTTGATATCAGCATCGGTAATGGTTTGTTCGTACGAGAACTGCATTCCGATAGAAATTTCAGCAAAAGAAATATGGTTTTGCATTTAGTCAGCCCCAGTAATTGATGGAGGAGCAGAACTCTTCATATCTTGCCCGAGTAATACCGACTACAACTTTGTCAAAATACTGGCCTTTACGATAGAACCAATCTTTCTTGGTGCCTTCTACTTCCCATCCACAACGTTTCGTATAGAAGTTTATTGAAAGGGCATTGCTTGAAATCATATCGCCATCGAGACGATTCAGGCCTAGTTCGTCAAAGGCATAGCGCATGATGGTCATGACCGTATCCTGAGCATAACCTTTGCCGCGACTTTCTTTGTCCCCAAGCATCATGCCATGGAAGGCATTCTTATTTTTCCAATCAATATTTACTAGATTGGCTGTGCCTACCAGCCCTTGATCTACAGTTTCAATTGCATAGACCTGGTTTTTCATGTCATTGTTGTTGATGCTTCGTACCCATTGCTCTGTACTTTGCTTAGAGTAAGGGAAGTGCCAGCCGCCCAGTTTTTCCCACAGTTCTGGCGCGTTTGCCCAGCGATTGAGTTGTTCAATATCGCTTAATTCAATTGCGCGTAGTGTTACTACTTTTCCGCAGATATTCATAATTCTCTCTTTATTGCGTTAATCATGCGTAGAAGGTCGCTTTCCTCGTACCGCTGGTCACAGCATAGGGGGAGCAATCGTTCTGTAAGGAGGCGCTCTCTACTATCAGGAGCCGTGCGCGTTATGACGTCGGGCCAGTATCGTGCGACGAAAATTCGTTGCTTGGCTAGGTCACTATGTGGAACTGGAGCAGCTGGAAGCATCGGATAGCATAGAGGACCGTCGATTGACTCTATGTCAAAGGTCAGTGTGTTGAGGTCGGCTAATTCGTTGTGAAGAAACTGGAAGTTCTTGTTTCGCTTTTCTTTAACTAAAGCGTAGTCGATGCTGGAAAACAGGCGTCCAGTGAGTATGGACATTCCTTTGGGTTCTACGCCTTCCAGGGTTGCCTCTGCGCTCTGGTATTCATTATAACCAGACTCAGGTGTTCCAGCTAACCTCTTGAGTAAGTGTGCTGAGCGCTGAAGCGAGTCTTCGTCGACTATTGACGGTTGGGTCAGTGGTAGGCGGGTAAACATCAATCCGCCATCAGGAAGGCCGAAGAATTTGCGTGGTGAATATATGGTAGCTAGGCAGTCAAGTGGTGGCGCAAAGAAAGCCTGGGCGTGATCAAACACAACTTGAGCAGGATTGAAGCGTTGCAATATCCTCTGCTGTTGATATGAGCATGCTCCAAAATAGTTCACGTAGAGAAGCCATTCATCTGCACCAAGTTGAAGATTGGTATCGATGGAGAAATCATCTTCTAGTGCATAAAATGAAAAGTCGATGCCAGTTACCTTGAGTGGCGATAGCATGGCGTCACAAATATATCGAGGCACCCAGACGCGGCTGGGGCGACCGACTTGAAGTAAGGCGCAAAACGCAGCTCGTGCTGATTGAAACTTGAGCGAGCCCGGATAGGCACCTGGGCCATTGGGAGGGAGCTCAAGTTCAAAGTATCCACCAATGGGTTTATCTAGCATGCGTTCCCCTGGCTTATTAGTTCTCTGCATTGTTCAAAGCTGTTGAACATCATCATATCAATAATGGATAGCCCGGGGGAAAATGGTCTGTCAAACTGGGCGTAGGGTATAAAAGATGTATTTGTGAAGCTCAGTTTAATGCCTTTCTTGAGAAAGTCGGTCTCATCATAAAGCGATTTTCCACCTGGAAGGTTTATATATTCCTTGGTTCCTTCCTTTAGGCAGATATCCAGTACTCGTTCTGTTCCTTTTAAGTCGGAATTTTCGTATATAGAAGAAGACTCAATAAAATTTGTTAACATTCCCAGGCGCTCTGCGCTTTTTTGGACGCTTTTCTGGGCAAGGCTGGAGACACTTTCACTGTCACCATCGAGAACATCTCGAAGTAAGTCGAAAGTTTCTATGAAGTTAGGTGCTTTTGCATATGACTGACGAATACTTTCCAATAATTTTCGTGTCCAGGCTTGTCGCGGCTGGATGCGGACTTCGAAAATTTTGGAATTAGAGCTGGCGCCGGAAAGCGGTGCAGTAAAATATCTAACGTCTCCGGAAAGATATAGTCTATTTCTATTGATCCAGCCATTTTTTATAAAGTTAACATCATCGTAAAACACAAATTTATCAACAGAGGCAATCAAGTCGAAGTAGCCAATATATGGAAAAAAATATGGCTGCATGATTGCTAATTTCATTGAGCTTGCTCTTGTAGATCGCTGATGATTTTAGTGATATCCACAACCGACTGCTCTTCCAGGGCCGGGTAGATTGGTAGGCACAAGACGCGTTCAGAAATGCAGTTAGCCACTGGCAGGTTGCTTCGTTTGGACGAGGACATGCCACGATACATGGGGAATTCACTAATCAGTGGATAGAAGTACCGGCGGGAATATATATTTTGATCTTTAAGTTTTTGGTAGAGTTCATCACGACTGAGGGGATAGTCTGGTTCAATCAGGATGGGGAAGTATGAATAATTAGATACTGTCTGTCCCGTGCCTTCAAGTAAACGAATACCTTTTATGTTCTTCAACAGTTCGCGATAGGTTGAGTCAATTTTTTGCCGAGCCTGCATGGCCTCGTCAACGTGCTTGAGTTGCAATAGTCCAAAAGCTGCGTTTATTTCGGCCATTTTACCGTTAATGCCAGGAGCGACAACCGTGACTTCATCCACAAAGCCAAAGTTCTTCAGTTGATCAATACGCTTCTTGGTTTTTGCGTCTGGGCAGATGATCGCACCACCTTCAAAAGTATTGAATACTTTGGTTGCATGAAAGCTTAAAACGCTTAGATCGCCGTGCCTCAAAATGCTGCCGCGAGAGTCTTCTACACCAAAGGCATGGGCTGCGTCGTAAATAACTCTTAGATTGTAATTGTCGGCTATTTTTTGAATGGCATCTACGTCACATATGTTGCCGTAGCAGTGTACGGGGAGAATAGCAGTTGTTTGTGGGGTGATAGCCGCTTCAATTTTGCTTGGATCGATATTGAGTGTTTGTGGGTCAATGTCCACGAACACTGGTTTTATACCATTCCAAAGCAAGGAATGTGCTGTAGCTACAAAGGAGTATGGGGTTGTGATGACTTCCCCCGAAACTCGCATTGCCTGAAGTGCGGTCAACAAGGCAATGGTGCCATTGTTAAATAGCGAGATATATTCAACACCCAGATGCTCACACAGCTCTGCTTCCAGTTGCTGGTGCATTTGGCCGCCATTGGTAAGGATCTTGTTATCCCAGATCTGTTGCAAATAAGGGACGAACTCCTCTAGTGCGGGCAGGTAGGGTTGTGTAACGAAGATGTTTTTTTCGCTCATGCCGACTCCTTGGCCAGGAAATGGGGGCGCTGGCCGCAATTTTTGTATCCTTGACGTTGCTCAAGCGGCCGTCGATGGTCGGCGCTGATTCGTCATTTGACCTGTCTCTAGGGGCGTGATAATAATCGCCCTTTGGAGTGGGTAGCTACTTCTTAGGCAGAGGTAGCGTAGGATGCGACATTAGCTGTTGATTGATCTGCATGCAATCCATTGATTTAAAATGATTTTCTAAACGCCTAGAGCGTTTTCGCGCGCTTGTGATACTTGGGCGTACTCTCTCGTTTAGGCTCCTGCTCCAGTCTTGCTATGGCGACCTTGTCGGAGATCAATCAGTTCACCAGCAGGCATTCAGACCTACTTGCATAGCTTGGTGTTTCCCGTTTTATCTTGGGTAGCCAAGGCCCAAGCGGCATGTCTATATGATATCACTTGGCCTATCTTGCTCAGAGACCGTTCTTCTGATTGTGTCGATGTACTCCACGTCGGTAGGAGGGCTTTACTCTGGAGTAAAGGGCTGAGGCCCAGGGGCAGTTGCTCGAACTCGCCCATTTGGAATCTAGCAGTTCAGTTGGAAAGAGCTTCCGCCATCGTGAGGAGAGCTGGATCCTAAGCGTTTCAGTGATTTTCGGACTTTTCACGTGTCCCATGGGTGAAGATCGAGCAAGGGTAGTGCCGTTTAGGAAAAATTTTAAGCTAGGATCGCCAGGGGAAGATAGAATAGCCGCTGACGTGACGATATCAGGAGCTGTTTTAGTGGGCGACGGGGTTATGGAAAAGTTTCGTGCAAAGCTGCTGGGCCTGCCTAGACGAAAAAAGCGACTGATTCAGGTATCTACTGATGTAGTGCTCCTTTGGACTGCATTGTGGATGGCCTTTGTCGTCAGGTTGGGAATAGATGAAATGGTCAATCCACTGATCTACCATTTCTGGCTATTCTTGGCAGCGCCTGTTGTCGCTATTCCATTATTTATTCGATTTGGAATGTACCGCGCTGTTATGCGTTACTTTGGTAACGACGCATTAATCGCTATCATCAAGGCGGTCAGTCTTGCATCCTTAGTCCTTGGTGTCCTGGTCTACTGGTATAGCAACCATCAACATGTCGTTCCCCGCTCAATCATTTTCAACTACTGGTGGCTCAGTATGATCATGGTTGGAGGGCTGCGTCTGGCCATGCGCCAATACTTCTTGGGTGACTGGTTTTCTGCCGTTCGCCATGTACCGTTCACTAACCGAGAAGATGGTCTGCCGCGCGTCGCTATCTATGGTGCTGGTTCTGCAGGGAATCAGTTGGTCGCCGCTTTACGAATGGGGCGCCTGATGCGCCCGGTAGCCTTCATTGATGATGACTTGAGCATTGCTGGCCGAGTTATTTCGGGGTTGCAGGTCTATAAGCCCAAGCATATCCAGCGCATGATCAAGGCAACAGGCGCGCAAGAAATATTACTGGCAATTCCTTCGTCTAATCGTGCTCGTCGCCGTGAAATCTTGAGTTTTCTTGAAGGATTTCCATTGCATGTGCGAAGCGTTCCCAGCTTTATGGATCTGGCAAGTGGCCGGGTTAAAGTCGATGATATTCAAGAAGTCGATATTGCTGACCTATTAGGACGTGATGCGGTTCCTGCCCAAGAAGAATTGCTGGAGCGCTGTATCAAGGGTCAGAATGTCCTCGTTACTGGTGCTGGAGGTTCTATCGGCTCCGAATTGTGTCGGCAAATCCTGCTGTTACAACCTACGGTACTGATTCTTTTCGATCATAGTGAGTTTAATCTCTATAGCATTCTGTCCGAGTTGGAGCAGCGTATTGCTCGGAAGTCTCTGTCGGTGAAGTTGTTACCAATATTAGGCTCTGTTCGTAATTCGGAAAAGCTGCTGGAAGTCATGAGCGCTTGGAGTGTCAGCACTGTTTATCATGCTGCTGCTTATAAGCATGTCCCGATGGTGGAGCATAATATTGCCGAGGGCGTGTTGAATAATGTCGCTGGGACATTGAACACTGCTCAAGCTGCGCTTCAAGCCGGTGTTGCAAACTTTGTTTTGATCTCCACAGATAAGGCAGTGCGACCTACCAATGTCATGGGTAGTACCAAGCGTTTGGCCGAGCTGACCTTGCAAGCACTTAGCCATGAATTGGCTCCGGTGTTGTTTAGAGATAACTCCAATGTGGCAAGGGTCAACAAGACTCGCTTCACCATGGTCCGCTTCGGCAATGTGCTGGGTTCTTCGGGTTCAGTTATCCCGTTGTTCCATAAACAGATCAAGTCTGGTGGCCCGTTGACGGTCACTCACCCGAAGATCACTCGTTACTTCATGACCATTCCTGAAGCCGCTCAGTTGGTCATCCAGGCCGGTTCGATGGGGCAGGGTGGAGATGTTTTCGTGCTGGATATGGGCGAGCCGGTGAAAATCGTCGAACTGGCAGAGAAGATGATCCATCTTTCCGGGTTGAGCGTTCGCTCAGAAAAGAACCCTCATGGCGATATTGCCATTGAGTTCACTGGCTTGCGACCTGGTGAAAAGCTTTACGAAGAATTGCTGATTGGTGACAACGTAGTCGCTACCCAACACCCGATGATCATGAGTGCCAATGAGGATTACTTGTCTTGGGATACCCTCAAGGCCAAGCTCGACGAACTCCTCGCAGCGCTTGACTGTCACGACTATTCGAGAGTTCGTCAATTGCTTCGCGAGACTGTCAGTGGTTACACCCCGGATGGTGAAATCGTTGATTGGGTGTACCAGCAGCGTCGCCTCAAGCCGTGATGCTACATAAACCGTAACTCTCCTGCTTTTGACTTGCGCTCGGCATCTCCTAGGTTTGGAAGGCAGCTTCGGAAAGCTGCTTTCCTTATCGATGTCATGGAGCGTCATTATGCGTAACCTCTATTTCTCCTCCCTGATCCTTGCAGTTCTTTCCACTCTGCCTTTGGTCTCTCAAGCAGCGCCGGTCACGCCGATGCCGCTCGTCTCCGAAGAGGTGCAGGGGCAGTCTGCGGTTCGGGCGGGCAAGATCAATCTCAACACTGCTGATGTGGTTGTATTACAGCGTGAGCTATTGGGCATTGGTGAAGCCAAGGCCAGGGCGATAGTCGCTTATCGCGAAGAGAATGGAGCTTTTGCTTCGGTGGATGAACTTCTGGAAGTAAAAGGGCAAGGCCATCCTGGAGCGCAATCGAGACAAGCTTGATATCAACTGACTCATTGCATCTATAAACAATGAAGGCCGGTCAATGACCGGCCTTTCTATTGCGGGAAAACGCTGCACAAAGTTCCGATTTCTTGCAGCTGACTTTGCTCCGGGTGGCGCGGGGAGGGACAACCTGTTGGCGGCGGCAAAACTGAGTGCAACACCTGACCTTTCCGGTACGGTGCTGCCCCTATGTCATATACCGAACTCAGCGTTGAAGAACGCGCCACCATCCAAATCGGCCACGCCCAGGGCTTCAGCCTGCGCAGGATTGCTCGCCTGATCAATAGGTCTCCTTCGACCATCAGTCGAGAGCTGCGCCGCAATCGAGATGTCTGTGGCAGCTACTCGGCCCGCGCGGCCCAGGAGCAGATGAAGGCCCGCCGCCAAGTCTGTCGACCGAGCCGAAAGCTGCTGCCGGGGAGCGAGCGCTTCGAACTGGTGGTTCATATGCTGCGTGAGCGTTTGTCTCCCGAACAGATTGCCGGCAAGCTGCGCCACATGAACATACCTAGCCTCAGAGATGCCTACGTCTGTCGCGAGACGATCTACAACGCGATCTATGCCCTGCCAGTGGGTGAGCTGCGTAAGGAGCTGATCATCTGTCTGCGCCAAGGCAAGACGACGCGCCGGCCGCGCTCTGGTGGCGTGGATCGGCGCGGCCAGATCCCCGAGATGGTCAGTATTCATGTGCGCCCGCCGGAGATTGAAGACAGGCTGATGCCGGGGCATTGGGAAGGCGACCTCATCAAGGGTAAGGCCAACGCCTCGTCCGTCGGTACGCTGGTGGAACGCACCAGTGGGTACCTGATGTTGGTGAAGATGAACGACGCGACGGCGACTTCGGCGCTGAAGGCTTCAGCGCCGCGCTCAATAGCATGCCGCTGGAGATGCGCAAGAGCATGACTTACGACCAGGGCCGGGAGATGGCGCGACACGCCGAGATCACCCAAAGAACCGGCGTGGCGATCTACTTCTGCGACCCGCACAGCCCCTGGCAGCGCGGCAGCAACGAAAACATCAACGGCCTGATTCGCCAGTACTTGCCCAAGGGCACAGACCTGTCGGTACATAGCCAGGAGGAGCTGGACGCCATTGCGCTGCAACTGAACATGCGACCGCGTAAGCGCTTCGACTTCAAATGCCCAATCGAAGTTATGGACGAGGTGATGCAGAAGGCCATGGCTATGCGGCATGATGCTCCAGTTTCAATTCAATGACCGTGTTGCACTCAGCTCCTGCAACCGCCGTTCTTATCCGCCTTCCTGCTCTTTCAAACCTTCTCGTACGATCTCTAGTATCTGGGCCGCGAGTTGTGGATTCTCCACGCTGCGTGAAAGCATCAGGGCACCCACCAGAGCCGACATGATCATCAAGCTGCGCTGCGTTTTGTTTTCACCTTTCAGGGCGGCCTCAATCTGGATACGCCTGGCGTTGAGCACTGTATCGCTCGTGGTGCTGGGCTGGCCACGCTGGCCGAGCTCCAGGCTCATGGTGGGTAACGGGCAGCCTTCATGGGGAGAGCTGCGATGCCACTCGGAAAGGTAGTTGTCGATGAATGCCTGCAGTGGGTGTTCTTGTTCGAACAGCGCGGCGCAATGAGCATCGAGGTCGGCGGCGGCGGCACAAAGCGCTTCCTCCACCAGCTCGTCCTTGGACTTGAAATGTGAGTAGAAGCCGCCATGAGTCAGTCCAAGGGCTTTCATCAATGGCTGCAAACCCGTTGCGCCAATGCCATCACGGCGGAACCTTTCCGAAGCTTCTTTGATAATGCGTTTATGGGTCTGGGATTTGTGATCTGTTGAATAACGCATATGAGAAACCTCCACAACTAGGTCGCCATTTTAACCAAGGTTCGGCAGATCACACTCTACTTATAAGTCGTCTTTAGCTCCCGGTTACAGTTTTTCGACAACTTTTAGGGAGCTCCCGGTTGTCAACAGTTGGCACGATAAGTGATTGCTGGTTATTCAACTATTGTTGAACAATCACGAGAGCTTCCCATGAGCAATGGTTTGTCCCTGGCGGATTACATCACGCTGGAGTTGCGTGCAGATATCATTGGTGGGCGCTTTCCACCCGGCATGCCGCTGCTCGAGAGTGAACTGGTCAGGACTTACAATGCTTCGCGTAACACCATTCGTGAGGCGTTGCATCGTCTAGGACAGGACGGCCTGGCGCTCTACATTCGTCATAAGGGCATGACCGTGCGGCGCTTGAACAGCGACGACGTGCGCGACCTGTTTCGAGTTCGCCGGACTCTTGAGTTGCAGGCGATTGCCAACGCCAGGCCGCTGCGCGAATACCAGTCCGATTATATGCTCGAGGCCCTCGAAGCCGCCGAGTTGGCCAGGGAGCGAGAAGATTGGCGCTCCGTCGGCACCCATGGCCTGCGTTTCCATCAGCATGTAGTGGGATTGCTGGATTCGCGCCTGCTGGATGAGTTCTTCACCAAAGTCGTCGCGCAATTGCGGCTGCTGTTCTTCAGCGCACCGGATGAAGCGCTGTTCCAGGCACCCTGGCTGGCGCGTGACCACCAAATTCATGAATGGCTGGCAGAGGGCGACAAACACTCTGCCGGCGAGGCCATGGAGTCGTATCTACACGACTCCGAGCGTTTGCTATTGAGCATGTTCAGCTAATCCATCCATCAGCAGGCAAGGAGCATACCGATGTACAAGGACTACCCGGCGGCTTATCAGGTCAGTAAAGGTTCGGCGCTACAGGTGGATACGGCTTTTTACGAGCGTATCCGCGATAACCAGGCACAACGCACGTTGATCGAGCAGTTCGAAGTACCCATCCGCACCGGTCGGGCCTGGAAGGTCCCGGCTGGTCACGTGTTCCGGGTAACTACCCCCGTGGGACCGCAGGTGGGGGACTTCAATGTCTGGAACGCCGATGACCCGCGGGAGCGCTTGTGGGCTGCGCGGACCCGACAATTACAGGGGGCACATGTCAGTACTCATGATCGGCTCTGGTCCAACCTGCCGTTCCTGCGCCCCCTGGTCACCATTACCGATGACAGCCTGGCACATTATGGCGTTGATGAGCATGGTGGGCGCCTGCACGATTTGCTGGGGACCCGCTGCGACCCTTATGTGAATCGAATGCTCACTGGCGAGGATTTTCACCACCACTGCCACTCGAATCTGACTCGGGCTGTCTTGCCTTACGGCCTCACCGAGTTCGATGTGCATGACGTATTGAATATCTTCCAGTGCACGGGCCTGAATCACGACGATCTGTATTTCATGAAGGCCTGCCCGGCGCAGAAGGGGGACTATCTGGAGTTCTTCGCCGAGATAGACTTGCTCTGCGCATTGTCGACGTGTCCGGGGGGCGACCTGTCATTACCCATGTGGGGGCCCGAGGCCCAGGACCCACTGAGTGTTTGCCGTCCGTTGGGCGTGGAGATCTACCGCCTGGCTCCGTCATTGCTCGATGGCTGGAGTCCGCCTGAGCGAGCAGCCTACAAAGGTTTGCACGGCTTGCAGATGGCCCAGGCCGATTGGGAGCGATAAACCGCGAACGGCCCCTTCACCTTGGGTGCAGGGGCCGGCAGGTTCAACGGTCACGGGCTTCCTTGGCATCCATCTCTGCGTTGCGCTCGGCCACGCGTCTGCGCTGCTCTTCGGTCAGCTCTACCTTGCTGGCGGTGTCACGCAGCAGCATCAAGCCGCCGACGATGGAGCCGATGGCAACCACCAGAATCAACCAGGCATACCAGGGCATAGGATTCTCCTTGAGGGGCGTGCTCCAGGCACGTGGATTCGTGCTGGAGTCAGTCTATGGTGCTTTGAGTCAAAGCACTTTGCGTGGGTTCCATTGTATGCCTGATCGTTCTGCCGGGTAGCGTTCCCATGTGCCGCAGAGCGTGGCGTCTGTCAGTACATGCTCGTCGACGCCCAGTGAGCCGGAGGCAGATACAGCCCAGTTCCGGCCAGCCCCGCAAAAATACCTGTCCGGTCGCTGCCTTGGGCCAGGCCATGCTTATAAAGCAGGCATATAGGGTGGTTAGCCAGGGCGAGCTCAAGAGAGGCGCCAGCGCTGCCGCCGGCATCACCCAGGCCTTGTGATGGCTCTGGTAAACGTCCTTGGGGTGAGTCTTTACGCTTTCTTTATGGGCTACCCATCCCGTCGCTCTCGTTCCTTTACAGGCAGCCTGCGGACAATGTCTGCATTCGCGGCAATCGCCGTACCTCGGAGACATTCCATGAACATTCTGGACGCGGTGTCGTTACTGCTTGCAGTGGGCCTGTTCGTTTACCTGCTGATTGCACTGTTGTGCGCGGATCGGAACTAGGAGCGACGGTGATGCACAGTTATGACTATTGGCTGATCCTCGCCTTCTTCGCGCTGGTGCTGGTGCCTGCGCCCTGGCTGGGACGCTTCTACTACAAAGTGATGGAAGGCCAGCGTACCTGGCTGACCCCGGTCCTGGGGCCGGTGGAACGTGTGTGCTACCGCATCGCCGGGGTCGATCCGCAACTGGAGCAGAGCTGGCAGAAGTACAGCCTGGCCTTGCTGGCGTTCAACCTCGCCGGGTTCGCCCTGTTGTTCTTCATCCTGCTGTTCCAGGACCACTTGCCCCTCAACCCGCAACACCTGCCGGGGCAGGAGTGGACCCTGGCTTTCAATACCGCGGTCAGCTTCATGACCAACACCAACTGGCAGGCCTACAGCGGCGAGGCATCCTTGAGCTACCTCAGCCAGATGGCCGGCCTGACCGTGCAGAACTTTGTCAGCGCGGCCACCGGCCTGGCGGTGCTGGTGGCCCTGTGCCGGGGTATTGGCCGACGCTCGGTACGCACCCTGGGCAACTTCTGGGCGGACATGACCCGTGCCACCCTCTACGGCCTGTTGCCGCTGTGCGTGCTGCTGGCCTTGCTGCTGGTCTGGCAGGGCGTGCCGCAGACGTTCGCTCACTATGTGGACGCCCTGACCGTGCAAGGTAACGACCAGATGATTCCCCTGGGGCCAGCGGCCAGCCAGATCGCCATCAAGCAACTGGGTACCAACGGCGGTGGCTTCTTCGGGGTCAACTCGGCGCATCCGTTCGAGAACCCCACGGCCTGGAGCAACCTGTTCGAACTGGCTTCGATCATCCTGATCCCGGTGGCGCTGGTCTTCACCTTTGGCCATTACGTCAAGGACATGCGCCAGAGCCGGGCCATCATCGCCTGCATGCTGGCGCTGTTCCTGATCGGCGGTGCCACCTCGCTGTGGGCCGAATACCAACCCAACCCGGCATTGGCCAATCCGGCCGTGGAGCAGGCAGCGCCGCTGGAAGGCAAGGAGATGCGCTTCGGCACCACAGCCACGGTGCTGTGGTCGGTGACCACCACTGCCGCCTCCAACGGTTCGGTCAACGGCATGCACGACAGCCTCAACCCGCTGAGCGGCATGGTGGCGCTGATCAACATGATGGTGGGCGAGGTGATCTTCGGCGGTGTCGGCGCCGGGCTCTACGGCATGCTGCTCAATGTGCTGATCGCGGTATTCCTGGCCGGCCTGATGATCGGGCGCACTCCTGAGTACCTGGGCAAGAAGCTCCAGGCCAGGGAAGTGCAACTGCTGGTACTGACCCTGATGGTCATGCCCATCGGCGTGCTGGTGCTGGGGGCGCTGGCCGCCAGCTTGCCAGGACCGGCCGGAGCCATCAGCAACCCTGGGCCCCACGGCTTCAGCCAACTGCTGTACGCCTACACCTCGGCCAGCGCCAACAATGGCTCGGCATTCGGTGGCTTCAGCGCCAACACCTCGTTTCATAACCTGATGCTGGGCCTGGGCATGCTGATCGGTCGCTTCGGCTACATCCTGCCGGTACTGGCCCTGGCTGGCAGCCTGGCCCTGAAGAAACCCGCGCCTGTAGGCCAGAACAGCTTTCCCACCCATGGCCCACTGTTCGTGGCCTTGCTGACCATGACCATCTTGCTGGTAGGTGGCCTGACGTTCCTGCCGACCCTGGCGCTGGGCCCCATCGCCGAACAACTGAGCATGGGCTTCTGAGGATCTGATGATGAATATGCATGTTCCCACCTCGAACAAGGTCGCCGATGCGGTGGCCAAGGCCAAGCACTCTTCTGCGCCGTCGTCGGCCACCAGCCTGTCCGCCCTGTGGCGCCCGGCGCTGGTCCAGGCTTTCGTCAAGCTCGACCCACGGCAACTGCAGCGCTCGCCAGTGATGCTGGTGGTGGAGCTGACCGCGATCCTCACCACTGTGCTGTGCTTGGTGCCCAACACTGCGGTGCCGACTTTCGTGGCCGCGCAGATCGCCCTGTGGCTGTGGTTCACCGTGCTGTTCGCCAACTTCGCCGAGGCCCTGGCCGAAGGGCGTGGCAAGGCTCGTGCCGACAGCCTCAAGGCCGGCAGCGAAGGCCTGAGCGCCCGGCGCAGGAGTGCTGATGGCAGCTTCCAGCTGGTGCCAGCGGCCAACCTGCGCAAAGGCGATGTGGTGCGGGTCGATGCCGGGGAAATGATCCCGGGCGACGGTGAAGTGATCGAAGGCATCGCCGCGGTCAACGAAGCGGCGATCACCGGGGAGTCGGCGCCGGTGATCCGCGAGTCCGGTGGCGATCGCTCGGCGGTGACCGGCAACACCCGGCTGGTGTCCGACTGGTTGCTGGTGCGTATCACCAGCAACCCCGGGGAGTCGACCCTGGACCGCATGATCGCCCTGGTGGAAGGCGCCAAGCGCCAGAAAACCCCCAATGAGGTGGCCCTGGACATCCTGCTGATCGGCTTGACCCTGATCTTCCTGCTGGTGGTGGTGACCCTGCAGCCGTTCGCCCATTTCGCCAATGGCAGCTTGCCGCTGGTGTTCCTGGTGGCACTGCTGGTGACGCTGATTCCGACCACCATCGGCGGCCTGCTGTCGGCCATTGGCATCGCCGGCATGGACCGCCTGGTACGCCTGAATGTCATCGCCAAGTCCGGGCGGGCGGTGGAAGCCGCCGGGGACGTGCATGTGTTGATGCTGGACAAGACCGGCACCATCACCTTCGGCAATCGCCGGTGCAGCGCCATCCACCCGGCCCCGGGCGTCAACGCCGGGGACATGGCCGAGGCCGCCTTGCTGGCATCCCTGGCCGACGACACGGCCGAAGGCAAGTCCATCGTCGAATACCTGCGCGAACTTTATCCACAGCCCGAGCCGGGCAGCGAGTTGCTGGTGGCCGTGCCTTTCAGCGCAGAGACCCGCTTGTCCGGGGTCGACTATCGTGGCCAGGCCTACCGCAAGGGGGCAGTGGACTCGGTGCTGGATTTCGTTGGCCTCAAGCGCGATGACCTGGCTCCGGCACTGGCCCGCGAGATCGACAAGATCGCCCAGAGCGGCGGCACTCCGCTGCTGGTCTGCGCCGCTGGCCGGTTGCTGGGCGCGATTCATCTCAAGGATGTGGTCAAGCCCGGTATCCGCGAGCGTTTCGCCGAGTTGCGCAAACTGGGGATCCGTACCGTGATGGTCACCGGCGACAACCCGCTGACGGCCGCCGCCATCGCCGCCGAAGCCGGGGTCGACGATGTGCTGGCCGAGGCCACGCCGGAGAAGAAGCTGGCGCGCATCCGCCACGAGCAGAACGACGGACGCCTGGTGGCCATGTGCGGTGACGGCGCCAACGATGCTCCGGCCCTGGCCCAGGCCGATGTCGGCATGGCCATGAACGACGGCACCCAGGCCGCTCGCGAGGCGGCCAACATGGTCGATCTGGACAGCGATCCGACCAAGCTGCTGGACGTGGTGCAGATCGGCAAGGAATTGTTGGTGACCCGTGGAGCCTTGACCACCTTTTCCATCGCCAACGACGTGGCCAAGTACTTCGCCATCCTGCCGGCCTTGTTCGCGGCGATTTATCCACAGCTGGGCGTGCTCAACATCATGCACCTGGCCAGCCCGCAGAGCGCGATTCTCTCGGCGATCGTGTTCAACGCGCTGATCATCGTGGTGCTGATTCCCCTGGCCTTGCGCGGTGTACGGGTGCAGGCCGCGAGTGCCGCCCATCTGTTGCGGCGCAACCTGCTGATCTATGGCCTGGGCGGCATCGTGGTGCCCTTTGCCGGGATCAAGCTGATCGACATGCTGCTGACCGCCGCGCACCTGGTGTAGGCGGCCGGGATTGACCCATCGAGGATTGAGAAATGTCTAGCGTATTGCGTCCGGCCTTGAGCCTGATCGTGTTGATGACCCTGATCACCGGCGTGGCCTATCCGCTGGTGGTCACTGGAGTGGCCCAGGTCGCGTTCGCGGACCAGGCCAATGGCAGCCTGGTCCGCGATGACAGCGGCAAGGTGCGGGGCTCGGCCCTGATCGCCCAGGACTTTGTCGGTGATGCCTGGTTCCACCCGCGCCCTTCCGCAGGTGCCTTTGCCACGGTGGCCAGCGGGGCCAGCAACCTGGCACCGAGCAATCCGGCGCTGGCGACCCGGGTGATCGAAGATGCCAACAAGCTCTTGGTGCCCGGACAGGGCCCGGTGCCCCTGGCGTTGCTGACCACTTCCGGCAGCGGCCTGGATCCGCACTTGCCACCGCAGGCGATTGACTATCAACTGGCGCGAGTTGCAGCGGCACGCAACCTGCCAGCCGACCAGCTACGAGCCTTGGTGGCAGAGCACACCGAGCGGCCGCTGATCGGCCCGCCGGTGGTCAATGTGCTGACCCTGAACCTGGCCCTGGAGCGGCTGTAATCTGGCGAGCCTTAAAAAAGCCCCGAAAGGGGCTTTTGCGATGCTCGAGCCCCAAGGAGTGACGATTGAAACCCATTGTCTTGTCGCAGAGAGATGCCCCATGAGTGATTCCGGTCGCGCCGACGCGCTGCTTGCCGAGCTGCCCCGGGACGGGCGTGGCCGGCTCAAGGTCTTTCTCGGCGCCGCGCCCGGGGTCGGCAAGACCTACGCCATGCTCCAGGCCGCCCACACTCAGATGCGCCAGGGCGTCAAGGTCCTGGCCGGGGTGGTGGAGACCCACGGACGGGCCGAGACCGAGGCGCTGCTGGGCGGCTTGCCGCAACAGCCCCTGCTGCGCTCGGAATACCGTGGGGTGCTGCTGGAGGAGATGGACCTGGATGGCTTGCTCAAGGCCCGGCCCAAGCTGGCGCTGGTGGACGAGTTGGCCCACAGCAACGCCCCGGGCAGCCGCCATGCCAAGCGCTGGCAGGACATCCAGGAGCTGCTGGCGGCGGGCATCGACGTGTTCACCACGGTCAACGTCCAGCACCTGGAGAGCCTCAATGACCAGGTGCGCGGCATCACCGGGGTCCAGGTCCGCGAGACCTTGCCCGACTGGGTGCTGCAGGAGGCCTATGAATTGCAACTGGTGGACCTGCCGCCCCGGGAGCTGCTGGAGCGCCTGCGCGATGGCAAGGTCTATGTGCCTGAGCAGGCCCGGGCGGCCATCGATGCCTTCTTCAGCCAGACCAACCTCACGGCCCTGCGCGAGTTGGCGATGCAGACCGCGGCGGCCCAGGTGGACAACGACCTGGCCCAGGGTTATCGCCGCCTCGGGCAAGCGGCACCGGCGGTGCGCGGGCGGCTGTTGGTGGGCGTCGACGGTGATCTCCAGGCCGAACGCCTGGTGCGCCATGCCAGCCGGGTCGCACAGCGTCGGCATTTGCCCTGGAGCCTGGTGCATGTGGATAACGGCCGTCTTGGCGACGAACAGTCGCGCTTGCGTCTGCAGGCGGCCCAGCAACTGGCCGAGCGCCTGGGCGGGGAGGTGGTCCTGCTGCGGGCGGGCGAGGTGGCCAAGACCCTGATCCAGCACGCTAACGAGCGGCGGGCCAGCCTGTTGCTGGTGGGGCAGTCGAGCCGTCGCTGGCGCCGGCGCTGGTTCGGCGGCGGGCTGGCGGCACGTTTGCTGCGCAACGCCGATGGCCTGGAAATCAATGTCCTGGACAGCGAGCCATTGCCTAGCCAGCCGAGGTTGCGAGTCAAGCATCCGCTGGTGTGGTTCGACTATGCCCTGGCGCTGTTGGCGACTTTGTTGGCCAGTGCCCTGGCCTGGGGCGTGGCTGGAATCCTGGCGCTGCCGAACATCTCCCTGGTATTTCTCGCCGCAGTGCTGCTGGTGGCGGTGCGCAGCAGCCTGGGGCCGGCCCTGGCCTGCGCCGCGCTGTCGTTCCTGAGTTACGACTTCCTGTTCATCCCGCCGAACTTCTCCCTTTCCATCCAGCGCGAAGAAGACGTGCTGACCCTGCTGTTCTTCCTGCTGATGGCCGCGCTCACCGGTAACCTCGCGGCCCGCCAGCGCCGGCAGTTGCAGGCACTGCGCGATACCCAGGAGGAAACCGGCGAGCTGCTGGACCTGTCGCGCAAACTCACGGCTGCCACCGATCGGCAGGCGGTGATCAGCGCTGCGATCCAGCACCTGAACGGGCGCGAGGAGTTGCGTATCTGTTTGTTCAACCGCGATGAGCAAGGTGCGTGGAAGGTCGAGAGTGGTGGCACCCAGCAACTCTCCGAAGCCGAGCGAGCCGCGGCCGATTGGGCCTGGCAGCACGATCAACCTGCGGGGTTGGGCACTGGGACCTTGCCTTTTGGCCGTTGGTGGTGGTGGCCGCTGTCAGTGGATGACGGCCCCTTGGGCCTATTGGGTGTGTGTCCCAGGGAGGGCGCGGTCTTCAGTGATCAACGCCGGCGCTTGCTTACCGCGCTCAGCCAGCCGTTGGCCCAGGCCCTGGCCCGGGCGCGCCTGGCCGAGGACCTGGAGGCGGCGCGCTTGCACGGCGAAACCGAGCAACTGCGCAGCGCCTTGCTGGCCTCTGTGTCCCACGACTTGCGCACTCCGCTGACGTCGATGCGCGGCAGCATCGATAGCCTGTTGGCCTTGGGCGAGGCGATTCCCCTGGAGGATCGCAGGGAACTGCTGGAGGGCACCCGGGATGAAGCCGAGCGCCTGGATCGATATATCCAGAACCTGCTGGACATGACCCGGCTTGGCCATGGCGCCTTGAAGCTGGCCCGCGACTGGGTCACCCCGGCGGATATCGTCGGCAGCGCGCTCAATCGCCTGCGGGTGGTGCTGGCGCCGTTGCAGGTCAGTACGCAGTTGCCCCAGGATCTTCCGCTGCTGTATGTACACGCGGCGCTGATCGAACAGGCCCTGGTCAATGTGCTGGAGAATGCGGCGCGTTTTTCCCCGGTTCATGGCCGCCTGCACCTGGCGGTTCGCGCCGACGAGCAGGCGCTGAGTTTCGCTGTGAGCGACGAGGGGCCGGGTATTCCCGAAGAGGAGCGGGCGAAGATCTTCGACATGTTCTACACCGCCGCCAGGGGCGATCGGGGCGGCCAGGGTACGGGCCTGGGGCTGGCGATCTGCAAGGGCATGGTGGGGGCCCATGGCGGGCACATCAGTGTCGCCGATGGCATCGATGGGAAGGGCACCTGTATCACCCTGTACCTGCCCTTGCAGGCCCAGCCGGAACTCGAGGGTGAGCTGTGACGCGATCGGTGGCAGGGGCGAGGGCTCCTGCAAAAGCCCTCTGGAGGAGATTGGCGTTGCGCTACTCTCTTGTCTCTTATTTGTCTTGAACTGAACCCATGAGCCAGACCGCGACCATCCTGGTCATCGACGACGAGCCGCAGATCCGCAAATTCCTGCGCATCAGCCTGGCGTCCCAAGGATACAAAGTGATTGAAGCCGGCACCGGTACCGAGGGCCTGGCCCAGGCGGCGTTGAACAAGCCGGACCTGCTGGTGCTCGACCTGGGGTTGCCGGACATGGATGGCCAGCAGGTGCTGCGCGAGTTTCGCGAGTGGTCGGCGGTACCGGTGCTGGTGCTCTCGGTGCGGGCCAGCGAGTTGCAGAAGGTCGAAGCCCTGGACGGCGGGGCCAACGACTATGTCACCAAGCCGTTCGGTATCCAGGAGTTCCTGGCTCGCATACGCGCCCTGTTGCGCCAGGCACCGTCGGGAGAAGTCCAGGAAGCGGCGTTGCAGGTGGGGCCCTTGACGGTCGACCTGGCGTACCGCCGGGTCTTGCTCGAGGACGTGGAAGTGGCCCTGACACGCAAGGAATATGCGGTATTGGCCCAGCTGGCCCGCCACCCGGGGCGGGTGATCACTCAGCAGCAACTGCTCAAGGACATCTGGGGACCGACCCATACCGAGGACAGTCATTACCTGCGGATCGTGGTCGGGCACCTGCGCCAGAAGCTCGCAGACGATCCGACCCGGCCGCGTTTTATCGTCACCGAGGCCGGGGTCGGTTATCGCTTGTTGACGGGCGAAGCTTGAGCTAGAGCTGCTCCTGTTCGTAGCGGTCGAGGGTGTCGCTGGCGATTTCCCGACCCAGGGCGATCAGCTCCGGCGCCTTGTAGAATTCGAAGAAACGACACACCCGCTTGGGTACGTTGATCAGGATATCCGGCGGGTAGCCGGCGATCTTGTACTGGGCCAGGGACGTCTGCATGACTTCGAAGCTCTGGTTGACCAGGTCCAGCAGCGAGGCGGGGCCGACGTTATCGACGATGAACGAGCCGCTGGCCGACCTGGGGGCACCGTCGGTTTCCGGGGCCGCGGCGGGCTGTTGGGACTCAGGTTCGGCGCCTTCGACCCAGGGATTGATCTGCGCCGCATCGCTTCTAAATGCCTCTTGCTCCAGCAACAACAGTTGCTCGGCCTGCTTGCGCCGGAATGGCAGGCGCGAGCCCAACGAGTTGATCAGGCTGTCGAAGCGGCTCTTGAAGGCTGGGGGGCGCTGGATCACCGGCAACTGATAGTGCCGCTGGTTGGTGGAGTTGAGATTGACCGCGATGATCAGGTCGCAGTGGCTGGACACCACCGGAACGATCGGCAGCGGGTTGAGCAGGCCGCCGTCCACCAGCATGCGATTGCCCTGCATCACCGGGGTGAACAGGCTGGGAATGGCCGCCGAGGCGCGCATGGCTTGATGCAGGCAGCCTTCCTGGAACCAGATTTCCTGCTGGTTGGTCAGGTCGGTGGCAACCGCGGTGTAGGGAATGCGCAAGTCTTCGATGTTCACGTCACCGACGATCTTGCGAATCTGCCCGAAGACTTTTTCGCCGCGAATGGCTCCCAGGCGAAAGCTCACATCCACCAGGCGCAGTACGTCGAGGTAATCCAGGCTTTCGATCCACTCGCGGTACTGCGCGAGCTTGCCGGCCGAGTAGATACCGCCTACCACGGCGCCCATGGAGCAGCCAGCGATACAGGCAATTTCATAACCGCGCTTCTCGATTTCCTCGATCACCCCGATATGGGCGTACCCGCGGGCACCTCCCGAGCCGAGGACCAGTGCGACACGTTTGTTCATGATCTGTCCTTTCGCCAAGCAGGTTGCAACAATGCACCCATAGCAGCCCGGGGTTCAATCGTCGATGTGCCTGCAGGGGCGTTCGGTGTTTTTCCAGTGCCTGGCTGGCCGCACGGATAGACTGGCGCGGCTATATTTTCCAGAAGATGGGCCTGGCACTTTTTCCTGCGGTCGCCGTCTTACCCTGTACGACTGTTTTCCATTCCTGAGGTGTCATTGATGAAAGCCTGGATCTGCTTGCCCCTGATAGCACTGGCGTTGACCGGTTGCGCAGGCAAGACTGCCTACCGTGATAGCTGCGGCACGCAGCTGGATGCCGCCTGGCATGAGCTGGACCTGGCCAAGGCCGAGGGTTTCGCCGGCACCGTGAGTTACTCCAAGGCACTGTCGTTGCTGACGGGTGCCAAGACCCAGCAGCAATTCGAAGCCTTCGAAGGGTGCACCAACAAGGCCGAGAAGGCGCGCTTCTACATTCGTGAGTCTCGCGCCGGGCGTTAAATCGCCATACGCGTTACGCTGAAACGGTAATACGGGGATCGCGGGTCGATGAACTGGCATTGGGCTGGTCATCGGCCCGCGATGCCGTTCAGGGGAACGGCAGTGCGCTGCCGGATGTGTGTCGTGCTTGGGGGAATCCTTGATGTCTGCCTTGATCGATCGATTGGTGGCTCAGATCCTGAGCCTGGATGTGAACTTGCTGGCGTGCCAGGCTCGCTTGGCCGCCGCCACGGATGGCGAGGCCCTGCATGACCTGCGTGTCGGCGTACGGCGCTTGCGCAGCCTGTTGCGACCTTTGCGTGGTTTGCCGGGTGTCGAGCAGTTGGAGGGCGCGGCCAGTGAAGTCGGACGCGTGACCACGCCGATCCGTGATCGCGAGGTGCTGGCGGCTTATCTGCATCAGCATGGCCAGCATGCGCCTGCCGATCGGCGCACCGCGCAATTGCAAGGCGAGTATGCCGCGGTGGCCAGTGGGCCGGAGCTGGCGCAGCTGTTGATGGTACTGGATGCGTTTCCGCGCTTTCTCAGGGCCGCCCAGCATCAAGGACTGTTGGGTGGCTTGCGCCAGCGCATCGAAAAGCGCCTGGCCAGGCAGTGGCGGATCTTGGGCGACGCGCTGCAGGACCCGGCCCATGATCGCCATCGCTTGCGGCTGCTGATCAAGCGCGTGCGTTATGGCGCAGATGCCTATCCCGACTTGGCGCGCTTGCCTGCCAAGGCCGTCAAGCGGCTGAAGGAGGCCCAGGCAGTGCTGGGGGACTGGCACGATTGCTGGCAATGGCTAGCTCAGGCCGAGCATGAGTTGGATCTCTTGCCCTGCATGGCCGTATGGCGGCGTACCATGCTCAAGGCCGAGGCCCGCTCCGATCAGGTACTGGACAAGCTATGCGCTGATTGCTTCCAGGGGTGAGCCGCCAGGTTGCGGCTTTTCTGTCCGCTGCTTTGGCCGGAATAGGCGCTGTGTGCATCCGTGACGCTGGTTAACATCCCCTGTCTTCTTTCTCCATTGAGGTTTTCATGCGTTTCCACGATTTGCTCGAAGCTGTCCGCAACCAGCCACAGGCGCTGGTCATTCCGGCGCAATGGGCCCAAGGGCGTGCCAGCTTCGGTGGCCTGGTGGTCGCCTTGCAGTATGAAGCGATGCGGGCCAAGGTCCCGGCGGATCGCCCCGTGCGCTCCCTGGCGGTAACGTTCGTCGGTCCGGTGGCTCCCGAAGTGCCGGTGAGTTTCGAAGTGGATGTGCTGCGTGAGGGCAAGGCGGTCAGCCAGGTCCTGGGGCGGGTGATGCAGGAAGGCCAGGTCGTGACCCTGGTGCAAGGCAGCTTCGGCGCCTCACGTGAGTCGGTGGTGAGTGTCGAGGCCTTGCCGGCGCCCGAAATGAAGCACTGGGACGATTGCCAGGAACTGCCCTATATCCCGGGCGTGACCCCGGAGTTCATGCGTCATCTGGCGATGCGCTGGAGTATCGGCGGCATGCCTTTCACCGGCAATCGCTCCCGGGACATGGGAGGGTGGGTGCGCCTGCGCGGTGACGTGAAGGAGGAGCCGGTGACCGAGGCGCACATCCTGGCGTTGGTGGATGCCTGGCCACCCGCCCTGTTGCCGCACCTGAGCAAACCCGCGGCCGGCAGCACCCTGACCTGGACGATCGAGTTCGTCCAGCCGTTGCTGGAGCTCAGTACGCTGGACTGGTGCAAGTATCGGGTAGACATCGAGCATGCTCGCGATGGCTATGGTCACGCTGCTGCGGCGTTGTGGAGCGCCCAGGGCCAGTTGGTCGCCTTGAGCCGGCAGACGGTGACCATTTTCGCCTGAGGTCAGTGTCGGTGGCGCTGCAGCCAGGCACGCCACCAGGCACCGGTGAGGACAAAGCGTGGAAAAGTCACGAATTGTTCTGTCAGCAGGCGTTGTATTGCATCTTGGCGATCACTGAAGGGCTCGGAGGCCTGTGCCTCCAGGCTGTGGCCGTGGCGTTGCAGGCCCAGGGCCGCCAGGATGCCCACCACTCCGATGGCCAGGCTCGCCAGGCTCAGGGAAAACACCCCTGAGACAATGAGCAGGAAACCGACGATGAACAGCGGTACGGCAATCAGGTGCAATACCAGGTTGGTCGGATGCTGGTGGCTGTGTGGGTAGACTCGCCATTGCCAGGCGGGAAGGTTGGGGTGGCGTTGGCCCATGATGATCATCCTTAGTGTCTGGAAACTCATGGACCAAGGATAGGGCGCGGGCCGCCCGGCGACGAATCAAGGCTGGCTATCGGCTCGATAGCACAACCGCGGGGCTCTGGGAGAGAGGGGGTGAGCAGGCCTCACCCCTTGGCAGATGGCGTCGATTCAGAGCTTGAGCTGGCCGATGGCCTTGCTCAGTTCGCCGGCGAGGGTGGCCAGTTCGCTGCTGGTCGTCGCAGAGGCGACAGTCTGTTGCACCGTGTTCTCGGTCACGTCGCGGATGCTGACCACTGCCCGGTTCATTTCCTCCGCCACCTGGCTCTGCTGTTCCGCAGCGACGGCAATCTGGGTGTTGCTCTCGCGCATCTGGGCAACAGCACCAGTGATTTCCTCCAGGGCAGCGCCAGCCTCCTGGGCCTGCTGTACGCAGTCATCGGCCTTGAATGAGCTTTCCTGCATGAAGTCCACGGCATCGCGGGTGCCGGCCTGGAGGGCGGAGACCATGCTGGTGATTTCGTCGGTAGAGGTCTGCACGCGCTTGGCCAGGTTTCGTACTTCGTCGGCCACCACGGCGAAGCCCCGGCCCATCTCGCCGGCCCGGGCGGCTTCGATGGCGGCGTTGAGGGCCAGTAGGTTGGTTTGCTCGGCGATGCTGTGGATAACGTTGACCACGCCGTTGATCTTCTGGCTGTCCTCGGCCAGCTTCTGGATCATCTCGGCGGTCTGCTGCACGCCGTTGGACAGCCCGGCGATGGACTTCTGTACCCGGCCCACCACTTCATGCCCAGTGCCGGCCAGGGTGTCCGCAGTTTGCGAGAGGTCCCGAGTTGCGCCCGCATGCTGGGCGATATGGTAGACAGTGGCGGACATTTCATTGATGGCCGTCGCGGCCTGGTCGGTTTCGCTTTGCTGGCCGAGCATGCCGTGGCGCACATCATTCATGCTCGAAGCCAGGCGTGCGGCTCCCTGGTCGAGTTGGCGGGCAGTGTTGGCCACGGTATTCACCACTCGCTGGTAGCCGGCCTGCATGGCGTTGAAGGCACTGGCCATCTGGCCCACTTCGTCCTTGCAGGACAGCGGTACCCGGGCCGCCAGATCGCCGGTCTTTTCTACATGCAGCATCACGTCCTTCAGGGTATTGAGCTGGCTGAGAAGGAAGCGGATCAGCAACTGCGAAGCGCAGAGCATGGCGAACATCAGGATGAATACGGCGACCGCATAGTTGGTGAAGCGATCGCTGAAAACCTGGGCGAGGCTGGGCGTATGGGCCACCACCGCGATTTGCTGGCCATCGGCACGACTGATGACTTCGGCGCCCAGCAACGGATTTTCGCCAAACAATGGCAGGTGGTTGAGCTGGACCCAACCATTGGCGCCGTTCAGTTGCGGCAGGGGCTGGTCGTTCAGGGTTGGTGTCTGTCCACGGGAGAAATACACCAGGTTCTCGGCGCTGGGCAGCGCTGTGCCAGCAGGCCAGGCATCGAGCAGGCGAGCTTGAGCCTGAGCCGCCGCCTGGGCGTTCTGGCCGCGGGCCTGCTGTTCCAGTTGTACTGCATACAGTACCAGCAACAAGGTGGTGACGAAGGCGACCGCATTGACCGCCCAGAATTTGTATTTCAGCGAGATATTGCTAAGCCAGGCACCCATAGAAGGTCTTCTCTGATTGAGCGGAATAGTATTGGCAAGGTGCCATTATTGTGCCCCTATGGGGTCAGAAAAATCTTGATATGCATCAACCAATTTCTGACAAGCCAAAAAAGGCCCTGGCACAAGCGGTGCTATGGCTGGCCAGGTCTTCGGGTGTTTCCTGCCGGTGCAAGGCCACTTCGCGGAGTACCTCTGGCAGATAGGCTGGTTCATTGCGCCCGTTCTTCGGTTTTGGCCGCAGGCTGCGAGGCAGCAAATAGGGGGCGTCGCTTTCCAGCATCAGGCGCCCACGAGGGATCTCGCGTACCAGCGGATGCAAGTGAGTGCCTCGGCGCTCGTCGCAGATCCAGCCGGTGATGCCGATGTGCAGATCCAGGTCCAGGTAGCTGAATAACGCTTGTCGCTCGCCGGTGAAACAGTGCACTACGGCTGCCGGCAAACGGTCACGAAAGTCCTTGAGGATATCCAGCAGGCGCTGGCTGGCGTCGCGTTCGTGGAGAAATACCGGCAGTTGCAGCTCGACGGCCAAGGCCAGGTGTTCTTCCAGCACCTTTTCCTGCTGCGGGCGAGGGGAGAAGTCACGGTTGAAGTCCAGGCCGCATTCACCAATCGCTCGTACCTGTGGTTCGCCCAGCAGGGCCCGCAAGCGCCGTGTGCTGTCGGTGTTCCAGTCGCTGGCGCTATGGGGATGCAGACCGGCCGTGGCGAACAGTCTCTGGCCGCTGGTGTCCAGTTGCTGGCATAGCTCCAGGGCTTGTTCGCTGCCCTCGATACTGGTCCCGGTCACGACCAACTGACAGACTCCGGCTGCATAAGCTCGATCGAGAACGGCTTGGTGTTTTTCGGAAAAACACGGATTGGTCAGGTTGACGCCAATATCGATGAGTTGCATGGTGCTATCTCCGCCTGCGGCCGGAAAGCATATCAGAGCTGTAGATTTAATAAGAAAAACCAAGAACTACAACGAGTTGAAGCTGTCTTTTGCTGCCGGAGGCAGATCGTGGCCACAACGTCCTGAGGCCATTTCACCTGTCTTTCGCACCTTGTCAGCGCTCAAGGCGCTCGGTTTCTGTCGACCAATCCTTAAAAAGCGACGAAGGGTTGAACAGTATTCTTTGCGGAGAACGGATGATCCGATCCTCGATGTTGTTTGCGTTGTGCCTGACATTGCTATTGCCGTTGCCGGCAATGGCGCGCTTGGCAGGCCCGCCGGAAGTGCTGGCTTCGGGCAAGGTGCGCGACCTGGCGGAAATCCGTAGCAGCCGCGTACTGCGAGTGCTGGTCAACCAGAGCCGTAATAGTTCCGGTGAGGTCAAGGGCCAGCCTATTGGTGTCGAGTACCATCGTTTGCGGGCGTTCGAGCAATACCTTAACGGTCACGCCCGCGATGGCCAGGAAATCAGCCTCAAGATCATTCCCAAGGCCAAGGACCAGCTACTGGGCGCCTTGCAGCGTGGAGAAGGGGACCTGGTGGCGCCAGGAGAATTGCTCGAGGCCCAGCCAGGGCATGCCGTCAGCTCCAGTGATCCAATTGCCAGCAATGTTCCCCTTCTACTGGTAGGCATCAAGGGCGAGCGTCGCTATACGCGACCCGAGCAACTCTCCGGAAAGACCCTGACCCTGACTACCGGCAGTGCTGCCGGGGATGCGGTGAGCCAGATCAACCAGCGATTGGCGCTGCGCAAGCTGGCACCGATCAAGATCGAGTGGGTCGACCCCAGCCTGGCAGTGGAGGATGTGCTGGAAATGGTCCAAGGGGGCATCTTCCACCTGACTATCGTGGAGCAGCCGATTGCCGAGCGGTGGAGCAAGATCCTGCCGAAGTTGCGTTTTGATCGCCAATTGAAGATCAGCGATCCGGGGGAGGAGCACTGGTTCGTCCGTCGCGACGCTTCGATGCTGCGGGCGAGCATCGATCGTTTCCTCAAGACCTACAAAACCCCGGCGGATCAGGATGTAGCATTCTTGCGTACCTATCGACGCCAGTATCAGGTGCACTATCCCTTGGCCCGGGCTGATCGTCAGCGATTGGAGAAGCTGCGTCCGGTGCTGCAGAAGCATGCCGGGGAGCAGGGCATGGATTGGCTGAACCTTGCAGCCCTGGCGTTCAAGGAGTCGGCCTTGCAACCCAATGCGAAGAGCGGCAGTGGGCCTACTGGCCTGATGCAGATCACCCCTTCTGCGGCGCAGCGAGTAGGTGTCAGTAACATTCAATCGGTAGACAGCAATGTGCAGGCCGGAGCCAAGTACCTGGCGATGATCCGGCGCAAGTTCTTCTCCAGCCCCAAGCTCAATGAGCGCGAACGCATGGCCTTTGTCCTGGCGGCCTACAACATGGGGCCTGAGCGGGTCCAGGGAATGCGCAACGAAGCCAGGCGCCGGGGGTTGAACCCCAACCAGTGGTTCTTCCAGGTGGAGCGTATCGCCATGGAGCAGGTCGGAGTGGGGGCTGTCAGCTATGTTAATAGTGTCAACAAATACTATCTGGCCTTTGATCGTGAACGAGATTCCCTGGAGCCTCGGGAGCGGAAAGTTGTGTCTCGCAAATAATCGAAAAAACTGATTGTTATTACGGGTTATTTCCGCTTTTAACATGATGAAAACTGATTAGTATGGCGACCAACTTCCTCACCTTACACAGGACTACATAGCATGAGCACTCTGATCAAAAACGTACTGGGCACCCGTGCAGGCTACGGCCTGACTATCCTGCGCATTCTTGTTGGCATCATTTTCGCCGCCCATGGCTCGCAAAAAATCTTCGGCTGGTTCGGCGGCGGCGGCCTGGCCGGCACGGCCCAGTGGATGGAAAGCATCGGCCTGGCCCCTGGCTACCTGATGGCACTGCTGGCCGGTGGCACCGAATTCTTTGCCGGCTTGGCTCTGATCATCGGCTTGCTCGCACGTCCTGCCGCATTGGGGCTGACATTCACCCTGCTGGTGGCGATCTTCTCGGTGCATATCAGCAATGGCTTGTTCATGGCCAATAATGGTTACGAGTTCGCCCTGGCGTTGCTGGGGGGCACCTTGGCGGTGTTGCTCGAGGGAGCTGGCAAGTTGTCGCTGGACGCCGCCATCACCAAATGAGCCACGCAGCTTTAGGAGGTCGCAGACTTATCGACTGTCCTGGAGCGAGCGTTGTGAAGTTATCCAAGGCCTGCCAATGCAGGCCTTTTTCGTTTTGGCCGAATCTTGACACTGGCCTGCCAGCTTCTCTAGGATGTTTCTCATGCGCCGATTTAAACAGCTACTTGCGGGGCGCCAGGTGAGCCAGCTTGCTCACTACCAGAAGCCATTCCAGGTTTCGAAGTACCGCTAAAGCGCTGGTTCGGTGGTGCCTCTCACCTGCCCGGCAGAAACTTGAGGCAGAGACACGATACGATGAATGCACCACGCCCTCTTCTACGTCTTGCGCCAATCACGGCGAACCTTTCCCAGCGCAATCCGAAAATCCTCCTCTGCGGCAAGCATCAACCGACCTTGTTGCGCTATCTCGATGGTTGGCCTAAACGCTCCGTAGGGCCGGCGGCGTTTCTGATCCAGTTTGTCGAAGAAGGCGAATCCTTGGCGCGTTTTGCCAGTGATAGTTTCGATCTGGCTGTCATTCCAGCCCCAGGGGCACAAGAAGCGATCGAGGTCATCAAGCAACTGACGCGCATCGCTCGACAAGGGCTGATCGTTCGCCGCTAGTTCGAGCCGTCATTCAAATGATCGAGTTGCGTTTTGCCAGCTCTGCCAGTGCCACCAGGCTGGAAACACTGAAACGCTTGAGCAAGCGGACTTTATAGGTGCTCACAGTCTTGTGGCTGATCAAGAGTGTCTGGGCGATCTGCTGGTTGCTCAGGCCGCTGGCCAGCAGTTTCAGGACCGTGATCTCACGGTCTGTCAGTCGGGAAACCAACACGCTTTCCTGGTCGGCGGCCTTGTTGTTCTGCTGCAAGGCACTGAGGGTATCTTCTGGAAAGTAGCTGTATCCAGAAAGGACGGCTTTGACGGCATTATTCAGTTCGTGCAGGTTTTCGCCCTTGGACAAAAAACCAGCGGCTCCGGTCAGCAGGCAGCGAAAGGCAAAATTCTTGGCGTCGCTTGCCGTCACCACCAGGATCTTGATGTCTAGCTGTGCACTCCGGACATGGGATATGACCGAAAAACCGTCAAGGTTGGGAATTCCCAGGTCAAGGATCAACAAGTCCGGAACATGTCGGCGTGCTAGTTGGACGGCGTCCGCTCCGTTGTCGGTTTCGGCGACTACGGTATGCTGCTGAGTTTCCAAGGCCATCTTGATAGCCATACGAATCAGTGGGTGGTCGTCGACGACGATGATATTGGCCATTGATAGAGTTCCTTGGGTATCTGGTGGCGCATACGGGGGCCGTGGCTGAAAATGCGCCTGGCTCGTAAACCTTGTTGGCTTGGCTCTATGATTGGCTGACCTATCTGAAACCTAAATCGGACAGATCTGATAGGGGAGGGCGAAAAGGGAAGAACGAGTCGCTGCCATTTCTAATGACGGGTCGCGTTTGTAGTTCATTCACGTAACGGAGCAGCCTTTACCTGGCTGGGAGATGGAACACCAATTGAGTACCAAGCTCATCACGCAGGATGGTTACGATGCTCTCAAGCAGGAGCTGGACTACCTGTGGCGGGAAAAGCGTCCCGATATCACTCAAAAGGTCACCTGGGCCGCCTCTCTGGGCGACCGCAGTGAAAATGCGGACTATCAGTACAACAAGAAGCTTCTGCGAGAGATCGACCGCAGGGTGCGCTATATCCGTAAGCGCCTCGAAGACATGAAGGTCGTCGGATATGCACCCGAACAAGAAGGGCGAGTGTTCTTCGGGGCTTGGGTCGAGGTCGAAAACGACGAGGCGCAGGTCAAGCGCTTTCGTATCGTCGGTTATGACGAGATCTATCAGCGCAAGGACTACATCTCCATCGACTCGCCCATGGCCAGGGCGCTGTTGAAGAAGGAGGTGGGGGACGAGGCCGTTGTCGTGACCCCCGCGGGCGAAACCTGTTGGTGGATCAATCAGATCGAATACGTGAAGTAGGCTCGCCGCAGGGCGAGCCATCAGCTTTCGCGCAGGACATTCAGTGGGCTGACGTTCAGGGCTCGGCGGGTACCAAAGACCCCGGCCCCACCCACCAATAGTGCCCCGGCCAGAGGCAGCAGCAGAAGCCAGGGGTGCGGATGCCAGGGCAGGCCGAAGGCAAAGCGGTAGAGCGCCAGGCTGACCAGCTCGCAACCTAGGGCTGCCAGTAGCCCGCTGGCGGCACCAAGCAGGCCGAACTCGATGCGCCGTGCCTTGACCAGTAACTTGCGTTCAGCCCCAAGGGCTCGCAGCAGTGCTCCTTGGCGAATACGCTCGTCCAGGGTGGCCTGCAGTCCGGAAAACAGCACCGTCATTCCTGCTGCTAGGACGAACAACAGCACATATTCCACTGCCAGGGTGACTTGACCCAGGATACTGCGCAGCTGCTCCAGCAGAGCCTCGACCTGCAGGATGGTCACCGCTGGAAATGCCCTGGACAGTTCGACGATCTGTTGGTCATGACCTGGGCTCAGGTAGAAGCTGGTGAGATAGGTGGCCGGCAGATCCTTCAAGGTACCGGGTTGGAAAATCATGAAGAAGTTGGGCTGGAAGTTGTCCCAATTGATAGTACGCAGGCTGGTGACTTGCGCCTCACGGTTGACGCCCGCGACAGTGAAGGTCAGTCGGTCACCCAGCTTCAGCTTGAGGCTCTGGGCCACCTTGGCTTCCACCGATACGCCAGGCAAGGCTTCGTCAGGCCGGGCAGACCACCAGCTTCCTTGCGTGATGCTGTTGCCAGAAGGCAAGTCGGCGGACCAGGTCAGGCTCAGGTCTCGCTGGACAGCACGGTCCCCGCTGGAGTCCTTGGTGACAAGCTCCGTCACAGGCTCTCCATTGATACTGACCAGGCGCCCGGGTACCACCGGATAGAGCGGCGCCGAAGGAGCCGAGAGTTGCACCAGGCGCTCGGTGAAGGCTTGTTTGTCAGCCGGCAGGATGTTCAGTGCGAAATAGTTGGGGGCATTCTGCGGCAGTTGGTTTTGCCAGGTATCCAGTAATTCTCCCCGCAGCAGGGCGATCAGTGCCATGGACAGCAGGATCAGGCCGAAGGCCATGGATTGCCCAGCTGCCGCGAGAGGGTGGCGCAGCAGTTGTCCCAACCCCAGGCGCCAGGGCAAGGTGGCGCCTGCCAAGAGGCGGCGCAGGCTCTGCAAGAGCAGTAGCAACAGGCCGCCGAGCGCCAATGCCGCGACCAGGCCACCCCCCATCAGCGCGAAGGTCAACACCAGGTCCAGGCTCAAGCGCCACATGATCAAGCCCAGGGCAAGTAGAGCGACGCCGTAGATCATCCAGGTACTGGGCGGAATCGGCAGCAGGTCGCGACGCAACACTCGAAGCGGCGGCACTCGTCCCAATGCGGCCAGTGGAGGCAAGGCGAAACCGGCCAGGGCCACCAGCCCCGTGCCGATACCTGCCATGGCGGGCAGCAGTCCTCCGGGCGGCACATCACTTGGTAGCAACCCCTGTAGCAGGTAAAACAGCACCAACTGCGCCAGCCAGCCAAGCAATGCACCGCTGAGGCTGGCCAGCAGTCCGAGAAGCCCCAGTTGGGCGCTGAACAGCAACATGGTTTCCCGGCGAGACAGGCCCAGGCAGCGGAGCAGGGCGCTGGCATCGAAGCGGCGGGCGGCGAAACGGTTGGCCGATAGCGCCACGGCGACACCCGAAAGCAGCACGGCCACCAGGCTGGCCATATTCAGATAGCGTTCGGCCTTGCCCAGCGCCCCGCCGATTTGCTGGTTGCCATCCCGTGCGTCCTGCAGGCGCTGATTGGCCTCCAGGCCTGGCTTGATCAACTTGCGGTAAGCCTCGAGAGCTTGGGACGGGCCGCGCCAGAGTTCCTTGTAGCTGACCCGGCTGCCAGGCTGGACGACACCCGTGGCTTGCAAGTCATCCAGGTTGATCAGGACTCGAGGTGTCAAACTGTAGAAGTTGCCTGCGCGATCCGGCTCGTAAGTCAGGACCCGGGCCAGGCGCAGGGTCTTGCTACCGACGTCGATGCTGTCGCCGACCTTCAACTCCAATGCCGTCAGCAGACGCGACTCGACCCAGGCTTCGCCAATCTTGGGCCCGCCACCGGGCTCTTCGGAGGCATAGGGACCTGCTGCGCTCTTGAGTTGACCGCGTAGCGGGTAGGCGTTGTCCACGGCCTTGATGCTGGACAGCTGAATTGCGTTGTCGGTGGCAATGACACTGGAGAATTCGACGGTGCGGGCGTGCACGAGCCCTAGTTCTAATCCGCTCTCTATCTGTTGGGCCCGCGCAGGAGAGCTGCCCTCGAGTAACAGATCGGCGCCGAGGAATTCGGTCGCCCGCAGTTGCATGGCGGCGTTCAGTCGGGCACCGAAGTAGCCAATGGCGGTACTTGCCGCGACCGCCACCAACAAGGCGAAGAACAATACCCTCAACTCGCCGGCACGTGCATCACGCAACAATTGGCGTAGGGCAAGGCTGAATAGGCGCAACAGGGACAGGCGTGCCATCAAGGCTCCTGGGGGGCGACCAGCATGCCCGCTTCAAGACGGATCAGGCGCCGGCAACGATGGGCCAGGCGCTCATCATGGGTCACCAGGACCAGGGTCGTGCCGTTTTCCTGGTTGAGTTCGAACAACAGGTCGCTGATGCGTTCGCCGGTATGGCTGTCAAGGTTGCCGGTGGGTTCGTCGGCGAACAATACTTGCGGTTCTGCGGCAAAAGCCCGGGCAATGGCTACGCGTTGTTGCTCTCCGCCGGAAAGTTGGCGGGGGGAATGGTTCAGGCGTTGACCCAGGCCGACCCGTTGCAGCAGTTCGGTCGCGTGTTTGCGGGCATCGCGGCGGCCGTCCAGCTCCATGGGCAGCATGACGTTTTCCAGGGCATTGAGGCTGTCGAGCAGTTGGAAGGATTGGAAGACGAATCCTACGTATTCGGCCCGCAGGCGTGCTCGTTGGTCTTCATCGAGCTGGCTCAGGCTTTGCCCGGCAAGGATGACTTCACCACTGCTGGGCAAGTCGAGCCCGGCCAGCAAACCGAGCAGGGTAGATTTGCCGGAGCCGGAGGCGCCAACGATAGCCAGGCTGTCACCCTTATCAAGCTGCAGGTTGAGTTCATGAAGGATAGTCAGCTCGCCTTCCGCGCTGGGAACCACTTTGCTAAGGTTCCGTGCAGTGAGAATGCTTGCGCCCATGGAGAGTCCGATGCGTGTATGGTTTTTGAGTGCTGGCCTGGCCTTGATATGCATGGCCCAGAATGCAGCTGCCGGTACGGTCCTGATCGTGGGCGATAGTATCAGTGCGGCTTTCGGCCTGGATACCCGGCAGGGGTGGGTGGCACTGCTGGAAAAGCGCCTGGTGGACCAGGGCTTCACGGACAAAGTGATCAATGCCTCGATCAGTGGTGATACCAGCGCTGGGGGGCAAGCGCGCCTGCCGACGCTGCTTTCGCAGCACAAGCCTCAGGTGGTGATCCTCGAATTGGGGGGCAATGATGGCTTGCGCGGCCAGCCGCCCCAGCAATTGCAACAAAATCTTGCCTCGATGATCGACAGTGCCCAGGCCTCGGGGGCTAGGGTGCTGCTGTTGGGCATGCAGCTGCCGCCCAATTACGGTGTGCGCTATACCCAGGCATTCGCCAAGGTCTACCAGCAGTTGGCCATCGACAAGAAGGTGGCACTGGTGCCGTTTTTTCTTGATGGGGTCGGAGGGCATCCCGATTTGATGCAGGCGGACGGTCTGCACCCGGCGGCAGCGGCCCAGGGCAAGTTGTTGGAAAATGTCTGGCCGACGCTAAAACCGCTGCTTTGACGCTTTTCTAGTGGCAGTGTTTCGGCTAATGTGGCGCCCCCGATTTGGAGCCCCCGATGCCGCGTCCCGCCTGGTCCTTGTTTGCCTATCAACTGATCGAGCCTGATGAACAGCTTGACCTGTTCGCTTGTCAGGAAGTTCGGGTGCATCTGGTGACGCGTCAATTGGAGCTGGGCGGCTCCGCCGACCGGACCTTGTGTGGGACCTTGCTGCCTGCGCAGCCACGTTGGTCCAGCGTAGATCGGACGATTTTCCAGGATCAGCGGCTCTGTCCGCTGTGCAGGGCAATCCTGGAGTCGCAGAAGCGAGGTACGCCTCCGATCTGGCCAGAGTTGCGTTTCGAGCTGTAGGCGCCCGTTATTGGGTGTTTCGACAGGGATTTCATGTATCTGCGCTTGTCTCCCCGGCTTGGCTGCCGTAGCCATGGGAGGGGTGTACAATCGTGTCTCTTTCATTGGTTGTACGAGCGAAGGATTATCCGGATGTTGCCGCGCCTCCCTGTCGTCACCCGCTGTCTGACACTTGCCGCATTATGTGTGGCTGGTCCCGTTGCAGCGTTGGAATTTCCTCTTCCTCCCCCTGGCGAAGATGTCGTAGGCCAGGTTCAGGTGATCAAGGCCAAGTACGAAGATACCTTCGCCGACTTGGGCACCGCCAATGACCTGGGTTATCTGGAGATGGTGGCTGCCAATCCGGGAGTCGACCCCTGGTTGCCGGGAGCCGGTACCGAAGTGGTTCTTCCCACCCGTTTCATCCTGCCGCCAGGGCCTCGCGAAGGTATCGTGATCAACCTGGCAGAGTACCGTCTGTACTATTTCCCCAAGGGCCAGAGCGTGGTTTACACCTTCCCATTGGGTATTGGTCGCGAGGGGTGGGGGTCGCCGATCGCCCATACCAGTATCACCGCGAAGACTCCCAACCCGACCTGGACGCCACCGGCCTCAATCAGGGCCGAACATGCAGCTGATGGTGATCCCCTGCCAGGCATAGTGCCGGCGGGGCCAGACAATCCTTTGGGCCCATTCAAGTTCACCCTGGGTACGCCGGGTTACCTGATCCATGGCTCCAACAAGAAGTTCGGTATTGGCATGCGCACCAGCCACGGTTGTTTCCGAATGCTCAATAACAACGTGCTGCAAATGGCCGGTATGGTTCCAGTTGGAACTTCCGTACGTATCATCAACGAGCCTTACAAGTTTGGTATCAGCGCCGGCAAAGTCTATCTGGAAGCACATACGCCGTTAGATGATAAAGGCAATCCTTCAGTGGTCGACAAACACACTGCAGTGATCAACGCCTTGCTTAAGCGTGAAGACCTGGCTAACAACCTGCGTATGAACTGGGATGTAGTCCGTGACGTAGTCGCGGCGGAAGATGGCCTGCCGGTGGAGATTGCGGTGCCAACCGCTGCGCCGGCGACCTCTCTGTCTGCTACGCCTTTCGATATGCAGCAGTAAGGGCGGTAGCCCAACCCGCCGATACCTGAGGGTAGCGGCGGGTTTTTTATTGCCGATGACAAAATCGGGCAACAAAAAAGCCGACCCAAGATGGGTCGGCTTGATAACAATCCCGAGGGACTATTACTTGCGGCTAGCTTTTTCCAGCATACGCAGAGCGCGCTCGTTAGCTTCGTCAGCAGTCTGTTGTGCTTTTTGAGCAGCAGCCAGAGCTTCATCAGCTTTACGATAGGCTTCGTCTGCACGAGCCTGAGCACGAGCTGCTGCGTCTTCAGTAGCAGTCAGACGAGCTTCGGTTTCTTTGGATACGCTGCTGCAACCGGTAGCCAGAACTGCGGCCAGAGCCAGAGCAGAGAATTTCAGAACGTTGTTCATCGTGTTCCCCTTCAAGGACTTTCTATTAGTAGCTACCACCCCAGAGTGAGGAAATAGCCGGCGTACATACTACCCATTACTTGTAGTAAGTAAACTGACGTAACGCAAGAAGCAAAAAAAATTCTAGGTGGTGAATCTTTTTCAGGCAACTCTCTTGAGGAGTTGTTTAAAAAACATTCAATTCGATTCCCGCCCGGAGGATGCTGCTTGTTTGCCAGCATCGCTTGCGGATTTTTCCAAGTACTGTTTCAGGGGCTAGACTAAAGTCGGTCTATATCGTGTCTGTGACACTTTGACCTTGGCTCTATGTCGGTTTTTTTATCCTTGTTGCTGGTGACTTTAAGAGGTGAGTCCCGTCTTAAGTTTCAGCGTCCGGCGATGTGCAGCCAAAAGATGTCTTGCGTATGGGGCCAGGCCAGGCTCTGGGCGGTGTACGAGGATTTTTGTGCTGATCTGTGACGAGTGTGGCTTGAGCATTCATGCCAAAGGCGCCTAATATTTTGTAACGTGTTCGTGGTGCAAAAGCGAAAGCTTCTACTTGCGCCCAGCAGGTACGAGGTGGCGTAAGTTGTTCCTTCGCCGGAAAAACATCGGTAAGGTACGGGTCAGTATTCCAGACCCGCAAGGAGTTGTGATGAGCGAGGCGTTGTCCATCCACCATGACCAGGTTGGTCATCAGTTCGAGACCAATGTGGACGGTCATCGTGCCTACCTGACCTATATGGACCTGGGTAAGCAAACCCTGGATATCTATCGCACCTTCGTCCCCAACGCGCTGCGTGGGCGCGGTATCGCTGCGGCGTTGACCGAGCATGCGCTGGAGTATGCCGATCGCATGGGATACACCGTGATCCCTTCCTGCTCATACGTTGAGCGGTACATGGAGCGTCACCAGCGCCACGGCGCGAAACTCTGATCGAGCGACCATGAAAAACGCCGGGCTTGCCCCGGCGTTTTTGCGCGTGTTAATCGCGATCAGACGCGATTGCGTTTTGGCAGGACGTCCTTGAGCTTGGCGTGCATGCTGCGCAACGTCTTCTCAGTGCTTTCCCAATCGATGCAGGCATCGGTGATCGAAACGCCGTATTGCAGTTCCGAGAGATCTTTGGGAATTGCTTGGCAACCCCAATTCAGGTGGCTCTCCACCATCAGACCGATGATCGACTGGTTGCCTTCGAGTATCTGGTTGGCAACGTTTTCCATTACCAGTGGCTGAAGTGCCGGATCCTTGTTGGAGTTGGCATGGCTGCAATCGATCATGATGTTCGGCTTGACCTTGGCCTTGGCCAGGGCCTGTTCGCAAACGGCGACACTGACCGAGTCATAGTTCGGCTTACCGTTGCCACCGCGCAGCACCACATGGCCATAGGCATTGCCCTTGGTGGTGACGATAGACACACCGCCTTGTGGATTGATGCCCAGGAAGCGATGAGGGCTGGAAACCGATTGCAAGGCATTGATCGCGACGGTCAGGCCGCCATCGGTGCCGTTCTTGAAACCTACCGCCGACGACAGCCCGGAAGCCATTTCGCGGTGGGTCTGGGATTCGGTGGTGCGCGCGCCGATGGCCGACCAACTAATCAGGTCCTGCAGGTATTGCGGGGAGATTGGGTCCAGGGCTTCCGTGGCGGTAGGCAGGCCCATTTCCGCCAGGTCCAGCAGCAACTGGCGACCGATGTGCAGGCCATCCTGGATCTTGAACGAGTCATCCAGGTAAGGGTCGTTGATCAGGCCTTTCCAGCCAACAGTGGTGCGGGGCTTTTCGAAGTACACCCGCATCACCAGGTAGAGCGTGTCGGAAACTTCGGCTGCCAGGGCCTTGAGGCGCTCGGCGTATTCGTGGGCTGCCTTGATGTCGTGGATCGAGCAGGGCCCAATGACGATGAACAAACGATGATCAGTGCCGTCGAGGATATTGCGGATCACTTCGCGGCCCCGAGTCACGGTGTGCAAGGCGGTGTCGCTCAGGGGGATGTCTCGCTTGAGTTGATCTGGGGTGATCAGGGTCTCGTTGGAGGCGACGTTAAGGTCGTTGATCGGTAAATCAGCCATCGTGTTACTCGTCAGGTCACGGATGCCGGCCGCCAGCGATCCCCGCGCGGCGGAGCACAGCGGATTTGGGCGCGTCGGGGAGCGGAACCTTAGCGCGTTAGGCGGTGGCTCGACAATGGGCTGGCTGCGGTTTTATTGGGCTATGGCTGCATAAAAGCCTGATGCACCCGATCTTCTGAATAGTCTTGCGCATGCCGTTCGACCCAATCCAGGGCCAAGGCCTCGATGCATCGCTGTTCACTCTGTGCGTCATGCTGGCGGCAGTAGCGGGCAATCTGGCAGACCTGTTCGCTCATGCGCGCGCTGAACAGGGTTTGCTCGTCGACGAAGGCGATGCCCACCAGATAGCCGCGCTTGCGTTTCAGGCACCAGGCGACGTAGCCGTTATAGCGGGCATTCTCCCCCAGTGTCGGCATGTGGACTTCGAGGGCGGTGCCCCGGCGCCAGGCCCGGTGGTAATTGCACGCCATGCCGCCGAGACTGATAGTGTGCAGCCGCTGGCGCGAGATACAGGCATGCTTGCGTAATGTCAGCTCAACCGGAACATCATCAGGATGAGGCAGAAAACGTCCCATGACCGCAGACTCCGAGTGTCGTCCATTTGACATTGTTTCCCCCAGTATAGTGTTCGAATCGGAACTGACCGATCTCGACATCGACCAGACCTTGCTGGGACTGAAAGGGGTGTCCCTGGTGGTTTTCACCAGCCCCGGCTGTGCTGGCTGTCGCTGGGCCCGGGCGCAATTGCCAGCGCTGGGACTGCCGATCGACCGCTTGTGCTGGGTCGATGCCGGTGACAATGGTGGAGCGGTGGAGCGTTATCAGGTCTTTCACCTGCCGGCCTTGTTCGTGGTGCGCGATGCCGAGTTTTATGGGGGCCTAGAGTCGCGGTTGACGTACAGGGAACTCACCGAGAGCCTGCGTCAAGCGTTGCAACGATTACCAGAGGAGTTGCCTTGATGGATGCACGTCGTAAACCGCGGGTTGGCATTATCGGCACTGGAGCGATTGGAGGCTTTTACGGGGTGATGCTGGCACGGGCCGGTTTTGACGTGCACTTTTTAATGCGCAGCGAGTTCCCGGCGGTCTTGGAGCAGGGGCTGCGTCTCAACCATGCCCAGCATGGCATCTTGAGCCTGAATCCGGTGCAGGCTTATGTCCGCGCCGAAGACATGCCTCCTTGCGACTGGTTGCTCGTAGGGACCAAGACGACCAGTAACCTGCAGTTGGCGCCGGCGATCGTCCAGGCTGCGGCTCCCGGGGCCAAGGTCCTGTTGCTGCAGAATGGCCTGGATGTCGAGGATGCGTTGCGTAGTGCATTACCCGATTCGCTGCATCTGTTGGGCGGCTTGTGCTTTATTTGTGTCCATCGTGCAGGGCCCGGCCAGATAGAGCACCAGGCGCTGGGGGCGGTGAACCTGGGTTATCACAGCGGTCCGGCTGCTGTCGATCCGGCCTTGACCCGGGCGATTGTCGAGGAAGGCGCAGGGCTGTTCCGGGAGGCCGGGCTCGACTCCCAGGCCATGGACAACCTGCACCAGGCGCGTTGGCAGAAGCTGGTATGGAATGTGCCCTACAACGGCCTATCGGTATTGCTCAGGGCCAGCACCACTGCGCTGATGGCGGATCCGGACATTCGCCAACTGATCCAGGACCTGATGCAAGAGGTGCTGCAGGGGGCTGCGGCTTGTGGCCATGTCATTCCGGCGGCCTATGCCCAGCAGTTGTTCAGGTCTACCGAGCACATGCCCGATTACTGGCCGAGCATGTACCATGATTTTCTGCATCGGCGCCCCCTGGAACTGCAGGCAATCTATGCTGCACCACTGGCTGCGGCACGGGCCGCTGGTTGCGAGTTGCCCAAGATCCGGGCGCTGTACCAGGCCCTGGGTTTCATCGACCGGTATCGTTCCTGAGCCCGGTTCATCACCCTCAAGAGGACGGAGCATGGCCAAGGGCCTGGATGGCAAGCTGGTGGTAGCGATTTCGTCACGGGCGTTGTTCGACCTGGGTGACAGTCACAAGGTGTACCTGGCCCAAGGCGTTGAGGCTTATCGGCAGTACCAGATCGAGCACGAAGAAGAGGTTCTCGAGCCAGGTGATGCCTTCCCTCTGGTGAAAAAACTCTTGAACCTCAATGCCAGCCTGGGCCGGGAGAGGGTCGAGGTGGTGCTGGTTTCTCGTAACAGTGCCGATACCGGCTTGCGCGTCTTCAATTCTATCCAGCACTACGGCCTGGCCATCTCCCGGGCTGCGTTCGTCGGCGGGCGCAGTCCCTATCCCTACCTGGCCGCTTTTGCCAGCGACCTGTTTCTTTCGACCCATGCCGAAGATGTGCGCAATGCGCTGGATGCCGGTTTCGCTGCGGCCACTATCCTGTCGGGTGGTGCGCGACGCGCTGAAAATGGTGAGTTGCGTATCGCTTTCGACGGTGATGCGGTGTTGTTCTCCGATGTCTCGGAACGCATCTACCAGTCCGGAGGCCTCGAGGCGTTCCAGGCCAGTGAGCGGCAATCAGCCCGAGAGCCCCTGCCAGGTGGGCCATTCAAGGGTTTCCTGGCGGCGCTGAATCTGCTCCAGGGCGAGTTTCCCGTTGATGCCTGTCCGATCCGCACCGCCTTGGTCACTGCACGTTCGGCTCCGGCCCATGAGCGGGTGATTCGCACCCTGCGCGAGTGGAACATCCGCCTGGACGAGTCGCTGTTCCTCGGAGGGCTGGAGAAGGCCGCCTTCCTCGAGGCTTTTGCTGCCGATGTCTTCTTCGATGACCAGGCAGGGCACTGCGAACTGGCACGCGAAGTAGTGGCCACCGGTCATGTGCCCCATGGCATCAGTAATGAAGCCAGTACCTGAGTCTATCCAAACCCGTAGAGGCCGCGGCCTCCCATGCATCCAGGCACTGCTAAGCTGAATCAATCTCCGCCATCTTGGCAGTTGAGGAGGTCATATGATTCGTTCGATGCTGTATGCCACTGACCTCGGGGTGTACGCCCCTTTTGTGATGCAGCATGCCCTGGAGCTGGCTCGAACGTTCAATGCCGACTTACATGTAGTCCACGCTGTGGAGCCCATGGGACTGTTCGCTGAATCGGTGCTCCAGAGCTACCTGGACGAGCAGTCGCTGAATGAGTTTCATCGCCAGGGCCTGAATACGGTCATGGCCAATATCGAGCAGCGGGTGCTTGATAGCTTTCGCGAAGAGCTGGGGGAAGGGATGCAGGACCTGTCTTTGATCCAGTCGGTGCGTGTCCTGCAGGGCGATCCCTCCCAGGTGATTCTTGAGCAGACGGCGAAACTCTCGGTGGATTTGCTGATCGTAGGAAGTCACAGCCATGGCGTCGGGGCACAAACCCCTTTGGGGCGCACGGCGGCGCGGGTCCTGCAGTTAGCGAAAGTGCCGGTTTACCTGGTGCCTCTGGTGCAGCGAAGACGTCAGGGAGATGCTTGAAGTCAGAATGGAAAATTCTGAATAAAAGTTCTAGATTTATTCTCCTGACCATTAATATAGTTATATACCGTCGCTGATACCCGTGGCGTCTTTCTGCTTTGAGGGATTGATATGAAGCTCCAACAATTGCGCTACATCTGGGAAGTGGCGCACCACGACCTCAACGTTTCCGCTACTGCCCAAAGCCTCTACACCTCGCAACCAGGTATCAGCAAACAGATCCGCCTGCTGGAGGACGAACTGGGCGTCGAGGTCTTCGCTCGTAGCGGCAAGCACCTGACCCGGGTGACTCCGGCTGGCGAAAGGATCATCACCACTGCTGGCGAGATCCTGCGCAAGGTCGAGAGCATCAAGCAGATCGCCCAGGAATTCTCCAACGAGAAAAAAGGCACCCTGTCCATCGCGACCACCCATACCCAGGCGCGTTATGCCTTGCCGCCGGTGATCAGCAGCTTCATCAAACAGTATCCGGATGTTGCGCTACACATGCATCAGGGCTCGCCCATGCAGATCGCGGAGATGGCCGCCGATGGCACTGTGGATTTCGCGATCGCCACCGAAGCCCTGGAGCTGTTCGGCGACTTGGTGATGATGCCGTGCTATCGCTGGAACCGCTGCGTGGTCGTCCCTCAAGGCCATCCCCTGACCAAACTGCCGAAGCTGACTCTGGAAACCCTGGCCGAGTATCCGATCGTGACCTATGTCTTCGGTTTTACTGGTCGTTCCAAGCTCGACGAGGCCTTCAGCCATCGCGGCCTGACCCCCAAGGTCGTATTTACCGCCGCCGACGCCGACGTGATCAAGACCTATGTCCGTCTGGGACTGGGAGTGGGCATCGTCGCCAAGATGGCGGTGGATACCAAGCTCGATAGCGATCTGGTGGTGCTGGATGCCAGCGAGCTGTTCGAGTCGAGCATCACCAAGATCGGGTTCCGTCGTGGCACCTTCCTGCGCGGATTCATGTGCGACTTCATCGAGAAGTTCGCCCCGCACCTGACGCGTGAAGTGATGGCCAAGGCCATCCAGTGCCACAACAAGCAGGAGCTGGAAGAGCTGTTCGACGGTGTCGAGTTGCCTGTCCACTGATCCTGCCCGCCTAGCGGACCTCGGTGACAGTGAATTGTTGCCGAGAGCCCGCCACCACGATCTCCACCTCGTCGTCTTCGAATTTGCCCAGCAAGCTCGCGCCCAGGGGAGAGCGCGGGGTGATCACGGTGACCAGCTGACCGACGACCTGGACTTTCAGGCCGGCGCCGTCCGGGCCTAGAAACAACCACTGCTCGTGGCCCTTTTCATCTTCCAGGCCCAAAAGGGCTCCGACCTGGATGCCGGCTTGCGGCTCGTAGGGGCGCAGTACCAGGCTCTGCCAGAGGCTCAGCGCCTGGCGGATCTCTTCGACCCGCCGAGATTGGCCAGCAGCCAGGTAAGCGGCTTCCAGCCCTAGGGTGTCGTACTTGTTCTCCGCGATATTCTCTTCGTGGGTGGCGGTTTCGTAGGCGGTTTGTGCCGCCCGCAGGATGATCTGCAGGTCGTCCTGGAGCTGTTGCAGAATCAGTTGATAGACCGACTGTTTATTCATGATCAATTACAGAATTGCAGGACATTGGCCCGGCTTTTTTCGCTTGGTGCCGTTTGGTCCTGCTGCAACCAGAACTGGCACTTGGGGTTGGACAGATTGCGCGGATTGCTACGGGCGTTGTCCATCGACTGCAACTCCTCGTTCTTGCGCAGGTTTTCCTGATACTGCTCGAACATGCGGTTCTGCGGTTCTGGGGCAACGGCTGCCGGTTGGGTCAATCGTTGCACTGCCTGGGCTACTGGAGCGATTTGCGGGGCGAGGAGAAAGTGCGACGCCAGCCAGCAGGTCAGGGCGATCGCCAGGAATCCCAGCCACAGGCCCAGGGCGATGCTGCCGCTGAGCGCCAACGCATTGAAGCTGATGCGCAAGGAACGGCGGGCGGGTGGGCGGTGGGACATGGTAGTTGCCTCCTGGCGGGCAGTATTGAACGAGGGCTGATTGTCGCATGAAGATTAATCGAGGTTGGCTCTTCTGCGCAGGGGCATTTATGCGGACAATCGGCGCCTTTGCCAATCGGGGACCGAAATGAAAGCCTCCTGGGACATTTTCTGCAGCGTCGTCGATAACTACGGTGATATCGGCGTGACCTGGCGCCTGGCGCGGCAACTGGTTGCCGAGCACGAGTGCGAGGTGCGCTTGTGGGTCGATGACTTGCGTGCCTTTGAAAAGATCTGTCCGCAGATCGACATCCGGCGCGAGTGCCAGCAGCAAGCGGGAGTGGAGGTACGACAATGGCCCGAACACTGGTTGCCAGTAGCTGCAGCCGATGTGGTCATCGCTGCCTTCGCCTGCCAATTGCCCCATGCCTATATGGAGGCCATGGCCGAACGTGAACGGCCGCCCTTGTGGCTGAACCTGGATTACCTGAGCGCCGAGGACTGGATCGGTGGTTGCCATGGTTTACCTTCCGTGAAGTTTCACGGGGTACAGAAGTACTTCTTCTTTCCAGGGTTCGTACCAGGGACTGGTGGATTGCTGCGTGAGAGCGATCTCTTGCGGCGACGCCAGGCTTTTCAGGGAGATCGCCAGGCCCAACTGGAATTCCTGCAAGGGCTGGGGGTGGCACCGGTAGCCGATGCCAGGCTGATGTCGTTGTTCGCCTACGAGAATGCCGGTCTCGGCAGTTGGCTGGATGCCCTGGCCGATGATGTTCGCCCCACCCATCTCCTGGTTCCCGAGGGGTGCATCCTGGGAGATGTCCAGCGCTGGCTGGATGTCGCCCCCCTGGGGGCGGGCGACCTGGCGGTTCGCCGTTCGCTGACGATTCAAGTCCTGCCTTTTGTCCCTCAGGAAGACTACGACCGCCTGTTGTGGTGCTGCGACTTCAACGCCGTGCGTGGTGAAGACTCCTTCGTACGAGCGCAATGGGCGGGGCGGCCCATGCTTTGGCATATCTATCGCCAGGACGAGGATATCCACCTGGACAAGCTCGAGGCCTTCCTTGCGCTTTACACCCGGTCCCTGTCCCCTGAAGCCCGGGCCGCAGTACTGGCGCTGTGGCAGGCCTGGAATACCGAGTCCGGGATGGCCCAAGCCTGGAAAAACGCCCTGCAACACTGGCCGCAAATCACCGCGCATGCCGAACAGTGGTGTCTGGAACAAGGCTCGCAGACCGATCTTGCTGCGGCGCTGGTGCAGTTTTACCTAAATTGGATATGATACGCGGCCTAGATTTTTGTAAATCCCATCCAAATTCGGATATTCGTAATGAAAACTGGTAAAGAACTCAAACCCGGTACCGTGATCCGTATCGACAACGATCCTTGGCTGGTTCAGAAGGCTGAATTCACCAAGTCGGGTCGTAACAGTGCGATCATGAAGACCAAGCTGAAGAACCTGCTGACCGGTTACAAGACCGAAACCGTCTACGGTGCGGACGACAAGCTGGACGACGTGATCCTGGATCGCAAAGAAGCGACCCTGTCGTTCATCAGCGGCGACACCTACACGTTCATGGACACCACTGACTACACCATGTACGAGCTGAACTCCGAAGACATCGAGGCCGTTCTGCCATTCATCGAAGAAGGCATGACTGACGTCTGTGAAGCTGTGTTCTTCGAAGGCCGCCTGGTTTCCGTTGACCTGCCGACCACCATCGTGCGCCAGGTCGACTACACCGAAGGTTCCGCTCGCGGCGACACTTCGGGCAAGGTGATGAAGCCTGCCAAACTGAAGAACGGCACCGAGCTGAGCGTTGCCGACTTCATCGAGATCGGCGACTGGATCGAGATCGATACCCGCGAAGGCGGTTCTTACAAGGGCCGCGCCAAGGTTTAATCCTGGTTCGATCCTGTAAATGAAAAGCCCGACCTTGAGTCGGGCTTTTTTATGCCTGGGATTTATCGTGTCAGACCGTTACGTGCAGGCGCACATCGACATTGCCACGGGTGGCGTTGGAGTAGGGGCAAACCTGGTGCGCCGCATCCACCAGGCCCTGGGCGTCCTCCTGGGACAGCCCGGGCAGGCTGACATGCAGGTCGATGTCCAGGCCGAAACCGCCGGGGATCTGGCCGATACCGACCTTGGCGGTAATCGAGGCGTTATCTGGAATCTTGCGCTTGCTCTGCAAGGCGACGAACTTCAGGGCGCCGATGAAGCAAGCCGAGTAACCGGCGGCGAACAGCTGTTCCGGGTTGGTGGCCTGGCCACCTGCGCCACCCAGCTCCTTGGGAGTGGCCAGCTTGACGTCAAGAATGTTGTCGCTGGAAACGGCGCGGCCATCACGGCCACCGGTAGCGGTTGCAACAGCGGTATAGAGAGTTTGCATGGGTTCAGCCTCTTCGGTTGCTCGCAAATTATTTGCGCGTTAAGTAATTTCGAAATTAATTTATCGCTCAAATATTTTGTGCGCAAGATAATTTTTCGAACGCAAACACAAAAAGACCTCTATAGAGGTCTAATCTATTGATTTTTAATGAGATATTTTTTGAGGCAGCTCGGGTGGCTGCCCGTGCCTTACAGGCTGTCTTGCAGGTGGCTGCGTAGAATCTGCAGTTCTGCCTGCAGGTGGCGCAGTTGTTCCACTGTCCTGCCACTGGCACCCAGGATGCACTGGGGAATATCCCGGGCCTTGGCCTGCAGCTCGCGGCCTTGCTCGGTCAGTTCGACGATCACCACCCGTTCGTCTTCACGGCTGCGGGTACGGCTGAGCAATCCCTCGGCCTCCAGGCGCTTGAGCAAAGGGGTCAGGGACCCGGGGTCAGTCAGCAGGCGCTGGCTGATTTCGCCGACGGTCAGCCCATCCCGCTCCCACAGCACCAACATCGCCAGGTATTGCGGATAGGTCAGGCCCAATTGCTGCAGTAAAGGTTTATAGACCTTGGTCATCAGCAGCGAAGTGGAGTGCAGGGCAAAGCACAACTGGTTATCCAGCAACAGTTGCTCGCAGGGCGGCAGGGCGGTGTGTTCAGTGGTCATGTTGGAGCCTTGATCGTTAATGATCTTGAATCTAGCGGGCAAGCCTTTAATGCGCCAGGTAATTATGCCGAAGCTCAGCCCATGCTGCTCTGCAATGCCAGGTCCCAGGGCGGCACCGGGCTGAATCGGCTCTTGAGGTACTCCAGCAATAGCCGGCTGCGAGCATTGGGGTGCTGCTCCATGCGCAAGGCGTAGATACCAGCGGTTTCTGGCTTTGGCAGGCCACCTTCGCAGAACAACGGTACCAATTCCCCGCGCAACAGGTATTCGCTCGCCAGCCAGGTGGGCAAGTGGGCGATACCTAACCCGGCCAAGGCCCCGGACAGCAAGGCTTCGGCATTGTTGGCACTAAAGCGGATGCGCTGGGGACGATGGCTCTGCAACTGGCCGTCGAGTTCGAAGCGCCAGGCAAACAGTGGGGCAAGGCCATCCCAGTCGAGCCCGTCGTGCTGATCGAGCTCGGATGGATGCCGGGGAGTGCCACGGTTCTTCAGGTAGGCCGGGCTGGCGCAGGCAATGCGCACGATGCTGGCCAATGTCGTGGCGACCATGCGTGTATCCACCTGTTGTCCCGCCCGCAGGACCAGGTCCACCTTGCCCAGGTGTGCGCCCTGCATGTCGATGAAGCTGTCGATCAGGTGCAGTTGCACGTCCAGGCCTGGGTAGAGCACCAGGAAGTCGGCAATGGCGGGAGCCAAGTGGCGTCGCCCGAAGGCGGCCGGGGCGTCGATGCGGATCAGGCCTTCCGGGGCATGGCTCAAGGAAACGGCTTCGGCCCGTGCCAGTTGCAGTTCGGCGACGATCCGTCGAGCCCGTTCGGCGAATGCCAGGCCGGCCGCGGTGGCGACTACCGCATGGGTGGTGCGCATGAACAGGGTGGTACCCACGGCCTTCTCCAGGCTGTCGATACGTCGGGCCACGGCCGAAGGTGTCAGGGGGTGGCGGCGTGAGGCGGCAGAAAAGCTGCCTGCCTCCAGCACATCGATAAACAGCCCCAGTTGTTCAGTCAGGGTATTGGGATTCATGGTCGACTCGCTTATGCGAAAACAGCAAAGCCATTGTGCGTTGCTATGCGTTTCCGTACCAGGGCCAGCTACGTAGCATGCAAGGCCTCAGGTGAGGAGTGCGGCATTGATCGAGTTAGCGATGTATCTGTTGTTGGGCGCAGTGCTGGGGACAGTGGGCGGTCTGTTTGGTATCGGTGGGGGGCTGATCGCCATCCCTGTGCTGGGGGTGCTGTTCGGCCTGGACCAGCAGATTGCCCAGGGGACTGCCCTGGTGATGGTCGTGCCGAACGTGATGCTGGCGCTGTGGCGGTATCACCAGCACAACCGTATCGCCGCGCGCCATGCCGCGCCCCTGGCGCTGATGGGGTTCAGTTTCGCCTGGCTCGGGTCGATCTGGGCCGTGGGGATCGATCCCCAATCGATGCGTACCATCTTCGTCGTCTTTCTACTGGCCCTGTCAGCCTACAACTTGTTGCGCATGTTCAGTTCCAGTGCCCCGGCTCAATCGCAGATGCGCTACTCCTGGCCTTGGCTGGGTGCCCTGGGCGCAGCTTCCGGAGCGCTGGGGGGCGTGTTCGGCGTTGGCAGTGCGGTGGTCGCCACGCCTGTGCTGACCAGTATTTTCGGCACCACCCAGGTGGTGGCCCAGGGCCTGTCCCTGGCCTTGGCCCTGCCCAGCACGGCGGTGACCCTGGTGACCTACGGTATCCATCATGAAGTGGATTGGCAGGTGGGCTTGCCGCTGGCGGCAGGTGGCCTGTTGAGTATCAGTTGGGGGGTAAGGGTCGCCCATGCCTTGCCGGAGCGCCTGTTGCGTGCCCTGTTCTGTGGCTTCCTGGTGGTGTGCGCAGTGATGCTGGGCCTCAAGCTTTGAAGCCTTCGACGATATGCTCGGCCAGGCATTCGGTAATGGGCGAGGGTTTGTTGAGGTTGCGCAAGAGCATGATGCTCGCCTCTGGCAGCAGGGGCAGCCCTTCGGCCTCACCGAGGATGCGCATGTCCGGCGTGATCAGGCTTTCCAGTTGCGCGGTGACGGCGAGCCCTGCGCTGACCACCGCCATGATCGCCGACAGGCTTGAGCTGTTGTAGGCGATCCGATAGTCCAGGCCGGCAGCGTCCAGGGCATTGCAGGCCCACACCCGGCAAAAGCAATCGCTGTTGAACATCGCCAAGGGCATGGGCGACTGTTCATGTGCGCTGAAGCACTGGGCCGCGGCCCAGACGAAACGCTCCTTGCGCAACAGTTGGCCGATCTCGTTGCCAGGTTCCCGGGTGACGATGGACAGGTCCAGGTCCTGGCGTTGCAACAGCTGCCTGGAGGACTCGCAATGCACCTCGACCTGGATCAATGGGTAGCTTTGGGCGAAGCGCGAGAGAATTCCCGGTAAAAAGCGCATCACATAGTCGTCCGGGGTGCCGATGCGCACCAATCCCACCATGTGCGGCTCACGCAAGGTGTTGAACACCTCGCTATGCAGTTTCAGGATGCGCCGGGCATAGCCCAGCAGCACCTGCCCCTCGGCGGTCAGCTTGACCTGGCGGCCATCGCGCTGGAACAGCTGGCGTTGCAGCACATCCTCCTCCAGGCGCTTCATCTGCATGCTGACCGCAGACTGGGTGCGATTGACCCGTTCGCCAGCCCGGGTAAAACCGCCTTCATCGGCAATGGCGACGAAGGTACGCAGCACTTCGGTATCGATACTGGGGAACTGAGACATTCATCAAATCCTGAGATGTTCGGCATAAGAAACATTCGTTGGATTGATCTTATTCCTGGGCAGACACTGGCGTCATCCCCACTGGAGGGCAAGATGATGAAAGGTCAAAAGGGTTTTGTACTCGTCCATAAAACACCCTTCCAAGGGTTGTCGCTCAGTGTCTTGTGGCACAAGGTGGCCCGCTGGTACACCCTGGGTCACGAGCGCCGGATGCTTGCCAGTCTCAGTGACGAGGCGCTCAAGGACCTGGGGCTCACCCGAGTGGATGTCGAGCATGAGAGGGTTCGCCCATTCTGGGACGACCCGATGCATAAATGAGCGTAGGAGTGGCTACCCAAATCGGTTGTCGGTGCGTTAGCGTGCGCTCAGACAAGGAGGAATCCATGCCCGTAGCCCATTCTTTTTCGCTCAAGCAGGCTCGACGACTGGCCTTGGCCGCCCAGGGATTTGGCGGGCGGCGGCCGCCGGCATCGATCAAGGCGGCACGCCTCAACCAGCAGATAGAGCGCCTGGGGCTACTGCAGATCGATTCGGTCAATGCGTTGGTTCGCGCCCATTACCTGCCGTTGTTCTCCCGTCTTGGCAGTTATCCACAGCAGTTGCTGGATCAGGCTGCCTGGAGCCAGGGGCGGCAGCGTACCTTGTTCGAGTACTGGGGGCATGAAGCGTCGCTGTTGCCGATGTCCATGTATCCACTGATGCGCTGGCGCATGCAGCGAGCCCGTCAGGGCCAGGGTATCTATTCCCAGCTGGCGCGGTTCGGCCGGGAGCAGCAGGCCACGATCAGCCGGGTACTGGCGGCAGTGCAGACGCAGGGCGCCCTGGGCGCTGGCAGCCTGTCCAGTCGCGAGGAGCGGGCAGGGCCCTGGTGGGACTGGAGCGATGAAAAGCATGCTCTGGAATGGCTGTTCGCCGCTGGTGAGGTGACGGTGGCCGGGCGACGGGGGTTCGAGCGACTGTACGATTTGCCGGAGCGGGTCATTCCCCAGGCCATCCTCCAGCAGCCGCTAATGGATGAGGCCCAGGCCCAGCGCCAATTGCTGGTGCAAGGGGCAACGGCCCTGGGGGTGGCGACGGAAAAGGACCTGCGTGATTATTTTCGCCTCGATCCTGCCGATAGCCGCGCTCGCCTGGCCGAGTTGTTGGAGTCTGGCGAGCTGCTGGCCTGTGAGGTTCAGGGGTGGCGGCAGCCGGCTTACTGCCTGCCCCAGTTCAAGGTGCCGCGCAAGGTTGGCGCCAGTGCCTTGCTATCGCCGTTCGATTCGCTGATCTGGGAGCGCAGCCGCACCGAGCGCCTGTTCGATTTCCGCTATCGGCTGGAGATCTACACACCGCTGCACAAGCGGGTCTATGGCTACTACGTACTGCCATTTCTGCACGATGAGCGCATTGTTGCCCGGGTCGACCTGCGGGCTGAGCGTGCCCAGGGGCGACTGGCGGTGCATGCGGTGCATGAAGAGGCGGTGGGGCTGGACGAACCTGGAATGCAGGCGCTGGCCGGGCAGCTACGGCAGATGGCTGACTGGTTGGGCCTGGCGGACATTCAATTGAACTGCCCGCGAGAGGGGGCACAGCGTTTGCGCAAGCTCTTGGCCTGAAGCCTTCGCGAGGGCGTCCCGCGAAGGCCGTAGCAGGTCCTGGCCGGACTCAGCGCTTGACCTGTTTCAGGGTCTCGGCAATCAGGAATGCCAGCTCCAGGGACTGGTCGGCGTTCATCCGCGGATCGCAATGGGTGTGGTAGCGGTCCGACAGGCCATCTTCGGTAATGGGGCGCGCACCGCCAATGCACTCGGTGACATTCTGCCCGGTCATTTCTATATGAATGCCGCCGGCGTAGCTGCCCTCGGCCTGGTGCACCTGGAAGAACTGCTTGACCTCGCTGAGGATCTGGGCGAAGTCCCGGGTCTTGTAGCCGCTGCTGGCCTTGATGGTGTTGCCGTGCATCGGGTCCGAGCTCCACAGCACTTGCTTGCCTTCGCTTTCCACCGCACGGATCAGTCGTGGCAGATGCTCGCCCACCTTGTTCGCCCCCATGCGAACGATCAGGTTGAGGCGGCCTGGGTCGTTGCTGGGATTGAGGATGTCGATCAGGCGGATCAGCTCCTCGGTATCCATGCTTGGGCCAACCTTGACCCCGATCGGGTTGTTCACCCCGCGCAGGAACTCGACGTGCGCACCATCGAGTTGCCGGGTGCGATCACCGATCCACAGCATGTGCGCCGAGCAGTCGTAATAGTCGTTGGTCAGGCTGTCGCGGCGGACGAAGGCTTCCTCGTAGTTGAGCAGCAGTGCTTCGTGGGCCGTGAAGAAGCTGGTTTCGCGCAATTGTGGCGAGCTGTCCAGGCCGCAGGCCCGCATGAACGCCAGGGTTTCATCGATGCGGTCCGCCAATTGGCTGTATTTCTCGGCCAGTGCCGAGTTGGCGATGAAGTCCAGGTTCCACTTGTGCACCTGGTGCAGGTCGGCGAAACCGCCCTGGGCGAAGGCCCGCAACAGGTTGAGGGTGGCGGTGGCCTGGTGGTAGGACTGCAGCAGGCGATCGGGATCCGGTACCCGGCTTTTTTCATCGAAGCCGATGCCATTGACGATATCGCCACGGTAAGCCGGGAGGGTCACGCCATTGATGGTCTCGTCGTTGGCCGAGCGTGGCTTGGCGAACTGGCCGGCCATGCGCCCGACCTTGACCACCGGGCTGCCGGCAGCGAAGGTCATGACGATCGCCATCTGCAACAGCACCTTGAAGGTATCGCGAATCTTCGCCGCGGAAAATTCTGCAAAGCTCTCGGCGCAATCACCGCCTTGCAGCAGGAAGGCACGACCCTGGGTGACTTCGGCGAACTGGCGGCGCAACTCCCGGGCTTCCCCGGCGAAGACCAGTGGTGGATAGCTGGCAAGGGTCTGCTCCACCTGGAGCAGGTGTGCAGCATCGGGGTAATGGGGCTGTTGCTGGATCGGCAAGGCGCGCCAGCTGTCGGGGGTCCAGGGTTGGCTCATCGCGTACTCGATTGCGTTACGGTGGGGTAGGCATGTTAGCAGCAAATTAATGCGTGACCTGCTTATCGGGCTTGGTCGACAATCGCGCCTTTGCGCTCGCCATCGAGCGGCTGGTTCATGGCACCGGCAAGGTTCGCACCGGTGCATTAGGAGATGAAATGACTGAGGAGCGCGTCGAGCGAGTGCTCGCCGAAGTTCACGACGAGTTCGGCATGATCCGGGTCCTGGAAGTGGCCGATTATCGCTTTCTCGAATTTGGCGAGGCCATCGAGCAAAGCTGCGTGTTCACCGCAGACCCCAGTTGGCTGGAGTATGACTACACCCGCGCCATGTTGATCGGTGCGTTGTGCCATGCCGCACCTGAAAGTGCCCTGTTTCTCGGGCTGGGCGCCGGCACCCTGACCCAGGCGTGCCTGAAGTTCCTGCCCCTGGAGGACGTCGAGGCTATCGAACTGCGTCCGGATGTACCGCGCCTGGCCATCGAGTACATGGGACTGGATGATGATCCACGGCTTTATATAAGGATTGGCGATGCCCTGGAATTGCTGGACAGCGCCGAGCCTGCCGACCTGATTTTCGTCGACCTGTACACCGATGTTGGCCCAGGTGTCGGCCATCTGGCCTGGGGGTTTCTGGAAAACTGCCAGAAGCGTCTCAACCCCGGCGGTTGGCTGGTGATCAACCAGTGGGCCACCGATGACGGCAAGCCCTTGGGGGCGGCGTTGTTGCGTGGCCTGTATCACCGGCATTACTGGGAGCTGCCGGTGAAGGAGGGCAATGTGATCCTGATCGTGCCAGCCGACCTGGAGCAGGATCTGGACATGCCGGGCCTGGTGGCCAGGGCCGAGGCCCTGGCGCCGCGCCTGGGCTATTCGTTGCAATCGCTGATCAAGGACATCCGCCCGGCTACCTGAGATCGTTTTGCGGGTGCTGTTAGCAGCCCTTGAACGATCCCGGGCGTTTTTCCTGCATGGCCCTTATGCCCTCCTTGGCATCGTCGCTGTTCATCAGCTTCTGCACCAAGGGGGGCAAGCCCCGGGCGGCTGCGGTCTCTCCCTCGAGGCGCGCCTGGCGCGCCGACAACAGTGTGGCTTGGACCCCCAGTGGCGCCTGTTGGGCGATGCGTTGTGCCAGTTCGATAGCTCGTGGCAACAGGTCTTCGCTGGCCATGACTTCCTGCACCAGCCCCATCCGCAGGGCCTCGTGGGCATCGAATTCATCCCCGGTCAACAACCAGCGCATGGCGTTGCCCCATCCGGCCAGTTGCGGCAAGCGCAAGGTGGCACCACCGAATGGGAGGATGCCCCTTTGCACCTCCATCTGGGCGAAGCGGGTGTTGCTGGCGCACAGGTTGATGTCGGCGGCCAGCATCAGTTCGATGCCGATGGTCAGGCAATAGCCTTGCACCGCTGTGATCACCGGCTTGCTTACCCGCGGCCCGGCGAACACGCCCCAAGGGTCGCAACCGCCAGGAGGCGCCTGCCAGCCCTGGGCCAGGGCGGCGGCTACATTGGCCAGGTCCAGCCCGGCGGTGAAGTGCTCGCCATGGGCGAAGACCACCGCGACACGTGCCTGGCTGTCGGCCTGGAATTCGCCGTAGGCCAGGCTCAATTGATTGAGTAGTTCCAGATCGAAAGCGTTGCGCTTGGCAATCCGGTCCAGGCCGATGAGGAACAGATGGCCACGTTGTTCACGGCTGACGCGACTGGCGCTGGGCTGATTCATAGGGGGTTGTCCTTGGAAGACAAAAGGGCGGCTGTGGGATGATTTGGCGAATAAAGGTGAACCGATTAAGCGAGGCGCCCATTTACCCGGGGCTTGAGCAAAAGTAGCGTGCCGCCCGAGTCTGCGCAAAGCCTGTGGTAATCGGGGGTTGAGCGGATTTTTCCGACAAAAAAAACTCCCTTTTTTAAGTAATTCCGGTATAGTGCGCGCCGGCCTTTAACCGGGCCCCGTTTAGGTAACGCATTTCCCCGAAGTCAGCTTCGGCTGCTTGTCCGCTTCGCGGGCTATCCTTGACGTTCATTTCTTTCAATCGTTTTCGCAAATCCCCGCCGACAAAGCTGCCAGGGTGACTCTCCGAGTCTTACACGGCATGCGCAGCTTTGGAGCATGGGTCTTTGCGGATGCACTTAGAGGCAGACCCATGACCCAGGAAATCGGCGGCTTCGCCGCTCTTGAACTTCATCCCAATATTGTCGCTGCAGTAGTCGCTACCGGCTATGAAGAGCCTTCGGCCATTCAGCAGCAGTCGATTCCGATCATCCTTGCCGGTCACGATATGATTGGCCAGGCGCAAACCGGTACCGGTAAGACCGCTGCCTTTGCCCTGCCTATCCTGAACCGCATCGATCCGTCCAAGCGCGAGCCGCAAGCTCTGATCCTGGCCCCAACCCGTGAGTTGGCGCTGCAAGTAGCAACTGCTTTCGAAACCTACGCCAAGCAAATGCCTGGCGTGACCGTTGTGGCCGTCTATGGCGGTGCGCCGATGGGCCCACAATTGAAAGCAATCCGTAATGGCGCGCAAATCGTTGTCGCCACCCCTGGCCGTCTGTGCGACCACCTGCGTCGTGACGAGAAGGTCCTGGCTACCGTGAACCACCTGGTTCTCGACGAAGCCGACGAAATGCTCAAGCTGGGCTTCATGGATGACCTGGAAGTGATCTTCAAGGCCATGCCGGAGTCCCGTCAGACCGTACTGTTCTCGGCCACTCTGCCGCAGTCGATCCGTGCGATCGCCGAGCGTCACCTGAAGGATCCGAAACACGTCAAGATCCAGAGCAAGACCCAGACCGTTACCGCGATCGAGCAGGCTCACCTGCTGGTTCACGCCGACCAGAAGACTGGCGCGGTCCTGAGCCTGCTGGAAGTCGAAGATTTCGACGCCCTGATCATGTTCGTGCGTACCAAGCAAGCCACCCTGGACCTGGCCAGTGCCCTGGAAGCCAAAGGCTACAAAGCCGCTGCGCTGAACGGCGACATCGCCCAGAACCAGCGCGAGCGCGTGATCGATTCCCTCAAGGATGGCCGCCTGGACATCGTTGTGGCTACCGACGTTGCCGCCCGTGGCCTGGACGTACCGCGCATCACCCACGTATTCAACGTGGACATGCCCTACGATCCGGAATCCTACGTGCACCGCATCGGCCGTACCGGTCGTGCCGGTCGTGAAGGCCGTGCCCTGTTGCTGGTGACCCCGCGTGAGCGTCGCATGCTGCAAGTGATCGAGCGCGTGACTGGCCAGAAGGTTGCCGAAGTTCGACTGCCCGATGCCCAAGCCGTTCTCGATGCGCGCATCAAGAAGCTGACCAACAGCCTGTCGCCGCTGGTTGCCGATGCTGAAGCGACCCATGGCGACCTGCTGGACCGCCTGACTGCCGATATCGGTTGCAGCCCGCGTGCCCTGGCTGCGGCTCTGCTGCGCAAGGCTACCAATGGTCAGGCGCTGAACCTGGCAGCGATCGAGAAAGAGCGTCCGCTGGTGCCGAACAGCGCTCCGCGTGGCGAGCGTTCCGAGCGCTATGGTGATCGTCCTGAGCGTGGCGAGCGTGAGCGTCGCGCACCGATGCCGCTGGCTGAGGGCCGTGCCCGTTGCCGTACTGCGCTGGGTGCGCGCGATGGTATTGCCGCCAAGAACCTGCTGGGGGCGATCCTCAATGAGGGTGGCCTGGCTCGTGAAGCCATCGGCCGGATCCAGGTGCGTGACAGCTTCAGCCTGGTAGAACTGCCGGAAGAAGGCCTGGATCGTTTGCTGACCAAGCTCAAGGACACCCGCGTAGCTGGCAAGCAGCTCAAGCTGCGTCGCTACCGCGAAGATTGATCGGCTCGCGAGCTGATTGATCAGGCAAAGAAATCCCCGACTGGTTCGGGGATTTTTTTTGCCTGCTGCGCCAGCTGTTCAATCGAAGCGATAGATATCCATGCCCAGCGCACCCAGGGTGAAGCCTTGATGGACCAGGCCGAACGTGTCGCCGGCGCCTCGGGCGAAGTACAGCGGTAGCAGGTGTTCATCGCTTGGGTGGCTGCGTACGGCATGGGGGGCCTGTTGTCGATAGGCGTGCAGGGCACTCTCGTCATTGGCAGCCAGGTGCTGGATCATCCAGTCGCGAAAGGCCTTGGCCCAGGGTTCGACGCTTTCCGGGCCGGCATGCCAGTCCAGTTCCCGCAGGTTGTGGGTGATGCTGCCGGAGCCGATCAACAGTACGCCCTGGGCCCTCAGGCTGGCCAAGGCGTGGCCGATGCGAGTCTGCAGGGCCGGTCCTTGCTGGCTGGGGAGCGACAGTTGCACGACCGGGATATCTGCTTGTGGATACATCAGCGATAGCGGTACCCAAGTGCCGTGATCAAAAGGGCGGTGCTCGTCCAGTTGTGCCACGAGGCCGTTGGCCCCCAGCAGCTGCACGACTTGCGCGGCCAGTTCGGGGCTTCCGGGGGCGGGATACTGCACGGCGAACAAGGCCGCCGGGAAACCGCCGAAGTCGTGCCAGGTTTCTGGATGCGGGTGGGCACTGACTCGCAAGTCGCTGCTTTCCCAGTGGGCCGATACCACCAGGATCGCCCGGGGGCGTGGTAGCTGTGCGGCCAGGCGGGCCAATGCCGGACCGCTTTCGCCGGGTTCCAGGGCCAGCATGGGGGAGCCGTGGGAAATGAACAGGCTGGGGAGCATGAAGAAGGTCCTGAGGGTTAAGATGCGCCATCTTCAATCAGGTCATCGATCTAAATCTAATATAAGTTTTAGGGCTTTTTGATCGAATTCCAAGGGTGTCTCATGCAAGCAGATTTTTGGCACAAACGCTGGGAACAGGGGCAGATCGGTTTTCATTCGACAGAGGTCAACCCCTATCTGCAGCAGTACTGGCCAGGCCTTGGCCTGGCAGCGCAGAGCCGGGTGCTGGTGCCGCTGTGCGGCAAGAGCCTGGATTTGCTCTGGCTCGCCGATCGTGGGCATCAGGTGTTGGGTATCGAGCTGTCGCAGAAGGCCGTGGAGGATTTTTTCCATGAGCATCAACTGCAACCAGAGATCCGCCAGCAAGGAGCGTTCACGGTCTATGCCCAGGGGCCGATCCAGATCTGGCGTGGCGATTTTTTCGCCCTGACCGCCCAGGACATCGCCGATTGCACGGCCTTGTACGATCGTGCGGCGATGATTGCCTTGCCCCAGGAAATGCGCCAGCGCTATAGCGCACACCTCAACGGCCTTTTGCCAGCTGGTACTCGTGGCCTGCTGATTACCATGGACTACGATCAGGCCCAGCTGGACGGGCCGCCATTCGCGGTACTGGATGATGAGGTCCGACAGCGTCTGGAGGGCAGTTGGCAACTGCAGGTGGAGACCGAACGGGACATCCTGGGTGAGAGCTGGAAGTTTCTCCAGGGCGGCGTCACCCGCCTGGTGGAGCGGGTCTATCGCCTGGAGAAGCAGCGTGAACGCTGAGCGTTCCTGAGTCCATGCAAAAGGGCGACTTGCGTCGCCCTTTTGCTGGTTGCCGTACTGCGGATCAACCGCGGCGACGCAAGGCGTCGATGCGATCTTCCAGTGGCGGGTGGCTCAGGAACATGCGAGCCAAGCCTTGCTTGATGCCACCGTTGATGCCAAAGGCATTCAGGGTGTCGGGCATGTGCACTGGCAGGCCTTGCTCCGAACGAAGGCGCTGCAGGGCGCCGATCATCGCATTGGTGCCGGCCAGGCGGGCGCCAGCTTCATCGGCACGGTACTCGCGCTGGCGTGAGAACCACATCACGATGGCACTGGCCAGGATGCCCAGGACCAGTTCGGCGACGATGGTCGCCACGTAGTAGGCAATTCCCTGGCCTTCTTCGTTCTTGAAGATCACCTTGTCGACGAAGTTGCCGATGATCCGCGCGAAGAACATCACGAAGGTGTTCACCACGCCCTGGATCAATGCCAGGGTGACCATGTCGCCATTGGCGACGTGGCCGATCTCATGGGCCAGCACGGCCTTCACTTCGTCTGGCGAGAAGCGCTCCAGCAAGCCTTGGCTCACGGCTACCAGGGCGTCGTTCTTGTTCCAGCCGGTGGCGAAGGCATTCGCTTCGTAGGCCGGAAAGATCCCGACCTCCGGCATCTTGATGCCAGCCTCGCGGGACAGTTGTTCAACGGTCTGCAGCAGCCATTGTTCATGGCGGGTGCGCGGTTGGGTGATGATCTGCGTGCTGGTGCTCATCTTCGCCATCCACTTGGAGATGAACAGCGAGAACAGCGAACCGGCGAACCCGAAGACCGCACAGAAAATCAGCAGCTGATTGAGGTTCAGATCAACCCCGTTGGCCGCCATGAACCCGTTGAAGCCGAAAAGGCTCAGGGTGATGCTGGCAATCAGCACGACCGCAAGGTTAGTGGCCAAAAACAGCAGGATTCGCATCATGGTTGTAGAAATCTCCTCAAGCTAAAGATGTTGCGTACCGCGGGGTATATAAGGCGCGACAACGCCCTATTCAATACAGCTTCTATTTCAAACTATGTCGCATGGAAAAGGAGATGACGCTGGCGTGACAGCTTCATGACCAACCCTCGCACGCAGTCATCACCTGGTTGCAATGCAGACCCTGTGACAGTGGATGCGATGGAAAGTGCAAGCTTAGTAGAGGGGGGCGGAGAAGGTCAGCGAAGATGTGTTGCTGAATTAATCGCAGTGCGATCAGCGAAGGATCGCACTGCGTTATCAGAATTATTGACGGTAGGACTTGAGGAAATTGCCGATCCGGCCAATGGCCTGTTCCAGGTCGTCGACCCGAGGCAGGGTGACTACGCGGAAGTGGTCCGGCCACGGCCAGTTGAAGGCTGTGCCCTGGACGACCAGGAGCTTTTCCGAAAGCAGCAGGTCGAGGACGAACTTCTCGTCATTGTGGATCGGGCAGACTTTCGGGTCGATCCGCGGGAAGGCATACAGTGCGCCCATGGGCTTGACGCAGCTGACCCCGGGAATGTCGTTGAGCAGTTCCCAGGTGCGGTTGCGCTGTTCCAGCAGGCGGCCAGGCGGCAGGACCAGGTCGTTGATGCTCTGGTAGCCGCCCAGGGCGGTCTGGATCGCATGCTGGCTGGGCACGTTGGCGCACAGGCGCATGTTGGCCAGCATGTCGATGCCTTCGATGTAGCTCTGGGCGTGGTGCTTGGGACCGGAGATGGCCACCCAGCCGGAGCGGAAGCCCGCCACGCGGTAGGACTTGGACAAGCCGTTGAAGGTCAGGCACAGCAGGTCCGGGGCCAGGGAGGCGGTGCAGATATGCACGGCGTCATCGTAGAGGATCTTGTCGTAGATCTCGTCGGAGAACACCACCAGGTTGTGCTGGCGCGCCAGCTCCAGCATGCCCAGCAGCACTTCCTTGGGGTACACGGCGCCGGTGGGGTTGTTCGGGTTGATGATCACCAGGGCCTTGGTGTTCGGGGTGATCTTGGCTTTGATGTCGGCGAGGTCGGGCCACCAGTTGGCCTGCTCGTCGCACAGGTAGTGCACCGGATTGCCACCGGCCAGGCTCACCGCGGCGGTCCACAGTGGATAGTCGGGGGCCGGGACCAGCACTTCGTCGCCATTGTTGAGCAGGGCCTGCATGGCCATTACGATCAGCTCGGATACGCCGTTGCCCAGGTAGATATCCTCGATGCCGATGCCTTCCACCTGCTTCTGCTGGTAGTACTGCATCACAGCCTTGCGTGCGCTGAACAGGCCCTTGGAGTCGCTGTAGCCCTGGGCGGTCGGCAGGTTGCGGATCACATCCTGGAGAATCTCGTCCGGTGCCTCGAAACCAAAGGGCGCCGGGTTGCCGATGTTCAGCTTGAGGATGCGATGGCCTTCCTCTTCCAGGCGTTTGGCGTGCTTGAGCACTGGGCCGCGAATGTCATAACAGACGTTGGCGAGCTTGTTCGATTTGCTGACCTGCATGGCGATGTGTTCCCGAAAATGAACGATCCAGGCGGAGGATGAACTACCGTACTGGGAATCCTGCCGTGTGACACCGGCTGTAGCTCGCGCCGGCTGCGGCAGAATCCGTTTGAATGGGTGTAGCGCGGCTGCCAGACTGGCGTCTGACGAGGCGCAATCATACGTGCCGCCCGATCCGTGGAAAAGATACAGATCGGGCTTTTTCCGTTGCAGAGGAAGGACCATGGAAAAGCTGGAAAAAACCCTGGAAGAATGGCGGGCCATGCTCGATCCCGAGCAGTACAACGTCTGCCGGCTCAAGGGCACCGAACGTCCGTTCTCGGGCAAGTACAACGCCACCAAGACCGATGGGGTGTACCACTGCATCTGTTGCAATGAGCCGCTGTTCGACTCCAGGGCCAAATTCGATTCCGGTTGTGGTTGGCCGAGCTTCTACGAGCCCATCGCCGATAGCGCGATGATCGAGATCCGCGACCTGAGCCACGGCATGATCCGCACCGAAGTGGTCTGTGCCAAGTGCGATGCCCACCTGGGCCACGTGTTCCCGGATGGCCCGCCGCCCACCGGCCTGCGCTACTGCATCAACTCCGTCTGCCTGGACCTGGTAGCGCGCTAGGCGAAAGGACGGCTCCATGGAGTAATGCCGATCAACTAAGGAAAGGGTGGGAGCGTGGCTTGCCCGCGATGGTCGTTAACGTTAGCGCTTATTGACTGGATAAACGCAGCGCTCTGAAGTCCATCGCGAGCAAGCTTCGCTCCTGCAGGGTTCGCCTCGCTTGACTGGCTGGTATTGGGCTCCATGGGGCCTATTTTTTCATTATTTAAATTGTGCGCAATCTAATTGAGCGCTATTTTTATCCGTTCCCAACCTTCAATGGAGTTGCTGCCATGACCGATGCGTTGCTGACCATTCCCTGCACCACCATCAAGGGTGAGCAGAAAACCCTGGCGGATTTCGCTGGCAAGGCCGTGCTGGTGGTCAATACCGCCAGCAAGTGCGGATTCACGCCCCAGTACAAGGGGCTGGAGGAACTGTGGCAGACCTACCGGGACCAGGGCCTGGTGGTTCTGGGTTTTCCGTGCAATCAGTTCGGCAAGCAGGAGCCGGGCGACGAGGATGCGATCTCCGAGTTCTGTGAGTTGAACTATGGCGTGAGCTTCCCGCTGTTCAAGAAGATCGAGGTCAATGGCGAGGGTACCCATCCATTGTTCGTCCAGTTGAAGAAGCGGGCTCCCGGGCTCCTGGGGTCCCAGGGGATCAAGTGGAATTTCACCAAGTTCCTGATCGATCGTGAGGGACGGCTGGTCAAGCGTTTCGCTCCGACCACCAAGCCCCAGGACCTGACTCGAGAGATCGAAGCCCTGCTCAAATGAACGACTCGCCCGTGGACTCACTCAAGCTCGATAGCCAACTGTGCTTCAAGTTGTATGCCGCATCCCGGGCCGTGGTGCGCGGCTACAAGCCGATGCTCGATCGCCTGGGCCTGACTTACCCGCAATACCTGGTGATGCTGGTGTTGTGGGAGTGGTATGCACAGCCTCCGCCCCTGCCGACGGTCAAGGCCCTGGGCGAGCGGCTGGCGCTGGACTCCGGCACCCTGACCCCCTTGCTCAAGCGCCTGGAACAACTGCAACTGGTGCAACGCCGGCGCTCCGGTCGTGATGAGCGCGAGGTGCACCTGAGCCTGAGCGAGGCGGGACTGGCCCTGCGCGAGCAAGTCCCGCCGCTCAAGGCGGCGCTGTTGTGCGACAGCGGAGTCGATCTGGACAATCTGGGCCAGTTGCGTGATGGCCTCGATCGCTTGCTGCAACAGATCAGAGCTTTGTCGTAGTCGGTACCCAGAGGTCCAGCAGGGCGATCAGCTCTTCACGCCGGAAGGGCTTGGCCAGGTAGTCGCTCATCCCGGCAGCACGGCAGCGCTCGCGCTCCTCGGGCATGGCGTTGGCGGTCAGGGCGATGATCGGCAGGTCCGGCCAGCGCCCGCTGCGGCGGATCTGCCGGCTGGCCTCGTAGCCGTTCATGACCGGCATGTTGCAATCCATCAGGATCAGGTCGAAGGCGCTGTGTTCCAGCTGGTTGAGCGCATCCAGGCCATGGGCGGCCACGGTGACCGAGCACCCCAGCTTGCTCAGCATGCCCTTGGCCACCAGTTGGTTCACCGGGTTGTCTTCTACCAGCAGGATGTTCGCCCGGCGGATCTGCGCCGGCATTTCCAGCTGTGCATCGTTGAGCGTGACGGGCTCGGCCTGCAGTGAGCGCCGCAAGGTCTGATACAGCGCATTGCGCGCCAGCGGCCGCGCCTGTTGTTGCAGCGGTGCCAGGGCACTGGCCTGCTCGCTGGGCAGGAAGCTGCCGTAGGCGGTCACCAGCAGGATCGGCGCATTGATGGCCGGGCGCAGGCCGAACAGGCATTCCGGGCAGTCGGTAATCAGCAGGTCGGGATGCCGCCCGGCCAGGGAGTCCTCGATATTGCACCGCTGGTAGCTCAGGCCCCAGGCCGGCAGCAGGCTGTCCAGCAGTTCCGCCAGGCCGCTGCCGGCATCGGTGATGGCAATGATCTTGCCGGACAGCATCGGCAGCGGTGTCGCCGGGGTGTGGCATGGCAGTGGCAGGTCCGCGCAGAACTGGCTGCCGAAGCCGACTTCCGAGCTGATGCTCAGGCGGCCGTTCATGGCCTCGCAGAGATTATAGGTCAGTGCCAGGCCCAGCCCGGTGCCGCCAAATTGCCGGGTAATGCCGGCACCTGCCTGGGTGTAGGGCTGGAAGATCTTGGCCTGGGCTTCCTGGGCGATACCGATGCCGGTATCGCAGATTTCGATACGTACTCCATCGCCCAGGGTACTCAGGCGCACATCGACCCGGCCGAAACGCGTGAACTTGAGGGCATTGGACAGTAAGTTGCTGACAATCTGCCGCACTCGCGTTGGGTCCCCCAGGACCAGCGCGGGGAAGTCCGGGGCAATCAGGCAAGCCAACTCGACGCTGGCCGCCGCGTTCTGCGACAGCAGGTTGGCGGTGTCCTCCACCAGGACCCCGAGATCGAAGGGAATGTGCTCGAGCTCCAGTTGCCCGGCGTCGAACTTGGACATATCGAGGATATCGTTGAGCAATTCCACCAGGACCTTGCCGGAGTCGTGGGCAATGGACAGTTGCTGGCGTTGCTCCGGGTTCAGCGGGCTGTCCAGGGACAAGGCGATCATGCCCAGCAGGCCGTTGAGTGGGGTGCGGATCTCGTGGCTCATGGTGGCCAGGAACGCAGCACGTGCCTGGGCCATGTCCAGTGCTGTGCGTCGCGCCGCTTCCAGTTCTTCGTTGGACTGGCTGAGGCGGGCATTGCTGGCCTTGAGTTCGGTGGTACGGGCCGAAACGATGTTCTCCAGCTGCCCGAGGTACTCGGTCAGGCGATTTTCGGCATTGCGCCGCTGCTGGATTTCGGTGGTCATGATCTCGAACTGCTGGTTGGCGACCTTGACCAGCACCCCGACCTCGTCGTTTTCATGGCCAGGAGGAAACTCCAGCTTGGCCTGCTGGGCACTGCGCGGGTCGCGGCTGCTGAGCTCGCGGATCACACCGACCAAGGGCTTGGTCAGCATCACGTAGAACAACCCCAGGAGAATCCCGGTGAGGATCAGGCTGCGGGCAAACCCGTTGATCAGGGTGACTTCGGCGCGGCGCAGGAAGCGGCTGCCGAAAGCGTAGGTGTCGACATCCAGGTGCAGGGAGCCCAGGGACTCCTCCGGCAGGTGGCTGAGGTACAGGCGATCCTCGAACTGGCGGTCGGCGCCGAACAGGAAGTCGCTGATGGCCCGGTAGCGGCTTTGCAGCGGTGGGCGCTCGACATTGGCCAGCAAGGTATTGTTGTTGTCGATCAACTGCGCACGGATGATTGCCGGGGAGCGCAGCAGGCCCAGGGTCAATTCCTGGGCCAGTTCGGAATCGATGTTGTAGGCGATCCGTGAGGCCGGATTGTGACTGATTTCCAGTAACGCATGGATTTCACGATTGATGGAGGCGTCTTCGCTGGCATAATCGATGCCGATTTGCAGCAGACTGAGCGCGGTCCCCAGAATGAAACCCACCACCACGGTGAGCCGAGCCTGTTTATAGGACAGGCGGTTGGTGAAATTGATATCCATGGGGAGTTGAACCACTTTCGTTTCCCTTCGCTGCGCAAGCATAGCTGATCATCTTGGGTTGCCGGCTTGGCCTGGCAGCAGCTGATAAGGCGATAGACCCCTCGATCAGGACTGCGTTTCGTCTGTGTGCCGCATCATTACCTTGAACGTGCCTGAGGAAAAGTCGTGGATGCTCGATTGATTGCATTTCTTGAACGCGCCGATGCGGTTCTGGCCCGGATCGAACCCCTGTTGCCAACCCCGCGCCAGTCTATCGACTGGAGCCAGTGCCTGGCTGCTCGCTGGCAACGCGAAGGCCGCAGCGGTTTTCTACTGCCACTGGAGGTCAGCCTGGACATGCGCCTGAGCGACCTGATCGGGGTCGACAAGCAGCGTGAACAGCTGGCGCGCAATACCCAGCAGTTCCTCGACGGCCTGCCGGCCAACCATGCCCTGCTCTGGGGCTCGCGTGGCACTGGCAAGTCCTCCCTGGTGCGGGCGCTGCTGGCCGAGCACGCCAAGAGCGGCCTGCGCCTGATCGAGATCGAGCGCGACCACCTGGCGGACCTGCCGCGAGTGGTGGAGCAACTGGTCAAGCTGCCCCAGCGTTTCGTGCTGTTTTGCGACGACCTGTCCTTCGAGTCGGGCGAGGGCGACTATCGGGTGCTCAAGAGCGTGCTCGATGGCTCCCTGGAGCAGGCCCCGGAGAACGTCCTGCTCTACGCCACCTCGAACCGCCGGCACCTTGTACCGGAAAAGGAGAGCGATAACGAGAACTGGAAGCGCGTCGATGGCGAACTGCACCCCAGCGAAGCGGTGGAAGACAAGATCGCCCTGTCGGACCGCTTCGGCCTGTGGTTGTCGTTCTACCCCTTTACCCAGGAGCACTTCCTCAATGTGGTCGAGCACTGGATCGGCGAGCTGGCAGGCAAGGCCGGCCTGAAGTGGCAGCGCGACGAGGCGCTGGACATTCTCGCGGTACGCTGGGCCACCGGCCGTGGTAACCGCAATGGCCGCTGTGCCTATCAATTTGCCCGCTACTGGGTGGGCTTGCAGTTGTTGGAGCAAAACGCATGATCGATTTACAAGGGACCGGACAGGGCCTGGACGGCTATGGGTTGCTGTGCGCCCAGTTGCAAGCGCTGCTGGCCGATGAGCGCGACTTCATCGCCAACGCGGCGCAATTCTCGGCATTCCTGTTCAGCCAGCTCGAGGACTTGAACTGGGCCGGGTTCTACCTCAATCGCAACCAGGAGCTGGTACTGGGCCCGTTCCAGGGCCAGATCGCCTGTGTGCGCATTCCTTTCGGGCGCGGTGTGTGTGGTACCGCGGCGGCCACCTTGCAAACCCAGCGAGTGGAAGATGTGCACGCGTTTGCCGGGCATATCGCTTGTGACAGCGCGTCCAACAGTGAACTGGTGGTACCGCTGGTCAAGGAGGGCCGACTGATCGGTGTGCTCGACCTGGACAGCCCGAAGCTGGCGCGCTTTGGGGCAGAAGACCAGGCAGGCATCGAGCGCCTGGCGCAGATCTTCCTGGACGCCAGCGACTGCTGAGCCTTCAGTGGCCCAGTCCGGCCTTGCTCAGCAAGGCCGCCTGGTCCACCGGGTCGATCTGCTGCGGCGTCAGGAAGCGCTCGGCGTACTGCTGGTAGATCCGCTGCTGGATGAACAGCTGGAACAGTTGCGGATCGATATGGGCATCGCGGCACATCATGGCCATGATGCCCAGCGCTTCGCTCAGGGTCTTGCCCTTCTTGTAGGGTCGGTCTGCGGCGGTCAGGGCTTCGAAGATGTCGGCGATGGCCATCATGCGGGCCGGCAGGCTCATCTGCTCGCGCTTGAGCTGTCGCGGATAACCGCTGCCGTCCATTTTCTCGTGATGGCCACCGGCGATTTCCGCCACGTTCTGCAGGTGGCTCGGGAAGGGCAGGTGCTCGAGCATGATGATGGTCTGCACGATGTGGTGATTGATCACATAGCGCTCCTCGGCGGTGAGGGTGCCCCGGGGAATGCTCAGGTTGTACAGCTCGCCACGGTTGTACTTGTGGAGCGGCATCTGCAGCTTGAAGCCCCAGGGATTGTCCGCCGCGAGGATCTCCGTGCTGTCACGTTCCAGCAGGTGGTCGGGGCGGTCGGCCAGCAGCGGTTCATCCACTGGCAGTTCGGGGGCGGGCGTGCGCTCCAGGCGCTGGCTTTCTGCCCAGGACACGCCCAGGCGGTTGTCCAGGGTCCGGCTCCAGGTCCGTTGGGCGATGCGTTGCAGTCGCTGCTGGTCGGCCTCGGCCATGAACTCGGCACCGAGGTTGCAGCGGGCGACGAAGGCGAATTCCTCGTCCAGTTGTTGCAGGCGTGCATCGCGTTCGCTGGCCTGGGGCACCTCTTCGGCACCTTGGGCCAGTGCCTTCCAGTAGTCGATCCAGACATCGCGCTTGAGCACCTCGAAGCGGGTGCGAATCTCATGGATACGATCGTTCAGGGTTTCCAGCTTGGTGGCTTTGTCCACCACGTACTCGGGGGTGGTTACCTTGCCGCAGTCGTGTAGCCAGGACGCGACATGCAAGGCCTCCCAGTCGTCCTCGCTGGGCTGGTAGGCGGCGAATCCGGGCTCCTGGCTGGCAGCGGCAGCTTCGGCCAGCATCAGCATCAGCGCCGGCACCCGCTGGCAATGGCCGCCGGTATAGGGGCTCTTGGCGTCGATGGCACCGGCCAGCAACTGGATGAAGGCGTCCAGCAGTTGCTTCTGTTTGTTCTGCAGGCGCTGGCTTTCGATACACAGTGCGGCGGTGGCTGATACCGCCTGGATGAAGGCGATGCGGTCCGGGCCGAGCTTGTCCATGTCGGCCTCGCTGCCGCTGTCTACCAGGAACAGCAGGAGCATGCCCACCGTCTCGTTGTGCCGGTTGCGCAAGCGCACGCCCACCAGGTGGGCGCTGGGGCTGTCCAGGGCCAGCAGGATACGTTGCAGGTTGCCGGCCTGCTCGAAGCCCAGGGTGGTGACCACGTTGTCGTTGTTCGCCAGTTGTTGCAGCCAGGCTGGGTTATGCGGGTCGGCCAGGTCCTGGGTGGCGATATCGAAGGGCGAGAGGTCCTGGGGTTGCCCGTCGATGATCAGGCCATGGGGTTCCAGGCGCGTGCCCTTGCTTTCACAGAGATAGATCAGCCCGGCCTGGGCCTGGGCGATCTTCACCGTCTCGAACAGCACTCGTTGCAGCAGGGGATCGAAACGGGTTTGCGAGGACAGGCTGGCGTTGATCTCGAAGAAGCTGGCCAGGGTGCTCTTCATTCGGGTCATGGATACGCTCAGTTGATCCACTTCCAGGACCGGAGAGCGGCGTGATGCCGGGTAGTGGAAGTCGAAGCTGCGGATGGCATCGGCTTCCTGCACCAGGTTACGCAACGGACGGACCAGGATGCGTGATATCAGCCAGCCCAGGGGCAGGCACAGCAACAGGGTCGTCAGGGTGATCAGCGCACCTTGCCAGCGCAAGCGGTAGGCATCGGCCAGCAACTCGTCCTCGGGTACCAGCAGGTCCAGTTGCAGGCCGCCGGGTCCGCCTTCGGCGATATGGCTGCTGGCAACTATCCAGTTGCGACCCTGGACTTGCAGATGGCCGTCCACGGTCTGGCCTTGAAACAGGGCGTTGAGCACCGGGTTCAGGTCACTGGCCTTGATCAGGCGGGCGGAGCGCTGTTCCACCAGCAATCTGTGGCTCTCGGGGTAGGCCACGACGTTGCCCAGGTCGTCCAGCAAGGCCACTTCGGTGGTGGCGGTGACGCGGTGCTTGGCCAGGGTCGAAGACAGTTGCTCCAGGGTCAGGTCGGCGGCGATCACTGCCATCTTGCCGCTGCTGCGGGCCAGGGTGGTGCCGACATTCAGCGTGGAATAGAAAACATACGGCCGGGTGGTGATCTGGTCGGCATTGCCTCGGGCATTGGCGAACCAGTCCCGGGTCCGGGGATCGTAGCGCTCGTCGGGGTGATCCAGGCGCCCGAGCAGCACCAGGTTTGCGTCATAGAACAACGATTGCGACTTGACCTGGCCAGTACTGGCGTTGCGCTCGATGCTCCATACCTCATAGGCACTGTTGGCGGGAGCCTGGCGCTTGTCCTTGATCTCACTATTGCGCAACGGCCGCACCATGAAGAAGTCACCGTTGGCGTACCCCAGGTACAGCGATGCCAGGTCGGAATTGTCCAACAGGGACTGGCTGAATGGCTGGAGCAACTCCAGCCGCTGCTCCAGGTTCGGTGCCTGGGTCGCCGACCTGGTCGCCAACAGGCTCAGCACATGGCGGATGGGTTCGTAGGTGGATCTCAGGTCGCTGCGTACGTCCTGTTCTATGCGTTGGAACAGTTTTTCGCTGCTGCCGAGAATGATGCTTGTGGTGGCCTGATAGTTGTAGATGCCCAGCACCACTCCGGTCAGGAGCAGCAACAGGGTGAACATCGCACTGATATGAATATGGAGGGGGAGACGGCGTTGTGCGGGCAATGGCGTGCTCGGCATTCCAGTTCTCTCCAAAGGCACATCAGGCATGACTCAGGAACCAAGCATAGTTAAGGCAGGCATTCCTGCTGCGATCTTGCTTGGAAGTTGATGGCGTTCACTCATTCGCAGATGAGGGCGCGGGGGAGAGGATAGTGGCTTTTTGATATTTGTCTGGCAAGAGACGTTTTTTAGTCGCGCTTGCCAGGCTTTCGGGTGGCAACGGCGGGTGTGGTGAGGCCCATGGCTTAGGGCGATTCGGCAGTCGCTTGTCGATGACGCTCAAGATGTCGATGCAGGGATTGGGTGAACCGCACCAGCTCCAGGTCCAGCTCATCCACAGCGTTGCCGATCAGTTCGGCTCCAGCGCCTCCCAGGCACGCCAGCTCGAGGGCCTCGCAACATTCATGTAACGCGTCGGCTCCGGCCATCAGTGCCGAGCCCTTGATCTTGTGGGCCAGTGGGCGCAGTTCCTGGAGATTGTCGGGGCTGATCCGGACCAGCAGGCGGCGGTCGTCATGACAGCACTGCAGCAACTCCTTGAGCAGGCGCAGGGCAAATCGCGGTTCGCCACGGGTCAGGGTGCGCAAGGCTGCCATGTTGAAACAGTCTGCCCGGGGCTGTGGATCGAGCATGGCCAGCTTATGGCTCAGCAAACCAATGCTGAGGGGCTTGAACAGGCAGTCGTGCATGCCGGTATCCAGGCAACGCTGGACTGTCTGCGGGTCGTTGCTGGCGCTATAGCCGATCAGGGTGATCGCAGGTCTCCGCTCCAGGGCTTCATCCTGGCGTATGGCCTCGGCCAGTTCATAGCCGTTCATCACGGGCATGTTGCAGTCGACGATCAGCAAGTCGAAGTCCCCGGATTTCCACTGCTGGTAGGCCTGCAACCCGTCCGCGGCACTGGTGACCCGGTGCCCGAGGTATTCCAACTGCCCACGTAGCAGCACCAGGCTCGCGGGGTGATCGTCCGCCAGCAGGATATCCAGTGGCTGGCTGGTGGAGGGCAGTACGGCTTCCTCCTTGGCCGGGACAGGCAGCGTGCGACCGGTCAGCGGTAGCCTGACGCGCGCTTCGCTACCGGGGCCGTTGCGCCCGTGCAGGGTCAGGCTGCCCCCCATCTTCTGGCACAGGTGATGGCTGATGGGCAGGCCGAGCCCGGTGCTGTCCCGGGCCGACTGACCGTCAGGCGTGGATTGGGCGAAAGGCTGCAACAGCACACGCTGGCGCTGTGATTCGGCAATGCCGATGCCTGTGTCCAGCACCTGCAGGCGCAGCCTGAAGTGCTCCGGGTGCTTGCCGGGCACCAGCTGCAGCCTGACCCGGACCTCGCCCCGATGGGTGAACTTGATGGCGTTGCTCAACAGGTTCGATAGCACCTGCTTGAAGCGCAGGGCGTCGATCAGGACCAGGGGCTCGGGGTCCGGGACCTGGTACTCAAGGTTCAGCTCCAGGTGCTTCTGGCGAGCCAAGATCAGGAAGATGCTCATCACCGAATCGACGCAATCGCGCAGGCGAGTCCAATCCGGTGCCAGTGACATTTGCCCGGATTCGATCCGGGTTACATCCAGCAGGTCGGCCAGCAACTCCCGCAGGTCCCCGGCCGCCCCAAGTGCCAGCTCGATGGAGGAGCGGTTCGGGTCCTGGGCCTGGGTGCGCTGCAGCACCAGCTCCAGCAAGCCGATGAGGGCGTTGAGCGGTGTGCGTATTTCATGACCGATGTTGCCCAGGAAGCGGCTTTTTATCCGGCTGGCCTCTTCGGCCTGTTGCTTGTCGGCTTGCAGGGCCTGGCTCGTGCGCAACGTTGCCTGCAGCAATCGGGTGCCTTGGCGAAGTTGCCGATACAACCAGGCCTGGCCCAGCAAGGCCGCCAGTAGCAACGTGGTCATTGCAATCAGTGCGGGGTGTTGCAGCAGGAAGTCGATCATTGCCGTGGTTCATCAACAGGGCAGGGTGGCAGGCAGGGAGATTTCATATCAGTTCGTGGCGCTTGGCCATATTCACCAGGGTGTTCATGGAGGCAGCGGCCAGTTTCTGCATGATGCGCTTCTTGTAGGTGCTGACGGTCTTGTTGCTCAAGAACATCCCCGTGGCTATCTGTTGGTTGGTTTGTCCCATGGCGAAAAGCTGCATGACCATCAATTCCCGGTCGCTCAGGGAGTTGAACTGTGCCAGCTCCAGGGGAGCGCCAAGGGCAGTGCGGCTGGCCTGCATGGCCTGGCTGGGAAAGTAGTTATAGCCGCTGTGGATCGCCTTGATGGCGCTCAGCAGCTCGCTCAGGTCTTGCTGCTTGCAGACGAAGCCGCTGGCGCCGGCACGCATGCAGCGATTGGCGAACAAGGCGGCGGACTGAGCGGTCAGGACCAGGGTTCGCACAGGCCGGGGCATGCTGCCAAAACGTTCGAGCAACTCTAGGCCATCGAGCTTGGGAATGCAGATGTCGAGGATGATCAGGTCCGGTTCGTGCTCGCGGACCATTTGCAGGGCATCGACGCCGTTGTCGGTTTCACCGATGACCGCATACCCCTCGTGTTCCAGGAGAAAGCGGATGGCCAGGCGTATGACAGGGTGGTCGTCAATGATGAGTACAGAGCGCATACGGACCTCCTGTCGATGAGTGGAAAGTTCGAACAGTAGCCCAGCTGTCTTGGGGAAGGCGTGGCGAAAAAGACCGTGGAGCGAATTCGAGAACGGTCCTACAGCGAATAAGGGGAGGTATTACAGTCAGGTGGCACGCAGAGGAAGCCCCTGTCGGGGAGGCGAGGGGCAAAGGCCGCCCCCGGGAGGAGGCGGCCGATGTTTCAAGGTGCTTTCTGGTCGATACCGGCCTGCAGCAGTTGGCTGTCACTGTGGCCGCCGACACGCAGCGGGCCCAGGTTGAACACCTGGTCCTTCTGGGTGGCGTCGTCCTGCTTGCGGGTCAGTTCGTTGCCACTGCCCAGGGCCAGGTTGACTGGCGACTTGGACAGGTTGACCCCGACGTCGACGCGGTAGTCCGAGCCGGCCAGGGCGGTGCTGGTGACTCGCGAGCCGCCGAGGTCGACACGTCCGTCGCTGGCGCCGATGCGTGCTCCGGTCAGCTTGGTTTCACCGCTCACCGACAGATTGACGCCCTGCCGGCCACTGATGCCCGAGGCCTGCTGCACGCTGTCCTTGGCCTGGTGACTGAGGTTCAGGTTCAAGGTCGGGGTGTAGGAGGTGTTGCCGCTCTTGTCGCCGAACAGCACGTTTTCCGTGGTGTTGGCCACGCTGGCGCCAGTGGTGGTCTTCTCGCTGACCGAGTAGCTGTCGCTGGTCTTGGGCCAGAAGCGGTCCTTCAGGCTGGAGAAGCGATTGCCCAGCGCGTCGGCCTTGTCGGCGAGATAGCCCTTGGCCTTGTCCACGCTGTTGCCGATGGCGCCACGAGGCTCGGGGTTGACGTCGTAGCTGGCGCTGCGGCTGAGCTTCTCGCCCAGGCGTTCCTTGGCGTTGTCGGCCTGGCTGACCAGGCTGTCCTTGGCCGAGCCGAGCTTGTCCACGCCCTTGTCGACGGCGTTCTCGAGTTTTTCCCGGTGCTTGCCGAAGCTCTTCTCGGCCTTGGCCTGCAGATCGTCCTTGAGCGGACCGGCGGGTTTGGCCAGCTTGCTCACCAGGCCAGGCTGGTTCTTCTCCGCGTCCAGCTTGGCGTCGATGTTGACCTGGGTGGAACGCACCTGGTCCTGGCGGCTTTCGATGCTCAAGTCACCGCCAATCGCTCCGTCGACCCGCTGTGCGTCGATGTGCGCACCGGCCAGCTGCACGTTGCCGGCACTGGCGAGCACAACCTGGTCGGCCTTGATCAGGCTGTCGTGCTGGGTACTGTTCTGGCGCCGGTCGACGTCGATCTTGGCCCGGGCGTTGATCCCGTGGGCGTTCTTCGCCGAGCCCTGCTCGGCGTCGGTCGGGGTGGTCTGGCTCAGGTTGGCCCCGGCGCCCAGGGTCAGGCCCCAGTTGTTATGGACCTGGGTTGCCTGCGCCGACTCCTGGTGGATACCGCCCTGGGCGGCATCGAGTACCACCTTGCCGGCATCGACCCGGGTGCCTTGCAGGTGGATCGCAGCATCACCGCTGGCGCCGCTGGCGAGCGTGACCTGGCCCTGGCTGTAGAGCTGGCCGCCACGCTGGTCCTGGTCCTGCTCGGAGACCCGGCCGATGTTGAAGTTGGCGCTCAGATTGGCGTTCTTGCCGCTGCTCTGCTCGCTGCTGGACTTGCCACCACCGGCGGTGAGGCCACCGCCCAGATTGCTGCCCTGGCTGGCGTGGGTATTGGTCGCGGCTTGCAGGTCGAGCTTGCCACCGGCATTGAGGCTGATATCCCCGGTGGGGCGCGCGGCGTTGCCGATCTGGGTGCCTTGCAGGGTCAGGTTGCCGCCACTTTCGAGCTGCACCTTGCCCTGGCCCTGGATGCTGGCGACCTGCGCCTGGCTGTCCTGTTGGTCCAGGCGCTTGTGGTCCAGCTGGAGCCCGGCGCCGACGTTGAGGTTGGTGCCGCTGCTGCCGGGCAGGGTGCCCAGGCTCAGCGAGGCATCGCCCCGCAGGCTGGAGTTGCTGCTGTCCTGCTTGTCAGTGGCCTGGTTCAACGCCAGTTCGCCGCCGGCCTTGATCTTTACGTCGCCCTGGCCGCCATTGAACTGACTGCCCTCGAAGCTGGCGTCGCCGGTGAGCTTGATTTCCACGCCCTGGCTGCCGGCATAGCTGCCCACCTGGGCTTTCTCGGTGCTGCTGGTGACGGTGCTGCTGCCACCGGCGCCGCTGCCGCGGATGTTCAGGTCTTCACCGGTGTTGGTGTAGACCCGTACGCCGACCTTGGCGTCCACCGCCTGCTCGCTGCTGCTGTGGGTGTCCTTGGCGGCGCTGGCCACCAGGCTGCCGGCATCGATCTTCACCGCGCCGTCGGTGGCGCGGTACTGGGTGCCCTGGTCCTGCAGTTGGCCGTCGGCCTTGACCTGGACCTGGCCACCGCTCAGTTGGCTGACCACTGCGGTGCTGGCGCTGGTGTCGAGTTGGCGGTTCTGGTGGCTGACATCCACGTCCAGCCCGATGTTGGGCTGTTCCAGGGCGTCGAGCACCCCAGGTTGGTGGAACTTGCGCTGGGCCACGCCCTGGACGGCCTTCTCGATGGGCCGGGCCACGCCCTTGTACTCGACGTTGGCGCCGACATCCACCGCCCAGTTGTTCTCCTGGTGGTGGCTGCTTTCGCTGTTGTGTGCGGCGCGGTTGTCGATTTGCCCGGCGCTGACTTGCAGCTTGTCGCCGGCCTTGACCTGGACACCCTCGGTGCTCAGGCGATTGCCGGCGCTGATGGTCAGGTTGCCGCTGGCGGCGATGTTGCTGGTTTGTGCGGTGCTCTTGCTGCTGCTGTCCTGGCTGCTGTTATGGGCTACCTCCACGCCGTTGCCGGCCCGATCCAGGCCGCCGGTGTAGTAGAAGCCGCCACCAGTGGTGGTGCTGTCGCTGTGCTTGTCCTGTTTGTCGTGCGCTGCCAGCAGCTCGACGTTCTTGCCGCTCAGGCTGGCATCGCCCGCGGTGGCCGCCACTTTGCTGCCCTGGATGCTCACGTCCTCGCCGGCACTGACCGCCAGGCTGGTGCCGCTAAGGCTGGACGCCTGTTGCCGGGTGCTGTCGCTGCTGTCGTTGCGCTGCTGGTCCTGGTAGCGCACGCCGGCCCGGTACTGGCCGCTGCCGGGTGCGGTCTGCTTGGCGTAGGCGTCGAAACCGCGCTGTTGCGAGCTGCTGCTGGTGTGCTGGGTATCCTCGGCCGCTGTCACCTTGACCGAGCCCTTCGCGCTGGCGTCCAGCTGACCCTTGGCGCTGACCTGGGAACCACTGACGACCAGGTCCTTGGCGCTTTGCAGCTTGAGGTTGCTGTCCGAGCGCACTTGGCTGCCGACGGTGGTGCTGGCCTTGTTCTGCTGGCTGCTCTCGTCCTTGGCGATGCCGAAGAACTTGCTGTCCTTGTTGTGGCTATTGCTGTGGCTGGTGTCCTGCACGCCGTCGATGGTCAGCGAACCGTCGTCGCTGATAACGCTGGCCTGGGTGCCGCCCCGGGCCTGGCTGCCGCTGATGCGCACGTTGTCGGCCTGCACGATCAGCTTGCCCTCGGCATTGACCTTGCTGCCCTGGTTCTGGGTCTTGCCCTGGTCGCCATCGGCGTTCTTGCCGAAGAAGCCCCCGCCCACCAGGTCGCCGGAGTAGCGTTGCTCGCTACTGCTGCTATGGCGGCTGGCGCTGGTGATATCCACGTCTTTGGCCGCCAGTTGGATATCGCCCTTGCTGTGCAGTTCAGCGCCTTCCAGGCGTAGCTTCTGCTTGCTGTCGAGTTGCAACTGGTTGCCGCTCTTGAGCTGGCTGGTGATGCTGCGCTGGTCGCTGCTGGCGGTGTCCCAGGTTTCCTTCCACAGGTGCTTGCGGTGCTGGCCCTGGTCGCGCTGGGTGTGGGTCTCGGTGGCGGCGGTCAGTTGCAGGTCGCCACCACTGTTGGCGGACAGGCTATTGCCGGCCTCGATGCTGCTGGCTTGCAGCCGAGTGTCGGCCCCCGAGTTCAATTGCGCGTTGTGTTGCGCCACCACCTTGTTGCCGTGCTGGCGGCTGTCGCTGCTGGTCTCGGTGCGGTCGTAGGTTTCCCAGGTAATGCCGATGGTGCTGTTGTCCCACTGCTGGCGTTTTTCCTGGAGCTTGCGGCTTTCGATGCTGCTCAGGGTCAGGTTGCGCCCGGCGTCGAGCTTGACGTTGCGTCCGCTGACGTCGGTGGCGGCCAGGTCCAGGTCGCGGCCGCCATGCAGGTCGATATCGCCCTGGCTGCGCAGGTCGGCCCGGTTGGCGTCGAGGCTGTTGGCCACGGCCTGGCCACGGATGTCCAGGTCGCCAGCGGAGCTCAGCTTGATGCCATCGTGACCGTCGATCTGTACCGCGCCAACGCGTACCCCGGCGCCTTCGGCGGTGCTGACGATATTGATCCGCCCGGCGCGCATGGCTCCGAACAGGCTGGCGTCGATGCGCTGCTCCTGGGTGTGGCCGGCCGGGTCGACCTGGCGTACCTGGCCTTTGGCATCGAGTTGGTTACGCCCTACGGTCAGGTTCAACTGATCCTGGGCCTTGAGCTCACCGCGGCTGTCGATACGGGGGGCGATCAGGTTGATCGAGCCTTTGTCGTTGCGCAGGCCACCGCCCTGGATGTCCAGTTGGCCCCGTGCGTCGCGGGTGTTGAGCCCTTGCAGCTTGCCGTCCTCGAGTTCCGGACGGCCCACCACCAGGCTGGCGTTGGGGGTGTTGAGGAAGCTGCCACCGTTGACCGAAATGCCGTTGGGGTTGGCCAACACGAAATCGGCGGCGGTACCGGCGATTTCCTGGATACCGTTGAGCTGCGAGGCATTGCGGCTGATCACTTCGTTGAGGATCACGCTGGCCGCCTGGCCCTGGAACTGCGGGTTGGCCGCCACCTGGCCAGCCAGTTGCGAAGCTGCCTGGTGCAACACATCGCTGTTGTTGTTGAGCACTACGCCTTGCTGGCCGACGTTGTAGTCCAGGAACTGGTTATGGGACAGGCCGCCGGAATTGGGGGCGACGATGTTGACGATGGGTACGCCACCCTGGTCTTGCAGGATCGGCACGCCACCCGGGCCCTCGACCACGGTGATGCCGCCGGCCAGGGCCAAAGGCAGGTGGGAGACCAGCAGCAGGCTGGCGATGGTCCAGCGCAAGGTGCCCTGGGGCGAAAGGTGGAACCTGTGAGTGTTGTCAGGCATGAGAACCTCGTTCTAAGTAGGTGAGCCGGGCGTTGCTTTCTGTGGTCAACGGCCCATGGGGCTCAGGTTCATCGATTGATTCAGGCTAAATCGGCGGTTGGTCAGATCTGCAGGCTGATCCTGGCCAGCCAGGTTTCCGGCTCCGTTCGCAGGCCCTGCGGCGTTTGCAGGCTGCGTTGGTAGTCGAGGTCCAGCTGCAGTTTTTTCCAGGCCAGGTTCAAGCCCACGCTGGCACCGGCGAGGTGTCGGCTCTGGGCGCCGTGGTCGGCCTTGATCCAGCCGTTGTCCAGGGCCAGGCGTGGGGTGAGTTTCACCGGCAGGTCGCTGTCCAGGGGCAGGCGCAGGGTGTTGCGCCACACCGCGCCGATGGCCCCGGAGACACTGTTGACTCGGTAACCGCGCACCGCCGAATCGTCGGTGGCCAGGAGTTGCTCGATCGCTGGCAGCGGGTCCGGGCTGTACTGCGCCGAGAGTTGGCTCTGCCATTGCCAGCGTTGGCCGCCCAGTTGTCCGTTGCGCCATTGGCTGAGGCTGGCGCGGTACTTGTGGAACTGTGCCTTGGGCAGGTTGCGTTGTACTTGTTGCGAGTCGCGGTCGGCACCGAACCAGGTCAAGCCCTGGGCATAGTTGACGTCCAGGTTCCAGACCGCGCTGTTGAGCCAGAACAGGTTGAGCCCGGTCTCGGCCACGGTCAGGGTCGGGCTCTGGATCTGCAGATGGGCTTTTTGCAGGTAGCTGTCGACGTCCTTGTAGGCCAGTTGCAGGTTGGCGCTGAGCTGGTGGCCCTGGCCGCGCCACAGCACCCGGTCGGCACGGGCGCTGACCATGTCGGTACGGCCGCTGTTGTAGAGGGTGGTGCGGGCCAGCTTGAGCGGCGAGCGGTACTCGGCATGGCTGGCGAACAGGCTGTAGGTCCAGTAGCCATAGGGCACGGAGTAGAACAGGCTGCTGCTGCGGCTGTAGCGCGGCCCCTGGTTGAGGGTGTCGCTGTAGTTCAGGTTCAGCGCATCGTTGAGCTGCAAGGGGCTGTCGAGGTTGAAGTTCAATGACTGGCGGTCGCGCCCGGTGCCGGCGCTGCCGAGGTTGTCCAGGCCAAGTCCCAGGCCCCAGCGCGCAGCGCTGCTGCGTGAGCGCAGGATGATCCGCGAAGCGCCAGGTTGGCTGCCCGGGGCGATATCGGCAGTCAGGTCCAGCGAACGCAGGCGATTCAACTGGTCCAGCCCCTGTTCCAGGTCCCGCAGGTTCAGGGGTTTGCCGAGCACTCCCGGGAACGCCCCGCGCAACGACACTGGCAGGCTCTGGTCGGCCAGTTCGATGGCCTCGACGTAGCCTTCCTCGATCAGGATATCCAGGCTGTGCCCGGTGGCCGGAGCGCTGGCCAGGTAGGGGCGGCTGGCGATGTAGCCGGCCTCCACATAGAGGCGGGTGAGGGCGGCCAGCAACTGGTTGATCTGGTTGACCCCCATGCACGGCGCCACGTACGGCTTGATGAAGGCATTGACGCGGCTCTTGTCGAACAGGCTGACGCCACCGATGCGTGTACCGCTCAACGGCCAGCAACGGCTGTCGCTGGCGGTTTGTTCGGGCACGCCGGCCTCGGTCTTGGTACCGCTGAAGCTGCCCCGTTGCATCTGTCGCTGGCGCTGTTCCAATTGCAGCTGTTGCAGGTTCTGTTGTTGCTGCTGTTGCAGGCGCAGGGCTTCCTGGCCGGGTTGCAAGTCGTCGCCCTGGGCCGGGCCCAGGTACGCCAGGCCCAGCAAACAAACCAGGCCCCAACCGCCGGTGCGAATAGGAAGAGAGCGTTCAGTACGTGATGAATGGGGCACTTGGTGTCCTTACTGTAAAAAGGCCAAGTGACGAACAACAGAGAAGCCGGTTAGCGGGCTCAACTAGTGACGTCGCTTTTAGTTCTGCCCTATGAACATCAAATCCCAACGACAGCTATATCGAGGAGCAATGTTCAAGTGCTCGAGAGTGACAGTTCCTGAGTGAGTACCGGGTGATTCAGTGCAGTTTCAGGTATGACAAAAGGGTTGAGTGAGTAGCCGTGGAAACGTTACAGCGCAGCGCGGATTTATTTTTATGGAGGGCGTTCAGCGGGGAAATTTCCTGTTGAAATCGAGACTATCCGAAACCAAAAGTACTATTTGTACGTAAATTGTAAACGCATAGAAGGCTAACTAAATTTTACTCCTGGCCTTTGCTGGCAAGGCTTTCGCCAGAAATGACAGATGCTGGAAGGTGGGACGCCTGATGGATTTAGGGTGGAGATGTTTAATTTTGTGAGTCTTTTGGAATATTCAGTAGTGAACTAACTAGTTTCATCTTGCGGTTTGTCTTGTTAGTTGAGTTGTTGCTCTATTTTTTATTTAGGGTGATTTCGTTTTTAAACTAAGGGTTTTCCTTAGAATCATTCGGTTGTATTGCTTGCGGCGATCTATGGGTGTTTTCGGGAGCCTGGCGGGAATGTCTTGCCAGTATTCAGGCGCAGCCTTCGTTAGATGGACTAGGGGAATCCCTTAGTCGCGGGGCAGGTGTCGTGGTTGATATCAGGCACCTGCCGCGAGGGCGAGGTGCCGGGTAGCGGAGATTACTGCGGGCTGGAGCGGCCGGTCATTTCCCGGGCCATTTCACTGGCGTAGCTGTCGGTCATGCCAGCGATGAAATCGATCATCCGCAGGAAAGACTTGTGCAAAGGCCAGCTCGGGTCCGGTGCGTTGTTACCCAGCAGGTCGAGGATCCGCCGGTTCTTGAATGAAGGCGTTCTGCCGCCATGTTGTTCCAGCGCAGCGCCACAGAAGGAGTTCAGGAGAATCTCCAGGGTGGTATAGGCGCCGATCTCGTGCAGGGTCTTGCGCTTGTCCTGGAAGATTTTCTTGCGGGCCATGTCCTTGGCGTTGAGTACGCAACGCTTGGCGGGGCCGTGCATGTGTTCCACCAGGTCACCGTGCAGGGTGCCGGCCAGCAGCGCGTCCTGCTGTTCGACGAAGGCACGGGCCGCCGCGTTGGTCAGGTGCTCGATGGCCTTGCCCCGCAGGATCGCCAGGCGCCGCCGGCGCGAATCCTCGGGGCCGAGCTGGCGGTAGGTTTCCGGCAGGTCGTCGCCTACCAGGCCGAGCAACAGGGATTCGACCTCGGCGTACTCCAGCAGGTCCATCTCCAGGCCGTCCTCGAGGTCGATCAAGGCGTAGCAGATGTCGTCTGCAGCTTCCATCAGGTACACCAGGGGATGCCTGGCCCAGCGTTGCTCCTCCAGCTGCGGCAGGCCCAGCTTGTGGGCGATCTGTTCGAGCAGGGGCAGTTCACTCTGGTAGCAGCCGAACTTGTGTTTCTTGTAGCCCAGGGCGTCGGCATGGTGCGCGGTCCAGGGGTATTTCAAGTAGGTGCCCAGGGTGGCGTAGGTCAGTCGGGTACCGCCATCGAACTGGTGATATTCCAGTTGGGTCAAGACCCGGAAACCCTGGGCATTGCCCTCGAAATTGAGAAAGTCCAGGCGCTCGGCCTCGCTCATCGCATCGAGCCAGCCACGCCCGGCCGCCTGCTGGAACCAATGGCGGATGGCATCCTCGCCGGAGTGGCCGAAGGGTGGGTTGCCGATGTCGTGGGCCAGGCAAGCGGATTGCACCACCATGCCCAGGTCACTGGGTTCGCACCACTCGGGCAGGGCGTTGCGCAGGGTCTCACCGACGCGCATGCCCAGGGAGCGGCCGACGCAACTGACCTCCAGGGAGTGGGTCAGGCGCGTATGGATATGATCGTTGCTGGATACCGGGTGCACCTGGGTCTTGCGGCCCAGGCGGCGGAAGGCGCCGGAAAAGATGATGCGGTCATGGTCTTTGTGGAAAGGGCTACGGCCAAGTTCTTCCGGGCTGTGCACTGGCTTTCCGAGGCGTTCGCGGTTGAGCAGGGTCTGCCAATCCAAGGCGGGTCTCTCCGAAGAAAACACAAAGTGCCCAGCTTCCGGGTTCCCGCGCTTGGCTGCAAGAGGGCGTAGGGGCTGCTGTGCAAGTAAATGCCGCGGATCGGCGCGGCGCAGCGATCGGCGGGTCGCTAGAGCCCGGCGGCATCGATATCGATCAGTAGCAGGCGCTGGCCGTTGGCGAAGAACTGGCCGGCGGTCAGGCAATACTGGTTGCTGGTGGCGTCGCGATAGGTGCTGGAAAGAATCAGCCGGCGTTCCTCCCAACCTTCGGCCAGCAGGTGGTAGAAGTACGGGCGCCAGGACCAGTTGTGGCCGACATAGCTGGTGTCGACGTGCCAGGCGCCGTGGCGCCGTTCCAGGTTCGGAGTCAGCTGGGTGCCGTGGCGGTCGCACTGATAGAAGCGCAGTAGCCAGGGAAAGGCCTCGAGCCTGGGCAGTTGGCTGACGGGGGCCTGGGCCAGGGCCCATGGCTGCAGCAGGTTCATCAGTTGCGCCAATTGCTGGCGCAGGCGCATCAGGCGATGGCGCTCCTTGAGCTTGTCGCGCACATAGCGTTCGCGCAGGCGTGCGAAGGGCTGGACGAAGGTGTCGCTGGCAAAGAACCCTTCCTGGGCCTGGGCGAACAGGAAGCCCTGCACATAACGTGATCCGCATTCCAGGGCGAAGTCCAGCTCGGCTTCGGTCTCCACGCCTTCGGCGATGATCCAGCAGCCGGTTTTCTCGGCCATCTGCGCCAGGGCCTTGACCACATCGCTACTGGGGCCGCCGCGGGCCGCGGCCTGGAACAGCCGCATGTCGAGCTTGAGGATGTCCGGTTGCAGGGCCAGTACCCGGTCGAGTTGCGAGTAGCCGGCGCCGAAGTCGTCGATGGCGATCCTCGCCCCGGCCTGGCGATAACGCTCCACGACCTGGGCCAGGCGCTGGCTGTTCCCGCCCAGCTCGGTGATCTCGAAGACGATGCGTCGCGGATCGATGTGGTGGTGTTGCAGTTGCTTGAGGCTTGGCAGTGGCTGACCGGGCCGCAACAGGCTGATCCAGCGTGGCGAGATGTTCAGGCTCAGGAACCAGTCCTCCGGGGCCTGGTGCAGGCGCCGCAGGGCATCCTCGCGGATCTGGCGGTCGAGTCGGCGCAAGGCACTGGCCGGGGTGCGTGGTTCGCTGAACAACGGACCTACCGATACCAGTTGGTCGTTGCCCAGGCGCAGGCGCCCCAGGGCCTCGACCCCGGCGATGCGCCCGGTGGCGGTGTCGATGAATGGCTGGAAACACGCGAGCGGTTGCCCGTCGGTCACAAGGCCTCCTCATAGGGCGTCATAACGGCATGGACCAGCACCTGGTTCAGGGCCGGTCCGGGTTGCTTAGCAAGAATGCAGCCAGATGAGGCTGATCAGGTTTTGCGCGAGGAGCCCTGCAACACCAGCTTGATCAGCGGCATCAGGCTGGTACCCAGGCGCACCAGGCGGGCAAGGCTGCTGGTGCCACCGTTCTTGACGCCCTTGCCGGTGATGAAGCCCAGCAAGGTCACCACTGCCACGCCCCAGAGGGGGGCGTGCTTGATGCCCAGGCCGTCCTGCCAGCTTTGCCCCAGGTTGCGCATGCGTTGCAGCGGTTGCAGCAGTTGCTGGGATTCGTGGCGGATCTCCTGGCGGTGCATTTCCATGCGCAGGCGGATCAGGGCCTTGCGCATTTCCCGGCGGGAGCTGTTCTGTGGAATTTCAGGCAGGTTCATGGCAACAGGCGCTCCCGGTCATTGGCCAGCTCCTGAAGGGTGGCATGGAAGGGCGATGATTCGTCGAACACCGCCGATTTCAGGCGCAAGCCGCAGAAGATCGCTGCCAGGGCATAGAACACGCACAGGCCGATGATCCCGGCCAGGCGATAGCTGTCCCACAGCAGGATCAACACCAGCGCCGAGAGCCCTACCAGCAACAGCAAGGCGAATACCAGGGCCAGGCCGGCGAACAGCAGCAGGCTCACGGTCCGGGCTTTTTGCTCCTGCAACTCGATGCCGAACAGCTCGACGTGACTGTGCAGCAGGCCCAGGACCGCCGCTCCCAGGCGTCGTGAGGATGCACTCGGGCCATGGCCGGAGGCGTTGGATTCATCGATCGCCATATCAGCGCCGTGTCGCCAGCAGGCCAATCAGGAAGCCCACCCCGGCGGCGATGCCCACCGACTGCCAGGGGTTGGCCTGCACGTAGTCTTGCGCGGCGGTGACCGCGGCCTGGCCACGCTGGCGCAGGGAGTCTTCGGTCAGTTGCAGGGTTTCCCGGGCCTTGAGCAGGCTTTCGTGGATCTGCTCGCGCAACTCGTCGGCCTGGTCGCCGGCCAGGGTTGCGGTGTGCTCCAGCAGACGTTCCGTGTCACTGACCAGTGCCTGAAAATCCGCCATCAGTACTTCTTGAGCCGTCTTTGCCGTTTTGCTGGCCATGCTGCTGCCTCCTTAGGTGGCTTGTGTGAGCTATGAGTATGAGCCCTGAATGAAGGTTCACTGTAATTGCCTGGTACAGCTTTTGCTTTGTCCTGGTGCGCAGGTTCTCGAGCCTGCGCTGAAAACGAGCGGGGAAAGCGCTGTGGACCGCGCAAACCCTGGCCGAGTGAATCACAACCCCAGGTCATTTTCTTGCGTGCGGCGCTGCTTACGGCCCCTTGCGCGCCAAAACGGTTCACCGGATACAGCTGTTGGGTGTCCGCGAGCCAACTTGGTGCAGGGGCGGCGTTGCAAGGCTTGCGCGAGCCGACGGCCATTACCGGATCTGCCTACTCCATGGAAAACCTGCAAAGCGCTGTGGACACCCTGGTCCACGGTTCCAACACCCTGTTCATCCTGATCGGGGCGGTCATGGTCCTGGCCATGCACGCCGGTTTCGCCTTCCTCGAAGTGGGCACGGTCAGGCAGAAGAACCAAGTCAATGCCCTGTCGAAGATCCTCAGCGATTTTGCTGTCTCGACCCTGGCCTATTTCTTTATAGGCTACTGGATCTCCTACGGTGTGAGCTTCCTGCAACCGGCCGCGGTACTTAGCAGCGATCACGGCTACGGCCTGGTGAAGTTCTTTTTCCTGTTGACCTTCGCGGCAGCGATCCCGGCGATCATCTCTGGAGGCATCGCCGAGCGCGCGCGGTTTGTCCCGCAATTGTGCGCCACGGTGCTGATCGTCGCATTCGTCTATCCGTTTTTCGAGGGCCTGGTCTGGAACGGCAATTTCGGCGTGCAAGCCTGGTTGCAGGTGCACTTGGGTGCCGGTTTCCACGACTTCGCAGGTTCCGTGGTGGTGCATGCCATGGGCGGCTGGCTGGCACTGGCGGCGGTACTGTTGCTGGGGCCGCGCCATGGCCGTTATCGCGATGGCAAGCTGGTTGCGTTCGCGCCGTCGAGCATCCCTTTCCTCGCCCTGGGCTCGTGGATCCTGATCGTTGGCTGGTTCGGTTTCAACGTGATGAGTGCCCAGACCCTGCAAGGCCTGAGCGGTTTGGTGGCGGTCAACTCGTTGATGGCCATGGTCGGCGGTACGGTCGCAGCGTTGATCGTAGGGCGCAACGACCCCGGGTTCCTGCATAACGGTCCACTGGCGGGGTTGGTCGCGGTCTGCGCCGGCTCGGACTTGATGCATCCGGTGGGAGCCCTGGTCACTGGGGCGATTGCCGGGGCCCTGTTCGTCTGGTGTTTCATCGCAGCCCAGGGCAAATGGAAGATCGACGATGTGCTTGGGGTCTGGCCTCTGCATGGGTTGTGTGGGGTCTGGGGCGGTATCGCCTGCGGGATCTTCGGCCAGAGTGCGCTGGGCGGGTTGGGAGGTGTGAGCCTGGCCAGCCAGTTGCTGGGCACCGCGCTTGGGGTGTTGGTGGCGCTGCTGGGAGGCTTTGCCGTGTACGGCCTGGTCAAGGCCGTTTGCGGGCTGCGCTTGACCCAGGAGCAGGAGTACTACGGCGCCGACCTGTCGCTGCACAAGATCGGCGCGGTCAATCAGGAGTAGGGCGGCAGGGTCGCCCGAAGACCTGGCTCGTTGCCGTCCAGGACGCGCCCGCTGTGCCCTTAACCGCCCAGCAAGCGTGCTTCGCATGCTTCGATGGCACTCTGTGGCCCGGACACCAGGATGCGGTCGCCAGCTTGCAGCTGCAGGCCGGGAGACAGGGGCAGGTCATGGCCGTGACGCTGCACGGCGCGTATGTCCACCCCCAGTTGCTCCAGGGCCAGGGACTGCAGCGGCTGGCTGCAGGCGTGGGCATCGGCGTCCAGGTTGACGGCGTGCATCTGCACCGTGGGTGGCTCGCGGTTGTCTTGGGTGTCGCTCTGGCCGCCGTGGTAGAAGCCGTGGAGCAGGTGGTAGCGGCTGTGGCGCACTTCATCCACCGTGCGTTGTACGCGTTGCTCGGGCAGGCCGAGCATGATCAGGGCGTGGGAGGCGAGCATCAGGCTCGACTCCAGCAGCTCGGGAACCACGGCATTGGCTCCGGCGGCCTTGAGCTCGGCCAGTTGGCTGTCGTCCCGGGTGCGCACCAGGATCGGCACGGCGCTGTCCAGGCGCCGGGCGGCCTTGAGTACGGTCAGGGCGATGTCGCTCTTGTCCACCGCGATCACCAGCAGGCGTGCCCGTTCCAGGCCGACCGCCGCGAGCAGATCGCCACGCCGGCAATCGCCGTAGTGCACGCAGCTTTCCGCCGCCGAGGCTTCCTGGACCCGCACGGGATCGTCGTCCAGGGCGATGTAGCGCAATTGCTCGTGGCGCAGGAATCGCCCGATGGACTGGCCTACCCGGCCATAACCACAGATCAGGACATGGCCCTGCAGCTGGGCATTCTGTGCGCTGATCTCTTCCAGCTGCGCGGCCTGGTTGGGCTTGCGATGCAAGCGCGCGGTGAGCACCGGAGCGGCCCGCAACAGCAGCGGCGTCAGCAGCATCGAGCAGAAAGTGGCGGCCAGCAGCAGGCTGCTGATTTCTGCCGGGATCATCTGGCCCAGTTGCATCTGGGCCATCAGGGCAAAGCAGAATTCACCGCCCTGGGCCAGGGCCAGGCCGCTGCGCCAGGCGGTTTCACCGTCGCTGCCGCGCAGTTTGAGCAGGGCGGCCACCACCGTACCCTTGATCAGCAGCAGGGCCAGGGTCAGGCCGATGATCAGCAGGCTGTGGTCGATGAACAGTTGCAGGTCGATGAGCATGCCGATGCTGACGAAGAACAGCCCCAGGAGGATGTCGCGAAAGGGTCGGATATCGGCCTCGATCTGATGCCGGTAGTGACTTTCCCCCAGTAGCATGCCGGCCAGGAAGGCTCCCAGGGCGGGCGACAGGCCCAGCAGGTGGGTCAGCCAGGCGGTGAGCAGGACGATCACCAGGGCCAGCAGTACGAACAGCTCGGCGGAGTGGGAGGCGGCGACTTCATGAAATAGCCGTGGCAGTAGCCAGCGGCTGGCCAGCAGCAGGCCGACGAACAAGATGACCGTCTTGCCCAGGGTCGCCGGCAGGGCCCAGTACCAGGCCTGCTCGGCATTGCCGGCGAACACCGGAACCAGCGTCAGCAGCAGTACTGCGACCACATCCTGGAACAGCAACACGCCGATGGCATTCTGGCCATGGCTGCTGAAAATCTCGCCGAGGCTGGTCAGCTCCTTGCTGACGATGGCCGTGGAAGACAGCGCCAGCCCCGTACCGAGCATCAAGGCCGAGCTCAACGGCATGCCGAACAGTGCCAGGAGCGCGCCCAGGACCAGGCCGGTACAGGCCACTTGCAGGCTGCCGAGGCCGAACACCACGCGGCGCAGAGCGAGCATTTTCGACAGGGAGAACTCCAGGCCCAGGGAGAACAACAGGAACACCACGCCCAGTTCCGCCAGGTCCGGCAGGTCTTCGCTGTCGTTGACCCAATCCAGGGCCGTAGGGCCGACCATCAGCCCCACCGACAGGTAACCCAGTACCGGTGGCAGGCTCAGGCGCCGGAACAGCGCGATGACTACCAGTGAGGAGGCGAGAATGATCAACAGATTGGCAAACAACGGCGATCTCCGGACGAGGGGCGAGCAGGGCAAAGCCTAGAGGCAAAAAAGACAGGAGGATCGCTCGAGCGACGCAGGGTCGCGCTGACACAAGTCATTCTTTATCGAGAATGTCTCATCTTCACGAGCCTTCGCTATGCTCAGACACTGTCGATGCACGCTGTGCACGCAACATGGGGCCACGCATGGCCGTGTCTTTGCCAAGGTCTGACGGGCCCTGCCAGTGAGGAGCCGGAGAGGTATATGGAGCGTCTGTATTCACTGCAAGGGTTGCGTGGTGCCGCGGTCCTGGGCGTGGTGCTGTTCCACATGATGTCGGTGGAGACCAAGTATTCCGGTGGCGATACCTTGCTGCCGGTCTTTCTGGATTTCTTCCAGCTCGGGGTCGACCTGTTCTTCGTCATCAGCGGGTTCGTGATGGTGATCGTCAGTCGCGGACGTTTCCAGAAAAGCGTCGAGACCCAGCGCTTCCTGTTCAACCGGCTATCGCGGATCTATCCCACCTACTGGTTGTATTTCTTCATCACCCTGGGGGTGTACCTGTGGCAGCCGGCGTTGGTGAACAGCTCCCACGGCGGTTCGAACCTGTGGATGTCCTTCCTGCTGTTGCCCAATGACCGGGTGCTGCTGGTGATGGTGGCCTGGTCGCTGTTGTTCGAGTTGTGGTTCTACCTGATGTTCACCCTGTTCCTGTTCTTCAAGGAGCGGCTGCTGCCGTTGATCCTGTTGTCATGGGCGGCGGTACTGGTGCTCTTCAACCTGTTGCAGGACTGGCAGGATTACTCCCCGGCCTTGAAGATCATGCTGCATCCCTATGCATTGGAGTTCATCGTCGGCAGTGCCCTGGCCCTGTTCTTTTATGGCCCGCATAGCGCCAGGGTGCCTGCGGCGCTGGTCTGGGGAGCGCTGGCGGCGGCCTTGCTGGTGGGGTTCCCGTTGATCTACGCCAATCGGCTGTTCCTGACCGAGGGGCTGCCGAGAATGCTGGCAGTAGGACTGACCTTTGGCACCCTGGTGCTGTCCCTGGCGTTGCTGGAGCGGCGGCAACTGATCCGGATGCCGGGATTTTTGACCGCCACTGGCGACATGTCCTACACCATCTATTTGTCCCATCTCTTGGTACTGGGCGTGGTGGGTCGGGCCTGGCAGGTGGTGGGTGCCTGGCCGGCCAGCTATGTGGATAACCTGGTGTTCCTGGTGCTGATGATGGCGGCGGTGGTCTGTTATGGCTGGGTGGGCTACCAGTTCTATGAGAAGCCTATCCTTGATAGGGCTACGGCCTACTGCAAGCGTCGTTTCAGCTCGAGCACCAAGCGCAAACACTACGATCCGGTGTAGACCGGGATTCCTCCTGCCTGTTCGGGTAGCCATTTCATGTCGAAAGTCCTCAACGGAAATCTCGATGCCCTCAAGGTCTTGCTGGCCGTCATGGTCGTGCTGCTGCACTGCAAGCTGCTGGGGGGAAACTACACCTGGGCCGGCTATCTGCTGTGCAACGGCCTGTTCCGAGTGGCGGTGCCGACCTTCTTCATCATCAACGGCTACTACCTGTACCAGACCCTGGAGGGCGGGCACTCCTTCGGCCAGTGGTTCAAGCGGGGTTTGCTGATCTACCTGTTCTGGATGCTGGTCTACAGCCCGCAGTACGTCGATCCGGCGACCATCGCCAGTATCGGCGGGGTCCTGGGAGTGCTGAAGAAGCTGCTGATTGGTTATTTCCACCTGTGGTATCTGCTGGGCATGCTCGGTGGTGGCCTGATATTGCTGATGCTGCGCAAATGGCGTTCGGGGGCCTTGATCGGCCTGGCGCTGGTGGCGTTCCTGATTGGCCTGTGCCTGCAATACGCGCGGGTCTACTTCGAGTTGCCCAATGCTTTTGTCCAGCACTTCAACCAGAACGACTACACCGCGCGCAACTTCCTGTTCATGGGGTTTCCGTTCATGGCCATCGGTTTTCTGTCTGCCCGCCACCAGCTGGCGCAGCGTGTTGGCCGGCCAGTCCTGTGGGGCTGGCTGATCCTGGGACTGGTGTTGATCCTGGGCGAGGCGGCGCTGAATTTTGCACTTCGGGCCGATGTCGAGCAGAACTTCGATTTTCTCGTATCGCTGCTGGTGATCGCCCCGGCGCTGTTTTTGCTGCCCCAGGCCTACTTCAGGGCCAGCCACAGCAGTTACCCCGCGAAGTTGTCTTCGGCGGTGTATTACGTGCATCCCTGGTTCGTCTATGGCGCACTGTCGGCAGGGCTGGCCTATGGCAACCAGATGGCACTGCTGGTGCTGGTGTTGGCGTTCGCCGTGGCACCGCTGCTGATCCTGGCCAGCCGTCGAGTGCGATTCATTCTTTGACCCTGGCGGGTCGACGGCTTTTTCCTTCAGGTTCTACAATGGGCGCCTGTTCCCCAATTCAACGGTTGTCCCGCGATGCCCCCTGAATGCCAATTGTTCGGCACCCTTGGATGCCACCTGTGCGAACTGGCCGAGGCCGAGCTGATGCCGCTGGTGGAGCACGGCCTGCTGGTCGAACTGGTGGACATCGCCGACAGCCAGGAGCTGTTCGAAACCTATGGCTTGCGCATCCCGGTGTTGCGCCGGGTGGACAGCGGCGCGGAGCTGGGTTGGCCGTTCGACGCTGAACAAGTGGTGGCCTTCCTGCGCTGAGCCTGGCCTTGGCACCCGGATGCTTCCGTTGGTCGCCCCTGGTTGGAATTCATTGGCGAGATTCGATGATTCGTTTACTGTATGTCCATACAGTTATCGAGGAGCCTCGTCATGTCTCTCACTTTCCTGACCGCTATCGAACGCTCGCAACCCTTGCCAGCCCCCATCCTGGAGCTGGGCGCCAATGATCATGCCCCGATTGCCCATGAGCCCACGGGCAGCGGATTTTCCCTGGACCGGACCCTGGGGCTCGGAGCCCCGCAAATTCATGGCTTGCTGGTGGACGATGACAACCTGCTGGGGTTCGGGATCTATCCCGGGGACCGGCTGATCGTCGATCGTTCGGCCGCACCGGTGGTGGATCAGTACCTGGTGGTGCGGCCCGAAGGTGATGTCGAGTATTCATTGCGCCTATTGGCTCCCGACCCTCGCGGTGGCCTGTTGCTCAAGGCGGCGCGGCCTTCAATCCCTTCCATTGTCCTGGACGATCTGGACTCCATAGAGATCTGGGGCGTTGTGCTGTGGGTGGTCAGTTATGTCGGGCACAAGCAGCCCTGAAGGATGGGGCGCAGTCCCGGAATCGTTAAAGGAATAAATGATGGTCAATGTCGAACAACTTAAAAATAGCGTGAACAGCATGTCCACCGATGTGGTCCGTGAGGCGGTGCTTGAGCTACGCCTGGATGGGCTGGTGACTGAAGGCAAGACACCCTTCAACAAACTGCATTTCAATACCTGCTTCGCCGAGATCGAAGCCCTGTTCCAGCGCGCTGGCTATCATCGGCAACTGGATGTGGTCGGGTATCAGGGACTGCTGTATGCCCTTTACGATCCGGGGCGGTGGGAGGCGGTAGATGTACTGCGCTGGCTCAAGGAGTTTACTGAGGCGGCTGCACAGGCCAGGCAGTCTTGTGCCTGAACGGGACAAACTGTTCCTAGGCTGTGGGGGATCGCTGTTGGATAATGCCGTTTTGGATCGATCCCTCGAGTTTTTGTATGTCTTGCGCGAGTTTTTCTGCGGCACAGCATCAGGCCAGCACCTTGTACCTACCCCCAGGTTCTTGGGCGACGGTGCTGGACTGCCTGTGCGATCACTTCAAGGCCATCAGCCGTGAACAATGGCTGGACCGTATCGCTCGTGGCCGGGTACTGGATAGCCAGGGCCAGCCCATCGCCCTGGAGTTGGGTTATCGCGAAGGCCTGCGTATCCACTATTTCCGGGAAGTTCCGGACGAGAAGGTGATCCCGGTCCAGGAGACGATCCTGCATGTCGACGAACACCTGGTGGTAGCGGATAAACCGCATTTCCTGCCGGTGACCCCGGCGGGGGAATATGTCGAGCAGACCTTGCTCCGGCGTCTGATCCGGCGCCTGGACAATCCTCACTTGGTGCCTTTGCATCGCATCGACCGGCACACGGCGGGGTTGGTGCTGTTCTCTGCCAACCCCGATAGCCGTTCGGCCTATCAGGCGCTGTTTCCGACCCGGCAAATAGAGAAACGTTACGAAGCCATTGCCCGGGCCTTGCCGGAGCTGGCTTTTCCGCTGCTGCATAAAAGCCGGTTGGTGGATGGGGAACCGTTCTTTCGCATGCAGGAGGTTGAAGGTGTAAGTAACACCGAGACGCTTATCGATGTCCGGGAAAAGCATGGCGACTTGTGGCGTTATGCCCTGTACCCGGTAACGGGCAAGAAGCACCAGTTGCGGGTGCATATGAGCGCCCTTGGCGCAGCGATCGCCAATGATCCGTTCTACCCCGAGGTGCTCAAGGACGTCGAGGATGACCTGGGCCAGCCGTTGAAACTCCTGGCCCAGGGCCTGCGTTTCACTGATCCGCTGACTGGGCAGGCGCGTGAGTTCGAGAGTCGCATCAGCCTCGACTGGTGAGCTTGCCCCGGGCCCAGAAACGACAAAACCCGCTATAGGCGGGTTTTGTCGCTTTCAGATCGACAGTCGTCAGTCTTACAGTTCTTTGACGGTACGGACCTGATCCTTGTTGATACGAGTCCGCTTGCCATCCAGCTGTTCGAATTCGTAGAAGCCGGAATCCTTGTCGAACTTGGGAGTATCTACGGCCTGGATTTCGCGACCGTCATTCAGGGTGAGCACTGTCGGCGAGGCGCAGCCGGCGAGAGTGGCCAGGCCCAGTGCGAGCATGAGAGTGGCGAGGGTCCGTTGAGTCATTGTGTGTCTCCGAAATAAGTACTTTGAGTGCTGGTCTTCAGACGTATACAACGCCTGCAAGTTCCTTGGCCAGGGACATTCTGCCACGTTGCCGGGCAGATCGCAGGCGTTCGCTGATTGCAAGCGGCGCATTGTGCCTGATTGGCCGTGGCTGGGAATCATCGGCCGATTACTGGAGAGGCGCCGACGCTCCAAAGTGCTGTGATATAACACCGGCCTGTTTCCCCCATCACTGGACCGAGCCTATGAAAGCCAAGGCTGATGTACCTTTTGCTCCGCTGAACATTGCGGTATTGACCGTCAGCGATACCCGAACCCTGGAGACCGACACCTCCGGACAACTGTTCGTCGATCGCCTGAGTGCCGCAGGCCATCGCCTGGCGGAACGGGTCCTGCTCAAGGATGACCTGTACAAGATCCGCGCCCAGGTCGCTACCTGGATCGCCGATGACCTGGTACAGGTGGTACTGATCACCGGTGGCACCGGCTTCACGGGTCGTGACAGTACCCCGGAGGCCGTGACTTGCCTGTTGGATAAGCAGGTCGATGGTTTTGGCGAGCTGTTCCGCCAGATTTCCGTGGCAGATATCGGCACCTCCACCGTGCAGTCGCGGGCCTTGGCCGGTTTGGCCAATGGAACCCTGGTGTGTTGCCTGCCAGGCTCCACGAATGCAGTGCGTACCGGTTGGGACGGCATTTTGGCCGAACAACTGGATTCACGGCATCGACCCTGCAACTTCGTACCTCACCTGAAGCAGGCGGCCCCTTGTGAATCCCGTGGGTAAGCCAGGCAAGCTCGGTGCGTTGATGCCCGTGGAAGAGGCACTCGAGCGTCTGCTGGCAATGGCCGAGGCCTCGGCGATCACCGAGCGTGAGCGCCTGCCTTTGGCGGCCACCCATGGGCGGGTACTGGCCGAGCCGCTGGTTTCCAGCCTGGACCTGCCACCCTGGCCTAACAGTGCCATGGATGGTTATGCGCTGCGTCTTGAAGACTGGAAGGGGCTTCCCCTACCGGTCAGCCAGCGGATTTTCGCCGGGCAGGCGCCAGAGCCGCTGCAGCCTGGAACCTGCGCGCGGATCTTTACCGGTGCTCCGGTACCGGCCGGCGCGGATTGCGTCGAGATGCAGGAAAATGCCCAGGTCCAGGACGACCAGCGCGTGCTGTTCACCGAGCCTCTGAAGCGCGGGCAAAATATCCGTCCCCAAGGCCAGGAAACCACGGTGGGGGAGGAGGTCCTCGCTGCCGGTACCCGCCTGGGGCCGATCGAGCAGGGTCTGGCGGCATCCCTGGGATGTGCCGAGTTGGAAGTGGTTCGACGGGTTCGTGTGGCGGTGTTGTCCACCGGCGATGAACTGGTGGAACCGGGCCAGTCCCTAGGCCCGGGACAGATCTACAACAGCAATCGGGTACTGCTATGCAGTTGGTTGCAGCGCCTGGGGTGTGAAGTGCTGGATGGCGGAATCCTGCCCGACGATCTGGAAGCGACCCGCCAGCGCCTGGCGGATCTCAAGGACGTTGACCTGATCCTTTCTACCGGTGGCGTATCGGTGGGCGAGGCGGACTTTCTTGGTTTGGCCCTGCGCGAGGCCGGTGAACTGGCGCTGTGGAAGCTGGCGATCAAGCCAGGTAAGCCGCTGACTTTCGGACATTTTCGTGGAGTGCCGGTGATCGGCCTGCCTGGCAATCCTGCATCGACCCTGGTGACTTTCGCCTTGCTCGCGCGGCCTTACCTGCTTCGGCGCCAAGGTGTACAGCAGGTCCAGCCCCTTCGTTTCGAGGTCGCAGCCGGATTCGCCTGGCCCCAGCCGGGTAATCGTCGCGAATATCTACGAGGGCGCATGGAACAAGGGCGGGCGATCATCTATCGCAACCAGAGTTCGGGTGTCTTGCGCAGTGCAGCATGGGCGGAAGGCCTGGTGGAGGTGCTCGAAGGCCGGACCCTGGTCGAAGGTGATCAGGTCAGTTTCATTCCCTTGAGCGAATTGTTGGACTGAAGCCTGGAGCAATGGGCCCGCTCGAAGCGAGCCCATTGCAGCCAGCTCAACGTAGCAGTAGCAAGAGCAGCAGGCCGAAACGGCTATGAAACCCCCAGGTCACCAGGCCGGCCACTAGCGACGCGGCCAGGGCCAGCCAGGCCACGCGCTTGAGTGTCGATTGCAGCCTGGAATGTGGGGGATGCGATTCGTAGCGTTCCTTGGCTGGGCTGCCTGTGAGCCAGGCGTTGCCTTTAATGGGGTTGAGTGGTGTGTGCGATCCTGGATAAAGCCCCTTGTCGTTCATGACGTTGTACTTCCCTGTTGGAGGCGTCAGCGCCTGTCGGTCACAGTCACTGATCGGCACCAGCGGATCAATCAGGGCATTTCGCTTTTTTGAGTCAGAAAAGTTACGGCAGCGTCCTGGCCTGCGCAGAAGCATAGGGCCCGTTCCAATAGCCCTTGTACATTCCCAGTCTTTTCTTCAGGCCCAGGGGGAGATAGCGCTCCTGCTGGCTGAGTTTATAGGCGAACAATTTCAAGGCATTGCGTAGCAGCGACCCTGGCCATTGCAGCAATCGATCGCCGCCAAGGAACTCAAGCTCGGATCTGACATAACGCAAGCCTTCGCCGCCGGCGCCGCCGAAGGCCTGGCGGATCCATGGTTCGCGGGCGTGGAAGACGCCGATGTCGAAGTAGCGACGGAACTCTTCCTTGAGGCTGTAGTTGTGTGAATGGCGGCAGCAGGCATGGCCTTCATAGGCCACCTTCCATCCCGCCAGGAGCATCTTGGCGCCTACGTACATGTCCTCGGAAAGAATCACATGGTTGGGAAAACCGCCCACCTGCATCAGTGCCTCGCGACGATAGGCAGAGAACGAGTTGGACATGAAGGCGGTCTTGATACCCAGCGTCGGTACATCGGCCAGGCTCTTTACCTGGGAGGTCGGCGGGTAGTTGAACAATCGCGCATGGGTGGCCAGGGGGCTGGCATCCAGATGCGGCAACTGGCGCCCGCATACCGCACCGACTTGCGGGTCGGCGAAGGGCGCGACGATGTTGGCGATGCCCTCGGCATCGGCCAGATACGCATCCTGGGTCATGAAGACATAGACGTCGTAGTCGGCATTGCGCTCCACCATCAATTGCCGAGTGCCGCCGTGATTGAAATCGCGACTGTCGATGCGCAGTACGTTGGCACAACGGGACATGGCCAGTTCGTAGGTGCCATCGCTGGAGCTGGAATCCACGATCAGGGTGTCGAAGACGGCACTCTGGATGGCCAGGGAATCCAGGAGCCGGGACAAGTCCCGGCAACCGTTGTAGGTGGGGATCACACAGGCCACGCGTAGTGTGGACATGATCGTTGCCTCCGGTTCAGGTCGGGTTCTGGCGCCAGGGGCGCAACCAGGCGGCCAGGCCCAGCAATAGCAACAGGCCGCAGGCGCTGCTCAAGCCCAATTGCCAGGCGATCGAGGTCAATGGATGCAGGAGCAGCGCCGCCAGCAACATGCCGCACAGGCCAATCAGCCAATGGCTGCGCCACGGCAGCAGGCCCAGCAGTTGCTGGCGCCGCATCAGCAGCAAGCCGGTGAGCAGCACGCCACAGATGGCCGCCAGGGCGATGCCGATCAAGCCCAGGAAATACGGTAGTGCGGCCAGCAGCAGGGCGTTGAGCAGGCTGCCGGCCAGCTCGCAGTTGAGGGGCATGCGGGTATCTCCCGCCGCATAGGCATAGCGTGCCAGCAGCGCATTCCAGGCGCCGAACATCAAGGGCACCGAGAACCACGCCAGTAGATGCGGCAGGGGGCTGTCGGCGGCCTGGGATGGCAGCAACAGGTGCACCAGCGATGCGGCCGCACCGATCAAGCCCACCACTGCTGGAATGGTCAGCAAGGTGGCGCTGCTCAGGCCTTTGCGCAACAGATCCAGGCGCTGCTCCCCGGAACTGCCGCTCATGAGGCCCAGCAGTACCTGGTTGAGGCTCATCAGGGCGATCAGAGGCAGGTTGATCAGCTTGCGTGCAAGGTTGATCCAGGTGACAGCCCCTTCACCCAGCAGCGAGGCCGCCATGCGTTCCAGCAAGGCCAGGCCCTGGCTGGCGAGGTTGCTGCTCAGCAACGGACCTATGCGTTGCAGGAGCTCGCGACCGGCCCCTGGCGCCCCCTGAATACGCCAGGGACGCCAACCATCGCGCAGCACGGAGGGCAGCAGCACGCTGGGCATCAGCAGGCTACCCAGCACACAGGCGGCCGCCAGCCCGCTGGGGCTGGCGGCATGCTGCATGCTGGCCAGGTAGAGCACGGGTGGCAGGTTGAACAGCAACGAGCCCAGCCCTGCCAGGACAAAGCGCGAGCGCGCCTGCAACGGGACGCAGAACAGGCTGTGCAGGATGAACCCCGGGGCGCACCAGGCCAGCCAGTGCAGGCCACCGCTGGCCAGGGCATAACCGTCGCTGCCAAGGCCCGGGCCGATCAGGCGTACCCAGAGGGGGGCGCCAAGGCTGAGCAGGCCAGCCAGCAGCAGGCCGCAGAGCAGCAGGCGCGGTGCCAGGGCGCTGAGCCAGGCCTGTTGTTCCGAGGGCGAGCGCTGTTGATACAGCGGCAAGGCGGCAGCGCTGAGCAGGCCGGCAGCCAGGGCCATGCGCAGGGCTTCGGGCAGGAACATCGCCACCAGGAAGCCGTCGCTCTGGCCACCGGCGCCCCAAGCGGCCACCAACAGCCATTCCCGGGCAAATCCCGCGGCAAGTCCGGTCAGGGTGGCCAGGGTCAGCCACAAGGTTGCGCCGAACATGGAAAGCGTTTCAGTGGAACAAAGTGAACAGGCCTTTGCCGCCCACTTTGTAGTTGAGGTCGCGGCAACGTTCGCCCTTGATCGCGGCATCCGGGCCGCTGACGATGGCATAGGGCGGGATTGGCTTGGACACCACCGACTGGCCACCGACCACAGCGCCCTCGCCGATCTCGGCGCCGTAGGACAGCAGGGCGCGACTGGCGATCCAGGCGTAGTCATGGATATAGATCGGCCCGCCCACCGCCCAGAACTCCGGCTCCTTGAGGTCATGGCCACCGGCGATGATCAGCACGTGGGACGCAATGGTCACGTGATTGCCGATGATCAACCCGCCGCGGGCATCCAACTGGCAATGCCAGGCCACGGTACTGTCCTGGCCGATGCGCAGGCTGTCGATACCCAGCACTTCGGTGTTGCGCCATACCGTGGAGCCCTTGCCGATCTTCGCCCCGCCCATGCGCAGCCAGAGCAGGCGCAGGGTGTGGCTGGGGATCTTGCAGATGAGGATGTTGTACATCTGCTCCCAGGTGCGCAGCATGCGGTCGCGCAGGGTCGGCCAATTGATCCCGTACATGGGAATCAGCGCCCCTTTGACTTCGCGGCCCAGCAGGGCATAGAAGCGCCGGGGAAGGGGCGGTTCGATCTTCGACTCGATGTTCAGGTAGCTGACATACGTGAGGATGTTGCCCTTGAGGGGTTGCTCGAAGATCACGTCGTTTTCCAGCATCCACTGATAGGCCGCTTCCAGGTCCTCGAGGCTTACGCCCATTTTCTGCGCATATTCGGGCAGCGCCTGTTTCAGGTTCTGCGAGTGAAAGAGGCGATGTTTCATGAATGGATTCCTGAGCTGGGGGATTCTGGAGTGGTGCCGGCTGCCGCGGCATTGGCCTTGAGTCGCAAGCGCCTGGCCTCATGCAGGTTGAGGCCCAGCAACAACCAGAACAGGGCCACCAGTACCTGGGTGAAGCTGAAATAGTGGTCGAACAGGCCGCTGATCAAGGCGGCACTCAGGCCTGCGCCACTGCCGAGCCAGAGGGCGTTGTCGCGGGTCAGGCGTACCTGCCGCCCGGGGGCGCGGGTTTCCCGCCACCAGCTCCAGATCACCGCGACGAACAGCAGCATGCCGGGCACGCCGATCTTGTAGATGTAGTTCAACCACAGGTTGGAAATCCCCCACAGGCCGGTACCGGGAACGGGTGGGTCGACCTTGAACCCGATACCGAAGGGGAACATCGCCATGGCTGCCGGGAAGTGCGAGTACTCGTCGACCCGGACGCTGGTACTGGCGTCGTTGGAGGTGAACAGGGTCAGCAGGCGATCCTGCAGCGGCGGATAGGACATCAACAGCAAGGTGCCCAGCACGAAGCCGCCCATGAGCATGCGCCCGGTATAGGGCACCCGCTGGCGAGCCATCCAGATCAGGACCACCAGCAAGCTCAGCAGGGCCCCGCGTGAACCCGACAGCAGCAATCCGGCGGCCCCCAGCAGCGCTACGCCCAGGCCCAGACGACGCTCCCAGCCGGTACGGGTCAGGCCGAAGCAGAAGGCCAGGGGCAGGGTCAGCGCCATGGCGCCGCCAGTCACGTTGGGGTGCATCCACGGCGATCCCATGCGATTGGACAGGGCGCTGAGGCTGTCGCCAAGCACGGCGATACCCCCGTAGCCGAGTTTTTCCAGGATCGGCGTCATGGCGGTCGCGGTGCCGTTTTTCAGGAATACCGGAATCGACAGCAACAGGAGCAGCAAGGTGCCCAGCAACAGCCCGCAGACCAATTGCTCCCGGGCCTTGTTGTCCTGCAACAGCCGCGGCACCAGGAACAGCGCCGACAGGTTGAGCAGCCAGCGCACCCAGTTCACCGGCCCGTTGCCTTCGGCGTTCACCGTCAATTGGCCAATGATGAAGGGCAGGGCACTGAAGGCCATCAGCGCCAGCAACAGCTTCTCGGTGCGCAACAGCCGCGGCGGACGCGGCAGGTTGGAAAACAGGTTCTGGGTCAGGACGCTGGCCCAGACCAACAACAGCAGGGCTTCGGAAATCGTGGTGCGCAGGCCGATCTGCACCGTGGAGTAGGGCAGGAAGGTCGCCAGTACCGCGAACAACAGCAGGCCGCGCAAGGGGTTGCGGATCACGGTCACCACGGCAGCGATGCCGACCATCAGTACCAGCACCTTGAGGGCAGGCAGCAGCCAGGCCAGCACGCCGAATACCAGGCTGAAGACCAGCGCCAGCGGCAAGGCAATGGGCATTACTTGAGCTCCTCGAGCAGTTCGTCCAGGCGCTGGCGATAAGCGCCTTGGGCATAGCCTGCGGCCCAGGACTCCAGCGCCTGGGGATCGCCCTTGGCGCTGTTGGCCAACTGCACCATCAGTTGGCTCAGGGCATCACTGTCGGTTGGCGAGAAGCGCGGGCTGTCCGCCGGGGTGATCTCATCCAGTGCCGAGCCTGTGGCCACTGCCACCGGGGTACCGACACTCAGGGCCTCGATCACCGGCAGGCCGAAGCCCTCGGCATAGGAGGGTTGCCATAGGCGTTGGGCCTGACGGTAGACGGCATGCAACTGGTCGTCGCTGATGTCACTGAGAAAATGCAGGCCGGGCACGCTCTGCAGTTCGCTGGGCAAATGCTGCGCCGCACCGATCAGCACCAGCTCAGGAACGTCGGCCGATTGCTGGCGCGCGGCCTGCCAGGCGGCGACGAACCAGGGCATGTTCTTGCGTGGCTCTCGGGTACCCACGGCCAGCCAGTAGCGTTCGGGCAGTTGCAGGTCCTTGATGTCGACCGGCTCACCGGTGAAGCCGGGTACCAGGTTCGGTAGCACCCGCACCTTGTCCCGGGCGCTGGGGAACAGTTTCACCAGCTCGTCGGCGGTGTATTGCGAAGGTGTCCAGACACGGTCCGCCTGTTTCACTGAGTAGCCGATGGAAAGCTGGTCGCTCAGGCGATAGAGGCGCTCCTTGAGCTTGGAGCCATGGCTGTTGCTCAGGGTCAGTTGGAACAGGTCATGCAGTTGCAACACATAACGCAGGCCCTGGGGTTTCTTGCCCAATGGCAGGCCCATGTTGAAATTGCAGATATAGACCTCGACACCTGCTTCGCGCAGGGCACCGGGCAGGAATCCACCCTCGAAGCGCAAGCGCCCGGGCAGGCGGTGGACTCCTTGCAGTGGCGCCCCCCAGCGCGGGCAATGCACCCGGCGGCGCAGGGGATGGTCTTCCGGGGCCAGGCCGAACAGTTGCAGGCTGACCTGCGGGTTGGCTCGCAAGGCGTCTTCCAGCGCCAGGTTCTGCCGGCCGATACCGGTGTTGCTGTAGCCCGCGGCGGGGCGGTAATCCAGACCTATGCGCATACGGACACTTCTTCTTTTTTGACAGAGGGGAGTTGGTCATAGACCGCTTCGAGCTGGGCAGCGGCGGCGCTCCAGTCATGCTTGGCCACCACATAGTCGCGCCCGGCGGCGCCAATGCGTTGCAGGCGCTGTGGTTCGGCCAGGGCCTGGACCAGGAGCTGGGCCAGGGCGCCGGGGTCCTCGCCGCCCAGGTAGTGCTGGCCATTCTCGACTTGCAGCCCCGAGACACCCTGGGCGGTGGTCACCACTGGCAGGCCGGCAGCCATGGCCTCCAGGACCTTGAGCTTGGACCCGCCACCCTGGCGCAGTGGCGCGAAGAACAGCGTTGAACGCCGTTGCAGCTCCCGCAGGTCGGGGACGAAGCCCTGCCACTCGATACGGGCGTCGCTCCAGCGTTGGCGGAAACTGTCCGGCAGGGCATAGCCGCAGATGGCAAAGCGCACTTGCGGATTGATCGCCCACAGGCGCGGCATGATCTCGTCCAGGGCCCACTCCACCGCGTCCAGGTTGGGGCTGTATTCATAGTTGCCGATAAACAACAGGCGCTGGCTGGCCAGGTCCGGCTGGACCGAGGCGTAGTGCCCGCAATCCACGCCATTGACCACTACCGCGGACGGCTTGCCACTCAAGTGGGTCAGGGTTACGGCATCCTGCTCGGTCACGGCGACGACCCTGGCCGCTTGCTGGAATACGCGTTTTTCCCAGCGCCGATAGCGCCACTGATCATAGAGGGTGAAGGGCTTGGACCACGCGGGAAGGCGGTCGTAGCTGGCGGCGCCCAGGGCCGACTCGACATTGTGCTCGGTGAGAATGAAGTCTTGCCCATACTGGCGCAGCGGTTGTTCAAAAGGTTGGAAGCTGTAGCTGTGTTCGATCTGGATCACATCCCAGTGCTCGCGCAGCAGTTCATCAAAGCGCTGTTGCAGCGGCTCAGCCAGGCCATTGATCGTGGCGAGCATCGGATAAGGAGCGAACAGCACCGCCAGCAGGGTCTTGAGGCTGCGCAGGGGGCGACGCGGCAGCACGATCAAGCGTTCCAGCCAGGGTTCCAGGGCGGCGCGCGAGGCTTCGTCCAAGGGAGTCTTGGATTGCACCAGCAAGGTGATGCGATGCCCGCGGGCAGCCAGGGCCCGCAGCAGGTGATATTGCCGGGTCTTGCCACCGCTGGTGGCTGGCCAGGGCAAGTAGGGTAGGGTCCAGAGGATCTTCATGCTCACCACACCAGAAGTTGCAGGCTGGTTTTCAGCGGTACGTTGAGGCCCTGTTGCCCACTCAGGTCGGTCCGGGTACCGGCCAGTGGATCGTGCAGCGTGGCGGCATTGAGGCCGGGCACTTGCAGGCTGCTGCCACTGGCGCTCCAGAACATCCAGACGTGGGAGCCATCGGGGCGGGTCCAGGCCATGCTGTACAGGTCGTCGGGGGCGTTGCTCAGGGTCGGTGGGTCGTCCGGGGCCAGGCTCGGCCCGGTGGTATCGAGGAAATACTTGAGGGCGTTGTACACAGGCTTGGGCTCGCCACTCAGGTCCACCAGGCCGTAGGACTGGTCACGATTGGTGGCCCTGGCATCGAGATCGCTCAGGTTGAACAGGAAGATGCGCTGATAGTCCATGGTCGCCATCAGCGCCAGCCGGCGCAGGGTGTAGTCGGCCTGGCCGCTGGTCCCGATCATCGCCTGCATCTCGGGGACGCCGGTGGTATAGCTCGACCAACCCCATTCGGTGGCCCAGACCTGCTTCACGCCCTTGCCGTGCAGGGCACTGTTGAGGAAGTTGCCGCGGCTCAGGAAGTCCTTGGCGGCGGGATCGTCCCCTTCGGGGTACTCGGAATAAGGGTGATAGGCCGCGATCAGGTTGTCGCCGGCCAGGCCCTGTTGCAGCAGGTCCTCAAGCATCAGCCCCGGGGTACTGCGCATCTGGCTGTAGTAGGCCATGCCGGCGGTGGCCACGGGCTTGTCGGGGACTGCGGCGCGGATCGCGGTGCTGGTGGTACTGAGCAACTGGTCGTAGGCGCTGGGATCTTCCTTGGGCAGCCAGACGATGTTCGGCTCGTTCCAGACCTGCCAGGTGTTCACCTGGGGATAACGCTGGGCGAGCATCTGCATGCGCTGGGCGAAGACGTTGAAGTCCTTGGGCGGATATTGGTCGGACGGTGCCGCTCCGGCCGGTACGTTGGCAGCGAAGGGCGCCGAGCCGACCATGTAGGCCAGGATGTTGTAGTGGCGGCTCTGCATGGCGCTCATCACGGCATCCAGGCTATCGAGCTGCAGGCTGTTTTCCACCGGCTCGATCATTGCCCAGTGAATGGACAGGCGGACCCAGTTCAGGCCCAGGGCATCGAGCCGGTCCATCTGTTTCTGATAGACGCTCGGGGCGAAGTACTGGAACTGCGCATTGACCCCGAGGAAGTCCTTCCACACCACCGGGCGCGGGCCACGCAAGGTGTTGTCCGCAAGAGCCGGCCAGGCGAGGACGGCCAGGGTGGCCAGCAGCACCGGTAGGCCCGATCTACGTGACATAGGCATGGGCATTGCCTCCACAGGCGTCGGCGAACACGCGGGCAAAGCGCTCGGCGGTGTGGCTCCAGATCCGCCGCTGGCCGATGATCGTGGCGTGCTCGGCCCAGCGTTCCACCAGCTCCGGGCTGGCGCACAGGTGGCTGAGCTCGGCGGCCAGGGCCGCGACGTTGCCCTGGGGAAAGATCACTCCGTTGTTCTGGGCCACTTCCTCGGCGAATGAACGCGCATCGGAAGTGATGGCTCCGCGTCCACAAGCGACCGCCCAGGACAAGGCCCCGCTGGTACCGCGCAACGTACCCAGCAACTTGAGTTTGCTCGACTCGCGATACGGCAAGACCATGACGTGATGGGCCTGGATGACCTTGGGGATGTCGGTGGCCGGCAGGTCGAGCTGCCAGTCGATACTGTCCTGCAGGTTCAGGCGCCGGATATGTTCGCGCAACTGCTCCAGGTAGCTGCCGGCGTTGCCGAAGGCCATTTCCGGCTCGCTGCCGCCGGCCAGGGTCAGGCGCATGCGCTGGCGTATGTCGGGTTGCTGGGCGAAGGCCATGGCCAGTGCATCCAGCAAGTCCTCGATGCCCTTGCCACGGTAGATGAAGCCGAAATACAGGAGTTTCAGCGGGGATGCCGGCGGCAGGGGCTGGGGGGCGATTGCCAGGTTGCCGTGGGGGATCACCACCATCTGCTCGGCGCGCAGGCCCATGCGTTGGCGTAGGCATTCACCACCGGCGTGGGTCAGGGTGATCAGCCGGTTCAGGCTGCGGGCCAGCTTTCTTTCCTCGTACAGGCAGATCGGATCGGCCAGCACCGTGGCAATCTGGGGCAATGGCGAAGGCAGGTTGCTCGCCAGCGACAATGGCCAGGGCAGCTTGGCCCGACGCCAGACCAGGCGCTCGGGATCGTGCACCGTGGCGCTCAGGGGCAGGCTGGGAAAACGCTGGCGCAAAGCCTGGAGGGCATGAAATTCCGCCAGCCGGCCTCCGCCGAGTTCGGCATGGACCAGGTCGATGCCTTGCCAGTCGACCTGGTCCACGCGCTCGATGGCACGCTGTGGATCGTTGCCTACTCCCTGCAGTGGCGTGCTGACCTGCAACCCCTGGTCCTGCAACGCCGCGCGCAGGTGTGCGGCATAGTCGGCAATACCGTTCTGCTCGGGGGGCATGGGGGCCAGCACGGCGATATGCATCAGTGGGGGCTCCTGATTCGCGCCATGAAGTTGAGCACGTTTTCCGGGATACCGAAGCGGCGACGGTTGAGAATGATGCCGTCGACCCGCTTGAATGCAGTGTTGAGGATCGACAAGGCGTTTTGCAGTATCGGCACCGTGGTGGTTTCGGCTTCGATGATCAGGGCGATGAGGTCGGCCTCGCGCAGGCTGACGAAGGCTTCCTGGTTGGAGAAGAAGCCGGAGGCCTCCAGCAGTACGATTTCACCCGGGGCTGCGTTTGGCGAACCATCGACCCGTACGGTGTGGCCGCGCTCTTGCAGCAGGTCGCGCAGGTGCCCGGTGACAAAGCTCACGCCTTCGCCATGGCGAGCCGAGGTCAGGCCGATCACCAGGCCGCGCTCGGCCACCTGTTTCAACGGCAGTACGCCATACAGCCGGTAGAGGCTGGCGGTGAAGGCACTGTTGCGCTGTGGCAGGTGGCTGTGCAGGTCTTGCAGGCTGCTCCAGACCTTGACGCCGAAACGCTCCTCCAACTGGTCGCCATCGTGGATGCGCTGGTCCAGCAGGTAGAAGAAATACAGGGCCAGAAGGCCTACCGCCAGGCTCAGGGGAATGGCCACCAGCAACATGGTCAGGCTCTTGGGGAAGATCCGGCTGGGCTGGAAGGTAGCTTCTTCGATCACGGCGATGTTGCTGATCTGGCTCTGGTCCAGTTCGCGGTCGATCCGTGCCTTCTCGGTGCTATCGCTATAGAGCGCGAAGCTCTTCTCGGCGGCACTGAGTTCGCGTTGCAGGCGTGCCAGCTCAGGTTCCAGGGCGAGCGCCTGGCGCCGGTCCTGTTCCAGCTTGAGCAGCTGGCTTTCCTGTTGGGCGGCTTGGGTCTGCAGGCGGCTGAGGCTGGCCTGTTGGTCGGCGAAGCTGTTCTGCAGGCGGGTGTAGACCGGGTTCGGTGCCAGGTTCTCGCTGCGTTGAACGGTTGCGTTCTCGGCCCGCAACAGGGCTTGCAGGTTGGCGATCGCAGCATCCATGGCACGCACCGGCGGCGCCCCTTCCTTGAAGGTGCGAAGCATTTCCTGGCGCTCGATCTGCTTGGCGTTGATCCGTTGCTGCAGGTCCTGGCGATCAGGGTTGAGGCTCATCTGGCGGCCAATGCTGATCTCTTTCTTCATGCTGTTGAGCTGGTTCTGGATGGTGTCCAGGCCACTCTTGGTGGACGCCACCGCCCGGGTGGTATTGAGGTGCTCACCCTTGAGGTTATTGAGGTTGCGCGAGATATCGTTCAGGCGCTCCTCGATGCTGACGGCGCCCAACTGGTTCAGGTAGTCGGTGATTTGTTTCTTGTAGCCGAGGATGCGCTGGTTGGTGCTGGTGCTTTCACCTTCATAGAACGCGTAGAGGCTCTTGCGCCCCAGGGTTTGCGCGCGTTCTTGCTGGTACTGCTCGATCCAGCTCTTGACCACGGTCTGGGCCACTTGCGGGTCGTTCCAGGTGAAGCTCACCTCCATCACTGAAGAGCCGGCGACATGGGTCACGCTGAAGTTCTTGAGCATGCGTTCGGTCAGGCGTTCGACCGGGGTTTGCTTCTCCACCAGGCCCACCAGTTGCAGCAGCCCGCGAAACAGATCGGCGATGCCTTCCACGGCACTCTTGAGCGCGTTCTTGATGGTACCCAGCACGCCACCGGGCTGGGGTTGGCGGGACAGGTCGTCGAGATACTGCTGCGCGACCTTGCGGGCAATGGGAGCACCGGTGAGGATGCGCTCCTCGTCGAGGATCGGGTCACGCTGGGCACTGGGGATCACCACCGCCTGGCGATCGGAGATCTCGATCGGCAGGGTGCTGGTATCGCGGCCTGGCTTGACCAGCAGCAACGCGGTGGATTCGAAGCGGTTGGGCAGCAGGAAAGCACCCAGCACGATGATGATGAAGGTCACCAGGACGGTGATCTTCACCTCACGCTTGAAGATGAAGAACAGTCGCAGCAAATCGCGAAAGGAACGGATATTGATCATATGGGCAGTCCTTGGCGATCAATTGCTGGATTGGCGGTTGATTTCGTAGCTCGCCCCGATACCGATCGACTTGGTGAACGGAATCAGCTGGTTGAGGTACACATCCACCCATTCAATGCCGTTGCCGACGCTGGACTTGGGCACGAACACCACGTCCCCACGTTGCAGCAGCACCGGTGGCGTCCCGGCGTTGCCGGCGATCATGAACTTGCGATAGTCGAAGAAGTAGGTCTTGTAGCGCCCGTCCTCGCCTTCGCGCAGCAGGGCGATATTGCGGCTGTCGCCTACCGATAGCAGGCCTCCGGCACCGACGATGGCCTGCTCCAGGGTGGTGGTCACCGTGACCGGCAGGGATACCGGGTTGCGTACCGAGCCACCGACGAACACGGTGTTGCCCGGCGCCTGGTTGATGTTCACCGTCAGCGCCGAGTCCTGGTAGACGTTCTTCAGCTTGTTTTCCAGGACCTGGGTCAACTGCTGCGGGGTCAGCCCCGCGGCCTTGATCTGGCCGGCGTAGGGGTAGGAGAAGGTGCCGTCGTTAAGCACGGTGAACAGCGTCAGCTCGTAGATCGAGTTGGCGGTGAAGGCCGAGATCGACGGAGCCTCACCGGTGTTGCGGACGATGCGCAGGGTATCGCCCGGGCGAATCCGCTGCGGTGGCAGCGGCTTGCCGGCCAGGGCTTCACCGGCTCGGTGGCCCGCCTCCAGGTCCTGGCTGGGAGGTAACTCCACTTTCGCCGGTATGGAACAGGCGCACAGTATGAGGACACTGGAAATCAGCAGCAGTCTTTTCATCGAGCGGTCTTCCTGGCGTGCATAGTTACAGCTCCCTGTCGGGCCAGATTCAAGCGCAAGTGCGCCTTCAGGTCTTTGCGGTTTCGGCGGGTGCCCGCCCATAGATGTCGTTGAAACGCACGATGTCGTCCTCTCCGAGATACTCCCCGCTCTGTACTTCGATCATCACCAGATCGATCACCCCGGGATTGACCAGCCGGTGGGTGCGCCCCGGCTTGATGAAGGTCGATTCGTTGGTATTGAGCAGGAATTCGTCCTCGCCATTGGTCACCCGGGCCATGCCGCTGACGACGATCCAGTGCTCGCTGCGGTGATGGTGCATTTGCAGCGACAGCGAGGCATCGGGCTTGACCATGATGCGCTTGATCTTGAAGCGCGGTCCTTCCTCCAGCACGGTGTAGGTGCCCCAGGGCCGGGTCACGGTGCGGTGCAGCTTGTAGGCGTCGTGGCCCAGGCGCTTGAGCTCCTGGGCGATCAGCTTGACGTCCTGGCTACGCTTGCCGTCGGCCACCAGCAGGGCGTCGGGGGTGTCGATGATGATCAGGTTATCCAGGCCAACCCCGCCCACCAGGCGCTTGCGTGAATCGATGTAGCAGTTGCGGACATCATGCAGCACGGTCTCGCCGTTGCACTGGTTGCCGTGCTCGTCCGCCGGGGTCAGTTCCCGCACGGCCTGCCACGAGCCGATATCGCTCCAGCCCAGTTGGCAGGGCACCACGGCGACCTTCTTCGAACGCTCCATCACCGCGTAGTCGATGGAAATGTCCGGGGCCAGGGCGAAACTCTCGCCGTCCAGCTCCACTTGCAGCTCGTGCTTGCCCTCCTTGCGATGGCTCAGCTCCAGGCAACGCTCCACGGCGCTGACCACTTCGGGCACGAATTCCCGAAGCTCCTGGAGAATCGCGTCGGCGCGCATGCAGAACATGCCACCGTTCCACAGGTGCAGGCCGCCGTCGACATAGCGCTGGGCCGTGGCGGCATCGGGTTTTTCGACGAAGCGGCTGACCTGGAAGCCGGCGTCGTTCAGGCCCTGGCCTTTCTCGATGTAGCCAAAACCGGTTTCGGCGTGGGTCGGTACAAGGCCGAAAGTCACCAACCAGCCTTGTTCGGCCAGTTGCCGGGCATGCTCCACCGCTGTCGAGAAGGCTGCCAGGTCCTTGATCAGGTGGTCGGCCGGTAGCACCAGCAATTGTGCGTCCTCGCCATACAGGCGGCTGACATGCAGGGCCGCTGCAGCGATGGCCGGTGCGGTGTTGCGCCCGAAGGGTTCGAGGATGAAGTCCAGGTCGACCCGCTTCTTGTTCAGCAGGCGATAGTCATCGAGGGTACGGAAGAACACTTCGCGGTTGGTCACCGTCAACAGCCGACCGACATCGTTCAGGTTCGCGGCGCGCACGAAGGTCTTCTGTAGCAGGCTTTCGCCGTCGGGCAGGCGCATGAAGGGTTTTGGCATTGCCTCGCGGGACACCGGCCACAGACGGGTGCCGGCGCCGCCAGCGATGATGCAGGGAATGAGTGTGCTCATTCAAAAGGCCTCGCGGGTCATGATCACGGAGGGAACGGTGCGGAACAGGATGTACAGATCGAACCAGACCGACCAGTTTTCGATGTATTCCAAGTCGAACTCGACACGTTTCTCGATTTTTTCCAGGGTGTCGGTTTCGCCCCGGTAACCGTTGATCTGTGCCAGGCCGGTGATGCCCGGCTTGACCCGGTGCCGTGAGGTGTACTCCTTGACCGCCTCTTCGAACAGGATGCCCGCGGCCTTGGTTGCCGTGGCATGGGGGCGCGGGCCGACCATCGACATGCTGCCGCCGAACACGTTGAACAGCTGTGGCAACTCATCGAGGCTGGTCTTGCGGATGAAACGCCCGACCCGGGTGATGCGCGGATCGCCGCGGGTAGTCTGCTTCTCGGCGTTGGCATCACTCATGTGCTGGTGCATGGAACGGAACTTGTAGACCTGGATCAGCCGGTTGTTGTAGCCATAGCGTTTTTGCTTGAACAGCACCGGGCCCCTGGAATCCAGCTTGATCGCCAGGGCCACCAGCAGCATCACCGGGGACAGCAGGACCAGGGCAATAGTGGACAGGATCATGTCCTCCAGGCGCTTGAAGAACGGCGACCAGCCTCGCAGGGGGACCTCGGAGGCGTTGAACATCGGCAGGTTGGCGACTTCGGTGATGCGGTTGTGGGCATGCCGGAAGGCCACCATGTCGGGAACCAGCAACACGTTCACCGGGAGCCGGCGCAGTTCACGAATGACGTAGGCCATGCGGCTTTCCGCCGACCAGGGCAGGGCGACCAGGACTTGGGTGACCTTCTCCTCGCGGATCAGCCGTTCCAGGTCGCTGGAGTTGCCCAGCAGCGGCAGGTTGCACAGCACCTTGGGCAGGCGGCCGATTCGGTCGTCGATGAAACCGATGACGCCGGAACGGATGTCCTGGTGCTGGGCCAGGTATTCGGCCAGGCGCTGGCCATTTTCCGTGGCGCCGAGAATGACCGCGTTCTGCAGGAACACGCCCCGCTGCATCAGCTGCTGGAACAGGGTCAGCAGGATCAGGCGCTCGATTCCGAACAGCACGAAACTGCCAAAGAACCAGGCCAGCAGCCCGCGATTGTCGATGGCGTTGAACATCAGCATCGAGTGGTGCATGAACAACAGCACGCAAAAGGAGGCCGACCAGGCGAACAGGGTCAGTTGGAAGCGCAGCAAGTTGCTGAAGATGGATTCGGCGTAGACCCCCAGGGCCTGGAAGATCAGCACGCTGATGACGCCGAAGAACGCGAGGATGGTCAGGTCGCTCTTCAGGGTATTGGGCAGGTCGTTCGCCAGCAGCAGTAGCAGGAGCCCTGGAAGGATCGCGGTCATGCCGTGGGCTACGCGGATACCGAACAGGAAGTACTCGACCATGCTGGGTCGAGTCAGTAACAGGCTGTCTACAGGTTGCAACCGCATAAGATCAATTCCCTCGACCCAAGGCACACCGGTTGACTGGAAGAACCGGCCACAACTTCGAGCATTCACTTCGCACCCGGAAGCCCTGCTCTAGGCGCGCCACGCCATTGCCGGCCTGGTCGCTTTTCACCGGGGTGCAGGCGCTGTCCATGGCGGGGTGGGGCTCCCGATGCCGATCGACCCGCTGTCGAGCCTGCTCATCCAGATGACTTGGCTGAGTAAAGCTCATGAAACAGAAGCTTGCGAATTGAAAACCGCTTGGTGATGAAAGATCTTTTTTTGCGTGCCCTTTATCTCCCTTGCAGGCTGACAAAGGGCGTACGAACCGGGTTGCCGGTAAAAAATAATGCTTGGCGGCAGATCTTTTTCTCGACGGCCAGGGTCCACATTTTTCGCAGCCATTGAACACGGGAGGCATGACCAATGAGTGAACACAAGGCGTTGTTGATCCTGCACGGCAAGCAGGCACTCAACGAAGAGCTGCGGGCTGCGGTCCAGGCCCGGCGTGAGGCGGGCTGGGACCTGGCGGTACGCCTGACGTGGGAGGCCGGGGATGCCCAGCGCCTGGTCGGGGAGGCGCTGGACGCAGGTTACCGGCAACTGATCGCCGGTGGTGGCGATGGTACGTTGCGCGATGTCGCCCAGGCCTTGGCCGAAGCCTCGCAGCCGGCCAGCCTGGTGCCGCTGCCTCTGGGAACGGCCAATGATTTCGCGCGGGCGGCCGGCGTGCCATTGGAGCCATCGGCGGCCCTGGACTTGCTGGATGTCCCGGCCCGCCCGGTGGATCTGGGGGAGGTCGGCGGGCAGGTTTTCCTGAACATGGCCACCGGTGGTTTCGGCAGCCAGGTGACCGCCAATACATCGCCCGACCTGAAGAAAGTCCTGGGGGGAGCCGCGTACCTGTTTACCGGGTTATCGCGCTTTGCGCAGCTGAGCGCGGCCTATGGCGAGTTGCAGGGGCCGGGTTTTCACTGGCATGGCCAGTTGCTGGCGCTGGGTATTGGCAATGGTCGACAGGCTGGCGGCGGTCATGAGCTGTGCCCGGGAGCCCTGATCGACGATGGGTTGCTCGATGTCAGCATCCTGCCGGCGCCCCAGGAGTTGGTGGGTGCTCTGAAGAGCCTGCTGGCAGGGGACATGGGCATCGACGACTTGTTCATCCGGGCCCGCCTGCCGTGGGTCGAGATCAAGGCCTCGCGTGGCCTGGATATCAACCTCGACGGTGAGCCACGGCAAGGTGAGCTGCTGCGTTTCACGGCCCGGCCCGCGGCCCTGCAGATGCACTTGCCGCAGGGATCGCCGTTGCTGGGCACCGATGGCTGAGTCAGTCGTCGAGGCTGATGATGCGTTCGCGCACGGCGAACAGGACCAGCCCGGCGACATCGAAGATCTGCAGGCGCTTCATGATCTGCGAGCGATGGGTTTCCACGGTCTTGATGCTCAACCCCAGTCCCTGGGCGATTTCCCGGGTCGACTTGCCGCGCACTATCAGTCGCAGGATTTCCAGCTGGCGGGCTGTCAGGTTATGGGTGTCGGCAGGTGGCGGCTGGGTCTTCTGGGAGCGGGTCAGGGCCTGGTTGATCACGGTATGGGCAATCGCCGGGCTCAAGTAGCGTTCGCCGTTGCGCAGGGCTTCCAGGGCATGCCCCAGCTCGGTAGCCGTGGTGTCCTTGAGCAGATAGCCGTGGGCCCCGGACTCCAGGGCCTGCATGATCAGGGCCGGATCGGTATGCATCGACAGGATCAGGACCTTGCTCTGCGGGCGGGCCGCCTTGAGTCGGCGCAACGCTTCCAGGCCGCCGGTATGCTTCATCGACAGGTCCAGCAGGATGATGTCCGGATGGAGCTTCTCGACCATTTCCAGCAGGTGCGAGCCATCGTCGGCTTCACCGATCACGGCGTATCCGGGAATATCCATGACCAGCGCACGCACGCCAGCCCTGATGAGCGAGTGGTCATCCACCAAGAGTAAATTACAGGTCAATGTAAAACCTTATTCGTGCTGGCCCGCTCCAGGGTGCGAGGGGCCCAGGGAAAGAGAGCTTCGATCTGGGTGCCCTGGTTGATCTCGCTGGTGACCTTGAGGAAACCGCCCAGTTGGCTGATTCGTTCCTGCATGCCGGCCATGCCGCACTGGCCCTGCTCTCCAGGGTTCGCGGCGGGGGCAAAGCCTTGGCCATCATCGCTGATGAACAGTGAAAGCCCTTCCGGCAGGCGTTGCAGGCGTACCAGCAGGTTCTTGGCGTGGGCGTGGCGCAGCATGTTGGTCACCGCTTCCTGGGTGATGCGAAACGCTGCCACGGCCATTTCCTCGGGGATGCCGGCCAGGCGCTGGTGGCACTCCAGGCTCCAGTGCACCGTGCTGCTTTCCAGGGTCTTGATCAGATGGGCGCGCAGGCTGGCCTCGAGCCCCAGGCTGGCTAGCTGGCGGGGATTGAGAATGGCCGATACGTCGCGGACCTTGGCCAGGGTTTCTTCCAGGGTGGTGCCAAGCAGTGCGAAATGCTCTTGCAGGTCGTCCGGCAGGCGCCGCTTGAGCCAGTCGGCCTGCAGTTTTGCCGCCGTCAGCAACTGGCCGATGTCATCGTGTAGTTCGCGGCTGAGGCGGTGGCGTTCGCTTTCCTTGACTTGCAGCAAGCGCTCGGCCAGCTCCTGGGGCTGAAAACGGATGGATTTACGCGAATAGCCGTACTGCGCCCAGATACATGCCAGTGCCACCACGTTGAGAACCAGCAACGCCAGGGGCAGAGGGCGGCTCAGGCAATAAACCAGCACATTGCCCACGGCCGAGCCTGAGCACAGCAGTAGGCTGAGCCAGCGTAGGCGATCTTGGGAGATGGGCCAGGAGAACAGTGACTTGAGGCTGGCGTACATAGCGGATGGAGCCAATGAATGTTCGCTGCGAAGAGCCCGGTCAGGAGCAGGTGACGGGGCCTGTTTGAGAAGCGGTGCCATTTGAATAGGTGATTTCAATCAGTTCTGTCTGTATCTCTTGTGCAGGCCTGATAGTGATTATCGACATTGGAGTCAATGTGCCATTAATACGGTTCATTAGTGCGCCGCATAATACCACCGAAGATACCGTTGGTCGCGCTCAGGTACTTGATATACATGTCCGGAAAGTCAATAAAGTTGCGACTCAGCGTATCTGCCGTGCGGCGTTCGGCAGCGGTATCGCTCAATAAGCGCTCAGAGTGAAGTCAGCTTCCATTGGGGCACGCAAGTCTCGGAAGATTAAATCCCGGATCGCAAGAAGTTGGATTGTTTAGTGGGGAGTGTCGTTCTTGGGTATGTGATGTTCAATAACGACAGTGGCGTAGATACTTAGCCGGCTACTTATTCTTGTGTTGCCTAGCTATCTTTGCCTGATGTTATTCGCCACCTTGGGCGGTATAAAAACTAGTGCCTGCAAGTAGGGAGTGTGCAGGTGCAGTTCTGCGAGACTTGGTCGGCCAATTCCTCGATCAGCATGACCTGTTCGCTGTCATCCATATTCAACTGGCCATCGTTCGGGTCGATCAGTTCCAGTTGCCAGGCCATCAGGGTCAGGCAGCTCTTGAGGGATTCCAGCACCTGGTCGTTGAGGTCCAACGGGTGCTGGGGACGCTTGAGCAGGCCGTGGATGTGCACTGAGAACTCATGCAGCGGGCTGATGGCATGGCGGGCTGCGCATTGGGCCAGGCGCTGCAGGCTGACGAGCAGGCAACTGATGGCCTCCTCGTCATTCCTGATCAAGTGCAGGTGGCTCAGGCAATCTTCCGATTTGGCCAGCAGGGTCTGGGCTTCAAGCAGGAATTCGGGCAGAGGGGTAGCGCACTCATGGCCGTCCTTTAGGGAAACTCTGAAAAAGACTTTCTGATTTGGCAAAATACCGCGACCCCACCCACCGAGTTTCCCGATGAAGCAGATGACCTTCGCCGACGCCGAGTACGCTGGCAAGCGCAAGCAAACCCGCAAGGAGTTGTTCCTGATCGAGATGGATCGGGTGGTGCCGTGGAAGGGCTTGATTGCTTTGATCGAGCCACATTATCCGAAAGGTGAAGGTGGCCGTCCGGCCTACCCGTTGATGGCGATGCTGCGTGTGCATCTGCTGCAGAACTGGTTCGGCTACAGCGATCCAGCGATGGAGGAAGCGCTGTACGAAACCACGATCCTGCGCCAGTTTGCCGGGCTGAACCTGGAGCGCATCCCCGACGAAACCACCATTCTCAACTTCCGCCGCTTGCTGGAGAAACACGAGCTGGCGGCCGGCATCCTCGCTGTCATCAATGGCTATCTGGGCGACCGCGGCCTGTCGCTGCGCCAGGGCACCATCGTCGATGCAACGCTGATCAATGCGCCCAGTTCGACCAAGAACAAGGACGGCAAGCGCGACCCGGAAATGCACCAGACCAAGAAGGGAAACCAGTATTATTTTGGCATGAAGGCCCACATCGGCGCCGATGACGAATCGGGTCTGGTGCACAGCGTAGTGGGCACGGCGGCCAATGTGGCGGATGTCACCCAGGTGGACAAATTGCTGCATGGCGACGAAAACGTGGTCTGCGCCGATGCAGGCTACACCGGTGTCGAAAAGCGGCCCGAGCATGAAGGACGTGAAGTTATCTGGCAGGTGGCGGCACGCCGCAGCACCTACAAAAAACTCGATAAGCGCAGCGTGCTGTACAAAGCCAAGCGCAAGATTGAAAAGGCCAAGGCTCAGGTGCGCGCCAAGGTCGAGCATCCGTTCCGGGTAATCAAGCGCCAGTTCGGTTACACCAAGGTGCGCTTTCGCGGCTTGGCCAAAAACACGGCGCAACTGGTGACACTGTTCGCTCTGTCGAACCTGTGGATGGCGCGCCGACATTTACTGACGAATGCAGGAGAGGTGCGCCTGTAATGCGGGAAATGGCCACCGGAGTGGGGTCCGGGTGGCGAAAACGTAAGAAATACTCGTCGAATTGATTGTTTTTTGATCATTTGGCGAGTTTAAAAGTTGCGCTAGGTGGTATGCCGGGGAAATACATGGCTACTTCAGACCATCCTTAGCATGCTTATATCCATGACTTCGTTTCCGATGGTGGGATAGGGCGTTGGCTGAACGGTTTCAAGTTGGAAGGTGTTTTGAGAAATTGAATATTAGACAAGTCTGGAGTTTTTTCCGCGCGTGCAGCCATTGACGATGCTCGATGCTTATCGTCCAGCGTTGGCAGCCAGATGCCGCTCACAGCCAGGCAACGCATGAGCGCCGGGGCTTCAGGAGCAGGGGAACTTAGGCTTGAAAGGGTGCCGAGCCACCTTTCTGCGATCAAAAACAAAAGCCTGACTCCATTCATGCAATGAGAATGGCGTCACATTAATGGCTATTGGATATTGCGAATATCAGGCTGGTCCTGATTGTTGATAGGGGAATCCCTTAGGCGCGGGAACCTTCCGCCGGAATAGAGGTCTCGGCGGCGCTGCAGCCATGCTGCTAAATTGACCACCGAAGTAAAGCATGATGTTAATGTGACATCAATGGCTTTGTGTGGCAATTTGCATACGGGTCAAGATACGGCGTCCCTGGCCGATATCAGTCTTTAGTGAATTCATCAGCACAGCCCAGGAGTCATCAATGGCCGGCATTCTCGACACGGTAGATCAACGCACGCAATTGGTGGGTGAGAATCGCCTGGAAATCCTCATGTTCCGCCTGGCCGGTCGGCAATTGTTCGCGATCAACGTCTTCAAGGTCCAGGAAGTCCTGCAACTGCCGAAGTTGACCCTGATGCCCCAGCGCCATCCATTCGTCTGTGGCGTGGTCAACCTGCGTGGCCAGACCCTGCCGGTGATCGACCTGTCCCAGGCCATCGGCATGCGTCCGCTGGTCCCGGGGCCCAACAGCACCATCATCGTCACCGAGTACAACCGCTCGGTGCAGGCGTTCCTGGTGGGGGGCGTGGACCGTATCGTCAACATGAACTGGGAAGCCATCATGCCGCCGCCCTCCAGCGCCGGCCGCCAGCACTACCTGACCGCCATCAGCAAGGTCGATGACCAACTGGTGGAAGTCATCGATGTCGAGAAAGTGCTGGCCGAGATCGTGCCGTACAACGCCAAGGTTTCTCGCGACAAGCTCGACGACCCGCTGTTGGCCCGTGCCCGTGGCCGCGAAGTGCTGCTGGTGGACGATTCCAACGTGGCGTTGTCGCAACTGCGCGACACCCTGGGCCAGTTGGGGGTGAAGATGCACATCGCCAGCGATGGCCTCAAGGCCCTGAAGATGCTCAAGGCCTGGGCCGATACCGGGGTCGACATGACCGAGAAGCTGCTGATGGTGTTCACCGACGCCGAGATGCCGGAGATGGATGGCTACCGCCTGACCACCGAGATCCGCAACGACCCGCGCCTGCGCGGGCTCTACGTGGTACTGCATACCTCGTTGTCGGGCAGCTTCAACGAATCCATGGTCAAGAAGGTCGGCTGCGACAACTTCCTCTCCAAGTTCCAGCCCGACAAGCTGGTGGATGTGGTGCGCCAGCGCCTGCTGCTGGATGAAGTCGACGCCTGAGGCCGGCGAGCCAGTGTCACGGATCTTTGTTTCACCGGGGCGCTGGTATAGGGTGGGCGTTTTTCCCCCGTAGGGAGCAGGACATGCGTCTTAGCGCGCTTTATCGGTATCCGTTGAAATCCGCCAGGGGCGAGACCCTGCAACAGATCGGCCTGGACAAGCTCGGCCTTGAGGGCGATCGCCGCTGGATGCTGGTGGATGAGGCCAGCGGACGCTTCCTGACCCAGCGTGCCGTGGGACGGATGAGCCAGCTCTCGGCATTGTGGAATGCCCAGGGCGGCCTGACCCTCAGTGCCCCGGGCCTGGCCCCGCTGGAGGTGGCGCTGCCGAATGAGACGGCGGCCCTGCGCGGCGTGACCATCTGGCAGGACACCTTGCGGGTGCCCGATGCCGGCGACGAGGCCGGGGCCTGGGTCAGCGAATTCATCGGCAAGCCCACGCGCCTGGTGCAGGTCCCGCTGGAGCGGGCGCGGACCACCGCCGCCGGCTACGGCAAGGATGATGACCAAGTCGCCTTTGCCGACGGTTTTCCCTTGCTGCTGATCGGCCAGGCCTCCCTGGACGACCTGGCGAGCCGGGTTGGCCGCCCCTTGGAGATGCTGCGGTTTCGGCCCAACCTGGTGGTCGAGGGCAGCGAAGCGTTCGCCGAGGACAACTGGAAGCGGGTGCGTATCGGCGATGTCGAGTTCCGCGTGGTCAAGCCTTGCTCGCGCTGCATCCTCACCACCATCGATCCGCAGACGGGCGAGCGCAGTGCTGATCGTGAGCCCCTGGCGACCTTGCAAAAGTACCGGGCCCGGGAGGATGGAGCGATGTTCGGCCAGAACCTGGTCAACGACGGTCATGGCCAGTTGCAGGTGGGCATGCCGGTGACCGTTCTCGAATAGCCTTGGCGAGGCAAAAAAATGCCCGTCTCCTGGTGGGGGGACGGGCATTTTTCATGCGTTGCTAAAAACCGGGCGAGGGATCAGCCGCGGTATTCGCACAGGTAGGCGGTGTCCACCGCGACCTTGAGCTGAAACTTGCTGTTGGCCGGTACGTTGAAGTGGCTGCCGCCAGCGAAGGTCTGCCACTCGTCGTTGCCTGGCAGCTTGACGGTCAGGGCGCCGGAAACCACGTGCATGATTTCCCGTTGCGCGGTACCGAATTCGTATTCGCCCGGGGCCATGACGCCAATGGTGGCGGGACCTTCGGCCGTGCCGAAGGCAATCGACTTGACGGTGCCGTCGAAGTACTCGTTGACTTTAAACATGGGCGATTCCTCAAGAATGGGTCAAAAAGGCCGGCCAGTATGCACAAGGCCCGAAGGGCCGTCACCTGTCGCCATCAGGGAAGAATCAGCGGCAATAGGCGCGCCGTATTTCGTGCATCTTCCAGCGCCCGGTGCTGCTGGCCGTTGAACTGCATGCCCGCCAGTTGCAAGGCGGCATTCAGGCCCAGGGGGCGCTCCAGGCGCCGGGCCTTGGCGAAGCGCTGCTTGAGGTTCATATGGGGGACATCGTTGAGCAGGCTGTGCAAGTGCTGGTTGTGCCACTCCAACTGCAACTGCTTGCGATCGTAGTCGCCCCAGCTGGCCCAGCCTTCCAGGCGCGGCTGATGCTGGGTCAGCCAGCGTTCGAATTGGCTCCAGACTTCGGTCAAGGGCGCGGCGGCGTCGATGTTGGCCTGGGTGATGTGGGTCAGTTCGCGGCAGAACGGCGTCAGCATCGGGCGCCGCAGGGGACGCACGAAGCGCTGGAAGTGGTCCTGTTCCCGGCCTTGGCGGTTGACCAGCGTGGCGCCGATCTCGATGATTTCCATCTCGCTCACCGGCCAGCCCCCTTCATCCGTCGTGGCTTCCAAATCTATTACCAGCCAGTGGGGCATTACGAATTCCAGCCTTCAACCTTCTTGATGACGCTTGAGCGTAGCCAAAGCCGGGGAATCCGCCTAGGGGGCAGCGCCAGGCGGAGTACTCCGTGGCCGGCATCGATGGCCGCCTGCCGGCCTATTCCACCTCCAGCAGTACCTGGCGGTTCTTCACCTGGTCGCCGAGGCCGACCTGGACCCGGGTGATCATCCCGTCGATTCCGGCCTTGAGCGGATGCTCCATCTTCATCGCCTCCAGCACCAGCAATAGCTGGCCCTTGCTGACGCGCATGCCCTCGCTCACCAGCACGTCGACGATGGCGCCATCCATCGGTGCCTTGAGCGTTCCCGAATGGGCACTCAACTGGCTCTGGACCGGGGCATGGGTTCGATCCTGCAGGTGCAGGCTGCCCTGTCGGCTGTGCAGCCAGAGCTCCTGGTTTTCCAGGTGGTAGGCGTAGTGCCGGCGGATGCCCCCAACCTCCAGGATGGCCCGGCGACCGTCGGCGCTGCAGACCTTCAACTCCACTAATTGCCCTGCCTGGTGGACCTGCACCAGGCCTGCGGTCCCCGGGCTCAGTTGCAAGGACCAGTGCCGTTCCTCCTGTCCCAGGCCGTAGTGCAGCGCTACACCGGCGTTATTGCGCCAGGCGGCGAGCGGCCCGGCATGGGCCTTGGCGCCGTGGTGATGAAACAACGCGGCGGCGATGGCCAGTTCCTCGTGGCCGGGAAGCTGCGGTTGCAGGCTCGGATCCTCGGCAAAGTGTTCGGCGATGAATGCCGTGCTGAACTGGCCGCTGGCGAACACCGGGTGCCCGAGCAGGTTGGCCAGCAGGCGCCGGTTGCTTTCCAGGCCCAGCAACACGCAATCCTCGACGCCGCGCAGCAGCTTGCGCCGGGCCTCCTCACGGGTGGCGCCGTGGGCGATCAGCTTGCCCAGCATCGGGTCGTAGAAGGGGCTGACCCATTGGCCTTCCTGTACGCCATGATCGGTGCGGATGCCCGGCGCCGGTTCCCAGCGCAGCACCTGGCCGGTCTGTGGCAGAAAACCCTGGGCCGGGTTCTCGGCATACAGGCGTACTTCGATGGCGTGGCCGGACAATCGCACCTGTTCCTGCTTCAGCGGTAGTGGCTCGCCGGCAGCCACCTGCAGTTGCAGGGCCACCAGGTCCAGGCCGGTGACCAGTTCGGTAACCGGGTGCTCCACCTGCAGGCGGGTGTTCATTTCCAGGAAGTAGAACTGCCCCCGGGCATCGAGCAGGAACTCTACGGTGCCGGCGCCAACATAGTCCACGGCCCGTCCGGCCTTGAGCGCCGCTTCGCCCATGGCCTGGCGCAACTCCTGGGTCATGACCGGGCAGGGTGCCTCCTCGACGATCTTCTGGTGGCGGCGCTGGATCGAGCAGTCGCGCTCGCCCAGGTAGATCAACTGCCCGTGGTGATCGCCGAAGACCTGGATCTCCACATGGCGCGGCTCGACCAGCGCTTGTTCCAGGATCAGTTCGTCGCTGCCGAAGGCGTGCAGCGCCTCGGAGCGTGCGGTCCTGATCTGCTCCAGCAGTTGCCCGGGTTCCTGTACCAGGCGCATGCCGCGCCCACCGCCACCGGCACTGGCCTTGATCATCAACGGATAACCGATGCGCTGGGCTTCGCGCTGCAAGGTGGCATCGTCTTGTTCTTCGCCCTGGTAGCCCTGGATGCAGGGCACGCCGGCCTCGAGCATGGCGAGTTTCGAGCGGCGCTTGCTGCCCATCAGCTCGATGGCCGCGGCGCTGGGGCCGATGAAGGTGATGCCGGCAGCCGCGCAGGCCGCGGCGAACTCGGCGTTCTCCGAAAGAAAGCCATAGCCGGGATGGATGGCATCGGCGCCGCTGCGCCGGGCTGCATCGAGGATCGTGGCGCTATCCAGGTAGGACTGCTGGACCGGCGCGGGGCCTATGCGCACGGCTTCGTCCGCCATGCGCACATGGGGCGCCTCAGCGTCGGCGTCGCTGAATACGGCGACGGTGCGATAGCCCAGCTGCTGGGCGGTGCGCTGGATCCGGCAGGCGATTTCGCCACGGTTGGCGATCAGGATCTTGGTGAACGCGGGCATCGTAGGCTTCCTGTGTCTGTGTGGGGCGTCAGCCGGCCCAGGACGGTTTGCGTTTCTGCACGAAGGCCAGGGTGCCTTCGGTGCCTTCCTCACCGCTGACGGCCTGGGCGAAGTCGTCGGCGGCCTGGTCCAGTAGCGGTCCCAGGGGCTGGTCGACGCTGGCTAGCAGCAGGGCCTTGGTCTGTGCATTGGCCCCAGGGGCGCAGCGCAGGACCTGCGCCAGTTGCTGCTCCAGGCGCTCCTGCAGCGCCGTGGCATCGTTCTCGACGAAGTGCACCAGGCCCAGTTGCCGGGCCTCTTCGCCATCGAAGCGGGCGGCGGTCAGCGCCAGGCGCCGGGCCTGGGTCAGGCCGATGCGCCGGACCACGAACGGGGCGATCTGTGCCGGCAGCAGGCCGAGGCTGGTTTCCGGCATGCCGAACTGCGCCGAGTGCTCGGCGATGGCGATATCGCTGACGCAGGCCAGGCCAAAACCGCCGCCGAGCACCGCGCCCTGCAGTACGCAGACCAGCACCTGGGGGACTTTCTGCGCTTCTTCGAGCAACGCGCCGAAGGCCCGGTTCAATTCACGGTAGGCCGCGGCACCCCTGGCCCGGGCGCCGGCCATGTCCTTGAGGTCGCCACCAGCGCAGAAGTGTCCGCCAGCGCCCTGCAGCACCAGGGCCCGGATGCTGCGGCGCTCGTTCACGGCGGCCAGCACCGTGCGCAATTCCGCCACCATCTCGAGGCTCATGGCGTTGCGGCACTCGGGGCGGTTGAGGGTGATGAACAGCACGCCGTCGCGTGATTCCAGCAATAGGGTCTGGCAACTCGGCAACAGGCTCATTTCTTCTTCCCGGGCAGGATGCCCATGAGTTTGCAGATGATCCCCAGCATGATCTCGTCGGCACCGCCGCCGATGGACACCAGGCGCACATCGCGATAGGCCCGGGCCACCGGGTTGTCCCACATGAAACCCATGCCGCCCCAGTACTGCAGGCAGCTGTCGCTGACCTCGCGGCCCAGGCGCCCGGCCTTGAGCTTGGCCATGGAGGCCAGGCGGGTCACGTCCTGGCCGCGCACGTATTGTTCGGTGGCCTGGTACACCAGGGCCCGCAGGCACTCGATCTCGCTGGACAGCTCGGCCAGGCGGAAGTGGATCACCTGGTTATCGATCAGCGGGTTGCCGAAGGTCTTGCGCTCCTTGCAGTACTCGATGGTGCTGTCGATGCAGTACTCCAGGCCCTTGATCATGTTCGCCGCGCCGAACAGCCGCTCCTCCTGGAACTGCAGCATCTGCATCATGAACCCGGCGCCTTCGTGGCCGATGCGGTTGCGCTGGGGCACCCGCACGTTGTCGAAGAACACCTGGGCGGTTTCCGAGCTGCGCATGCCGAGTTTGTCCAGGTGCGGGCTGAGGCTGATACCAGGGGCGTTCATCGGCACCATGATCAGCGACTTGTTGACGTGGGGCTTGTCGTCCGATGTGTTGGCCAGCAGGCAGATGAAATCGGCGCTGGGGGAGTTGGTGATCCACATCTTGCTGCCGTTGATCACGTAGTCGTCGCCGTCCTTGCGGGCGTGGGTCTTGAGCCCGGCCACGTCGGAGCCGGCCCCGACCTCGGAAACGCCGATGCAGCCCACCTGCTCGCCGCTGATGGCCGGGCGCAGGAATTCGTCGCGCAGTTCATCGGAGCCGAAGCGCGCCAGGGCCGGGGTGCACATGTCAGTCTGCACACCGATGGACATGGGAATGCCGCCGCAGCGGATGGTGCCGAACTCTTCGGCGGCAACGACCGAGTAGCTGTAGTCCAGGCCCATGCCGCCGAACTTCTCTGGCTTGGAGATGCCCAGCAGGCCCAGCTCGCCGGCCTTGCGGAAAATCTCGTGGATGGGGAAGCGCCCGGCTTCTTCCCATTCATCGACATGGGGGTTGATCTCGCGCTCGACAAAATTGCGCACCGTGCGCCGCAGTTCTTCGTGTTCCTGGGTGAAGATCATTGTTGTTGTCCTTCTCAAGTTGAGTGACGTCGCCAGCGGATCGTTGTGGCCCACTACCTGCGGGCCGTTCTGCGCGATCAGAACCGCGCCACACCAAAGCTGTTGGGTTGCAGCGGGCGCACCTGGGCTTCATGGCAGATGTCCAGCAGCAGGCCCAGCAAGGTGCGCGTGTCACGCGGGTCGATCAGCCCGTCGTCCCACAGGTTGGCGCTGCCGTACAGTGCGGTGGACTGGCTGTCGAGCTTCTGCGCGGTGACCTGCTCCAGCATGTCGAGCATCTTCGGGTCGGCCTCCTGGCCGTTCTTGGCGTGCTTGGCCTCGGTGACGATGCGCAGCACCTTGCCGGCCTGGGCGCCGCCCATCACCGCGGTACGGCTATTGGGCCAGGCGAAGATGAAACGCGGGTCCAGGCCGCGGCCGCACATCGCATAGTTGCCGGCGCCGTAGGAGCCGCCGACCACGATGGTCAGCTTCGGTACCCGGGCGTTGGCCACCGCCTGGATCAGCTTCGAGCCGTGCTTGATCACCCCTTGCTGCTCGGATTCGGTGCCGACCATGAAACCGGTGGTGTTGTGGAAGAACAGCAGCGGTGTCTGGCTCTGGTCGCAAAGCTGGATGAACTGCGCGGCCTTGCTCGCGCCCTGGGGGGTGATCGGGCCGTTGTTGCCGATGAAACCGCAGGCCCGGCCCTGGATCTGCAGGTGACCGCAGAGCGTCTGGGCATCGAACTCGCCCTTGAATTCCAGGAACTGCGAGCCGTCCGCCAGGCGCGCGACGATTTCCCGGGCGTCGTAGGGTTTCTTCGGGTCGTCGGGAACCAGCCCCAGCAGTTCCTCTATCGGGTACAACGGTTCGCTCCAGGTCCTGGGCGGCTGTGTCGGCAGTTGGGCATTCCAGGGCAACAGGCTGACGATCTCGCGAACGATACGGATGCCGTCGGCATCGTTTTCCGCCAGGTACTCGGCGGTACCGGCAACCTGGGCGTGCATTTCGGCGCCGCCGAGCTGTTCGTCGGTGGCCACCTCGCCGGTGGCGGCCTTGAGCAAGGGCGGCCCGGCGAGAAACAGCTTGGCCTTGCCGCGTACCACCACCACGTAGTCCGACAACCCGGGCTGGTAGGCGCCGCCAGCCGTGGCCGAGCCATGCACCACGGTGATCTGCGGCAGGCCCATGGCCGACATCCGCGCCTGGTTGGCGAAGCTGCGCGCACCTTCGATGAAGATCTCCGCCGCGTAGTTGAGGTTGGCGCCGCCGCTTTCGGCCAGGGTCACCACCGGCAGTTTGTTCTCCATGGCGATCTGCTGCAGGCGCAGGGACTTGTACAGGCCGCTGGGGGAAATGGTGCCGCCCTTGATCGCGCTGTTGTTGGCCGCTACCAGCACGCGCACCCCGCAGACATAGCCGATGCCGGCGATCAGGCCGCCACCGGCCTGGCTGCCGTCCTTGTCGTCGTGCAGCTTGTAGCCGGCCAGGCCGGCCAGTTCGAGGAACGGTGCGCCCGGGTCCAACAGCAGGTTGAGGCGCTCCCGGGGCAGCAACTGCCCACGCTTTTCAAACTTGGCCTTGGCTTCGGCGGCCTTGTCCAACTGGTGTTGCTGGATGTCGCGCAGCTGTTGCAGGCCGGCCAGCATGGCCTGGTGGTTCTGGGCGAATTGCGCGCTGTGGGGATCGAGTTGGGATTGGATCACCGGCATGGCTTATTCCTCGCCCTTGAGCACATCGGGCAGGTAGGCCCGATGAAAACCGTTGTACGAGTGGCTGTTGCGCGCCTTGCCCAGGGGCCAGGCGCGGCTGCCGAGGCTGGCGGCGCCGTCGATGCGCAAGGTGCTGCCGCTGATGAAGGCCGCGCCGGGGCTGAGCAGGAACACGATGGCCGCGCTGACTTCCGATTCGCTGCCGATGCGCTTGAGCGGCACATGCTCGCGCAGGGTGGGAATCACCGCCTTGAAGGCGCCTTCGTAGGTGTCCATGCCGCTGGAGGCGATCCAGCCCGGGGCCACGGCGTTGACCCGTACCCCGGCATGCCCCCATTCGTAGGCGGCGGTCTTGGTGAAGTTGTCCATTCCCGAGCGCGCAGCGCCGGAATGACCCATGCCGGGCATGCCGCCCCACATGTCGGCGAGCATGTTGACGATGCTGCCGCCGTGCTTGCTCATGGACTGGTTGAACACTTCCCGGGCCATGAGGAAACCGCCCACCAGGTTGGTGCGCAGCACGGTCTCGAAGCCCTTCTGGTTGATCGAGGCCAGAGGCGCCGGGTACTGGCCGCCGGCGTTGTTCACCAGGCCATGGATCGGGCCAAAGCGCTCGATCAGTTCACCGACCAGGGCCTTGACCGCCTCCTCGTCGCGGATGTCGCAGGCCTGCCAGTCCACCAGCCCACCGTCCTCGGCGATCTCGCCGGCGACCTGCTGGAGTTTTTCCGCTTTGCGCCCCACCAGCAGCACCCGGGCGCCCAGGGCCGCCAGCTCATGGGCGGTGCAACGGCCGATGCCACTGCCGCCGCCGGTGACGAGGATGGTCTGGCCGGCAAACAATTGCGTTTTGAAGATCGAGTCGTACACCACGGCAGCTCCTTAATTGACGGCGTCGGCGATGCGCTGGGGCACCGGGATCTGGATTTCCAGCAGTTGCTGGGCGAAGGCCTTGCCTTGGGGGTCGATGCGCAGGCTGGCGACGCCACCGCCGCCCAGGGCGTTTTCCAGGAGGAAGTTGAGGCTGTGGGTGCCTGGCAGGTACCAGCGCTGGACCCGGCCGTGGACCGGGTCCAGCACATGGCTCATCCAGTCCACCAGGACTTCCGGGGCCAGGGCCTCGGCGATCCACGGCAGGTAGTCGGGGTGGCGGGCCATGACCCCGATGTTGCTGTGGTTGCCCTTGTCGCCGGAACGGGCCACCGCCAGCTTGACCAGGGGCACGCTGGCATCGGCCTGGCCCTGGGGCCTGGGCAGCGGGTGGGGAACGGGCAGGGCGCCTGGGTCCAGCGGGTCGGGTTCAGGCAGGGAGCAGGCATGGCGCTGGCCGGCGAAGTCGATTTCCAGGTGGCAGCGGTCCTTGTCCAGCAGGAAGGAGAACAGGCGGATCACCGGGTACACCGTCGGCCGCCCGCCGACGATGCCGGTCAGTCCCGGGGCCATGCCGGTGGCGGCCTGGGCGATCTCCCGGGAGAACAGCACCAGGGCCGCCTTGTTCGGGTGGCGCACGGCCAGCTTGATCACCACTTCGCGGCTGTCCTGGCGCTGGCCGTGGGGGCCATAGGTGGCCTCGCTGCCCAGTAGTTCGATGTTCACTTCGCTGTAGGGGCCCCAGCCGCGCTGGCTGAACATCTCGCTGGTCTTGTCGATGATCGCCTGGCTGACCCGACGGGCCTTGGCCACCGCGTCGATGCCGGCCAGCAGGCAACTGGCGGTGCAGCGGAAACCGTCCGGGTAGGTGGCGCTGACCTTGTATTGATGGCTGGGGGGTATGCCCCGGGCGCCCTGGACGCTGACTCGGTCGGCCGCTTCCTGGCGCAATTGCACCTGGGAAAAATCGCAGATCACATCCGGCAGCAGGTAGGCCTGGGGGTTGCCGATCTCATACAGCAGTTGCTCGCCCACCGTCAGCGGGCTGACCAGGCCGCCCGTACCGGGTGCCTTGCTCACCACGAAACGACCGTCGGCCTGGACCTCCACCACGGGGAAGCCGATGTGCTCGTAGTCCGGTACGTCGCGCCAATCGGTGAAGTTGCCACCGGTGCACTGCGCGCCGCACTCGATGATGTGCCCCGCCAGGGCGGCCTGGGCCAGGCGGTCGTAGTCCTGCCAGGACCAGGCGAACTCGTGCACCAGAGCGGCACTGACCACGGCGCTGTCGACCCCGCGCCCGGTAATGACGATGTCGGCCCCCAGTTCCAGGGCGGCGACTATTCCCGGGGCACCGAGGTAGGCGTTGGTGGAGACGCACAGGGGGGGCAGTGGAGCGCCGGTGAACATTTCCTCGATACCGGCGCCGGCCAGCTCCTTGAGCTGTGGTTGCAGGTCGTCGCCCAGCAGCACGGCAATCTTCAGCGGTACGCCGGCCTTGGTACAGGCGGCGCGCAACGCGTCGGCACAAGCCTGGGGGTTGACCCCACCGGCATTGCTGATGACGCGGATCTTCTGGGTATGGATCGAGGCCAGTAGCGGGGCGAGGACTTCGACGAAATCCGTGGCATAGCCTGCGCCAGGATCTTTCATGCGCGCCCCGGCCATGATCGACAGGGTAATTTCGGCCAAATAGTCGAACACCAGGTAGTCCAGGCGAGCGCCTTGTACCAGTTGTGCAGCGGCGCTGCTGGTGTCGCCCCAGAAGGCACTGGCGCAGCCGATTCGTACGGTCTTGGTCATGGCAGGGCTCTCTAGAAAAGAACTGCACGGAGGCTACCAAGCAAGCGCTTGGTTTGTAAATGCCTTGATCTATTCTTCTACCCAAGCGCTTGCTTGGGGGTCGTGAGGAGCTTAAATTGCGCGCGCATGCCCGGTTTTAACGGGCCCGGCCCCAGGGCTATCGATGAAGTGAAGGTAGGAGAACACCGGTGGACGAGCAAAAGGCCCAGCAGGTAGTACGCGAGCTGATCGCCAGTGGGCAAGTGACCGATCCCGATAGTGCGCGGGGCAAGTTGTTGCGCACGGCAGCGCACCTGTTTCGCAACAAGGGCTATGAACGCACCACCGTGCGCGACCTGGCCAGTGCGGTGGGTATCCAGTCCGGCAGCATCTTCCACCACTTCAAGAGCAAGGACGACATCCTGCGGGCGGTCATGCAGGAAACCATTCACTACAACACGGCCTTGATGCGCGCCGAGCTGGCCGAGGCCGGCAGCGTGCGCGAGCGCGTGCTGGCACTGATTCGCTGCGAATTGCAGTCGATCATGGGGGGCAGCGGCGAAGCCATGGCGGTGCTGGTCTACGAGTGGCGTTCGCTGTCGGCCGAAGGCCAGGCGGCGGTCCTGGCCCTGCGCGACGTCTACGAGCAGATCTGGCTGCAGGTACTGGGGGAGGCCAAGGAGGCAGGATTCATCAAGGGCGATGTGTTCATCACCCGACGCTTTCTCACCGGCGCCCTGTCCTGGACCACTACCTGGTTTCGCGCCGAGGGCAGCATGAGCCTGGAGCAATTGGCTCAGGAAGCCTTGTTGCTGGTGCTCAAGGAGCATTGACGCGCTGATTAATTGTCGGTTGCGAGATTGTCTCCGTAACTGAAAACGCCTAGCTTTACGGCATCCCTATTCTTTTGTCCGAGGTGTGTTGCCTTGATGTCCTTGCCGTTGCGATCGGCCTTGCGAATGCTCTTGCTGGCGCTGGCAACACTCTGGATCGGCCCGGTTTTCCCGGCGCAACTGGTACGGGTCGCCGCGGCGCACTTCCCACCCTATACGGTGCGCCCTGAAACCGGGGCCGACACCGGCCTGCTGCCGCAATTGGTGGAGGCTCTCAACCAGTCCCAGAGCGATTATCAGTTCGTCCTGGTGCCTACCTCCATTCCCCGCCGATTCCGGGATTTCCAGCAGGGCCGGGTGGACATGGCGATCTTCGAGAACCCGGCCTGGGGGTGGCAGGGTATCGAACACACCAGCGTCGACATGGGGCTCGAGGATGCGGAGATCTTCGTCGCCCAGCGCCAGCCCGGGCGTGGCCAGGACTATTTCGCCGATCTCAAGGGCAAGCGCCTGGCGCTGTTCAGCGGTTATCACTATGCCTTTGCCCAGTTCAACGCCGACCCCAAGTATCTCACCGACACCTATGACGCCACGCTGACCTATTCCCATGACAGCAACCTGTTGATGGTCCTGCGGGGCAGGGCGGATATCGCCCTGGTGACCCGTTCCTATCTCAGCGACTTCCTGGCACGCAATATCGACAGCACCGACCAGTTGCTGATCTCCGAGCGGATCGACCAGGTCTACCACCACTACACGCTGATCCGTCCCAACGCGCCCATCACGGCCCAGGACTTTGCCGGGTTGCTGCAAAAACTGCGCGAGAGCGGCCAGTTGCTGAAGATCTTCGATCCGTACCGCATCGTGGTCTCGCCCGTGCCTCAGGCCTGAGGCCGACATTGTCGCGGTTCGGCCGGGCGGGCTAAATTTTCTTCGATGGCCCACGTCACTTGGTTGATTGTCCAACCGACGGTGATCTGGTCATGGCCCTTGTGAACCCGCTGAACATTGACGCACTGCGCGCCAGCATGGTGGTTGGTATCGATGGGATTGCCGCCCGCCAGGCGCTGTTCCAGCCAGGGGCGAACAGCGTCCAGGAACCCTCCATCCAGATCCAGGCCGCCGAAGCGGCACGGCAGGAACGGTTGGCATTCTGGTTGTCGGCCCAGGTCCACGCTTTGTACCTGGACCCACCGGGTTGCGAAGGGCCCCCGGCGTTTGTCCATGAGTCCGCTTGTGCCGGGCCTGACCGTTGTCGGTACTGCCAGCGGGAGTTTGATCTGCTGCACAAGCGCGCGGCCTTGCGGGTTTTGGGGCAGAGCGGCCTGCTCGAGGGATGAACGGCATTGGCCGGGTAGCCCGGCATCGGTCGCGGCTCAGCGACGGGCGAAGGTATCGGGGCGATTACCCGAGACTTTGCGGCAATGCACCAGTGCATCGCGAATCATGAAGTTCACCAGGGTCGGCGAGACACCAAGTTCCTTGGCGATGTCCTTCTGTGGAACGCCGTGCAGGCGATACATCTCGAATGCGTAGCGAGTGCGGGTTGGCAGCTCGGTCAAGGCATCGGCGATATTTTCCAGGGTAGAGAAGTTCATGTGGGAGGTTTCAGGTGAGGCGCCATGGACGACTACGTTCAAACCTTCCTCTTCGGTGCCCGAATACTTCTGTTCCAACGCCTGCTTGCGATAGTGATCGATGGCCAGGTTGCGCACGATCTGGAACAGATAGCTGAGCTGAGCCTTGAACGAGGAGGTGATTTGCGGTGCCGATTGCAAGCGGAAAAACGCGTCTTGAACCACATCTTCAGCTCGTGACCGGCAGCCGGTGATACGCGCTGCAATCTTGACCAGGATCAGCCTGTTATCGACAAATGCCTGGAGTAACGGTGAATCGCACCTGCTTGTGGATACTTGTTCCGTCATGGAAATCACCTTGTTGCAAAGAGGGTAGTGGGACTACTGAAGCGTCAGACGCGTCCTACACATCGAGCGACAAATTAGGCTGAATGATAATGATTGTCAATTGAGAAAAAGAACTAATGCTCTCCTGATTTACAAATTGCGAACGGGTGCTCGCCTCCGTTCCCAAGCAGGGTTTGCAGAGCAGGATGCGGACTAATTATTTCAAGACGTCATCCGTTCCCATTGGAGAATGATTCCGGGTAACAGACCCGGCCACGGCGCCTTCCTGAGATCCATGGTCCACTTGTAACTGTCTGATTCGTCGATAGTTATCAGGGCATGTCAGGACAGGGGCCGCTCTCCATTGCAAGCACAATCCTGGCAGGAAAACCCATGACGGACGCGTTCGAACTCCCCAGTACCCTGGCCCAAGCCCTTCAACGCCGGGCGGTCCTGGCACCTGATCAAGTGGCGTTGCGTTTCCTCGCCGAAGACCAGGAGCAGAACGTGGTCCTCAGTTACCGGGACCTGGATCTGCGGGCGCGCACCATCGCCGCGGCCCTGCAAGCCGATGCCGAGTTCGGCGACCGGGCGGTGCTGCTGTTCCCCAGCGGCCCGGACTACGTCGCGGCGTTCTTCGGCTGCCTGTATGCCGGGGTGATCGCGGTGCCGGCCTATCCGCCAGAGTCGGCCCGGCGCCATCACCAGGAACGGCTGATCTCGATCATGGCCGACGCCGAGCCGCGGCTGCTGCTGACCAGCGCCGGGCTGCGTGAGGCCCTGTTGCAGATGGACGAGCTCAAGGCCGAGGGGGCGCCGCAACTGTTGTGCGTCGATACCCTGGACAGCGCCCTGGCCGAGGGCTGGCAGCCCGTCGAGTTGGCGGACGATGACATCGCCTTCTTGCAATACACCTCCGGTTCCACGGCCTTGCCCAAGGGCGTGCAGGTCAGCCATGGCAACCTGGTGGCCAACGAGATGCTGATCCGCCGCGGCTTCGGCATCGACCTCAATCCGGACGATGTGATCGTCAGCTGGTTGCCGCTGTACCACGACATGGGCCTGATCGGCGGCCTGCTGCAACCGATCTTCAGTGGCGTGCCCTGCGTGCTGATGTCCCCGGCCTATTTCCTGGGGCGGCCCCTGCGTTGGCTGGAAGCCATCAGCGAATACGGCGGCACCATCAGTGGCGGCCCGGACTTTGCCTACCGCCTGTGCAGCGAGCGGGTCAGTGAGTCGGCCCTGGAACGCCTCGACCTGAGCGGTTGGCGCGTGGCCTATTCCGGCTCGGAGCCGATCCGCCTCGACACCCTGGAGCGCTTTGCCGAGAAGTTCAGTGCCTGCGGTTTCACTGCCGATAACTTCCTGGCGTCCTATGGCCTGGCCGAAGCCACCCTGTTCGTCGCCGGTGGTGTGCGGGGCCAGGGCATCCCGGCCTTGCACCTGGACGAGCAGGCCCTGGCGCAGAACCGTGCCGAACCGGGGCAGGGCAGCGCGATGATGAGCTGCGGCTTCAGCCAGCCGGAGCACGCGGTGCTGTTGATGGACCCGCAGCAGCTTTGCGAGCTGCCCGATAACCGCATCGGCGAAGTCTGGGCCGCCGGGCCGAGCATCGCCCATGGTTACTGGCGCAACCCCGAAGCGAGCGCCAAGACGTTCGTCCAGCACGCCGGCCGCACCTGGTTGCGCACTGGCGACCTGGGCTTCATGCGCGATGGCCAGCTGTACATCACCGGGCGCCTGAAGGACCTGCTGATCGTGCGCGGGCACAACCTGTATCCCCAGGACATCGAGAAGACCATCGAGCGCGAAGTGGAAGTGGTGCGCAAAGGCCGGGTGGCAGCGTTCGCGGTCACCGACCAGGGCCAGGAAGGCATTGGCATCGCCGCTGAAATCAGCCGCAGCGTGCAGAAGATCCTGCCGCCCGAGGCGCTGATCAAGGCCATTCGCCAGGCGGTCGCCGAAGCCTGCCAGGAAGCGCCCAGCGTGGTGGTGCTGCTCAATCCCGGGGCCTTGCCCAAGACCTCCAGCGGCAAGCTGCAACGCTCGGCCTGCCGTACTCGCCTGGCCGATGGCAGCCTGGATTACTACGCGCTGTTCCCGGATGCCTCGACGCCGAGCCAGGACGCCACCGGCGAAGCGCCAGGCAATGAATTGCAGGCCCTGATCGGGCGCATCTGGCAGGAGCAACTGCAATGCGTTGCGGTGGCCGCCGACGATCACTTCTTCCTGCTGGGTGGCAACTCCATCGCCGCCACCCAGGTCATGGCCCGCCTGAGCCAGGAGCTGGGCCTGGAACTGGGGCTGCGCCTGTTGTTCGAGGCCCCGACCCTGGCGGCGTTCAGCGCCGAGGTTGCGCGCTTGCAGCAGGACGGTGGCAGTGCCCAGGGTGCGATCAACGCCCTGTCGCGCCAGCAGCCGTTGCCGCAATCCCTGGCCCAGAATCGCTTGTGGATCACCTGGCAGTTGGACCCATGCAGCAGCGCCTACAACATTCCCGGTGGCCTGCGCTTGCGTGGCGAACTGGACGAAGACGCCCTGCGTGCCAGCTTCCAGCAACTGCTCGAGCGTCACGAAGCCCTGCGCACGCGTTTCTTCGAGCGAGATGGCCAAGCCCTGCAACAGGTGGATGAGCCCTGCGAGTTCAACCTGCAACTGATCGACATCAGCGACCTGCCGCCGGCCGAACGCGAAGCCCGGGCCCGGCAGATCCGCGAGGATGAGGCCCACACCCAGTTCGACCTGGAGAAGGGCCCCTTGTACTGGGCGACCCTGGTGCGCCTGGATGATGAAGAACATCAACTGTTGCTGACCCTGCACCACATCATTGCCGACGGCTGGTCGCTGAACCTGCTGATCGACGAATTCTCGCGCCTGTATGCGGCCTTCGCCCAGGGCCAGGCCCTGGAGCTGGCGCCGCTGGCCCTGCAGTACGCCGACTACGGCAGTTGGCAGCGCCAGTGGCTGGCCCAGGGCGAAGGCCAGCGCCAGTTGGATTACTGGAAGCAGCAGCTGGCCGATGAAGCCCCAGCCCTGAGCCTGGCCACCGATCATCCGCGCTCGGCCCAGGTCCGGCACAGTGCTGCGCGCCACGGCCAGCGCTTGAGTGCAAACCTCAGCGAGGCCGTGCGCCAGGCGGCCCAGGCCCAGCAGGTGACGCCATTCATGCTACTGCTGGCAGCCTTCCAGACGCTGCTCTACCGCTACACCGGCCAGGGCGATGTCCGCGTTGGGGTGCCCAATGCCAACCGCCCGCGCCTGGAAACCCAGGGCTTGCTGGGCTTCTTCATCAACACCCAGGTCTTGCGCGGCCAGTTGCATGGGCGCCAGTCCTTCGCCGAGTTGCTACAACAGACTCGCCAGGCAGCCCTGGGCGCCCAGGCCAACCAGGACCTGCCGTTCGAACAGCTGCTGGAAGCCTTCCCCGAGGCCCGCGAGCAAGGCCTGTTCCAGGTCATGTTCAACCACCAGCAACGCGACCTCAGTGCCCTGCGTCGCCTGCCCGGGTTGCTGGCCGAAGAGCTGCCGTGGCACAGCCGCGAGGCCAAGTTCGACCTGCAACTGCACACCGAGGAAGATCGCAACGGACGCCTGAGCCTGGCCTTCGACTACGCCGACGAGCTGTTCGAGGCGGCCACCATCGAGCGCCTGGCCGGACACTTCATCAGCCTGCTGGAATATGCCTGCCAGCAACCTGAGGCGGCCCTGGGCGACCTGCCGCTCTTGAGCCAAGCAGAGGCCGAGCAGCTGCAACAGTGGAGCGTGGCCCCCTGTGCGCCGGCCGAGCGCTGGCTGCCGGAGCGCCTGCATGAACAATGGCAGCTGACCCCGGAACGCACCGCGCTGGTGTGGGAGGGTGGCCAGTTGAGTTTTGCCGAACTGCACACCCAGGCCAACCGCCTGGCCCACTACCTGCGGGACAAGGGGGTCGGCCCCGACGTGTGCGTGGCCATCGCCGCCGAGCGTTCGCCGCAACTGCTGATCGGCCTGCTGGCCATCGTCAAGGCCGGCGGTGCCTATGTGCCCCTGGACCCGGACTACCCCGCCGAACGCCTGGCCTACATGCTTGGCGACAGCGGCGTCGAGCTGCTGCTGACCCAGACCCACCTGCTCGAGCGCATGCCGGCCATCGAGGGTGTCAGCGCCATCGCCATGGACAGCCTCAAGCTCGACAACTGGCCGAGCCAGGCCCCGGGCCTGCACCTGCATGGCGACAACCTGGCCTATGTGATCTACACCTCCGGTTCCACCGGCCAACCCAAGGGCGTCGGCAATACCCACGCTGCGCTGATGGAGCGCCTGCAATGGATGCAGGACAGCTACCAGTTGCAGGCTGACGAGGTGCTGATGCAAAAAGCCCCGATCAGCTTCGACGTATCGGTATGGGAATGCTTCTGGCCGCTGATCACCGGCTGCCGCTTGCTCATTGCCGCTCCCGGCGAGCATCGCGACCCGCACCGTATCGCCCAACTGGTGCAGACGCATGGCGTGACCACGCTGCACTTCGTCCCGCCGCTGTTGCAACTGTTTGTCGATGAGCCGCTCAGCGCCGGCTGCCATAGCCTGCGCCGGGTGTTCTCCGGTGGCGAAGCCTTGCCCGCCGAGTTGCGCAATCGCCTGCTCGAACAACTGCCGGGCGTGCAACTGCACAACCGCTATGGCCCGACCGAAACCGCAATCAACGTCACCCACTGGCACTGCGCGGTGGCTGACGGCGAGCGTTCGCCCATCGGTCGTCCCTTGGGCAACGTGATCTGCCGCGTGCTGGATGCCGAACTCAACGTGCTGCCGGCTGGAGTACCCGGCGAGCTGTGCATCAGCGGCCAGGGCCTGGCCCGGGGCTACCTGGGGCGGGCCGCCCTGAGTGCCGAGCGGTTTGTCGTCGATCCACTGAGTGCCGATGGGGCGCGCCTGTACCGTACCGGCGATCGGGTGCGCTGGTGCGCCGATGGCGTACTGGAATACCTCGGTCGCCTCGACCAGCAGGTCAAGCTGCGGGGCTTCCGGGTCGAACCCCAGGAGATCGAAGCGCGCCTGCTCGCCCAGGACGGCGTAGCCCAGGCCGCGGTGCTGGTGCGTAAGACCCAGGCCGGAGCGCAGTTGATCGGCTACTACACGGCCCATGCCGACGAAGAAGATGAACAACAGCACAGCGCGCGCCTGAAAACCGCCCTGGCCGCCGAGCTGCCCGAATACATGGTGCCGGCGCAGTTGGTGCGCCTTGAGTCCATGCCCCTGAGCCCCAGTGGCAAGCTGGATCGCCGGGCGCTGCCCGAGCCGCAATGGCAGGTGCGCGAGCATGTCGAGCCCGGCACCGCGCTGGAGCAGCAGATCGCGGCGATCTGGCGCGAGGTGCTGGGCCAGCCACGCATCGGCCTGACGGACGATTTCTTTGCCCTGGGCGGCCATTCGTTGCTGGCCACCCAGATCATTTCCCGCACTCGCCAGGCTTGCGACGTGGAGCTGCCCTTGCGCGTGCTGTTCGAGGCCAGCGAGCTGGGGGCCTTTGCCGAACAGGTGCGACTGATCCAGGAGACCGGGGCGCACAACCAGCAGCCACCGATCGCCCAGGTCGATCGCAGCCAGCCGGTGCCGCTGTCCTATTCCCAGCAGCGCATGTGGTTCCTCTGGCAGATGGAGCCGGACAGCCCGGCCTATAACGTCGGCGGCATGGCGCGGCTGAGCGGTGTGCTGGATGTCGGGCGTTTCGAGGCGGCCTTGCAAGCGCTGATCCTGCGCCATGAAACCCTGCGCACCACCTTCCCCAGCATCAACGGCGTGGCCCGCCAGCAGGTGCATGCCGACACCGGCCTGCGCATGGCCTGGAAGGACTTCTCGGCCCTGGCTCCCGAGGCGCGGCAACAGCGCCTGCAGCAACTGGCGGACAGCGAGGCGCACCAGCCCTTCGACCTGGAAACCGGCCCTTTGCTGCGGGCCTGCCTGGTCAAGGCCGGTGATCAGGAACACTACTTCGTCCTGACCCTGCACCACATCGTGACCGAAGGCTGGGCCATGGACATCTTCGCCCGTGAGCTGGGAGCGCTGTACGAAGCCTTCCTCGACGATCGCGATTCGCCGCTGGAACCGCTGCCGGTGCAGTACCTGGACTACAGCGTGTGGCAGCGCCAGTGGCTGGAGTCCGGCGAACGCCAGCGCCAGTTGGACTACTGGACCGGGCAACTGGGCAGCGAGCATCCATTGCTGGAGCTGCCCAGCGACCGGCCGCGGCCGGCGGTACAGAGCCACCAGGGCGAGCTCTACCGCTTCGATCTTGGCGACGCACTGGCGGCCCGGGTCCGGGCTTTCAATGCCGAGCAGGGCCTGACCCTGTTCATGACCATGACCGCCGCCCTGTCGGTGCTGCTGTATCGCTACAGCGGCCAGACCGACCTGCGCATCGGCGCGCCAGTGGCCAACCGTATCCGCCCGGAAAGCGAAGGCCTGATCGGGGCCTTCCTCAATACCCAGGTGCTGCGCTGCCAGCTGGATGGACAGATGAGCGTCGGCCAGTTGCTGGAGCAGGTACGCCAGACGGTGATCGAGGGCCAGTCCCACCAGGACCTGCCGTTCGACCATCTGGTGGAGGCCCTGCAACCGCCGCGCAGCGCCGCCTACAACCCGCTGTTCCAGGTGATGTGCAACGTCCAGCGCTGGGAGTTCCAGCAGAGCCGGCAACTGGCGGGCATGACCGTGGAGTACCTGGTCAACGATGCCCGGGCCACCAAGTTCGACCTCAACCTGGAAGTCACCGACCTGGACCAGCGCCTGGGCTGCTGCCTGACCTACAGCACCGACCTGTTCGACGAGCCGCGCATCGCGCGCATGGCTGCCCATTGGCGCAACCTGCTGGAGGCGTTGCTGGGCGATCCGGCACAGCGCCTGTGCGAACTGCCATTGCTGCAGCCGGACGAGCAGCGCCAACTGCTCGATAGCCTGGGCAGCGAAGCCGGCGAGCAGCGCCTGGACCAATGCATCCAGCAGTTGTTCAGCCAGCAGGCCCGGGCTCGCCAGGATGCCCCGGCGCTGACCTTCGCCGGCCAGACCCTGAGCTACAGCGAACTGGACAGCCGCACCAATCGCCTGGCCTGGATGCTCCGCGAACGTGGGGTGGGCCCGCAGGTGCGGGTCGGCCTGGCGCTGGAGCGCTCGCTGGAAATGGTGATCGGCCTGCTGGCGATCCTCAAGGCCGGCGGCGCCTATGTACCGCTGGACCCGGAATACCCTCTGGATCGCCTGCACTACATGATCGAGGACAGCGGCATCGGCCTGCTGCTCAGCGATGCGCGGATGTTCCAGGCCCTCGGCGAACTGCCGGCAGGCGTGGCGCGCTGGTGTCTGGAGGAAGACGGTGCACTACTGGCCGACTACCCGGCCAGCGAGCTGCCTTTGGTCAGCCTGCCGCAACACCAGGCCTACCTGATCTACACCTCCGGCTCCACCGGCCTGCCCAAGGGCGTGGTGGTCTCCCATGGGGAAATCGCCATGCATTGCCAGGCGGTGATCCGCCGGTTCGGCATGCGTGCCGACGATTGCGAGCTGCACTTCTATTCCATCAACTTCGACGCCGCTACCGAGCGCTTGCTGGTGCCGTTGCTCAGCGGTGCCCAGGTGGTGTTGCGGGCCCAGGGCCAGTGGGACGCCGAGGAAATCTGCCAGCTGATCCGCCAGCATCGGGTCAGCATCCTGGGCTTCACCCCCAGCTATGGCAGCCAGTTGGCCCAGCACCTGGCGACCCAGCAGCAAACCCTGGCAGTACGCATGTGCATTACCGGTGGCGAAGCCCTGACTGGCGAGCACCTGCAACGCATTCGCGCGGCCTTCCAGCCGATCCTGTTCTTCAACGCCTACGGTCCGACCGAAACCGTGGTCATGCCATTGGCCAGCCTGGCGCCGGAGCAGTTGGCCGAAGGCGTGGCCAGCGTGCCCATCGGCAGCATCGTCGGTGCGCGGGTGGCCTATATCCTCGATGCCGACCTGGCGCTGGTGCCCCAAGGCGCGACCGGTGAGTTGTATGTCGGCGGCGCGGGCCTGGCCCAGGGCTACCATCGTCGCCCGGGCCTCAGCGCCGAGCGTTTCGTCGCCGACCCGTTCAGCGGCGCTGGCGGTCGCCTGTATCGCACCGGCGACCTGGTGCGCCAGTGCGCCGACGGCCAGGTGGAATACATCGGCCGGGTCGACCATCAGGTGAAGATCCGCGGCTTCCGTATCGAGCTGGGGGAAATCGAATCCCGCTTGCTGGATCATCCTGCGGTACGCGAAGCGGTGGTGCTGGCGCTGGATGCGCCATCGGGCAAACAACTGGCAGGTTACCTGGTGACCGAGGTCGCCGGGCAGGACGAGGCGGCGCAAGCCGAGCTGCGGGAAGCCCTCAAGCAGCAGTTGAAGACCCAGTTGCCGGACTACATGGTGCCGACTCACCTGATCCTGCTGTCCAGCATGCCGCTGACCGCCAACGGCAAGCTCGATCGCCGGGCTTTGCCGGTGCCGGACCCGGAGCTCAATCGCCAGCAGTACGTGGCCCCGAGTAACGAGTTGGAGCAGAGCCTGGCGCGCATCTGGTGCGATGTGCTGAACGTGCAGCAAGTGGGCCTCAACGACAACTTCTTCGAACTGGGCGGCGATTCGATCCTGTCGATCCAGGTGGTCAGTCGCGCCCGCCAACTGGGCATCCATTTCACCCCGCGTGACTTGTTCCAGCACCAGACCGTGCAGACCCTGGCGCGAGTGGCCAGCCGCAGCCAGCGCATCGGCGCCGAGCAAGGACTGCTCAGCGGCGAGGCACCGCTGACCCCGATCCAGCATTGGTTCTTCGATAGCCGCATCCCGCAGCCGCAGCACTGGAACCAGGCGCTGCTGCTGGAGCCGGTAGCGCCCCTGGATGCCCAGCGCCTGGAGCAGGCACTGCTGGCGGTGGTGGAACAACACGACGCCTTGCGCCTGCGCTTCAACCAGAGCAACGAACAATGGCGCGCCGAGTACTTGCCGCTGTCTGATGCGCCGTTGCTGTGGCAGGTACGGGTGCCGTCCATGGCGACCTGCGAAACCTTGTTCGCCGACGCCCAGCGCAGCCTGGACCTGGAGCATGGACCGCTGCTGCGCGCGGTGCTGGTGGACGGTCCGGAGGGTGAGCAGCGGCTGCTGCTGGCCATCCACCACCTGGTGGTGGACGGCGTGTCCTGGCGGGTACTGCTGGAGGATCTGCAGAACGTCTATCGCCAGTTGGAGGCGGGCCAGGCCGTGCAGTTGCCGGCCAAGACCAGCGCCCTGCGCGACTGGTCGAGCCGCTTGCAGGCCTACGCCGGCAGTGAGTCGCTGCGTGAGGAACTGGACTGGTGGCAACAGCAATTGGCCGGCCCGGCGGCGCAATTGCCAGGGTTGCAGCCGGACGGTGGCCAGCAACACCAGCATGCCCGCAGCCACAGCGTGACCCTGGATGCCGAGCGCACCCGTCAACTGCTGCAACAGGCCCCGGCGGCCTATCGCACCCAGGTCAACGACCTGCTGCTTACCGCCCTGGCCCGGGTGCTGTGCCGCTGGAGCGGGCAGCCTTCGGCACTGGTGCAACTGGAAGGACACGGCCGCGAGGCGTTGTTCGACGAGATCGACCTGACCCGCACCGTGGGCTGGTTCACCAGCGCCTATCCGCTGCGCCTGACGCCGTTGCAGGTGGAAGAAGCCGCCGGGCAGGGCGCCTCGATCAAGGCGATCAAGGAGCAATTGCGCGGTGTGCCGCACAAGGGCCTGGGCTATGGCGTGCTGCGCTACCTGGCCGATGACGCCTGCCGAGCGGCCCTGGCGGCGCTGCCGCTGGCGCCGGTGACCTTCAACTACCTGGGGCAGTTCGACCAGAGCTTCGGTAGCGATGCGCTGCTGCGTCCGCTGGACGAGTCAGTCGGCCCGGCCCATGCCCTGGAGGCACCGCTGCCCAACGAGCTGAGCATCGACAGCCAGGTCTACGGCGGTGAACTGGTGCTGCGCTGGACCTACAGCGTCGAGCGCTTCGACCCTGAGCTGATTGCCGAGCTGGCGGCGGCCTACCTGGGTGAGCTGCAGAGCCTGATCACCCATTGCCTGAAGGATGATGCCGGTGGCTTGACGCCGTCGGACTTCCCCCTGGCGCGCTTGACCCAGGCCCAGCTCGATGCCCTGCCAGTACCCGCGGCGCAGATCGAGGATGTCTATCCGCTGACGCCGATGCAGGAAGGCATGTTGCTGCACACCCTGCTGGAGCCGGGCACCGGTCTCTACTACATGCAGGACCGCTACCGCATCAACAGTGAACTGGACCCCGAGCGCTTCGCCCAGGCCTGGCAGGCCGTGGTGGCCCGGCATGAAGCCCTGCGCGCCTCGTTCTGCTGGAACGTGGGCGAGGACATGCTGCAAGTTATCCACAAGCCGGGCAGCACGCCGATCGAGTACCTGGACTGGAGCGATGCGCCGGAGGCTGAACAAGAAGCCAGTCTGCAAGCCCTGCACAAAGCCGAGCGCGAGGCCGGTTTCGATCTGCTCAACCAGGCGCCGTTCCACCTGCGGCTGATCCGTGTCGGCGCCGCGCGCTACTGGTTCATGATGAGCAACCACCACATTCTCATCGATGCCTGGTGCCGCTCGTTGTTGATGAACGACTTCTTCGAGATCTACACCGCCCTGGGCGAAGGCCGCGAGGCGCAGTTGGCTGTACCGCCGCGCTACCGCGACTACATCGGCTGGCTGCAACACCAGAGCCTGGCCGAGGCGCGCCAGTGGTGGCGGCAGAATCTCGCGGGCTTCGAACGCACCACGCCGATCCCCAGTGACCGGCCGTTCCTGCGCGAGCATGCCGGCGACAGCGGCGGCATGATCGTCGGCGACTGCTACACCCGGCTCGATCCACGGGACGGTGCGCAATTGCGCGAGCTGGCGCAGCAGCACCAGTTGACCGTCAACACCTTCGCCCAGGCGGCCTGGGCCCTGGTGCTGCGGCGCATGAGCGGCGACCGTGACGTGCTGTTCGGCGTCACCGTGGCCGGGCGGCCGGTGGACATGCCGCAGATGCAGCGCACCGTCGGCCTGTTCATCAACAGCATCGCCCTGCGGGTCAAGTTGCCTGAGGATGGCCAGCGCTGCAGCGTGCGCCAGTGGTTGGGCCAGTTGCTAGATAGCAACATGCAGCTGCGTGAGTACGAGTACCTGCCGCTGGTGGCGATCCAGGAAACCAGCGAGCTGCCCAAGGGCCAGCCGCTGTTCGACAGCCTGTTCGTGTTCGAGAACGCCCCGGTGGAGGTCTCGGTACTGGACCGGGCCCAGAGCCTGAACGCCAGTTCGGACTCCGGCCGCACCCACACCAACTTCCCGATCACGGCCGTCTGCTACCCGGGGGACGACCTGGGGCTGCACCTGTCCTATGACCAGCGCTACTTCGAGCAGGCGACCATCGAGCGCATGCTGGGCGAGTTCAAGCGCCTGCTGCTGGCGCTGATGCAGGGCTTTAATGGCGACATGGCCGAGCTGCCGTTGCTGGGCGAGGAGGAGCGTGATTTCCTGCTGGCCGGTTGCAACCAGAGCCAGCACCAGTACCCGCTGGAGCGCAGCTACGTGGAGTTGTTCGAGGCCCAGGTGGCCGCGCATCCGCAGCGTATCGCCGCCAGCTGCCTGGAACAGAGCCATAGCTATGCCGAGTTGAACCTGCGCAGCAACCGCCTGGGCCATGCCCTGGTGGCCCAGGGCGTGGATTTCGACCAGCCGGTGGCCCTGCTGGCCGAGCGTGGTCTGGAGCTGTTGGGCATGATCATCGGCAGCTTCAAGGCCGGGGCCGGCTACCTGCCCCTGGACCCGGGCCTGCCGGGTCAGCGCCTGGGCCGCATCATCGAGCTCAGTCGCACGCCGATCCTGGTCTGTACCCAGGCTTGCCGTGAACAGGCCCAGGCCCTGCTGGACGAGTTCGGCTGCGCCGGTCGTCCGCGCTTGCTGGTCTGGGAAGACGTCCAGGCCGGGGCTGGGCGCGAGGACAATCCCGGACGCTACAGCCGTGCGGACAACCTCGCCTACGTGATCTACACCTCCGGTTCCACCGGCCTGCCCAAGGGCGTGATGGTGGAGCAGCGCGGCATGCTCAACAACCAGTTGAGCAAGGTGCCGTACCTGCAACTGAGCGAGGCCGATGTGATCGCCCAGACCGCCTCCCAGAGCTTCGATATCTCGGTCTGGCAGTTCCTTGCCGCGCCGCTGTTCGGCGCTCGGGTGGACATCGTGCCCAATACCATCGCCCATGATCCCCAGGGGCTCCTGGCCCATGTCCAGGAGCAGGGCATCACGGTGCTGGAGAGCGTGCCGTCGCTGATCCAGGGCATGCTGGCCCAGGACGCCATCGCCCTGGACGGCCTGCGCTGGATGCTACCCACCGGCGAGGCCATGCCACCGGAGCTGGCGCACCAGTGGCTGCTGCGTTATCCACAGATCGGCCTGGTCAACGCCTACGGCCCGGCGGAGTGCTCCGACGACGTGGCCTTCTTCCGCGTGGACCTGGCCTCGACCCGGGGCAGCTACCTGCCCATCGGCACGCCCACCGATAACAACCTGTTGTATCTGATGGACGAAGCCCTGGAGCTGGTGCCCCTGGGTGCGGTGGGCGAGCTGTGCGTGGCCGGTACCGGTGTCGGCCGTGGCTACGTCAGCGACCCGTTGCGCACTGTGCAAGCCTTCGTGCCCCATCCGTTCGGTGCTGCGGGCGAACGCCTGTACCGCACCGGCGACCTGGCACGCCGGCGCAGCGACGGCGTGCTGGAGTACGTCGGGCGGATCGACCATCAGGTGAAGATCCGTGGCTACCGCATCGAACTGGGCGAGATCGAAGCGCGCCTGCACGAACAACCGGAGCTGCGGGATGCTGCGGTCGGGGTGCAGGAGGGCGTCAATGGCAAGCACCTGGTGGGCTACCTGGTTGCCAGCGATTCGGGCCTGGGGCAAAGCGAGTGCCTGGAGCGGATCAAGCCGCGCCTGCGCGCCGAGTTGCCGGAGTACATGGTGCCGCTGCACTGGCTGTGGCTGGAGCGCCTGCCGCTCAACGCCAACGGCAAGCTCGATCGCAAGGCCCTGCCGGCCCTGGAGATCGGCCAGTTGCAGAGCCAGGACTACCTGGCCCCGAGCAGCGAGCTGGAGCAGACCCTGGTGGACATCTGGGCCGAAGTGCTCAAGGTGGAACGGGTGGGGGTGCGCGACAACTTCTTCGAGTTGGGCGGGCACTCGCTGCTGGCTACCCAGATCGCCTCGCGGGTACAGAAGACCCTGCAACGCAACGTGCCACTGCGGGCGATGTTCGAATGCAGCACGGTGCAGGAGCTGGCGGCCTACATCGACGGACTGGGGGCCAATGAAATCAGCGAGGAGAAGGTCGATCGCCTGAGCGACCTGATGGCTGAGCTGGAGGGCTTGTGACCCAAGGGTGACGGGGCCTTGTTCGCTGGCCAGTCAGGTTCTGTTGGCCAATAGCCCCTCAAGCCCTCTGTTATGATCGCGCCCGGCCCAGGTCCACGTACCTGCGCCGGGCGTTTTCATTCAAGGACCGGAACCATGGCAGAGCAGCTTTACTGGCACGATATCGAAGACACTCTGGGCCACTGGAGCGGCCTGGGCGTCGAGGTCGAACCCGGCGCCACGGACAAGCCACCGCTGTACCTGCGTACCGGCGAGAATGCCCGGTTCAAGCTGATGCACCACGACACACCGCTGTTCTGGGCCACCATTGCCCGGGACCATGGCGGTGTCTGGCTGGTGCGCAAGCCGCTGGCCGATGGCGCTGAATGCCGGTTGCTCGCCCCCATCGACTCACCCACCGTCGAACAGCACGCGGCATTGGCGCCTGAGCTGCGGATCAAGGCCTGGAGCCGCTATTTCGTCAGCCGTCTGGGCGCCAGCGCCCGGCACTTCCTCACCCCTGGTTACTGGCTGGCCCAGGGCCTGGTGCCGGAACCGTCCAGTACCGGCCACGGCCTGGACAAATGGCGCTTCACCTCGAGGGTCGACCCGTTGACCCACGTGCCCAGCTGGTTCCTGTATGGCGAGGACTTTCTCGACAACCTGCAACCCCAGACCCTGGAGTGGATCGACTGGTGGCACGGCGGCGGCAAGCTCATCGGCCTGCATCGCGTCGACCCACAGGCGGGGCGGCTCAAGTGGTGGCGCAAGAAGGCCCGGGAGGGCAGCCTGCCACCGGTGCTGTTGTGGTACGTCGGCGGACTGGCGTCCTACCTGGTGATCGATGGGCACTACCGTTTGCAGGCCGCCATCGCGGAAAATCTCGCGCCGTCCTTCATCGTCCTCAGTGCTACCTGCGCGCGCGACTTCACGCCGAGCCTCGAGCATCGGCAACGGGTCATGGATTCGCTGCGCAAGCGTGGCGATGCGGTGCCGCGCAACAAGACCTTGAGTACCGAGAACCTCAACCGAGTGCTGATCCAGGCTTTCGACGATCGGCCGCACTACGTCAGCGCGACCTAGGCCTGGGCCGGCAATGAACCCCAGGAACAGTGGTGCGATGAGGTGCGCCAGTGCCTGATCGGGCAGGGGCTCGAAGGTGAGGTGGACGCAGTGATTGCCCGGTGTGGCTGACGGGGCCTCTGTTATAGTCGCGCCCGCGCGCCACAGGGCAGGGGATTAGGGACGATGGTGGAACAGGTTTTCTGGCGGGATATCGAGGATCTGGCTGGCAACTGGAGCGGCCTTGGGGTGGACGTCAGGCACCCGGCCAACGGCAAGCCGAACCTGCGCCTGCTCAGTGGCGATAACCGGCGCATGCAGTTGGTCGTGGGAGGCCAGACGCTGCTGTGGGCCACCATGTCGCGCTGTCTCTACGGGGTGTGGCTGGTGCGTAACCAGTTGCTTGGGCAACTGCCGCAAACCCTGGTCGAGCCCATCGATTCGCCCCAGGTGGAACAACACTCGCGTCTCGCCCCGTCCCTGCAGCTCAAGGCCTGGAGTCGGTTTTTCGTCCAGCAGTTGCTGCGACATCAAGCGGATTTTCTCTACCCCGGCTATTGGTTGGTGCGGGCCCTGCAGCCTGCTGCCCACCCCTATGGGCGATCACTGCCCAGCGGCATCGACCAGTGGTACTTCAAAGGCGGCGAAGATGCCCTGAGCCATATGCCGCAGTGGACCATCGACGGCCGCAACATTCTCGACAACCGCCAGCCTGGCCCGGCGCGTTGGGTCGAACTCTGGGCAGGGGGTGGCGCGGTGGTTGGCCTGCATGGCGTCGATCCGCTGGCCGGGCGCCTGAAGTGGTGGCGCAAGAAGGCCCGTGAAGGCAGCTTGCCGCCGATCCTGTTGTGGTATGTCAGCGGCCTGAACAGCTACCTGATTCTTGACGGGCATTATCGTTTGCAGGCCGCCATCGATGAGAACCTGCCGCCGCAGTTCCTGGTGCTCAGCTCGCCGCGGGTGACGGCCTACGCCCCGAATCCGCAGGAGCAGCAGAAGGTACTGGGGGCGCTGCAGGTGCAGATCCAGCGCAAGAACCTGGAGACTGCGCGCTTGAACCAACTGCTCATCAGCACCTTCGACGACCGGCCGTATCACGGCTTCGGCAGCCAGTCGTGGGCGGGGATCGCTTCGGAACAAGTGTGGATCGATCAGGTGAGGGGTGTTCTTGAGGAACGTGAGGAGGCTGGCGAGCTGGACGTTATCCTGGCTCGCGAAGCCCCCGAGCATGATTGATCCCACTCGCCAATGCCGAGTCCTGCAGGCGCTGCGTGTTCTGGCTGATTACTTGGGGCCGAGGATCTGCGTCAGCTTGCCCGGGGCTGGGGCACCTTGCTGTTGTTGCAGCTCGCCCTTGTCGTCGAGGTAGAAGATCGCCGGGGTGGCCGACAACTCCAGTTCCTCCATGAGCTTCATGTTGGCGTCGAGTTTGGCCTGGATCGCTTTGGGGATGCTTTGCAGGGGTTTCAGGCTGCTGCCCTTGCCGGCCTTCTCGTGATCCTGCAGGGCCTGGCTCGGGTCCTTGGCGGCCAGCAGGGCGGCGGATTTGCCTGGGCTGTCCTCGCGGATGATGCCGACCATGATGTGCCGCAGTTGCACCTTGCCGGCCTTGACCCAGGGCCGGGCCTGTTCCCAGAACATGTTGCAGTAGGGGCAGTTGGGGTCGCTGAACAGGTAGACGATACGTGGCGCATCGGCCTTGCCGTCGGCGATCCAGTCGCTTTTCTCCAGGTTGCCCCAGACTTCCTTGGCCATCGGTGCATAGACCAGTTTCTGCAGCGGTTCGGCGCTGAGGTCCTTGCCGTCGGCGTCGTACAGGTTGCCCAGCAGCACGTGCTGGCCATCGGCGGTCAGGTACAGGGTCATGCCGCGGTTCTGGTACTGCGCGGCATAACCCTTGAGGCCAGCCGGAGCGTCGAAGCTGCCGATGATCTTGGCGCCCTTGGCTTCGATCTTGCGGATCGGCGCGGGCAGTTCCTCGGCCTGCAGCAGTGGGACATTGAGCAGTGCCGCGCCCAGGGACAGGCTCAGCAGGTGGCGGATGAAGGGCATGGGGGTTTCCTTGAGGGGGCGACCGGAGTCGGATGGATGCCGTCGAAGTTCTCCAGGGCGCGGGCCAGGCTGGCCTCCGAGAGTTCCCCGAGATGGCTGCCCAGCAGGCGGCCGTCGGCGCTGTAGAACAAGGTGGTGGGCAGGGCCATGGAACCCACGGCCTTGCCCAGGCGGCCACTGCCGTCGAACAGTACGTTGTCCAGGTTCAGTTCCTGGGTGGCCAGGAAGGTTGCGACGCTCTGCATGCTCTCGGCCTGGTTGACGAACAGGAAGGTCAGGTCCGGGCGTTGTTGCTGGGCTTTTTCCAGCACCGGCATTTCCCGCCGGCAGGGTGGGCACCAGGTGGCCCAGAGGTTGATCACCAGCGGCCCGCCCTGGTAGTCGGTGAGCTGCACGGTGTCGCCGTTGGCGTTGCGCAGGGCCACTTCCGGCAGGCGCGTGCCCTGGTCGTAGAGGCTCAGGGACAGGGTCGCCAGCAGCCAGAACGCCAGGCCGGTAGCGATCCCGGCGCCCAGGGGGCGGCGCAGGGCCGGGCGTTTCCAGCCCCAGGCCAGGGCTGCCAGGAGCATGACCAGCACCCCGGGCCAGGCCAGGAAACCGCCGTCGCGCAGGTCGATGGTCATCCACAGGTCGTGCCGGTAGTGCTTCCAGTAGGCGATGACGAAACTGACCCGGGCGGCGAGCATGCCAATCAGGAACAGCGAGAACAGCACCGACTCCGGGTTGTCACCGCCGCGCTTGGCCACGCGCCAGCCCACCAGCGTGGCCAGGGCCAGGGCACTGATCAGCAGCAGGTGGTTGAGGGCGATGGCGAAGGTGCCGATGGTAAAGGTCAGCATCAGCGGGCTTCCAGGGTCTGGGTCCAGCGTTGCAGGAAGGTTGCGGCATCCACTTCGCCGGTGATGCGTTGGCTGCGGCGTTCGCTGCCATCCGGGCCGATCCACAGCATGCTGGGAGGTCCCGGTACCTTGTAGCGGCCGAGCAGTTCGCGGCCGTCGGCATTATCCAGGGTCACGTCCAGGCGCAGCAGGCGCACGTCCTTCAGGGCCTCCAGGACCTGGGGCTGGCCGAATACGGTCTTCTCCATGATCTTGCACGACACGCACCAGTCGGCGTAGTAGTCCAGCAGCACCCACTGGCCCCGGGCCTGAGCGCTGTCCAGGGCGCCTTGCAGCTCGGCAGGCGTCTTGACCGTGGTGAAGGCGTCGTGGGCACTGGCGTTGCTGGCGGGGGCGCTGCCGCTATAGACCTTCAGCGGGTGCAGCAGGTCGTCGCTGCCGCCAGCGGCGCCCATCAGCAGCACGCTGCCCCAGATGCCGAACAGCAACGCACCGGCACCGAACAGGTGCAGCAGGCGCCCGGCGATCACCCGTTGCTGCCAGGCGCAGTAGGCCAGTACCAGGGCCAGGGCACCCCACAGGCCGATCCACAGGCTGGCGTTCAGCACCGGACGCAGCATGTAGATGGCGGTGCCGAGGAAAAGGATGCCGAACACGCCCTTGAGCAGGTTCATCCAGGGGCCGGGCTTGGGCAGGAAGCGGTTGCCCAGGGTCACCAGCAGCAACAACGGCAGGCCGATACCCAGGCCCAGGGCGAACAGCGCCAGGCCGCCAAACAGGGCATTGCCAGTCTGGGCGATATACAGCAGGCCGCCGGCCAGGGGCGCGGTCATGCACGGGCCCACCAGCAGCGCGGACAGGGCGCCGAGGACCCCGCAGCCGATCAGGCTGCCGCCCTGGCGCTGGCGGCTGGCGCCTTCCAGGCGATCGCGCAGGAAGGCCGGCATCTGCAATTCGAAGAAACCGAACATCGGCAAGGCCAGCAGCACGAACAACGCGGCGAAGCTGCCCAGGACCCAGGGTTGCTGCAGCCAGGCTTGCAGGTTGCTGCCCAGCAGGGCGGCGATCACGCCCATGCCGGCGTACACCAGGGCCATGCACAGCACATAGCTGGATGCCAGGGCCAGGCCCCGGCGCGGGCTGGCGCCACTGCCCACCACCATGCCGGCGAGGATCGGCAGCATTGGCAGCGAGCAGGGAGCGAAGGCCAGCAGCAGGCCGAAGCCGAAGAACGCCAGCAGGCCCAGGCCCCAGGATTTCTGTTGCAAGTCGTTGGCCAGCAGTTGATCTTGGGCTGCCGCGGTGTCTGCGCCCTGGACGCTAGCGTTGGCCGCCACGGCCGGGGCTCCGCCCAGGTCCACTTCCAGGGTTTGCGGTGGATAGCACAGGCCGGCGTCGGCACAACCTTGCCAGCCCAGCTTGACCTTGCCCGTGGCGGTTGCTGGCAGTTTCACCTCCAGGCCCTGGCGGTACACGGTCTGGTCGCCGAAGAATTCGTCGCTATGGGCTTCGCCCGCCGGCAGGCTCGGCTGCTGCTCCGGCGGCAGGCCGTCGAACTTCAGGCGTTTCTGGTACAGGTAGTAGCCGTCGGCGATCTGCCAGAACAGCTGGGTCTCGCCCGAGGGCAGGCGCTCGGAGCTGAATACGAACGCCTGGCCCACCGGCAGGAAGTCGGGCTTGACCTCGAACGGATTGTTGCCGGCTTGCGCCAGGGTGGTGAACAGCATTAACAACAGGATGAACAATCGACGCATGGTCAAGCCTTAAACCGGTGCAAGTTGCGAGCACAATGGCCGGCCCTGATTAACCGATGATTAAACCGCGCCTTGTGGCCCGGAGCGGGCGGGCATAATGTCCGCTTAATCCGCCGCTTGCTTAATCAACGCCCTTTGTACAGGACCGACCATGCACGTACTTGTCTGTGAAGATGATGAGCTGATCGCCAGCGGGATCGTCGCTGGCCTCACGGCCCAGGGCCTGACGGTCGAGCATGTGGCCACCGCTTCGGCGGCGCGGGCCATGCTCGGCGTGGCCGATTTCGACGTGATGGTACTGGATCTTGGCCTGCCGGATGAAGATGGCCTGAAACTGCTCAAGCAGCAGCGCCAGCAGGGCCTGGAGATCCCGGTGCTGATCCTCACCGCCCGGGACGCGGTGACCGATCGGGTCGACGGCCTGCAGGCCGGGGCCGACGACTATCTGCTCAAGCCCTTCGACCTGCGCGAGCTGGCGGCGCGCCTGCATACCCTGTTGCGCCGGGCGGCGGGACGCAGCGTCAACCTGATCGAGCACGGACGCCTGACCTACGACCCCAGCACCCGCGAGACTTTGCTCGGCGGGCAGCCGGTGGACCTGTCCCGGCGCGAGCAGTCGTTGCTCCAGGCTTTGCTGCACAACCGTGGCCGGGTGCTGTCCAGCGAGCAGCTCAAGGACAGCGTCTATGGCTTCAACGACGAGCTGGAGAGCAACGCCCTGAACGTGCACATCCATCACCTGCGGCGCAAGCTCGGCAATGGCATCGTCGAGACCGTACGGGGCCTGGGCTATCGCCTGGGGCCGGCGGATGGCGAGGAGAGTCGCTAAGTGAGGAGCCTGCGCCTGCGCCTGAGCATCACCCTGGGCGCTGCCTTCATCCTGATCTGGACCCTGGCCGCGGCCTGGATGCTCAGTGATCTACGCAACCAGATGATGTTTTCCCTGGACCAGCGACTGGTGGCTTCGGCGCGAATGGTCGCGGGCCTCTTGGAGCAGATGCCGGCATTACCGTCCCATGGCCCGCACGATCACATCGACAGTGGTGCCCTGAGCATTCCCGGCGGCATGGCTTGCCAGGTCAGCTCCCTGCGCGGACAGATCCTGGCCCGTAGCCACAGTACTCCCGATCACCCGCTGGAAGCCGAGAAGCTGGGGTTTCACGACCAGATGATCGACGACGCGCCCTGGCGCACCTTCACCCTGGTGCGTGGCGACCTGCGTATCACCACCGCCGACCGCCAGGTGGAGCGCGAGGCCCTGAATTTGTCGATCCTGCTGGCGGCTTCGGTGCCGGTGGGCGTGGCCCTGCTGGGTTGCCTGTGGCTGTTGTGGCTGGGGATCGGCCAGAGCCTGGCGCCGCTGAACCGCATCCGTGATGCCCTGATGCGCCGCAGCGCCGATTCCCTGGAGCCGTTGCAGATCCAGCCCATGCCCAGCGAGTTGCGCCCGCTGCTGGAAACCCAGAATCAGCTGTTCCAGCGCATTGCCCGGACCATCGAGCGCGAGCGGCGGCTGACCGGCGATGCCGCTCATGAACTGCGCAGCCCGCTGACGGCGATCAAGACCCACCTGCAAGTGGCGCGAATGACCGAGGGCGCGGCCCACGACCAGGCATTGGCCCGGGCCGAGGAGGGCGCTGATCGCATGCATCGGACCCTGGAGCAACTGTTGTTGCTGGCTCGCGTCGAGGGCAGCCTGTCGTTCGATGACGGCGTGCAGTGCACGGCGGAACAGGTGGCGCGCCTGGCGATCCAGGACGCGGTCGTCGGCGCCCGCCAGCGGGTCCAGTTGAATCTGGAGCCGACAGCGGCTGGCGCTGCGGTGGATATGCCCTCGACCCTGGCCATCGCCGCCTTGCGCAACCTGCTGGACAATGCCCTGCGCCATACGCCCGAAGAGTGTCCGGTGGAGCTGAACCTGGAGCTGGTCGCCGGCCGGGTGCGTTTCCAGGTGCGGGACCACGGCCCGGGGATTCCCGAAGCGGATCTGCAACACCTGACCCAGCGCTTCTGGCGTGACAGCCAGAGCAGCGGTTGCGGCCTGGGGCTGGCGATCGTCCAGGCCATCGTCCAGCGCTGTGGCTGCGAGCTGCATTTCGACAGCCAGCCCGATGGCCTGCGGGTGGAACTGACCCTGCCTGCCCGGCGCGCTTGAGCCTTCCTGGCCCAGGACGGGCCTTTGGGCAATTTCCCCGATCCAAGGTGTAAATCCCGACGCTGCTGGTGCGTTTTCAGAACAGGAAAACCTGTCAATGCGCACCCCCTCTCGGCTGCGCATCCGGCCGGTGGCCGTTTTGCTCAAATTGCAGCGTGAGGGTTCCACAGATGTCAGCCGTTACCAGCCTTATGGAAGATCAGCCGGTGGGGCTTGCCGCCCCGGTGGCCGAGACGCTCTACCAGTTCGACGAGTCGCCCCTGCTGGCTCGCCAGAATCGCCAGGAGTCCAATGCCCGCAGTTATCCGCGGCGCATTCCCCTGGCCCTCAAGCGCGCCAGCGGTATCCACGTCGAGGATGTCGAGGGGCGGCGCTTCATCGATTGCCTGGCCGGTGCCGGCACCCTGGCCCTGGGCCACAACCATCCGGTGGTGATCGCGGCGATCCAGCAGGTACTGGCCGATGAACTGCCGCTGCTGACCCTGGACCTGACCACGCCGGTCAAGGACCAGTTCGTCCAGGACCTGTTCGGCCTGTTGCCCGAAGCCCTGGCCGCCGAGGCCAAGATCCAGTTCTGTGGGCCCACTGGCACCGATGCGGTGGAGGCGGCCCTGAAGCTGACCCGGACCGCCACCGGGCGCAGCACCGTGCTGTCGTTCCAGGGTGCCTACCACGGTATGAGCCAGGGCTCGCTGAGCCTGATGGGCAGCCTGGGACCCAAGCGGGCGTTGGCCGGGCTGTTGAACAACGGCGTGCAGTTCCTGCCATTCCCCTATGACTATCGTTGCCCGTTCGGGCTCGGTGGCGCCGCCGGGGTCAAGGCCAACCTGAACTACCTGGAGAACCTGCTCTGCGATCCGGAAGCCGGCGTGGCGTTGCCGGCAGCGGTGATCGTCGAGACGGTACAGGGCGAGGGGGGCGTGATCCCGGCCGATTTGGAATGGCTGCGCGGCCTGCGCCGTATCACCGAGAAAGCCGGGGTGGCGCTGATCGTCGACGAGATCCAGAGCGGTTTCGGACGCACCGGCAAGATGTTCGCCTTCGAGCATGCCGGGATCATTCCGGACGTGGTGGTGCTGTCCAAGGCCATCGGTGGCAGCTTGCCGCTGGCGGTGATGGTCTATCGCGACTGGCTCGATACCTGGCAGCCCGGCGCCCATGCCGGCACCTTCCGTGGCAACCAGATGGCCATGGCCGCAGGTTCCGCGGTGATGCGCTATCTCAAGGAACACCGGGTGACCGAACACGCGGCGGCCATGGGCGAGCGCCTGCGCGAGCACCTGCTGATCCTGCAGCGCGACTACCCGCAACTGGGCGACGTTCGTGGCCGGGGCCTGATGCTGGGAGTGGAACTGGTGGACCCGCAAGGTACACCGGACGCCCTGGGGCATCCTCCGCAACATCAACGCCTGGCGCCGCTGGTGCAGCGCGAGTGCCTCAAGCGCGGCCTGATCCTGGAGCTGGGCGGGCGCCATGGCAGCGTGGTGCGTTTCCTGCCGCCGTTGGTGATCAGCGCGGCGCAGATCGACCAGGTGGCGGAGATCTTCAGCAAGGCGGTGGCCGCCGCCGTGGCCAGCCTCTAATTTTCCACGACCCTGGTTCGTTACTTCTACACCATCGCCGCGCCTGGGCGCGGCGGCACTCATTCAGTGATGGAGACAAGCAATGACTTCCGTATTCGACCGCGACGACATCCTGTTCCAGGTAGTGGTCAACCATGAAGAGCAATATTCGATCTGGCCTGACTACAAGGCCGTGCCGCAAGGCTGGCGCACCGTGGGCAAGAGCGGCTTCAAGAAAGACTGCCTGGCCTACATCGAGGAAGTCTGGACCGACATGCGTCCTTTGAGCCTGCGCCAGAAGATGGATCAGCAAGCGGTTGCCGGCTAAGCCTTCGCTGCCATGAAAAAGCCCGCTGGACGTTCGGTCCAGCGGGCTTTTTCGTGCCTGGGGCTCAAGCTCGCTTGACGGCTTGCAGGGTGTAGCTCAGCGGCAGGCGCCAGGGCGCATGCTTGAGTCGATATTCGCCGTGTTCGTCGGCGTCCATCTGCCCGGGCAGGGCTTCCCATGGAATGCTCTGGTGCTCCACCAAGCCAGTGATTTCCAGGCCCTGGCCCAGCAATGCGCTGATGATCTCGCCCAGGCCATGGTTCCATTCGTGGGTGACCGTGGCCTCCAGCTCCTTGTCGGTCTCCACGTAAGTGCTGCTGTCGTCCCAGACCAAGGGTTCGCTGCGCTCGAAGTAGGACAGCTCCACCCGTAGCGAGTCGCTGTGATCTTCGTTGATCGCCCAGAGCATCGGGTGCCCTTCGCGGATGAACAGCCGGCCACCGGGCTTGAGCAGGGTGCCCACGGTCCGGGCCCATTGCTCGATGCTTGGCAACCAGCACAGGGCGCCGATGCCGGTGTAGACCAGGTCGAAGCTGGCCGCCGGCAACACATCGGCCGCCTTGTATACATCCGACTCGTGGTAGTCGATGGCGGTGTCGCAGCGCTGGGCCAGGGTACGGGCCTCGGCGAGGGAAGCGGGGGAGAAGTCCAGGCCGCTCATCTGTGCGCCCAGGCGGGCCAGGGACAGGGTGTCGGTGCCGATATGGCATTGCAGATGCACGCCGCGCAGGCCACGGATGTCACCCAGCAGCGGCAGGTCGAAACGCACCACGTCGGAGAGGTATTGCGGGTCGTCGATGAAACGCTGTACGCAATAGTCCGGCGAAGCAGCATGCAGGGGTGCGCGTTCGTCCCAGTTGGTCTTGTTGAGGTTTACGTAATCGCTCATGGCGCTCTTCCTAGCGTCTATTTAGGCGAGGCGCAGACTAGCATCGGGAAATGAGCGCGATCTTGAGGAAATATGTAAGCGCCGCCGCGCCACTTGTAGCCGTTGCCGAGCCTCCAGGTCATGGACGCATTGCAGCCCTGCGACGGGGTGCCGCCCAGACCGTTTTCAGATTCGGCAACGGTTACAGGCTCAGCTTTTCGGGGCCAGGGCCTGGATGATCTTCTGTTGGTTGGTTTCCAGCTCGCTGGCAGGGTCGGCGCTGTCGGTTTCCAGCACCAGCAACTGGCTGCCGCCGGCGCTGATGGCGGCCTTCAGTGCTTCCGACGGCTGGCGGTGATGCAGGACCAGGGCCACGTCGTTGTCCTTGAGTCGAGCCTGCAGTTTCTTCAGGGCCTCGGGCGTCCATTCGTTGTCGGCCCGGGCATCCACCTCCAGCAGCTCCAGGTTCAGGCCACTGACCAGGTAGCCGAAATGTTCCGACAGGCTCAGCACGCTGAGGTTGTCGGCTTCGGCCAGGCGCGCCTCGCTGTCGGCGCTGAGCTTGAGCAGGCGCTGTTTCAAGTTGGCCAGGTTGCTCTCGATCTGCGGTTTGGCCCAGGGAGCCAGGCGCACTAGGTCGGCCGCCAGTACGTCGGCCATGCGTCCCAGGTTATTGCTCGACAACCATGGCTGGGCGTTCAGGCCGTCGCTCTTGCCCGGCTGCAGAGCGATGCCGGGCAGGGCGCCATCCACGGGGCGTGCGGCATCGATTTCGACGATGCGGATATTGCTGCGCCGGGCATTGGGATACAGCGGGTCGTCCGGCCAGATCGAGCGCAGGCCGATCACCGCGTCGGCACCCTGGGCCAGCTTGCCCAGGGCCGGGGCGCCGCGCCCGGTGAAGTAGGCGGTTTGCCGCGAGCCCGGCAGGTTGGCCGGGGCGGCCCGCTCCAGCTTGACGTCGGTGCCTTGCAGCAGGATCTGGCCGAGGCCGAAGGTCACCGGCAGCGAGGCCAGCACCGTCAGTGGTTGTCGGGTGGCGGTGGGTGCCGGGCCCTGGCGGACATTGTCCGCTGCCGACAGAGTCGGGGCATGGAGCAGGCCGCCGAGAACCAGGACCAAGGCCAGGCGCGGCAGTGACAGATTGGGTGATGAATTGTGCATTTATCCGATATTCCCTTTCAGGCTGGGGACGGTGCCGCGGGCGATGGCGGCCAGGGCGAAGCAGATGCCGGCCACCAGGATGATCGCGGCGCCGGAGGGGACCGGCAGGTCGAAGACGATCGGCAGCAGGATGCCGCACAAGGTGCAGAGGGTGGCGATGCTCACCGAGATCCAGAAGAACCCCTTGAGTGACTGGCTGAGCAGGCGTGCTGCGGCGGCCGGGATCACCAGCAGGGCGCCGACCAGGATCGCGCCGATGACTTTCACCGCGGCCACGGTGATCAGCGTCACCAGGATCACGAACAGGTAGTCCAGGGCCTTCACCGCTACGCCACGCACCGCCGCCAGCTGTGGGTTGAAGCTGGCCAGCATGATGCGGTTGTACAGCGGCAGGCTCAGGCCCAGGACCATGCTACCGACCACCAGCAGCACCAGCAGGTCATCGCCATTGACCGTGAGCACCGAGCCGAACAGTACGTTTTCCAGGATGTGTACGTTGATCTTGCCGGCCAGGATCAGCAGCAGGCTGGCGCCCAGGGCCAGGGACACCGAGAGAAACACCCCGATCAGCGTGTCCGGGGCCAGGCCGGTGCGATTGCGCAGGTAGTTGAGCAGGATGCCGAACAGCAAGCAGTAGCCGAACAAGCTGCCGTAGGGGCCGGTGTAGGGTTCGCCCAGGAGGATGCCGATGGCGACCCCGGTCAGGGCGGCGTGGCCCACGGCCTCGGAGAAGAACGCGAAGCGCTTGACCACTACCAGGGTGCCCAGGCCGCCGAGCACCGGGCCGATCAGCAGGCCGGCGAGCAGGGCGTTGACCACGAAACCGTAGGCCAGGGCTTCCGGAAGGTAGCCTGAAGAGGCCCAGCCCTGGACCATCAGGCGGAAAGCTTCATAACTCATCAGGCAGCGCTCCCGGCGGCTCGTGGATGGGTGGAAAACAGGCTGAGCAGGCGCTCCGGCGTCAGGGTCTGCTGCGCCGGGCCGTCGAACAGCACCCGGCGATTGAGACCGGTGACCCGGTCCGCCAGGCGGCCTACAGCTTCCAGGTCGTGTTCGATCCACAACAGGGTAATGCCGCTCTGGCGCCAGTCCTGGAGCAGGCGTTCGAAGACCTGGATCCCGGCTTCGTCGAGGGCCGACATGGGTTCGTCCAGGACCACCAGTTGCGGCGCCGGGATCAGGCCCTGGGCCAGCAGCACCCGCTGGCGCTCGCCACCGGACAGGGCGCCCATGCGGCGCTTGCGCTTGTCCTGCATGCCGACGCGCTCCAGTGCTTCGCCGATGGCCTTGGCGTAGTGCCGGCTCAGGCCGAGAAAGGCCGGCCGGCGCTGGCACATGGCGGCCATGAAGTCGTCCACGGTCATCGGCAGGCCACGATCGAACTCCAGGGCCTGGGGTACATAGCCGATGATGCCTGGGCTCGTCGGCCATTGCAGGCGCAACTGGCCCTGGTGGGGCATCTGTCCCAGCAGGGTCTTGATCAGCGAACTCTTGCCGCCGCCGTTGGGGCCGACCAGCGCGTGCACGCTGCCGGGCTGCACTTGGAATGTCACCTGGTCGAGGATGGTGGTGCGGCCCAGGACCAGGCTGACCTGGTCGAATTCCACGGCCGGGCCTCGTAGCAGGGTCTCGATGGCGGTCATGCCCCGGCCTCCTGGATGGCCCGGACCACGGTGTCGAGGTTGCCCTTCATTTCCTTCTCGTACTTGTCGGCGCTGTAGTCGCCGTAGGAAATGTGTGAAAGGGGGTAGAGCTTGACCCCGGACTCGCGCTGGATGGTCTCGACGTAGGTGGAGGGGAAGTCCATCTCGGAGAAGATCACCTTGACGTCCAGTTCACGCAGTTGGTCGATGGTCTTTTTCAACTGACTGGGGCTGGGCTCGATGCCGTGGGCTGGCTCGACCACGGCGGTGACTTCCAGGCCGAACTCGCGCAGCAGGTAGTCGTAGGCGGCATGCACCGTGGCTACCCGCAGGTCGGCGTTGGGCGCCTGGGTCAGCTTGGCCAGGGCATCGGCGCGCATCTGCCGCAGGCGCTTGCCGTAGGCGCGGGCATTCTGGGTGTAGGTCTTGGCATTGGCCGGGTCCATCTTGCCCAGCTCCCGGGCGATGTTGTTGACCTGGGCGATGGACGCGCTGATGGACAGGAAGGTATGCGGGTTCACCACCTTGCCGGCACCTCGAGCAGCGACGCCGGTGGCGGCCAGCAGCGGTACGTTTTCGTTGGCCTCGATCACCGGGATGTCCGGGCGCTCGCTGGTGGCGATCATGCGGTCGGCGAAGTCGTCATGGCCCACGCCGTTGAGCACGATCACGTCCAGGGTGCCGATGCGCTTGATGTCCTCGGCGCGGGGTTCGTAGGCGTGGGGGTTGAAGCCCGCCGGGATCAGCGGCACCACGTCGGCCTTGTCACCGACGATGTTGGCTACATAGCTGTAGTAGGGATGCAGGGTGATGCCGATGCGCAGGCGCTTGGCGGCATCGGCATTGGCCATGGGGCTAAGGAGCAGGGCCAGCAGGCTGATCAGCAACACCTGAAGGACGGGGCGACGTGGAGATGAAATGGGCATGGGCTAGTGTTCTTCTCTCGGGGGACGGCGTGGACTCAGTGGCGGTGCTGGCGGGTCACTCCGGCATCGAATTGCGCCACCACCTGCTGCCAGCCGGCAGCGATCAACTGTTGCTGGCCGAGGTCGTGGGGGACGCTGGCCGAGGGACTGCGGTTGAGCCAGATGTCTACCTGGGTGGCATTTTCGGGGGCGATGCGCATGAGGAAGGAGCCGGCTACCTGGGGGTTCTGGCTCAGCCCCAGGTAGGCCTGGTCCAGCGCCTGCCAGGCGTGTCCGCCGCGGCTGACCGAGCTGGCGTCCTGGGCGAAGGGGGCGAAACCTTCCTCGGCCAGTTGCTCGGGGCTGGGCAGGGCCTGACCTTCGGCCAGCAGCAGGCGGATCTCGTCGAGGGTCACCCGCAGGTCGGCATAGATGCCTTGTTCGCCGGCGCTCAGGTCGCGGCGGGCATCCAGTTGATGGGCGGCGATGGCACTGCTGGTGTCCGCTTCGCTGTGCCACAGCACCACGCTGGCAGCGCTGCACAGGATCACCAGGCACAGCAGCAGGACATAGAGGGTTTCGTGACCGGCGCCGGCGGGACGCACGACTTGGGTAGTGGCGTTCATTGGGCCTCGATATCCGCTTGGTCGATCTCGACGACGTGGCCGGGGCCGGCATCGAACAGTACGTAGAACTCCGCGGCAGGCTTCTTGAAAGTCAGGGTCGAGTCGTTGCCCAGCTTGCCGGGTACCAGGATGGTCTCGTCGTAGCCGATCACGTCCAGGGTCACACCCGGGGCGCCACTGCCGTCGGAAAAGCCGCCGGTGCAGCGAATCTGCTCGGCATCGATGGCCTTGCACTCGCACATCGGGTTGTGGGCCAGGGCGCTGTGGCTGAACGTCGTGCCCGCGAGCAGCAGGGCTGCGGCGCCGAGGCGCCGGGTGAAGAGTGCGCGAGTCATGGTTTGCCTCCTTGTTTTTCGAGCCAGGCCACGGTGGCCGGTGAGGCCTGGCTCAGGGGAATGGCCGCCTGGTGCATGCTGCCGTCCCAGCCTTCCATGGTGATCCACAGTTCGGCGTCGGCCTTGGTCTTTTCCGGGATGGGCAGGCTGGCCCCCATGCGGTACGGGCTGCCGAAGAAGATCACCCCGGCGGCCCGCAGGCTGCGAGGCTTGCCGATGCGCAGGTAGGTGGCCTTGACCGGTTCGATGCAGGCCTGGCACAGGGCGGCGTTGAAGCGTTTTAGATAACCGGCGGGGCCGTCGCTGCGAGGCGCTTCATCGCGCATTTCGGCCAGGCGCAGGCTCCAGGGGCCGACCTGGACTTCGCCGATCTCCCGTTCGCCCAGGCCGCTATCGCCACGAAACAGCGCGGCATCGGCGAAGTACTTGGGCATGAAACCCAGGGGAATCAACACCAGCAGGATGTTCAGGTGAAAGCGCCATTTGTGCCAGAACCGGCTCAGGGGCGAGTCAGGGGTAGCGGTGTGGGTCCGGCTCACAGTGGGCTCTCCGAGGTTTCCCTGCTCAATGCCGGGGTGGGGGTACGTACGGGGCGCGCACGGGCGGCCTTTTCCTCGCGCTTGAGGGCGTTGGCGGTGGCCAGGGCGGTGCGCTTGGTCCAGATCAGCAGGCCGCTGAGGACCATCATGCTCAGTACCAGGCCGAAGAAGAACCAGATCAGCTTGACCCAGATCCCACCGAAGTCACCGGTATGCAAGGGGCGCATGGACTCGGTGACGAACTCCAGGGTGGAGCGGTCGCCCAACAGGTGCGAGGCATCCAGGGAGCCGGTATAGGGGTTGATATTGGCGGTTTGGAACATCAGCGGATACCAGCCGCGCCCGCCAACGTACAGGTGGCTGTAGGCATTGCTTGGCAGGCTGACGAAGCTGATATCGAAGCCAGGGATCTTCTGGGTGGCGGTAGCGATGGCCTGATCCAGGCTGATCATCGGTGTCGGGCTGCCGTCGGCGCTGACTGGCACCTGTTCCCGGGCGATTACCGGGACGATGGGTTCGCTGGAGATGCTGATGTGGTTGTCGCCCAGGATCGCGCGAATCAGGAACCAGATACCGGTGATGGAGATCACGGCAATGAACCAGATCGACCAGATGCCGCTCAGGCGGTGGAAGTCGCCCCAGAAGATCCGGGCGCCATGGCGCAGGCGCAATGTCGGCTTGAGGAAGCCCTTCCAGAACTTCTTGTAGACCACCAGGCCGGTAATCAGCGAGATGAGCATCGGTACGCCAAGGAGCGACACCAGGTACCAGCCCCAGCTGTAGCCGTTGGTGAAGGGGACCAGCCACCAGCCGTGCAGGGCACGGGTGAAGGCCTGGAAGTCGAAGTCCGGGCTCGTGCCCTGGATGGCTCCGGTATAGGGATTGACGTAGAGCGTGGGTGAGCGGCCGTCCGGATAGCTGACGCTGACACTGAGGGCAAAGTGGCTTTCATCCGGCGTGATGATGGTCTCTACCTGCGTCTGGGGCTCTGCACGCTTGATGGCCTGGACGATCTGGTCGTAGTTCAGCGGTTGGGCATCATCGGTGGGCTTGCTGGCGCGAACATCGGGGTTGGCCAGCCAGACGATTTCCTGGCTGACCACTGCCAGGGTGCCGGTAACGCAGACGATCAGCACGAAGAACCAGATGGGCAGTGCCAGCCAGCTGTGCACCAGAAACCAGATTTTTGAGCGGGATTTCTTCGACATTGAATGGGCGTCTTGATTCGAGGAGTGGAGCGGCACTGGAACCCGGACCGGGCCTGGCGTGGTTCACGCTGGGCAGGGTCATGGCCAACGCGGCCTGCTGCATCTAATTAAGACGAATGAGAATCGTAAATCCCGAAAGGCGACATGAAAGTAAATGTTACAGAGCCTGTTGAAGCTTGCAGGCAAGGGCATTTATCGCAACGACAGGTGGGAAGATAAATAGGAAGCGAGGTGGGATTGCCGCTGGTCGGGCCGGCGCCAGCTCCGGTGGAAACTGGCGCCGGGGGAGTCAATGGGCCTGTTGCTGGAACAACTGCACGGCGCGCTCATTGATTTGCTCGACCGTCAGGTTCTCCTTACGGGTGGCGATGAACCAGACATGCCCGAAAGGATCGCGCAGGGCGCCGCTACGGTCGCCATAGAATTGGTCCTTGATCGGTTCCGCTTCGCTGGCGCCAGCGGCAATCGCCCGGGCGAAGTAGCTGTCTACATCCTCCACATACAGGTGCAGGCCCACCGAGGTCTTGTGGGCTTCCGGACTGCCCATCGGGGTCTCCTCGCAAGGGCTGCCGAGCATGATGGGGGCGCCACCAATGATCAGTTCGGCATGGCCGACGCTGCCATCGGGCATGTCCAGGCGCAGGGTCTGTACGGCACCAAAGGCCTTCTTGTAGAACTCGATGGCCTCGGCGGCCTGGCGAATACCCAGGTAGGGCGTGACGCCAATGAAGCCTTCGGGAATGGGTTTGACGCTCATGGTGGGGCTCCTTGCTCTTATTGTGGGGGGAACAAGCAGATTTCACTCTATACCCGGAATGTTGCAGGGGTGGGATAGGCCGACGAGGTGTAGCCGGGTCACAAAACCCTGGCAGTTTGCCTGGCGATGCCTGCGGCTCGGCGGCCGTTGCCGAGCCGCGCTGGCTAGGATGGCAAGTCGTCGTTGGGAGCATCGGGCTCCAGTAGCCGGGCGCCCTGGCCGGTTTCCCCGAGGTAATCGCCCTGGTTGCGCAGTGGGCAACCGTCCATCGACAGGCAGCCGCAGCCGATGCACAGGTTCAAGCGCTCGCGCAGCAGGCTCAGTTGCTGGATACGTTCGTCCAGCTCACGGCTCCATTGTTCCGACAGGCGCTGCCAATCCGCGGCGGTGGGTGCGCGATCATCGGGCAGGGTAGCCAGGGCCCGGCCGATTTCCGCCAGGGGAATACCCAGGCGCTGGGCCACCTTGATCAGGGCGACCCGACGCAGCACCGAGCGTGGGTAGCGACGTTGATTGCCCTGGTTGCGCTGGCTCTTGATCAATCCCTTGGTTTCGTAGAAATGCAGTGCGGTGACGGCTACCCCGCTGCGGGCCGCCAGCTGGCCGACGGTGAGTTCCTTGTGGATGCTGTCGTGATCGATCATCTGGAGGGTACCGAAAGTGAAAAACAGGCTTGACCTTTACTTAACTAGAGGTTTTACCCTGCCGCACATCCAGCCGCAAGATCCTCTTACGCAGTAGGGAATGACCCATGAGCGTCTTTGAAAAAAACCACAGCTTCACCCAGTTGATCGAGTTCGAGATCGAGCCTCATCAACAGGAACCCCTGGTATTGGCCCTGGTCGAGCAGAGTGAGCGCCTGGCCCAGGATCATGGTGGTTTCCTCAGTGCCAGCGTGCAGGTCAGCGACGATGGCCGGCGTGTGCTCAATTACCTGCAATGGCAAACCCGGGAAGCTGGCGAGGCGGCTTTCCAGGGATTCGAGAGTGGGGAGCAGGATTTCTGGCAGTTGATTCTCGCTTATCGGGCCAGGACCGTGACCTTCGGCTCGTTCCAGGTACGCAGCAGCATTGCCCGCAGCCATGACAACGCCTTGCACTGTCGCCTGGCCGGTTAGCTAGATCGACAGCTGCAGGGTGCGTTCGCTGGGGGCATCTATCGGGCGACGCTTGTTCACTGCCAGCTCTCCGATCTTGATCAGCCGAGTGCGGGTGACATTGCGGCTCAGGCCCAGCAGGTTGGCGGTATGCACCTGGTTGTAGTGGCTGAAACGATAGGCGGCACGCAAGAGGGCATCCTCGACCTTTTCATGCAGGGCACCGGCCTGTTCCGCGAAGAGTTTTTGGAAGGCTCGTTCCAGCAAGCCCTCGGCCGAATCGTCAAGCCCAGGGTAGCTGTCGTCGGCGCGCTCGATACGCATGTTCGACAGGCGCAGGTCACCCTGGGCGATGATGCCGTCGCGGCAGATCAGCAGGGTGTGGTGAATGACGTTTTCCAGCTCGCGGATATTGCCTGGCCAGCTGTAGTGCTTGAGCTTGTGTTCGGCCTCCGGGCTGATGCTGATGCTGCCGTAGCCCAGGCGCTGGCTGTAGGCCTCGATGAAATGCCGGGTCAGCGGCAGGATATCGCCAGGGCGCTCGCGCAGCGGGCTCAACTCCAGATTGACCACATCCAGGCGGTAGTACAGGTCTTCACGGAAATTTCCGGCGTTGATGGCCTTTTCCAGTTGTACGTTGGTGGCAGCCAAGACCCGGACGTCGATCGGGATGCTCTTGCGCGAGCCCAGGCGCACCACTTCACGTTCCTGCAGGACCCGTAGCAGCTTGACCTGGATAGCCATGGGCAGGTCCCCGATTTCATCCAGGAACAGGGTGCCGCCATCGGCCTCCTCGAACCAGCCGGCCTTGGCACTGAGGGCCCCGGTGAAGGCACCTTTTTCATGGCCGAACAACTCGGCCTCCACCAGGGATTCCGAGAAGGCCCCGCAGTTCACCGCTACGAAGGGACGATGGCGGCGGGCGCTGAGGTTGTGGATATGCCGTGCCACCAGTTCCTTGCCGGTCCCGGTCTCACCAATGATCAGCACGCTGGCCTCACTCGGCGCCACCTGTTGCAGGTGTGCCAGCAGGGCCTGGGATTTCGGGTCTTCGAATACCTGGGCGGTAGCACGGATCGAAGTCGCCAGGGCGGGCGAGAGGGGCAGGGTCAGTAGCTGCATGGGCATTCTCCGCAGGCAAGGCTAGGAATAGAAGGTCGGGGTCGGCAGCGCCTGGTTCAGCGCCCAGTCCCCCAGTTCGTGGAGTTTGTAGTCCAGCGGGTCGTGCAAGGTCTGGGTGCGCAGGTTGCGCCAGTGTCGGTCCAGGCCCAGGGAGGCGTGGGTCGAGCGTGCCCCGGTGACTTCGAACAATCGGCTGCACAGCTCCAGGCCCTGGCGGCTGGCGGCGACCTTGGCGGTGGCAATCGCCGTGGCCAGGTGCCCACGCTCTTCGGCGCTGAGCTTGGCGCCCTTGGCCCAGGCCTGGTCGAGCAGGGTCGCGGCGCGTTCCACCAGTAGGCGTATGCCTTCCAGGGCCACCCAGAACTCGCCGTAGTGGCTGAGGATGTAAGGGTCCTGGCGTACGTCCCGGGCGCTGGAGCGATGCCAGACCCGGGTTTCGCCGAGGGTGTATTGCCGGGCTTCGGCGAATGCGCCCTCGGCGATCCCAAGGAACATATGGGTGAAGGTCAGCTGGGCGATCAGTGGACGCAGGCAGGCGAATGGTGTGCTCAGAGGGCCCGGGTCCAGCAGCAACTCCGACTCCTCGACCCTGACCCGCTCGAAGGTGGCGCTGCCGCTATCGGTCTGGCGCTGGCCGATGTTGTTCCAGTCGTTGTGCAGGGTGATGCCGCTGCGGCCGCTGGGAATGGCGGCGATGAGCAACTTGCCGCCGTTGCTTTCGTCCACCGCCGAGGCGATGAGCATTTCCGAATCGCTGGCCCCGGAGCAGAAGCTTTTTTTGCCGGAGAACTCGCGCCAGCCCCCCAGGTTCCTGACCACCGTGCGGGTATCCAGCGGATTCAGGGCATTGCCCCAGAACCAGTTCTTGCGTGCCGTCTGTTCGAACCAGGGTTGCCACTGCTCGGGCCGGGCGAACAGGCGCACGGTAGCCAGCATCAGGTGGTGGAAACCGAAGACATGGGCGATGGAACTGTCGACCCTGGCGAATTCGCGGACGACTCCCAGGGTTTCGCTCCAGGAGGCACCGAGCCCACCGAACTGGCGGGGAATGCTCAGGGCCAGCAGGCCGCTGTGGCGCAGGGCATCACGCTCGGCCTTGGGGGTGCCGCCGCGCTCATCACGTTCGACGGCGGTCAGGGCAAACTCGGCGGCCAGCTGGCGGGCGGTTTGCTGGGGGGACAACAGGGCGCTTTGCGGTGTGGCAGTCACGCGATGTTCCTCGTTCTGGGCCGTTTGTGGCCGGGGAAGGGGCGGTGCAGGCCTGCCGTGACGACGGCAGGCGGCAGGTCTCAGGCGTGGTTGGGCAGTACGTCATTGGCGATCATTTCGCCGAACGGCCCGGTCAGGTTGGTGACACCGCGACCGGCCAGGCTGGCGTAGGGTTCCGGCAGCAGCGGGAATACCAGTTCGGCGAAGCGATAGGCCTCCTCCAGGTGCGGGTAGCCGGAGAAGATGAAACTGTCGATTCCCAGGTCTGCGTATTCCTTGATGCGTTCGGCCACCTGTTGTGGGTTGCCCACCAGGGCCGTGCCGGCACCACCGCGTACCAGGCCAACCCCGGCCCAGAGGTTGGGTGCGACCTGCAATCGGTCACGGCGCCCGCCATGCAAGGCGGCCATGCGCCGCTGGCCTTCGGAGTCGAAGCGCGAGAAAGATTGTTGGGCCGCGGCGATGGTTTCATCACTGATGTGCTCGATCAGGCGGTCGGCATCCTTCCAGGCCTGTTCCTCGGTTTCGCGCACGATGACGTGCAGGCGGATCCCGAACTTCACCCGACGGCCCTTGCGGGCTGCGCGCTCACGCACGTCGGCGAGCTTCTGTGCCACTGCGGCCGGCGGCTCGCCCCAGGTCAGGTAGACATCCACCTGATCGGCGGCCAGTTCATGGGCCGCCTCGGAAGAACCGCCGAAATACAACGGTGGGTAGGGTTTTTGCACCGGGGGATAGAGGGCCTTGGCATTTTCTACCTGCAGGTGCTTGCCCTGGAAATCCACGGCCTCGCCTTGCAGGACCCGACGCCAGATGTGCAGGAATTCGTCGGTGACTTCATAGCGTTCGCTGTGGCTGAGGAAGCTACCATCGCCACGGTTCTCGTCGGGATCGCCGCCGGTCACCACGTTGATCAGCAGGCGACCGTTGGACAGGCGATCAAGGGTCGCGGCCATGCGTGCCGATACTGTTGGGGAGATGATTCCGGGGCGGATCGCTACCAGATAACGCAGGCGCTCGGTCAATGGCACCAGGGCCGAGGCAATGACCCAGGAGTCTTCACAGGAGCGCCCGGCGGGAATCAGCACGCCGTGATAGCCCAGGGTGTCTGCGGCCTGGGCCACCTGCTTGAGGTAATTGAGGGTGACCGGACGAGCCCCCTGGGTGGTGCCCAGGAAATGACCATCGCCGTGGGTCGGGAGAAACCAGAACACATCCATGATTGTTCCTCAGGCGATTTTCAACAGTTTGTCCGAGTGGGCGGTAAACAGCGGTGCAGCTCGTTCGGCGGCGAGGCGGATGCGCGCCTGCAGCAGCTCACTGGTGATTCGGTAGTCACTGAAATCAGCCTCGGTGGCGTATACGCCAATCGGTAAGGTCAGGGCCTGGAAGAAGCTGAACAGTGGGCGCAACTGGTGGTCCAGGACCAGGGCATGCCGCTCGCTACCACCCGTAGCGGCCAGCAATACCGGCGTGTCCACCAGGGCGTTGAGGTCGATCAGGTCGAACAGGTGTTTGAGCAGGCCCGGATAGGACCCGCGATACACCGGTGCGGCGACGATCAGCAGGTCGGCGTTCTCGATGGCCTGCAGTTGCGCCTCGACCTCGCCCGGCAGTTCCTGGCGGGACAAGGCCGCACCGACTGGCCGGGCAATGTCGCCCAGTTCGATCAGGTGACTGTCGATGGGCAGTTGGGCTGAGAGCTCGGCCAGCAAGGCCTGGGTCAGGACCAGGGTCCGCGATGGACGCCAGGTTCCACCGGAGAGCGCGACGACATTCAAGGGACGGGACATGGACAGCTCCTTGGTAAACAGTGGCTCGATGAGCGATGAGTGATGCCAGGCTCTGGAGCAAGAGCTGTACCAACGCCTGCAAGCCCGGTATCACGGGGTTTACGCCCTGAAAGCGGCTTTGCCTGTTGTTGGGCCAGCACTGTTTTGTTGATCGACTGTTGCCAGCGCAACAGTTGCCCTGGCAACAGTTGGCAGCGGGATACTGTTGTTATAGAGGGTTGTTGTTATTCCTTAAAAGATCTTGTTTCCATATTTATAGGTCTTAAAGGAATATTGAAGAGTGGCTTGCCCTGGTCGCGAAACAGTCGATAGCGACTATCGAGCGGGATGATTTTTGCGTCGTCGGGCCCGCGAGTAGCCTGTGTCCATCGTTCGCAAGCTGCTCCAGGTGTTCGCCATGAAGGCTTTTCCCGTTGCCCTGCTGTTATTGGTTTCCAGTGTTCTGGCCGGTTGTGCCAGCCCGCAAGCTCCCGAATTGCGCCCTTACACCGTCGAGGAAACTCGTGAGCTGGCGCTGGAGGCCCTGAACCGACGGGGCTTGTCATTCGATGAGTACCAGCAGAAAAAGGCCGAGTTGGCAGGTCATTCCGCAGCTTTCGATACCCAGGGTGAAATGAGTGCCCAGCGCAATCTCAGTCGTCATCAGCCCGCCAGTTGACAGCAACTGTACGGGTCGAAGTTCTGGCCAACTGTCCGTAGGTTTCGCCGCAGTCGCAGGTTAGGGTCGAATCCTGATCGATCTTGTCCAGGAAACCTGCCTCTTATGTCCCTTTCGCCCGACCTGCTGTTGGCGTTCGCCCTGTTTGCCCTGGTCACCTCGATTACTCCCGGGCCCAACAACACCATGCTGTTGGCGTCAGGGGTGAACTTCGGTTTCGGCCGCTCGATCCCGCATATTCTTGGCATCAGCTGTGGTTTTTTCGTGCTGGTGCTGGCGGTCGGCCTGGGGTTGGGCGCGGTGTTCCAGGCTTACCCACTGTTATATGGCGTGCTGCGTTATGTCGGTGCGGCCTACCTGTTGTACCTGGCATGGCGGATCGCTCGTTCAGGTCCCATGTCCGATGAGCAACAGGGGCAGGGCCAACCCTTGGGATATTGGGGCGCAGCGGCTTTCCAGTGGGTCAATCCCAAGGCCTGGGTGATGGCCGTGGGCGCTATCAGCACCTATACCCCGTTGCAAGGCTACTTCACCAATGTGCTGGTGATTGCTGCGGTGTTCGCCCTGATCAATGCGCCGACGGTCAGTCTTTGGGCGGCCTGTGGCAGCCTGCTACGCAATGTGTTGCGCAATCCGCGCTGGCTACGCCTGTTCAATCTGGGGATGGCGGTGCTGTTGGTGCTGTCCCTGGCGCCACTGCTCGTTGACAGCCTTTGTTAAGTCCCACTTCAATTTTGCGGTCCTGGCCTGTTAAGCTGGTTGCTAGGAGCGTTCCTACGCACTTTTAAATGAAGTCCTCTTCCTTTAAGCATCGGGTCGGTATCGCTTCGCTGACTGCCGTTGATGCGTCCTCTGCGAGTGAGGCATCGATGAGGCTTCTTTTTCGAGTCGACCCGGTCCGGGAACAAGCCCCGCAGGTTTTCAGCCATGAACGCACGTCCTCTTTATTTCGACTATGCCGCCACCACGCCGGTGGATGAGCGAGTCATCCAGGTGATGCTCCAGTGTCTGGGCTTCGACGCCAATTTCGGTAATCCGGCTTCCAGCTCCCATGCCTTCGGCCAGCAGGCGCGCCGCAGTGTCGAGCACGCCCGGCAGCAGGTGGCGCAATTGGTCGGTGCGCAACCGGAGCAGATCGTCTGGACCTCGGGTGCGACCGAGTCCAATAACCTGGCGCTCAAGGGTGTGATGCAGGCGCGTGGCCTGGCCGGTGGCCATGTCATCACCAGTCAGATCGAACATAAGGCCGTGCTCGATACGGCCCGGCAACTGGAGGACAGTGGGGTAGCGGTGACCTACCTGGCCCCTGATGCCGATGGACTGATCACCCCCCAGGCTGTGAGTGAGGCCATGGGGGACGATACCGTCCTGGTGTCGCTGATGCTGGTCAACAATGAACTGGGCACGATCAATGACATTCCGGCGATTGGCCGAGCGGTCCGCGAGCGGGGGGCCCTGCTCCATGTGGATGCCGCCCAGGGTGCGGGCAAGGTCGCCATCGATCTTGCCCATTGGCCGGTGGACCTGATGTCGTTTTCCGCTCACAAGCTCTATGGCCCCAAAGGGATCGGCGCGCTGTATGTCGGCTCTCGCGCCCGCCAGCACGTGCAGGCGCAGATCCATGGTGGCGGGCATGAGGGCGGTTTGCGCTCCGGGACACTGGCCACCCACCAGATTGCCGCCATGGGTGCGGCCTTTGAGTTGGCTGGCCAGGCCTGGGAGGAGGAGGCCGCGAAGATCGTCTCCTTGCGCCAGCGACTGCTGGAGCAATTGGCTGATGTCCCTGGCCTGCGCTTGAATGGCAGTGCTGCTTCGCGCATTCCCCATACCCTGAGCCTGACCTTCGATGAAGGTGAGTTCGACGCGGCTGCATTGAGCGCATCCATGGCGTTTTCCTCTACCTCCGCCTGCAATTCGGCAAGCAATGCACCCTCTCATGTGCTGTTGGCGCTGGGGCTCGATGCCCGACAGGCTGGCAGGACCATCCGCTTGAGCCTGGGGCGGTTCACCACCGAGCAGGATGTGGATCGCGCGGTACAACTGATCAAGACGACAACCTCCAGCGCTCCGGCATTCTGGGTCGGGGCCAATACCTGAGGGTCGGGCGCTTCCGACCCTCCATAACAATGATTAGCCGGTTAAGGAGACACAATGAGTACGCAGCCTTCGACCAACGCAGGGGTTCCCCAGCGCCTGGCGCACGTTCGCCAACTGATGAACCGTGAAGGCATCCATGCCTTGCTGGTGCCTTCAGCCGACCCGCACTTGTCGGAGTACCTGCCGGGTTATTGGCAAGGGCGCCAATGGTTGTCGGGTTTCCACGGTTCGGTCGGCACCCTGATCGTGACTGCGGATTTCGCGGGTGTCTGGGCCGATAGCCGGTACTGGGAACAAGCCAGCAAGGAGCTCAAGGGCAGTGGCATCGAGTTGGTGAAGCTGCAGCCAGGCCAGCCCGGCCCCCTGGATTGGTTGGCGCAGCAGACGCCGGCCGGTGGCGTGGTGGCGGTGGATGGTGCGGTCATGGCGCTGGCCTCGGCCCGTACCCTGGGCGACAAGCTGGCAGAGCGCGGAGCCAGGTTGCGTACTGATATCGACTTGCTCCAGGAGGCCTGGAGCGATCGTCCGGCCTTGCCCGACCAGCCGGTCTACCAGCACCTGCCGCCCCAGGCCACGCAAAGCCGGGTGGAAAAACTCGCCATGCTGCGCGAGGCGTTGAAGGAGCGGGGAGCGGACTGGCATTTCATCGCCACCCTGGATGACATCGCCTGGCTGTTCAACTTGCGTGGCGCTGATGTGTCCTTCAACCCGGTATTCGTTTCCTTCGCCCTGATCAGCCAACAGCAGGCCACCCTGTTCGTGGCCCTGGACAAGGTCGATGCGCAGCTGCGTGCGGTGCTTGAAGCCGATGGCGTCAGCCTGCGTGATTATTCGCAAGTGGCGGCGGCGCTGCGTACGGTGCCTGGTGATGTGAGCCTGCAGATCGATCCGGCACGGGTCACGGTGGGGCTGCTGGAGCACCTCGATCCGCAGGTGCGGCTGGTCGAAGGGCTCAACCCCACGACCCTGGCCAAGTCACGCAAGAGCCTGGCCGATGCCGAGCATATTCGCCAGGCCATGGAGCAGGACGGTGCGGCGCTGTGCGAGTTCTTCGCCTGGTTGGACGGTGCCCTGGGTCATGAACGTATCACCGAGCTGACCATCGACGAACGCCTGACGGCAGCCCGTGAACGGCGTTCGGGTTATGTGTCGTTGAGCTTCAACACCATCGCGGCGTTCAATGCCAATGGTGCGATGCCGCATTATCACGCCACTGCCGAGGAGCACGCGGTGATCGAGGGCGATGGCCTGCTGCTGATCGATTCCGGCGGCCAGTACCTGGGGGGCACTACCGATATCACCCGTATGGTGCCGATCGGTACGCCAAGCACCGAGCAGAAGCGTGACTGCACCCGTGTGCTCAAGGGGGTCATCGCCTTGTCTCGAGCCCGGTTCCCCAAGGGGATCCTCTCGCCACTGCTGGATGCCATTGCCCGTGCGCCAATCTGGGCCGACGGCGTGGATTACGGACACGGCACTGGGCACGGGGTCGGTTATTTCCTCAATGTCCATGAAGGTCCGCAGGTTATCGCCTATCAGGCTGCACCGGCGCCGCAGACTGCAATGCAGCCGGGGATGATCACGTCCATCGAGCCTGGGACATATCGACCAGGGCAGTGGGGGGTACGCATCGAAAACCTGGTGCTGAACCGCGAGGCGGGGAGTACCGAGTTCGGTGAGTTCCTGACGTTCGAAACCCTGACCCTGTGCCCGATCGACACTCGCTGCCTGGAGCCTGCGCTGCTCACCCAGGATGAGCGTGATTGGTTCAACGCCTATCATGACCAGGTACGCCAGCGCTTGAGCCCCTTGTTGCAAGGGGCGGCGCTGGAGTGGTTGCAGGTTCGTACGGCGGCGATCTGAAATCGACCATCACCCGTGCAAGGCGGGTGATGGCCAGCTGCACTCCCGGTGTGTGACCGGGCGTGCAGGGTTCAATGTCGCTCGAGAGCCTCGCGGACAAAATCCAGGCGGTCCTGGCCAAAAAACAGCTCGTCACCCACGAACATGCTGGGGGCACCGAACACCCCTCGTTTCAATGCCAGATCGGTGTTGTCCTTGAGCCGGGCCTTGACCTCTTCGTCATTGCTCAGGTCGAGGACCTGCTGTGGATCGAAGCCGGCTCGCTCCAGGACCTGGGTGATGACGACGGCATCGTTGAGGTTGCGCTGTTCGACCCAGAGTGCGCGGAACAGGCAGTCGATGAACTCGACGAAGCGCTCAGGCAGATGCATCTGAACACCGGTCACCGCACGCATCAGCAGCAAGGTGTTGATGGGGAAATGCGGATTGAATTCAAGCTCGACCTCATAGCGTCGAGCGAAGCGCGCCAGATCATGCAGCATGTAGCGGCCCTTGGCAGGAATGCTGATGGGCGAGGCATTGCCGGTGGTCTTGAATATGCCGCCGAGCAGCATGGGTTGGTACGTCAGCTGGCTGCCGGTCTCGGCACAGATTCTGGGTAACTGGGTGTAGGCCAGGTAGGCGGTCGGACTGCCCAGGTCGAAGAAGAACTCCACGGTTTTGCTCATGATTCGGTCTCGATGATTGTTCTTGTCGGGGCGGATTACCAGCGCTCGTTCCAGGGGCGCAGGTCCAGTTCGAAGGTCCAGGCATCTCGTGGTTGATTGTGCAGGTACCAGTAGTTCTCGGCGATGTGTACGGGATCGAGGATGCCGTCCTGGTCCTTGAGTGCGTATTTCTCGGGAAAGCTGGTACGGATGAAGTCGGTATCGATGGCACCGTCGACGATGATATGGGCGACGTGGATGTTCATTGGGCCCAGTTCCCGGGCCATGCTCTGGGCCAGGGCGCGGATGCCGTGCTTGGCTCCGGCGAAGGCGGCAAAGCCCGCAGCGCCACGAACACCTGCCGTGGCACCGGTGAACAGGATGGTGCCGCGTTTGCGAGTGACCATGCGCTTGGCCACTTCGCGGGCATTGAGAAAACCTGAAAAACAGGCCATTTCCCAGATTTTGAAATACTTGCGCGCGGTTTCTTCAAGGATGCTGCAGGGCACATTGGCGCCGATATTGAAAACGAATGCTTCGATCGGGCCGATCTGGGTTTCGATCTGTTCGATCAAGGCGATCACTTCCTCTTCCTTGCGGGCGTCGCAGGCAAAACCATGGGCCTGGCCTCCGGCATGCTGGATGCTTTGCACCAGGGGCTGCAGTTTGTCCGCGTTGCGTCGAGTGAGGCAGGCGATAAAACCTTCTGCGGCGAAACGTTTGGCAATGGCACCTCCTGTGGCATCGCCGGCACCGACCACCAGTACGACTTTCTTGTTCAAGGTTGTAGTCATGGGGTTCGCTCTTTAGTAAACGATCGTTAGGTAAACGAACGTTATGCTATGATTTTTCGATCGTCAAGAACACTGGTGGAGCTTTTCAGGGATGCGCTATTCAGCCGGTCACAAGCAGGAAACCCGGGAGCGTTTGCTGCAAAGCAGCGCAGGCCAGGCCAAGAATGAAGGGTTTTCCACCGTGGGTGTCGATGCCTTGATGAAAGCCATTGGCCTGAGCGGTGGGGCGTTCTATAGCCATTTCGCTTCCAAGGACGAGCTATTTGGTTCGATTGTCGAGCGTGAGTTGAAGCAGAGCCTGGAGCGCTTGGGTGGGCATGGGCAGCACGATCAGGAGAAGTTGCAGCGTTGCCTGCAGCAGTACTTGAGTATGGCGCACTTGCAGCAACCAGCAGCTGGTTGTGCCATTCCTGCCCTGGGGGCGGAGATTTCCCGGGGCAGTGTCGAGGTGCGGCAACAGTCCGAGAATCTGATCTGTCGCTTGCATCAGGCTTGGGCGCAAACGCTGGGGAGCGAAAGCCTGGCCTGGTCGATACTGTCACAGTGTGTAGGTGCGCTGGTGGTGGCGCGGATGCTCGTGAGTCCGGATATCCAGCAGCAGATCCTGGCGTCCAGCCACGAACAGATTCTCAAGCAACTGCAGTAGCTGCTTGAGAACAGGCAGGTCAACCTATTTGCAGATGACGATCATGCTGCGGCTGGTGTAACCGGCAGGGTTGAGGCCGAAAGGGTAGTCTCCCGGATCTTCAACCGTGTCGCCGGATTTGGCGATCACCTTGTAGCCCTTCGGACCGCAGGACTCGGCTGCCTTGGTGTAGCACTTGTCCCATGAGGAGGACAAGCCCGAGCAATTGATGTGGAGTCCTTTTTTACCCCGTTTGACTTCGGTCTTGCTGGTTGCCGCACAGCCTGCAATGGCAAGTATGGTCAACAGTATCAAAAATCGTTTCATCCCCGTCCTTATCGCTAGCCTCGGATCTGATGCCCGAGTGTGACTGCAGTACCGTTGGCGATATCCCTGTCTGGCAACTTCCTGGGTGACGTTGAGTAGCCGACTAAACATGGCCTAATTGAGCGCCAATTACCAGACTTGCGTCTCAATCAGCTGCAACTAATGGTTTGGACTCACGGCGCATGGTCATGGTTGCTCCTACGGAAGCGAAGATGATGCAGGCAATGGCGGTCCACTGCGCCAGGGATAGGTACTCATGCAGGAACAATAGGCCAGAGAGTGCGCCGAAAGCAGGTTCGATACTCATCAGGGTGCCAAAGGTTCGGGCTGGTATGCGTGTCAGGGCAACCATCTCCAAGCTGTAGGGGAGGGCGGTGGACAGGATGGCGACGCCCAGCGCTACGGGAATCAGTGCAGGTGTGAGCAGGGCAGTGCCTGCGTGAACAATACCGATAGGAGCCACGAACAAGGCAGCAATCAGTACACCCAGCGCTGCGGTCTGGACTCCGTGCTCGGCGCCGGCTTTTTGCCCAAACAGGATATACAGCGCCCAGCAGACACCAGCCCCCAGGGCGTAACCGGCCCCGACCAGATCGATGGGAGTCTCGGTGGCTCCAGTCGGTATCAGCAGGAGTAATCCGATGATAGCCAAGGCGATCCAGACAAAGTCGAGTGCCCTGCGTGACGCATAGAGGGCAACAGCCAATGGTCCCGTGAACTCCAGGGCGACGGCGATTCCCAGTGGCACGCTTCTCAACGACATATAGAAGAGGAAGTTCATTCCGCCCAGGGCCATGCCGTAGACCAGGACCGAACGTAGTGTCTTGGCGGTGAATTTGGCGCGCCAGGGCTTTAGTAGCAGAAGCATGATGATGCTGGCGAACACCAGTCGAAGCGCTGTCGTCCCCTGGGCGCCCACAATGGGGAACATGCTTTTGGCCAGGGAGGCTCCCGATTGGATCGAAGCCATGGCGATAAGTAGCAGGCCAACCGGAAACAGGGTCGAGGCAAGACTGCGGGGTTGGTCATTCATGCAGAGGGCATCCAAAGTGTTGGAAAGAAAACAGGGCGCTTGGGGCATGATGCTCAAGTAATAGGCATTGAGCAATATAGTGCGCAAAGTCTTTTGCG
>NZ_CP049045.1:0-340000 GCF_001705995.2 Pseudomonas sp. BIOMIG1BAC | reverse complement strand
AACTGCTGACGATCCAGGGTGTACTGGCGAGCGGTGTGCCAGCAGAACTCGGCGGCTCCCAGGGCGCCCCAGGAAATACCGTAGCGTGCCGAGTTCAGGCAGGTGAAAGGACCTTTCAGGCCACGCACATCAGGGAAGATGTTTTCTTCCGGAACGAACACGTTATCCATGACGATCTCGCCGGTGATCGACGCCCGCAGGCCAACCTTGCCATGGATAGCCGGGGCGCTCAGGCCCTTCCAGCCCTTCTCCAGGACAAAGCCACGGATATCGCCAGCGTCGTCCTTGGCCCAGACCACGAACACATCGGCGATCGGGCTGTTGGTGATCCACATCTTGCTGCCGGTCAGGCTGTAGCCGCCATCCACCTTGCGCGCACGGGTCACCATAGCGCCCGGATCGGAGCCATGGTTAGGTTCGGTCAGGCCGAAGCAGCCAATCCACTCACCGGAAGCCAGCTTCGGCAGGTACTTCTGCTTTTGCGCCTCGGTGCCAAATTCGTTGATCGGCACCATCACCAGGGACGACTGCACGCTCATCATCGAGCGGTAACCGGAATCCACACGCTCCACTTCACGGGCGATCAGGCCGTAGCACACGTAGTTCAGGCCACTGCCGCCGTATTGCTCGGGAATGGTCGCCCCCAGCAGGCCCACTTCACCCATCTCGCGGAAGATCGCCGGATCGGTCTGCTCATGGCGGAAAGCCTCCAGGACCCGCGGCATCAGCTTGCCCTGGGCAAACTGCTCGGCGCTGTCGCGCACCATGCGCTCTTCTTCGGTCAGTTGCTGATCCAGCAGAAGGGGATCGATCCAGTTGAAGCTTGCTTTGCCGCCCATGGGAGAGTCCTCGTGAAGTAGGCCAACTATCGTGGATTGATCCTAGGCCTGGTCGTCGCCCCGGGCAAACGAGGATTTCGCATACTGTTGTGCTAATTTCTCACTTCGAAATGGCGACAAGTGCCATTTACAGCATTCATTAGTGAGATTGCCGTACATGCGCAGAAAAATTCCCAGCACCGCCGCGCTCATCAGCTTCGAAGCCGCCGCCCGTCACGAGAGCTTCACCAAGGCTGCCCTGGAGCTATCCCTGACCCAGGGCGCGGTGTGTCGACAGATCGCCAGCCTGGAGGAGTTCCTCGGCGTCGAGCTGTTCCGCCGCTCCCGACGCGGGGTCAAGCTGACCGAGGCCGGCCTGTCCTATAGCCGCCGGGTTGCCACCCAGCTGGATGCAGTGGAACGCGACACGCTATCGGTGATGGGGCAGCAGGGCGCCAACGTCATCGAACTGGCCGTGGTCCCGACCTTCGGCACCCAGTGGCTGCTGCCACGCCTCAAGGACTTCCAGCAACGGCACCCGGACGTCACCGTCAATCTGACCAACCGCACCCGGCCATTCCTGTTCGCCGATACTCCCTTCGACGCTGCCATCTACTTCGGCGACGCCGATTGGTCCGGCACCCAGTCCCACCGTTTGATGGACGAACACCCCATGCCGGTATGCAGCCCGGCCATGCTGGGCGAACTTCAACAGTTATCCCCCGAAGCCATTGCCGAGCTGCCCCTGCTACAGCAGACCACCCGGCCCTACGCCTGGCGCCAATGGTTCAACTCCCAGCAGTTGAACATCCCCCGCGACATGACAGGCCCACGCTACGAGCTATTCTCAATGCTCGCCCAGGCCGCCATGCACGACATGGGCATCGCCTTGATCCCGCCGTTCCTGATCCAGCGTGAACTGGCGGAGAAGCGCCTGGTGATCGCCAACCCCAAGGCCCTGTCGAGCATCAAGGCGTATTACCTGATGATTCCCGAGCGGAAGGTCGAGTCAGCCTCGCTACGGGCATTTCGCGATTGGCTGGTACACCAGGCACACAGCTACACCCTGGAAAATTAAGGCCTCCAGCCTTACTTGACCTCGTAGTCAGAAAAATCAAAGCACTACAGATATAACTATTTGTCGCATATAGACAGACTGTACCGACATCGACCAAAAACCTTCTCCAAGCAGCTAACCACGTGGGTTGTAGGGTTTATTGGCAGACAATGTATGTGCATTCATGTCACCAATGCGAAAAAACTTAAATTTGCGGTAAAACCCTTGAAAGCCAAGGCCTACAAGGCCTAAGCCCAGAGGGTTGCGACATTCGGTCACGGGGTGACTTGTAGTTAATTTTCCGTCACTAGTCAGAATGCCTTGAAGGCCTCAAAGTTCGCCTGCAAAATGCCGCGCCCCGCTGTGATTTCAGCGGGATCGTGCTGATCGGCCGCCCCAGCGCCCCTGCGTAGTGCGCTGGCCTTCTAAGAAAGATCGCAAGCAATAAGATCAAGCAGGAGATTTGACGTGCACATTGGTGTTCCTCTCGAAACCCAGACAGGTGAAACGCGGGTTGCTGCAACCCCGGAAACCATCAAGAAGCTGATCGGCCAGGGTCATAAAGTCACTGTGCAAAGCGGCGCCGGCATCAACGCCAGCGTTCCCGACAGTACCTACGAAGCGGCAGGGGCGACCATTGGCAGCGCCAACGATGCCTTTGGCGCCGAGCTGATCCTCAAGGTAGTAGCCCCCAACGACAGCGAGCTGGCTCTGATCAAGAGCGGGACCGTCCTGGTAGGCATGCTCAACCCGTTCAGCAATGAAACCATCGCCAAGCTGGCCGAACGCGGGATCACCGCCTTCGCCCTGGAAGCTGCGCCGCGCACTTCTCGGGCCCAGAGCCTGGACGTGCTGTCGTCCCAGGCCAACATCGCCGGCTACAAGGCCGTGCTGCTGGCAGCCCACTACTACCCGCGCTTCATGCCGATGCTGATGACCGCCGCCGGTACCGTTAAGGCCGCCCGTGTGCTGATCCTCGGCGCCGGCGTGGCTGGCCTGCAAGCCATCGCCACGGCCAAGCGCCTGGGTGCGGTGATCGAGGCTTCCGACGTACGCCCAGCGGTCAAGGAGCAGATCGAATCCCTGGGTGCCAAGTTCGTCGACGTCCCTTACGAAACCGATGAAGAGCGCGAATGCGCCGAAGGCGTTGGTGGCTACGCTCGCCCAATGCCAGCCAGTTGGATGCAGCGCCAGGCCCTGGCCGTGCACGAGCGCGCCAAGCAGGCGGACGTGGTCATCACCACCGCCCTGATCCCCGGCCGCAAGGCGCCGACACTGCTGAGCGCCGATACCGTGGCCCAGATGAAGCCCGGCTCGGTGGTCATCGACCTGGCCGCCGCCCAGGGCGGCAACTGCCCGCTGACCGTGGCTGACCAGGTGGTGGTCGAGAACGGGGTGACCATCGTCGGCCCGACCAACCTCGCCGGCGCAGTAGCTGCCGACGCGTCGGCCCTGTATGCCCGCAACCTGCTGGACTTCCTGAAGCTTGTCTTCACCAAAGAAGGGCAGTTCGACGTCAACCTCGAAGACGACATCGTCGCCGCGTGCCTGATGTGCCGCGACGGCCAAGTCATCCGCAAAAACGCCTAAGCAGGGATTCAGACGATGGAAGAGCTCATCTCCCCCGGTATCTACAACCTGATCATCTTCGTGCTGGCGATCTATGTCGGTTATCACGTGGTCTGGAACGTCACACCCGCACTGCACACACCGCTGATGGCGGTGACCAACGCCATTTCCGCAATCGTCATTGTCGGCGCCATGCTGGCCGCCGCCCTGACCGTAACCCCGCTGGGCAAGACCATGGGCACCCTGGCCGTGGCCCTGGCCGCGGTCAACGTGTTCGGTGGCTTCCTGGTCACCCGCCGCATGCTGGAAATGTTCAAGAAGAAAGCGCCCAAAGCCAAAGAAGAGGTGCAGAAATAATGAGCATGAACCTGGTAACCACCCTCTACCTGATCGCCTCGGTGTGCTTCATCCAGGCGCTCAAGGGGCTTTCGCACCCGACTACGTCGCGCCGCGGCAACCTGTTCGGCATGCTGGGCATGGCCCTGGCGGTACTGACCACCGTCGGCCTGATCTACAAGCTCGGCGCCGAGCTCGCCACCGCCGGTATCGGCTATGTGATCGTCGGCCTGCTGATCGGCGGCACCGCCGGCTCGATCATGGCCAAACGCGTCGAAATGACCAAGATGCCTGAGCTCGTGGCCTTCATGCACAGCATGATCGGCCTGGCCGCGGTGTTCATCGCCATCGCCGCCGTGGTCGAGCCGCAGTCCCTGGGCATCGTCAAGCAGCTGGGCGACTCGATCCCCACCGGCAACCGCCTGGAGCTGTTCCTCGGCGCGGCCATCGGTGCCATCACCTTCTCCGGTTCGGTGATTGCCTTTGGCAAGCTGTCGGGCAAGTACAAGTTCCGCCTGTTCCAGGGCGCACCGGTACAGTTCGCCGGCCAGCACAAGCTGAACCTGGTACTGGGCCTGGCTACCCTGGGCCTGGGCATCACCTTCATGGTCACCGGCAACCTGGGCGCCTTCGCCCTGATGCTGGCCCTGGCCTTCATCATGGGCGTGCTGATCATCATCCCTATCGGCGGCGCCGACATGCCGGTGGTGGTGTCGATGCTCAACAGCTACTCGGGCTGGGCGGCGGCGGGCATCGGCTTCTCGCTGAACAACTCGATGCTGATCATCGCCGGCTCCCTGGTGGGCTCCAGCGGCGCAATCCTCTCGTACATCATGTGCAAGGCGATGAACCGCTCGTTCTTCAACGTGCTGCTCGGCGGCTTCGGCAACAGCGCCGATGCCGGCGGTCCAGCTGGCGCCCAGGAGGCCCGCCCGGTGAAGTCCGGCTCGGCCGACGACGCGACCTTCCTGCTGACCAACGCCGACACCGTGATCATCGTGCCCGGCTACGGCCTGGCGGTGGCACGCGCCCAGCACGCGCTGAAGGAACTCACCGAGAAACTGGTCCACCGTGGCGTGACCGTGAAGTACGCGATCCACCCGGTGGCAGGGCGCATGCCTGGCCATATGAACGTGCTCCTGGCCGAGGCAGAAGTGCCCTACGACCAGGTGTTCGAGATGGAGGACATCAACTCCGAGTTCGGCCAGGCCGACGTGGTACTGGTGCTCGGCGCCAACGACGTGGTCAACCCGGCAGCGAAGAACGATCCTAAATCGCCCATCGCCGGCATGCCGATCCTCGAGGCCTTCAAGGCCAAGACCGTCATCGTCAACAAGCGCTCCATGGCCAGCGGCTATGCCGGCCTGGACAACGAACTGTTCTACCTGGACAAGACCATGATGGTCTTCGGCGACGCCAAGAAGGTCATCGAAGACATGGTCAAAGCCGTCGAATAACCCTGCTGTAGCGCAATACCCCAAACCTCAGCCTTTAGTAGGCTGGGGTTTTTTATTTATACCAGCAAGCCGACGGAAGGCTCTGGAACGGGCCCCTTCATTCGACCTTTGTCGCGGGGCGTTTTTTTTGGAAATCACTAGACTGCGCTTCTTGCTTTCGTTGCCCGAGATAACAATCCATGTACCGTGATCGTATCCGCTTGCCTTCGTTGTTGGATAAGGTGATGAGCGCTGCAGACGCTGCCGCTCTGATTGAGGACGGCATGACCGTCGGCATGAGCGGCTTCACCCGCGCCGGTGAAGCCAAGGCCGTGCCCCATGCCCTGGCCGAACGGGCCAAGGTGTCACCGCTTAAAATCAGCCTGATGACCGGCGCCAGCCTGGGCAACGACCTGGACAAGGAACTGACCGAGGCCGGCGTACTGGCCCGGCGCATGCCGTTCCAGGTGGACAGCACCCTGCGCAAGGCGATCAACGCCGGCAAAGTGATGTTCATCGACCAACACCTGTCGGAAACCGTCGAACAACTGCGCAACCAGCAGCTCAAGCTGCCGGACATCGCCGTGATCGAGGCGGTGGCCATTACCGAGCAGGGGCACATCGTGCCGACCACCTCGGTGGGCAACTCCGCCAGCTTCGCGATCTTCGCCAAGCAAGTGATCGTCGAGATCAACATGGCGCACAACCCGAACCTGGAAGGGCTGCACGACATCTATATCCCGACCTATCGCCCAACCCGCACGCCGATCCCGCTGGTGAAGGTCGACGACCGCATCGGCAGCACCGCCATCCCGATCCCGGCGGACAAGATCGCCGCCATCGTCATCACCGACCAGTCCGACTCGCCATCCACTGTCTCGACCCCGGACAGCGAGACCCAGGGCATCGCCAACCACCTGATCGACTTCCTCAAGCGGGAAGTGGAGGCCGGGCGCATGAGCAACAAGCTCGGCCCGTTGCAGGCCGGTATCGGCAACATCGCCAACGCGGTGATGTGCGGCCTGATCGAGTCGCCCTTCGAAAACCTGACCATGTACTCCGAAGTACTGCAGGACTCGACCTTCGACCTGATCGATGCCGGCAAGCTGAGCTTCGCCTCGGGCAGCTCCATTACCCTGTCGAGCCGGCGCAACGCCGATGTGTTCGGCAACCTGGAGCGCTACAAGGACAAGCTGGTGCTGCGCCCGCAGGAGATCTCCAACCACCCCGAAGTGGTACGGCGCCTGGGCATCATCGGTATCAACACCGCGCTGGAGTTCGACATCTACGGCAACGTCAACTCCACCCACGTCTGCGGCACCAGGATGATGAACGGCATCGGCGGCTCGGGGGACTTCGCCCGTAACGCGCACCTGGCGATCTTCGTTACCAAGTCGATCGCCAAGGACGGGGCTATTTCCAGCGTGGTGCCCATGGTCAGCCATGTGGACCACACCGAGCACGACGTCGACATCCTCGTCACCGAAATCGGCCTGGCCGACCTGCGCGGCCTGGCGCCCCGGGAGCGGGCACGGGTGATCATCGACAACTGCGTGCATCCGTCCTACCGCGACGCCCTCAACGATTACTTCACCAAGGCCTGCGCCCTGGGTGGCCACACCCCGCACATCCTGCGTGAAGCCCTGAGCTGGCACATCAACCTGGAAGAAACCGGGAAGATGCTCGCCGAGTGATGGATACAGTCGGCGGCTGACGCAAGCACAGTTGCGCCAGCCCGCCGACTTCACTTCTACAACATTGCAAAAACTGTACTGCTGTACCGGTCTTTTCCTCGCCTGAAACCGCCGCCTACCCACCAAAAATCCGCGAAATGCACCAAAAAGGTGCTGACAGGTACAGTTGTGCCATTTCGGAACAGTACAGCCCCTATAAACAGTTAACTGGTCATTCACAATACAGGTGAACTGTATCTACAGAGTCTTGCGCCGGAGGAGGATCATGGGCACCAGTTAAACCACTACCTGATCCCGCCACAAGCGGAAGGATGTCAACCATGGAACGTACACTCAGTTCCGAACTGTTCTTCGAAGACAAGGCTGCAAAATCCCAGGCTTCCATGCCTCTGCGTATCATCGCCAACCTGATGCTGTGGCAGCGCCGCATCTCCAGCCGCCATCAACTGGCTCGCCTGGACTCGCGTCTGCTGGCCGATGCCGGGATCAGCGAAGCACAACGCTACGAAGAGCTGAGCAAGCCGTTCTGGCGCTAACTCAGCGTCGCTGGCCCTGACCCACCGGGTCCACCGCCAGCACCCCGAATTGCATTAACAAGACCCGCCACGGGAAACCGCGGCGGGTCTTGTCGTTTCTGGCCTGAAAAACCCTGGAGCCCGGCGTACAGCCTCGGTCGATAGCGACAAGTACAGTTTTAAATAATTCAAAACTGAACCAGTACAATTTTCCCCTGGTGTACCTGTCCGCGCCTGCTGGCACGGCTCATCATGTGATCTACGGGAACAATGCCCGGCCTTTCATCGAGGATCGCATCATGAACTCATCAGTCAGGCACACCGGCCTCCAGGCCTTGCACACTTGGCTGGACGCTTTCAGGAACATGCAGGAACGAAGCAGGACCCGTCGGCTGCTGGCCCAACTGGATGAGCGACAACTGGCAGACAGCGGCATCAGTCATTGCGAAAGGGCAGCAGAACTGCGCAAACCTTTCTGGCGGACCTGAGCAGGTATGGGCGAACAGAACGGCTGAGCCTAATATCAGTCCTGACGTGGCGATTCTCGCTCGAGCTGCGTCAGAGCTATCAGACACAGCACCTCGCAGTGACTGCCCGGCGTCTCACTCAGCGCCCTTCATCTGTCTGTTCATCTACAGGAGTTATCCATGTCCCGTCTCCGCTTGCTTAGCGCTGCCGCACTGCTGGCCCTGGCCGCCAACGCCCACGCCACCAGCCTGATCGTGACCACCGATGCCATCGTCGGCGCGCTCAAGGCCACCTCCGATGCCACCTCCGACGCCACATCCTCCCTGCGCGACCACAAGATCGTCCGTGCTGCCCGGGATGACGCCGCCAGCTTCGTCGCCACCGATGGCGCCATTCGCGGCGTGAAACTGGAAAGCGCCTTCGCCCACATCCGCCAGCAGGCCCCACTGCTGCAACAGGCCACGGACGCACAACTGGCCCAGGCCATCCTGGCCATCTGAGCATCGTCGACTTCAGGTGCAGCTACGCACCTGGAGCCCTCTGCGCTGGTCCTCCGGCGGTCATTGCGCTAGCCTTGGCCGCTGGTTTTCAGCTGTAGAGACCCATGGGTTTGTTCCGCATCACGCTTATCGCTCCCGTATTGATCGTCCTTGGTTGGACCAACCTGGCACAGGCAATGGACCTGAGCACCCAGAGCTCGGTCATCACCGCCTACGCTACTAGCCAGGTGACCTCCGCGCCCTTCGACCATAAACTTGTACTTGCCGCCCAGGATGACGCCGCTGCCTTCGTTGCAACGGACGGTCGACTGCTTGGTGCGCGCCTGGAGTCAGCGCTGAAATATCTGCGCCACGCCCCGGCAAAACTTCATGCCAGCGACCTTGAACTGGCGCAGGCAATTCTCGTCCAATAGCCACCCCTGTTATTCCGGAGTCGTTCCATGCGTAGCCCACTGATTGCCGCCACCCTCGGCCTGTTGTTGTTGGCCGACGTGGCCCAGGCACATACCCTGGTGGCCACCAGTAACATCATCGTTCGCGCCTTCGGCCGCACGATCGATTTCACCTCGGACACCACTACATCCATCCGTGACTCCAAGATCGTTCGCGAAGCCCACGACGACGCCGCCAGCTTCGTCGCCAGCAACGGCGATATCCGTGGTGCCCAGCTGGAGGCCGCCTTCGGCACCCTGCGCTCTCGCGTACCGGAAGCTCGTGACGCCAGCGACCAGGTGCTCGCCGAAGCCATCCTCGCCCTGTGAAACCACTCTTCGCCTGGCTGCTCGCGGCAGCCCTGGGGTTGTCCTGTGCCAGCGCCCAAGCCGAGTTGAAGCTGCGCCTGAAGACCGACGGCCTGAACCCGCAGCAACAACAAGCCAGCCAGGCGCTGCTGGATGAAGCGATGCAGGCTTTGCCGCCACGCTTCATCCAGCAACTGGACCGCACCATCGACGTCGGCTGGACCGACCGCATGCCGGACAACGCCTATGGCGAGGCCTCCCTGGTCGCGGAGCTGGACCTGAACCGCGCACTGCTACCCAGCCTCGCCGATGGTTCTGCCGCCACCCAGAAGACCCATCGCCCCCATGGCACCGTGCGCCGGGAAATGCTCGCCACCGTGCTCCATGAGCTGACCCATATCTATGATCGTGCGCGCCTCTGGCCCAGCGCCGAGCGCAGCCTGATCCAACGCTGCACCCGCAACAACGGCACCACAGGCCTGGTGGGCCTGCCAGACGCCTGTCGCGGCCAGAACGATCGCCGCTTCACCCTGAGCGACGACCCGCGCCTGCTGGACCTGGCCGGCTGGCCGCAGTACGTCGGCCGCCGCGGGGAGCGTGAGCAGCACAACCGCCAGGTTGCCCGCAGCCCCGACCTCTACGAGACGACCAATCCCAAAGAGTTCGTCGCGGTGAACATGGAGTACTTCCTCCTCGACCCGAGCTACGCCTGTCGGCGTCCGGCGCTATATCGCTACTACCAGGAGCACTTCGGTTGGGCACCAGCCGCCAAGGACACCTGCGCCAAGTCCTTTGCGTTCCTCAATGCCGGCAACGACTTTGCCAAGACGCCCCTGGGGAAGGTCGACCCGGAGCGGGTCTACGCGGTGGACTACCTGCTGGCCGAAGCCAACCAGAACTGGGTCAGTCGCTGGGGCCACAGCATGCTGCGCCTGGTGATCTGCGCGCCGGGCCGGCCTCGTGGGCCGGATTGCCGGCTGGACCTGGACCAGCACCTGGTTCTGTCCTATCGCGCTTTCGTCGGTGACGTGCAGCTCTCCAGCTGGGACGGCCTGGTGGGCAAGTACCCGTCACGCCTGTTCATCCTGCCGCTGTCCCAGGTGATCGACGAGTACACCAAGACCGAGCTGCGCAGCCTGGCCTCGGTGCCCCTGAACCTCTCGCGCAGCGAAATCGAGGAAGTGGTGGAGCACGCCGCCGAAATGCACTGGAGCTACGACGGCAACTATTACTTCCTGTCCAACAACTGCGCCGTGGAAAGCCTCAAGCTGCTGCGTAGCGGCAGCAACAACCAGCAACTGGTTGGCCTGGACAGCATCATGCCCAACGGTCTCCTGGAGGTGCTCAAGGGCAGGGGACTGGCCGATACCAGCGTGCTCGACGATCCTCGCGAGGCCCTGCGCCTGGGCTATCGCTTCGACTCCTTTCGCGATCGCTACCAGGCGATGTTCGAAGTCATCAAGAAGCACCTGCCGATCAAGGAAACCAGTGTCGAAGACTGGCTGTCCCTGAGCGCCGAACAGCGCCGCCAATGGTTCGACCAGGCGGACTTGCGCACCAGCGCTGCGTTGCTACTGCTGGAGCAAGCCAGTTTTCGCCGGCAGTTGCTGTTGGCCCAGGACGAGGTCAAGCAACGCTACCTGGGTGCCCGCGAGCTGAAGAACGGCGGTATGGAACAGGCCAACAAGACCTTGCAGGAAATTCTCGCCAACAGCGGCTTCCTCAGTCGCCCGGCGGAACTGCTGGGCAGCAGTGGCTATGGCCTGCCACAGCCCAGCGAATGGCAGCGCCTGGAGTCGGAAAGCAGCACGCGGCAAAAGCAACTGCAATCCTTGACCGGCGACCTGGACAAGGAAGTGCGAGCCTTGCTGGAACCGGCCCGGGCAGCGGAAATTGCCGCCAACGAAGCCAACCTCAAGCAGGTGGGCGAACACCTGCGGGCGCTGCACAAGGCCGCCGGCGGTCTGGAACTGCCATAACCGCAGCCGAACCCGCGGGGTTGCGAAAAGGACCACAGGCCTTGCTTGGCGTTCTTGAGCGCCTCGCGACCGCGGCTACAGGGTTTCTTGCGGTTCCTGCGGCAAGTGCTCGTCCAGGTGCAGCCAGGGCAGGCGACTGTCGGTCCAGATATGCCGCTGCGCCGGGGCCTGCTCCGGGTGGTCCAGGGTGGCGATAGTGACGTCGATGCTGTCCGGGCTCAGCTGGGTGATGAGCGCCAGGTGCGCCCCGCAATCACTACAGAAGTAACGCGCACAGCTGGCAGACGAGTCATAACGGGCAGGAATGCCTTGCAGCCACCGGAAAGCCGAGGCGGGCAGGGTGATCCAGGTCGTGACCAAGCCGCCGCTGACCCGACGACAGATCGAACAATGGCAGTGGGCGATATCCTGCAACGGCCCACTGAATTGATAACGCACCCGGCCGCAATGGCAGCCCCCGCTGTGCAATGGGTCCATGTCCCTGCCTCCTTTGCCTTGAAGTCCTTCACTGTATGCCGCCTGTCGGGCATTGCCACAGCCGCGACTTCCTTTCTTCGGCGAAAGCTGGCTGAAAGCTTGCGCCATTAGGATCGCCTCCCACCACCGGCGACAGACCGGTTGGCCAGAGCGAGCGCACGCGCGCTCCCGGCCCTATTAACAACAACAATGGTGATTCTGATGTCCGCTCGTACCCGCCTGTTCGCTGTCCCCACTCCCGTACGCCTCGTGCTTGCCGTCCTGCGCTGATCCTTCCCGATCGCCATTCCCTAGCCGCGCTACGCCTGGAGTATTCCCATGCTGACTTTCCTTGGCTTCGCCATGGTCATCACGTTCATGTTCCTGATCATGACCAAGCGCCTGTCGGCGCTGATCGCCCTGATCATCGTGCCCATCCTGTTCGCCCTGTTCGGTGGCTTCGCGCCGAAGATCGGCCCGATGATGCTCGAAGGCATCACCAAGCTGGCCCCCACCGGCGTGATGCTGATGTTCGCCATCCTGTATTTCGCCCTGATGATCGACTCCGGCCTGTTCGACCCGGCCGTGCGCAAGATCCTCAAGCTGGTCAAGGGTGATCCGCTGAAAGTCTCGGTGGGCACTGCGGTGCTGGCCCTGGTGGTATCGCTGGACGGTGACGGTGCCACCACCTACATGATCTGCGTGGCCGCCATGCTGCCGCTGTACAGCCGCATCGGCATGAGCCCGCGGATCATGGCCGGCCTGATCATCCTCGCCGGCGGGGTAATGAACATGACCCCATGGGGCGGCCCCACCGCCCGCGCCGCCAGCGCGCTGCACGTGGATCCATCGGACATTTTCGTACCCATGATCCCGGCGATGCTGGCCGGCGTGGTGGCGATCCTGGCCATCGCCTACCTGTACGGCAAGCGCGAGCGCGCCCGCCTGGGTGAACTGCACCTGGTTGGCGAAGAGATCGATCACAGCGAGATCAGCGTGTCGCAATACCCTGACGCTCGTCGCCCCAAGATGATCTGGTTCAACGGCGCCCTGACCTTCGCCCTGATGTGTGCCCTGATCGCCGGCCTGCTGCCGCTGCCCGTGCTGTTCATGGTGGCGTTCAGCATCGCCATGATCGTCAACTACCCCTGCCTGCAACAGCAGAAGGACCGGGTCGCGGCCCATGCTGGCAGTGTCCTGGCGGTGGTCGGGTTGATCTTCGCCGCCGGTATCTTCACCGGCATCCTGTCCGGCACCGGCATGGTCGACGCCATGTCCAAGAGCCTGCTGGCCGTGATCCCCGAAGCCCTGGGCCCTTACCTCGCGGTGATCACCGCCCTGGTGAGCATGCCGTTTACCTTCTTCATGTCCAACGATGCCTTCTACTACGGTGTCCTGCCGGTACTGGCCGAGGCTGCCAGCCACTACGGCATCACCGCGGTGGAGATGGCTCGCGCGTCGATCGTCGGCCAGCCCGTACACCTGCTCAGCCCGCTGGTACCCTCGACCTACCTGCTGGTGGCCCTGGCCGGTATCGAATTCGGCGACCACCAGCGCTTCACCCTCAAGTGGGCAGTGCTGGTCTGCCTGTGCATAATGTTCGCCGCCTTGCTGATGGGAATATTTCCCCTGTTCAGCACTCTCTAAGGCCATAGATTCTTCGCCCTGGCCGATCACCGGACAGGGCCATAACACTCGCTCAAAGGAATACACATGGAATGGCTGACCAACCCGGAGATCTGGGTTGCCTTCTTCACCTTGACCGCCCTGGAGATCGTCCTGGGCATCGACAACATCATCATGATCTCGATCCTGGTCAGCCGCATGCCCAAGCACATGCAGGCCCGTACCCGGATCTTCGGCCTGGCCCTGGCCATGATCACGCGGATCCTGCTGCTGCTGTCGATCACCTGGGTCATGCGCCTGACCGACGACCTGTTCACCGTGCTCGGCCAGGGCATCTCCGGGCGCGACCTGATCCTGTTCTTCGGTGGCCTGTTCCTGTTGTGGAAGAGCTCCCAGGAGATGTACCACGCGCTGGAAGGCGAGGATGAGACCAACGACGAGCCCAAGGGCAAGGGCGGCAAGTTCATCTACACCATCATCCAGATCGCGATCATCGACATCGTGTTCTCCCTGGACTCGGTGATCACCGCAGTGGGCATGGTTTCCCACGTACCGGTGATGGTCGCGGCGATCGTCGTCGCGGTGCTGGTGATGATGCTGGCCTCGGGCACCATCAGCGAGTTCATCGACAAGCACCCATCGCTGAAGATGCTCGCGCTGTCGTTCCTGCTGGTGGTCGGTACCGTGCTGATCGCCGAAGCCTTCGACGTGCATGTACCCAAGGGCTATGTGTACTTCGCCATGGCCTTCTCCCTGGCGGTGGAAGTCATCAACATCAAGCTGCGGACCAACCTGGCGAAGAAAAAACAGCAAGAGCCTGTGAAACTGCGCAAGGACATTCCCGGTCAATAACCCGAATGCGCTGAAATCGTCGAAATGAAAAAGGGGCTTTCGGGCCCCTTTTGCTTGCCTGGAACATGACGTTTTCATAACAGTTATGTTTCAGTCGCAAGATTAGCTGTGCGATGCTGGCGCCTAGCGCGTTAGCCGACTAAAGCTTACTGACATAACCAAGAACCGCGCGCAGCAACGTCCACTGGCCCCGCTTGGGGCTCTTCACCCCAGGGGGCCCTCTCATGCTGACCCTGCTCAATCTGCTTTCCGCCGTGGCCCTGCTGGTCTGGGGCACCCATATCGTGCGCACCGGAATCCTGCGGGTCTATGGCTCCAACCTGCGCCACGTGATCGGCCAGAACATGGCCCGCCGGCCGCTGGCCTTCATCGCCGGGATCCTGGTAACCGCCATGGTCCAGAGCAGCAACGCCACGGCCATGCTGGTGACGTCCTTCGTCGGCCAGGGGCTGATGGGCCTGACTCCGGCCCTGGCCACCATGCTCGGCGCCGATGTCGGTACCGCCTTGATGGCCCGGGTGCTGACGTTCGACCTGTCCTGGCTGTCGCCCCTGCTGATCTTCATCGGGGTGATGTTCTTCCTCTCGCGCAAGCAGACCCGCGCCGGCCAACTGGGCCGGGTCGGCATCGGCCTGGGCCTGATCATCCTGGCCCTGCAACTGATCGTGGAGGCCGCAGCGCCCATCACCCACGCCCAGGGCGTGAAGGTGCTGTTCGCCTCGCTGACCGGCGACATCCTGCTGGATGCACTGATGGGCGCAGTGTTCGCCATGGTTTCCTACTCCAGCCTGGCTGCCGTGCTACTCACCGCGACCCTGGCTGGTGCCGGGGTCATCGGCCTGCCGGTGGCCATCGGCCTGGTGATCGGCGCCAACATCGGCAGTGGCGTGCTGGCATTCCTCAGCACCAGCATGCAGAACGCCGCCGGGCGCCAGGTGGCCCTGGGCAGCTTGCTGTACAAGCTGATCGGCCTGCTGTTGATCATCCCGGTGCTCAGCCCGCTGGCACACTGGATGGACAGCCTGGACTTCAGCCCCCAGGAGGTGGTGATCGGCTTCCACTTGCTCTACAACACCGCCCGCTGCCTGTTGCTGCTGCCCAGCGTCGGTCCCATGGCCAGGCTCTGTTCCTGGCTCTTGCCCGAGCGTCCCCAGGAAAATGGCCGGGCACGGCCCCGCCACCTCGATCCGACCGCCCTGGATACACCCAGCCTGGCCCTGGCCAACGCTGCCCGGGAAACCCTGCGTATCGGCGACCTGGTGGAGAACATGCTCGAAGCCATGGGCGACGTACTGCGGGGCAAGCAGACCTCCATCACCCAGGAACTGCGGGCCCTGAGCGACGACGTCGAAGTGCTCTACAGCGCCATCAAGCTGTACCTGGCACAAATGCCTCGCGAAGACCTCAGCGAACAGGACAGCCGGCGCTGGGCCGAGATCATCGAGCTGGCGATCAACCTCAAGCTGGCCAGCGACCTGATCGAACGCATGTTGCGCAAGGTCCAGCAGCAAAAGACCTCCCAGCGCCGCTCCTTTTCCGAGGTCGGCCTGGAGGAGCTGGCCGGACTGCACGCCCAACTGCTGGCCAACCTGCGCCTGGGACTGTCGGTATTCCTCAGCGCCGATCCGGAAAGCGCCCGCCAGCTACTGCGGGAGAAGCGCCGCTTCCGCGCCCAGGAACGGCGCCTGGCCCACGCCCACGTCAGCCGCTTGCAGCGCAAGATCGTCCAGAGCATCGAGACCAGTTCGCTGCACCTGGAGCTGATCGCCGACATGAAGCGCCTCAACTCGCTGTTCTGCAGCAGCGCCTATGTGGTCCTGGAAACCTCCGACACCGGTGCCCTGGAGGTCGAGGACATGAGCGACATCACCCATTCACCCTGAACGTCCAGGATGATGTGCAGTCTCTACAACTTACGCACGTCGTAAGGAAGTTCTTGTTATGCGTTGTCTGTTACTCGCCTGCCTGCTGCTGGGCAGCGCACAAGCTTGGGCCCTGGATCGCTTCCAGGTCGAAGGCTATACCCTGCCCAATGGCTTGCAGTTGCTGCTCAAGCCCGGCAGCGAGCGCGGCCACGTGGCGATTCGCCTGGTGGTGGGCGTGGGCCTGGACGATTTCCCGTGCCACGAAAAGGAGTTGCCGCACCTGCTCGAACACCTGCTGTTCAGCGGTATCGACGCCAGCGGCGAGGGCGGCCTGGAAGAACGCATGCAGGCCCTGGGCGGCGAGTGGAATGCCTACACCAGCAATGCCGACACCACTTTCGTCATCGAGGCCCCGGCCAAGAACCAGCGCAAGGTCCTCGACCTGTTGCTCTCGCTGCTGACCCATACCCGCCTGGACGACAATGCAGTGGCCGCCGCCAAGCGGGTAGTGGAGCGTGAGGACGGCGGCCACTATTCGCACCTGCAACGCTGGCTCGACCGCCAGGACCTGGGTCACAAGGCCAGCAACCAATTGGCCGTGGAACTGGGCCTCAAGTGTGCCGAGCGGGCCGAGGTCGACCATCTGACCCTGGCCCAGCTGGAACAGGTGCGCAAGGATTGGTACGCCCCCAACAACATGACCCTGATCGTGGTCGGCGAACTGGATCGCCTGCTGCCGGCCTACCTTGAGCGCACCTACGGCGCCCTCGAACCGGTGGAGCCAAGGGAACATCCGGAGCTGCCCCAGCTCGAAGGCCACGCGGCCCCCGTACGCGACCTGATCCGTGGCTGGGTGGGGCAGAGCGCCCAACTGCACTGGCTGTTCCCCGAGCCGGTACTGGAGCAGCAGCACAGCGAGACCTTCGACCTGCTCAAGGACTATCTGGACTGGGCGCTGTATCGCCAGCTACGCCTGACACATGAACTGTCCTACGGCCCCTGGAGCGATCGTGAGGTATTCGGCGGCGTCGGCTTCCTCAGCCTCAACGCGGACCTCGAGCGCGAGAACCTGCCCCAGGCCCGGCAAGTCGTCGAACAGCTGCGCAGCCACCTGCTCAAGGACGGGCTCGACCCCGCCACCTTCGCCCGCTTGAAACAGGCCGCCATCGACCGCCAGGCCTGGGCAGTGCAGGGCAACAGCGCCCTGGCGGACTACTACTGGAGCGCACTGGGCGACTTCGACGATGGCCGGTTCAGCGATCCGGCCAAGGCTTTGCGGGCCGTGACCCTGGACCAGGCCAACCAGGCCCTGCACCAACTGCTGCAGCAGCCAGGCTACCTGCGGATCGAAAAACCCCTGCTGGGCGACGAGCAATTGCTCTGGCTGATGGGCGGGCTGCTAGCCCTGGTGCTCCTCGGTGGCCTGGGCGTGGGCTTGTGGCGTCGTCAATCCCGATAAGCCATGACGAGCAAACCGGCAAGCCTCGAAGAGCACGACCAGCTCCCCGGGCCGGACACCCTGTACAGCATGTCCGGACAACAGCCTGCTCCCTCGCCAGGGACCGCCGCCGACGTTATCCTGTCGCGCTTTTTCCTGCCATGACCGTGACTTGCACCCGATGCCCGACTGGAACCGACACATAAAGCGCCTGCTGCAACTGATAGAGCGCTATCCGGGGGTCATTGCACTGGGTGGCTTCATCTCTGGGGTCTGCAGCTTCATCCTGGTGGACCGGCAACAGAGCCTGGCGTCATGGATCGCCATCATCATGCTGGTGAGCTGGGTCTGGTTGATGCTGGAGAACAGCCTGACCCAGCTGTTCGCCCAGGTCTTCAAGCGCGAGATCCCCCAGCCGCTGCTGCGCTATGCCACGCAGATGATCCATCAGGAAAGCCTGTTCTTCGTCCTGCCATTCTTCTTCGTCACCACCAGCTGGACCAGCGGCCAGCTGGTGTTCACCGGACTATTGGGCGCCGCGGCGCTGATCTCCATCACCGACCCGCTGTACTACAAGTGGCTGGCCCCGCGCCGCTGGTTGTTCCTCGCGCTGCATACCCTGACGCTGTTCGCCGCACTGCTCACGGCCTTGCCGCTGATCCTGCACCTGACCACCGCCCAGAGCTTCAAGCTGGCCCTGGGCACAGCGATGCTGCTGTCCTTTCCGAGCCTGGCCTCGATCCTGCCGATCCGCAGTGCGCGTAGTGGCGTGGCCGTTCTGTGCATCACCCTGGCCATCGGCGGCACCGGCTGGCTGATGCGTTCCTGGGTGCCGCCGGCCACCCTGTGGCTGACCGAGCAAACCATCAGCACCCAGCTCCAGGACCGTACTCCCGGGGCCAGCCTGGAACGCCTGGACACCACCCAGGTGCGCGGCAATGGGTTGTACGCCTATACCGCGATCAATGCACCGCGCGGCCTGGACGAGCGCATCTACCATGTCTGGCAGTTCAACGGCAGCGAAGTGGATCGCATCGCACTGGATATCCATGGCGGACGCAAGGAAGGCTATCGGGCCTGGTCCCACAAGCAGAACTTCCCGGCCAACCCCACAGGCGACTGGCAAGTGCGGGTGGTCACCGAAGACGATCAGGTGATCGGCGTGCTGCGTTTTCGGATCGACGATCCAGATCAAGGCGCCGCCAAGACGGGCAAGGCAAATTAATCCGGATCGTGCTATTACGTAGCACTGCGAAATCGCCACACAAGCACGGAGCTTATGACTACCAGCGTGACGCCCGGCACCGCTCAACTGGATCTTGCCCAATCCCCGGCGCAATTGCGCATCCGTGGCGACTGGACGCTGGCGCACTACAGCGAGCTCAAGCGCCTGAGCCAAGCGCTGGATGGCCGCTACGACAGCAGCACCCATATCGACCTCAATGGCTTGGGTGCCCTGGACACCGCCGGCGCCTCGCTGCTGGTGGAATTGCTCGGGGCCGAGCGCCTGGGCCACAGTGCCGAACACCCCGACTGCACCCTCTCCGCCGCCGACCGCGCCCTGTTGCAAACCGTCTACAGCTCGCTGAACGATTTCTGCGTACCGGTCAAGCAACCGGAGATTCCGGTCGGCATACAGCTGCTCTCGCGGATCGGCGGATCGGTCTACACCGTCTGGCAGGACACCCTGAAAGTCCTGAGTTTCATCGGCCTGATCCTCGAGACCCTGGCCCGCGGCCTGCTACATCCCAAACGCTGGCGCATCACCCCGGTGGTGGCGCATATCGAGCAGACCGGCCTGGACGCCGCGCCCATCGTGGCCCTGCTGACCTTCCTGGTGGGGGCGGTGGTGGCCTTCCTCGGGGCCACGGTGCTGGCCGGATTCGGCGCCAGCATCTTCACCGTGGACCTGGTAGCGTTTTCCTTTCTGCGTGAATTCGGCGTACTGCTCACCGCCATCCTCATGGCCGGACGCACCGCCAGCGCCTTTACCGCACAGATCGGCTCGATGAAGGCCAACGAGGAGATCGACGCGATCCGCACCCTGGGCCTGGACCCCATGGAATTGCTGGTCCTGCCCCGGGTCCTAGCCCTGCTGGTGGCACTGCCGATGCTGACCTTCCTGGCCATGCTATCGGGCATCATCGGCGGCGGGGTGGTCTGTGCGCTGTCGCTGGATATTTCGCCGGCGATGTTCCTTTCGCTGCTGCATTCGGACATCGGCGTGAAGCACTTCCTGCTGGGCCTGGTGAAGGCCCCGATATTCGCCTTCCTGATCGCCGCCATCGGCTGCCTGGAGGGCTTCAAGGTCAGCGGCAGTTCCGAATCGGTAGGGGCCCACACCACCTCCGCCGTCGTGCAGTCGATCTTCGTGGTGATCGTCATCGACGCCGTGGCCGCACTGTTCTTCATGGAGATGGGCTGGTGAGCCGCCCGCCGCGCGCGCCCGCCGAGGCGGTGATCGAGGTTCGCGGGCTGTGCAACCGCTTCGGCCCGCAGAGCGTGCACGAGAACCTCGACCTGGACGTGTACAAGGGCGAGATCCTCGGCGTGGTCGGTGGCTCGGGCAGCGGCAAGTCGGTACTGCTGCGCAGCATCGTCGGCCTGCGCCAGCCCAGCGAGGGCTCGGTGCGGGTATTCGGCCAGGACCTGCCAAGCCTGCCGGAGCAGCAGCGCTCGCTGGTGGAGCGACGTTTCGGCGTGTTGTTCCAGAAGGGCGCGCTGTTCACCTCGCTGACGGTGACCGAGAACGTCGCCCTGCCACTGATCGAACACGCCGGCCTGTCGCGCGCCGACGCCGAGCACCTGGCGGCGGTGAAGCTGGCCCTGGCCGGCCTGCCGCTGTCGGCGGCGGACAAGTACCCGGCGTCGCTGTCCGGCGGCATGATCAAACGCGCGGCCCTGGCCCGAGCCCTGGCCCTGGACCCGGACATCCTGTTTCTCGACGAGCCCACCGCCGGCCTGGACCCGGTGGGCGCCGCCGCCTTCGACCAACTGATCCTGACCCTGCGCGACGCCCTGGGCCTGAGCGTGTTCCTGGTCACCCACGACCTGGATACCCTCTACACCATCACCGACCGGGTGGCGGTATTGGCCCAGAAGAAGGTGCTGGTGGCCGATGCCATCGACATCGTCGCCGAGACCCCGGACGCCTGGATCCACGAATACTTCCACGGCCCTCGCGGCCGCGCGGCGTACCAGGCCGCGACACCGACCAACGAGGGATGACATGGAAACCCGAGCCCATCACGTACTGATCGGCCTGTTCACGGTGATTCTGGTGGCCGGCGCCTTGCTGTTCGGCCTGTGGCTGGCCAAGTCCAGCGTCGACAGCGCCTTCCAGGACTACGAGATCGTCTTCAATGAGGCCGTCAGCGGCCTGTCCCGGGGCAGCTCGGTGCAGTACAGCGGGATCAAGGTCGGCGACGTGGTCAACCTGCGCCTGGACCCCAAGGACCCGCGCCGGGTACTGGCGCAGATTCGCCTGGGCGGCGACACACCGATCAAGGAAGACACCCAGGCCAAGCTGGCCCTGACCGGCATCACCGGCACCTCGATCATCCAGCTCAGTGGCGGCACCCCGCAAAGCCAGCCCCTCAAGGGCAAGAACGGCCAGTTGCCGACCATCATCGCCTCGCCATCGCCCATCGCCCGCCTGCTGAACAACAGCGACGACCTGATGACCGGGGTCAACCTGCTGCTGCATAACGCCAACCGGCTGTTTTCCCCGGAGAACGTGGGCCGGGTCAGCAATACCCTGGATAACCTGCAGAAGACCACCGCCAGCATCGCCGAGCAACGTAACGACCTGCGCCAGCTGATGCAGCAACTGGGAACCATCACCAAGCAGACCAGCGCCATGCTGGAACAGACCACGGCACTGATGCGCAACGCCAACGGCCTGCTCAACGACCAGGGCCGGCAGATGTTCGGCAGCGCCGAGCAGGCCATGCGCTCGCTGGAGCAAAGCAGTGCCACCCTGAACACACTGTTGACCGACAACCAGGATTCGCTGAGCAACGGCATGCAGGGCCTCAATGGCCTGGCGCCGGCCGTGCGCGAACTGCGCGAGACCATGAGCTCGCTGCGGGCCATCACCCGCCGCCTGGAAGCCAACCCCGGCGGTTACCTGCTGGGTAACGAGAAGAACAAGGAGTTCACGCCATGATGCGTGCCTGTCGCCTGTTTGCCCCCCTGGCCCTGGGAGCCGCCCTGGTCCTGGGCGGCTGCTCGATCCTGCCCAAGAGCGAGCCGCTGGATATCTACCGCTTGCCGGTGAACCAACCCAGCACCCCGGGCAAGGCCTTGCCGTGGTCGCTGCAACTGCTCAAGCCCCAGGCCAGCGATGCCCTGAACAGTGCCAGGATCGCAGTGATCCCCCAGGGCGACTTGATCAGCAGCTACAAGGCTTCGCGCTGGACCGACCCGGCACCGATCCTGCTGCGCAACCGCCTGCTGGATGGATTCCAGCGCGACGGCCGGGTCCAGCTGTTGAGCACCGACGACAGCAACTTGCAGACCGACCTGGCCCTGGGCGGCGACCTGCAAGCGTTCCAGACCGAATACCAGGGCAAGGCCGCCCAGGTGGTGATCCGCCTGGATGCACGGCTGATCCGTGGTGCTGACCAGAAGATCCTCGCCAGCCGACGCTTCGAGGTACGCCAGCCGCTGGCCGAGACCCGGGTGCCGGCGGTCGTGGCCGGGTTTGGCCAAGCCAGCGATGTGCTGGCCCGCCAGGTGGTGGACTGGGCCGTAGGGCAGGGCAACCAGGTGGGGAAACGCTGAGCTCCAGCGCGCCGGCAGGCCGGCGCAGGATCAGCCGAAGAACCAGTAGCAGACGGCGATCGCCGCGACCACGCCGGCAAACTCCGCCAACAGGGCGCAGCCCACGGCGTGCCGTACCCGCTGGATGCCCACCGCACCGAAATACACCGCCAGCACATAGAAGGTGGTTTCGGTGCTGCCCTGGATGGTCGCCGCCGCCAGCGCCGGGAAGCTGTCCACACCCTGGCTCTTCATGGTCTCGATCAACATCGCCCGGGCGGCACTGCCCGAGAACGGCTTGACCATGGCAGTGGGCAGGGCATCGACGAAGCGCGTATCCCATCCGGCCCAGGCCACCAGGTGGCGGATTGCGTCGAGGCCGAAATCCAGCGCCCCGGAAGCCCGCAGCACGCCGATGGCGCACAGCATGGCCACCAGGTACGGCAGCAGGTTCTTGGCGACGTCGAACCCTTCCTTGGCGCCCTCGACGAAAGCCTCGTAGACCTTGACCTTGCGCAGCGCGCCGATCACCAGGAACAGCATGATCAGGCCGAACAGCGTCAGGTTGCCGAGGATCGAGGAAAGTGACGCCAGGGCCGCCGCCGACAGGCTCGCCAGCAGCGCCATGAAAGCCCCCAGGGCCAGGGCACCGGGAATCAGGTAGGCCAGCACCACCGGGTCCCACAGCCGCAGGCGCTGCATCACCGCCACCGACAGCAGGCCTACCAGGGTCGAGGCGCTGGTGGCCAGCAGGATCGGCAGGAACACCAGGGTCGGGTCCGCCGCACCTTGCTGGGCGCGGTACATGAAGATGGTCACCGGCAACAGGGTCAGGGACGAAGCGTTGAGCACCAGGAACAGGATCTGCGCGTTGCTCGCGGTGGTCGCACTGGGGTTGAGCTCCTGCAGGGCGCGCATGGCCTTGAGGCCGATGGGCGTGGCGGCGTTGTCCAGGCCCAGGCCGTTGGCGGCGAAGTTCAGGGTGATCAGGCCCAGGGCCGGATGGCCCGGTGGCACTTCCGGCATCAGGCGCTTGAACAGCGGGCCGAGGACCTTGGCCAGCCATTCGACGATGCCGGCCTTCTCGGCGATCCGCAGGAACCCCAGCCACAGGGTCAGGGTGCCGAACAGCAACACCATGACCTCCACCGACAGCTTGGCCATGGCGAAGATGCTTTCCACCATGGCGGCGAAGATCCCGGCGTTGCCTCCCACCAGCCACTGCGCCAGGGCGGAAACGGTTGCAACGATAAAGAAGCCAAGCCACAGGCCATTGAGCATCGGTCATATCCCTCGGAAGATGCGGCGAATGATAGCGGGGGCTGCAGAAACGACAAACCCCGGATCGACCGGGGTTTGTCTGTTGCGCGGGCCCGCCGGGGTGGCGGGCGGGCGTCAGGCGTCTCAGCCCTTGGAGATCTCGCCGGCTGGCAGCTTCTCCTTGCTGCGCCAGTGCGGCAGGGAGTTCCAGTAGCGCTGGCCCTTGGCTTCGTCGTACATGCCTTCCCAACGAGCGATCACCAGCACCGCCAGGGCGTTGCCGATCACGTTCAGGGCGGTACGCGCCATGTCCATCACGCGGTCGACACCGGCGATGAAGGCCAGGCCTTCCAGCGGGATGCCAACGCTGCCCAGGGTGGCCAGCAGGACCACGAAGGACACGCCCGGAACCCCGGCGATCCCCTTGGAAGTGACCATCAGGGTCAGGACCAGCAGCAGCTGCTGGCTGATGGACAGGTCGATGCCGTACAGCTGGGCGATGAAGATCGCCGCGATGCTCTGGTACAGGGTCGAACCGTCGAGGTTGAAGGAGTAGCCGGTAGGCACCACGAAGCTGCAGATCGCCTTCGGCGCGCCGTAGGCTTCCATCTTCTCGATCACTCGCGGCAGCACGGTTTCCGAGCTGGCGGTGGAGTAGGCGAGCACCAGCTCATCCTTGAAGATACGCATCAGCTTGATCACCGAGAAACCGAACAGGCGTGCGATCAGGCCCAGGACCACAAAGGCGAAGAAGGCAATCGCCACGTAGACCAGGATCACCAGCTTGGCCAAAGGCAGCAGCGAGGCGAAACCGAAGTTGGCGACGGTCACCGCGATCAGGGCAAATACACCGATAGGGGCGTAGTTCATGATCATGTGGGTGACCTTGAACATGGTTTCCGAAACGCCCTGGAACATCTTCACCAGCGGCTCGCGCAGGTCGGCCTGCAGGCTCGACAGGCCCAGGCCGAACAGCACCGAGAAGAAGATGATCGGCAGCATCTCGCCACGGGCCATGGCCGCGAAGATGTTCGACGGAATCAGGTTGAGGATGGTCTCGATGAAGGCGTGTTCATGTTGCACTTCGGCCGCGGTGGCCTGGTACTTGGAGATGTCCACGGTGCCCAGGGTGCTCATGTCGATGCCTGCGCCCGGATGGAACAGGTTGGCCAGCAGCAGGCCGACGACGATGGCGATGGTGGTCACGATCTCAAAGTAGATGATGGTCTTGAGGCCGATGCGGCCCAGCTTCTTGGCGTCGCCAACACCGGCGATGCCGACCACCAGCGAGGAGATGACGATCGGGATCACGATCATCTTGATCAAGCGGATAAAGATATCGCCCGCAGGTTGCAGGACGTTGCTAATCCACCAGGCTTTTTCAGCGCTGAAATGATTGAGCAGTGCGCCGATCGCAATACCCAGGACCAGACCGATGAGGATCTGCCAGGCGAGGCTTAATTTGGCCTTCTTCATATCATTACCCTTACTTCAGTTGGACTCGGGCTGATGCGCGAACTGCAACGCTCAATGGCGGAAAAGTCTGTGCATCAGCCCCCGTATAAGGTCATCCCGAGCGAGCATTTACGGCTCTCTGCAGGCGAAAAAAGGCGCAACTATTCCGATGCAAGGGTGGCGCGTCTAATGCCGTAAACGCCTACCCTATGCCGAATCGGCATGAGTTTTTCGAAACAAAACGAGCGTCCCAACCGGTTCGAATACGACATTTCGGCAGACCAGAATGCCGTGAAACGGCCATTTCAGGCGGCGTGCAGGCTTGTCGGAAGGGTCAGGAAAAGGTCTAAAAAACTTTAGGAATGTTCTGTTTCGGGTGCCCTGGAACCTTCCGGATTTTCCGGAAAGTTTCTCGATATACGGTCGCAGAGAAACACCAGGAAACGTTTGACCGGAGTCAAAGGAAGATTTTTCAGTTCAGACATCGGTGCCATCAGGCCAATGGCTCTAGAACGGGGATCTGACCGTTCACGCACGCCGCAAGCTCGTCGGATCGACACCGACCCGGGAGCTTGCGCCGCCGCTTTTTCCTGACCCGGCCCTTGCGGAGGCACTCCCTGTACCCCTAGGTCACTCCGATCTCTGGTGGATCAGAACGTCCCGGCCCCCTGGTCATGCACGTGCCCTCCTCGGGTCGTGCAACAGCCGAAAGCGCACCAGGCCCTTTCGTCTATTCGACTGACCCGGACTCAATACCAGTTCGGGTCTTTTCTCAGCTGCTCTTTAAGCAATTCCTGCATACCGGGCTCGGGCTTGCCGAGAAACCGGTAGTTGGCATGCCGGGTCGGCGACTTGTCGGCGGGCAACCCCGCAGGCACTTCCACCAGCAATGCATAGGCATGCTTCTTGTCGAAAGCGAAGGCCACGATCAGCCGCTGGCTGCGGCAACTCTGGGCGGTCTCGCACAACGGTCCCACCAGGTACTTGTCGCCATCCTCCTCCACGGCATTCATTTGTTCGGCATCGCCCGACAGGTTCATGACCCACTCGGGCAATCGCTCTTCCTTTTGCACGACCTTCTGCCAGGTCTCGCGAAACTGCGGATCTGCATTGAGCAGTTGGCTGGCCCGTGCCTGGCCATCGTTGGCAGCCGACGCCAGGGCACTGGCGCTCGACAGCAATACGAAGGCCAGGGTCTTGAAGGAGATCCCCATGATCAACCCCGACCGCGACGGCCAAAGAAGAAGGAAGCGATGAACATCACCAGGAACACCACGAAAAGAATCTTGGCGATCCCGGTAGCGGTGCCAGCGATACCACCGAAGCCCAGGACAGCAGCGACGATGGCGATGATCAGGAATGTGATTGCCCAACTCAGCATGATGATTCTCCTTACTCTTCTCTATTAGGAAAGCTGCCGACATGGTTGGCCCGCTACCGCCAAGGGCGGCCCCGGCCATGGTGCCTAGAACACCCAGCGCTCCTGGCGTGGCGACTCAAGCACGGGCTGCGCCTGGTCAACGGTCATCAGTTGTAGGGGTGCGGTGTCGGCGAACGAACTGCTCACCGGACGAAAATGGGTCTGGATGGGGTGTTGATGGGCCGGCACCTGGGGAATAGGGGCCTGGCGATCCTGCCAGCGCTGGAACTGCTGCCCGGCGATTAGAGTGACCAGCAATGCAAGGCAAGCAAACAGCCCTTGCTGGAGGTGCAGCGGCGCGATGCGCAATTGGGCAAGACGTTGGCGATTCATCCTGAAAATCCTCCCACACCGATGGTGATGTTGTTATGGAAGCCGTTGCCTGGGCCCCTCGATGGGAAAGGAAGTTGCAGACTGCATGCCAGCTTTTATCGAGCAATAAATATCAATAAAATCAATAACTTATATAAAGACCAGAAAAAACCCATGGACGCATCCTGCACGATGCCCACTTGGCTGACCGTGCGAAATGCACGATCTTCAACTCAGGGGTTTCTCCTGCTTTCTGATTTTCGGTGGGAACTTTGCCGAGCAGCGAGCAGCCTGATACAGACCTGTACCTGCACAACCTTCAGCCACCGCTGAAAACATCAGTTATTTCAGTTAGTTAGCTATTTCGACCGGAGATATCTAACCTGCAACCGGTGGAATGGATCAGAATCAATCTTGCAACTTGCCCGATTTTTCCGGGACTAAATCAGATCGTTCATTAAAGGAGCCTGGGAAAAATGGAGCCAGCGCCGGAGAATCAGGGCCGCATCCTTCTGGTAGATGACGAGTCCGCCATCCTTCGCACCTTCCGTTATTGCCTGGAAGACGAGGGCTACATCGTCGCTACCGCCAACAGTGCGGCCCAGGCAGACACGTTGCTGCAACGCCAGGTGTTCGACCTGTGCTTCCTCGACCTGCGCCTGGGAGAAGACAACGGCCTGGATGTATTGGCCCAGATGCGTATCCAGGCGCCCTGGATGCGGGTAGTGATCGTCACCGCCCATTCCGCCGTCGATACCGCCGTGGATGCCATCCAGGCCGGTGCCGCCGATTACCTGGTCAAGCCGTGCAGCCCCGATCAATTGCGCCTGGCCACCGCCAAGCAGTTGGAAGTGCGCCAGCTGTCAGCACGCCTGGAGGCCCTGGAGGGCGAGGTCCGCAAGCCCAGCGATGGCCTGGATTCCCACAGCCCGGCCATGAAGGTGGTGCTGGAGACCGCCCGCCAGGTAGCCAGCACCGATGCCAACATCCTGATTCTCGGTGAATCTGGAACCGGCAAGGGCGAGCTGGCCCGGGCCATCCATGGCTGGAGCAAGCGCGCGAAGAAGTCCTGCGTGACCATCAACTGCCCGTCGCTGACTGCCGAGCTGATGGAGAGCGAGCTCTTCGGCCACAGCCGCGGGGCCTTTACCGGCGCCAGCGAAAGCACCCTGGGCCGGGTCAACCAGGCCGACGGGGGCACGCTGTTTCTCGACGAGATCGGCGACTTCCCGCTGACCCTGCAGCCCAAACTGCTGCGCTTTATCCAGGACAAGGAATATGAACGTGTCGGCGATCCGGTGACCCGGCGCGCCGACGTACGCATCCTCGCCGCCACCAACCTCAATCTGGAAGACATGGTGCGCGACGGGCGTTTTCGCGAGGACCTGCTGTACCGCCTGAACGTGATTACCCTGCACCTGCCGCCTTTGCGCGAGCGCAGCGAAGATATCCTGACCCTGGCCGACCGTTTCCTCGCGCGCTTCGTCAAGGAGTACTCGCGACCGGCACGGGGCTTCAGCGACGAGGCCCGGGAGGCCCTGTTGAACTACCGCTGGCCAGGCAACATTCGCGAGCTGCGCAATGTGGTGGAGCGGGCGAGCATCATCTGTCCCCAGGAACGAGTCGAGATCAGCCACCTGGGCATGGCCGAGCAGCCCACCAGCAATGCGCCGCGAATCGGCGCGGCCTTGAGCCTGGACGAGTTGGAGAAAGCCCATATCGGTGCGGTACTGGCCACCAGCGACACCCTGGACCAAGCCGCCAAGACACTGGGCATCGATGCTTCGACGCTGTATCGCAAGCGCAAACAGTACAACCTGTGAACGATATCCCATGAAGCTAGCGATGAAACTGCGGACCCGGCTGTTTCTGAGCATCTCGGCCCTGATCACCGTGGCGATGCTGGGCCTGGTGCTCGGGCTGGTCAGCGTGATGCAGATGGCCAGTACCCAGGAGTCGCTGATCCGCAACAACTTCATCACCCTGGACCTGGGGCTCAAGCTGCGCCAGACCCTGGGCGACCAGTTGATCCTCATGCTCAGCAACAAGCCCGACCCAGAGGCCCTGGAAGCATCCAGGAAACGTTACCTGGACCTGCTCGACCAAGGCATTGCCCATGAGCAGCAGAACCACAATCAGAGCGGCTTCCAGCAAGCCCGCAGCGACTATCAAAGCTTCTTCCAGGCCTTCGAACACAGCAACGCCCCCAGCACCGGATTGAGTAGCGACAACCAACTGACCGAGCGTTTCAACACCCTGCGCTCAGGCCTGATCAATGAGCACAAGCGCGCCCTGGACAACATCAGCGCAGTGGAGCGCCAGACCCGCGGCCGCGCCCTGCTGGTGGCCGGCCTGCTGGGCCTGGTTGGCCTGGCGGTGCTGATCATCGGTTTCATTACCGCGCATTCCATCGCCCAACGCTTTGGCGGTCCCATCGAGGCCCTGGCCAAGGCGGCGGACAAGATCGGCCAGGGTAACTTCGACGTTACCCTGCCGATTTCAGGCGCCGCGGAAATGAATCTGCTGACCCGGCGCTTCGGCATCATGGCTGAGGCGCTGCGCCAACATCAGGCAACCAACGTCGATGAACTGCTGGCCGGCCAGCAACGCCTGCAAGCGGTGCTCGACAGCATCGACGACGGCCTGCTGATGATCGACCGCCAGGGCCGCCTGGAGCACTTGAACCCGGTGGCCCAGCGGCAACTGGGCTGGGACCAGGATCGCCTTGGCCAAGGCCTGGGCAGTGCCCTGCAAAGACCGGAGCTGGACGAACAACTGCAACTGGTGCTGCGGGGCGGCAGCCTGGAGCGGGCCCCGGAAGACCTGGATATCGAAGTCGACGGCGAGGCACGCCTGTTGACCTATAGCCTGACCCCGGTATGCCACACCCAAGGGCACATCCTTGGCGCAGTGATGGTGCTGCATGACGTCACCGAGCAGCGGGCCTTCGAGCGCGTGCGCAGTGAGTTCGTGCTGCGCGCCTCCCATGAGCTGCGCACCCCGGTCACCGGCATGCACATGGCCTTCGGGCTGCTCCAGGAACGCCTGCACTTCGCCGAGGAGTCGCGGGAAACCGACCTGCTCAATACCGTCAATGAAGAAATGCAGCGCCTGATGCAGTTGATCAACGATCTGTTGAACTTCTCCCGCTACCAGAACGGCCTGCAGAAGCTCACTCTCGCCCCCTGCTCATTGGAGGATCTGCTGGAGCAGACCCGGGAACGCTTCATCGAACAGGCGCGAAACCGGGACATAGCGCTGCTGCTGGATATGCAGGCGCCACTGCCACGACTGCATGCCGACCAGCCACAGCTGGAGCGGGTCCTGGACAACCTGGTAGGCAACGCCCTGCGCCACACCGCCAAGGGAGGCCAGATCCGCCTGCAGGCCAGGCGTCATGGCGAGCGGGTGATCGTCAGTGTCGAGGACAATGGCGAAGGGATCGCCTACGGCCAGCAGGGGCGGATCTTCGAACCTTTCGTCCAGGTGGGGCGCAAGAAGGGTGGCGCCGGGCTCGGGCTGGCACTGTGCAAGGAAATCGTCCAGCTCCATGGCGGACGCATGGGGGTGTACTCAAGACCGGGACAGGGTACCCAGTTCTACCTGGCGCTGCCGCTGTAGGACATCACGCTTCATCATCCAAGCGCCTGGCCATCAGGCGCCGTCCCCGCGTGATCAATTCGGTGAACTGCAAGGCGCTCAGGGCCTGGGCGAACAGCCAGCCCTGGCCGAAGCTGACCCCTTCGCTGCTCAACAGCAAGGCCTGGTCCTCGAACTCGATGCCTTCTGCGATCACCTTGAGCTTCAGGGCGTGGGCCATGCGGATGATGTGCGGGGCCACGCCGCTGCTGGCGGCATCGTGGCCCAGGGCGTCGACGAACGCCTTGTCGATCTTCAGGCAGTCCACCGGCAGGTTCTGCAGGTAGGCCAGGCTGCAATAGCCGGTGCCGAAATCGTCGATCAACACTTGATGCCCGACATCCCTCAGGGCTTGCAGGTTGTTGCGTGCCACCACCACGTCGATCAGTCCGCGCTCGGTCACTTCGAAGGCGATCTGCCGCGCCGCCACCCTGTGCAACGCCAGCAGGCGCGCCATGACCCGGCCGATACGCGGCACCATGACATCGCAAGCGGCCAGGTTGACCGAGATGTACAGCTGCGGATTGGCTCGCAACACATGGCCCAACTGTTCCAGCAGGCGCTGCAGGACGAAGTCGGTGATCTGGCGGATCTGCCCGGTGTTCTCCGCCAGCGGGATGAACAGCTCGGGGCTGGTCAGGGTGCCGTCCGGGCGCCGCCAGCGCAGCAAGGCCTCAGCTCCCACGCAGAGCCGGCTGTTGAGATCGAAGATCGGTTGGTACAGCACCTGCAGTTCCTTACGACGCAAGGCACCTTGCAGTTCCGCCCCCAGGGACTGCCGCTGCCGCGCCAGCTGATACACCAGTGCGCAGATGAACAGCGCCAACAACAGGCTCACCGGCAGCAACCACCACCAGCCATCGAGCATTTCCGCCTGCATGCTGGCCCTTGGAGTGATCAGCACCAGTTGGTACTCGGGGTTCTGGGTCGGCATGCGGTAGATCAGCAGGTCCCGGGTCACCTGCAGTGGCTGGCCTCGACTGGGATGCCAGGGCTGCACCGGCGGCCAGGGGCGCGCCAGGCCCAGTACCGGAATGGCCCGGGCACCATGATCGACCACCACCATCAGGCTGCCCCCGGGCGGCAGGTCGACCACGTCCGTCAGGTGCCCACGGGAAGTGGCAACGCGAAAGTTGCCACGGCCGAGCATGAGCGCCGCGAGGTTTTCATTGGGTTCGATGGAGGTATTGAGCCAGTAGCTATAGGTGGGGCCCCGGATATCCGCCGGCCTGGGGGATGGCGTCAGGTTCTGCTGCGGCCAGTTGGAGCAGGTCTGGTCGGCGTCCATGTAAACCGCCTCGTAGATGAAGCGATAGCTGTAGCTGACCTGCTGCAACGCCGTGATCATGTCCGCGCTGCACTCGCGTAGCGGTTGCGCCTCCAAGGCATCCAGGCCCTCACGCAGCTGTCCGAACAACTGCTCCAGGCGCTCCAGGAATCGCTGGCCCTGGGCATTCATCTGCTCGCTTTCCTGCTGCTGGACCTGATGCATCGCCACGCCAACGCTGCCCAGCATCAGCACCGCCGCACTCAAGGCAGCCGCCAGCATCGCCAACACCCATGGGCGATGAAACCAACTGCGCACGGGCTCGCCGGAGGCCTGCATCTTGGAAGATCCGAAGGATTACCAATGAGTTATAGCAACTGATTGGGCAATCGGCGCGGACCGTCCGGCGGCGTCATTATTTTGTCTGGTTGAGGACCTGCAGGATCGCTGCGCTTTCAGCGTCCGGGGTGCCATCGAAACGGCCGGGCCGGTAGTGCATCTGGAAGGCCGCCAGCACATGCCGGGTGGCCACATCCAACTCGCCGGTCTGCGGGGTGGCGTAGCCCAGGTGGGCCAACTGCTGCTGGAACCAGCTGATGCTCGGCAGGTTCGCCGCATAGAACGCCTGCTGGCGAGCCACTGCCTGGGCGTTGGGCCACAGGCCCAGGCCCGCCTCGGCCAGGCGCTTCCAGGGGAACAGCGGGCCTGGATCGAGCTTGCGCAGCGGTGCGATGTCGCTGTGGCCGATGATGTGCCGAGGGGAAATGTTGTTGCGCTTGCTGATGTCCTTGAGCAACACGATCAGGTTCTGGATCTGCGCTTCGCTGTAGGGGTACCAGAGCCGCCCGTTGGGGCCGTCGCGAAACCCCGGGTTGACGATCTCGATACCGATGGAGCTGGAGTTGAGCCAGGTTCGTCCCTGCCATTGGCTCTCGCCGGCATGCCACGCACGGTACTGTTCATCCACCAGTTTGTAGATGGTGGCGGACTTGTCATCGCCGATCAGGTAATGGCTGCTGACCTGGCCATGGGTCAGCAGGGCCAGGGAACGCTCCATGGACGCCGAGGTGTAGTGGACGATGATGAACTGGGCCCGTTGGTCGTAGTTGACCGAGGGGTGGCTGGTATCGATGCGCGGGCCGCTGGCGCAGCCAGCAAGCAGCAACAGGGAGAAGGCAAGGGCAAACAGTTTCATGGCAGGGCAGCACGTTGCGACATTAATGCAACAGTGTAACGTACTGCTCCCCGATCCATGGGCAAAACTGCGCTACCCGGCTCGGCTCAGCCGGCCTCGACCCGGTTTCGTCCGGCATCTTTTGCTCGATATAGCGCCTGATCGGCTCTTTTTATCACCATATCGCTGCGATCTCCCGACTTGAACGCACTCACACCCACAGACACGGTGATGGTCACCGGTTCGCCCTTGAAATGGAACGGACAGGCCTCGATCGCCGCACGCAGGGTTTCCACCAACCGTACGCCCACCGGCCACGGTGTATTGGGCAACAGCAGGACAAACTCCTCACCACCGAAGCGGGCGATGAAGTCGGTACCCCGCAAGCGCTTGCGCAGTACGCTGGCAATGATTTTCAGCACCTTGTCGCCAGCCAGGTGCCCATAGTTATCGTTGATCCGCTTGAAGTGGTCGAGATCGAGCATGGCCAGCAACAGGCTGTTGCCATGGCGTTGCCACTGTTCGATCTCATGCTCCAGGCGCTCGCTCCAGGCCGCACGGTTGGGCAGCCCGGTCAGCGGGTCGATCAATGCCTTCTGCCGCTGCTCCTCCAAGTGCTCGCGATAGCCCTGGGCCTCCTGCTCCATGCTCGAGACCCGGGCCGCCAGGCTTTGCAAGCGTGTGGCCATGTCCTTCTCGCGCTCGTCGCGCTGTCGCTGATGCTGGTCCATGGTGCCCAGCAGGCCTTCCAGATGGCTTTCCAGTACCTGTTTGAGGTCGTCCAGGTCCGCTGCTTCCTGCACGCTGCTCTGCAGACCATCGACCTGCTCGCGGATCTGCGTATCCATGGCGCGCGCGGCCGAGCTGATATCGGCATGACCGTCACTGGCTGCCTGCAGATTGCTCTGGAAGGCTTCCAGGCGCTCGTTGAGCTGCTTTAGGTAATTCTCGAACTCATGCTGGCCAGAGTCGGTGATCGCCAGCATCAACACCGCAAGATCATCGAGGATCGGCAGCAACTCATACCAGTTCAGGCCATGTTGCAGACGATCACGCATTGCCTCTGCTTGAGGGCGATGCCGCTCAGGCAGGCTCAGGTCATCGAGCAGGCCCAGGAGGGTGTGCTCGATGTGCTTGGCCACCGAACTGTAGGAAGGCTCGGGCGAGTCCGGCAACGCATAGAGCACGTCATGATCCGGCTGCTCCGGGTCGATGGCCGCCAACGCCTCGGCCATCACCTGGGGCAGGGGCAGGCTGTCGAGCAAGGCGGCAGAGGAAATGGGCAGCAGCTCGTCAGGATTGCCGCCCTTCGGCTCGGGGGCGATCAGGGGATCGGGTGCAGGTGCAGGTGCAGGTGCCAGGGTCGGCCCGGGCCTCTCGGTTCGCAATACGTCAATGGGCTCCTGCAACCCTGCCGGCACCTCGGAAGGGCGCTCCAGCTCGAGCGCAGGAGTTTCCGGCACCAGGACCTGGGGTATGAAGGCGACAGCCTCTGTCGGGCCGGGTTCGGGTTCTGGCTCGGTTTCGAGCTTGGGGGCAACGGCAGCAGAGGGCTCGAAGGCGGGCTGGGGCAAGGGTTCCGCCTCTGCCGACAACGGTGCGACACCAGGTGCCGGCGCTACCACGCCAGCTTGGGGCACAACGCTATCGGGCACTTCGTCGTGCTCGCGAGCCGCTTCATCCGGGGCCGTTGGCTCCTCAGGCTGTGGATGATTGTCTACAGCCTGAGCCGAAGGGGCGAGCGCCTCGGCTCCCGGCGCGGCTTGCGCAGGATCACGGGAGCCGAACAGCCGTTGCAACAGGCCAGGGCGCCCGGGTTCGGCCGGACCGTCCAACTGGTTCAGGGCCTTGCCTTGCAGGGCGCTCAGTTCCCCCAATAGCAAGGGAATCTCCCGGGCCTGACCGACCCGGCCATCCAGCTGCTTGGCGAACGCCTTGAGCGGGCGACTGACTTCCCTGGGCAGGGGCAGGGACTGCAATTGGGTGACCAGCGCCGTCAATGCGCTGCTCATCTGGTCGATACGGGTTTCCCGACGCTGTTCGGAGTCCAGCACGGCCTTTTCCAGGCGCGGAATCAAGGCAGCCAGTCCGGCGTCCATATCGTCGGTACGCACGACCTCGCGCATTTCCTTCATGCATTGGTCAACCGCGCGGTCGGTGCCCTCCGCGGCCAGGGTGCTGCGCACCAGGCCCCGGCGCAACAAGTCCAGTCGTGCAGCCCAGCGGCGCTCGAGCTTTTCCTGTTGTTCGATGCTTTTTAAGTACTTCTCTTTCCAACGTTGGGCGTCGTCGCTCATTCATCGATTCCGCGAGGGGCAGGACTCAACGCGGGCAATGCATCGGCCGTGAGCGAACCCGGCAGACGAATCTCTACCGCGACCGGCAAGTGATCGGATATGGGTTGGGCCAGGACTTCGACTCGCTCCAGGGTCAGGCTGGGGCTGAGCAGGATGTGATCCAGGCAGCGTTGTGGGCGCCAGCTGGGGAAGGTCGCCTGCAGTTGCGGCGCCAGCAGGCTCAAGTCGCGCAAGGGGGAATGCTCCAACAGGTCGCTGGCATGGGTATTCATATCCCCCATCAGCACCTGATGCTTGTAGCCGCCGATCAACTCGCGAATGTAGGCCAGTTGCCGGGTTCGCGCCCGAGCGCCAAGGGCCAGGTGCATCATCACCACGACCAGGGCCTCCGGCCCCTCGCCGAAACGCAGCAGGATCGCCCCACGCCCCTTGGGGCCGGGCAGGGGATGATCCTCGATCGCCCAGGGCCGCAAGCGGCTGAGCACGCCATTGCTGTGCTGGGCCAGGCGTCCGAGGTTGCGATTGAGCTGCTGGTACCAGTAGGGAAAGGCACCCAGTTGGGCCAGGTGCTCCACCTGGTTGACGTAGCCCGAACGCAGGCTGCCGCCATCGGCTTCCTGCAGGGCTACCAGGTCGAAGTCCCCCAGCAGGTTGCCTATTTTCTGCAGGTTGTCCGCCCGACCGTTATGGGGCAACAGGTGCTGCCAGCCGCGGGTCAGGTAGTGACGATAACGCTCGGTGCTGATGCCGACCTGGATGTTGAAGCTGAGTAGTCGCAGGCGACTGTCTGCCGGCAGGCCGGTCGACGCTAAATGATGTTCGTTGACCTGCGGATCATGCAGGCCAACGATGCGTTCCGAGCCCCAGCGCGGCATGGCGGCGGCGCTTACTTGGCCGCGCGCTCTTTGGCGATCAGCTGGTCGGCCACGCTCAGCGCACCTTCAGGACCGCCAGCGGTGCCCAGGTCGAAACGATACTTGCCGTTGACCACCATGGTAGGTACGCCAGAGATCTGATAGGCCTGGGCTTTCTTCTTGGCATCCTCGACCTTGCCTTTGACGGCGAAGGAATTGTAGGTGCTCAGGAACTTGTCCTTGTCGACACCCTCGCCAGCCAGGAAGTCGGCCATTTCCTCAGGAGTAGCGAGTTTCTTGCCGCTGTGGATGGCCTCGAACACGGCCTTGTGCACCTTGTGCTCGACCCCCATGGCTTCCAGGGTGATGAACAGCTGGCCATGGACATTCCAGATGCCACCGAACATGGCTGGGATACGTACGAAGTTGACGTCGGCAGGGAGTTTCTCGACCCAAGGGTTGATGGTGGGTTCGAAGGCATAGCAATGAGGGCAGCCATACCAGAACAGCTCCACCACTTCGATCTTGCCAGGCACCGCAACCGGAACGGCGCTGCTCAACTCGACATATTGTTTACCGGCTTCAAGCGGTTCGGCGGCTTGAGCGGTCACGCCAAACAGGCTGGCGGTGACAAGAGCGGCGCTGAGAATCAGATTACGCATGCTTTACTCCTGGACGATTTAGGCGCCTCGCGCGACCTGAATTCAGACAGATCATGGCGGGCTTGAGTTCGCTAGTGTAGCGGCTGGCGCCATAAAAAAGGGCGGCCTGAGCCACCCTTTATGCTTGCACCGTCAGATTAATCGATCATTAACGTCGCCGTGGCTATGCACCTTCCGGCAACTGATCGCGGCGGCCTCAGTGCAGGCCTTGAATATAGCTGGACACTGCTTCGATGTCCTTGTTGCTCAGCTTGCTGGCAATGCTGCGCATGACCATGGTGTCGCCATCGTTGGTACGTGCGCCTTCGCGGAAGTCGGTCAGCTGCTTGGCCACATATTGAGCATGCTGGCCACCCAGGTGAGGGAAACCTGCCGCTGCGTTACCCGCGCCGTTCGGCGAATGGCAGCCGGTACAGGCTGGCATGCCCTGGTCCAGCTTGCCGCCACGGAACAGTTCTTCGCCACGGGCCACAACTTTTGGATCAGCCGCGCCGACGCTGCCTTTCTGGCTGGCGAAATAGGCGGCGATGTCAGCCAGGTCCTGATCGCTCAGGTTGGTCAGCAGGCCGGTCATTTCCAGCACTTGACGCTTACCGGACTTGATATCGTGCAGCTGCTTGTCCAGGTACCTCTCCCCCTGGCCTGCCAGTTTGGGAAAGTTTGGCGCCATGCTGTTCCCATCAGGGCCGTGGCAAGCGCCACAGACTGCGGCTTTCGCCTGACCGGCAGCAGCGTCGCCTGCGGCATGGGCAACACCGGTGATGCCCAAGGTCAACAGCAGACTCACGAGTAATTTGTTCATCAGCTAATCCAACTACGGCTAAGGGTTAAGAGTTATGGACCGGGATCACTCGCTCATCCAGTGGATGATGGCTCGGTAATCCTCGGCACTGCAGTCCATGCACAAACCACGCGGCGGCATCGCCTTGAAACCCTGGGTCACGTGTTGCACCAGCGTCTCCATACCTTGCGCCAACCTCGGCGCCCAAGCTTCCTGGTCGCCCTTGCGGGGCGCCGTCGGTAGTTGGCCGGAATGACAAGCCCCACAAACACGGTTGTACACAGCTTCCGGATCCTGTGTAGCCTGCGCGCTGTAAAGCGGCATCAAGAGCCCGGTAGCCAGCAGCCATTTCGTCATAAAACGACCTTTTCAGGGTTGAGAGCGTGCTGCGTTCTAATGCGCATACAAGGTTTATCGCTCTCGTGAACTTCATCCTACGCTGGGACAAAGCGCACACAAAATCTGCGGCATTATATACTGGCGCTACTGAAACGGAAACGACACCGCTCGCCGCACCCATCCTCGGCACCGCCCCTATTTCGGAAATCCCATGCAACTGAAGAACCCCATCCTCGGTCTGTGCCAACAGGCTACTTTCATGCTCAGCGCCGCCAAGGTCGATCAATGCCCTGACGACGCCGGCTTCGAAGTTGCCTTCGCCGGGCGTTCCAACGCCGGTAAATCCAGCGCCTTGAACACCCTGACCCACGCCAGCCTGGCACGCACCTCGAAGACCCCGGGCCGCACACAATTGTTGAACTTCTTCAAGCTAGACGACGATCGCCGTCTGGTCGACCTGCCGGGCTATGGCTACGCCAAGGTACCGATCCCCTTGAAGCAGCACTGGCAGCGCCACCTGGAGGCCTACCTGGGCAGCCGGGAGAGCCTCAAGGGCCTGATCCTGATGATGGATATCCGTCATCCAATGACCGATTTCGACACCCTGATGCTGGACTGGGCCGTGGCCAGCGGCATGCCAATGCACATCCTGCTGACCAAGGCCGACAAACTGACCTATGGCGCAGCCAAGAACACCCTGCTCAAGGTCCAGTCGCAAATTCGCAAGGGCTGGGGCGAAGCCATCACTATCCAGCTGTTCTCCGCACCCAAGCGCATGGGCCTGGAAGAGGCCTACACCGTGCTGGCGGGCTGGCTGGAACTGGCCGACAAAGGCGCCGAGATCGAGGCCTGAGAGAGATAAAAATTGTCTGCGCGGTGATCAGGCAAGGCAAAAAGCGGCGGAAAAGCGGAGTTTAGGGGCCTAAATGAGCATTTCCCGCCGCTTTTTAACGCAGCATGGTCGCCACGCAGGCAATTTTCAGGCAAAAAAAACCCCGGACTTCATATGGGGAGGGGGAAGTTCGGGGTTCAAGTTCTAGACCGCTAGGGCGGGGTCCAGATATCTGCCAACACTTAACACAACATAGGAACATTGAAGGGCTTCACCAGCCATTCAGTAACTCTGAGTGGGCGTTTCTCGATTTAGTTCCGGCCGAGCGCAAAAACTATTGGCGATAACCCCTGGAATTTTTCGCGCTAATGGTTCTCCAGGCTTTTGCCGCGACACTATGTCGCGGCAAAAATCGGCGAAAAGTCCCCTTAATGGGCCTCATCCCAGTTATTTCCCACCCCGACTTCCACCAATAGCGGCACATCCAGGGTCGCGGCACCGCTCATGTAACCGCGAATTTCTTCGCGCACCTGGTCCACCAGGTCCTCGCGAACCTCCAATACCAGTTCGTCGTGCACCTGGAGAATGACCCTGGCGTCCAGCCCCGAGCCCTGCAGCCAGTTGTCCACCGCCACCATGGCTTTCTTGATGATGTCCGCGGCAGTGCCTTGCATTGGCGCGTTGATCGCCGTGCGTTCGGCACCGGCCCGCTCCTGGGGCTTGTTGGAGTTGATCTCGGGCAGGTACAGGCGGCGACCGAAGATGGTCTCCACATACCCTTGGTCGGCCGCCTGGGCACGGGTGCGGTCCATGTACTCGCGCACCCCCGGATAGCGGGCGAAGTAGGTGTCGATATATGCCTTGGCCTGCTTGGTATCGACGCCGATATCCTTGCCCAGCTTCTGCGCCCCCATGCCATAGATCAGGCCGAAGTTGATGGCCTTGGCACTGCGGCGCTGCTCGGAGGTAACGTCCCCGAGATCGACCTTAAACACTTCCGCCGCCGTGGCCGTGTGCACGTCCTGGTTGTTGCGAAAAGCATTGAGCAAGCCTTCGTCCTGGGACAGATGCGCCATGATCCGCAGCTCGATCTGCGAGTAGTCCGCCGCCAGCAGCTTGTAGCCGGCCGGAGCGACGAAGGCCTGGCGAATGCGCCGCCCCTCTGCCGTGCGCACCGGGATGTTCTGCAGGTTCGGATCACTGGAAGACAGGCGCCCGGTAGACGCTACTGCCTGGTGATACGAGGTGTGGATCCGTCCGGTGCGCGGGTTGATCTGCTCCGGCAGGCGGTCGGTATAAGTACTCTTGAGCTTGCTCATGGAGCGGTACTGCATCAGCACCCGGGGCAGCGGGTAGTCGTCCTCGGCCAGCTTGGCCAGCACCTCTTCGGCGGTGGACGGCTGGCCCTTGGCAGTCTTCTTCAGCACTGGCAGGCCAAGCTTGTCATAGAGGATGCTGCCCAACTGCTTCGGCGATCCCAGGTTGAATTCCTCGCCGGCGATTTCGAAAGCCTCACGCTCCAGGGCCTCCATCTTGTCGCCCAGCTCGATGCTCTGCACGCCCAGCAGCTTGTCGTCCACCAGCGCGCCCTGGCGCTCGATGCGAGCCAGTACCGGTACCAGAGGCATCTCGATATCGGTCAGCACGCTGGCCAGGCTCGGGATGGCAGTCAGCTTCTCGAACAAGGCCTGGTGCAGGCGTAGGGTCACGTCCGCGTCCTCGGCTGCGTAGGGACCTGCCTGCTCCAGCGGAATCTGGTCGAAGGTCAGCTGCTTGGCGCCCTTGCCGGCGATGTCCTGGAAACTCACGGTGCTGTGGTCCAGGTACTTCTGCGCCAGGCTGTCCATGTCATGGCGGGTGGCGGTGGAATTGAGCACATAGGACTCGAGCATGGTGTCGAAGGCCACGCCACGCATGGTGATGCCATTGGCCTGATCACCACCGATGGCGCAGTTGGCCAGGATGTTCATGTCGAACTTGGCATGCTGGCCCACCTTCAGCAGTTGCGGATCTTCGAGCAACGGCTTCAGTGCCAGCAGCACGGTGTCGCGATCCAACTGCGCGGGCGCCCCCATGTAGCTGTGTGTCAGCGGAACGTAGGCCGCCTCACCCGCGGTGACCGCGAAGGACAGGCCCACCAGTTGGGCTTGCTGGGCATCGATACCCGTGGTTTCGGTATCGAAGGCCATCAGCTTGGCCCCCTTGAGCTTTTGCAGCCAGAAGTCGAAACGCGCCGGGTCGAGGATGGTTTCGTACTGCAGTTCCAGCGGAGACTCCTCCGCCGGCGCTTGCTGTTCAGCGGCGGCCGGGGCAGCGCTGGTATCGAGCTCGACACGCTTGGCATCGCGCTGCAGATCGTCGAGCCAGCTCTTGAACTCCATCAGGCTGTAGAGCTCTGCGAGCTTTTCGCGATCCGGCTCGCGCAGGTGCAGGTCGTCCAGGCCCACATCCAGGGCAACGTCGACCTTGATGGTCGCCAGTTGATAGGACAGGAAAGCCATTTCCTTATGTTCTTCAAGCTTGGCCGGCAGCGTCTTGGCCCCGCGAATCGGCAGGGTCGGCACGATATCGAGCTGCTCGTAGAGCTCCTTGAGGCCGCCGTTGACCCCCACCAGCAAGCCCGAGGCGGTCTTCGGGCCGATGCCCGGAACGCCAGGGATGTTGTCGGAGGAGTCGCCCATCAGCGCCAGGTAATCGATGATCTGCTCGGGAGCGACACCGAATTTCTCCTTCACGCCCTCCACGTCCATGCTGCTACCGGACATGGTGTTGACCAGGGTAATGTGCCCATCCACCAGCTGCGCCATGTCCTTGTCGCCGGTGGAGATGACCACCGGCCGGGACGCCGCGGAGCTGCTGCGGGCCAGGGTTCCGATCACGTCGTCGGCCTCGACGCCCTCGACGCACAGCAACGGGAAGCCCAGGGCGATCACGCTGGCATGCAGCGGCTCGATCTGCACCCGCATGTCATCGGGCATGCTGGGGCGATTGGCCTTGTAGTCAGCATACATTTCGTCGCGAAAGGTCCCGCCCTTGGCGTCGAACACCACGGCGAACGGGCTTTGCGGGTACTGCTTGCGCAGGCTCTTGAGCATGTTCAGCACGCCCTTGACCGCGCCGGTCGGCATGCCTTTGGAGGTAGTCAGCGGTGGCAGCGCGTGAAAAGCGCGGTACAGGTAGGACGAACCGTCCACCAGGACGAGGGGGGCTTGGCTCATGAGCGGAATCAACCTTTTGGACGGGTCCGGCGCTAGAATAGCGGGACCGTTGACGACAAAGGGACAAGGTTATCATGCGCACAATAAATCGCTTGCTGCTGGCCGGCTTGATTGCAGTTTCCTCCATGGCAGCGATCGCCGCGGAAGATGCACCTTCGGCCGACCCGGAAGTCACCATTCGCACGGAAGGCGACAAGACCATCCAGGAATACCGGCAAAATGGCTTCCTGTATGCGATCAAGGTCACGCCAAAAGGTGGCAAGCCCTATTTTCTGGTGCGCGCCGATGGCTCAGACGGCAACTTCATCCGTTCGGATCAGCCCGATATGCTGATCCCTTCGTGGAAAATCTTCGAGTGGTAAGCCACTCCGACTTCAACTCAATGGCGCCGGCCCGATAGCGGCGCCCGTACTGGCAGTTCTTAACCATGTCTGTGTTCACCCCCCTGGCTCGGCCCGAGCTGGAAACCTTTCTCGCCCCATATGGGCTCGGCCGCCTGCTTGATTTCCAGGGGATTGCCGCTGGTAGCGAAAACACCAATTTCTTCATCAGCCTGGAACAGGGCGAGTTCGTCTTGACGCTGGTCGAGCGCGGGCCTGTCCAGGAAATGCCGTTCTTCATCGAGTTGCTGGACGTCTTGCACGAGGCGGACCTGCCGGTTCCCTACGCGCTGCGTACCACCGACGGCGTCGCCCTGCGGGAACTGGCGGGCAAGCCAGCGCTGCTGCAACCGCGCCTGGCCGGCAAGCACATCAAGCAAGCCAACGCCCAGCACTGCGTCCAGGTTGGCGAGCTGCTGGGCCACCTGCACGTGGCCACCAAGGACAACATGATCAAGCGCAAGACCGATCGTGGCCTGGACTGGATGCAGGAAGAGGGTGCCAAGCTGCTGCCACACCTGGACAGCACCGCCAAGGACCTGCTGCAACGTGCGCTGCAAGAGATCGTCGAACAGAGGACCAGGATCCTCGCCCTGCCACGGGCCAACATCCATGCCGACCTGTTCCGCGACAACGCGATGTTCGAAGGTACCCACCTGACCGGCCTGATCGATTTCTATAACGCCTGCTCGGGGCCGATGCTGTATGACGTGGCCATTGCCCTGAACGACTGGTGTTCCGACGCCGAAGGGATGCTCGACGGCCAACGCGCACGGGCCTTGCTCGGTGCCTACGCGACCTTGCGGCCATTCACCGCCGCCGAGGCCGAACTGTGGCCAACCATCCTGCGGGTGGCCTGCGTGCGTTTCTGGCTGTCACGCCTGATCGCTGCCGAGACCTTTGCCGGCCAGGACGTACTGATCCACGACCCGATGGAGTTCCAGCGCTACCTGGCCCAGCGCCAGCAGGTCAGCGTGGCCCTGCCGTTCGCCCTCTGAAACGCTTCGCGGGCCAGCCGCCCCTGCCGTAAACGAGCAGGAGCGGCTGGCCCGCGAAGGATGAAGCCTGTACTGGAAACCCGCTTATAGCTGCTCCAGGCAGCCGGCCAGATCGTTGCCGAGCTTCTCCAGCACCTGCTCGTAGCCCGTGGCGGACGCCGGGGTGTAGCCGCCCAATGCATCCAGTTCGGCCAGCTTTACCGGCAGGCCGGCCACCAGGGTTTCCGCCAGCCGCGGACTCAGCGGCGGCTCGCTGAACACACACGTCTTGCCCACCTGCTGCAGGCGCGCGCGCATGGCCGCTACATGCTGGGCCCCAGGCTGCACCTCGGCAGCGACGCTGAACACCCCGGTGTGCTTGAGACCATAGGCGTCCTCGAAATAGTCGAAGGCTTCATGGAAGACGAAATAGGGCTTGCCGGCGATCCCCGCCAGGCGAGCCTTCAGGCGGGTGTCCAGGGCATCCAGGCGCTCGCTGAAAGCCTTCAGGTTGTCCTGATAACGCGTGGCATTGGCCGGATCGGCGGCGCTCAAGTCGGCCGCCATGCGAGTGGCGATCACCCGGGCATTGACCGGCGACAGCCAAAGGTGGGCATCCAGGCTGCCGGGACGGTGATCGTGATCATGTTCGTCGGCATCTTCAGCGTGGGAGTGGCTATCTTCGGCAAAACGGCGAAGCTTCATGCCTGGCAGGTCCTGTACCGCCACCGAGGGCAGGCTGCGCCCCTTCAGGACACGCGGCAGGAACCCTTCCATGTCCGGGCCGATCCAGTACAGAAGATCCACGCTCTGCACCTTGCGCACATCGGAGGGGCGCAACGCATAGTTGTGCGGCGAAGCGCCCGGCGGCAGCAGCACCTCGGGAATCGCCACGCCGTCCTGCACCGCCGCGGCAATCAACTGCAGGGGCTTGATACTGGTCAGCACCCGGACTTCAGCCTGGGCCGAGCCGATCGCGAACAAGCTGAAGGTAAAAGCGACAAAAAGACGAAAAAGTCGGGGCACGATGGACACTCGAAGAGGCGATAGCGGGTAACATAATAACGTCTCTCACCAACCTCGTCGCCGCTCATGCCTAAAACACCTCTTGCCAGCCGACCACACGACCACTCTCACTGCGTGCACAACGCACTGTCTGAGGCCGATGCCCTGTGCACCCGGCAGGGCCTGCGCCTGACCGCACTGCGCCGGCGGGTGCTGGAGCTGGTGTGGCAAAGCCACAAGCCCCTGGGCGCCTACGACATCCTGGCAGTGCTCAGCGAGCAGGATGGGCGCCGCGCTGCACCGCCAACGGTGTACCGGGCCCTGGACTTCCTCCTGGACAACGGCCTGGTACACCGCATCGCCTCGCTCAACGCCTTCGTCGGTTGCAACCATCCGGAACACGCGCACCAGGGCCAGTTCCTGATCTGCCGCGAGTGCCACGCGGCCATCGAACTCGAACAGAAATCCATCAGCGACGCGATCATCAACAGCGCCCGCGACGTCGGCTTCGTGGTCGAGGGCCAGACCGTCGAAGTGATCGGGCTCTGCTCCGGCTGCCAGGGGGCGTGATGAGCACTGCGTTGATCCGCCTCGAGCAAGTCGGGGTGACCTTTGCCGGGCAGAACGTGCTGGACAACATCCAGCTCAGTGTCGAACCCGGGCAGATCGTCACCCTGATCGGCCCCAACGGTGCCGGCAAGACCACCCTGGTGCGCGCCGTGCTCGGCCTGCTCAAGCCCGATACCGGCAGCGTCTGGCGCAAGCCTCGGTTGCGGGTGGGCTACATGCCGCAAAAACTCCATGTCGACCCGACCCTGCCGCTCTCGGTGCTGCGCTTCCTGCGCCTGGTGCCGGGGGTGGACCGCCCGGCGGCCCTGGCGGCACTCAAGGAGGTCGGAGCGGAACAGGTGATCGACAGCCCGGTGCAGAGTATTTCCGGTGGTGAGATGCAGCGCGTGCTGCTGGCCCGGGCGCTGCTGCGCGAGCCTGAGCTACTGGTCCTCGACGAGCCGGTGCAGGGTGTCGACGTGGCCGGCCAGGCTGAGCTGTACAGCCTCATCACCCGCCTGCGTGACCGCCACGGCTGTGGTGTGCTGATGGTTTCCCACGACCTGCACCTGGTGATGAGCACCACCGACCAGGTGGTCTGCCTCAACCGCCACGTCTGCTGCTCCGGGCACCCCGAGCAGGTCAGTGGCGACCCGGCCTTTGTCGAGCTGTTCGGCAAGAACGCGCCAAGCCTGGCGATCTACCACCACCATCATGACCACGCCCACGACCTGCATGGCTCGGTGGTGGTCCAGCCCCATGTCCACGGAGAAAACTGCAAGCATGGCTGATTTCCTGCTGTACGCCCTGCTCGCAGGTTTGTCCCTGGCGCTGGTCGCTGGCCCCCTGGGCTCCTTCGTGGTCTGGCGGCGCATGGCCTATTTCGGCGACACCCTGTCCCACGCCGCGCTGCTGGGCGTCGCCCTGGGTTTCCTGCTGGATGTCAGCCCAGCGGTGGCGGTCACCGTCGGCTGCCTGTTGCTGGCGGTACTGCTGGTCACCCTGCAACAGCGCCAACCCCTGGCATCCGACACGCTGCTGGGGATTCTTGCACCCAGCACCCTGTCCCTGGGCCTGGTGGTACTAAGCTTCATGCATGAAGTGCGGATCGACCTGATGGCCTATCTGTTCGGCGACCTGCTGGCGATCAGCCCCGGCGACCTGGCGTGGATCCTCGGCGGCAGCGCCGCTGTACTGTTGCTGCTGGTAGCGCTGTGGCGGCCATTGCTGGCCATCACCGTGCACGAGGAGCTGGCCAAGGTCGAAGGCCTGCCCGTGGCCTCGCTGCGCATGACGCTGATGCTGTTGATCGCGGTGGTGATCGCCGTCGCCATGAAGATCGTCGGGGTGCTGCTGATCACCTCCCTGTTGATCATCCCCGCCGCTGCGGCACAGCGTCACGCCCGCTCGCCGGAGCAGATGGCCCTGGGCGCCAGCCTGCTGGGCATGCTGGCAGTGGGCGGCGGGCTGGCGCTGTCCTGGTTCAAGGACACCCCGGCCGGGCCGTCGATCGTGGTCACAGCGGCCGCCCTGTTTCTGCTGAGTTTTGTTCTGCCCCGTCGAGGGGTGTAGACTTGCTCGCTTTTTGCGCAATTAGAGAGTCGCAGGAATGAAGCCGTTCGCCTCCCGTTATCTGCTCCTTGTCGCATTCTCCCTGCTACTGGGGGCCTGCCAAAGCACGCCGCCGGTGGCCACCGAGGTCCCCGATGCGCGGGCCACGGCCGTCGCACAACTGCAGCAAAGCATCGCCAGCAGCGAACTGGCGACCGCCGAGGACCAGTTGAGCGCCTTGCAGGCACAGACCCCTGACGACCCACAATTGGTCCAGTACCAGCGACAGCTGGCCGAGGCCTACCTGCAGCGCAGCCAGATCGTCCTGCAAAAGGGCGACGTGAACGCTGCCGCCACGGCCTTGAGCCGTGCCCGGGCGCTGATGCCCAAGGCGCCGGCCCTGACTGGCGGGGTCAACAATGCCATCGCCCACGCCCGCAAGGCCGAGCTGGACAAGGCCGAAGCCGCACTGAAGGCCGCCGAGGCGCGCCCTGCAGCCAAGCTGATCGACCCCACCGCCCCCAGCAGCACCATCGCCCTGAATGTCACCGACATCCGCCAGCTGCGCCGCCAGCTCGATGCCCTGGCCGCGGACGTGGTGAACTACCAGTGCGACGTCACCCTCCAGGTCCCACGTCGCGAAGACTACCCGTGGCTCTCGACCCTGCTGCACAAGCGGGTGAAGAAGCTGGCTCCCGACTTCCAGCAGAAGATCGACCGGCAGATCGTGCGCCATGTGCCGGCGCAGATGGTCCTGACCCCACGCCAGGCGCAATGACAGTGGCCGGCAGCCCGCAGGCTGCCGGCAACCACCTCAGGCCGGAACCGCCCTGGCCTTGGCCTCGCGACTCCACACCCGATGCTGGGCCATGGCCGCGAAGAACGCTTTCAGGGCCTTGGCATCGCCACCGACGATCACGCCTTCATCCGCCTCCAGCCCAAGTACCTTCAAGAGCTCCCGGGCTTCGCCGTGCAAGGCGATGGCCTTCAGGTGCCGATAGGCCTCGAGCAGGTAGTGCAGGGCGACGCCATCGCCCGCCAGGGCCTTGATCGCCTGGGCGCCACCCGGCACGAACACGGCGTCAAACGCCACCGACGGCAAACCCTCCATCGAGGCATCCACCGCCAATGCCTTGCCTTGGGCGCTCGTCACCGCCGCCGAGGTCGGCCCCAGCAGCTTGGCATGAGCCCCTTCGGCCTTCAGCGCCTTCTGCAACGCAGCGATCGCCGCGCCGTCCACGCCATTGGCCACCAGCACCGCCACCTTGCGGGTCTTGATACCCCCGGACAACAGGTTGGCCTGGCTCAGGGCAGGCGAGCGCGACAGCGACACCTTGCGCTCGGCCACCGTGCCCTTGGCCGGAGCCTTCAGGCCGAGGTTCTCGGCCACGCGCTTGGCCAACTGCAAATCGATATTGGCCAGGATCTGCTGCACCTGCCGCTCGCGGATCTGCGGCCGATCGACCTTGCCCAGCTCGAAGCTGTAGGCGGCGATGATGTGCTCCTGCTCATGCTTGCTCATGCTGTTGTAGAACAGCCGCGCTTGGGAGAAATGGTCGCTGAAGGACTCGCTGCGCTGGCGGATCTTATGCGCATCGATACGCTCGTTGTAACTCTCGAAACCGCCGTTCTCGGCGGCCGGCGGGGTCTCCCTGGGCCAGCCGCCGTCGATCGAGTTGGGCTCGTAGGAAGCCCGTCCCTTGTCGATGGTGGAGCGATGCATGGCGTCGCGCTGGCTGTTGTGGAACGGCGCCACCGGCCGATTGATCGGCAATTCATGAAAGTTGGGCCCGCCCAGGCGGCTGATCTGGGTATCGGTGTAGGAAAACAACCGGCCCTGCAGCAATGGGTCATTGGAAAAATCGATGCCGGGCACGATATGCCCCGGACAGAACGCCACCTGCTCGGTCTCGGCGAAGAAGTTGTCCGGGTTGCGATTGAGCACCATCTTGCCCAGCGGCGTGACGGGCACCAGCTCTTCGGGAATCAGCTTGGTCGGGTCGAGAATGTCGAACTCGAACTGGTGTTCGTCTTCCTCGGCGATGATCTGCACACCCAGTTCCCATTCCGGGTAATCACCGATCTCGATGGCCTCCCAGAGATCACGGCGGTGGAAATCCGTGTCCTTGCCCGCCAGCTTCTGCGCTTCGTCCCATAGCAGCGAGCAAGTGCCCACCGACGGATGCCAGTGGAACTTGACGAAGTGCGAGCGCCCCTCGGCGTTGATAAAGCGGAAACTGTGCACGCCAAAACCCTGCATGCTGCGCAGGCTCTTGGGAATTGCCCGGTCGGACATGGCCCAGATGACCATGTGCGCCGACTCCGGCACCAGCGAGACGAAGTCCCAGAAGGTGTCGTGGGCCGAGCCGCCGGTGGGCATCTCGTTGTGCGGCTCGGGCTTCACCGCATGCACGAAGTCGGGGAACTTGATCGCGTCCTGGATGAAGAACACCGGCATGTTGTTGCCCACCAGGTCGAAGTTGCCCTCGTCGGTGAAGAACTTCACCGCAAAGCCGCGCACGTCACGCACGGTATCGCCAGAGCCTCTTGGCCCCTGGACCGTGGAAAAACGCACGAACACGGGTGTTTTTTTCCCCGGATCACGCAGGAATCCAGCCTTGGTCAACGCCGAATGGTCGGCATAACTCTGGAAGTAACCATGGGCGCCAGTGCCTCGGGCATGGACGATGCGCTCGGGAATCCGCTCATGGTCGAAGTGGGTGATCTTCTCCCGCATGATGAAGTCTTCGAGCAGCGAAGGGCCGCGGGTGCCGGCTTTCAAGGTGTTCTGGTTATCGGCGATCTTCACTCCCTGGTTGGTCCGCAGGGCCTGCCCGGTGGCGTCGCTGCGGAACCGCTCCAGGCTTTCGAGCTTGGCGTTGCTGTTGCCCCGGTCCAGGGTGTCGGTCCCCGCGGCCTGGCTGTTCGGGCTGGTGGTTTTCTGGGTACTCATCAGACACATACTCCTCGTTGGCGAAATCCCTGGCATGCCGGGGCTTCGCGGGCGGATGCGCCGAGGCACGGCACCTGGGCGCTTTCGAGTGGCTTGAGTAGTGACTGGGGAGTCGCCGCAGGCGTTCCTTTTTTATGACCTTTGATCGCGTTATTGCCAAATGGCAGGATGATTGCGAAATAAATACTAAGAACCTCTATACGGACAGGCTAAAATGCGCGCCCGGCCAACCGCTGCCCCTTTTCTAACGCGCCTCACAAGGTTCGCTACGTGATCGAGTTTCAAAACGTCCATAAAACCTACCGGGTCGCCGGTAAGGATATCCCTGCCCTGCACCCGACCAGTCTTCGGGTCGAGAATGGCCAGGTGTTCGGCCTGATCGGCCACTCCGGTGCGGGCAAAAGCACCCTGCTACGCCTGATCAACCGCCTGGAAAACCCCAGCGGCGGCAAGATCATCGTCGACAACGAGGAAATCACCGCGCTGGACGCCGGCGGCCTGCGCCGCTTCCGCCAGCAGGTCGGGATGATCTTCCAGCACTTCAACCTGCTGGCTTCCAAGACGGTGGCCGACAACGTGGCCCTGCCACTGCAGCTCTCCGGCGAGCTGTCGCGGACCGAGATCGACAAGCGCGTCACTGAACTGCTGGCCCGCGTGGGCCTGGCCGACCATGCCCGCAAGTACCCGGCGCAGTTGTCCGGCGGCCAGAAGCAGCGCGTCGGCATCGCCCGTGCCCTGGCCACCAAGCCCAAGATCCTGCTGTGCGATGAAGCCACCAGCGCCCTGGACCCGCAGACCACTGCGTCGGTCCTGCAATTGCTGGCCGAGATCAACCGTGAGCTGAAGCTGACCATCGTCCTGATCACCCATGAAATGGACGTGATCCGCCGCGTCTGCGACCAGGTGGCGGTGATGGACGCCGGTACGATCGTCGAGCAAGGCGATGTGGCCCAGGTGTTCCTGCATCCCAAGCACCCGACCACCAAGCGCTTCGTCCAGGAAGACGAACAGATCGACGAGAACGAACAGCGCGATGACTTCGCCCATGTACCGGGACGTATCGTGCGCCTGACCTTCCAGGGCGAATCCACCTATGCACCGCTGCTGGGCACCGTGGCCCGGGAGACGGGAGTCGACTACAGCATCCTCGCCGGACGCATCGACCGCATCAAAGACACCCCTTACGGGCAATTGACCCTGGCCATCTCCGGCGGCGACATGGAAGCGGCCTTTGCTCGCTTCGCCGCGGCGGACGTCCACATGGAGGTGCTGCGCTAATGGAAGGACTACTGAGTTACTTCAACAATATCGACTGGGTCGACATCGGCATCGCCACCAGCGACACCATGATCATGCTCAGCACATCCCTGTTTTTCACCGTACTGGTGGGCTTGCCACTGGGCGTCTTGCTGTTCCTGTGCAGCCCCAAGCAGCTACTGGAGCAGAAAGGCGTCTATTCGGTGCTGGGCTTCGTGGTCAACGCCATACGCTCGTTGCCATTCATCATCCTGCTGATTGTGATGATCCCCACCACCGTGTTCATCACAGGCACTTCTCTTGGAGTCGCAGGGGCCATTCCGCCGCTGGTGGTGGGGGCCTCGACCTTCTTCGCCCGCCTGGTGGAAACCGCGCTGCGCGAAGTGGACCGGGGCATCATCGAAGCGACCCAGGCCATGGGCGCCACGACCCGGCAGATCATCATGAACGCCCTGCTGCCAGAAGCCCGTCCGGGCATCATCGCGGCCATCACCGTCACCGCCATCGCCCTGGTCGGCTATACCGCCATGGCCGGTGTGGTGGGTGCGGGGGGCCTGGGCGACCTGGCCATTCGTTATGGCTACCAGCGTTTCCAGGATGACGTGATGTCGGTCACCGTGGTGCTGCTGATCGTGCTGGTTCAGGTTCTGCAGATCATCGGCGATAAACTGGTAGTGCACTTTTCCCGTAAATAAACGCAATCGCCGGCTGGCCGGCAGGCGCCCGGGGTCGGGCGACTTACAAGGAGCTTGTTCGATGAAAAAACTACTCGTCGCTTTCGCAGCCGTGGCCGCGTTCTCCGCGCATGCTGCCGAAACCCTGACCGTGGCCGCTACGCCGGTGCCCCACGCCGAGATCCTGGAGTTCGTCAAACCGGCCCTGGCCAAGGAAGGTGTAGACCTGAAGGTCAAGGTTTTCACCGACTACGTGCAACCCAACGTGCAGGTAGCCGAAAAACGCCTGGACGCCAACTTCTTCCAGCACCAGCCGTACCTGGATGAGTTCAACAAGGCCAAGGGCACCCAGCTGGTGAGTGTCGCCGGCGTGCACGTGGAGCCCCTGGGCGCCTACTCGAACAAGTACAAGCAGTTGTCGGAACTGCCCAACGGCGCCACCGTGGTCGTGCCCAACGACGCCACCAACGGCGGCCGCGCCCTGTTGCTGCTGGACAAGGCCGGCGTGATCAAGCTCAAGGACTCCAACAACATCCTGGCCACCGTCAAGGACATCAGCGAGAACACCAAGGGCCTGAAGTTCCGCGAGCTGGAAGCCGCCACCATCCCGCGCGTGCTGACCCAGGTCGACCTGGCTCTGATCAACACCAACTACGCCCTGGAAGCCAAGCTGGATCCGGCCAAGGACGCCCTGGTGATCGAAGGCAAGGACTCGCCTTACGTGAACATCCTGGTGGCCCGTGCTGACGACAAGGACTCGGACGCCATGAAGAAGCTGGTTGCCGCCCTGCACAGCCCTGAGGTGAAGAAGTTCATCGAAGAGAAGTACAAGGGCGCGATCGTGCCGGCGTTCTGATCGACTCGCAGAAACAACAACGGGGCGCCTTGGGGCGCCCCGTTGCGTTTCAGGCATTGCACCGGCGGCGTGTAGCCGCATCCTGAAGTCCCGACACGTTTCGTGTAGCCGCGGATGCGACCTGGCGATCCTGAAGGCGCTGCCTGCGGCAGCGGCTACAGGGCAAGCATTACTTGCGTTGCACCATCGCCGGTAGTTGGGCCACCAGTTTCTGGTTGTTCAACGGCGCGCGGATGAAGCCACGCTGGTTGCCATCCGGGCCGATTACCGCCAGGTTGCCGCTGTGGTCCACGGTGTAGTTGGCCTTGCTGGTGTCGGCCGGGATGAAGGGAATGCTCACGGCATTGGCAAGCTTTTGCAGGTCTTCCACCGAAGAGGCGGTCAGGCCCTTGAAGTCCTTGTCGAAGTAGCCCAGGTACTGCTTGAGCTGCTGCGGGGTATCGCGGTTGGGATCGACGCTGACCAGCACGATCTGCAACTGGTCCACCACCTCCTTGGGCAGCTCGCTCTTGATCTGGCGTAGCTGGGCCAGGGTAGTGGGGCAGATGTCCGGGCAGAAGGTATAGCCGAAGAACAGCAGCGACCACTTGCCCTTGAGCTCGTCCACCACCACTGGCTGGCCATCCTGGTCGAGCATCTTCACCGCGGGCAGGGTACGGCTCTGGGGCAGCATGATGATACCGGCGTCGATCAGCGCGGTAGGGTCGCCCTGGCCTTTGCCGGACAGGACTTTGTTAACGGTCAGGCCCAGGATCAGGGCTACCACGGCAACGAGGATGAAGACGGTTTTCTGGGTTCTGGTCATAGGTTCAACAGTAGGTAGTGGTCTACGAGCAAGGCGATGAACAGCAGGAACAAGTAGTAGATAGAGTACTTGAAGGTATCGATCGCCGCGTGTGGTCGAGTGCCACGGTACAGCACCCATGCCCATTGCAGGAAGCGCCCGCCCAGGATCAGGGCGCAGGCCAGGTACAGCACGCCGCTCATGTGGATCACGAAGGGCAGCAGGCTCACCGCCAGCAGGGCGCAGGTGTAGAGCAGGATATGCACCTTGGTGTACTGCTCGCCGTGGGTCACCGGCAGCATCGGGATATCGGCCTTGGCGTACTCCTCCTTGCGGTGGATGGCCAGGGCCCAGAAGTGCGGTGGGGTCCAGGCGAAGATGACCAGCACCAGCAGCAGCGGCTCGGCGCTCAGGTGGCCAGTGGCGGCGACCCAGCCCAGCAGCGGCGGGGCGGCGCCCGCCAAACCGCCGATGACGATGTTCTGCGGCGTCGCGCGCTTGAGAAAGCCGGTGTAGACCACCGCATAACCCAACAGCGAAGCCAGGGTCAGCCAGGCCGTCAATGGATTGGTGAAGGCCAGCAGCAACGCCTGCCCGGCCAGGGCCAAAAGCAGGGCGAAGGCCAGGGCGGCCCGGGGCGAGACCCGGCCCTCGGCCAGTGGACGCTTGTGGGTGCGGGCCATCTGCGCATCGATGCGCCGGTCCACCACATGGTTGACGGCCGCCGCGCCTCCCGCACACAGGCCGATGCCCAGGTTGCCGAACACCAGCACGGTCCAGGGTACGCCGGCCCGGGTGGCGAGGAACATGCCCACCAGGGAGGTGATCAGCATCAGCACCACCACCTTGGGCTTGGTCAGTTCCAGGTAATCGCGCCAGAGCGCCTGGGGGTGCTGACGGGTACCGATCAGAGTCGCCATGGCATCTCTCCTTTGATGGTGATGAGACTCGCCACGTGCTTGCGTGGACTGAGCCGCCAGCCCGGCAGGCGGCGGTCCCGGACCGGCACCAGGCTGGTGCGGGCGTGATAGTTGACCAGCACCAGGGTCAGCAACAGCGCCGCACCGCCGGCGTTATGGGCGACAGCCACGGGCAGCGGCAGGTGGAACAGAACGTTGCTCAGGCCCAGGCTGACCTGCGCGGCCAGCGCCACCAGCACCAGCGCGGCCAGGCGGGTCATGCCCACCTGGCGCAACTGCCAGGCCAGTCCCAGCAGCACCAGGCTCACCAGCAGCGCGCCCAGGCGGTGGGTCATGTGGATCGCGGTGCGGGCATCGCTATCCAACTGCCCCCCCAGGTAGTTGGGGCCGATGTGCTGGGTCAGGTGGAAGCCATTGGCAAAATCCATCTGCGGCCACCACTGCCCATGGCAGGTGGGCAGGTCGATACAGGCCACCGCCGCGTAATTGGAGCTGACCCAGCCGCCCAGGGCGATCTGCCCAATCACCAGCACCAGGGCAGCCGTGGCCCAATACTGCAGGCGCCGCGGCACGATCAGCGCCGGCAGCACGCCGGACAGGCGCAAGGTCAACAGGAACAACAAGCTCAAGGTGGCGAAGCCGCCCAGCAAATGAGCGGTCACCACCTGGGGCCAGAGCTTGAGGGTCACGGTCCACATGCCAAAGGCGGCCTGGGCGAAGACCACCGCCAGGATGAACAGCGGCAGTTTCAGGGGCTGTCCGGGGTAACGCCGATGGGTCCAGGAACGCGCGGCCAGGAGCGCAATCAGCAGCCCCAGGGTGCCGGCGAAATAACGGTGGATCATCTCGTTCCAGCCCTTGTGCTCCTCCACTGGCGACTCGGGGAAATGCAGCTCGGCATGGGCCAGCTGGGCTTCGCTTTGCGGCACGCTGATAAAGCCGTAGCAACCGGGCCAGTCGGGGCAACCGAGACCGGCATGGGTCAGCCGGGTATAGGCCCCCAGCAGCACCACCAGTAACGCCAGCAGGGTGGCGAACAAGGCAAGGCGAAATCCAGGTTTGGCCATGTCGATGCCCTCATCCGATGTTCGACAGTTTCAGCAGGTGGCGCAGGTCGTCGAGCAGGTCCTTGCCCTTGACCCGGGCGTCGTAGCGCAACACCAGGTTGCTGTGGGGATCGACGATCCACAGTTGCGGCGCCTGCTGGTCCCTGGTGCCCTTGGCGAAGCTCGCCGGGTCCAGGGGGTAGCGCTGCAGTTGTGGATATTCCCGCTGCAACCGGGCCTCATAGTCGGCATCCAGGGGTTGGGCAACGGCCAGCGCGTGGCTGGCCCGCGAGGCATCACGTCCCAGCGCCACCTGGACCTGCCGCGCCAGGTACACCAACTGCTGGCAATCCACCGCGCAGCCCTTGGGCGCGGTTACCAGGATCTGCCAGCGATCGTCCTCGGACTGCACGCCGATCTCGGCACGGGTCTGGCCATTACCGATCAGCTCGCCGTGATAACTGCGGCTGTCCGGCACCCAGAACTGCAGTTTGTACATGCTGGTAGCGAGGATCATCGGACCGATCACCATCAGCACGATGAGCACCAGTTGCCAGCGACCACGCCGCCGGTTGGGTTCCCGGGTTTCAGAGATGTTGGGTGGATTCATGGCCGTTCCCATGGCGTTTCTCCCTTGCGTTGTGCCAGCCGAAGTAGCCGTAGAGAAGCAGCAGCGCCACGGCCATGGCGAACCACTGCGCGGCATAGGCTTGGTGCTTTTCCGGGCCCATGGCGACCACGGGCCACTGTGTGAGATAGGCGCCGGGGCCGGATTCCTGGCGTACCTCATGGGCAAAACCTGTGCGACCCAGCTCAGCCCACAGCTTGTCCGGCGCCACCGCCGTCACCAGCCGGGGCCAACTGGCCCCCGCCGGATCGGCATGCAGTTGGAACGCCGCCCCCGGCACGACATAGACCCAGGCCTCCAGGTCCAGGCTCTGCGCCGGCGTCTCGAAACGCGGTGGCGTACGCCGGTCGGGCCAGGGCAGCCAGCCACGGTTGACCAGCAGCCAGCGGCCGCTGGCCTGGTCCAGGAAGGGCTGCAGCAGCTCGACCCCGACCTTGCCGTCATGCATGCGGTTATCCAGCAACAGGCTGTGCTCGCCATCGAAATGCCCGTGCAGGCGCACGCGCAAGAAGGCCGGGTCCGGCGCTTCCAGCAGCTCGAACAACGGCACCGGCGCGCCAGCGCGACGCTCGGCGTAGCTGGCCAGCAACTGGCGCTTCTGCTCGCCACGCCCCAGCTGCCAGAACCCCAGCCAGACCAGCACCGGCAGCAACGCAAGCACCACCAGCGTCGGCACCAGGCCCGGGCGAAAGCCTTTCATGGCCGCGCCGCAAAGCTGATAAATCCACTCGCTATACTGACTTGCATCGCGCTTCCCCCCGGAGTCCACCATGCTCAAAGCAGCCATCGTCCTGATGCTGATTGCCACGGTTATCAGCCTGTTCAGCGGCCTGTTCTTTCTGGTCAAGGACGACAGCCAATCCAAGCGCCTGCTGACGTCGCTGAGTATTCGGGTGTGCCTGGCCGTGATCACCGTCGGCTTGATCGCCTGGGGTTTCTTCAGCGGCCAGCTGGTGTCCCATTCCCCCTGGTAAGGCTGTTCAGAGCACGTAGACGAAAACGAACAAGCCGATCCACACCACATCGACGAAGTGCCAATACCAGCTGGCGGCCTCGAAGCCGAACTGGTGCTCGGCATCGAAATGCCCACGCATCACCCGCATCAGCATCACGAACAGGATCAGCGTGCCGATGGTCACGTGGGCCCCGTGAAAGCCGGTGAGCATGAAGAACGTCGCGCCGTAGATCCCCGAGCCCAGGGTCAGGCCCAGCTCGTGGTAGGCATGGATGTACTCCTGGGCCTGGAAGCCCAGGAAGGCGCAGCCCAGCAGCACGGTCAGCGCCAGCCACAGCTTCAGCGCCCCGCGATGGCCCTTCTTCAGGGCGTGGTGGGCGATGGTCACGGTGACGCTGGAGCTCACCAGCAGCACGGTATTGAGCAGTGGCAGGCCCCAGGGGCTGATGGTCCCCTTGGGCGATGGGAACAGCTTCGGATCGGGGTTTTCGAGCAGCGGCCAGACGAACTGGAAGTTCGGCCACAAGGTGTGGGCGATGCCTTTGTGCCCCTCACCGCCAAGCCAGGGGCCGGACAGGTGCCGCACATAGAACAAGGCGCCGAAGAAGGCCAGGAAGAACATCACCTCCGAGAAGATGAACCAGCTCATGCCCCAGCGGAACGAGCGATCGAGCTGGGCGCTATACAGGCCTGCGCGGCTTTCCTTGATCACCGCGCCGAACCAGCCGAACAGCATGTAGGCCAGCAGCAGGCCGCCGACGAAGAAGATCAGCGGGCCGTGGGATTCCGGGCGCGCCGCCTTGAGGTCGTTGAACCAGGTCGCAAGGCCGGCCACGGTGACGAACATGCCCAGCGTGGCGATGATCGGCCACTTGCTCTGGGCGGGAACGTAATAGTGCTCATGAGTCGCCATTGATTGTTCTCCTTATCGGGCACGCCAGGGCGCCTAGCCGCCAGTCTTGGTGGCGGCCGCCACCGGTGGATGACGCGCGGTGATATCGAACAGCGTGTAAGCCAGCGTCAGGTGCTTCACATCCTTGGGCATGTCGCGATCGACGATGAAACGCACGGGCATCTCGATCTGCTCACCGGGTTGCAGCACCTGCTGGGTAAAGCAGAAGCACTCGGTCTTGTGGAAATACATCGCCGCACTGCTGGGCGAGATGCTCGGGATCGCCTGGGCACTCATCGGGTGGTCGCTGGGGTTGCGAGCAATGAAGATCATCTCGTTCACCGCCCCCGGGTGGACCACGATGTCATCGGACTTGGGGTAGAAGTCCCAGACCATGTCGATGGCGTTGGTCGACAAGAACTGCACCCGCACCTGGCGCGAGGCATCGACCTGCTGCCGTTGCGCATCCTGGTACTGCCCGCCGGTCTTGCCGTTGATCCCCAGGGCCTTGCACATCACGTCGTAGATCGGCACCAGGGCAAAACCGAAGACGAACATCGCCACGACCACCAGCAGCAGCCGCGTGACCAGCTTCTTCAACGAGACTTCAGCCATCCCGATACCCTCCTGCAACAAACCGGGCGACGCCCCGCGCCGCCCTCATGAACAGGTCCGCTCCTGCACAGTCGGCCAGGGGTTCACTTCACTTCCGGTGGCGTGACGAAGGTGTGGTAGGGCGCTGGCGAAGGAATGCTCCACTCCAGCCCCTCGGCCCCTTCCCATGGCTTGGCCGGAGCCGGCGCGCCGCCGCGAATGCACTTGATGACGATGAACAGGAAGAAGACCTGCGTCGCGCCGAAGGTGAAGGCCCCGATGGACGACACCATGTTGAAATCGGCGAACTGCAGGTTGTAGTCCGGGATCCGCCGCGGCATGCCGGCCAGGCCGACGAAGTGCATGGGGAAGAACGCCATGTTCATGCCGATGAAGGACAGCCAGAAGTGCAACTTGCCCAGGGTCTCGTCGTACATGTGCCCGGTCCACTTGGGCAGCCAGTAGTAGGCCGAGGCGAAGATGCCGAAGATCGCCCCGGGCACCAGCACGTAGTGGAAGTGCGCCACCACGAAGTAGGTGTCCTGGTACTGGAAGTCCGCCGGGGCGATGGCCAGCATCAACCCGGAGAAACCGCCGATGGTGAACAGGATGACGAAGGCCACGGCGAACAGCATCGGCGTCTCGAAGGTCAGCGCGCCCTGCCACATGGTGCTCACCCAGTTGAACACCTTGACCCCCGTGGGCACGGCGATCAGCAAGGTGGCGTACATGAAGAACAGCTCGCCCACCAGCGGGATGCCCACCACGAACATGTGGTGTGCCCAGACGATGAACGACAGGAAGGCGATGGCCCCGGTGGCGTAGACCATCGAGGTGTAGCCGAACAGCGGCTTGCGGCTGAAGGTGGGGATGATCGAACTGACGGCGCCGAAGGCCGGCAGGATCATGATGTACACCTCGGGATGGCCGAAGAACCAGAACACGTGCTGGAACAACACGGGGTCGCCACCGCCGGCGGCGCTGAAGAAGCTGGTGCCGAAATGGATGTCCATCAGCATCATGGTCACCACGCCCGCCAGCACCGGCATCACCGCGATCAGCAGGAACGCGGTGATCAGCCAGGTCCAGACGAACAGCGGCATTTTCATCAGGGTCATGCCCGGAGCGCGCAGGTTGAGGATGGTGGCGATCACGTTGATCGCCCCCATGATCGAGCTGACGCCCATCAGGTGGATGGCGAAGATGAAGAAGGTCACGCTTTCCGGCGCATAGGTGGTCGACAGTGGCGCGTAGAAGGTCCAGCCGAAGTTCGGTCCGCCGCCGGGCATGAACAGGGTCGAGAGCAGCAGCAGGAAGGCCGCGGGCAGCAACCAGAAGCTGAAGTTGTTCATCCGCGGCAGGGCCATGTCCGGCGCGCCGATCATCAACGGGATCATCCAGTTGGCCAGGCCGACGAAGGCCGGCATCACCGCACCGAAGACCATCACCAGGCCGTGCATGGTGGTCATCTGGTTGAAGAACGCCGGTTCGACGATCTGCAGCCCGGGCTGGAACAGCTCGGCACGAATCACCATGGCGAAGGTGCCGCCCACCAGGAACATGGTGAAGCTGAACCACAGGTACAAGGTGCCGATGTCCTTGTGGTTGGTGGTCAGCACCCAGCGCATCAGGCCCTTGGCCGGCCCGTGGGCATGGTCATCATGGCCGGCATGGCCGTGGTCATCGATCACAGCACTCATGTCCTGTCTCCTGCACGCGAATGGACGGGACGATCGGCGGCACGCCGCGACCGCTTGCGCAGACTTCCAATAGGGCGGTTCATTTGCTTTCCGCCTGTTTCAGTGCCAGGACATCCTTGGGCGTCACCATGTCGCCCTTGTTATTGCCCCAGGCGTTGCGTTCGTAGGTCACCACGGCGGCGATATCGACTTCCGACAGCTGCTTGCCGAAGGCGGCCATGGCGGTGCCCGGCTTGCCGTGGAACACCAGGCTCAGGTGGGCCTCCTTGGGTCCGGTGGCGATCTTCGAGCCCTTGAGCGCCGGGAACATCGGCGGCAGGCCCTGGCCCTCGGCCTGGTGACAGGCCACGCAGGTGGTGTGGTAGATCTTGTCGCCGCGGGCCACCAGTTCGTCGAGGGTCCATTCCTTGCTGGTCAGCTCCTTGAGCTTGGCGGCCTCGGCCTTGCGCTCGCCCATCCAGGTGTCGTAGTCGGCCTGGCTCTTGACCTCCACCACGATCGGCATGAAGCCGTGGTCCTTGCCGCACAGCTCGGCGCACTGGCCACGGTAGATGCCGGGCTTGTCGACCCGGGTCCAGGCTTCGTTGACGAAGCCGGGGATGGCATCGCGCTTGACCGCGAAGGCCGGCACCCACCAGGAGTGGATGACGTCGGCGGCGGTCACCAGGAAACGCACCTTGGCGCCCACTGGCAGCACCAGCGGCTGATCGACCTCCAGCAGGTAGTGCTCGCCCTTGGCGCTCTTGTTGTGGATCTGCTCGGCGGGGGTGGCCAGGTTGCTGAAGAACTCCACGTCCTGGCCCAGGTATTTGTAGTGCCACTTCCACTGGTAGCCGGTGATCTGCACGTCCACGTCCGGCTCGCTGGTGTCGTACATCTTGATCAGGGTCGCGGTGGCCGGCACGGCCATGGCCACCAGGATCAGGAAAGGGATGATGGTCCAGAGGATTTCCACCGTGGTGCTTTCGTGGAACCTGGCCGGGACCTGGCCGGTAGAGCGACGGTGAACGATCATCGACCAGAACATCGCGCCGAAGACGATGACGCCGATCACCACACAGATCCAGAAGATGGTCATGTGCAGGTCGAATACCGCGTGGCTTATCTCGGTAGCCCCAGGCGCCATATTCACCGTCCAGGCAGCTTGCGCCTGGCTGAATATCGTCCACAACAGGAGGCCCATCCAGACTTGTGGATGTCGCTTCATTGCGGGTTCCCCTTATCGTTCTTGTTATCCCGCCGGCTATACACCTGCGGCAAGGGAGCGACTGCCTAGACTACGAACTTAGACCATCGAGCCTCGCTGCAATTGCAGTCGGGCATCATCAGCTAACTTCATACCTTGGCGAGTATAGCCAGCGACTCTCACCTCGCAACGCAATGGCGTAAACCTGCTGAAACACCCCAAGGAGGCTTTGCAGGCCACGGGAATCAAGGGATTGGAGAAAAAGATGGGGTGCGACGATATAACGCACCCGACTAAGTAATAAGTGAATATTACAAATATGTCTTAAACACTTTCATGAGCAGGCTAACTTATGTTCTCCCCCGAGGGATGGTCGCTAATGGGCGGCAGGCCGTCATCCCACCTCGGTTGTCCCGATCGACCGCCCTTGTCCCTGGAGCTTTCATGAACACCGCCGCATTACGCGAGCAGATCCTATTGGCTCAACAGCACGAAGCCAGCACGGGCCTTCTGGCCCGTCAATTGGAAGTACAACTGCCTCACCTGCACCCTGCCATCCAGCTGCCCGAAGTCGACGCACAAGGCGTCATGACCCGTTTTGTCAGCGCATACATCGATCAGGTGCCAGACCTTCTGGACGCCGCCAACGCCGTTGCCCGTGAAGCGGGCATCGAGCCGCAAATCAAGCCGGTGCTGAAAATCGCCGAGCAATTCTTCCTCCAGCCGCCGGCCATCATGGACGGCCATGTGGGCCTCGACAGCCTGCTGGACGAAGCCTACCTGGCCCTGCGCCTGGTAGAGGAAGTCAACGACCTGTACATCAAGCACTTCGGCCGCCCACTGATCCCCCTGGACATGACGGTCGCCAATCTCATCGCCCATCAACTGATCGGCGAGACCTTTGCCAACCAACTGGACGAAGCCGTGCACCACGCGGTCGACGCCATGCTCGACGAAGACAGCTTCGCCCTGGAATCGGTGGAAGCCTACCGCGACAAACTCAGCAGCCCGGACACCGAGGCCGCCTGGAAACGCTGGCCGTGCCTGTCGCGCCAGCTGGGCGTGGAACTGGAACTCGACCAGCCCGCCGCCTGACCCATTCCTCGCCAGCAAGGCCCGCAGCGGGCCTTGTGGCGAAGGGCCTGGCCCGCTTCAACCGCGTACTGCAACTGCCCCATCCCCGCAACATCGTTCAAGCGCCCCTCAAGACAACGCCCCAGGCCCCGAGCCTCGATCACCAGACGCGAACCCTTGGTGGCATTGGCCCGCCCCAGCCCTTCAATCGCTCCAGGCCAGCTCACAGCAACGACAGTTGCCTGCCTGGTGGGCAGAAAGCCGAACAGTCGAGATCGAAACCCGCGCGCCGCTCCAACCCCAGGCGCTTGAGTGCCTTGGCGAAACGCTGGGCCAACAGGTCGGCAAAAGGCCCCTCGCCACGCATGCGGCTGCCGAAGCGGCTGTCGTAGAGTTCGCCGCCGCGGCTCTGGCGGATCAGGCTCAGGACATGGGCCGCCCGCTGCGGGTAATGCGCCGCCAGCCACTCCTCGAACAGCGGCGCCACCTCCAGGGGCAGGCGCAGCATCATGTAGGCCGCACTCTGCGCCCCGGCGGCCTGGGCTTCGGTCAGCAGGGCCTCCAGCTCGCTGTCGTTGATCATCGGGATCATCGGTGAACACAACACCCCCACCGGCACACCCACCCCACGCAGTACCCGGATCGCCCGCAAGCGGGCCTTGGGCGCTGCGGCCCGGGGCTCGAGGATGCGCTTGAGTTCATCGTCCAGGGTGGTGAGGCTGATCATCACCGCCACCAGCCGCTGACGTGCCAGCTCGGTCAACAGGTCAAGGTCGCGCAGGATCAACGACCCCTTGGTGACGATGGTCACCGGGTGCCGGTAGCGCAGCAGCACCTCCAGGGTGCGCCGGGTCAGCCGTTGTTCACGCTCGATGGGTTGGTAGGGATCGGTATTGGAACCCAGGTTGATCGGCGCGCACTGGTAGCCGGGTTTGGACAGCTGCTGCTCCAGCAGGGTGGCGGTATTGCTCTTGGCGATCAGCCGGGTTTCGAAGTCCAGCCCCGGCGACATATCCCAGTAGGCATGGCTGGGCCGCGCATAGCAGTAGATGCAGCCGTGCTCGCAACCGCGATAGGGATTGATCGAGCGATCGAAGGGCAGGTCCGGCGAATGGTTGCGGGTGATGATCGACTTGGCGGTTTCCAAGCGCACCTCGGTGCCCTGGGTCAAAGGCACTTCCTGGTGCCAGCCGTCATCCTCGGCCACCGAGCGGCTGGGAGCGAAACGGTTGTGCGGGTTGCTCGCGGTGCCACGACCGCGGGGCGGCAGGGGGCTGGACATGGGGGCACTCCATAACTGTATGTACATACAGTAATTGAGCTGCGACAAGCTGCCTAGCGCCGTCGAGCAGAACGCTCGCAAGCTTGGTCAGCGAACGGGTCAGTAGCGCCCATCCATCCCTGATGGTTTCCAGCTCCTGGCAACTCCCGCCAAAGCTCAACATCACCTTCGAATCGAGATCAGGGCCGGCCTGGTCCTTGAGCTCGCAGAAGGTCGACAGGCGCAAAGGCCTGCGAAGGATTCGCGGCAACGACGCTGCCTGCGCTATAACGCGGGCGACCACCAAAGGAGCACGACAATGCCCAGGACACCCGGCACACTGGAAAAGATCTTCTATGCAGCGCACGCCTACCTGCCGAGCTACGAGCAAGGCGCCGACCTGATCATCGTCAGGGCCGCGGATGGCCAGCTCTGGGGCCTGGCCTGCGAGTTCGACCTGTGCACCCAGGACATCCGGCAAGCCGCGGTGAGCGGCCCGCAGCCCTTCGATGCAGCCGATCCGAAGTTCGCCGAGGCGCACTGGCGCCCTCACCATGACGACATCGGCCTGCTGCCGGCGAGCTGGGAAGACCTGATGAACGCCGGATTGGCGGACTGCATCGCCGGCTACCAGCTACAAAGCCAGCTGGGGATCCAGCCCTTCCCCCGGGGTTGAAGGGCTGCATCCAACCGGCGCCCGTTGCGGGCGCCGCTCCTGCCATTAGTGACGTGGAATCACGTTGCCCAGGTCATCGTTGGAGGTGCTCTGCAGGCGCCCGTCACGCAGCCCGGCCACATCCGCGGCCTTCACCGGCGCCCCCTGGTTGCCCCAGCTGCTGCGGATGAAGCTGACCACGTCGGCCACCTCCTGGTCCGACAGCCGCCAGGCGAAGGGCGGCATGGTGAGGGTCGACGGCGCGCTGTGGGTGGCGGGCAGGGTACCGCCCTTGAGCACGATGTTGATCAGCGAGGTGGCGTCCTCCGATTGCAGCACCGGGTTGCCGGCCAGCGCCGGGAACACCCGGGTGTAGCCATGGCCATCGGTACGGTGGCAGGCGGCGCAGTTGTCGATGTACACCGAGGCGCCCGGCTTGCTGTCGTCGCCTTTCCACAGGGCATCGGCCACTTGCTTGTCGTACTGGTGCGGCTGGTCGGCCGGATCGTTGGCCGGCAGCGACTTGAGGTAGCGAGCGATGGCCATCAGGTCCTGGTCATTCATGTACTGCATGCTGTGGACCACCACGTCGCTCATGCCGCCGAACACCGCGCTGCGATCGCTGCGGCCGGTCTTGAGGAACTGCACCAGTTGCTCTTCGCTCCAGCTGCCCAGGCCGTCCTTGTGATCGCCACGCAGGCTCTTGGCGATCCAGCCCTCCAGCGGTGCGCTGCCGGACAGGAAGGCACTGCCTTCACTGGCGCTCAGGGCCTTCTCCTGCATGGTCAGCGCCCGTGGCGTATGGCAGGCGCCACAGTGGCCCAGGCCTTCCACCAGGTAGGCGCCACGGCTGATCAACGGGTCGCTGTCGGCAGCCACGGCGGCTGGCGCCACGCTCGGGGCGAACATCCAGCGCCAGATCGACAACGGCCAGCGCATGCTCAGGGGCCAGGGAATGTCGCTGTCCTTGTTGTCCCGTACCACCGGCGCCACGCCGTGCATGAAGTAGGCGTAGAGCGCCTGCATGTCGGCGTCGTTGACCCGGGCGTAGGACGGGAAGGGCATGGCCGGGTACAGCGTGCTGCCGTTCTTGGCCACGCCATGGCGCACGGCCAGGTCGAAGTCCTCGAAGCTGTAGTCGCCGATACCGGTCTTGTCCGGAGTGATGTTGGTGGAATAGATCACCCCGATCGGGGTTTCCATCGGCAAGCCGCCGGCGAACGGCTTGCCGTCCTTGGCGGTGTGGCAGGCGACGCAGTCACCGGCACGGGCCAGGTATTCGCCCTGCTTGACCAGGGCCTGGTCGACTTCGGCGGCCTGGAGAGAGGCGCTGCCCAACAGCGCCAGACTGGCGATAACGAGTGCTTTCATGGTCATCGCTCCTTATGCCTGGACCAGCGGGCCGGGGTTCTTCAGGTACTGCTCGCGGATCGCCCGCGCCGACCAGTAGGTCAGCGCCGCCACCAGCCCGGTGGGGTTGTAGCCCAGGCCCTGGGGAAAGGCCGAGGCTCCAGGCACGAACACGTTGTGTACGTCCCAGCTCTGCAAGTAGCGGTTCAGGGCGCTGGTCTTGGGGTCGGTGCCCATGATCGCGCCACCGTTCAGGTGAGTGGTCTGGTAGGAGGCGGTGTTGAAGTGCTCACCGACCTGCTTGCCCAGCAGGGCGATGGCCTTGGGGTTCATCGCCTGGGCGATCTTGCCCATCTTCTCGACCATGAAGCGGTTCATCTTGATGTCGTTTTCCTGCCAGTCGAAGGTCATCCGCAGCAGGGGCAAGCCGTAGGCATCGCGGTAGACCGGGTCCAGGTCGAGGTAGTTGCCCCGGTAGGACTGGTGCGCGCCGTGGGCGTCCATGGACACCTGGTGGGTGTAGTAGTCGGCCGTGGCCTTCTTCCAGGCGCTGCCCCAGGCCGGGGTGCCTGGCGGGTTGGACGTCCCGGCGATCGGCCGGCTGCCGGCCTGGTTGACCCAGAATGGCGAACCACCGACGAAACCATGGGGGCCGTGGTCGAAGTTGTCGGCGTTGAAGTCGTCCACCGCCACGCCGTTGCCACCGGCGCCGATGAAGTTGTTGGTGTGCACGTCCTTGTCGAAGTAGGCCTTGATGGTGGCCATGTTCTGGTAGGCGAAGTTCTTGCCCACCACGCCTTCGCCGGTGATCGGGTCGTAGGGCTTGCCGATGCCCGAGAGCAGCATCAGGCGCACGTTGTGGAACTGGAAGGCGCCGAGGATCACCAGGTCTGCCGGTTGCTCGATCTCGCGCCCCTGGGCGTCGACGTAGGTGACGCCGGTGGCCAGGGTCTTGCTGCTGTCCAGGTTGACCTTGAGCACATGGGAATTGGCCCGCAACTCGAAATTCGGCAGCGGCTTGAGGGCCGGCAGGATGTTCACGTTGGGCGAGGCCTTGGAATACATGTAGCAGACGTAGCCACTGCAGAAACCGCAGAAGTTGCACGGCCCCATCTGCGCACCATAGGGGTTGGTGTAGGGCCCCGAGGTATTGGCCGAAGGCAGGTTGTAGGGCTTGTAGCCCACTTCATTGGCGGCTTTCTGGAACAGCTGGGCGGAATAGGTATTCTTCTGCGACTCCAGCGGGAAGTGATCCGAGCGATCCGGTGCATAGGGGTTGCCGCCCTTGCCTTCGCCCACCAGCTGGCCCTTCACGGTCCAGGCCTGGCCCGAGGTACCGAAGACCTTTTCCGCATAGTCGAAGAATGGCTCCAGCTCTTCGTAGGTGACTCCGAAGTCCTGGATGGTCATGTCCTTGGGGATGAAGTTCTTGCCGTAGCGTTCTTCATAGTGGCTGCGCATGCGCAACTCGATGGGGTCGGCACGAAAATGCACGCCGGACCAGTGCAGCCCGGCGCCGCCCACGCCATTGCCCGGCAGGAACGCGCCCAGTTGGCGGTTGGGCAGGGCCACGTCGTTGACGCTGTGGCGGATGGTCACCGTTTCCTTGGAAATGTCCTGGAAGAGCTTCTTGCGCACGCTGTAGGTGAGCTCGTCGATCACCTGGGGATAACTGCCGTCCGGGTAGGTGTCCTGCATCGGCCCGCGCTCCAGCGCCAGCACGTTGAGCCCCGCCTCGGTCAGCTCCTTGGCCATGATCGCGCCGGTCCAGCCAAACCCGACGATCACTGCGTCGACCTTCTTCATCACTGTCGCCATGCTCAAGCCCTCTCGCCGCGAATCGATACTGCCGGGAAGGGGTACTGCTCGTTACGCTCCACCCAATCCATGAAATCGGCGCGCGCGCCGGGGAAGCCGATCAGGGTCCAGCCCACCAGGCCCTTGTTGCCACCGTGGATCGGGTCGCTGAAGAAACCCTCCTTGGTGTTCTGCAACAGCAGGTTGAAGAACAGCTTGGCCGGAACCGTGTCGAACTGCGGCGTACCCGCCTCCAGTTGCTTGAGCAATTCGTCTCGGGTAGCGCTGTCTTGAGCAGCAAATGTTTGGCCCTTGAGGCCTTTGCACCAGGCGTCCGTGGCAGCGATACCCAGGCGATAGATCTCCTTGGGCACCAGCTTGCTCTGCCAGCCCATCTCTGGCGCAGCATCGGCCTTGAACGGGCCTTGCATGTACCACAGGGCACCGGCGGCGTAGGAGGTGTTCATCTGCCGGTCGATGTATTCCGGAACGCCGGCTTCCAACGCGCCAGGCCCCATGTCGTCCGCCGGGATCAGGCGCTCCACCGCTGCCTGGATAAAGGCCCACTCCTCGGCAGTGAAGTAGCTGGGTTCATAGTGGGTGCTGCTGGCCTGCTTGCTCGGCGCAGTGGGCTTTTCGGCTGCGACAGCCTCGGGAGCCACGGCCAGCATGCTGCTGCCCAGGCCGGTACTGGCCACGGTGACCACCGGGATCAAGGTCAGGGATTTGCGCAAGAACTCACGCCGCGGGTTGTCTCGATCTTGATCGGACATGGGTGCACCTCATCAGGCATTGATGGATTTCAGCCGCGTCATGGCGCGACTTTGTGTTTTGGCAACGCAAAAAGCCGGGCAGGGCCCAGGCTTATGAACACATCAGCAAACTTTAGTTACAAATGGTAGCAGCCTAAGCATCCTGATGAATCGTTTCAGTCGGAAAAAACACATCAGATACTGAAAAAAATAGCGGACCAGAAACAGGCTTCACGATTCTTTGACAGGAGGCTCACAGGGCTTTGACCGCCCATGGTCGACACTCCCTACCATTGCCCCTCATCAGTGACCCCTGTCCATGTCGAGAATTCATTTCGTTCCTGCGTTGTGCCTGGCGTTGCTGGCCCTGTTGGCAGGTCCACTGGCCCAGGCTGCCGATGTCCCCGCCAGCCGACCGGAACAATGGGCCCAGCCCGTGGCCAAGCAGTACAACCTGTACCAGATGTCGCCAACCCTGTACCGCAGCGCCCTGCCGGACAAAGACGCCGTGCCACTGCTGGAGCAACTCAAAGTCGGGACGGTGATCAACTTCCTGCCGGAATCGGACAGCAGTTGGCTGGCGGCTCCAAACATCCATCAGGTCCAGCTGCCTTACCGCACCAACCACGTGGACGACGCCGATGTGCTCAAGGCCTTGCGCGCGATCCAGAGCGCCGAAGCCCAGGGCCCGGTGCTGATGCATTGCAAGCATGGCTCGGACCGCACCGGCCTGATGTCGGCGATGTACCGGGTGGTGATCCAGGGCTGGAGCAAAGAGGAAGCCTTGAGTGAAATGACCCAGGGCGGATTCGGCGACAGCGCCCACTTCAAGGACGGCATTCGCTACATGATGCAGGCCGATGTGGAGAAACTGCGTACCGCACTGGCCAACGGCGATTGCAGCACCAGCGTGTTCGCCACCTGTTCGGTGAAGAGCTGGTTCGAGACGGTCAGCGCCAGCAAGCCGGCGAACTGATTGCGAGGCGGGAGAGGGCTTTGCTGCAGGAGCCAAGCTTGCTGGCGATGAAGGCGCCGCGATGTGTCTGACACACCGCTATCGCGCGCAAGCTGCACTCCTACAGGGGGTCCCGGTTACTTGGGTTCGTCGGTTTTCTTCTTCAACTTGGGGTTGGGGAAGAACTGCACCGACTGCACCTTGGCATCCGCCACCTTGAGGGCCGCGGTGTTGACCCGCGTGCTCAATTCCTTGGGTACCGACAGTCCCTGCTCATTCAAGGTGTCGGCGTAGCCGCAGGCCACGCACTCGCGATGGGGCACGTCGTCTTCGCTCCACATCATCAGCTTGTCCTGCTCACTGCACGCCGGGCAAACCGCACCGGCGATAAAGCGTTTCTTGGTCTTCACGGGGGCTTCACTCATGCTGCCGCGTCCTCGCTGAGGCCGCTGTGGCGCAAGAGTGCGTCAATCGACGGGGTCCGTCCGCGGAAATCGACGAACAGCACCATCGGCTCCTGGGAACCGCCACGGGCCAGGATCGCCTCGCGGAAAGCACGACCGGTCGCGGCGTTGAGCACACCTTCTTCCTCGAAGCGCGAGAAGGCGTCGGCCGACAGCACTTCAGCCCACTTGTAGCTGTAGTAACCCGCGGCATAACCACCGGCGAAGATGTGGGCGAAGCTGTTAGGGAAGCGGTTATAGGCCGGTGGGCGCATCACCGAGACTTCATCGCGCACGGTTTCCAGCACCTGCAACACATTGCGGCCATCGCCGTGGGTGGCGTGCAGTTCGAAGTCGAACAGCGAGAACTCCAGCTGGCGCACCATCATCATTCCGGACTGGAAGTTCTTGGCCGCCAGCATCTTGTCCAGCAGGTCCTGGGGCAGGGCGTCGCCGGTCTCGTAGTGACCGGAGATCAGCGCCAGGCCTTCGGGTTCCCAGCACCAGTTCTCCATGAACTGGCTCGGCAGCTCCACGGCATCCCAGGCCACGCCATTGATCCCGGAGACGCCGGCATGCTCGATGCGGGTCAGCAGGTGGTGCAGGCCGTGGCCGAATTCGTGGAACAAGGTGGTGACTTCATCGTGGGTCAGCAGCGCTGGCTTGCCGGATACGGCCGGAGTGAAATTGCACACCAGGTTGGCCACCGGGCTCTGCAGCGCGCCGCCAGCGGTACGCCGACGGTCGCGGGCACCGTCCATCCAGGCACCGCCACGCTTGTTGGCGCGGGCGTAGAGGTCGAAGAAGAAGCGGCCGACGTGCTGGCCGTTTTCCTTGATCTCGAACAGGCGGACATCCGGGTGCCAGGCGTCGAAGCCCTTCTGCTCGGCGATCTCGATGCCGTACAGGCGCTGGACGATAGTGAACAGGCCGGACAGCACCTTGTCGATTGGGAAGTAGGCGCGCAGGGCTTCCTGGGACACGCTGTAGCGCTGCTCGCGCAGCTTCTCGCCGTAGAAACCGCTGTCCCAGCTTTGCAGGTCAGGGCAGCCTTGCTCGGCGGCATAGGCCTTGAGCTGTGCCAGGTCCTGGGCGGCGAACGGCTTGCTGCGCTTGGCCAGGTCCCGCAGGAAACCCAGTACCTGGTCGCTGGACTCGGCCATCTTGGTGGCCAGGCTCAGCTCGGCGAAGTTGGCAAAGCCCAACAGCTTGGCCAGTTCCTGGCGCAGGTCGAGGATCTCCTGCATCACCGGGCCGTTGTCGTGTTGGCCGGCGTTGGGGCCCTGATCGGAAGCCCGGGTGCAGTAGGCCGCGTAGACCTCTTCACGCAGGGCACGGTCCTGGGCGTAGGTCATGACGGCGTAGTAGCTGGGGAACTCCAGGGTGATCAGCCAGCCGTCCAGGTCCTTGGCCTGGGCCGCGGCGGCCATCTGCGCCTTGGCCGAGTCGGTGAGGCCAGCCAGCGCCGCTTCGTCGGTGATGTGCTTGGTCCAGGCCTGGGTGGCATCGAGCAACTGGTTGGAGAAGCGGCTGCCCAGCTCGGACAACTTGCTCTGAACTTGCGCGTAGCGCTTCTGCTGCTCCGGCGGCAGGTCGATACCCGACAGGCGGAAATCACGCAGGGAGTGTTCGAGGATGGTCTTTTGCGCCACATCGAAACCGGCCGCCTCCGGGCTCTTGGCCAGGGCGTCGAAGGCCTGGAACAGCTCGCGGTTCTGGCCCATCTCGGTGGAGTAGGCGCTCAATGCCGGCAGGCAGGCCTCATAGGCATCGCGCAGTTCGGCGCTGTTGCATACGGCATTGAGATGGCTGACCGGGCTCCAGGCAGCGCCCAGACGATCGTTGAGTTCGTCCATGGCCAGCACCAGGCCGGCCCAGGTCGGCGCAGTGGCCTGGGTCTTGAGGATCTCGGCGATGGCGGCGCGGTTGTCAGCCAGGATCTGTTCGATGGCCGGTTGTACGTGTTCGGCGCGGATCGCCGAGAACGGCGGCAGGTCATAGGGCTGCAGAAGAGGGTTGTTCACACTCACGGTGGGCACCTTGGCTGGAAGAAACATGCTTGGGAAACGTAGCACCATCTTAATTACAATCGACCGCCATGGCAGCTATAGACCCCATTAATAAATCTCAGGGAGGCACTCGCACTTGGCTATTCGCACCTATCAGGCCCACACGCCGAAACTCGGCGAACGGGCCTTCGTCGACCACTCGGCGGTGGTCATCGGCGACGTCGAGATCGGCGCCGACAGCTCGGTCTGGCCCCTGACCGTGATCCGCGGCGACATGCACCGCATCCGCATCGGCGCCCGCACCAGCGTGCAGGATGCCAGCGTGCTGCACATCACCCACGCCGGCCCGTTCAACCCCGAGGGTTTCCCGCTGTTGATCGGCGATGACGTGACCATCGCCCACAAGGTCATGCTCCATGGCTGCAGCATCGGCAGCCGGGTGCTGATCGGCATGGGCAGTATCGTCATGGACGGTGCGGTGGTGGAGGATGACGTGATGGTCGGCGCCGGCAGCCTGGTCCCCCCCGGCAAGCGCCTGGCCAGCGGCTTCCTCTACGTCGGCAGCCCGGTGAAACAAGTGCGCGCCCTGACCGACAAGGAACGCGCGTTCTTCACCTACAGCGCCGGCAACTACGTGAAGCTCAAGGACCAGCACCTGGCCGAAGGCTACGACCGGCCCTGATCAACCGTTGCACAGCCCAGGAATTCCCATGCATTACCAAACCGTATTGTTCGACCTCGACGGCACCCTCACCGATCCCCGCGAAGGCATCACCCGCTCGATCCAGTTCGCTCTGGGCAAGCTGGGCATCGACGAACCGGACCTCACCAAGCTCGAACACTTCATCGGCCCACCGTTGCTGCAGGCCTTCATGCAGTTCTATGGCTTCGACGAAGCCCGGGCCTGGGACGCGGTGAATTTCTATCGCGAACGCTTCAAGGTCACCGGCCTGTACGAGAACCGTGTCTTCGACGGCGTCATGCCGCTGCTCGAGACCCTCGGCGGCCAGGGCCGGCAGCTGTACATCGCCACCTCCAAACCCTGGGTGTTCGCCCGGGAGATCGCCCGCCACTTCGACTTCGCCAAGCACTTCAAGGTGATCTACGGCAGCGAGCTGGACGGCACCCGCACCGACAAGGTGGAGCTGATTGCCCACCTGCTGGAGCAGGAACGCCTGGACCCGGCCGACACCCTGATGATCGGCGACCGCAAGCACGACCTGATCGGTGCGAGGCGCAACGGCCTGGACGCGGCAGCGGTGGGTTACGGCTTCGGCAGCCACGAGGAACTGAGCGCCGAGGCACCGGCCTATCACTTCCAGACCCTGGAGCAACTGCACCAGGCCTTCCTGCAACGCTGAACCGAGCGCATCGCGGGCCAGCACGCCAACCCGTGGCCAACCCGTTACGCGCGGGGCTGGTGAAACGGGTTGGCGACTCTGCGCTTTGGGATGCGATCTGGATTTGACGATCCGGCCTCATCGCGGGCAAGCCTGGCTCCTACGAAAGCAAACGTATTGCTTGGCGTGTTTCTAGAGGCCACCCATCAGGGCTTTGAGCGCCGCCTTGCGCTTATCGGCCGGCTGGCGGCCGAGCTTTTCAACCGCCGCGTAGAAGGCTGGCCAGTCGCCGTGCTCCTCCTTGAACAGTGCGGCGAACGCTGGCACCCACTGGTCGTACAGACCGAAAGGCAAGAGCCGGGCGTTGTTCATGGGGGCGTCGATCCAGGCGTCGTAGCGATTGGCGCCGGCCCATTGGCTGTCCCGTAGGTGGCGATAGTCCTGGCGCATCCGCTCGAACTCCAGGGCCTTGCGTTGGCGCATCTGCTCGGCGGGCAGGGGCAAGGCATAGAGCTGTTCCAGGCGCTTGCGGGTGTCGAGCACCAACTGGGTCAACTGGTCGCGCTGGCGCAATGCGTTATCGGTGGACGCAGGCAACCCGCGATAGGCGCGCCACTGCCGGGTGCCTTCCTGCTCGACGAAGGTGGCGAAGGACTCGTTGAACTCGGTGTCGTCCTTCACATAGAAGCGCTGGTGGGCCAGTTCGTGAAAGATCAGGGTGGCCAGGCGCTCGTCGCCCCAATGGGTCATCGAGCTGATGATCGGATCGTCGAACCAGCCCAGGGTGGAATAGGCTTCGACCCCACCGATGGTCACGTCCATGCCCTTTTGCTGCAACAGCGCCGCCTCGCCCCGGGCCGCTCCCTGGCTGTAGTAGCCGCGATAGGCCACGCAACCGGCGATGGGGAAACAATGGGTTTGCGGGGCCAGGGAAAACTCCGGCGTGGCGAACACATTCCACACCACGTATTGCCGGCCGATATCGACGTACAGCCGATAGCTGCGGTTGTCCGGCAGGTGCAAGTGCTCGCTGGCGAACGTGCGGGCCCGCTGCGACTGGGCCAGGTGGGCAAGCAGGGTAGCATCGCGGGATGGATCGGCCAGCACCTGGGCCACAGGTACGCGCGAGCGCAGCAACTGCCATTGGCCACTGGCCAGCTGGCTGTAGTAGCCAGCACTGCTGCAACCGTTGAGCAATAAAAGCACCAGGGGCGGAAACCAAAAGCGCAAAACGCGATCAAGTACCCCATGGCTTGGACACGGCCTATTCAAATCGAATCATCCAGAGAGAGTCTGCCCGCAAGACTATCTCGCCTGCCTGGAGTTTCGCCATGCGCGTGTTGCTGCTGACCACCGGTTTACTGGCCCTCAACGGTTGCGCGGGCCTGCCCGACCCTGACCCGACGCAAGCCTGGATCGACCTCGCCCCACCCCGGGACACCCAGCTGCAAGCCCTGAAAGTGGATGCCAAAGGCGCCGAGGACCCACGTTACTTCCAGGTCCAGCCGGGCAGCCATGAGCTGATCCTGCGCTACCAGTTCGCCGTGGCGCCCGGCAACATCGGCGGCGATGCCGAGGAACCGTTGTGGCGCGACTGTCGGTTGAATGTGAAATTCGCCGGATTCAACGCTGGCCAGCGTTATCAGGTGCGCGCCGGCAATATCGGCTTCCATCCCTGGGCCAGGCTCTACGACGAGCAGCACACCCTGCTGGGCAAGGCGCAACCGGCAGGCTGCCAGCGCAGTTGATCGGCGTTATGCTGGAAGCCCCCTCTCCGACCTGGCTTCCTTACGTCATGCGCCTGCCCCTGCTGGTCCTTGCCCTTACTACCCTCACCGCCTGCAGCACGCCGCTGCCCAGCGTCGACCCGCAACAGGCCTGGATCGACCTGGCCACCCCGGTGCCCGGTGGCAAGCTGATCATGGCCGAACGCCTGGATAACCAACGCCTGAGCGATGGCCGGTTCTTCCAGGTCACTCCCGGCAGCCACGAACTGATGGTGCGTTTCGATTTCGAGGTGTTCGCCGGCGGCATGGGCATGACCACCGACCCACAAGAGCGGCTGTGCTACCTGAGCCTGCGCTATGACCACTTCCAGGCCGGCCAGCGCTACCGGCTGGAAGCCCGCAACCTGGCGTTCACCCCCAGCGCCCGGCTGTACAACGCCCAGCGCGAGATCGTCGCCGAGGAGCGGATGGTCAATTGCGTGCCGTGAGCCGCTTCAGCGATCGTTCTTCTGGTAGATGATCTTCTTGGTGCCGTTCTCACAGCTGCCGACCACCATGTTGTCGTCGTGGACCTCGTCGTTGGTGACGATTTCCAGGGTGTAGGAGGAGACGCCCCGGGCCTGGATCTTGGCTTCGATCTCGGCCTTGAGTTCCTCGCAGGGCTTGGGCGCGGCCAGGGCCGATGTGGCCAGCGCACAACTTGCTACCGCCAAGGCAAAACGTTTCATGATTGCAAACTCCCTTGATGCGGCGCGTGCGAACGCACACTCAAGCCGCAGTCCGGTATTCGACCACATTTTCCATGACCCGGTTCTGAACTGGCGCACAGCCTGGGCGTGCCGGCTCCCGATGCAGGAACCGGCGACCACGGTCAGCCGAGCAGGGTCGCGTCCAGCGTGATGCTGGCCTTGAGCACCTTGGATACCGGGCAACCGTCCTTGGCCTTGCGGCTCAGCTCGTCGAACTGTTGCTGGCTGGCCCCCGGGATCCTGGCCTTGAGGACCAGGTGCACCGCAGTGATGGCAAAACCGCCATCGACCTGGTCCAGGGTCACCTCGGCCTGGGTATCGATACTCTCGGCCTTGAGCCCGGCCTCGCCGAGGATCATGGAAAACGCCATGGAGAAGCAGCCGGCATGGGCCGCGCCGATCAGTTCTTCCGGGTTGGTTCCCCTGCCGCCTTCGAAACGCGCCTTGAAGCCGTAGGGAGCCTCGCGCAGAACCCCGGTTTCAGTGGAGATCGAGCCGATCCCGGTTTTCAGGTCGCCTTCCCAATGGGCCGAAGCCTTTTTCTTGATAGCCATCTGTCTCTCCTCAACGCCGCGGCACGGGAGCGCACCGCCATGATTTCCCGCATCTCAAGGGTTGTGAGGATAGATGCCACGGTAAAGTTCAGCCGGTGTGAGCGGACCATTTACCCGACAAATTCACTCTGGCTATTGAAACTCGGGTATATGCCCACATTGCATAGGTCTGACTTACAAACTTCGGCAGGTTTTGGCCCATGACAAAAGCCTGCACATCCCAAGGAGACGCAGGCTTATGAAACCGCTGTCCGCTGTGAAGTTCTCGACCCTCGACCTGGTGCCCGTGCGTGAAGACGGCAGCCCGGCCCAATCCCTGCACAACTCCCTGGACCTGGCCCAGCATGTGGAGAAGTTCGGCTATACCCGGTTCTGGGTCGCCGAGCACCACAACATGGACGGCATCGCCAGCTCCGCCACTTCGGTGCTCATCGGCTACCTGGCCGGTGGCACCTCGACCATCCGCGTCGGCTCTGGCGGGGTCATGCTGCCCAACCATGCGCCGCTGGTGATCGCCGAACAGTTCGGCACCCTGGAAAGCCTGTACCCGGGCCGCATCGACCTGGGCCTGGGCCGTGCCCCGGGCTCGGACCAGATGACCGCGCGAGCCCTGCGCCGCGAGCGTTCCGGCAGCGCCGACGACTTCCCCGAGGACGTAGCCGAGTTGATGGCCTACCTGGGCCCGCGCTCCCCGGAGCAGCGGGTGATCGCGATGCCCGGTACCGGCAGCAACGTGCCGGTATGGCTGCTGGGCTCCAGCCTGTTCAGCGCGCAGCTGGCCGGGGAGCGGGGCCTGCCCTACGCCTTCGCCTCGCACTTCGCACCGCGCTACATGCATGAGGCGATCCGCGTGTACCGCAATCACTTCAAGCCTTCGGCGGTACTCGACAAACCCTACGTGATGCTCGGGGTACCGCTGGTGGCCGCCGATACCGACGAGCAGGCCGACTACCTGGCGACCTCGGTGTACCAGCGTATCCTCGCCCTGATGCGCGGCCAGAGCCTGGTCCAGCGCAAGCCGGTCAAGAGCATGGACGGCCTGTGGCTGCCCCACGAGAAGGAAGCGGTGGGCAGTTTCCTCGGCCTGGCGATGATCGGCAGCCCGGCGAAGATCCGCGCCAAGCTGGAAGTGCTGGTGGAGCAGACCGGCGCTGACGAGCTGATCTTCACTTGCGACCTCTACGAGCACGCCGACCGCCTGCACTCCTACGAGCTGCTGTCTCAGGTGATGAAGGGCTGAGCAGGCCTGGATCCCGGGCACAAAAAAGCCGACGCTTGGCGTCGGCTTGGTTTTTTCTGGAGGCTACAAGGGATCAACCGCGCTTGTAGACAATCTCCTTGGTACCGGCTTCGCAGGAGCCGACCACCTTGCCATCCGCCGCAGCGCCCTTGTCGACCACTTCCAGCGAGTAGTGGGCGACGCCCTTGGCATCGAGCTTCGCGGCAATTTCGCCCTTGAGCTCCTCGCATGGCTTGCCGGCAGCAAGGGCAGTTCCCGCAAGACTGAACAAAGCAGCAGCTAAAACTAGTTTTTTCATCGGTCACATTCCCTGGTCGGATCAAAAGAGGCGGCGTGGACGCCAGCCTGACAGAGGCTCAAGACAGTTGTAGCGCTTTGCCATTTCCTATGGCACTCGGCCAGCGCACAAGTTCCAGAGCCTAGCTCAAGCCCTCAACTATTGGCAATGCGGAAGCCGACCTTGAGGGTGACCTGGAAATGCGCCGCCTTGCCGTCCTTGATATGGCCACGGGTCTCGGTGACTTCGAACCACTCCAGGTGCTTGATGCTCTTGTGCGCCTCGGCCAGCGCGTTATTGATCGCGTCTTCGATGCTGTTGGGCGAAGAACCGACCAGTTCGACCTTCTTGTAGGTGTGATGATCACTCATGGCACTCTCCTTTTCCGGTGATGAACTAAAGCCTAGCAGTGATTGCCTGGGGCACTTGTGACGCCTTATCTCAGGGGCAATTCAGATTTTCTGCACTTTCCCAAGGCCGTGCAGTCGGAACCTACACACCTCATCACCCCGTTGCAGGAGAGCCCACATGGCCAATTCGTCGTCACGCAAAGCCTCGTTGGAAAGTATGGAAGCCGAGATCGAGAGCCTGCTCAAATCCCTGGAAAGCCTCAAGGATGATGCTTCCGAAGAGTCGCGCAAAACCCTCAAGACGCTCAAGAGCAATGCCGAAAGCGCGCTGAAACACTCGCGCAGCCTGCTCAGCGATGCCTATGAAGAGGTCAAGGTGAAAACCCGCGAGACCGGGATCGCCACCCGCGACTACGCCCAGGAACACCCCTGGACCACCGCCGGCGTCGCCGTCGGGGCCATTGGCCTGCTGGCCGCCTACCTGTTGTGCAAGCGCAACAACTGAGTCCAGCTCCCCCACAGCAGAACTCAAGCCGGCTGGCGCAGCTCGGTCTTCAACCACTGCGCCAGCTGCCGGGCGCGCCCGTCGGCGGCGCGCTTGGGCGACCATAGCGCCAGCTGTCCTGGGGTATCGCAAAAACCCCAGGGCGCCACCAGCCGACCCGCCAGCAAGTCCTCGGCCACCAAGGGTTCCGGGGCGATCGCCACCCCCAGCCCGGCCACCGCCGCCTCCAGCAAGTAATACAGATGCTCGAACCCCTGGCCGTAATTCAGTGCCTCGGGGGCAATGCCGTTGCGCCGTGCCCAACTGGGCCAGGCCTGGGGTCGGGAGGTGGTGTGCAACAGCGGCTCAACCGCCAGGGCCGCCGCCGGGGCCTGGTGCAGGCGCGGATAACCGGCGTAGCGCGGGCTGAGCACCGGGCCGATGCGTTCGCTGGCCAGCTCATGTACCTGCATGTCCGCCGGCCAGGGCGGCTCGGCGAAAACCAGCAGGGCATCCAGCCCTGGCCGCCGTGGGTCCAGATCGCCTTCGCCGGCGGACAGGTGCAGGCGCAGGTCCGGCAAGTCGGCATTCAGCCGGCCCAGGCGCGGAATCAACCAACGCGCCAACAGGCTGCCGGAACAACCGAGGACGAAAGGCGCATCGGCGCTGCCTTGAGTGAGCTCGGCACAAACATCCCGCAACCGCTCGAAGGCCTCACTGCTGGCGTCCCGCAGGCGAACCCCGGCATCTGTGAGTTTAATGCCACGTCCATCCTTGCTGAAAAGGCTCAGCCCCAAGTGTTCCTCAAGCACCTTCAATTGCCGGCTGACCGCACCGTGGGTGACATGCAGCTGCTCGGCGGCCTGGCTGACGCTGTTCAACCGGGCGGTGGCTTCGAAGGCCCGCAGGGCATTCAGGGGGGGCAGGTCGCGGCTCATTTGACTTGTGAGTTTTCCTGACAGGTTGTGGCGATCTTATCGGTTTTCAGGGCCCGGTGGCAGGGGTAGAGTGGGGTCCATTGTTTCCACGCTTTCTTCCACGAATCCATCCGGGAGCGCTCCAATGACCCAGTCCCAATTGCGTAATGGTCCTGACGAAAACGGCCTGTTCGGCGGGTTCGGCGGCCGTTATGTCGCAGAAACCCTGATGCCGCTGATCCTCGACCTGGCCCGTGAATACGAAAAGGCCAAGCAGGACCCCAAGTTCCTCGAAGAGCTGGCCTATTTCCAGCGCGACTACGTGGGCCGTCCCAGCCCGCTGTACTTCGCCGAGCGCCTGACCGAACACTGCGGCGGCGCCAAGATCTACCTCAAGCGTGAAGAGCTCAACCACACCGGCGCGCACAAGATCAACAACTGCATCGGCCAGATCCTCCTGGCCAAGCGCATGGGCAAGCAGCGCATCATCGCCGAGACCGGCGCCGGCATGCACGGCGTGGCCACCGCCACCGTGGCCGCGCGCTTCGGCCTGCAATGCGTGATCTACATGGGCACCACCGACATCGAGCGCCAGCAGGCCAACGTGTTCCGCATGAAGCTGCTGGGCGCCGAGGTGATCCCGGTCGTGGCCGGCACCGGCACCCTCAAGGATGCGATGAACGAAGCCCTGCGCGACTGGGTAACCAATGTCGACAACACCTTCTACCTGATCGGCACCGTGGCTGGCCCCCACCCGTATCCCGCCATGGTTCGCGACTTCCAGGCAGTGATCGGCAAGGAAACCCGCGAGCAGATGCAGGCCCACGAAGGTCGCCTGCCGGACAGCCTGGTGGCATGCATCGGCGGCGGCTCCAACGCCATGGGCCTGTTCCATCCGTTCCTCGATGACCAGGGCGTGCAGATCATCGGCGTCGAGGCCGCGGGCCACGGCATCGAGACCGGCAAGCACGCCGCCAGCCTCAACGGCGGGGTGCCTGGCGTACTGCACGGCAACCGCACCTTCCTGCTGCAGGACGACGACGGCCAGATCATCGACGCCCACTCGATTTCTGCCGGCCTGGACTATCCCGGCATCGGCCCGGAACACGCCTGGCTGCATGACATCGGCCGGGTCGAGTACACCTCCATCACCGATACCGAGGCCCTCGAGGCATTCCACCAGTGCTGCCGCCTGGAAGGCATCATCCCGGCGCTGGAGTCCTCCCACGCCCTGGCAGAAGTATTCAAGCGCGCACCCAACCTGCCCAAGGACCACCTGATGGTGGTCAACCTCTCGGGCCGTGGCGACAAAGACATGCAGACCGTGATGCACCACATGCAACAGTCCCAGCAGGAGAAACACTGATGAGCCGCCTGCAAACGCGCTTTGCCGAACTCAAGGAACAGAACCGCGCCGCCCTGGTGACCTTCATCACCGCCGGTGATCCGAACTACGACACGTCCCTGGCGATCCTCAAGGGCCTGCCGGCCGCTGGCGCCGACGTGATCGAACTGGGCATGCCCTTCACCGACCCCATGGCCGACGGCCCGGCGATTCAGCTCGCCAACATCCGAGCCCTGGGCGCCAAGCAAAACCTGGCGAAAACCCTGCAGATGGTCCGCGAGTTCCGCGTGGACAACAGCGACACGCCGCTGGTGCTGATGGGCTACTTCAACCCGATCCACCACTACGGCGTACCGCGCTTCATCGCCAATGCCAAGGCTGCCGGGGTCGATGGCCTGATCGTGGTGGACATTCCGCCGGAACATAACAGCGAGCTGTGCGACCCGGCCCAGGCCGCGGGCATCGATTTCATCCGCCTGACCACGCCGACCACCGACGACGCGCGCCTGCCCAAGGTGCTCGATGGCAGCTCGGGGTTCGTCTACTACGTGTCGGTGGCCGGGGTGACCGGCGCCGGTGCCGCGACCCTGGAACATGTGGAGCAGGCCGTGGCCCGCCTGCGCCGGCATACCGACCTGCCCATCAGCATCGGCTTCGGCATCCGCACCCCGGACCAGGCCGCGGCCATCGCCCGCCTCGCCGACGGCGTGGTAGTGGGCTCGGCGCTGATCGATCACATCGCCAGCGCCGAAACTCCCGCCCAGGCCGTGGACGGTGTACTGAGCCTGTGCTCGGCGCTGTCCGAGGGCGTGCGCAAGGCCCGCGCCAACTGAAGGTAAAGTTCCTGATACAGAGGAATCTCACCCTCTGGACGCAGACTAAACTGGCAAGACCGAGGGTTTCGGGACCACAGTCCTGAAACCCTTTTTGCTGTGTGTGCTGCGAGGAACACCTGATGAAAATCTCCAAGCGTCTGATTGCCGGTGCCGCGTTGCTGATGTTCAGCGCCGGCCCAATGCTGCAGGTCATGGCCGATGAACGCGATGGCCATGAGCGTGGCGGACCACAGCAGGAGCATTGGGACCACCGTGGCGAGGAGCACCGTGAGGGCCCGGGCTACGATCACCGTGGGGGCCCGCCCCGGGATTTCGGCCCGGTGCGCCAGACCATTCGCGACAACCGGGGCTACTTCGTGCGGGGCGCGCCACCACCGCGCGGGATCCACCTGGTACGCGGCGAACGCCTGCCCCGGGGCTACTACGGCGAACGCCTGGACAGTCGGGCACTGTCGCGCCTACCGGTCTACCCCGGTTATGAATGGCGACGCATGGGTGCCGATGTCTTCCTGATCGAGGTCGGCACCGGCATCGTCTATGACATCCTCGACGGCGTGCTCTACTGAACGTCCCATCACCGAGCCGGCTCCCTCGGGGCCGGCTGCTCAGAACACCGTCAAGTCCAGAGGCCGCAGCGCGCCCATCCAGATCGCATGGTCGGTGTGATCCCGTAGCTCATCGCCGGTTTCCGGGTGCAGGAACACCACCAGCCCTTGGCGATTGAGCGCCAACCAGGGCACCACCTGGCCGAACAGTTCCGGCCCAAAGGCCAGCTGGCAGCTCCAGTCCGGATGTGGCCCGACTTGCCGCTCGTGGACCCGGCCCATGCGCAGGTCGAACAAGTGCGCCGCCTGCTCGCACAAGGCCCGGGCCTGGTCGATGGTGCTGGCGTCAAAATAGACATGGGCGTGATAGCCCTTGATTCGTTGCATGCAAACCCTCGCGATAAAAGACGAACCCTCAGGACCCGCCACAGGTCACAAGCCTACCTGTAGTAAACAAGGAGGCCCGGCCATGAAAAATGCCGAAACCCCAGTGGTCAAGCTGGCGCTCTATGGTGCCATGAGCAGCCTGGGCAGTGCGCTGATGGCGGAGAGCCTGAGGCGCCAGCATGAAGTCATCGCCATACTCGACGATCTCACCGCCCTGGCCCCGCGCCCAGGCTTGCGCGCCAAGGGCGGCAACCTGTTCGATGCCCACGGCGTGCAGCAGAGCGTAGCCGGCTGCTCGGCGGTGATCTGCCTGCTGGATGCTCCCGGCCTGCCGGGCAGTGCGATCCCGGGCAGGATCGCCGATCCGCTGGCCCAGGTGCAGGCCGCCGATGCACTGGTTGCAGGCCTGCAGGCCGCCCAGGTGCAGCGGCTGGTCCTGGTGGGGAATTTCGCGATTCTCGACGATCCGCCCGCATACACCAGCCTGCCCCATCACGCCGCCGGGGAGATCCTCGAGGCCCTGCACAGCAGTCCCCTGGACTGGACCCTGGTCAACGCCCCGCGCTCCGTGGCCGGGCTGGGCATCGAACACTTCAACCAGGTAGGGGACAGCCTCGAACCCGGGCTCGCCGAACTCCTGCGGCGGCTCAACGGCGTGGCCGTGGGCATCAATGACGAGCTGCATCTGAATCTGCACCTGCGTGAGCATGTGGAGTTCATCGGCATCCACGAAAACGCTTGATGCTCAGGACTGGGGGGCCAGGGTCGCCGCCACGTCCAGCAGCTGCCGGCGCAACCACAGATGGGCCGGATCGGCATCGTTGCGCCCATGCCAGATCGCCAACAGTGGCGAGGGTTCGACCGCCAGCGGCAACGGCCGTTGGCACAGGCCCAAGCGCTGCTCCAGGTCCCGGGCCAGGGGTTGCGGCACGATCGCCACCAGAGGCGACTGCTCCAGCAATTGCGGCAGCACCAGGGAGTGGGGCAGGGTGACCTTGTACCGGGGCCGGCGGTCGATCGCCGCCATGGCCTGCTCCAGTTGCTGGCGATGGAACATCTCCGACTGCCGGGCAATACCCCGCTCGAGGATGTAGCCGTTGACCGCGCCTTCCTCCTGGCCACCGACCGAGAGGATCACCAAGGGGCAGTCCGCCAGCGCCTGTAGCGTCACCTGCGGCAACTCGAGCAGCGGGTGATCGGGGCACATCAGCAACACATCCCGCTGCTCCCACAGGCAGGCGCTGTGCACCCGGCTCGGCAGCTCGGCGAACATGCCGATGGCCAGGTCGATGCGCCCGACATCGATCTGTTCGGCCAGGTCCAGGCGGGTCGAGGGCCGGACCACCAGATCCACCCCCGGCGCCTGCCGGGCCAGGCGCTGCAGCAATGGCGCCAGCAGCACCGAACTCAGGTAGTCGTTGCTCGCCAGGGTGAAGGTGCGCACGGCGCTGGCCGGGTCGAAGGCCTCCACGCCCACGGTGCGCTGGATGCTCAGCAGCGCCTCGCGCAAAGGGCCGGCAATCGCCTCGGCCCGGGCCGAGGGCTGCATGCCCCGGGCGGTGCGGATGAACAGCTCGTCCTGCAGGGATTCGCGCAGCCGGGTCAGGGCATGGCTGACCGCCGACTGGCTCAAGTGCAGGCGTTTGCTGGCCAGGAGGATGCTGCGGTCCTCATAGACGGCAGCGAAAACCCGCAGCAGGTTGAGGTCGAAACGGGGGAGGCCGGGCACTTCGTCACGGAGCATATTGCATATCCTGCAGGAGGCTATTGCGGATTGTTCGCTTGCCGCCAGGGGCGGGCGCGGGCAACTTTAGCAGCATCCGACAAGCAACCAGAGCGCCTCGAAAACCATCGCGGCGCTCACGCTGGCGGCTTGCCCGACGTTTGCTGCAAACCCTTTGGAAGCGATGGTTTCCAGGGCCTTGCAGCCGCCATGGAAGACCACCCTGGAACCGCACATGAGCCCACCCTGCAACCGACCGCTCGCGCCGCCCGACACCACCGATCTCAATGACATTCCTGCCAGGGACTGGGTCGCGACCCGGCTACCCCGCACCTGGCAACCCTATGCCCGGCTGATGCGCCTGGACCGCCCCATCGGCACCTGGCTGACCCTGCTACCGGCCCTGGCCGCGCTGCTGCTGTCTGCCGGACGAGTCCCGGAGGTCCGCCTGGTGCTGGTATTTACCCTGGGCGCCGTGCTGATGCGCAGTGCCGGTTGCAGCATCAACGACATCCTCGACCGCCGCTTCGACGCCCAGGTCAACCGCACCCGCCAACGCCCACTGGCCAACGGCTCGTTGAGCCTGCGTCAAGCGCTGGCCTGCCTGGGCATCCAGTTGCTGCTGGCGGCGGCCCTGCTGTTGACCCTGCAACCCCTCACGGTGCTATTGGCCCTGTGCTGCCTGCCCCTGACCCTGATCTATCCACTGCTCAAGCGCTTCACCCACTGGCCCCAAGCCTTCCTCGGCGCGGTGTTCAACTGGGGCGTGCTGATGGCCAGCGTAGAGACCACCGGCACCCTGCAACCCAGTGCCCTGGCGCTGTGGCTTGGCTGCCTGTTCTGGCAACTGGGCTACGACACCCTGTACGCCTACAGCGACCGCGAAGACGACCTGAGAATGGGCCTGCGCTCCACCGCCACGCTGTTCGCGGGGCACGGCAAGGCCTGGATCGCCGGCTTCTACGCCACGACCCTGGTGTGCTGGTGCATAGCGGGAGTCCTGGCCGGGGCCAGCCCCGGGTTCTTCATCCTGCTGTTGCCCATTGCCCTGTCCCTGGCCTACCAGCTCGGCCAGTTCAGCCCGGATGATCCCGGCCCCTGCAACCAGCTGTTTCGTAGCAACTGCCACATTGGCGTCCTGCTGCTGGCCGGGGCCTCGGTGGCCATCGTCTAGCCACGGCTTTGGCCATACCCGCAACAACCACGACCTCCAACCCCACAAGGACTTGTCATATGCCTGCCCGTTCGCTCGCCCCAAGAAACGCCTCGCCAGCCCCACGCCCCCTGCCGGACCAGTGGGCCGCACTGCTGCTACGCCTGGCCCTGGGCACCATGTACATCGCCCATGCCTTGTTCAAGATCCTGGTCCTGGGCTGGCCCGGGGTCATCAAGCTGTTCAGCCTCACCGGCATGCCCGAGTGGATGACCTACCCGGCCGTAGCCGCGGAACTGCTGGGCGGCTTGCTGCTGATCCTGGGGATCGGCGTGCGCTGGGTGGCCCTGGCGCTGTTGCCGATGCTGCTGGGGGCCATTGCCTTCGTCCATGGCGCCCACGGCTGGATCTACACCAGCCCGGGCGGTGGCTGGGAGTACCTGGCCTTCCTGGCAGTGGTATCGCTGGCGCTGGTATGCCTGGGCAATGGCGCGCTGTCCCTGGCAGAGCTGTTCAAGGCCCCGGCTAAAGGGCAATGGATGGCAACGCCAGCCCCTTGAGGGTCTGGGCGCTGGCGGCCTGCTCGGCCATCAACCAATCGACGAAGCGCTGGATCAACGGCCCCCGGCGCTTACGCTGGGGCAGCACCACGTAATAGCCGTAGCTGGAAATCACCGTCTCGGCGATAGGCCGGCACAACAGGCCCTGGGCCAGCAGGTCGTCCACCAGGTGGCGCCAGCCGATGGCCACGCCCTGGCCACCGATCGCCGCCTGGATCAACAGGGTGTAGTTATCGAAGCGCAACTGCCCCGGCGCTGGCGCGGAGGCGATACCCAGTTCGCGAAACACTCCGCTCCAGTCGAACCAGTGGCTGCTGGCCTCGCCGCGCAAGTGCAGCAATGGCAATTGCAAAAGCGCTTGGGCGGGCAGGGGCAAGGTGCGCTCCTTGAGCAATGCCGGGCTGCACACTGCGAACACTTCTTCGTTGAACAGCCAGCGGCTTTCCCCATGCTTGAAGCGCCCATCACCGAACAACACCGCCACGTCGATATCGCTGCGCAAGGTGGCGTGGCTGCGTTCGCTGGTCACCAGGCTGACATCCACCTGCGGGTTGGCGGCATGGAAGCGGTGCAGGCGCGGCATCAGCCAGTAGGCTGCGAAGGCAAAGTCCGTCGCCACTTGCAGCACCTCATGCTGGTGCTGCTGGCCGATGGCATTCAAGCCTGCCTCGATGCACTGCAGGCCGGCCTGTACGTGCTCCAGCAACAGGGAGCCCGCCTCGGTCAGTTCGATACCACGGTAGATCCGATCGAACAGGCGAACCTCCAGTTGCTCCTCCAGGCGCTTGATCTGCTGGCTGACGGCGGGCTGGGTGGTACCCAGCTCTACCGCTGCGGCAGTGAAGCTATGCAAGCGGGCCGCTGCTTCGAACACTCGCAGCAGGTCCAGGGACAGGTCACCCAGGGCTTCATGCATAAGCTGTGCTTATCCTAGTCATTGTCGTGCATGGGCTTTACCGCCATCGGTGGGGAAATCATCCTCGATCGCAGCAATCTCGCATAACCATCGACTATGGAATGCCGCGATCCCATGAAGCGCAAGAACATTCTTTTCATCATGGCCGACCAGATGGCCGCGCCCTTGCTGCCGTTCTACGGCCCGTCACCGATCCAGCTGCCCCACCTGAGCCGCCTGGCCGCGCAAGGCGTGGTGTTCGAGGCGGCCTACTGCAACAGCCCGTTGTGTGCACCCTCGCGTTTCACCCTGGTCAGCGGCCAATTGCCCAGCAAGATCGGCGCCTACGACAACGCCGCCGACTTTCCCGCCGATGTACCGACCTACGCCCACTACCTGCGGCGCCTGGGCTACCGCACGGCGCTGTCGGGCAAGATGCACTTTTGCGGCCCGGACCAGTTGCACGGCTATGAAGAGCGCCTGACCAGCGACATCTACCCCGCCGACTACGGCTGGGCGGTGAACTGGGACGAGCCCGACGTGCGCCCCAGTTGGTACCACAACATGTCCTCGGTGCTGCAGGCCGGGCCCTGCGTGCGCACCAACCAGCTGGACTTCGACGAGGAGGTGCTGTTCAAGGCCCGGCAATACCTGTTCGACCATGTCCGCGAGGCCGGCGACCGGCCGTTCTGCCTGACCGTGTCGATGACCCATCCCCACGATCCGTACACCATTGCCAAGGCCTACTGGGACCTGTATCGCGACGAGCAGATCCCCATGCCCCAGGCACTGCCCCAGGACCAGCAGGACCCGCATTCCCAACGCCTGCTCAAGGTCTACGACCTGTGGGACAAACCACTGCCCGAGAACAAGATCCGCGATGCCCGGCGAGCCTACTTCGGTGCCTGCAGCTACATCGACGACAACGTCGGCCAACTGCTGCAGACCCTGGAGGAAACCGGCCTGGCGGACGACACCATCGTGGTGTTCTCCGGCGACCACGGCGACATGCTGGGCGAACGTGGCCTCTGGTACAAAATGCACTGGTTCGAAATGGCCGCCCGGGTGCCGCTGCTGATTCATGCCCCGGGGCAGTTCGCCGCCAGCCGGGTCAGCCAGGCGGTGTCCACCGCCGACCTGCTGCCGACCCTGGTCGAGTTGGCCGGTGGCGCCCTGGAACCTGACCTGCCCTTGGACGGCCGCTCCCTGCTGCCGCACCTGCGAGGGCGGGGCGGGCATGACGAGGTGTTCGGCGAATACATGGCCGAAGGCACCGTCGGCCCGTTGATGATGATCCGCCGCGGCGCCTACAAATTCATCTACAGCGAGGATGACCCGTGCCTGCTGTTCGATGTGGCCAACGACCCTCACGAACGCGAGGAACTGTCCCGCTCAGCGGCGCATCGCCAACTGTTCGCCGACTTTCTCCAGGAAGCCCGCAGCCGCTGGGACATGCCACGGATCCACCAACAAGTACTCGCCAGCCAGCGGCGTCGGCGCTTCGTCGCCACGGCCCTGGGCATCGGCAAGCTCAAGAGCTGGGACCACCAGCCGCTGGTGGACGCCAGTGCGCAGTACATGCGCAACCACATCGACCTCGATGACCTGGAGCGCAAGGCTCGTTATCCACAACCCTGCCAAGACCAATGACAAACAATCGAAGGGGAAGCGCATGCAGAAGTTATCCACAGCAGTGATCGCCACGCTGGTGCTCTTGGCCAACGCACCGGCCTGGGCCGAGCCTGGATGCGAGACGGTGAAGATGGCCGACCCGGGCTGGAGCGACATCGCCGCCACCAACGCCATCACCGGCTTGTTGCTCGAGGGCCTGGGCTACAAGCCCAAGGTCGATACCCTGGCGGTGCCGATCATTTTCGGCGGGCTCAAGGATGGCCGGGTGGACGTGTTCCTGGGCAACTGGATGCCGGCGCAGCAGGGCTTCCATGACAAGTTCGTGGCCAACGGCGATGTCACCCGGCTGGCACGGAACCTGGAGGGCACCCAGTTCACCCTGGCCGTGCCGGACTATGTATGGGACGCCGGGGTGCATGACTTCAACGACCTGAACAAATACGCCGAACAGCACCCCCAGGAGGTCGACAGGAAACTCTACGGCATCGGCTCCGGAGCTCCGGCCAACCTGTCGTTGCAGGAGATCATCAAGAACAACGACTTCGCCCTGGGCCAGTGGAAGCTGGTGGAATCCAGCGAGCAGGCGATGCTCGCCGAAGTGTCGCGGGCGGTGAAAAAGCACAAGTTCGTCACCTTCCTCGGCTGGACCCCGCACCCGATGAACGTGCAACTGAACATGCGCTACCTCACGGGGGGCGAGAAGTACTTCGGCGCCAGCGGCAGCGTCTACACCCTGACCCGCAAGGGTTATGCACAGGCCTGCCCGAATGTCGCCAGGCTGCTGGACAACCTGAGCTTCACCCAGGACATGGAGAACAGCATCATGGCCGAGGTGGTCAACCGCAAGATCAGCAACGCCGAGGCCGCCAAGGCCTGGATCAAGGCCAACCCGGCGGTGCTGGACCAATGGCTGGACGGGGTGAAGACCCTCGACGGCAAGGATGCGCTGCCAGCCGTGCAAGCCCGCCTCTAGCCCCCATCGTAGGAGCGAGGCTTGCCCGCGAGGGGCTACGCAGTAGCCCCAAGACCTGCGCACGCGTTGCCTCTGAAAGAACTCGTGGCCTGGGCTGGTCGCCCCCCTTGCTCCTACAGGAGTGGGGTAAGCCCAGCGGCAATGCTTTACCCTGAAACCTCTGAACAAGCCGACCGCGAGGACCCATGGCCTGGCCCAACCGCCATTCACTGTTGCCTTTTCTCGGCTGGCTGCCGCGCCAGACCCGTGCCAGCGTCGGGCGCGACCTGCTGGTGGGGCTGAGCGGCGCGATCCTCGCCCTGCCGCAATCGATCGCCTACGCCCTGATCGCCGGCCTGCCACCGGAATACGGGCTGTACGCGGCCATCGTCCCGGTGCTGGTGGCCTGCCTGTGGGGTTCGTCCTGGCACCTGATCTGCGGCCCCACGGCGGCCATCTCCATTGTCCTCTACGCCAGCGTCAGCCCCCTGGCCGTACCGGCCTCCGAGGACTACATCACGCTGATCCTGCTCCTGACCCTGCTGGCCGGCGTCTTCCAGTGGCTGCTGGGGATGCTGCGCTTCGGCGCCCTGGTGAACTTCGTCTCGCATTCGGTGGTGCTGGGCTTCACCCTTGGTGCAGCGGTGGTCATTGCCCTGGGCCAGTTGCCCAGCCTGATGGGCCTGGACCTGCCGAACCAGGCCACCGCCCTCGCGAGCCTCGGCCAGCTGTTACAGCACCTGGACCACCTCGACCGCCCCTCCTTGCTGCTGGGGCTCGGCACCCTGGCACTGGGGGTCGGCTTCAAGCTGCTGGCCCCGCGCTGGCCGGGCCTGCTGCTGAGCCTGGTCATCAGCGCACTGGTGCCCTGGCTGCTGCCGGGGCTGTTTGCTCATGTGCAGTTGGTGAGTGCCTTCGCCGGCCGGCTACCGCCCCTGACCTCGCTGCCGCTGGACCTGGAACTGATCCTGCGGCTGCTGCCCAGTGCCGTGGCAGTCGGCATGCTGGGGCTGGTGACCAGCTTGTCGATCGCCCGCTCGCTGTCAGCCCGCTCGGAACAGCTGCTGGATGCCAACCAGGAGGTACGCGCCCAGGGCCTGTCGAACATCGTCGGGGCCTTCTTCTCCGGCTACCTGTCCTCCGGCTCCTTCACCCGCTCGGGGCTGAGCTACGAGGCCGGCGCCCGCTCGCCCCTGGCCGGGGTGTTCTCGGCACTGTGGGTGGCGCTGTTCGCGGTGGCCGGCGCCGGGCTGATCGCCCATATCCCGATCCCGGCCATGGCCGGCAGCATCCTGCTGATCTGCTGGGGGCTGGTGGATCACCGGGCCATCCGCGCCTTGTTCCGGGTCAGTCGCGCCGAATTCGTGGTGATGAGCCTGACCTTCGTCGCCACCTTGCTCCTGGAATTGCAGACCGCGATCTATGCCGGGGTCCTGGCGTCGCTGTTCTTCTACCTCAAGCGCACCTCGCAGCCCCGGGTGCAGCACAGTCGCGAAGGCGATGAGGATATTTTGCGGGTCGGGGGCTCGATCTTCTTCGGGGCCAGTCACTACCTGCAGGTGCAGATGCAGCGCTGCCACGGGGCAAGACTGGTGATCGACGCGCGGCAGATCAACTTCATCGACTATTCGGGGGTCGAGATGCTGCACCAGGAAGCGCGCCGGCTCAGGCGCCAGGGCCGCAGCCTGACCCTGCGCCGGGCGCGGGCCTCGGTGATCGAGGAATTGAGGAAGCTCGAAGGCGCGGAGCAGTGCCCGATCCACTTTGAGGATTGAGCACCGGTTGCTGCGGGGTCATAGCGGTGGCGCTATCGCGGGCAAGCCGGATCGCCGCCCGCTCGCTCCTACGGGGATTGGGTACTCTGCGTAGGAACCAGGACTTGTCCGCGCTGAACGATGAGGCGATCGGTCAGAGCGCCAGCTGGCGCCGCAGCTCGCCCAGTACCGGAGCACTGTCGGGGCGCACGCCACGCCACAGGTAGAAGGCCTCGGCCGCCTGCTCGGCGAGCATGCCCAGGCCATCGAGCACCAGGGCCGCGCCCTGTTCGCTGGCCCAACGGCAGAAGGTGGTCGGCTCCTTGCCATACATCATGTCGTAACACACCGTCTTGCCCGGTTCGACCAGGCTGGCGGCGATCGGCGGCAGCTCGCCCGAGAGGCTGGCGGAAGTGGCATTGATGATCAGGTCCACCGACTCCTCCAACCAGTCGAAGCCACTGGCCGACACCGGTCCCAGGTCGGCGAACGCTGCGGCCAGTTGCTCGGCCTTCCCCACGGTGCGGTTAGCGATCACCACCGAAGCCGGCTGCTCGGCCAGCAAGGGTTCCAGGGCGCCGCGTACCGCACCGCCGGCCCCCAGCAACAGGATGCGCTTGCCCTTGAGGCTGACCCCGGCGTTGACCGTCAGGTCGCGCACCAGTCCGGCGCCATCGGTGTTGTCGCCCAGCAAGCGGCCATCGGCCTGCTTGCAGAGGGTGTTCACCGCCCCGGCTCGTTGCGCGCGTTCAGTGAGGCTATCGCACAGGCGATAGGCTTCTTCCTTGAACGGCACCGTGACGTTGGCCCCACGCCCATGGGCGAAGAAACCACGGGCGGCCCCGGCGAAATCGTCCAGGGGCGCCAGCAAGGTGCTGTATTGCAGATCCTGGCCGGTCTGTTCGGCGAACAGTCGATGGATCAGCGGCGACTTGCTGTGGCCGATCGGATTACCAAAGACAACGTACTGGTCCATCTCATCCCCCTTGTGCAGTAGCGGTTCGCCGGTGTCAGTGGCTGCCGGCCAGCCAGTCTCGATCCTTGAGGAAGTACTCGGTCAGGCGTGCCTCTTCGCTGCCTGGCTCGGCCTTCCAGTCATAGCCCCAGCGTACTTGCGGCGGCAGCGACATGAGGATCGACTCGGTGCGGCCGCCCGATTGCAGGCCGAACAGGGTGCCACGGTCGTAGACCAGGTTGAACTCCACGTAGCGGCCCCGGCGGAACTCCTGGAACTCGCGCTGCTGCTCGGTGTAGGGAGTGGCCTTGCGACTCTGGACGATGGGCAGGTAAGCCTCGATGTAAGCGTCGCCGATGGCGCGCATGAAGGCGAAGCTGGTGTCGAAGTCCCACTCGTTCAGGTCGTCGAAGAACAGGCCACCGATGCCCCGCGGCTCGTTGCGGTGCTTGAGATGGAAGTAGCTGTCGCACCAGGCCTTGTAGCGCGGGTAGACATCGGGGCCGAAGGGCGCGCAGGCACGCTCGGCGACCCGGTGCCAGTGCACGCAGTCTTCTTCATTGCCGTAGTAGGGCGTCAGGTCGAAGCCGCCACCGAACCACCAGACCGCTTCCTCGCCTTCCTTCTCGGCGATGAAGAAGCGCACGTTGGCGTGGGAAGTGGGTACGTGGGGGTTATGCGGATGGATCACCAGGGATACGCCCAGGGCCTCGAAGCCGCGACCGGCCAGTTCCGGTCGGTGGGCACTGGCGGACGGTGGCAGGCCGCTGCCGAACACATGGGAAAAGTTGACCCCGCCTTTTTCGATCACTGCACCATTGCCGATCACTCGGGTACGTCCGCCGCCGCCAGCGGGGCGGGTCCAGGCGTCCTCGATGAAACGGGCGCCACCGTCTTCGGTTTCCAATGCAGCGCAGATACGGTCTTGCAGGTCGAGCAGGTAGGCCTTCACGGCCTCGGTGCGGGTAGTCATGGCATCACCTTGGGTCGGGCAAAGCTACGCGGCGCTAGGGATGACGCGCAGGCCGGCGCAAATGGGCGCGTAGCATAACACCGCGCCGGGGCCCGCCGCAGTTGACGAAGGTCAAGCGGAGGAGTCCGATAGAGCACTTTCAGCATGCGACCCAGGAGAGTGGACAGATGGCCAGACGTATCCAGTTCCGTGCCCATGGCGGCCCCGAAGTACTTGAGTATGTGGATTACCAGCCAGCCGAGCCGGGCCCCCAGGAGGTGCGTGTCAGCAACCGGGCCATCGGCCTGAACTTCATCGATACCTACTACCGCAACGGCCTCTATGCACCGCCGGTACTGCCTTCGGGCCTGGGCTCGGAGGGCGCCGGGGTGGTCGAGGCCGTGGGCAGCGCGGTGACTCGCTTCAAGGTCGGCGACCGGGTCGCCTACGGCGGCGGCCCACTGGGGGCCTACAGCCAGGTCCATGTGCTGCCCGAAGCCAACCTGGTGTACCTGCCGGACGCCATCAGCTTCGAACAGGCCGCCGCGGTGATGCTCAAGGGGCTGACCGTGCAGTACCTGTTGCGCCAGACCTACGAGCTCAAGGGCGGCGAGACCGTGCTGTTCCATGCTGCGGCAGGTGGAGTCGGTTCCCTGGCCTGCCAATGGGCCAAGGCCCTCGGCGTGAAGCTGATCGGTACGGTCAGCTCGCCTGAGAAAGCCGCCGTCGCCAAGGCCCTCGGTGCCTGGGAAACCATCGACTACAGCCATGAGAACGTGGCCCAGCGGGTGCTGGAGCTGACCGGCGGACGCAAGTGCCCGGTGGTTTATGACGGTGTCGGCAAGGACACCTGGCTGACCTCCCTGGACTGCCTGGCACCACGCGGCCTGATGGTCAGCTTCGGCAATGCCTCTGGAGCGGTGGAAGGAGTGAACCTGGGCATCCTGGCGGCCAAGGGTTCGCTGTACGTGACCCGGCCGACCCTGGGCAGCTACGCCAACAATGCCGAAAACCTGCAGCACATGGCCGACGACCTGTTCCGCATGATCACCAGCGGCCAGATCACGGTGGAAATCAACCAGCGCTTCGCCCTGGCGGATGCAGCCAAGGCCCATGTCGAGCTGTCGGCGCGACGCACCACCGGCTCCACCGTATTGCTGCCGTAGAAGTTCATGGCTGTCGTGGCGAGGGCGCTTGCCTCTCGCCACGAGCCATTCAGGAAGGCCGTACCACCCGACCAGTGGCCAAATCGCGGATCAGGCTGGGGTTGCGGCGCCCACCCAGGCTGCCACCCAGGACCAGGTCCAGTTGGCCACGGAAATACTGCTCGATACGAATGCGCGTGCGCGCTGCAGGCCGCCCCTGGGGGTTGGCCGAGGTGGAGATCAGCGGCCCGACCAGGGCACAGAGCTCACGCACCAACGGGTGGTCGCTGACCCGCAAGGCCACGGTGTCATGGACCCCGGTGACCCATTCGGGCAGCAGGTTCTGGTGGGGCACCAGCCAGGTATTGGGGCCAGGCCAGGTGCTGGACATGCGTTCGATCCAGGCTTCGGGGAAATCCTCGAAAAGAAAGTCGAACTGGTGGATATTGTCGGCGATCAGGATCAAGCCCTTGTCCACCGAACGCGACTTGATTGCCAACAGGCGATCCACCGCCTCTTCATTCCACGGATCGCACCCCAGGCCCCAGACCGCTTCGGTTGGATAGGCAATCACCGCCCCTGCGCGAATCTCTCGTGCGGCTTGTTGCACACGCCAACTGCTGACCATTGCCGACTCTCCAGATAAAAGCTGTGCGCAGTTTACCGATCCTGCTTATAAAACCTAGCTCAGGCATGCAAACCAGCGCCCGTTTTCATTGACGGCCCGCCCATCGATCTCCAACTCGGTCAGGCTCGCCAAGACCCGCGGCAGGGGCCAGCCGCTGGCAAGCGCCAGGGCTTCGCTGGTGTGAGGTGCGATTTGCAGCAGGGCCAGCAACGGATGCTGGCTGCTGGCTACCGGCTCGACCGCAGGCGGCAGGCGCTGCCACCCCTGCAAGGTCTCGAGGATGTGCTGGACGCTTTCCACCAACACCGCCCCATCGCGGATCAACTGATGGCAGCCGCGGGCGCCGGGGTGATGGATCGAGCCGGGAATGGCATAGACCTCGCGGCCCTGTTCTGCCGCCAGCCGGGCGGTAATCAGCGAACCACTGGCCACACTGGCCTCCACCACCAGCACCCCCAGGGACAGGCCACTGATGATCCGGTTGCGCCTGGGAAAGTGCTCCGGGCGTGGGCCCGCATCCAGGGAAAACTCCGAAACCACGGCACTTCCCTGGTCGATCATCGACCTCGCCAGGTTTCGGTGACGTTGTGGATAACAATTTTCCAGGCCCGTACCGAGCACCGCCACGGTGCGTCCGCCCACCTCCAGCGCCGCCTGGTGCGCCGCACCATCGATGCCCAGCGCCAGGCCGCTGGTGATGACGAAACCCGCCTCGGCCAGGCTCCGGGAAAACGCCATCGCGGTATCCAGCCCTGGCCGTGACGCACGACGGCTGCCCACCATTGCCAGTTGCGGTAGCTCCAGAATCGAGGGGTCGCCAGCGACGAACAGCAGGGGCGGGGCATCGTCCAACTGGGCCAGCAGGGCCGGGTAGTCTGGCTGGTCCCACATCAGTAAATGCTGGCCCTGGCCATCTATCCAGGCCAGGGCATGCCGCGCGCTTTCCCGGACTTGGGCAGTACGCCGGGCCTCGGCGCACACTGCGGGCAGCCCCAAGGCCTGCCAGGCACTGGCCGGGGCGCTGAGAGCCCTGGCTGCGCCATCGAAGGCCTGCAACAGGCGGCGAAAACGCATGGGGCCAAGGGCAGGCAAGCCATGCAAACGTAAACGAGCCTCCAGTTCCGCAGGGGAAATGGCGGCGGTAATCGGCTGCGACATGGATCATCCTTGATCGTCATCGGTCCGGCGAATACCGGAACAACCTGTGGATAAGTCTGTTGGTAACTTGTTGAGTAAAGAAACCGCCCCAGGAAGACAGGCGTTGTCGCAAACGCCGCCAGAAACGCTACAGCCCAGCGGCAGCAAGGCGAACAGAGATTTCCTCAGGGGCTGAATCCCTTTATCATGTGCGTTCGCGTAAAACGCCAGAGCCAGTACGGCTCGCTCACTCCCAGAGCTCGTTTTGCATCGGCGCCCCAGGTCCAGGACCTGCCTGCGCCCTCACTTCACACGTGTAGCAGTTACGCCTATGGCCATTTTAAACATCCTCGAATTCCCTGATTCGCGCCTGCGCACTATCGCCAAACCAGTGGCCGTAGTGGACGACGAAGTGCGTCAGTTGGTCGACGACATGTTTGAAACAATGTATGAGGCCCCGGGCATCGGCCTGGCGGCGACCCAGGTCAACGTGCACAAGCGCGTCGTGGTCATGGACCTGTCCGAAGACCGCAGCGAGCCCCGGGTGTTCATCAACCCCGAGTTCGAATCCCTGACCGACGAGATGGACCAGTACCAGGAAGGTTGCCTGTCGGTACCGGGCTTCTATGAAAACGTCGACCGCCCGCAGCGGGTCAAGGTCAAGGCCCTGGACCGCGACGGCAAGCCCTACGAGTTGATCGCCGAAGGCCTGCTGGCTGTCTGCATCCAGCACGAGTGCGACCACCTCAACGGCAAGCTGTTCGTCGACTACCTGTCCACGCTCAAGCGCGACCGGATCAAGAAGAAGCTGGAAAAGCAGCATCGCCAGCAGGCTTGATGGCCATCTTGCAAAGGCTTGCCATGGCAAGCCTTTTTCTTTTTCGCATCTTCGCAAGCGAGACTCCCCATGACTGAGCCACTGCGCATCGTCTTTGCCGGCACCCCCGAATTCGCCGCCGAACACCTCAAGGCCCTGCTCGACAGCCCGTACGAGATCGTGGCCGTCTATACCCAGCCCGATCGCCCGGCCGGCCGCGGGCAGAAGCTGATGCCCAGCGCAGTCAAGGCACTGGCCGTGGAACATGCTATCCCGGTCTACCAGCCACAGACCCTGCGCAACGCCGAGGCCCAGGCCGAACTGGCGGCACTCGAGCCGGACCTGATGGTAGTGGTGGCCTACGGCCTGATCCTGCCCCAGGCGGTACTGGATATCCCACGCCTGGGCTGCATCAACAGCCATGCCTCGCTGCTGCCACGCTGGCGCGGTGCGGCGCCGATCCAGCGCGCGGTGCAGGCCGGCGACGCCGAGAGTGGCGTGACCGTGATGCGCATGGAGGCGGGCCTGGACACCGGGCCGATGCTGCTCAAGGTGGTCACCCCGATCAACACCGAAGACACCGGCGGCACCCTGCACGACCGCCTGGCCGCCATGGGCCCGGGCGCCGTGGTGCAAGCCATCGCGGGCCTCGCTGCCGGCACCCCGCAAGGCGAAGTCCAGGACGATAGCCTGGCCACCTACGCCCACAAGCTGAACAAGGATGAAGCACGCATCGACTGGAGCCGTCCCGCCGTGGAACTGGAGCGCCTGGTCCGCGCCTTCAACCCGTGGCCGGTGTGCCATAGCACGCTGGACGGTGAAAGCGTGAAGGTCCTGGCCGCCAAGGTATCCACAGGCCAGGGCACCCCCGGCGAAGTCCTATCCGCCAGCAAGGACGGCCTGGTCGTCGCCTGCGGTGACGGCGCCCTGAGCCTGACCCGCCTGCAATTGCCCGGCGGCAAGGCCCTGGCCTTCAGCGACCTGTTCAACAGCCGCCGCGAGAAGTTCGCCAGCGGCAAGGTGCTGGGCCAATGAATCCACGCCTGGCCGCCGCCCGCGCCCTGGCCGCCGTACTCAGCGGCAAGGCCTCGCTCAACAGCTCACTGCCAGCACAGCTGGACAAGGTCGAGGAGCGCGACCGCGGCCTGACCCAGGACCTGGCCTTCGGCACCGCCCGCTGGCAACCGCGTCTCGACCTGCTGGCCGCGCAATTGCTGCAGAAGCCGTTCAAGGCGGCCGACGCCGATGTCCAGGCACTGCTGCTGGTGGGCCTGTACCAACTGTTCTACAGCCGTATCCCGGCCCACGCCGCCATCGGCGAGACCGTCGGGTGTGCCGACAAGCTCAAGAAGCCCTGGGCCAAGGGCCTGCTCAATGCCGTGCTGCGCCGCGCCCAGCGTGAAGGCGAGGAACTGCTCGCCGGTATGGAGCGTGACCCGGTGGTGCGCACCGCCCACCCGCGCTGGCTGCAGAAATCGCTCAAGGCCTTCTGGCCCGAGCAGTGGGAAGCCATCTGCGCCGCCAACAACGCCCATCCGCCGATGATCCTGCGGGTCAACCGGCGCCACCACAGCCGTGATGCCTACCTGGCATTGCTGGCCGAGGCGGGCGTTGGCGCCAGCGCCTGCCAGTACAGCCGGGACGGTATCGTGCTGGCCGAGGCCAGTGACGTGCGCGGCCTGCCAGGCTTTGCCGAAGGTTGGGTGAGTGTGCAGGACGAAGCCGCGCAACTGGCCGCCGACCTGCTGGACCTGGCCCCCGGGCAACGGGTGCTGGATGCCTGCTGCGCTCCTGGTGGCAAGACTTGCCACATCCTCGAAGCCGAGCCGGCCCTGGCCGGCGTGGTGGCCGTGGACCTTGAGGCCAAGCGCCTGGTCCGCGTGCGGGAAAACCTCGACCGCCTGGGGCTGGACGCCCAACTGATCGCCGCCGATGGCCGCGACACCCAGGCCTGGTGGGACGGCAAGCCGTTCCAGCGCATCCTGCTGGATGCCCCCTGCTCGGCCACCGGGGTGATCCGCCGGCACCCGGACATCAAGCTGACCCGCCAGCCCGACGACATCGCGGCCCTGGCACAGTTGCAAGGCGAGTTGCTGGATACCCTGTGGCAAACCCTCGAGGTGGGCGGCATCCTGCTCTACGCCACCTGCTCGACCCTGCCCACCGAGAACACCGAGGTGATCGGCGCCTTCCTGGCCCGCACCCCCGGCGCCCGGGAGCTGGATCTGGCCACTGAAGCCGGCCTGCGCCAGCCCCACGGTCGCCAGCTGCTGGCCCAGGAAGGCGGCCACGACGGCTTCTACTATGCCAAGCTGATCAAGATCGCCGCCTCGCGCGGGTAAGCACAAGAATCTAGGGAGTAGTGGATGAAGATCATCATCCTCGGCGCTGGCCAAGTAGGCGGCACGCTGGCGGAACACCTGGCCAGCGAAGCCAACGACATCACCGTGGTCGATACCGATGGCGAACGCCTGCGCGACCTCGGTGACCGCCTGGACATCCGTACCGTGCAGGGCCGCGGCTCCTTCCCCACGGTGCTGCGCCAGGCCGGGGCGGACGATGCCGACATGCTGGTGGCGGTGACCAACAGCGACGAAACCAACATGGTGGCCTGCCAGGTCGCCCACACCCTGTTCCACACCCCGACCAAGATCGCCCGAGTGCGCGAGGCCGCCTACCTGACTCGCGCCGGCCTGTTCGACAACGACGCCATCCCGGTGGACGTGCTGATCAGCCCGGAACAGGTGGTGACCAACTACATCAAGCGCCTGATCGAGCATCCCGGCGCCCTGCAGGTCATCGACTTCTATGAAGGCAAGGCCCAGTTGGTGGCGGTCAAGGCCTACTACGGCGGTCCGCTGGTCGGCCAGCAACTGCGCCAGTTGCGCGAGCACATGCCCAATGTCGAGACCCGGGTGGCGGCGATCTTCCGCCGCGACCGGCCGATCATGCCTACCGGCGATACGGTGATCGAAGCCGACGACGAAGTGTTCTTCATCGCCGCCAAGGCCCATATCCGCGCAGTAATGAGCGAAATGCGCCGGCTCGAGGAATCCTACAAGCGCATTGTCATCGCTGGCGGCGGGCAGATCGGCGAGCGTCTGGCCGAGGCCATCGAGAGTCGCTACCAGGTCAAGATCATCGAGATGAACCCGGCCCGCTGCCGCTACCTCTCCGATACCCTGGACAGCACCGTGGTCCTGCAAGGCAGCGCCTCGGACCGCGACCTGCTGCTGGAAGAGAACATCGCCGACGCCGATATCTTCCTGGCCCTGACCAACGACGACGAAGCCAACATCATGTCCTCGCTGCTGGCCAAGCGCCTGGGGGCGAAGAAGGTCATGACCATCATCAACAACCCGGCCTACGTCGACCTGATCCAGGGTGGCGATATCGACATCGCCATCAGCCCGCAGCTGGCGACCATCGGTACCTTGCTGGCCCACGTGCGGCGCGGCGATATCGTCAGCGTGCATTCCCTGCGCCGGGGTGCGGCGGAAGCCATCGAGGCCATCGCCCATGGCGACGCCAAGTCGAGCAAGGTGATCGGTCGTACCATCGAGAACATCGGCCTGCCGCCGGGCACCACCATCGGCGCGATCATCCGTGACGAAGAAGTGCTGATCGCCCACGACGACACGGTGATCGAAGCCGGGGACCATGTGATCCTGTTCCTTGTGGATAAAAAACATATCCGCGATGTGGAGAAGCTGTTCCACGTGGGCCTGAGCTTCTTCTGATCGAACGCTGTCTTGTCCACAGGAGTGACGACAATGCTGGAATCGCTGGAAAAAATGCTCGCCAAGGGTGTGGATAACCCCCTGCTGCGCTTTGGCCTGGGCAAGGGCTACCTGGACCTGGGCGAACACGCCCGGGCCGCCACCCACCTGCAACAGTGCGTGACCCTGGACCCGAAGTACTCTGCGGCCTGGAAGCTGTTGGGCAAGGCCTTGCAAGGGCAGGGCGAGCTACAAGCGGCGCGCCAGGCCTGGGAACAGGGCCTGGAGGCGGCCCGGAGCCAGGGCGACAAACAGGCAGAAAAGGAAATGACCGTGTTCCTGAAAAAACTCGAGCGCCAGTCCCAAGGCTGACCATCACCCTGTAGCCGCTGTCACAGGCGGCGAACGAGCGGAATGTTCGCGGGGGCTCTCAAGATCACCAAAGGCTCAGCGAAAGACCGCCAAGCAAGGCCCTGCGGTCCTTTTCGCAGCCTCGCGGGCTCGGCAGCGGCTACAGGGCCGGGCTCAGAGATAGCGCAAGGCGATTCCTTCGGCGTCCACCTGCACCACTTCCATGCGTACCCGCGGTGCAGCCACCGGCAGTCCCTGCACCTGGCCGAAAACCACCGCGCCCTTGGGCAGGCGGGCCAACTGCGGGCTTTGCACATAGACCCCGCTGGCCGACAGGTTGCGGGTCTGCCCCAGGCATTCGCCGATGCTTTCGTGGGAAATCTTGATACGAAACGACTTGCGGTGATCGGACATCTTCTGCGCCCTTCTCCAGTGTGCTGTGGATAACACCTGGAAGGGGGTTATCCACAGACCGTGCCAGCTCTGTCAGTACCAGCGCGCCTCTCCGGGCGGACGCTTCTTGAAACGCTTCATGCTCCACATGTACTGGCTCGGATAAGCCGCCACGTAGCGCTCGACCACTTTGCTCATGGCCGCACAGGACACCTCGGTGTCGGTGCTGTACATGTCTTCCGGGGCCGCTTCGAGGATCACCTTGTAGCCCGAGCCATCGGGCAGGCGCAGGGCGTGCAGGAACACGCCGACCGCCTTGCCGCCGGCCAGCATGTTGGGCACGAACTTGCTGGTCAGCGCCTGGGTGGCGAAGAAGGGCACGAAGATACCTGCGGATTCAGCCGGTTCCGGGTCGGCGGGAATGCCCACCGAGCCGCCCTTGCGTACTTCCTTGATGACGCTGAGGATGCCTTCCTTGGTAGAGGCCGCCACGCGATTGCCCAGCTGTACCCGCTGCTTGCGCAACAGCTCGTCCACGGCCTTGAGCTTGGGTGGACGGTAGAAAATGATCGGTTTGCACTGGCTGCAGTAGAAGTGGTTCAGCACTTCCCAGTTGCCCAGGTGGCTGGTGATGCCCACCACGCCCTTGCCCGAGGCCAGGGCCTCCTGGAGCACCTCCAGGCCCTCGACTTCACGCACCAGGGCAATGGAGCGCTCGGCCGGCCAGATCCAGGCACAGGCACTTTCGGTCAACGATTTGCCGATGTCTTTCAGGCTCTGCCCGACCAAACGCTCGCGCTCGGCGGGGTCCATCTGGGGAAAACACTTGGCCAGGTTGATGCGCACCACCTCGCGGGAGCGGTTGGGCGTCTTCCACATGATCCAGCCGATGGCCGCGCCAACCGCCTGCACCGCGCGCCAGGGCAGCAGGGCAAACAACCGCAGGGCTCCCACCAGCAGGGCGCCTTTGAACTTATCCACAGATGACTCCTGATCTCTTGGTCATGGCCTAGTCGCAGCCGGCTATTCTAACCGGCCATCGGCGCCTGTGCGAAAGCGCCTGCCATGGCGCTCATGGCACCGGGGAGCTGAGGCTGGGGTAGCGATCGCAGTCGCGGGTGTGGTCCATGACCATGCCCGAGGCCTGCATACAGGCATAACCTGTTCGTATAGCGCTATGATGCGCTGTATACGGCACAGGAGCCACAGAAATGCACCGTAGCACACCAGTCTATGCCTACATACGCATGTCCACCGTAGAGCAAGCAAAAGGCGACTCTGAACGCCGCCAGCTCGGCCAGATTGAGCGATTTTTGCAGGAAAATAACGGTGAACTGGTTGAGCCGGTTTTTCTCGATAGGCTTTCATCGTTCAATGGCAAGAACATCAAAAAAGGCGCTATCAAAGACTTTCTTGATAGGGTCAAAAAAGGAGAAATTGAAAAAGGTTCTGTTCTCGTAATTGAAAGTTTTGACCGCATTTCACGCCAAGGCGGTTATCTGGCACATGCTGTAATTCTCGATATTATCAAGAATGGCGTAGATATTGCGACACTCTCACCATATAAGCGATATTCAATAAATTCTGAAAATCAGTTTATTGAAGGCATTGAAATTCAGACATTGCTTTATCGTGCTCACGAAGAAAGCAGAACAAAATCTGACCGTATTACTCGCCAGCATCAAGCACGGCGTGAAAAAGCAAAAGACAAAAATGTTGTTTATGGCTCTTTGCCGTTCTGGCTTATCAGAACCGCAGATTGGATTGAATTCAAAGAACCAGAAGCCACAGATGTGAAATTATGTCTTTCTCTTTTAAAGACATATGGCATGTATACCGCAACCGCTAAAATCAATGAACAAAGAAAATCATCAAAGATTTTTTCAAAAGAAACCGTCTCGCATCTATTAAATCGCTCTGCGGTATGTGGTGATTTGCAGACTCATCGCATTGAATATGATGAAGCTGGAAACAAAATCAGAGTCCAGGGCGAAGTCATTCATGACTATTACCCTGCTTTGATTTCAAGAGCAGAATTTGAAGAGTTGCGTGCAGAAATTCAAAGCAGAAGAACCACAAAATCGACTGGCAGAGTTTCAGGATTTAAAAATATTTTTCGCAATGTCATGACTTGCAGTTACTGCTTTGCACCTATGCGACTTTCACATATGAAATGGAAAAAAGGAGAAAAGAAATATCTGGTTTGCACTAAATCAGAGACTAACCAATGTATTGATAAAGGTCGGCTATGGTATGACTATGATGATGTTGAGCGTGTATTTTTCAATGAAGTAAATCTATCAATTCTTACAAAATCTTTGGCTCAAAAAACGAAAATCGACGACGCAGAAATTGAAAAATTAAGATCGAACTTGCTAAAAGCAGAAAAACAAAAATCAAATATTTTGAACGCAATCGAACTGGGCACAGTCTCAAAGTCTCTTGTCAATCGACTTGAAGAACTTGAAAAAGATTCTGATGAAATTCAAAAAAGTATTGATGAACTCAAAGCAGAAAATGCTTTGAAGCGCTCACAAAATGAGACTGCAATTTTTGACTATGAACAACTTGATACAGCATTAAATGATGAAGAACAGCGTGCAGTAATCAATAAAATTCTAAGAACAAATCAGGCCGAAATTTCAATTTTAAAAGGTGAAATTGGTTGCGATTTTATCATTGAGATTTCAGTAGGTGATAGGCTCGAAACTGAAATCAGTTATCACAAGCAAGACGATTTTATAAACAGATATGAGCATGATTTACCAGAAAATCAAACCTCTGATTTAGTAATTCATGAAGACCAGACAGACCCATATGCAGAAGAAAATGAAGGTCAGGTTTTCGAAATGTTTGACTCTGCATCTATGCCAATAATTGAAATCAATCAGCACAACAAAAAACCGGATTAAAAATCCGTTTTTTTCTTCTGCTATAACTAATGAAATCAAATGGGTTGTTTACAACTATCACATCAAAAGCGTAATCAAAAGAAGCAAGCAGAATAAAAAGACGGTCAACCCTGGCGGTTTTCCCTCAAACATAACCTTACGGTATGTTTGCTTTTTATGCTTGCCCTACTATCGTCGGGACAAGGATATTCCCACAAGGGTCATATCCTAAAATGCTTAACGGCGGTTTTGAAAATAAAATATGTTAAAATTAGTGTATAAAATAATTATTCAGCACTATGACAACATCAAAAAAAGCAACACCAGTAAAACGAATATGCCCATGCTTAACAGAAGTCAATCATGAGATTTTAGAAGACTTCATTGCCAGCTTTAATAGAAGTTCAGCCAATGCTTTTTCAATTGCAAAAGCATTCAAGGATTACATACTACATGGTTGCGCCACATACATAATTGCTAAAAACAACAGCGAAGCTGTATTGAGAAATTATAATCAATATCTTGCAAACCTTACGACTAATTACTCAACATATCTAAAAGACAATCCTCATCACAGAACACCAGATGCAGATAAAATCATTCGTCAAATAAGACAGTCAAGAGTAGACCTTTCAAAGCTTCTGTTTAGTTCTCGAACTTTTAGAGCAGAGCCATCTGTCAGTGCTAAATGTTTGTCAGAGGCAATGCCAATACCTGATGATGGTTTGAAAATAAAAAAACTAAATCTTACCTACTCGGAAAAAGATTTTTCTCTCATTAAAACCAAGTTCAAGTTATTCAAGAAAGAAAATAAGAGACTTACATTTGATGATTTGTTCTTTCAATTTATGAGTGAGTTAAAGATTTATCAGTCAGCGTTTGCATCACCATTTTTTAATTTGAATGCAGATAGATATGCTAATTTCAAAACCCATGCTGATTATGCTCATGAAAGATTTTCAAATGCAACAGTTGAGAAATTCAACAAATATTTTTTAGAGATTTTTCCCGATCTTCACAAAGAGATTTTAAGCTCCCTTGCTGGTTTAAGGAAAATGATTAGCGCCGAGGTTTAATATGCTAATCAAAGAAATCCCACGTATAAAACCAAACACAAAAAATCTTGCCACCTACATTTTCAATGATAAAAAATGTTCAGCCATAGGTGGCAACATTCCTATTGATGCTAATAATTTAAAGCAATCAGCGCAAGACATTCAAGACGATTTCAATAGTAGGTTAACAGAAAAACAGAAATCTAATGAAATGCACTATGTCATTAGTTTTGAAGAAAGTCATGACCAATTGTCTGATGAGAAATTAAAAAAGATTGCTGATGAATTTGTTGAAAAGCATTTTGGTAAAAACAGAAACTATGTTTTTGCGATTCATCGAGACACTGCAAACCCTCATATACATTTGCTTATGGAAAATCGTAATTTTGACAATAAGCCTTTTTTCAGAAAAAACAATTATCGAGAAATTGAAAATCTTGCACAAGAATTAGAAACCAAATACGGATTGAAAAATGACAAAATCAAACAATCACGAAATGACGAAAATCGTATCAACCTAACCGCTGGCGCAAAAAAATTTGAGCATCATTCTGGCAAACAAAGCGATGAAGCAAAATATAAGAAAGAACTGAAATCATTGCTTGAAAAGTCAAAAACAGCACATCAATTTTTTGACCAACTAAAATTGAACGGTTACACAATCAAGCTAAACAATAGCAAAAAAGACCCTTCAAAAGCGTCAGGGTATTATATCACCAAAGGCACAATATCAATAAAACCAAGCTCTATGGGCTTGCAGATTAACAAGCTCTTACAGCACTTTAAAATTGACGATGAAGGTCGTTTAATAGAGTTAATGCGCAGTTATGAGGATTCACCCCCAAGACCAGATACCGCTGAACCGTGTGGCTTTGGTGCTATATCGCCAGAGCGAAACTTTGACCAACCAAACAAGAAAAAACTGCTTTATCAAAAATTCGATAGTCAGGACGGCAAGACCTTCACCAGCAATAACCCAAAATTCAAATCAAGTTTCACAATTCAAGACAAAACTTGTAGTTTTCAAAACCCTACTGAAATGAGCATTAAAGCCGGTTTTCAGGCTCTCCAAGAGCGTGATGGCGGCAAAAAATACGATCTCTTTGGTGGTGATGCGTTTCGTAAAAAAGCGTGGCTTGTAGGCTCACTGATGGGCTTGCAAATCGAAGGCTACACCCCAAAGGCGCAAGATTTGAAAGAGTTGCTTGAAAGGTATTCACTGCATCCAGAGCGTTACAAAACCTTTGACCATGAGCCGTTCCAGGCTCAACTGGAATTGCTGACAAATACAAAACCGCCGGTCGTTGAAGCCACAGCACCCGCCGAGCCGGTTCAGCGCCAGCATCCTCTCAATGCCACGGTAGACAATACTTCGGTAAAAGAGGAAGAAGACAAAAAGCGCAGGAACTTATATAAATATAAATAAAGAAAAAGTCCCATTAGGGACTTGATTTTAATTTTTAATTGTTATAATGAAAGCACGACCAAACATTATTTCAATTGAACTTACATACTTATTATACCGCACAATTTCAAAAAGCAAGACCGTTAACAAACTTTTTTGAAAATATTTTTGAACCCTTAAACTATCATATTCAGTCAGAACGTGAGTTAAAAGACTATCCTAAATTCGCCAAAGTAGCGATATGCCTTAAAGGCGAGCATTATCCAAATGGCTTTAAGCAAGAGTCATACGAAGTCCAAAGTTTAGACAAGACTCTTGAATTATATCGTGATGCTGAAAACTGCTATATAACATCTAATCAATTCAGCTTCGGAAGAAGCGAAAAAAGGCTATGCAATCTCGTTATGTTGTCTTGCGATTTAGACACATACAAGACTGAACTATATAAAGACACTACACATGAAAAACTAATTAATGACGTTAAAGAGCTATGCCATCTTAATAATTTACCTTATCCAACAATAATGTATTCAGGCAATGGGTATTATTTAAAATGGATTTTCAAAGAAAAACAGCCAGTTTTTCAATTGTCTAAAAAGAACAGAAAAGGCAAATATAGAACGCCTTTAAATGTTCAAAAATGGAAAATCGCCCAGCGAGTAATTAATAAACTATTCGAAGATTTTGGGTCTGATACAAAAGCGCTTGATGTTGCTCGTTTGCTCCGCCTATGCGGAACGATAAACGGAAAAACAGGTAAACGTGCTGAACTGTTAGAGGTGCATGAAAACCACAGCTTTGACTATCTGCTTCAAGTTCTCGAACCACATACAGAGCAAGAAGATATTGATAAAGTCTTGGGTAAGAAAAAAGAACCTAAACCAAGAGTTTTGAAAGAGGTTCAACCAGTCATCAAAAAAGCAATGTCATTGCCAGTTGCTAATGAAGAAAAGCAAAAACCAAGCAAGAATTTCATAGCGAAAAACACAAGAAGCCTTGCAAAAGCACGCTATGAAGACCTCCTAAAATTGATCGAAATGCGTGGCGATGTAGAAGGCGAGCGCATAAATTTCACATTTTGGATTTGCAATTTTATGTGTGTGACTGGACGAATGAATTACGCTGAATTTCGTGACCAAGCAGAAAAAATCGGCCAGAAAATTTTCAAGGATAATAACTGGTGCTTTACTGATTTAAGCACTCTTGAAAATAGAGTTAGACAATACAATCTTGAAACGTCGATAAATGCAATAAAACATAATGACTATATTCCGCTTTATACTCCAAGAAACTCCCACTTAATAAGCGTTTTCAACATCACAGAAGAAGAACAGAAACACCTTAAAACCATCATTTCTGACAATGAAAAAAGAAGAAGGGACAGAGAGAAAAAAGAAGTTTTAAGGCGTGAGCAAGGTATGAAAAAACAATCAGGGGAATCAAAATCAGAGCCTTGGGTTGCTCTGGGCATAAGTCGCCGAACATATTATACAAGGAAGAAAAACGGCCTCATTTGAGGCTTTTTGTTAGTTGCACTTTTTGTCCTGTTTACCATATGTGTGTGAAAAAAAATGTGCCTTTTTTTAAAGCAAAATCAAAAGCAAAAATGTAAAATTCAGATATAACAAGAATTATTTCCATGGGATATTGTAAAATCTGCGACATTATATTTATTGCATTTTGTTTTTTTGTATTTGTTCTTTATGTCAATCCAAACGCCTTTTCAAAAGCTGCACATGAGCAAGCCATTGCTGAATACAATAGAACTGAAAGAGCCAAAGAACAACAAAGACAAGAGAATATTAACCTTTTCAATTGCGTGTCAAAAACATATTTCAAATCAGCTCGCACCTCTGACAATCACTTAATAACGGAAGCTCATAGATTTAAATACCAAGATGGCTCATGCAATGAGGTTGTAGAAGTCTATTCAAGATAACTTTAACAATCTCACTCTCGACGCCTTTGAAAAAGGCGTGTGTTCTTTTTTGCTTTAAGCATATATCGCCAAATCAATATGTTATGATGGAGGTATAACAAATTTTCATCATTATGATACATACATTATCAGACGCACAAAAAAAGGCTTTATCTAACAATGGTAAAAAAGGCGGTGAACAGACGCAGGCATTAAGGAGAGCATTGCAGAGTTTTAAAATAAATATTCTGGTCTATATCAATGAACAAGAAAGTAATATCCTCACGCAAACACTCGCAAAAAAACTTTGCCAAGAACTGTTTAGCCAATCAATTAATATTACCGAGTTGTCCAAATTCATCAAATTCAGTGGCAACAATAAAAATAAACTTTCAAGAAATCTTGATGAATTGGCGAAGTCGTTGGCGCATAAATACAAAGATTATCTTGATAGTCAAATGACTGACCATTTCAGAAAAATGCTTTAACGACCTATCACCAAAGCCGTATAATGCCCTTTTCATAGGGCGTTCTTATGACTGATATACAGCGATGCGCTTGGTGTTCAAATGACCCACTTTATCAGAAGTATCATGATGAAGAATGGGGCGTTCCCTCATACGATGCCCGCCACCTCTTTGAAAAACTACTGTTAGAAGGTTTTCAGGCTGGACTGTCTTGGATATTAGTCTTAAAGCGCCGTGAGAACTTTCGCCAAGCACTCTATAATTTTGATGCTGAAAAACTCGCTTTAATGCCAGATTCCAAAATTGATGAACTGATGCAAGATTCTTCATTAATTCGAAATAGAGCAAAATTTAATGCGGTGCGAGAAAATGCAAAAGCTTGGCTTGCGCTGGATAATCCAGTTGAATATTTTTGGTCATTCGTTGACGGGAAACCAATTATAAATAACTACGAAAGTCATTCTGATATTCCCACTCAAAACGAACTGTCTTTAAAAATGAGTAAGGAACTTAAAAAGAAAGGGTTTAAATTTGTTGGCCCGACGATTTGCTATTCCTATCTTCAAGCGGTAGGTATGGTTAACGACCATACAACAGACTGCCACTGCTATAAGACTGAAACGGTATGATTTTTGAATTAAATTATTATATGCACTCGGAAAACCGAGTGCATATGGTCATTTTTTACGCTCTTGTTGCTTCACCATTTCTGCCAAGATCAATTTAGGCAGAGTGAAAAGAAGACCAATGCCTTTAAAAAGCAGCTTAGGATTCTTGAAAAGCATAACAAAAAAAACGATAGCTACGACCAGAACTATCAGGATAGCCATTAGCTATAATTCCAGTTCGTGCTGCTGCAGTTAGGGCACTGAATCTTTGCGCCGCTCAACAGACCAGCAATAAAATCTGCCTTCGATTGTGGCGAAAGTCCTTTCGCCTGCGCAGTTTCACGTCCGATTTGGCCGATCACCAAGCCTGCCATTTTTGCGTTTGAAACTTCTTCATCACACTTTTTGCAGTTGAACATTTGTGTTTCCCTCAAACCCATAAACGGCTGTCAAAAATATAGTCCATTAGACCGTGGCGTCTTGATATCATTGAAGCGTTTACTGGTCAAGCAGAAGCTTGCCGATTCTTTATACGAATTGACTACGCCTTCATCAGGGCGTAGCAGATGGTCGGGCCGACGAAGGTGAAACCGGCCTTGCGCAGGCCACGGCTCATGGCCTCGGCCTCGGGCGTCACCGCCGGGACCTCGCTGCGATCGGCGAAATGGTTGACCTTGGGCACACCACCGACGAAGGACCAGAGGAACGCCACCGGATCGTCCAGCTCCAGCCAGGCCTGGGCATTGCGCCGTGCGGCCTCGAGCTTGAGGCGGTTGCGGATGATGCCCGGATCCTGCATCAGGTCCTCGATCTCGGCATCGCTCATCTGCGCCACCCGCTGCACATCGAAGCCGAACAGCACTTGTCGATAATGCTCGCGCTTCTTCAGCACAGTGATCCATGACAACCCGGCCTGGAACCCTTCGAGCAATAACAACTCGAACAAGCGCTGCCCATCGCGCAGCGGCACGCCCCACTCCTGATCGTGATAAGCCATGTACAGCGGATCATCGGTACACCAAAAGCAGCGTGGCATAAGGCTCCAGGGGGCGTGCGCAGGACTGAATCGGGTATACTCCCGCTCCTTAAATCGCAGCCCAAGTAACAGGTGAATTTCGTGAGCCAGCCTACGCCAGCCGTGCGTACCTTCCAAGACTTGATCCTCGCCCTCCAGCAATACTGGGCCGAGCAAGGTTGTGTGGTACTTCAGCCCTACGATATGGAAGTAGGCGCCGGCACTTTCCACACCGCTACATTCCTGCGGGCCATCGGCCCGGAAACCTGGAACGCCGCCTACGTGCAGCCAAGCCGCCGCCCCACTGACGGCCGCTACGGCGAGAACCCCAACCGCCTGCAGCACTACTACCAGTTCCAGGTGGTCCTCAAGCCCAACCCCGAGAATTTCCAGGAGCTGTACCTGGGCTCGCTCAAGCACGTGGGCCTGGACCCGCTGGTGCATGACATCCGTTTCGTCGAGGACAACTGGGAATCGCCGACCCTGGGCGCCTGGGGCCTGGGTTGGGAAGTCTGGCTCAACGGCATGGAAGTGACCCAGTTCACCTACTTCCAGCAAGCTGGCGGCATCGAGTGCTACCCGGTGACCGGCGAAATCACCTACGGCCTGGAGCGCCTGGCCATGTACCTGCAGGGCGTGGATTCGGTCTACGACCTGGTCTGGGCTGACGGCCCATTCGGCAAGGTCACCTACGGCGACGTGTTCCACCAGAACGAAGTGGAACAGTCGACCTACAACTTCGAGCACGCCAACGTCGAGAAGCTGTTCGAACTGTTCGATTTCTACGAAAGCGAAGCCAAGCGCCTGATCGAGCTGGACCAGCCGCTGCCGTTGCCGAGCTATGAAATGGTCCTCAAGGCCTCGCACACCTTCAACCTGCTGGATGCACGCCGCGCCATCTCGGTGACCGCGCGCCAGCAGTACATCCTGCGTGTGCGCACCCTGGCGCGTTCCGTCGCGCAAGCCTACCTGCTGGCCCGTGCCAAGCTGGGCTTCCCGATGGCGACCCCGGACCTGCGTGATGAAGTGTTGGCTAAGTTGGAGGCGGCACAATGAGTGCGCAAGATTTTCTGGTTGAACTGGGCACTGAAGAACTGCCACCCAAGGCCCTGGGCACCCTGGCCGAAGCCTTCCTGGCCGGCATCGAAAAAGGCCTGCAGAGCGCTGGCCTGAGCTTTGAAGCCAAGCACGTCTATGCCGCGCCACGGCGCCTGGCAGTGCTGATCACCCAACTGGCGACCCAACAGCCGGACCGCAGCGTCAACCTCGACGGTCCACCGCGCCAGGCCGCCTTCGATGCCGAGGGCAACCCGACCCAGGCGGCCCTGGGCTTTGCCAAGAAGTGCGGCGTGGACCTCAGCGAGATCGACCAGAGCGGCCCGAAGCTGCGCTACAGCCAGAGCATCAAGGGCAAGCCGACCGCCAGCCTGCTGCCGACCATCGTCGAGGACTCGCTCAACGACCTGCCGATTCCCAAGCGCATGCGCTGGGCTGCGCGCAAGGAAGAGTTCGTGCGTCCGACCCAGTGGCTGGTCATGCTCCTGGGCGATGAGGTCATCGACTGCACCATCCTGGCCCAGAAGGCCGGCCGTGACTCCCGTGGCCATCGCTTCCACCACCCAGAGAGCGTGCGCATCACCGCGCCGGCCAACTACCTGGCCGACCTGCGCGCCGCCTACGTGCTGGCCGACGCCAACGAGCGCCGCGAGCTGATCAGCAAGCGTACCGAGGAACTGGCGCGCATGCAGGAAGGCACCGCCATCGTCCCGGCCGACCTGCTGGACGAAGTCACCGCCCTGGTGGAGTGGCCGGTACCGCTGGTGTGCTCGTTCGAGGAGCGGTTCCTGGAAGTGCCCCAGGAAGCCCTGATCACCACCATGCAGGACAACCAGAAGTACTTCTGCCTGCTGGACGTGGACGGCAAGCTGCTGCCGCGCTTCATCACTGTGGCCAACATCGAGAGCAAGGACCCGCGCCAGATCATCGAGGGCAACGAGAAAGTCGTGCGCCCACGCCTGACCGACGCCGAGTTCTTCTTCAAGCAAGACAAGAAGCAGAAACTCGAGGACTTCAACCAGCGCCTGCAGAACGTGGTTTTCCAGGAGAAGCTGGGCAGCGTCTACGACAAGGCCGAGCGTGTTTCCAAGCTGGCCGCCTTCATTGCCCCGCGTATCGGTGGCGACGCCCAGCGTGCAGCCCGTGCCGGTATCCTCTCCAAGTGCGACCTGGCCACCGAGATGGTCGGCGAGTTCCCCGAGATGCAAGGCATCGCCGGCTACTACTACGCCCTCAATGACGGCGAGCCGCAAGACGTGGCCCTGGCCCTGAACGAGCAGTACATGCCCCGTGGCGCCGGCGCCGAGCTGCCAAGCACCGTGACCGGTGCCGCCGTGGCCATCGCCGACAAGCTCGATACCCTGGTGGGCATCTTCGGCATCGGCATGCTGCCGACCGGTAGCAAGGACCCCTACGCCTTGCGCCGTGCGGCCCTGGGTGTGTTGCGGATCCTGATCGAGAAGAAGTTCGACCTCGACCTGAACGAAGCGGTGACCTTCGCCGTCGGTGCCTTCGGCAGCAAGGTCAAGGCTGCCGGCCTGGCCGAGCAGGTACTGGAGTTCATCTTCGACCGCCTGCGTGCACGCTACGAAGACGAAGGCGTGGACGTGGCCACCTACCTGTCGGTCCGCGCCCTGAAGCCGGGTTCGGCCCTGGACTTCGACCAGCGCGTACAGGCCGTGCAGGCCTTCCGCAAGCTGCCGGAAGCCGCTGCCCTGGCCGCGGTGAACAAGCGTGTGTCGAACCTGCTGAGCAAGATCGAAGGCAATGTACCGACCACCGTCGAGGCCAAGTTCTTCGACAACGCCAACGAGTTCTCCCTGTATTCGGCGATCCAGCAAGCGGACCAGGCTGTCCAGCCCATGGCCGCAGCCCGCCAGTACAGCGAGACCCTGGCTCGCCTGGCCGCCCTGCGCGAGCCAGTGGATGCCTTCTTCGAGGCGGTGATGGTCAATGCCGAAGACGCCAATGTCCGGGCCAACCGCTATGCACTGCTGGCACGGCTGCGCGGCCTGTTCCTGGGCGTGGCCGATATTTCGGTACTGAGCTGATCAGGTAAGGAATTGCTGTGAAACTGCTGATACTCGATCGGGACGGCGTGATCAATCATGACTCCGATGCCTACATCAAATCGGTAGCGGAGTGGATTCCACTCCCCGGCTCGATCGAAGCCATTGCACAGCTGAGCAAGGCCGGCTGGACGGTAGCGATAGCTACCAACCAGTCCGGCATTGCCCGCGGCTACTACGACCTGGCCACCCTCGATGCCATGCACGCACGCCTGCGCGAGCTGGTAGCGCAGCAGGGTGGGGAGGTCGGGCTGATCGTCTACTGTCCCCACGGGCCGGATGAGGGCTGCGATTGCCGCAAACCCAAGCCTGGCATGCTGCGAACCATTGCCGAACACTACCGGACCGGCCTGAACGGTCTATGGTTTGTCGGTGACAGTCTCAGTGACCTGGAGGCGGCAAAAGCCGTCGATTGTCAGCCCATATTGGTAAAGACCGGAAAAGGCGAAAAGACCCTGGGCAAAACCCTGCCGGTAGGCACCTTGATTTTTGACGACCTGGCGGCCATTGCCGCTGAACTTATCCACAATTAGGCCCCTTCTGGCATCCTGACCAAGGACTGTTCGGGAGAGCGCTTTTTAACAGGCGGGCATGCCCGCAATGGTAAATGCCGCTATGTCGATCCTGCAGGCCATCAGAACCTTTTTCTTTTACCTGCTGCTGGGCACCAGCGCCTTGCTGTGGTGCTCCCTGAGCTTTTTCATCGCGCCGTTCCTGCCTTTCAAGAGGCGCTATCGCTTCATCAACGTCTACTGGTGCCGCTGCGCCCTGTGGTTGACCAAGGTCTTCCTGGATATTCGCGTGGAAGTGAAGGGCGCCCAGAACATTCCTGAGCGACCTTGCGTGATCGTCTCGAACCACCAGAGCACGTGGGAGACCTTCTTTCTCTCGGCTTATTTCGAGCCGCTGAGTCAGGTACTCAAGCGCGAGCTGCTGTATGTACCGTTCTTCGGCTGGGCCATGGCCATGCTGCGCCCGATCGCCATCGACCGGGACAATCCCAAGGCGGCACTCAAGCAAGTAGCGAGCAAGGGCGATGAGTTGCTCAAGGACAATGTCTGGGTACTGATCTTTCCCGAAGGTACCCGTGTGCCGTACGGCCAGGTGGGCAAATTCTCCCGCAGCGGCAGCGCCCTGGCGGTGAACGCCGACCTGCCGGTACTGCCGATTGCCCACAACGCAGGCAAGTTCTGGCCCAAGACGGGCTGGAGCAAGCGAGCCGGGACCATCACCGTGACCATTGGCGCGCCCATGTACGCCGAAGGCAACGGTCCTCGGGCCATCGCCGAGCTCAACGACCGGGTGGCGGCCTGGAACGAACAGGCCCAGCGCGACATGGGCTCATTGCCACCATTGGACGCTGCCGCGGATAAGGTTGCTGTATGAACTTCTGTGGATAACCTGTGCACGATTTTTCGTATAGCGATCCATATCAAGATATAAATCACTGATTTATATGCATATTTCCTAAGCTAATAAAATACGGAAAAACGTGCATAAGTTTTACACCCAAGAAAAAGCCGGCCTCTAGGCCGGCTTTTTCATTTGGATACTCGCCTCGGCCCTTATTCCTCCAGCAAGGGCAACTCAAGAACGAAACATGAACCTTGCCCCACCACGCTGCGGCAGCTGATATGCCCCTGGTGGCGGTCCATCACCGCCTTGACCATCGACAAGCCCAGTCCCAGGCCCTCGATGCCCTTGGCCGAGGCAAATCGCTGGTACTGGCCGAACAACTGGGGCAGGTCACCGGCAGCAATGCCCCGGCCTTCATCACAGACTTCGCAGCGCAACCAGCCATCGGCGCAGCTGACCTGCACGCTCACGGTGGAACCTTCCGGGCTGTACTTGATGGCGTTCTCCAGCAGGTTGAACAGTGCCCGGGTCAGCAGAGACTGGTCTGCCAGGACCAGGCTCTCGGCCTGCTCGTCCAGGCTGTGACGCAGATGAATGTGCTTGAGCTGGGCCAAGGTCGTGGCCTGGTCGAAGGCATCCAGTACCAGCATGGCGAACATGCTCGGCTCGAACTGATAAGCCTCCGACTCGGCCTTGGCCAATTGCACGAAAGCCTCGGTCAAGGTCAGCGCCCGGCGGACCTGTTGTTCGATCTGCCCGTAGACCTGCTTGGGCAGCGATGGCTGGCGCTGCTGCACATCCAGCAAGGCGAGGATCGCCGAGTGGGGGGCACGCAGGTCGTGGGATAAAAACCGCAGCAAGACTCCACGCTGCTGCTCGGCATCACGCTCGACACTCAGGTCGGTCAGGCTCAGCAACCAGCCAATGGGGGTTTCGCTGTCCACCGGCAGCAACGGCGCCAGCTCCACTCGCAGGCTGCGTTGCTGGGTATCGCGAAACTCCACCCCTGGCAATTGCGCGAGGGCAGGGTAGAGGGACGAATCAGCCAGGCCCGGATACCCCAGGGCAGCCAGTTGCGGCAACAGCGCTTGCCCCACCAGCGAATGAGCGAAGACTTCCCGGGCATTGCGGTTGGCCAGCAGGATCTTGCCATCCGGATCAGCGATCAGGGTCGCTACCGGCAGGCACTCCAGGCCGTCGGCAATGAAACGCCGGGTGTCCCGGGTTCGGCTCAAGGCCTGCTCCAGGGCAATGATCTGCCCTTGCAGCACATCCCCGGTGGCCGGCTGGTTGCGTCGACGCTCCGGCAGTACCTTGGGCTCGCTGTCCAGGCGTTCCAGCTCCCAGCCGAAGTAAGCCAGGATCACCCGCAGCCGACGCCAGTTCCAGATCAGGTACGCCAACAGCATGCCCAGTAGGCTAGCCACCGGCGACCACCAGTACCCCAGCCGTAGCATCAATACCGACCCAGCCAATGCCAGGCCCATGCAGCCCAGGGTTATCCACAAGGCATGGCGTGGACGCCACAGCAACAGCCCAAGGAGGGCAGCGGTCAGGGCCATGGATAACAACACGCCCGGCCACGCACCCAACGCGACCAGGCTGCGATGCTGCAGCAGGCCATTGAGCAGGTTGGCCTGGATCTCGACCCCCGGAGTCGTACCCTGGCTGCCGGATTGCGCAGTCACGTAGCGATCCCCCAATCCAGGGGCCGTGGACCCTACCAATACCAACCGGTCATGCAGCAGCTCCGGAGGGACTTCACCGCGCAATACGCTGACGTAAGGCACGCTTGGAAAACCAGCAGCCTTGCTGATGAAGGGGATTCGCACCGGGTTGCTGCGCAGCCAGCCCTGGGTGACCTCCGGCAGGGCCGAGCCCGGCATGAGCGGGGACAGAGGCTCGGCTTCGGTGAGCTGGTACAGGAGCCAGGTCAGTTGTGCCCGGGGCGCCAGTTGCGGGCCTTCGCGCAGGTAGACGCTGCGTACCGTGCCGTCCGCATCGGCCTCGGCATTGATATGACCCAGGCCACGGGCACAGTTGCGCAACAACGGTACCGGCAACAGTTCGCCCAGGTCCTGGCCATAACGGGCCACGCCTTCGCGCAGTACCGGCAGGAACACATTGCCAGCACGACAGAGCGCAGCGGCCAGGCGAGTGTCGTTTTCCACCGTGCTGCCGGGCTCGCTGAGAATCACATCGAACAGCACGCCCTTGGCCCCGGCACTGCTGAGACGGTCCAGCAATTGGCCATGGACCGCCCTCGGCCAGGGCCAGCGGCCCAGTTGCTGGAGGCTGTAGTCATCGATGGTCACCACCAGGATCCGCGGGTCCACCGGCAGTGGAGTGAAGCGCCGCAGCTGGTCATAGAACAAGTTGTTCAGGGCCAGCCCATGGCTCAGGGACAAGGCCGCCGTCAGCGGCAGCAGAAACAGGCTGACCCACAACCATTCCCGTACCAGTCGACGAAACAGCTGCTGGGCCTGGGTGGACTCTCGGTCCCCGGCCCGATGGTTCGACCCGCTCATCGATACCTCGTCGGCGGGTTACTGAACACGGGTGCTTCTGGGGTAATAGAAAATGTCATAGACCCCGGTTTCTCCTTCCAGGCCGTGCTCGTCGAATGCCGACAGACGCACATGATAGAAAAACGCCTGTAACCCAGTGAAGTTGACTTGTGGGGTGCTGGAGAACTGTTCCTGCTTGATGTTCAGGAAATCCTTGTCGGTCGCCACCTGGGCGCGATAACGACGCGCTCCAGGCAGGGGTTCGAGGATCAGCTGCCAAACGGGCAGGACGCCGGTTTGACCTGCCTGCCCCAGCAGCCGGGGCGCGGCCAGCAGGTCCACCGGCTTGAGCTCGCCCTCCTTGCGCACCCGCATGCCCTGGCGCGCCATCACTTGAACTTCTCCCGGCCGCAGTCCGGCCGGTTTATCCACAGCCCGCTTGCGCGAGCGCGGGGGAGTCTGGTCGAGGGGGGCCTCGTCCCGGTTTACCGCCACCTGGCCATTGAGCACCTCGACCAGCGACTGCTCGTCATCATTACGCACCCGGAAGTGGGTGCCGCGCACGCCCAGAACCCCCACCGGGGTCACGATCTGGAAGCGGTCGTGATCGCTGGTGCGCTTGATCACGTAAGACTCGACCTGGCCCTGTTCCAGCACCAGTTGGGGGATGCTGTACTGTTCGTTCAGCCGCAGGGTGACCTGGGAGCTGGATGGCAGCACCACCCGCGAACCGTCGCCCAGGGACAGGCTGACGAAGGCCGAGGGTGAGGTCTTCACACCTTCTTTCTCGTCGATGTCCATGCCTTCTTCCAGGGCGATCTCACGCCCCTTGGCGTCCAGCTTCCAGGCTTCGCCCGTCAGGTGTTCGACTGTCGCCGGTAACGGTTGGCCGCGACAGAGCTGGTTGTCATCGATGTAGGGCAGGCGCTTGGCGGGAGCGATGGCGGCGCTGGCCATCGAATTGGACAAGGCCAGCACCACACCAAGCAGGAGCGGAGCAAACTGGGCCCGGGGGCGAATAGACAAATAGGTCATGAGATCATCGGATCCGTGGTCGTGCTCTTCTGAAGTCCGTGACATTAGAACTAGATTGGGGGCGTGCTGGCCATCACTCTCTACCGAGATCGGCCATAACCTTTCATCCCTGCTGGAACAGCACAACCGCTCTCGAGCGGTTGTGTGTGCACAGGGCGATGTACCGGTAGGGGCCACCCCCACCGGTACTGCTGGTCAATCCCGGTCTGTAGCGACCAGGCGATACGCCAGGGCGCCAAGGCATGCACCCAGCAGCGGGGCGACCCAGAACAGCCACAGCTGGGACACGGCCCACTCTCCGGCAAAAAATGCCACAGCGGTACTGCGGGCCGGGTTCACCGAGGTGTTGGTGACCGGAATGCTGATCAGGTGGATCAGCGTCAGGGTCAGGCCAATGGCAATCGGGGCAAACCCGGGAGCAGCGCGCTTGGATGTGGCGCCCAGGATAATCAGGAGGAACATCGCCGTCAGCACCACTTCACTCAACAGGGCAGCGAGCATCGAGTAGCCACCCGGGGAGTGCTCGCCATAACCGTTGGCGGCAAAACCGGCCGAAGCGTCAAAACCCGTCTTGCCCGAGGCGATCAGGAACAGCACGGCACCGGCTGCCAGGCCGCCAAGCACCTGGGCGACGATGTAAGGCAACACACGGTTGCCCGAGAAGCGTCCGCCCAGCCACAGGCCAACCGAGACCGCCGGGTTGAGGTGCGCGCCGGAAATCGGCCCCAGGGCATAAGCCATGGTCAGCACGCTAAGACCGAAGGCCAGGGCGACGCCCAGGTAGCCAATGCCAAATTGTGGAACGCCGGCGGCCAGTACGGCACTGCCGCAGCCGCCCAGCACCAACCAGAACGTACCAAAGAATTCCGCGCCGAGTGTTTTCATCAGAGGCCTTCACAGATATTCGAAATGAGAGGGAGGGTATTGAAGTCGCCGAAAATCAGCGGGGGAGGGAGACACATCCTTGTGTCGAGCATTACGTCCTGAGGAGGCACTCCCTGTTTTCCCCTGTACGGTAAATCGAAGCTCGCTTCGACCCGCAACCGCCAAACCGGCGGATGACACTCCCTGTGTCGGAGCACTTCCGATTGCCCCCGTGTGCCACTCAGCGAGTGCGAATTTACCGGGAGCGGACAGCCTGGTGTCGCTTTGCAATATTTCTTCAGAATGTTCAGGCCCATGGCTAGAACACCCACCGCTGCTGGTCCTGGTACACCACCGAGGGTGTCGACAGTGGAGCAGTCGCGGGAGCGAATCCCCGGGAGTCGCTAAAGCCCACCTGGTTCACCGAGGGACTGAAGTAACGCTGGACCGGAAGCTCATAGTGAGGAGCTACCGGGACAGCAGTGGCCTTAGAGGACGCTTCAACACTCAAGAACGCAGCAAGAGACAAGGCGACGAGTTTCGCCAGATCCGCTCTTTCGGAAAATTTCTTCCACCCCATATCCATCGCCCCCGACATGTTGCCCATTGCCCTTTTCCTTGCTCGTTCGAGCCGGTATCGTCCTTCAAGGAATTCGGTGCTGAAGGGTGCTCCCAACAGCTACCGGCTATTTGATATCAGCGTACCGAGGGAGCAGCGCCCCTAGAGCAATTCGCCACAATTGTTCAGATTCATCCCTGGCGCCTAAACTCCTCCCCAGCCCGAGACGCATGCCGCCATGCCTCGGACAGCCTCTCGACCCCTAAGGACCTGCCTCGCATGCGTGTCGCAATACTGGATGACGAACCCGCAGAACTGGCGCGGGTGGAACAGACACTGCGAGATATTCCCGGCCCGGGTGAACAACCCTGGACCCTGCACCGTTTCGAGCGCGGCGAAGATTTGCTGCGCCAATTGCGGCGGGAAACCTTCGACCTGATGATCCTCGACTGGCAGGTGCCGGACCTCAGTGGGCTGGCGCTACTGCGCTGGAGTCGGGAACACATGGACTCGCCACCGGCCGCCATCATGCTCACCAGCCGCGATGCCGAGAGCGATATCGTCCAGGCCTTGAACACCGGCGCCGACGACTACCTGAGCAAGCCGTTCCGCCCCAACGAGCTCAAGGCCCGGGTCAACGCCGTGCTACGCCGCCATGGCCTGCAGCGTGCCCAGAGCGAGGAAGTGCTGAACTTCAATGATCTGGCCTTCGACGATGCCGAGTTGACGGTGACCCGGGCCGGCGCGCCCATCAGCCTCACCGAGCGTGAGTACCGCCTGGCACGCTGCCTGTTCGCCAACCTGGGCCGGCCGTTGTCCCGAGAATACTTGTACGAGCGCTTCTGGACCCACGAGGAAATTCTTTCCTCCAGGCCCCTGGATACCCACATCTACCGGCTGCGCAACAAGCTGGGGTTGACGGCGGAACGGGGCTGGCAGTTGCTGACCATCTACGGCTATGGCTACCGCCTGGAAAGCGTCACGTCGCCTGGCGAGCAGGACAACTGACGGCGTGCCGCCAAAAGCGGCTCGATGTCACTCAGGGTCTTGCCAGACATCTTCATAACCGGCGCGGTCGATCATGAAACACGTCCCGCTCGGCAGATACAGATAATCGATCACCTCCGGCAACAGCTCGACCAGGTGCTCGGCACACAAGGGTTGGTAGAAATCCACAGCGGTGGAATGTTCGCCGCAGTGGATAAACCAGCTGACCGTCCCGTTCTGCGGCAACTCGATCCTTGTGCCATAGATGGGCGAGTGCGCAAGGGAGCCGGTGGCCAGTGCAATCATCGGCTCCGGCGCCTGGGGAGCGAGGTCGTAGCGTTCACAGATAAGCTGCTGTCTTTCGTTCATTGGCCCAGCCATCAAGGGGAAATAGGGGAGGTCCTGCCCAGCGCAAAGACCTGTTCGAGTGCTACCTCGTCGTCGCTGTCACCGTCCTCGAAACACCTGAAACGGTGCCCCTGCAGTGCCCGATCCAGACACTGGTGCAATGGTGCGGTTCGGAACAGCAGCTCCATCCAGAGCGCCTGGTCGCTCTCGAAGGTCAGGCGCAGATCATAGTCGGCGCTGCTGCCCAGGCCAGGGTCCTTGAACTCGACTACCTGCTCTGCCGCCTGTACAAAGTCCGCACTGCGGCGCAGCTTATCCATGACCTGCCGCGCGCCCAGCGGCTCCTCAAACACCAACCGATACTCGTAGCTCATGCTCGTCTGCACTCCGTTCGCGGTCAGCTATCCAGCCACCAATTGAGCAAGGTTTCGTCATCGCTGTCATCGAGGTTTTTATAGATGTTGGCGTAGTACCACTCGATGCCCGTGGTCTGGCGGAAGCGGTTGAAGAACAGGGCGATTTTATCCATGCCGTTTCGAGCTGGCACCGACAACGTCAGATTGCCCTTATAACGCCCGTCGAGCATGCCGCCTAATTCGGTCGCCACGTCTGCCTCCAGGGCACTGATGTGTTCTTCCGGAATGTAATCCGAGTAAATGTGGATGCAGAAGTTGCCGCCACGCTTGAGTACCACTGCCGGGGCCTGCGGGTCCTTGATCGAAATAATGTCGCCCTTGGCCAGGTTGAGCGTGAGCCCCGGTGAGTAGAGAATCTCGTAACTGTGCTCATCAATCCGCCGTACATGCAGCGGTTCATAGACCGGGCCGCGGTTGTTCTGCCCCGCGACAACCCGAATCGACATTTCCTGGCTTTGATCATCCATAACAAATTTCCGAGCGATTACTGTTTTAAAAAGGGTGACAAGGGCTGAGGCAGTACCTGCCAGGTCCACGTCCTTATTGTTCAATTAATCTTCCACTTCCCAGGCCAGATCGGGATCAGTCGCGCCATACGCCGAGAAGTTGAGCATTCGCCATGCCTGCCTTGGCTGGATAAATGGGTAAAGGGATTGAACAATCTGCCAATAAAAAAGGCCAACGCAAGCGTCGGCCTTTTTATTTTCAGCTGTGTACCCTGATCAGAAGTCCAGGTTGGACACTGCCAGGGCGTTGCTTTCGATGAAGTCGCGACGAGGTTCGACCGCATCACCCATCAGGGTGTTGAAGATCTGGTCGGCGGCGATGGCATCTTCCACGGTGACCTTGAGCATGCGACGCATGGTCGGGTCCATGGTGGTTTCCCACAGCTGGTCAGGGTTCATCTCGCCCAGACCTTTGTATCGCTGGATGGTGTGACGCTTGGTGCTTTCCGCCATCAGCCAGTCCAGGGCTTCCTTGAACTCGGTCACTGCTTTCTTGCGCTCGCCACGCTGGACGTAGGCACCTTCATCCAACAGGGTGCTCAGCTGGGCGCCAAGGGATACGACAGTCTTGTAGTCGTTGCTGCCAAAGAAGTCGCGGTTGAAGGTGACGTAATTCGACAGGCCGTGGGAGATCAGCTCGACCTCTGGCAGCCAGACATTACGCTCACGATCTTCACGCAGGCTGGCCTTGTAGACCAGGCCAGACTTCTCGGAGTTACGCAGGCGGGCATCGTACTTGGCCAGCCATTCCTGCATGGCGGTGTGGTCGGACAGTTGCTCGATGCTGACCGGTGGCAGGTAGATGAAGTGCTCGGTCAGTTCCTGTGGATACAGGCGCGACAGACGCTTGAGGGTCTTCATGACCATGCGGAAGTCGTTGACCAGGCGCTCCAGGGCTTCGCCGGAAATGCCAGGGGCGTCTTCGTTCAAGTGCAGGCTGGCATCTTCCAGAGCCGACTGGGTCATGTAGTCTTCCATGGCGTCGTCGTCTTTGATGTATTGCTCTTGCTTGCCTTTCTTGACCTTGTACAGCGGTGGCTGGGCGATGTAGATGTAGCCGCGCTCGATCAGTTCCGGCAACTGGCGGAAGAAGAAGGTCAGCAACAGGGTACGAATGTGCGAACCGTCGACGTCAGCATCGGTCATGATGATGATGTTGTGATAGCGCAGCTTCTCGATGTTGTACTCTTCGCGACCAATGCCACAACCCAGGGCGGTGATCAGGGTGCCAACCTCTTGCGAGGAGATCATCTTGTCGAAGCGTGCTTTCTCGACGTTGAGGATCTTGCCCTTGAGCGGAAGGATTGCCTGGGTCCTGCGGTTACGGCCCTGCTTGGCAGAACCACCCGCGGAGTCACCCTCCACCAGGTAGAGTTCGGAAAGGGCAGGGTCTTTCTCCTGGCAGTCCGCCAGCTTGCCAGGCAGGCCGGCGATATCCAGGGCGCCTTTGCGGCGGGTCATCTCACGGGCCTTGCGCGCGGCTTCACGAGCACGGGCGGCGTCAAGCATCTTGCCGACCACCAGCTTGGCTTCATTGGGGTTCTCCAGCAGGAAGTCGGAGAAGTACTTGCCCATCTCCTGCTCGACGGCGGTCTTCACTTCGGAAGACACCAGCTTGTCCTTGGTCTGGGAACTGAACTTCGGATCCGGCACCTTCACCGAGATGATTGCGGTCAGGCCTTCACGGGCATCGTCACCGGTGGTGGCGACCTTGTGCTTCTTGGCCAGGCCTTCCTGCTCGATGTAGTTGTTCAGGTTACGGGTCAGGGCCGAACGGAAGCCCACCAGGTGGGTACCGCCGTCGCGCTGGGGAATATTGTTGGTGAAGCACAGCAGACTTTCGTTGAAGCTGTCGTTCCACTGCAGGGCGACTTCCACGCCGATGCCATCGTCACGCTGGACGTTGAAGTGGAATACCTGGTTGACCGCCGTCTTGTTGGTGTTCAGGTACTCGACGAAGGCACGCAGGCCACCCTCGTACTTGAACAGTTCTTCCTTGCCGGAGCGCTCGTCCTTGAGGACGATGCCGACGCCAGAGTTGAGGAAGGACAGTTCGCGAATCCGCTTGGCCAGGACGTCCCAGCTGAAGTGGATATTCTTGAAGGTTTCAGCCGATGGCTTGAAGTGGATCTGGGTACCGGTGGTTTCGCTGTCGCCAACGATCTTCATCCGTTCCTGTGGAACACCGTGGACATACGTCTGTTCCCAGATCTTGCCGCTACGGCGCACGGTCAGGACCAGTTCCTCGGACAGTGCGTTCACTACCGATACACCCACGCCGTGCAGGCCGCCGGAAACCTTATAGGAGTTATCGTCGAACTTACCGCCGGCGTGCAGCACGGTCATGATGACCTCTGCCGCGGAAACGCCTTCCTCTTTATGCACATCGACCGGAATACCGCGACCGTTGTCGCGTACGGTGATGGATTCGTCCGGGTGGATGATGACGCTGATGTCGTCGCAATGGCCGGCCAAAGCTTCGTCGATCGAGTTGTCGACCACCTCGAACACCATGTGGTGCAGACCGCTACCATCATCGGTGTCACCAATGTACATACCGGGACGTTTGCGTACGGCATCCAAACCTTTCAGCACCTTGATGCTGTTCGAGTCGTACGTATTTTCTTCGCTCATGCCTTCACTCCCGATGGTCGTGGGTCTGGGTGATACGGCCTTGTTCCACGTGGAACAAAGCAACTGGCGTTTCCGTCTGCCAGCCTTCCCTCAGTAATTCGTGGTCTACACAGGTGATGAACACCTGGCAGCGTAAGTCTTCCAGCAAGCGACAAAGTGCGCGACGGTGTTGCTCGTCCAGTTCGGACGGCAGGTCATCCACCAGATAAATACACTGACCGCGGCGGGCCTGGCTAACCAGATGCCCCTGGGCAATGCGCAATGCACAGACCACCAGCTTTTGCTGGCCACGAGACAGGATGTCCGCAGCGTTGTGTCCGCCTAGGCGCAGACGTAAATCAGCACGTTGCGGGCCGGCCTGGGTATGACCCATTTGCTGATCACGGTGCAGGGCGCTCGCGAGGACTTCACTAAGCTCGCGTTCCTTGTCCCAACCACGGTAATAGCTAAGTGTCAGGCCCTCGAGCTCCAGCAACTCGCCCAAGGTCCGCTCAAAGACTGGTTTCAAGGCTTTGATGTATGCGCGGCGGTATTCATCGATTTCAGCGCTGGCCTGGCACAGTTCCCGGTCCCAGGCCGCTTGCGAAGCGGCGTCAAGTGTACCATGCCGCAGCCATGAGTTTCGCTGCCGCAGGGCCTTCTGCAAGCGCTGCCAGGTGGACATGAAGCGAGGTTCCACATGGAACACTCCCCAGTCCAGGAACTGCCGACGGATCTTCGGAGCTCCTTCCAACAGGCGAAAACTGTCTGGATTGATCAACTGTAGCGGCAGTATTTCTGCCAGCTGCGCCGCACTGCGAGCGTTCTGACCGTCGATACGGATCTGGAATTCGCCCTGGCGGTCTCGGGATATCCCCAGGTTGCTGTGCCCTCCCTCGGACAATTCGACCTGGCCAAACACCGTGCAAGCCAACTGCTCATACTGAATCACCGGTAATAACCGGGCACTGCGAAACGAGCGGGCGAGCCCCAGCAGATGAATGGCTTCCAGCACGCTGGTCTTGCCACTGCCATTGGCGCCGTAGAGGAGGTTGATGCGAGGGGAGGGGGAGAAGGTCACCGGGTGCAGGTTACGCACCGCGGTGACCGAGACACGACTGAGGGACATCTAGCTGATTACAGGCGCATCGGCATGACAACGTAAGCCGAGTCGTCGTTGTCGGACTCCTGGACCAGCGCACTGCTGTTGGAGTCGGACAGGATCAGACGGACTTGCTCGGTGGTCATCACGCCCAGCACATCCAGCAGGTAGCTGACGTTGAAGCCGATTTCCAACGAACCGCCGTTGTACTCCACGCCTACTTCTTCTTCGGCTTCTTCCTGCTCCGGGTTGTTGGCCTGGATCTTCAGCTGGCCGTTGGCAAGCTGCAGGCGGATGCCGCGGTACTTTTCGTTGGACAGGATCGCGGTACGGCTGAAGGCCTCGCGCAGGGCCTGGCGGTCGCCCAGCACCAGCTTGTCACCGCCTTTAGGCAGTACACGCTCGTAGTCCGGGAACTTGCCGTCCACCAGCTTGGAGGTGAAGGTGAACTCACCGGTGGTGGCACGGATGTGATGCTGGCCCAGGACGATGCTGACGTTACCATCCGGCTCGGTGAGCAGGCGGGCCAGTTCAAGGATACCTTTGCGCGGCACGATCACCTGGTGGCGATCCTGCTGGCCAATGTCGGCCTGCATCGAGCACATGGCCAGACGGTGACCATCGGTGGCCACGGCGCGGATGATGCCAGCGGAAACCTCCAGCAGCATGCCATTGAGGTAGTAGCGCACATCCTGCTGGGCCATGGCGAAGCTGGTGCGTTCGATCAGGCGACGCAGCTTGCTCTGCTCCAACTGGCAAGTCAGGGAGCCCGGGCCTTCTTCCACCGTCGGGAAATCGTTGGCTGGCAAGGTCGACAGGGTGAAGCGGCTACGGCCGGCCTTCACCACCAGCTTCTGCTCATCGACCTTGATGTCGATCAGGACGTCGTTGGGCAGGCTCTTGCAGATGTCCATCAGCTTGCGAGCCGGGACGGTGATTTCCCCAGGCTCGGCCGGTTCTTCAAGTTGTACGCGACCGACCAGTTCGACTTCCAGGTCGGTACCGGTCAGCGACAATTGCTGGCCTTCGACAACCAGCAGCACGTTGGAAAGCACCGGCAAGGTCTGGCGGCGTTCGACGACGCCGGCGACCAGTTGCAGGGGTTTCAACAGGGCTTCGCGTTGAATGGTGAAATGCATGGTCTAGTCCCTTGCCTTAATAAGCTGCGTTGGAATCATCAAGTGGTCAGGGTACGCAGCAGGTTCTTGTAGTCCTCGCGGATGTCCGCGTCGGATTCCTTAAGTTCATTGATCTTGCGACAAGCGTGCAGCACCGTGGTGTGGTCGCGACCGCCGAACACATCGCCGATTTCCGGCAGGCTGTGGTTGGTCAGTTCCTTGGACAAGGCCATGGCCACCTGGCGTGGGCGGGCAACGGAACGCGAACGTCGCTTGGACAACAGATCGGAGATCTTGATCTTGTAGTACTCGGCAACGGTGCGCTGGATGTTATCCACAGACACCAGTTTGTCCTGCAGTGCCAACAGGTCCTTCAGGGATTCGCGGATCAACTCGATGGTGATATCGCGTCCCATGAAGTGCGAGTGGGCGATGACACGCTTGAGCGCGCCTTCCAGTTCACGGACGTTGGAACGGATCCGCTGGGCGATGAAGAACGCCGCATCGTGAGGCAACTCGACCTTGGCCTGGTCGGCCTTCTTCATCAGGATCGCCACCCGGGTTTCCAGTTCCGGCGGTTCTACCGCTACCGTCAGGCCCCAGCCGAAGCGGGACTTGAGGCGTTCTTCCAGACCCTCGATCTCCTTCGGATAACGGTCGCTGGTGAGAATCACCTGCTGGCCGCCTTCGAGGAGGGCGTTGAAGGTGTGGAAAAACTCTTCCTGGGAACGCTCCTTGCGGGCGAAGAACTGGATATCGTCGATCAGCAGTGCGTCCACCGAACGGTAGAAGCGCTTGAATTCGTTGATGGCATTGAGCTGCAACGCCTTGACCATGTCTGCCACGAAGCGCTCGGAATGCAGGTACACGACCTTGGCATTCGGGTTCTTCTTGAGCAGGTGGTTACCCACGGCATGCATCAAGTGGGTCTTACCCAGGCCGACGCCCCCATAAAGGAAGAGCGGGTTGTAGCCGTGCTTGGGGTTGTCCGCTACTTGCCAGGCCGCAGCACGGGCCAGCTGGTTGGACTTACCCTCGACAAAGTTCTCGAAAGTGAAGGTACGGTTCAGGTAGCTGGTGTGCTTGAGCGCGCCCTCTACCTGTACGGTGCGCTGTTCGGTGCGTACCGGGGCCTGTTGCGAGCTGGCGCCCGCCATGGGGTCGAAGCTGTCACGAGAGGGCTCTTCGCTGGTCTGATCGGCTTTCTGCTCGGCGGCCTTCTTGGCCGGGGCAGGAACCGGAGCCGGCGCAGCAGGTTCTGCTGCAGCCTTGGCCGCGGCAGCCGCCTGCAATGCCTGGGAAGCGGCTGCGGCCAGCGGTGCGTTAGGCGCGGCACGAGGAGCCGAGCTGCGCTTGCTGCCTATTAATAAGGAAAGAACGGGCGCCACGCCATTGCCATGTTCATCCAGCAGCTCGAGCACGCGGCCCAGGTACTTTTCATTGACCCAATCGAGAACGAAACGATTTGGTGCGTAGACACGCAACTCGTCGCCTTCGGCTTCGACCTGTAGCGGACGGATCCAAGTGTTGAATTGTTGGGCAGGCAGCTCATCACGCAGAAGCTCCACGCACTGCTGCCAAAGTTCCACTGACACGGATATCCCCTGAAGTTGAAAGCCGGTGAGGCAAAAACAAGCAGCCATTGTAACGGTCGGCCGTCCACTTATCCACATGTAGCGTGCCTCCAGGAGGCTAAGAATCAATGCCTTACCTTGGATAAACACGACCAGCGGTATGTGCATAAGCTCTGTGGATAACCCCACTTGAGCTCTTTGCACAACCCGAGGCAAAACCCGGTGGATAAATCGCCTGTGGATAACATCACTTTCCGCACACAGCTTTTCCGCACTCGCAGCACAGGCAGAGCACGGCTTCTCAACCGTGTTGTCATTCTCTGTACAGTACGGAATTAAAGGGCTTAAGGTAGTTATCCACAGAAGGGTGGGGGCCTAGTCTTTATAAGCTTTACAGAAAAGCTTTAAATACTTTCCTTCTCTATTTTTATATCTGGCTGCATGTCCTTCACAAGCCTGGATCCCGACATACATAGACAAAGGAAAAGCTGGTTGGAAATTGACCTAGAGGCTTGCTTTCTCTAGAATCGCCGATCTCTTAAAACGGGGGCCATTCCGGCCCGTTGTGGACGAACCAGGTAACACGACATGAAACGTACTTTCCAACCAAGCACTATCAAACGCGCTCGTACCCACGGTTTCCGTGCTCGCATGGCTACCAAGAACGGTCGTGCCGTCCTGTCGCGTCGTCGCGCCAAAGGTCGTGCGCGTCTGGCAGTTTGATAATCCGGCACTGGAGGTGAGTCAGGACTTCAGTCGGGAAAAGCGTCTGCTTACACCCCGGCACTTCAAGGCAGTCTTTGACTCCCCTACCGGCAAGGTTCCGGGGAAGAATCTCCTGCTCCTTGCTCGCGACAACGATCTCGATCATCCCCGTCTAGGGCTTGTGATCGGGAAAAAGAGCGTCAAGCTCTCTGTTGAGCGAAATCGTCTTAAACGCCTAATGCGCGAATCGTTTCGCCTTCACCAGGACTCGCTGGTTGGGTGGGATATCGTTATCGTCGCGCGCAAAGGTTTGGGCGATGTAGAAAACCCTGAATTAATCCAGCATTTCGGTAAGCTCTGGAAACGCCTGGCGCGCAATAAGCCAGCACCAGCAGTAAAATCCGAAACTGTAGGGGTAGACAGTCCCGATGCGTAAACTGGCCCTCGTTCCGATCCAGTTTTACCGCTATGCCATTAGTCCTCTGATGGCCGATCACTGTCGTTTTCACCCCAGCTGTTCCTGCTACGCGTTGGAAGCCATCGAAACTCATGGCCTTCTGCGTGGTGGCTGGCTGACCTTTCGTCGTTTAGGTCGCTGTCATCCGTGGAATCCCGGTGGTTACGACCCGGTTCCACCTATCCCTACCTCCCGCTCTTCTTCGATGGCCGAGTAATCATGGATATCAAACGCACGATCCTGATCGTCGCCCTGGCAATCGTGTCCTACGTCATGGTTCTGAAATGGAACCAGGATTATGGCCAAGCTGCCTTGCCGACTCAGAATGTTGCTTCCAGCACGACCACTCCGGGCTTGCCCGACACGCCAACCGGCACTCCAGCTGCCAATGACGACATTCCACGCGCGACCAGCGATACCGCTGCTCCTGCGGAAGTGCCAGTGGCCGCAAGCAAGGATCTCATCGAGATCAAAACGGATGTGCTCGACCTGGCTGTCGATCCACAAGGTGGGGATATCGCGCAACTGCGCCTGCCACTGTATCCACGTCGCCAAGACCACCCGGAAATTCCTTTCCAGCTGTTCGATAACGGCAACGAGCGGACTTACCTGGCACAAAGCGGCTTGATCGGCAGCAGTGGCCCCGATGCCAATCCGGCTGGCCGCCCTGTCTACTCTGCAGAAAAGAAAAGTTATCAACTGGCTGATGGTCAGGATCAACTGGTCGTCGACCTCAAATTCAGCAAGGACGGGGTCAACTACATCAAGCGCTTTACCCTCAAGCGCGGCCTGTATGACATCACCGTTACCTACCTGATCGATAACGAAAGCGCCCAACCCTGGACTGGTGCGATGTTCGCCCAGCTCAAGCGTGATGCCAGCTCCGATCCATCCTCCAGCACCGCCACCGGTACCGCGACTTACCTGGGCGCTGCCCTGTGGACAAGTTCCGAGCCGTACAAGAAAGTGTCCATGAAGGACATGGACAAGGTGAACGAGGACAAGAGCAAGGCCCCGATCACTGAAAGTGTTCAAGGTGGCTGGGTTGCCTGGCTGCAACACTACTTCGTGACCGCCTGGATTCCGCCAAAAGGTGAGAACAACCAGGTTCTGGCACGCAAGGACAGCAAAGGTAACTACATCATCGGCTACACCGGCCCTTCGATGACCGTTGCTCCAGGCGCCAAGGCTGAAACCAGCGCCATTCTGTACGCCGGTCCGAAAAGCCAGGCCGTGCTGAAAGAGTTGTCCCCAGGCCTGGAACTGACTGTGGACTACGGCTTCCTGTGGTTCATCGCCCAACCGATCTTCTGGCTGCTGCAACATATCCACAGCCTGGTTGGTAACTGGGGCTGGTCGATCATTTTCCTGACCATGCTGATCAAGGGGATCTTCTTCCCACTGTCGGCAGCCAGCTACAAGTCCATGGCACGCATGCGTGCAGTGGCTCCAAAACTGGCTGCGCTGAAGGAAAAATTCGGTGACGATCGCCAGAAGATGTCCCAGGCGATGATGGAGCTGTACAAGAAAGAGAAGATCAATCCATTGGGCGGCTGCTTGCCGATCCTGGTGCAGATGCCGGTCTTCCTGTCCTTGTACTGGGTACTCCTGGAGAGCGTGGAAATGCGCCAGGCTCCGTTCATGCTGTGGATTACCGACCTGTCGATCAAGGATCCGTTCTTCATCCTGCCGATCATCATGGGCGCCACCATGTTCATCCAGCAGCAGCTGAACCCGACTCCGCCGGATCCGATGCAGGCCAAGGTGATGAAGATGATGCCAATCATCTTCACCTTCTTCTTCCTGTGGTTCCCAGCGGGCCTGGTGCTGTACTGGGTAGTGAACAACTGCCTGTCGATCGCACAACAGTGGTACATCACTCGTAAGATCGAAGCTGCTACCAAGAAAGCAGCTGCCTGACCTACTCTGTGGATAACCACACAAGACGCCCCCTAGAGGGGCGTTTTGCTATCTGTCACTTTTGTCTGGATGTCGGGTTATGAATGTCCCTCGTGAAACCATCGCCGCTATAGCCACTGCCCAAGGTCGCGGTGGCGTGGGCATCGTAAGGATTTCCGGTCCCCTCGCTGCGGTGGCCGCCAAGGCCATCAGCGGCCGGGAACTCAAGCCGCGATTTGCTCATTACGGGCCATTTCTCAATGCCCAGGGAGACGTGCTGGACGAAGGCATCGCCTTGTATTTTCCAGGCCCCAATTCCTTCACCGGTGAAGATGTGCTGGAGCTGCAAGGGCACGGTGGGCCTGTCGTCCTCGATATGCTGCTGCAGCGCTGCCTGGAACTGGGCTGCCGTCTGGCCAGGCCTGGAGAATTCAGTGAGCGCGCCTTTCTCAACGACAAGCTCGATCTGGCCCAGGCCGAAGCCATCGCCGACCTGATCGAAGCCAGTTCCGCACAGGCTGCACGCAATGCCTTGCGCTCGCTGCAGGGGGCGTTTTCCCAGCGTGTGCATCACCTCACCGAACAGCTGATCGCCTTGCGTATCTATGTCGAGGCCGCGATCGATTTTCCCGAGGAAGAAATCGACTTCCTCGCCGATGGCCACGTATTGAGCATGCTCGATGGGGTTCGTAACGAATTGTCCACAGTGCTACGCGAAGCGGGTCAGGGCGCCTTGCTCCGTGACGGTATGACGGTGGTGATCGCCGGGCGACCTAACGCAGGCAAATCCAGCCTGCTCAATGCATTGGCAGGACGCGAAGCCGCCATCGTCACCGATATCGCTGGCACCACCCGGGATATCCTGCGGGAACATATCCACATCGATGGCATGCCACTGCACGTGGTGGATACCGCCGGTCTTCGGGACACCGAGGACCAGGTAGAGAAAATCGGTGTCGAACGCGCACTCAAGGCAATCGGCGAGGCGGATCGAGTGTTGTTGGTGGTCGATGCCACCGCCAGCGAAGCTTCTGACCCCTTTGCCTTGTGGCCGGAGTTTCTCGAACAGCGGCCGGATCCCGCCAAGGTCACTCTGATTCGCAACAAGGCCGACCTGAGCGGTGAACCCATCGCCCTGGAAACCTGTGACGATGGCCATGTCACCATCAGCCTCAGCGCCATGGCCGCTGGGCCAGGCCTGGAGTTGCTTCGCGAGCATCTCAAGGCGTGCATGGGTTATGAGCAAACGTCCGAGAGCAGCTTTAGCGCCCGGCGCCGGCACCTGGAGGCGTTACGCTACGCCAGTGCCGCCCTCGAGCACGGGCGGGACCAATTGACCCTGGCCGGTGCGGGCGAGCTGTTGGCCGAAGACCTGCGACAAGCCCAGCAATTCCTCGGTGAAATCACCGGCGCATTCAGTTCCGATGACCTTCTAGGACGTATCTTCTCCAGCTTCTGTATCGGCAAATAAGCCCATACCACCTTCCCCCGGCTTTCAGTGCTGGGAGTTCGCGCCTGTGGACAAGGCTCTTGGGAGCATTGCCTGCAGGCGTTTTCCTTTCTTATGCGTATCCGCCCCTGCTAATCGCTGCGCAGGCTTCTCTGTAAGCGGGCCTGCTTTCATTCATTCGCAGGCTAATCCTGGATCCAGGCGAAAACTTTTGCCTGGCGGGTAAGTCGCATCTGCACCGTTCACCTGCTGGAACAACCTCCATCTGTGGATTAAGCCCTGTGAATAACTGCTCCTTAGCTCAGTTGATAACTAGCCTTCAAAGCTGAAGAGAACTGGCTCTGTGGATAACCGCCTCATTCATCCACAGCTTTAAGCCGGTTATCCAAGGTGCTCAATGGCACCTAACCACAGAGTTTAAAACCTCTGTACATATTGAAAAATAAGGCTTGTAGATGTTTATCCACAGATAGGCTGCTGTATAAGAATAAACATAAAAACAAGGTTTTAATAAATTTCTCTCTTTTTAATTTCTATTGTCCGCCGGTCATCCACAGCTGGTTAAATTTTGTGCAAAGGGTTCTTTAGAAAGGTCGAAGTCCCTATACTTGCCGCCTTGGTCCAGAAACCAACCCAACAACCATTCCTAATTACTCCTACTTGAAGCAGGCACGAGGTGCGTGGTGGATTTCCCTTCCCGTTTTGAAGTGATCGTCATCGGCGGCGGTCATGCCGGTACCGAGGCAGCACTTGCATCAGCACGCATGGGGGCAAAGACCCTATTGCTGACGCATAACGTGGAAACCCTCGGAGCCATGAGCTGCAATCCCGCAATCGGCGGGATCGGCAAGAGCCATCTGGTCAAGGAAATCGACGCCCTGGGCGGCGCGATGGCCATGGCTACAGATAAAGGTGGTATCCAGTTCCGTGTATTGAACAGCCGTAAAGGCCCGGCAGTACGTGCGACTCGTGCCCAGGCCGACCGTATTCTGTACAAGGCCGCCGTTCGCGAGATTCTCGAGAACCAACCGAACCTGTGGATATTCCAGCAGGCTGCCGATGACCTGATCGTCGAGCAGGATCAGGTCCGTGGTGTGGTCACCCAGATGGGTCTGCGGTTCTTTGCCGACTCCGTGGTATTGACCACCGGGACCTTCCTCGGCGGACTTATCCACATCGGCCTGCAGAACTATTCCGGGGGCCGTGCCGGTGATCCGCCATCGATCGCCCTCGCACAACGCCTGCGGGAATTGCCACTGCGGGTCGGTCGTCTGAAAACCGGTACCCCGCCACGTATCGATGCCCGCTCCGTGGATTTCTCGGTAATGACCGAGCAACCTGGCGATACGCCAATCCCGGTGATGTCCTTCCTTGGCAACAAGGAACAACATCCACGCCAGATCAGTTGCTGGATTACCCACACCAACGCCCGTACTCACGAGATCATCGCCGCGAACCTCGATCGTTCGCCGATGTACTCCGGGGTCATCGAAGGCATTGGCCCGCGCTACTGCCCATCCATCGAAGACAAGATCCATCGCTTTGCCGACAAGGAAAGCCACCAGGTCTTCATCGAACCGGAAGGCCTGACCACCCACGAGCTGTACCCGAACGGGATATCCACATCTCTGCCGTTCGATGTGCAGCTGCAGATCGTCCAATCGATCCGTGGCATGGAAAACGCCCATATCGTGCGGCCGGGCTACGCCATCGAATACGACTATTTCGATCCGCGGGACTTGAAGTACAGCCTGGAAACCAAAGTCATTGGCGGTCTGTTCTTCGCCGGCCAGATCAATGGCACTACCGGTTACGAAGAAGCTGGTGCCCAAGGCCTGCTGGCCGGGGCCAACGCGGCATTGCGCGCCCAGGGCAAGGACAGTTGGTGCCCGCGTCGCGACGAAGCCTATATCGGGGTGTTGGTCGATGACCTGATTACCCTGGGCACCCAGGAACCGTATCGCATGTTCACTTCCCGGGCGGAGTACCGCCTGATCCTGCGTGAAGACAACGCCGACCTGCGCCTGACCGAAAAAGGTCGCGAGCTGGGGTTGGTGGATGACGTGCGCTGGGCTGCGTTCTGCAAGAAACGCGAGGGCATTGCCCTGGAAGAACAGCGCTTGAAGTCCACCTGGGTGCGTCCCGGGACCGAGCAGGGCGATGCGATTGCACAAAAATTCGGCACGCCGCTGACCCACGAATACAACCTGTTGAACCTGCTGAGCCGTCCGGAAATCGACTACGCTGGTCTGGTCGAAGTGACCGGGCAGGGCGCGGAAGATCCACAGGTCGCGGAACAGGTCGAGATCAAGACCAAGTACGCCGGCTACATCGATCGCCAGCAGGATGAAATCGCCCGCTTGCGTGCCAGCGAAGATACCAAGCTGCCTGTGGATATCGATTACGCGAGCATTTCCGGATTGTCGAAGGAGATCCAGAGCAAGCTCGGCGCGACCCGTCCGGAAACCCTGGGGCAGGCTTCACGAATTCCCGGTGTGACTCCGGCAGCCATTTCCCTGTTGATGATTCACTTGAAAAAACGCGGCGCTGGCCGTCAGTTGGAGCAAAGCGCTTGAGTTCACTGGTCACCTCGCAACACGCGGATGAGTTATCCACAGGCGCCCGCCAGCTCGGTGTCGAGTTGAGCCCGCTCCAGCACGAATCGCTGCTGGGCTACCTGGCGTTGTTGATCAAGTGGAACAAGGCCTACAACCTGACCGCAGTGCGCGATCCTGATGAGATGGTCTCGCGCCACTTGCTCGACAGCCTGAGCGTGATGTCCTTCATCGAAGACGGTCGCTGGCTGGATGTGGGGAGCGGTGGCGGGATGCCCGGGATCCCCCTGGCCATCCTGTTTCCCCAGTCGCAGGTCACTTGCCTGGACAGTAACGGCAAGAAGACCCGCTTCCTGACCCAGGTCAAACTCGAGCTCAAGCTGGATAACCTGCAAGTTATCCACAACCGAGTCGAAGCCTTCACCCCTGAGCAGCCGTTCAATGGAATCATTTCCCGGGCGTTCAGCAGCATGGAGAACTTCACCAGCTGGACCCGCCACCTCGGGGACAGCGATACACGCTGGCTGGCAATGAAGGGCGTCCATCCCTCTGATGAGCTGTTAGCATTGCCGGCAGACTTCCACCTCGATAGCGAACACGCCCTGGCCGTACCCGGTTGCCAAGGCCAACGCCATCTGCTGATACTGCGCCGCACGGCATGATTGGGAACACAAGCAAGAATGGCTAAGGTATTCGCGATAGCGAACCAGAAAGGTGGTGTGGGCAAGACCACCACCTGCATCAACCTCGCAGCATCCCTGGTGGCGACCAAGCGCCGGGTGCTGTTGATCGATCTTGATCCACAGGGCAACGCCACCATGGGTAGCGGTGTGGATAAACACAGCCTGGAAAACTCGGTCTACGACTTGCTGATCGGCGAGTGCGACCTGGCCCAGGCCATGCACTTCTCCGAACACGGCGGCTACCAGCTGTTGCCGGCCAACCGCGACCTGACCGCGGCGGAAGTGGTACTGCTGGAAATGCAGATGAAGGAAAGCCGGCTGCGCAGTGCCCTGGCCCCCATCCGCGAGAACTATGACTACATCCTGATCGACTGCCCGCCGTCGCTGTCGATGCTGACCCTCAATGCCCTGGTGGCCGCCGATGGGGTCATCATCCCCATGCAGTGCGAGTACTACGCACTGGAAGGTCTGAGCGACCTTGTGGATAACATCAAGCGCATTGGTGAGTTGCTCAATCCCGAGCTGAAGATCGAAGGCTTGCTACGCACGATGTTCGACCCGCGCTTGAGCCTGATGAACGATGTTTCCGCGCAGCTCAAGGAACACTTCGGCGACCAGCTGTACGACACCGTGATCCCGCGCAACATCCGCTTGGCCGAGGCGCCGAGCTACGGCATGCCGGCATTGGCGTACGACAAGCAATCCCGCGGCGCACTGGCCTACCTGGCCCTGGCTGGCGAGATGGTTCGCCGGCAACGTAAACAAGCGCGCATCGCAGCCGCCCAGCCAACTTAAGGAATCCCCATGGCCGTCAAGAAACGTGGTCTCGGACGTGGACTGGATGCACTGTTGAGTGGTCCGACTGTCACTGCCCTCGAAGAACAAGCCGCGCAGGTCGACCAGCGTGAACTGCAACACCTGCCACTGGACCTGATCCAGCGTGGCAAGTACCAGCCGCGCCGGGACATGGACCCGCAGGCCCTGGAAGAACTGGCCAACTCGATCAGGGCCCAGGGCGTTATGCAGCCCATCGTGGTCCGTCCCATCGGCGCCGGGCGTTTTGAAATCATCGCCGGCGAACGTCGCTGGCGCGCCAGCCAGCAGGCTGGCCAGGAAACCATCCCGGCCGTGGTCCGTGATGTTCCGGATGAAACCGCCATTGCCCTGGCGCTGATCGAGAACATCCAGCGCGAGGACCTCAACCCTATCGAGGAAGCCCTGGCCCTGCAGCGCCTGCAGCAGGAGTTCCAACTGACCCAGCAACAGGTTGCCGAGGCGGTGGGCAAGTCCCGCGTCAGCGTGGCCAACCTGCTGCGCCTGATCTCCTTGCCAGAGGTGATCAAGACCATGTTGTCCCATGGCGACCTGGAGATGGGGCATGCTCGCGCATTGCTCGGATTGCCGGAAAATCAACAAGTTGAAGGGGCGCGACACGTTGTCGCACGAGGTCTTACCGTACGCCAGACCGAGGCCTTGGTTCGCCAGTGGCTCAGTGGCAAGCAGGAGCCTGCTGAACCGGTCAAGCCGGACCCGGATATCGCTCGCCTCGAGCAACGTTTGGCCGAGCGCCTAGGCTCTGCGGTGCAGATTCGCCACGGCAAGAAGGGCAAGGGACAGTTGGTGATCGGCTACAACTCCCTGGATGAGCTGCAGGGCGTCCTCGCTCACATCCGTTGAAACATTTCCTTGTGTAGCGTGCAGTCGGAAATCACTACCCGGCAGTTGAATAGGGGCTGAACCGCCCCTATACTCTGCGCGCATTTTGTCGGCACAAATTATGCCAAGTCACAGAATTCTGGCAGCCGACCCTTGAGGAGCAAGAGTGATGGAAACCCGCACGCCAAACCGCCTGCCGTTCCATCGCTTGGCGGTTTTTCCGGTTCTACTGGCTCAGTTGGTCATTTTACTGATAGCCGCTCTGGCGCTATGGCAATGGCGTGGAGTCGTAGCCGGATATTCAGGCCTTTGCGGAGGACTGATAGCCTTGCTACCCAATGTGTATTTCGCTCACAGGGCATTTCGGTTTTCCGGAGCTCGAGCGGCCCAAGCCATCGTCCGGTCTTTTTATGCCGGTGAGGCGGGCAAATTGATTTTGACGGCAGTGCTGTTTGCATTGACGTTCGCAGGTGTGAAGCCATTGGCGCCGCTAGCTGTATTCGGTGTCTTCGTGCTGACCCAGCTGGTCAGCTGGTTCGCTCCCCTGCTAATGAGAACAAGACTTTCGAGACCTTAGGGCGTTTGAGGCAACCATGTCAGCAGAAACAACCGCTTCGGGCTATATCCAGCACCACTTGCAGAACCTGACCTTCGGTCAGCTACCCAATGGGAGCTGGGGCTTTGCCCACTCCGCAGCAGAAGCCAAGGAAATGGGCTTCTGGGCATTCCACGTCGATACCCTCGGCTGGTCTGTCGCACTGGGTGTGATCTTCATTCTTCTGTTCCGCATGGCGGCCAAGAAGGCGACTTCCGGAGTGCCGGGCGCTTTGCAGAACTTCGTTGAAGTCATGGTCGGCTTCGTCGATGGCAGCGTGAAGGACAGCTTCCACGGTCGTAGCCCGGTGATCGCGCCGTTGGCCCTGACCATCTTCGTCTGGGTGTTCCTGATGAACGCCATTGACCTGGTTCCTGTGGACTGGATCCCGCAATTGGCGATGCTGATTTCCGGCGACCCGCACATTCCATTCCGTGCTGTTTCCACCACTGACCCGAACGCTACCCTGGGCATGGCCCTGTCGGTGTTCGCGTTGATCATTTTCTACAGCATCAAGGTCAAGGGCATCGGCGGCTTCATCGGCGAACTGACCCTGCATCCGTTCGGTAGCAAGAACATCCTGGTCCAGGCTTTGCTGATCCCGGTGAACTTCCTGCTGGAATTCGTGACCCTGGTTGCCAAGCCAATCTCTCTGGCACTGCGTCTGTTCGGCAACATGTATGCCGGCGAGCTGGTGTTCATCCTGATCGCTGTGATGTTCGGCAGCGGCCTGCTGTGGCTCAGCGGCATGGGTGTGGTTCTGCAGTGGGCGTGGGCGGTGTTCCACATCCTGATCATCACTCTGCAGGCCTTTATCTTCATGATGCTGACCATCGTCTACCTGTCGATGGCTCACGAAGAGAATCATTAAGACCAGTCTCGACTAGTCTGATGTCCCTCTTGTTGCGGCAAGAGGGGCCCGTCTCGGGCACGATGAAACGATTTGTTTTACCGCTTTAATCTAAAAAACCTAAACCATACGACGTAAAAGTCGGGAGGAAAGATGGAAACTGTAGTTGGTCTAACCGCTATCGCTGTTGCACTGTTGATCGGCCTGGGCGCACTGGGTACCGCAATTGGTTTCGGCCTGCTGGGCGGCAAGTTCCTGGAAGGCGCTGCGCGTCAGCCAGAAATGGTTCCAATGCTGCAAGTTAAAATGTTCATCGTTGCCGGTCTGCTCGACGCCGTAACCATGATCGGTGTTGGTATCGCTCTGTTCTTCACCTTCGCAAACCCCTTCGTTGGTCAACTCGCTGGCTAATCACTCGAGTATTCGAGTTGATTGGTGTGACGGACAACGAACGAGCGAGGTGTTGGCGTGAACATTAATGCAACCCTGATTGGCCAGTCCGTTGCGTTCTTAATTTTTGTACTGTTCTGCATGAAGTTCATTTGGCCTCCGGTCATTGCAGCTCTGCACGAACGTCAAAAGAAGATCGCGGATGGATTGGACGCTGCCAGCCGAGCAGCTCGTGACCTGGAACTGGCCCAAGATAAAGCGGGTCAGCAACTGCGCGAAGCCAAAGCTCAGGCAGCTGAAATCATCGAGCAAGCCAAGAAGCGCGGTTCTCAGATCGTCGACGAAGCCCGTGAACAGGCCCGTGTCGAAGCTGAACGCGTGAAGGCTCAGGCTCAGGCCGAGATCGAACAGGAACTGAACGGCGTCAAAGACGCGCTGCGCGCCCAACTGGGTAGCCTGGCGGTCAATGGTGCAGAGAAGATCCTGGGCGCCACAATCGATCAAAACGCGCACGCAGACCTGGTTAACAAACTGGCTGCTGAAATTTAAGCGAGGGCGATCATGGCAGAACTGACCACGTTGGCCCGACCTTACGCTAAGGCGGCCTTCGAGCACGCTCAGGCCCACCAGCAGCTGGCCTCTTGGTCAGCCATGCTCGGCCTGGCTGCAGCGGTGTCACAAGATGACACCATGCAGCGCGTGCTTAAGGCCCCGCGACTGACGAGCGCAGAAAAGGCCAACACTTTTATCGAAGTGTGTGGCGACAAGTTTGATGCACAGGCACAGAATTTCATTCAGGTTGCCGCCGAAAACGACCGTCTCCTGCTGTTGCCGGAGATCTCCGCTCTGTTCGACCTGTACAAGGCCGAGCAAGAGAAATCGGTGGACGTGGATGTGACCAGTGCGTTCGCATTGAACCAAGAACAGCAAGACAAACTCGCCAAGGTTCTCAGTGCACGGCTCGGCCGGGAAGTGCGACTGCACGCTGCGGAGGATGCCAGCCTGATTGGTGGCGTCGTAATCCGCGCCGGCGACCTGGTTATCGATGGCTCGATTCGCGGCAAACTCGCGAACCTTGCCGAAGCATTGAAATCTTGAGTTTGAAGGGGCAGCAGAGCAATGCAGCAACTCAATCCTTCCGAAATAAGTGAAATTATCAAGGGCCGCATCGAAAAGCTCGATGTGACCTCCCAAGCCCGTAACGAAGGCACTGTCGTCAGCGTATCTGACGGCATCGTGCGGATTCACGGTCTGGCCGACGTAATGTACGGCGAGATGATCGAGTTTCCGGGCGGCGTCTACGGTATGGCCCTCAACCTCGAGCAAGACTCTGTAGGTGCCGTAGTACTGGGCGCATACACCACTCTGGCTGAAGGCATGAGCGCCAAGTGCACCGGCCGCATCCTCGAAGTTCCAGTTGGTAAGGAACTGCTGGGTCGCGTAGTCGACGCACTGGGTAACCCAGTCGACGGTAAAGGTCCGCTGAACAACACCGAGACCGACGCGGTCGAGAAAGTTGCTCCAGGCGTGATCTGGCGTAAGTCGGTAGACCAGCCTGTACAGACTGGCTACAAGGCTGTCGATGCCATGATCCCAGTCGGCCGTGGCCAGCGTGAGCTGATCATCGGTGACCGTCAGATCGGTAAGACCGCTCTGGCGATCGACGCGATCATCAACCAGAAAGACAGCGGCATTTTCTGCGTCTACGTAGCGATCGGTCAGAAGCAATCGACCATTGCCAACGTGGTTCGCAAGCTGGAAGAAAACGGCGCCCTGGCCAACACCATCATCGTGGCCGCCAGTGCTTCGGAGTCGGCTGCACTGCAGTTCCTGGCTCCGTACTCCGGTTGCACCATGGGCGAATACTTCCGCGACCGCGGTGAAGACGCGCTGATCGTTTATGACGATCTGTCCAAGCAGGCTGTGGCTTATCGCCAGATCTCCCTGCTGCTGCGTCGTCCACCAGGCCGTGAAGCCTACCCAGGTGACGTGTTCTATCTCCACTCCCGTCTGCTGGAGCGCGCATCCCGCGTTTCGGAAGAGTACGTAGAGAAGTTCACCAATGGCGCAGTGACTGGCAAGACCGGTTCCCTGACTGCCCTGCCGATCATCGAAACCCAGGCTGGCGACGTTTCCGCGTTCGTTCCGACCAACGTGATCTCCATCACCGACGGTCAGATCTTCCTGGAATCGGCCATGTTCAACTCGGGCATCCGCCCTGCAGTTAACGCCGGTGTTTCGGTATCCCGTGTAGGTGGTGCCGCTCAGACCAAGATCATCAAGAAGCTGTCCGGTGGTATCCGTACCGCCCTGGCTCAGTACCGTGAACTGGCAGCATTCGCCCAGTTCGCTTCTGACCTGGACGAAGCGACCCGTAAGCAACTTGAACACGGTCAGCGCGTTACCGAGCTGATGAAGCAGAAGCAATACGCGCCAATGTCCATCGCTGACATGTCGCTGTCGCTGTATGCCGCTGAGCGTGGGTTCCTGACTGACGTCGAAATCACCAAGATCGGCAGCTTCGAACAAGCGCTGATTGCTTACTTCAACCGCGATCACGCCGACCTGATGGCGAAGATCAACGTGAAGGGTGACTTCAATGACGAAATCGACGCTGGCCTCAAAGCCGGTATCGAGAAGTTCAAGGCCACCCAAACCTGGTAAGCCGCAGCGGGAGCCGCAAGGCTCCCGCTTGCTAACCTGATAGGTGTTACATGGCAGGCGCAAAAGAGATTCGCAGTAAGATTGCGAGCATCAAAAGCACGCAAAAAATTACCAGCGCCATGGAAAAAGTGGCGGTCAGCAAAATGCGCAAGGCACAAATGCGCATGGCTGCTAGCCGTCCTTATGCGGAGCGCATCCGCCAGGTTATTGGTCATCTGGCCAACGCCAACCCGGAATATCGTCACCCGTTCATGATCGACCGCGCCATCAAGCGCGTCGGTTACATCGTGGTGAGCAGTGACCGTGGTCTGTGTGGTGGCTTGAACACCAACCTGTTCAAGGCCCTGGTCAAGGACATGGCGGTAAACCGCGAACAAGGCGTCGAGATCGATCTGTGTGTGGTCGGTAGCAAGGGTGCGGCCTTCTTCCGCAACTTCGGCGGTAACGTCGTTGCAGCTATCAGCCACCTGGGTGAAGAGCCGTCGATCAATGACCTGATCGGCAGTGTCAAGGTGATGCTGGATGCTTACCTGGAAGGCCGGATTGACCGCCTGTCCGTGGTATCCAACAAGTTCGTCAACACCATGACCCAGCAGCCGACCGTGGAGCAGTTGATTCCACTGGAGGCAACCCCGGATCAAGAACTCAAGCACCACTGGGACTATCTCTACGAACCGGATGCCAAGGAGCTGCTGGACGGCTTGATGGTCCGTTACGTGGAGTCGCAGGTCTACCAGGCGGTGGTCGAGAACAACGCAGCTGAACAAGCCGCGCGGATGATCGCAATGAAGAACGCCACCGACAACGCCGGTGATTTGATCAGCGATTTGCAGCTGATCTACAACAAGGCGCGTCAGGCTGCGATCACCCAAGAGATCTCGGAAATCGTCGGCGGCGCTGCCGCGGTTTAACGGTTCAAATATTCAGAGGATCCAGCTATGAGTAGCGGACGTATCGTTCAAATCATCGGCGCCGTTATCGACGTGGAATTTCCACGCGACAGCGTACCGAGCATCTACGACGCCTTGAAGGTTCAAGGCGCCGAAACCACTCTGGAAGTTCAGCAGCAGCTGGGCGACGGCGTGGTTCGTACCATTGCGATGGGCTCCACCGAAGGCCTGAAGCGCGGTCTGGATGTCAACAACACTGGCGCAGCCATCTCCGTACCGGTCGGTAAAGCGACCCTGGGCCGGATCATGGACGTACTGGGCAACCCAATCGACGAAGCCGGCCCGATCGGCGAAGAAGAGCGCTGGGGTATCCACCGCGCCGCTCCTTCCTTCGCAGAACAGGCAGGCGGCAACGACCTGCTGGAAACCGGGATCAAGGTAATCGACCTGGTTTGCCCGTTCGCCAAGGGCGGTAAAGTCGGTCTGTTCGGTGGTGCCGGTGTGGGCAAGACCGTAAACATGATGGAACTGATCCGTAACATCGCCATCGAGCACAGCGGTTATTCCGTGTTCGCCGGTGTGGGTGAGCGTACTCGTGAGGGTAACGACTTCTACCACGAGATGAAGGACTCCAACGTTCTGGACAAGGTTGCCCTGGTCTACGGTCAGATGAACGAGCCACCAGGAAACCGTCTGCGCGTAGCGCTGACCGGCCTGACCATGGCCGAGAAGTTCCGTGACGAAGGTAACGACGTTCTGCTGTTCGTCGACAACATCTACCGTTACACCCTGGCCGGTACCGAAGTATCCGCACTGCTGGGCCGTATGCCTTCGGCAGTAGGCTACCAGCCGACCCTGGCTGAAGAGATGGGCGTGCTGCAAGAGCGCATCACTTCGACCAAGCAAGGCTCGATCACCTCGATCCAAGCGGTATACGTACCTGCGGACGACTTGACCGACCCGTCGCCAGCGACCACCTTCGCCCACTTGGACGCCACCGTCGTTCTGTCCCGTGACATCGCTTCCCTGGGTATCTACCCAGCGGTAGACCCACTGGACTCGACTTCCCGTCAGCTGGACCCGAACGTGATCGGCAACGAGCACTACGAGACCGCTCGCGGCGTTCAGTACGTACTGCAGCGTTACAAAGAGCTGAAGGACATCATCGCGATCCTGGGTATGGACGAGCTGTCGGAAGCCGACAAGCAGTTGGTATCCCGCGCTCGTAAGATCCAGCGCTTCTTGTCGCAGCCGTTCTTCGTGGCTGAAGTCTTCACTGGTTCTCCAGGTAAGTACGTTTCCCTGAAAGACACCATCGCTGGCTTCAAAGGCATCCTCAACGGTGACTACGACCACCTGCCAGAACAAGCGTTCTACATGGTCGGCGGCATCGAAGAAGCGATCGAGAAAGCCAAGAAACTGTAATCCCGGCGCCCGGCAACGGGCGCTAATTTAGGTTGAGGCAAGCAGATGGCTATGACAGTCCATTGCGATATCGTCAGCGCGGAAGGGGAAATCTTCTCCGGTCTGGTGGAGATGGTGGTTGCGCACGGTGAACTGGGTGATCTTGGTATCGCTCTGGGTCACGCACCGTTGATCACCAACCTGAAGCCAGGTCCGATCCGCTTGATCAAGCAGGGCGGGGAAGCCGAGGTGTTCTACATCTCCGGTGGTTTCCTCGAGGTTCAGCCGAACATGGTCAAGGTTCTTGCCGACACCGTGCAACGCGCTGCCGACCTGGACGAAGCCTCCGCTCAGGAAGCCGTCAAGGCTGCTGAGAAGGCCCTGAATGAAAAAGGCGCAGATTTTGACTACGGTTCTGCCGCCGCACGTCTGGCCGAGGCCGCAGCCCAGCTGCGTACCGTCCAGCAAATCCGCAAGAAGTTCGGCGGCTAAGTCGCAGGCTTTTTGTGTGATTGATTAAAAAGGGTAGCCTCGGCTACCCTTTTTATTTTCCGCATTCTCCCCTCTTGGTCACACTCGCGGACCCCCAGGATTGGTAGCCAGTCATGTCTCTCGAAATCGTTATCCTCGCAGCAGGCCAGGGCACTCGCATGCGCTCGGCACTGCCCAAGGTCCTTCACCCGGTCGCTGGCAACTCCATGCTCGGGCATGTTATCCACAGCGCCCGCCAGCTCGATCCACAGCGCATCCACGTGGTGATTGGCCACGGTGCGGATGCGGTACGCGAGCGCCTGGCGGCCGATGACCTGAATTTCGTGCTGCAGGACAAGCAGCTGGGCACGGGGCACGCAGTGGCCCAGGCGGTGCCTTTCATTACTGCCGATACCGTACTGATTCTCTACGGCGATGTGCCGCTGATCGAAGTCGAGACCCTGCAGCGCCTGCTCAAGCAAGCGGGCCCCGAGCAACTGGGCCTGCTCACCGTCGAGCTGGACGATCCTACCGGCTACGGGCGTATCGTGCGTGACGCCAATGGCAAGGTTGCCGCCATCGTCGAGCAGAAGGACGCCAACGAAGCCCAGCGCGCCATCACCGAAGGCAACACCGGCATTCTCGCCGTGCCTGGCAAGCGCCTGGGCGACTGGACCAGCCGTCTTTCCAACAACAACGCCCAGGGCGAGTACTACCTGACCGACGTGATCGCCATGGCGGTCAGCGATGGCCTGCTGGTTGCCACCGAGCAGCCCCTGGACGCCATGGAAGTGCAGGGTGCCAACGATCGCAAGCAACTCTCCGAGCTGGAGCGCCACTACCAGCTGCGCGCTGCCCGCCGCCTGATGGCCCAAGGGGTCACCTTGCGTGACCCGGCACGCTTCGATGTGCGCGGCGAAATCACGGTCGGCCGCGACGTCCTGATCGACATCAACGTGATTCTCGAAGGCCGGGTGGTGATCGAGGACGACGTGGTCATCGGCCCCAACTGCGTGATCAAGGACAGCACCCTGCGCAAGGGCGTGGTGATCAAGGCCAACAGCCATCTCGACGGCGCGGTGATGGGCGAGGGCAGCGATGCCGGTCCGTTCGCCCGCTTGCGTCCTGGCAGCGTGCTGGAAGCCCGTGCCCATGTGGGTAACTTCGTCGAGTTGAAGAACGCCCATCTGGGCCAGGGCGCCAAGGCCGGCCACCTGACCTATCTGGGCGACGCAGTGATCGGCGCGCGCAGCAACATCGGCGCCGGCACCATCACCTGCAACTACGATGGGGTGAACAAGCACAAGACGGTGATGGGCGAAGACGTATTCATCGGCTCCAACAACTCCCTGGTAGCGCCTGTGGATATCTCTTCCGGGGCCACTACCGCCGCCGGTTCCACTATCAACCAGGATGTCGCGCCGGCGCAGCTGGCTGTGGCTCGTGCGCGACAGAAGAACATTGATGGCTGGAAGCGGCCGCAGAAAATCAACAAGGACTGAGGTTATCCACAAGCACGGATGGCCCATGCAGCATCAACCGGCCCCTGCAGCTGAATAGCAAGGGTCGGTTTTTTTTTGCGCTCAAGCTTGACGAAGTTTCGATCATAGGGTTTTATTGCCGTCGTTATCTTTCGAATCGAAACTTAAATGATCATATCGAAACGCAATACGCCCCAGCGACGTCACAACATCCTTACCTTGCTCAACGAACAGGGCGAAGTGAGCGTGGACGAGTTGGCCAAGCGCTTCGAAACCTCGGAAGTTACGATTCGTAAGGACTTGGCGGCCCTGGAAAGCAACGGCCTGCTGCTACGCCGTTATGGTGGAGCTATCACCTTGCCCCAGGAATTGGTCAGCGATCTGGGCCAATCGGTGTCCCGCTACAAGCAAGCCATTGCGCGGGCCGCTGTACAGCGCATTCGCGAGCATGCGCGAATCATCATCGACAGCGGCAGTACCACGGCGGCGATGATTCCCGAGTTGGGCCTGCAACCAGGGCTGGTGGTGATGACCAACTCTCTGAATGTGGCCAACGCCCTGAGCGAGCTGGAACACGAGCCAATGTTGTTGATGACCGGTGGCACCTGGGACCCGCATTCCGAGTCCTTCCAGGGACAGGTAGCCGAACAGGTGCTGCGTTCCTATGACTTCGACCAACTGTTCATTGGCGCCGACGGCATCGATCTGGCCCGCGGTACCACCACCTTCAACGAGCTGCTGGGGCTGAGCCGGGTCATGGCCGAGGTGGCCCGTGAAGTGGTGGTGATGGTCGAGTCCGACAAGATCGGCCGCAAGATTCCCAACCTGGAGCTGCCCTGGAGCAGCATCCATACCCTTATTACCGATGATCGCCTGTCTTCCGAGGCCCGCGACCAGATTCAGGCCCGCGGCATTACTCTGATTTGCGCGGCTGTCAGCTAGGAGAAAAACCATGTGTGGAATTGTTGGCGCCGTTGCTGAACGCAATATCACCGCCATTTTGCTGGAAGGCCTCAAGCGCCTCGAATACCGCGGCTACGACAGCGCAGGCGTGGCGGTTTTCACCAATAGCGGCAAGCTCGAGCGCATGCGCCGTCCGGGCAAGGTCGCCGAGCTGGAACAAGCCCTGGCTGGCGAGCCGCTGATGGGCCGCCTGGGGATCGCCCACACCCGCTGGGCCACCCACGGCGCACCTTGCGAGCGCAATGCCCACCCGCATTTCTCCGGCGATCTGGCGGTGGTGCACAACGGCATCATCGAAAACCACGAAGCCCTGCGCGAACAACTCAAGGCCCAGGGCTACGAGTTCACCTCGGACACCGATACCGAGGTCATCGCCCACCTGCTGAACCACAAGCTCAAGGACCTGGGCGACCTGACCGTGGCCCTCAAGGCTACCGTCAAGGAACTGCACGGTGCCTATGGCCTTGCCGTGATCAGCGCCAGCCAGCCGGATCGCCTGGTCGCGGCCCGTAGCGGCAGCCCGCTGGTGATCGGCCTGGGCCTGGGGGAAAACTTCCTGGCCTCCGACCAGTTGGCCCTGCGCCAGGTCACCGACCGGTTCATGTACCTGGAAGAAGGCGATATCGCCGAGATCCGCCGTGACAGCGTGCAGATCTGGGACATCGACGGCAAGGCCGTGGAGCGCGAGGCGGTGCAGTACCGCGACGGTGCCGAAGCGGCGGACAAAGGCGAATTCCGCCACTACATGCTCAAGGAAATCCACGAGCAGCCATCGGTGGTGCAACGCACCCTGGAAGGCCGCCTGAGCGCCAACCAGGTACTGGTCCAGGCCTTCGGTCCCCAGGCCGCCGAGTTGTTCGCCAAGGTGCGCAATGTACAGATCGTCGCCTGTGGCACCAGCTACCACGCCGGCATGGTCGCCCGTTACTGGCTGGAAGAACTGGCCGGCATTCCCTGCCAGGTGGAAGTGGCCAGTGAGTTCCGCTACCGCAAGGTGGTGGTGCAGCCCGACACCCTGTTCGTGACCATTTCCCAGTCCGGCGAGACCGCCGATACCCTGGCTGCGCTGCGCAACGCCAAAGAATTGGGCTTCCTCGCCAGCCTGGCGATCTGCAACGTTGGCATCAGCTCCCTGGTGCGTGAATCCGACCTGACCCTGCTGACCCAGGCCGGTCGCGAGATCGGCGTAGCCTCCACCAAGGCCTTCACCACTCAACTGGTGAGCCTGCTGTTGCTGACCCTGTCCCTGGGCCAGGTACGTGGCACCCTGGCAGCCGGTGTCGAAGCCGAACTGGTGGAAGAGCTGCGGCGCCTGCCGATTCGCCTCGGTGAAGCCCTGGCCATGGACAGCGTGGTGGAGAAGACCGCCGAGCTGTTCGCCGACAAGCACCACACGCTGTTCCTCGGCCGTGGTGCCCAGTACCCGGTGGCGATGGAAGGCTCCCTGAAGCTCAAGGAGATTTCCTATATCCACGCCGAAGCCTATCCGGCCGGTGAGCTCAAGCACGGCCCTCTGGCCCTTGTGGATAACGACATGCCAGTGGTCACCGTGGCGCCGAACAACGAACTGCTGGAGAAGCTCAAGTCCAACCTGCAGGAAGTCCGCGCCCGTGGTGGCGAGTTGATCGTGTTCGCCGACGAGCAGTCGGGCATGACCAACGGCGAAGGCACCCATGTTATCCACATGCCGCACATCCACGATGTTCTCTCGCCAATCCTCTACACCATCCCGTTGCAACTGCTGTCCTACTACGTGGCCGTGCTCAAGGGCACCGACGTCGACCAGCCACGCAACCTGGCCAAATCGGTGACTGTGGAGTGAGTTATCCACAGTCGGGTCTCAACCGGCTGTAGATAACGGCAACTGCCACAACCAAAAGGGAGCCTGTCCAGGCTCCCTTTTTTGTCCATGCGTTTCTACTTCCCTGGGCTTTTTCGCTGAGTCCGACGTCTCCCCGTCGATACGTCCGCTCTGGACAACCCTGGCCACCTGCGTTGTCAAAAGACCTGCTTGAGTGGCGCAGGATCGACTTACGCCGGGTTTTCGAAAAAAATAAGCCACTTCACAGCAGTTGCATCCTGACCTGCACCCAGGTCGATACTTTTATCCAGCGGATGGAAAACCAATGAAGCTTCGCCTGATTCATGGATGGATAATCGTTCTGATCCTGGTTGTCCTGGGGTTGGGGACGCTGACGCCGGTGTTGTCCAACGGCCTGTTGCTGCTGATGGATCGAGACAACTTCATTCCGACGGAGTCCTCCATCTGGACCTTTGAACCGACCCTGATCAACCAGGGTTCTTCTGCCTATTGGCTGTACGGGGAAGATCGTCAGTACTACTTCTACTTTTCCTACGCTGAAAACCAGCCTTATAGGCTGATCGCCAAAAACAACCGGTGCCCGGGATTCCAGCGGCACGACGTGCAGACCTGGTGCGCCCCCTGACGCCATGGCTGTGGATTATGCTGCTGGCTCGTGGTGCCTGTCGGGTGGGCGCCGCCATTCGAGATAGGCCATGGACAGATTTCAGGAAATGCAGGTGTTCGTCTGTGTCGCCCAAGAGCAGGGATTCGCTGCCGCGGCGCGACGCCTGAACCTGTCGGCGGCCAGTGTCACCCGGGCCGTGGCGGCCCTGGAGCAACGCATCGGTACCCAGTTGCTGGTGCGTACCACGCGCAACGTGCACCTGAGCGAAGCCGGGCAACGCTACCTGGAGGACTGCCGGCGCATTCTCGCCGAGGTCCAGGATGCCGAGGCCTCGGCTGCCGGCATCCATGCCCAGCCCCGGGGCCAACTGAGCCTGACCGCGCCGGTGCTGTTCGGCGAACTCTTCGTCACCCCGCTGCTGGTGCGCTACCTGCAACGTTATCCACAGGTCAGCGTCAACGCCCTGTTGGTGGATCGGATGGCCAACATGGTGGACGAGGGCATCGACGTGGCGGTGCGCATCGGCGAGTTGCCGGACAGCGGCCAGCACAGCATTCGCGTCGGTGAGGTACGCCGGGTGATCTGTGCATCTCCGGCGTTCCTGGCTAACCATGGCCGGCCACAACATCCTGACGACTTGCGCCAGGCGCCGGTGATCGCTCCGTCTTCCATTGGCCAGGCGCGCAACTGGCAGTTCAACGTCGCCGGTCGCGCCTTGAGCATCCGCCCCGAGCCGCGGTTGTTGGTGAGCGCGAGCCAGGCTGCCATCAGTGCCGCCAGCCTGGGGCTGGGCCTGACCCGGGTGCTGTCCTATCAAGTGGCCGACAAGGTCGCGGCAGGGCAGCTGGAAATCGTCCTCGAGGCCTTCGAGCAGCCACCCTTGCCCATCCATGTGGTGTACCAGGGCGGGCGCAAGGCGCCGGCGCGGGTGCGCAGCTTCGTCGATTTCGCGGTGCAGGCCCTGCGCGAGCATCCATCGCTCAATCCTTGAGCAAGATTGTTTCACCCAATGAAATGATGGTTTGTGCTTTCTGGTGATTCTGTTGTTTTTGCCCTGGCAGGAAGATAGCCCCTCCAGCGCGGCGCTTCGACCGTGCACCTGCCCGTGGAGTCGTCCATGTCCCAGCCCGCCATCAAGTTCTACAACTTTCCCCGCTCCGGCCATGCGCACCGCGTCGAGTTGATGCTGTCCCTGTTGGAATTGCCGGTCGAAACCATTTTCGTCGACCTGGCCAAGGGCGCCCACAAGCAGCCCGAGTTCCTGGCCCTCAACGCCTTTGGCCAGGTGCCGGTCATTGACGACCAGGGCGTGGTGATCGCTGACTCCAACGCAATCCTGGTGTACCTGGCGCAGCGTTATGGCAACGGCCGCTGGTTGCCCACCGATCCAGTGGGAGCGGCGCAGGTGCAGCGCTGGCTGTCGGTGGCCGCGGGGCCGATCGCCTTCGGACCGGCGGCGGCACGCTTGATCACCGTATTCGGCGCAACCTTCAACCCCGAGGAAGTCATCGCCCGCGCCCATGTCCTGCTCAAGGTCATGGACCAGGAACTGGCCGCCCGGCCGTTCCTGGTCGGCCAGCAGGCGACCATCGCCGATGTCGCCGGCTACAGCTACATCGCCCACGCGCCGGAGGGCAACGTGTCGCTGGCCGACTACCCCCACGTGCGTGCCTGGCTGGCGCGCATCGAAGCCCTGCCGGATTTCGTCGCCATGCCATCCACGGCAGCGGGCCTGAAAAGCGCCTGAGGCGCCCCGAGGGAGGTTTCCATGAGCACCCAGTCGCCCTGGCACGCCGGTGAACGGCAGTTGCAGGCCCAGGCCGGGGTGGCCGAGCGCATGGAAGCCTTCGGGGCCAAGGTCATCCGCCAGGCCATGCCCGACCAGCATCGGCAGTTCTATCAACAGCTGCCGTTCATCCTGGTGGGCGCGGTGGATGCCGATGGCAGCCCTTGGGCGAGCATTCTCGAAGGGCCGCCCGGTTTTGCCCGCGCCCCGCAGGACACCCGGCTGCGCCTGGACAGCCTGCCGGCCAGCGATGACCCGTTGCAGTTGCACGAGGGCGCGGCGCTGGGCCTGTTGGGGATCGAGCTGCACACCCGGCGGCGTAACCGTCTCAATGGACAGATCGCCACCCTCGACGCCCAGGGGTTCGAGGTGAGGGTGCAGCAGTCCTTCGGCAACTGCCCGCAGTACATCCAGCTGCGCGAGCTGCAACAGGTGCCGCTGGACGATCCAGCCAGCCGCCCGGCCCAGCATCACCAGGGCCTGGACGATGGCGCGCGGGCGCTGATCGCTGCCGCCGACACCTTCTTCGTCGCCAGCTACGTGGACCTGGAGGGCCAGCGTTCGGTGGATGTTTCCCACCGTGGCGGCCAGGCCGGTTTCGTCCGGGTCGAGGGCGATTGCCTGACCATTCCGGATTTCGCCGGCAACCTGCATTTCAACACCCTGGGCAACCTGCTGCTCAACCCTCGGGCCGGCTTGTTGTTCATCGATTTCCACAGCGGCGAGCTGCTGCAGCTCACCGGCTCCACCCAGATCATCCTCGACGGTCCACTGGTCGGCGCCTTCCAGGGGGCCGAGCGGCTGTGGCGGGTCCAGGTGGAGCGCATGGTGCGGCGTCCGGCGGCCTTGTCCCTGCGTGGGCCGTTGCGCGGTGTGTCCCCCAACAGCCTGCTGACCGGCTCCTGGCTCCAGGCCGAGGCGCGCCTGCGGGCCCAGGCCCTGGGCAAGCAATGGCGGCCGCTGCGGGTGGTGCGGATCGAGGATGAAAGCCACAGCATCCGTTCGTTCTATCTGGAACCTGCGGACGGAGCCGGCCTGCCGCCTTTCCTGCCCGGCCAGCACCTGCCTTTGCGGATCGGGCTCGACCCGCAGCCGCTGATCCGCACCTACAGCCTGTCCAGCGCCCCGTCCGATGGATTCCTGCGCATCAGCGTCAAGCGCGAAGGGCGGGTGTCCAGCTACCTGCACGATGGGGTCGAGGTGGGCGACCTGCTGCATGCCAGGGCGCCTCAGGGACAGTTCAGCATCGAGCTCCAAGGGTTGCGACCGCTGGTACTGCTGGCGGCCGGGGTGGGCATCACGCCCTTGCTGTCGATGCTGCGCGAGGTGGTCTACCAAGGCCTGCGTACCCGGCGCATGCGCCCCACCTGGTTGTTCCTGGGCTCGCGTACTCTTGCCGAACAGCCCTTTGCCGAGGAGCTGCGAACCCTCGGTGAGCAAGCCGGGGAGGCGCTGCAGGTACTGCGCCTGCTTAGCCAGCCCGAGGCGACGGCACAGCCGGGCGTGACCTTTGATCGGCAGGGGCGGATCGACACCCGGCTGGTGCTGGAGCATCTGCAACTGGATGACTACGACGCCGTGGATTTCGTGCTGTGTGGTCCCGGTGCCTTCACCCAGGCGTTGTACGACCAGTTGCGGGACCTGGATATCGACGATCGGCAGATCCATGCCGAGACGTTCGGTCCCTCGACCCTGCAACGTCGGGTCGACCCAGAGGCGCCAGGCTTGCCCCAGCCGCCGGCGGCGACTGAAGCGGTACCGGTGCGTTTCCAGCACTCGGGCCTGGTGCACGACTGGCAACCTGGCAGCGGCAGCCTGCTGCAACTGGCGGAACGCGCCGGCCTGCACCCGGAATTCAGTTGCCGGGGTGGTTCCTGTGGCACCTGCCAGACTCGCCTGCTCAGTGGCCAGGTCAATTATCCACAGCCTCCGGCGCAGGTGCCGGAAGCCGGACAGGTGCTGATCTGCTGCGCGGTTCCCGCTGTTGTGGATAACTCATCTTCACCCCTGGTGCTTGACCTGTAGAGCGAAGAAAAAATCCTCCCCAACGATTGCCGCCAACCCGCCCCCTGCGTAGGCTGACGCGAATTTTGTCGCCGCTGCCGCAGGCTGCCGGTGGTGGTTGCCGGGCCTATCGACCCGGTGATGTTCCAGGGTTTTCAGCGTTAAAGGGAATCAACGATCCATGCTCCCCCGGGTTCTGCTCCGTCTCTGCGCCGTGTTCCTTTGCGGGCTATTGCTCAGCGCCTGCCGCCAGGAGCAGGCGCCCGCGCTGGATCAGCAGCTGTACATCTGGCAACGGCAGTGGACCCCGGCCCACGCTGCAGCCCTGGCAGGTTCCCGGGCAGACTTTTCCACAGTCCGGGTGCTGGCCTTGCAGGCTTTTCCACAGGCTGGCTGGAGCCGGGCGCGGATCGATGCCGATGTGCTGCGCCAGGATGGGCGGCGGCTGATCGCGGTGGTTCGCCTCGATGGGCAATTGCCCTCTCTGAATCAGGACGAGATTCTCTCCCAGGTGCAGCAACTGCTGGCCGATTGGCAAGGGCAGGGCCTGGTCCTGGCCGGCCTGGAGATCGATCACGATGCCGCCACCGCGCGGCTGCCGGGTTATGCCGCGTTGCTGGCGCGGTTGCGAGCCCAGTTGCCGGCCTCTCTGGGGCTGAGCATCACCGCGCTTCCGGCCTGGCTTGGCAGCTCTGAACTGCCGAGGCTGTTGGCCCAGGTCGACAGCAGCGTGCTCCAGGTGCATGCGGTGAGCGACCCACGCAAGGGCCTGTTCGACCCCGGGCAAGCCGAACAATGGGCCCGACGCTGGGCGCAGGTCACCGACAAACCCTTCTACCTGGCCGTGCCCGCCTATGGCGTGGCCCTGCTGGCTGCCGGCGAGGGCGGGCCGCTGGTGGAGAGCGAGGCGCCCATCGCCCAGCGCGGCGAACGTCGCGAACTGATGGCCGATCCCGAACAACTGAGCCTGTTGGCCAAGACCCTGCGCAACGACCCGCCAGCGCACCTGGCCGGCTTGATCTGGTTTCGCCTGCCGCTCAAGGGCGATGTCCGGGCCTGGAGCCTGGATACCCTCAAGGCGGTGGCCCGGGGCGAGGTCCTGAGCAGTCAGTTGAGCATCGGCCTGAGTGAGCAGGATGGCCTGTTCGACATTCGCCTGGACAATCCGGGCAACCTCGATCGTCCCCTGCCTGAACAACTGTCCCTGGCCGTTGCCCAATGCGACGGATTCGATGGGTTGGGTGGCTATGCCGCCCAACTTCGCGACGGCCAGCTGTTACTGACCCGCCAGCAGACCGGCCGCCTGGCGGCGGGTGGCACCCGGGCCGTGGGTTGGGCCCGCTGTACAAAAATTGACCAAGGAGCTGTGCATGTTCGTCCCTAGATCCCGCCACCTGTTGTGCTTGAGTCTGTTCCTGCCCCTGGCTCCGGCCATGGCGTGCGGGCCGACTTTCCCCATGCGCCTGCTGGGGGACCGCCCGCAAACCCTGGCCGAACTGCCCGAAGGCAGCTTCAAGTTCGAAGTCAGCCGCCTGGGCCAGGCCATTACCGGGCTCAAGCCGGTGGCCAAGGACGCCTTCAACTCCGACTACAGCCTGCCCGAGAGCTACGAGGTGCAGCAGCGCAACTGGGCGGAACGACAGGGACTGGACGAAGCACAGCGGACCCTGGTCAGCCAGTTGCGCCAGCTCGACGACGGACGCGTCGCCGAGCAGCAGGGCGCCAGCTTGCCGCTCGAGATTCGTCTCTATACCGCCGGGGCGGTGGCTTTCAATGCCGGGGACAGCCAACTGGCATCGGAGTATTTCCGCAAGGTGCTGCAACTGCCTGCCCAGCAGCGGGCGCTGCGCAGTACCTGGGCTGCCTATTCCCTGGGCCGGGCCTTGAGATCCATCCATGAAGAAGCCAACGAACTGGACGAACAAGGCCGGCACGAAACCTTGCAGGCAGCGCGCCAGGCGTTTATCCAGGCCCGGCAATTGAGCATCGACGGCTTCAGCGACCCGCTGGAACTGGGCATCGCCAGCCTGGGCGAAGAGGCTCGCATCCTCAAGGACCAGGGTGACTGGAGCCAGGCCATCGACCTGTATGCCAGCCAGAGCCTGCAGGGTTCGGAGGTCGGCTACAGCTCCCTGAAACAAGTGGTGAACGAGCTGGGCAGCCTGCCGGACGAGCAGTTGCTGGAGCAGCTCAAGAAGCCTGCGGTGGCGCGCCTGCTCACCGCTTCGCTGGTGTCTCACCAGGGCTGGTCCTTTGGCGAAAAGCCGGACTCCGAACGCAACCTGATCAAGCTCTTGAGCCAGGGCACCGCCGGCCGTTTCGACAATGCCGACCGGCTGGCGGCGCTGAATTACCAGAATGGCGATTTCGCCACCACCAAGCTCTTGCTCGAGCACGCCGGCGATGGCGGCCTGGCCTGGTGGCTGCGGGCCAAGATGGCCGTGCGCGACGGCGACAAGGTGGCCGCTGCGGCCGCCTACGCCAAGGCCTCCGCGGCCTTTCCCCGGGATGAGAACTGGGGCTTTCGCGGCGATTACGATGGCAACTATGAAGACCTCAAGCCGGGCTGCCGGGTAGAAGGCGAAAGCGCGGTGCTGGCCCTGGAGCGTGGCGACTACGTGCAGGCGTTCGAGTTGCTCTACCGCAGTGGCGAGATCTACTGGCACGACACGGCGACCGTGGCGGAGCGGGTGCTGACCGTGGATGAACTCAAGCGCTTCGTCGACGCCCAGGTCCCGGCGCCGCCACCGACGCCCAAGCAGGCAGACGACTACTACGAGCATTTGCCGATCGCCGCGCAGCTGCGCGAGCTGCTGGGACGGCGCCTGCTGCGCGAGGGCCGTTACCAGGAAGGCTGGGGCTATTTCGACAGTCCCGAGCGCCAGGCCATTGCCAAGGCCTACGGTGAGTATCGCAGCAGCGCCGAGTCGGCCTGGCTGCCCACCCGCCGTGCCGAGGCCTACTACCAGGCGGGCAAGCTGGCGCGGGCCTCGGGCATGGAGATCCTCGGCTACGAGATGGGGCCGGATTACCACAGCCTCTGGGGCAGCTATAACCTGGAGATCCCACCGGTACAGGCCGGTCCTTTCCTCAGCGCCGACGAAGTGCAGCGCCAGCAGGCCAGTACCGCCGAGCCGGATGTGCGCTACCACTATCGCTACGTGGCCGGGGAGCTGGGCAACCGTGCGGCGGATTACCTGCCACACACCAGCCAGGCCTTCGCCGCGGTGCTGTGCAAGGCCGCGCGCTGGACCCGGGGCTCCGACCTGGAGATCGACTACTACAAGCGCTACGTGGAGCAGGGGCCGTTCGTGGAGTGGGCCGGCAACTTCGGCATGAACTGCCAGGAGCCGGACTTCGGCAGCGCCAACAAGCGCTATGTGACCCAGTGGATCGACGCCACCCGCTCCAGCCTCGGGCAGCACAAGCTGGCCAGCGCTGGTGGCGCGGCGCTCCTGCTGCTGGGCGGCGCCTACCTGATCCGCCGCCGGAAGGCGTAGCCGCGAGGCCCGTTGCGCGATATGCCTGATGGATCGCGGTGCCTGGTTTTACGGGCGCTGCGCACGGCTCGGCACGAGCCGCCAGGTCAGGTCGTATGGTCTGCGGCCAAATCAGGCTTGCTGGACGAAGGTCAGGCGCAGGGCGAAGCCGATCAGCAGGCTGCCGAACAGCCATTGCTGAAGGCGTTGCGCCGAAGGGCTGCGTTGCATCCAGCGACCCAGCCCGGCGCCGGCCAGGGCGTAGCAGCAGTCGAATAGCCCACCGACGCCCACCAGCAACACGCCCAGGGTGATGAATTGCGGTGCTACCGCCCCGGCCTGGGGATCGACGAACTGCGGCAATAGCACCGAGCAGAACAGCAGGGCCTTGGGGTTCAGCAGGTTGGTCAGCACCCCGCGCTGGATCGCCTGGCGCCAGCGCAAGGGTGCGGCCGCCGTGCCGCTGCCGTCCAGTGCAGGCAGCAGGTTGGCCCGCAGGCATTGGATACCGATCCACAGCAGGTAGGCCGCGCCGGCCAGGCGCACCACATCGAAGGTCCAGGGCGCGGCCTTGAACAGCGCCGCCAGCCCCAGGGCCGCCAGGGCCACGTGACAACCGCGGGAGATGGCCAGGCCGAGGGCCGTGGCCAAGGCCTGGGCCTTGCCTTGGCGGGCGCCGGTCTGCAACAGCAGGATCATGTCGGGGCCGGGCAGCAGGTAGACCACCGCCAGGGCCAGGAAAAACATCCACAGTTGCGCCACGTTGCACCCCCATTCGTTGTCGAGTCGGTGCCCACAGTTTAGGGCTGGAGGGCAGGGCAGGTGCTTGCGTAATCAACCAGCGTTCACATGAAAATTGGCATAAAGTTCCAGGATTCAGCCAAAGGACCATCCGGATATGCCAACCATGAAACTCGACGCCTACGACCGCAAGATCCTCGCCGCCCTGCAGCGCGACGGCCGCTTGAGCAACGTGCAACTGGCGCAAGAGATTGGCTTGTCGCCATCGCCCTGCCTGCGCCGGGTACGGATGCTGGAGGACGCGGGGGTGATTCGCGGCTACCAGGCCACCCTGGATCGGGACGAAGTGGGGCTTGGGCTGACGGTATTCGTCGGGGTCAAGGTCGAGCGGCACAACGATGCGGAAGCCGAAGCCTTCCGCCAGGCGGTGTTGCAGTTGCCGGAGGTGATCTCGGCATTCCTGGTCTCCGGCGAGTCGGACTTCCTGCTGCAAGTGGTGGTGCCCGACCTGCGGGGCTACGACCGCTTTCTTACCGGTCATCTGCTGAAGATCCCGGGGGTCAGCGATATCCGCAGCAACTTCGCGATCCACACCGTGAAGACCCCAGGCCCCTTGCCGCTGGGCCACCTGCCGGGCTGACCTGGTTCGTGGCGAGGGTGCTTGCGCACGCTCGCCACAGGGCAAGCTGCTAGTGCCCGGTCAGGTCCACCAGTAGCGCACCAGGTGGAAGAAGATCGGCGCGGCGAAGCACACCGAGTCCAGGCGGTCGAGCATGCCGCCGTGGCCTTCGATCATGTGCCCCCAGTCCTTGACCCCGCGATCGCGCTTGATCGCCGACATCACGATGCCGCCGGCAAAGCCCAATAGGTTGATCAGCAAGGCGATGAAGAACGACTGCCAGATACTGAACGGAGTGATCCACCACAGCGCGCCGCCGATCAGCGAGGCCAGCAGGATGCCGCCGACAAAACCCTCGACGGTCTTGGACGGCGACAGGTTGGGAGCGATCTTGCGCTTGCCGAAGAGTTTTCCACAGACGTACTGCAACACGTCCGAAAGCTGCACCACGATCACCAGGTAGGCGATCAGCAGCAGGTTGCGGCCCTCGTAGCCGGCGATGTCCAGGGTCAGCAGGGCCGGGACGAAGGATACGCAGAACACCGCGATCATCAGGCCCCACTGGACCTTGGAGGCGCGCTCCAGGAAGTGCGTGCTGTCGCCGCCCAGGGAGGCGAGGATCGGCAGCAGCAGGAATACGTACACCGGGATGAAGATCGAGAACAGCCCGTACCAGTCCGAGTAGATCAGCAGGTACTGCAGGGGCAGGGCCAGGTAGAACGCGGCCACCAGCGCCGGGTAATCGCTGCGCCGGGTGGGAGTCAGGGTCAGGAACTCGCGCAGGGCATAGAACGACACGGCATAGAACAGCAGGATCACCGCCGCGGTGCCGAGCCAGAAGGCGATGCCGATCACCAGCACCATCACCCACCAGGCGTTGATCCGCGCGTTGAGGTTGTCGATCACCGGGTTGGGGCTGCCCCGGGTACGCCACTTGAGGATCAATCCGATCAGCGAGGCCAGCACCAGGATGGCGCCAATACCGCCGAACAACATCAGGGTCTGCTTATCCATTTCAGGCGTGCTCCGGAGCCAGGGCCAGCAGCGCGGCGCGGCTGCGTTCGAGAAAGTCTTCCTTGCTTTCGCCGTCTTCCACCGCCAGGGGCGCGCCGAAGCTGATGGTGCACAGCAGCGGCAAGGGCAGGAAACGGCCCTTGGGCATGACCCGGTTGAGGTTGGCGATCCACACCGGGATCACCTCCACCTGTGGATAACGCTTGGCCAGGTGGTACAGGCCGCTCTTGAACGGCAGCAGGCCGTCTTCCGGGTTGCGCGTGCCCTCGGGAAAGATGATCAGGGAGTCGCCGTTTTCCAGGGCCTCGAGCATGGGTTGCAGGGGGTTGTTATCCACAGCCTCCTTGCGCTCGCGATCGATCAGCACGCCGTTGAACACGCGGTTGATGATGTAGCGCCGCACGCCGCTTTTCTGCCAGTAGTCGGCGCCGGCCACGGGGCGGGTCAGGCGTCGCAGGGCCGGTGGCAACGAGGCCCAGAGCAGTACGAAGTCGCCGTGGCTGCTGTGGTTGGCGAAGTAGATCCGCTGCACCGCCTCTGGCGCCGAGCCCAGCCACAGGCTGCGGGCGCCGGTAATGCTGCGGGCGGCGGAGGTGATGAGGTTGGCTACCAGGGGTTCGAACATGGGCATTCCTTATCCGGCAAAGACCAGCCAGGGGCTGATCAGAATCACGCTCAATATCACCAGCACTTGGGTCGCCAGCAGCAGTGCCTGGCGGCGCAGCAGACCAAGAGCACCCTGGCTGCGTTCGTGCCAGGGCCGCCCGCCGCGCTCGGCCGGTTGCAGGCCGAGCGCGCTCAGGGCCTGGTCCAGGGCGCGGGTGCTGTGCTCCAGGGAGGTCGGGGCATCGGCCACCCGTTGGAACAGCTCGGCATCGAAGGCGACGCGTAGCGCCAGGTACTTTTCCACAACCCCCAGCACCACCAGGGCGATGCTCAGTAGCAGCCCACCGAGGGTGACGCTGGCCAGCAGGTACTGGCCCAGGCCATACAAGGCGCCGAGCAGGGTCAGGCCTGTGGATAACTGGTCCAGTGCCTGCCCTCGGCGTAGCAGGCTGGCGACGCTGTACAGCTGCATGTCATTGGGCATGGGGGCTGCTCCTGGCGCTGATCAGGCTTTGCAGGGCTTGGCGGTGGGCCGCTTGCAGGACGATGTGTGGGCGTGCCCGTTGCAGTTGCACGATGGCCCCGTCCACGCTGCTCGCGCGACCGCTGTGCAGCAGCCAGGCGGCCAGTGCCGTGGCACTGCGTGAGTAACCCAGGGCGCAACACACCAGCAGCGGCCCGTGCTGGCGCAGATCCTCGATGGCCTTGGCGGCCTCCAGGCACTGGGCCGGGCTCGGCGCGCACAGGTCCAGCACTGGCAGGCTCCGGTAGGCCGCGAGCGGACGTCCATCCAGGGACAGCTCGGCACACAGGTCGAGTACCGCCGCGAATGGGCTGGCCTGGAGTTCGGCGGGGGTGGGCAGGCGCCCCAGCCAGACGTTATCCACAACCTGGTCCGGCTGTGGATGGTTTCTTGTCCACAACCTCGAGTTGATCCAGGCACCCGCCAGATAAGGCGCCATCAGCCAGCGTGCGGCGGGGCTCAGGCGCCCATCCGCGCGCTTCTGGAAGCCCGCGGCATCCAGCACGGCGTAGTTCACCGCCACCAGCAGCAGGGCCAGCGCCGGCCATAGCAGCCACAGGCCGATGCCGTTCCAGGCATAGGCCGCCAGGGCCAGCGCCACTGCTGCGAAGGCATAGCGCAGGGCCAACTGGCGGCGCCTTGGGTCATTGCTCAGGCGAGCACTGAACAGCGGGCTGGGGCGATCCAGCGGCCACAGCCAGACGCACAGCCAGCCGGCCAGGGCGCCTGTGGGTACATCGATGAAGTGGTGTTGATAAGTGGTCAGCACCGAAATCCCGATCAGCGCGAACCAGCCATGCACCAGCCAGCGCCAGGCCCCGTGGATATGCCGCGCATAGCAGACCCAGAGCACCACCAGCAGGGCGATGTGCAGGGACGGTGCCTGATTGAAGGGTTTGTCGAAACCCGCCAGCACCGCGAACAACCAGCCGAACAGCCCGTCCAGTTCCGGCCGGGAGAAGGTGAAGCGCAGCGGCCAGAGCAGGAAGCAACTGACGGCGATCACCTGGGCGCTGAGCAGGCGCAAGGCATGGCGCTTGAGTTCGTCGCGGCTGCGCGGCAGCAGCAATGACAGGCCGTAGAGCAGGTCGATGGACCAGTAGGGGACGATGGTCCAGGCCCAGAACGGCATGTGCCGCTCCCAGTCGAAGACCAGGCTGGCGACGTCGTCGCGCTGCGCAGTGACCCAGGTGGCGAAACCATAGGTGCCGAAGAACAACGGTGCCAGCAACAGCAGCCAGAGCACCGCCGGCTTGAGCAGCCCCGGTTCGCGCGCCGGCAAGGCGCCTGCGCTCATCATTGCACCCGTTGCGCCAGGGACACGCTGAAGATGCCCCATTCATCCACCCGCATCGTTACCTTGCGAAAGCCTGCGGCCTCCACCAGTTGGTCCATCTCTGCCTGGGTGCGGCGGCGCATGACCCAGGCCTGGCCCTCGCGGTGGCTGGTCAGGGCCCGGGCGATCAGCTCCAGCTGCGGGTGCCAGGGCTGGCCGGTGTACACCAGGTAGCCGCCAGGCTCCACGGCGCTGGCCAGACCGGCCAGGGAGTCGCCCACCATCTGGTTGTCGGCGAACAGCTCGTACAGGCCGGAAACCACCGCCAGGGTCGGCTTGGGGTCCAGGGCAGCGAGATCGTCACGGTCGAAGGCGTTGCCTTTGACGAAGCGGGCGATATCGCCCAGGCCTTTTTCCTGGATCAGGGCACTGCCGTCACGCACGTTGATATCGCTGTAGTCGCGCAGCAGGATCGATTCCGGCAGCGGCGCAACCCCCTGCAGGGCTTCGAGGATGTAGCGGCCGTGGCCGGCGGCAATATCGACGATGCGCACTTCGCTGCCTTGTCCACGCAGCTGTTCCATGGCCAGGCGCAGCAGTTCTTCCACATGCAGCTTGCGCTGGCGAATGCCGCGCCAGCCGATGGAGTTCAGGTAGTTCTGGTCGATCATCCGGCCCAGCGGCGTATGCCCGGTGGGGCGGTTGCGGTAGACGTAGTCCAGGGTGCTGCCGGAGTCGAAGCCGGTGTCGAACCCCAGCTTGACCCCCGCCGAGAGCCGGCTGCCCAGGCGCATGCTGGCGCGAGTGGTACGCCAGTACAGGTCGCGCAGGGAGTTGCGTGGCAGCGGCGCGGCCAGGGCCTCGGATTCGGCGCAGGTGACGCCCAGGCGGTCGGCGTCCAGCAGGGCAGGGCGCTGCAAAGGAAGGGTGAAGTTGTGCAGGATGAAGCGCCGGATGCTGGCCATGGCCGGGGCGCGTTCCTTTTCGCCCAGGGTGTCGTGGAAGAAGCCGGGAAGGATGTGTTTTTCCTTGCGCAGGCTGCCCAGGCGCTCGAAGAACTGCTCCTGGGGCTTGCGATGCACCACGAAGTCGGACCCGGAGATCAGCAACTGGGTCGGCACCTGGATCGCCTGGGCATCGGCGACTACCCGATCTGCGGCCTCATACAGCCCCAGCAGGACATTCACCGAAATCGCCTTGGTGATCAGCGGGTCGCTGTCATAGCTCTCGACTCGTTGCGGGTCGTGGCTCAAGAAGCGCGCCTTGACGTAGCTGTTGACGAAGAAATTACCGCGAAAGCGCCGCATCAGGGCCAGGCCGGGACGGGCGAAAGGCACGTAGAGCTTGACCTTGAAGGCCGGGGAGGCCAACACCAGGGAGCGGATCCGCGGTGCATAGTCATGGACCCAGGTGGCGGCGATGACCGCGCCGACGCTCTGGGCCACCACGGCGATGTTGTCCTCGGCGATCTGGTGGGCGCTGCCCAGGTGATCGCAGAACGTCTGCACGTCACGCACGCTGGTGGCGAAGCTTGGACTGTCGCCCCGGGCTCCCGGGGACTGGCCGTGGCCCCGGGCGTCCCAGGCGAAGAAGTCGATGTGGGGCAGGTCCAGCTCGTCCACCAGGTGGGCGATGCGCCCGGAGTGTTCGTGACCCCGGTGGAACAACATCACCGCCTGGCGTGGTTGGTCGGCAGAGACTTCACTGGCTGGCCAGTGGCGGTAAAACAGTTCGACGCCATCATGGGTACGAAACGTCCGGTGCTGAGCTTCGCGCATAGCCATTTCCTTATGCAGAGGGAGCGTTGTTCTGGACTTCTTCGAGGCCCTTTCGGACCCGGTTGATCAGGGTGTAGACCAAGAGTGCGGCGACCAGCGCCAGCACGCCGTTGATCCAGGGAGCACTGAGCCAGCCCAGGGCGATGCCCGTTGCCAGCACGCCAAGGACGAAGGCGCGGTCGCTCTTGCCCATGGGGCCGTCGTAGCGCCGGGAAGCACCGACCATGGGGCCCAGCACGCCGGCGTACTCGCTAAACAGCGCCAGCAGGGCCACCGCCAGGACCAGCAGCAGGTTGACCTCGGGTAGCAGGGCGAAGGGCAGGATCAGGGCGCTGTCGGCCACCACGTCGCAGAGTTCGTTGAGGTAGGCGCCCAGGCGCGATTGCTGGCCGAACTCCCGGGCCAGCATGCCGTCGATGGCATTGAGCGCCATGCGCAGGATCATCCACAGAGGAATCAGGGCGAATAGCCAGGCGTGGCTGGCGAACAGGGCGATCAGCCCGCCCACCAGCAAGGAGATGACCGCTGCCAGTACGGTGATCTGGTTGGCGGTGGTGCCGTTGTCGTAAAGGCGTTGTACCAACGGCCGCAGCAGGTTCTGAAAGCGCGGTTTGAGCTGGTAGATCGAAAGCATGATGGGACGGTTCCTTGTCGCACACGGTGAGCAGGGCTGGATTATTGCCTTAAATGCCGGAGGGCCGACATCAGAAGTTGCTGCGTTGGAGCAAACAGCGATCTATGTATCTACGACGTGCGTAATAGATGAAAAGGCATGGCTGGCGACGAAAATTTCACTTGAATCGTTATATAGTAACGAATTGTATCCAGATTTTTCGGCCCGCGATTCATGCAGAGGGCCGGACCAGAGCGGCGGGGTGGTATGCAAGTCGATCTAGAGACGCAAGGGCCAGACGTGGCCGGCTTGCCAAGGTTCCAGCAGGCAACCTTCCACAGCGTGCGTTTACGCCGCTGGGGCATTGGCCTGTTGACCCTGGCGATACTGGGATTGGTATCGGCGGTATTCGTCGATCTGTTCGCGGCGCTGACCCTCTGGCCGGTGGTGTTGGTGAACCTGTCATGTGCCTTGCTGGTACTGGTTGCGGGCCTGCAATCGGCCGGCTGGGTCAGCCAATGGCGAGAACAGGCGATCGCCCCTGCGCCAGCGAGTCCGCAGGAGGAAGAACCCCAGGTACAGGCAGGAGGGCGGTTTTCCGCGGCCCTGGGCACGCGGGCCAGGCATCTGTTGCGGCAGATCGGGGCACCGACCCTGTGGCTTGGCGGCTGGTCGTTGCTGGCCCTGTATTGCCTGTTCCAGGTGTTCAATCTGGCGCTGCCCGCCACGGCCCTGGGCTTGAGTGCCAGTGTCTTCGCTGCGCTGGCACTGTTGCTGGCCTTTGCCCTGTTGGTGCTGGAGCGCCAGCTGGCCCAGGAACACCCGGCTGAATGGCCGGAAGCTGCAGCCCTGGCGCAGCTGCTGCGAATGGCGATCCTTTGCCTGCTGGCCAGCGCACTGTGCCTGCTGCTCAGCAGTGATACGGCGCTGTGGCCGGTGCGCCTGGCGGCATTGATCGGTCTGTTGCCTGCACTGGTGGCCGGCGAGTTGCTGCTGCGCTCGCTGCTGTCGTTGTTCAGCCCCCAGCGCGAGCGCCTTGAGCCCAGGTTGCTGGCCCATAGTTTTATCGCTGACTTGCTGCGCTGGCCACCGCAGCCACTGCTCAGCCTGCAACACGAATTGCACAATCGATTCGGCATCGATCTGCGACAGATCTGGGCTTTTGCCTATATGCGCCGAGCCTTCTTCCCCGTGCTGGCGACGATTCTGTTGGTGGGCTGGGTTTTGACCGGTGTTCATGAGATTTCCATGCAAAATCGCGGTATTTACGAGCGTTTTGGCAAACCTGTCACGGTTTTTGGCCCAGGCCTGCACCTGGGGTTGCCCTGGCCCCTGGGGCGGGTACTGTCGGTGGAAAACGGCGTGTTCCATGAACTGGCCACCAGTGTGGGCGAGGCCCCACAACCTATCGAGCCGGCGGCAGCGGAAGGGCCCGCCCCAGCGATTGCCAATCGTTTGTGGGATGCCAGCCACGTGAATGACAAATCCCAGGTGATCGCCAGTGGCAATGCCCGGCAGCAGAGCTTCCAGATCGTCAACATGGACGTGCGCTTCGTCTATCGCATTGGCCTGGACGACGCCGCGGCGTTGGCCGCGACCTACAACAGCAGCGATGTGCCGACCCTGATCCGCAGTACCGCCAGCCGAGTGCTGGTGCATGACTTCGCCTCGCGTACCCTCGATGGCCTGCTAGGGGAGGACCGCACCCGCCTGGCCGACGATATTGGCCGTGCGGTGCAGGCCGATCTGTCCAAGCTCGACAGCGGTGTGGAAATTCTCGCCACCGTGGTCGAGGCCATTCATCCGCCGGCCGGCGCGGCCAACGCCTATCACGCTGTACAAGCTGCGCAGATTGGCGCCCAGGCGCTGATTTCCCGCGAACGTGGGGCCGCAGCGGAACAGACCAACCAGGCGCAATTGCAGGCCAGCGAAGTGAACGATAAGGCGCGTGCCATGGCGCGTGAGATCCAGGCCGAAGCCCAGACGGCCGACCTGCGGTTCGCCGCCGAGCAGAAAGCCTACGCCGGTGCGGGCCAGGCATTCATCCTGGAGCAATACCTCGGCCAGTTGATCCAGGGCCTAAGCAAGGCCCGGCTGTTGATTCTCGATCACCGTCTGGGCGGCGACAGTGCGCCAACCCTCGACTTGCGTACCTTCACCTTGCCCGCCGACCCGATGGCGCCGCGTAAAGCCGCCCAGCCAGGAGCCGCCCATTGAGCCAGTCTTCCCATACCCATTCCCATGATGCGCATGCCGGTCACGATCACGGGCACGGTCATCATCACCATCATGGTCATCACCACCATCACCATGGTGCGCCGGCAGAGGCGGGACCGTTTCCCTGGCGGCGCATGGGCTGGGCAGCGTTGCTGGTGGCATTCGCCCTGGCGGCGGCGAGCCTGGTCCAGGTGCGCTCCGGTGAAGCCACGGTGATCACCCGATTCGGCAACCCGGCCCGGGTCCTGTTGGAACCCGGATTGAACTGGCGCTGGCCGGCACCCTTCGAGGCGGCAATTCCCGTGGACCTGCGCCTGCGTACCACGTCCAGTGGCTTGCAGGATGTAGGGACCCGCGATGGCCTGCGTATCATCGTCCAGGCTTATGTCGCCTGGCGTGTGCAGGGTGACTCGGACAACGTGCAGCGTTTCATGCGGGCAGTGCAGAACCAGCCGGACGAGGCCGCCCGGCAGATCCGTACGTTCGTTGGCTCGGCCCTGGAAACCACGGCCAGCAGTTTCGACCTGGCCGACCTGGTGAACACCGATGCCAGCAAAGTGCGAATTGCCGACTTCGAGGCGCAACTGCGCCAGCAGATCGATCAACAGTTGCTGTCCACCTACGGCGTGCGCGTCGTGCAGGTGGGCGTCGAGCGCCTGACGCTGCCGTCGGTCACGTTGACCGCTACGGTGGATCGCATGCGCGCGGAGCGGGAAACCATTGCCACGGAACGCACGGCGGTGGGCAAGCGCGAGGCCGCGCAGATCCGTTCCGCTGCCGAACGCGACGCGCGGATCGTGCAGGCCGACGCCACGGTGAAGGCCGCGGACATCGAGGCGCAGTCCCGGGTAGAGGCCGCACAGATCTACGGTCGGGCCTACGCCAGTTCGCCACAGCTCTATAACCTGCTGCGCTCCCTGGATGCCTTGGGTACCGTGGTCAACCCGGGAACCCGGTTGATTTTGCGCACCGATGCTGCGCCGTTCCGAGTATTGGTGGATGGCCCGCCGAACTTGCCGAACAAAGCCCCCGGATCGCAGCCATGAACAGCGTTCCACGTGGAACAAACGAGCTGAACAGCCCATGGATCCAGGCTGGCCGCCTGGCGTTCATCGCGCTGTATGTGGTCACCCTTCTCGCTGCCCTGGCTTGGGCCTTGTCCAATGTGCGGCAGATCGATCCGCAGAACCGCGCCCTGGTCTTGCATTTCGGCGCCCTGGCCCGGGTCCAGAATGCGGGGTTGCTGTTGGCCTGGCCTCGACCGTTCGAACAAGTGGTGTTGCTGCCGGCTGCCGACCGGGTGCTGGAGCGCAGGGTCGAAGGCCTGCTGCGCTCCGCTGCTGCCCAGGACGGGGACCGGGTCGCGACCCTGGCCACGCCGCTGAACGACACGTTGGCCGGTTCGGGCTACTTGCTCACCGGTGATGCGGGTGTGGTGCAGTTGGACGTCCGGGTGTTCTACAAGGTCAGTGATCCTTACGCATACGTGCTGCAAGGCGACCATGTACTGCCGGCCCTGGACCGGTTGGTGACTCGCAGCGCCCTGACCTTGGCTGCGGCGCGTGACCTGGACACCATCCTGGTGGCTCGCCCGGAACTGCTGGGCAATGACCACCAGGCGGCGGAGCGACGTGAGCGGTTGCGTGGCGATCTGGTGCAAAGCATCAACCAGCGCCTGGCAGATCTTGCTGCCAGTGGGCAGGGCATTGGCCTGGAAGTGACGCGGGTGGATGTGCAGTCGAGTCTCCCCGAGCCAGCCGTCAGTGCGTTCAATGCGGTGCTGACCGCCAGCCAGCAGGCCGACAAGGCGGTGGCCAATGCGCGTACTGAAGCGGAGAAACTTACCCAGAGCGCCAACCAGCAGGCCGATCGCAGCCTGCAAGTGGCCCATGCCCAGGCCAGTGAGCGACTGGCCCTGGCCCGAGCCCAGACCGCCACGGTGCAGAGTCTGGCCCAGGAGCAGCGCAACGGCACCGATCCGCAGATGCTGCTGCGTATCTATCGTGAACGCCTGCCGCAAATTCTTGGCCGAGCCGGCTCGGTGACCACCGTCGATCCGAAAGACGATTCCCGCCTGATCATCCAGGGAGCTGAACAATGACCGCTTCGACCCATGCGGCACCCGCCAGCATGTTGACCACCGCCGAACAACGCAGCGCCGCGCGCCAGTTGACCCTGGCCATGCTCGCCCTGGGGCTGTTGGCCCTGGGCCTGGCCTGGCGCTGGTTGGCACCGGAGCAGGTCGGTGTCAGCCAGCTGCTCCTGGGGGTCGCCTCGCTGCTGGTGGCCGTGCCGGTGCTGCGCTCGGCCTGGTTCAGCCTGCGTTACCCGAGCCTGCATGGCATCACCGACCAGCTGATCGCCCTGGCCATGCTGGGCGCATGGGCCACGGGGGACCTGCTGACCGCTGCCTTGCTGCCGATCATCATGATCTTCGGCCATGTGCTGGAAGAGCGCAGCGTCATCGGCTCCCAGGAGGCCATCGACGCCCTGGGGCGCCTGACCCGGAGCCAGGCGCGCCGGGTACAGGCCGATGGCAGCGTGCAGGAGGTGGATAACGCCAACCTCAGGACCGGGGACCTGGTGGAGGTCCGTGCCGGGGACCGGGTACCCGCCGATGGCGTGGTGGTGTCGGGCCAGGCCAGCCTGGATACCGCGCCGATCACTGGTGAATCGGTGCCGCTGGAGGCGAGCGTGGGCATGCAAGTGTTCGGTGGTGCGATCAACCTCGATGGCCTGCTGCGCCTGGAAGTGACTCGTACCGGCGAGGAGTCGACCCTGGGCAAGGTGATTGCCCTGATGCAGAGCGCCGAGCGGGCCAAACCGCCGATTACCCGCCTGCTGGAACGCTATGCCGGCAGCTACCTGGTGCTGGTGTTGCTGCTGGCAGCGGTGACCTGGTTCATTACCAATGATGCCCAGGCCATGCTTGCCGTGCTGGTGGCGGCTTGCCCTTGTGCCTTGGTGCTATCGGCGCCGGCCACCGCCATCGCCGGAATCGCCGTGGCGGCCCGCCACGGCATCCTGATCCGCAGCTCGGCGTTTCTCGAAGAACTGGCGGACCTGACCTCCCTGGTGGTGGACAAGACCGGAACCCTGACCTTTGGCACCCTGCGCCTGCAGGCTGTCGACACTGCCCAGGAAGATCGGCGGGCGCTGCTCAGCCTCGCCGCCAGCCTGGGGGCGGCCAGCAGTCACCCCGTCAGCCGGGCGCTGGCAGCACTGGTGCCGCCTGAGCAGCAATGGGCCCTGGAGGATATCCATGAGCGCCAGGGCCTGGGCGTGGTCGCGCGTACCGACGAAGGCCAGGCGGCGCTGGGTCGACCGGAGCTGTTCGCCAGCTTGGATATCGATACCAGCCCGGTTCCGAACCATGATGGGCCGATTGCCGGGTTGGCGCTCAATGGTGAGTTCCTCGGTTGGCTGCTGTTGGCCGATAGCGTCAAGCCCGAAGCCGCCCAGGCCCTGCAAGAGCTGCGCGAGTTGGGGCTGGGGCGCCAACTGTTGCTCACCGGTGACCGGCAAAGCGTGGCGGACAGCCTGGCGCGAGAGGTGGGCATCAGCGATATCGAGGCCCAGGCCCTGCCGCAAGACAAGCTCCAGCGGGTGCTGGGGGAGATCGACAAGGGGTTTCGGCCCATGGTGGTCGGCGACGGCATCAACGACTCCCTGGCACTCAAGGCTGGAGTGGTGGGGGTGGCCATGGGGGCGGGCGGCGCGGACATCGCCCTGGCCTCGGCCGACGTGGTGCTGATCGGCAGTGACTTGCGCCGCTTGGGTACTTGTGTGCGCCTGAGCCGTGAATGCCGGCGCACCTTGCAGGTCAACGTGATCATCGGCCTGGGCTGGACCCTGGCCATCGTCGCCTTCGCCGCATTCGGCTGGCTGGGGGCGGCAGGGGCGATGATCGCCGCGGTGCTGCATAACCTCAGCACCTTGCTGGTGCTGGGCAATGCCGGGCGCTTGCTGCGTTTTCAGGAGCCTTTGGCCAAGGCTTGAGTCGTCGGCTTTTATTTTCATCCCGGCTGTAACGCCGGGAGTCTTGCTCTCTCTAGTGGCATGACGGGGTTGCCCAGGCTTCCCGTCTCCCCCTTGCGACTATTGAGGAAATACAAGATGAACATGAAGAAAACCGCTGCCGGCGCTGCCCTGGCTTTCGCTGCCGCCAGCCTGTTTGCCGGTGTCGCCACCCAAGCGACTGCCGCCGATGCCCAGGTGCATTGCTACGGCGTGAATGCCTGCAAGGGCCAGAACGACTGCAAGACCAAGGACCACGCCTGCAAGGGCATGGGGGCCTGCAAAGGCCAGGGGTTCAAGGCCATGACCCAGGCCGCCTGTGAAAAGGCCGGCGGCAAGGTCGGCGAGTAAGCGGCGATCGAGTGTTGCCGTGGCGGGGACGCCCGCTGCGGCCACTTGGCAAGGAGTTGGCGATGTCTGATGTTCCTTCTTGCCTGGGCTACGGCCTGGGTTTGCGCAGTGCCTACTATCAGCAGATTCTCGATGACGAGCCGGCGGTCGACTGGTTCGAGATCATCTCCGAGAACTTCATGGTCCAGGGTGGCAAGGCCCTGTACTACCTCGATGCCATTGCCGAGCGCTATCCCATCGTGATGCACGGGGTGTCGCTGTCCATTGGCGGTCCCCACCCCCTGGACCACGATTACCTGGCACAGCTCAAGGCATTGGCCGGGCGAGTGCGTCCGGCCTGGGTTGCCGATCATCTGTGCTGGAGCCGGGGCAACGCCCATCAGTTACACGACCTGCTGCCGCTGCCTTACACCGAGGAAAGCCTGCGCTATGTGGCTGGCCGAGTGTGTGAAGTGCAGCAGGTGCTGGAGCGGCCACTGGTCCTGGAGAATGTCTCCAGCTATGTAAGAAGCGCTGCCGATGAGTTCAGTGAATGGGAGTTCCTGTGTGCCCTGAGCCAGCTCAGTGGCTGTGAGCTGCTGCTGGATGTGAACAACGTCTATGTCAGCTCGCGCAACCATGGTTTCGATTCCTGGCAATTCATCAAGGGACTACCGCCGCAACGGGTACGCCAGCTGCACCTGGCCGGTCACCAGGACTATGGCGACTATGTGATCGATACCCACGATCACCCCGTATGCGATCCGGTCTGGGAGCTGTTTCAGCGAACCCTCGAACACCTTGGACCGGTAGCGACGCTGCTGGAGCGTGACGATCACTTTCCGCCCCTGGAACAGTTGCTCGCCGAGCTGGACAAGGCCCGGGAGCTGGGATGCCAGGCCCTGGCCGGGAGACAGCGATGCGCCTGAACGAGTGGCAATTGGCATTTGAAGGCTATCTGCTGGGTGAGCAGCCCCTGGCCGATGCTGCCCTGAGCCGGAGCCTGGTGGGCGGGCCGACCCTGGATGTCGAGACCGGGCTGGCGATCTACCACAATGCCTATCGGGCGCGGCTGCTGGAGGTGATGGAGGGCGATTTCCCGAGCATCCGTCGTTGGCTGGGTGAGCAGGGGTTTTCGTCTTTGGTCGCGGCGTATCTACACCACTCGCCGTCGCGGCATTTCAGCCTGCGGTGGCTGGGGCAGGGGTTCGCCGATTTCATCCCGAGGCATGTGGTGTCTGGACAGGGCCTGCCCCTGGCAGAGTTGGCGCGACTGGAATGGGCCTTCACCCTGGCATTCGATGCTCCAGAGGCCGCGGTGCTGAGCGTGCCGGACTTGGCGGCGCTGGATGCTGCCCAGTGGCCTGAGTTGCAACTGCGCCTGGCTCCTTGTGTGCAATGGTTGCTGTTGCGCTACAACAGCCTGGCCCAATGGCAGTCGGTCAAGGCAGAGGTGGATTTCCCCCCGAGTGCTTTACTTGAACAGGAGCAGGTTTGCCTGGTCTGGCGCTCGCAGCGGGTCTGCCGCTATCGCAGCGTGTCGGCAGGAGAAGCCCAGGCGTTGCAGGGGATGTGCGCAGGGCAGTGGAGTTTCGCGGAACTCTGTGCCGAGCTGGCCGTCACTTATGACGAGGGGGCTCCTTTGCAGGCGGCGTCCTGGCTGAAACAGTGGGCCGAAGACGGCTTGGTGTGGCGCTACGGACCATAGAAAACCGCTATCAAATCGATAGCCTGCTAATTTTCAAGGATGGTCTACCCTCATTCCAGACGTCTGAACAAGGGGGGATTTTTCATGCTTGTGCAACTTCCACCGGCCTTACAGAATCTGCAACTGCCCCTGCGCCTGCGGCTCTGGGATGGCCATGAGTTCAACCTCGGGCCCGAGCCCAATGTCACCATCGTGGTCAAGGACCCGCAATTGGTGGCACAGCTCAGCCACCCAAGCCTGGATGCGCTGGGGGGCGCATTCGTCGAGGGCAAGCTGGAGCTCGAGGGCTCCATCAGCGAAGTCATTCGAGTCTGCGACGAGTTGAGCCAGGCCCTGCTGGCCGACGATGAAAGCGACCAGCCCGTGCGCTCGCTGCACGACAAGGCCACCGATGCCGCCGCCATTTCCTATCACTACGACCTGTCCAATGCCTTCTACCAGCTCTGGCTGGATAGCGACATGGCCTATTCCTGTGCCTACTTCGAGACCGGCAGCGAGACCCTGGAGCAAGCCCAGCAGGCCAAGTTCCGCCACCTGTGCCGCAAGCTGCGCCTGCAGCCGGGCGACTACCTGCTGGATGTCGGTTGCGGCTGGGGTGGGCTGGCCCGTTATGCCGCCCGCGAGTTCGGCGCCAAGGTCTTCGGCATCACCCTGAGCAAGGAACAGCTGGCCCTGGGCCGCGAGCGGGTCAAGGCCGAGGGCCTGGAAGACCTGGTGGAACTGCAACTGCTGGACTATCGCGACCTGCCCCAGGATGGCCGCTTCGACAAAGTGGTCAGCGTCGGCATGTTCGAGCACGTGGGCCACGCCAACCTGCCGGAATATTGCCGGACCCTGTTCGGCGCCGTGCGCGAAGGCGGCCTGGTGATGAACCACGGAATCACCGCCAAGCACACCGACGGCCGCCCCGTGGGCCGGGGAGCAGGGGACTTCATCGAACGTTATGTCTTCCCCAACGGCGAGCTGCCGCACCTGTCGATGATTTCCGCGCATATCAGCGAGGCGGGCTTGGAGATCGTCGATGTGGAAAGCCTGCGCATGCACTATGCCCGCACCCTGGATCACTGGAGCGAACGCCTGGAAGACAATCTGGAGGCCGCGGCCAAGCAGGTGCCGGAGCAGGCGTTGCGGATCTGGCGGGTGTACCTGGCAGGTTGCGCCTATGCATTCGCCAAGGGCTGGATCAACCTGCACCAGATTCTCGCGGTCAAGGCTCATGCCGATGGCAGCCATGAACTGCCCTGGACCCGGGACGACCTCTACAACCCGTAAGGCCTGTCTTCACAGGATCGGAGAAATCAGCCGCGCGACCCGCATGCCCAGTTGTTGCAGGCGGTGGGTCTGGCGGCTTTCTTCCTTGGCCACTTCCCGCGCCCTGGCGAAGTCGGCTTCCAGCATGTCCTGCACCTGGGTGGCGAAGTCATCGTCCACGGTCAGCAACATCACTTCGAAATTCAGGCGGAACGAACGATTGTCCAGGTTGGCGCTGCCGATGGCGCTGATCTCATTGTCGATCAACACCACTTTCTGATGCAGGAAGCCGGGCTGGTAGCGAAATACCCGGACGCCGGCACGTACTGCCTCGAAGGCGTACAGGCTGGACGCGGCATAGACGATGCGATGGTCCGGGCGTGCCGGCAGCAGGATGCGCACATCCACATCGCGCAGTACGGCCAGGCGCAAGGCGGCAAATACGGCTTCGTCGGGAATGAAATACGGGCTGGTGATCCATACCCGTTCAGTGGCGGCGTGGATCGCCTCGACGAAGAACAGCGAGCAGGTCTCGTAGGCATCGGCCGGACCGCTGGCCAGCAACTGGCAGAGCACGCCGCCATCGGGATAGGTGTCCGGCAGGATCAGCGGCGGCAGCTCCCGCGTTGCCCAGTACCAGTCTTCGGCGAAAGACTCCTGCAGGCAGGCCACCACCGGGCCGCCCACTTGCACATGGGTATCGCGCCAGGGCGCCAGGGGCGGCTTCAGGCCCAGGTATTCATCGCCCACGTTGTGCCCGCCCACGAAGCCCAGCACGCCATCCACCACGACGATCTTGCGATGGTTGCGAAAGTTGACCTGGAAGCGGTTGAGCCAGCCGCTGCGGGTGGCGAAGGCATGCACCTGGACTCCGCCGTCGCGCAGGACTTGCACGTAGCTGGCGGGCAGGGAGTGGCTGCCAATGCGATCGAAGAGCAGGTGGATGGCCACGCCTTCCCGGGCCTTTTCCAGCAACAGGCGTTGCAGGCGCCGGCCCAGTTCGTCGTCGTGGATGATGAAGAACTGGATCAGCACTGCTTTGTGGGAGCGGCGGATGGCATTGAAGATCGCCTCGAAGGTGGCATCGCCGTTCACTAGCAGGCGCACCTGGTTATTGGCCAGGCAGGGCATGCGCCCCAGCTTGGGCATGGCCCGCAGCGAAGCGTAGGCCGCGGAGGCGCGGGCGGTGAGCGCTTCTTCGACCCAGGGCCGCCAGTTCTGATCGTTGATCGCCTTGTGCATCTCGACGTTGGCTTGTCGCCGGGCCTGGATATAGGCATCGAAGGTGCTGCGGCCGAACACCAGGTAGGGAATCAGCGTCAGGTAGGGCATGAACATCAGTGACAAGGCCCAGGCAATGGCGCCTTGGGCGGTCCTGACTGTGAGCACTGCATGGATCGCGGCGATCAGGCCAAGAAAGTGCAGTAAGGCGATGAGGTAGCCGAAGGGATGTGGGCCAAAATAATCCATGGGGCAGCCATGCTCCTGAAGATTCGATGCCTGGGTCCAGCTAACAGACCATGTTCCACGACGAAAGTCGCTATTTTATTGTGCATGCAACGCCGTGCCCTGGCCGAAGTCTAACGGCCACTATTGTCTAGGAGTCATTCGATGAAACTTCGTTTAGTGGGTTGGGCCTTGGCGGCGGGGTTGGCGCTGCCGCTGGTTGCACAGGCACAGATGCTGCAGCCGGGGTTGTGGGAGCTGACCAGCAGCAACATGAAGATCGATGACCAGAACCTGCCGGACCTGTCATTGATCCTCGGCCAATTGCAGCAGCAGATGACTCCACAGCAACGGGCCATGCTGGAAAAACAGGGCGTGACCATGGGCGGCAAGGGCATTCGCGTCTGCCTGACGCCGGACCAGGTGAAGTCCGACACCATCCCGCTGCAGGACCCGCAGTCCGGTTGCCAGCAGCAGGTCACCGAGCGCAGTGGCAACCAGTGGAAGTTTCGCTTCAGCTGTCCCAAGGCCCAGGGCAGTGGGGTGGCGAAGTTCATCAGCGATCGCGAGTTCACCACCAATGTGATCGGTACCTTCAACGCCACCGGCCTGCAGCAGAAAGGCAGCATGGACACTCGCGCAGTCTGGCTTGGCCAGGATTGCGGCACGGTCAAACCCCGCGCCTCTTGAGCCGGGGCAGGGCGGCTAGCGGGTGAAGCGCAGGGGCAGGCCTTGGCAATGCTCGTTCAAGCGTCCCTGGTGCCAGGCCAACTGGCCTGAAACCAGGGTAGTGCTCACGCTATGCCGCCAGCGCCGACCGCTAAAGGGCGTCCAGCCACAACGGGCCAGGATCGGTTGCTCATCCACGGCCTGGCCTTCGGGTTCCGGGCGAATCAACACCAGGTCGGCCCAGTAGCCTTCACGCAAGTAGCCCCGATCGGGGATGGCGAACAGGTCGGCCACCCGGTGGCTGGTCTTCTCCACCAGGGTGGTCAGCGGCAGCACGCCGTCGGCCACCAGTTCCAGCAACGCCGGTAATGCATGTTGCACCAGGGGCAGCCCGGCAGGGGCTCGGGTGTAGGGCAGCTGTTTCTGCGCCCAGGTGTGGGGCGCATGATCGGTGCCGATGACATCCAGGCGTTGGCTGTTCAGGGCTTGGCGCAGAGCGTCGCGGTCGGCCTGGGACTTGATCGCCGGGTTGCACTTGATCAGGTGCCCCAGGTGCGAGTAATCCCGGTCGTCGAACAGCAGGTGGTGCACGCACACTTCGGCGGTGATGCGCTTTTGTGCCAGGGGGCGGTCTTCGAACAGCGCCAGTTCCCGGGCACTGGTCAGGTGCAGCACATGCAGGCGGGTGCCGTGGCGCCTGGCCAGGGCCACAGCCATGGATGAGGAACGGTAGCAGGCCTCGGCATCGCGGATGCGTGGGTGGGCGGCGGCCGGAATCTGCTCGCCATACAACTGCTGCCAGCGTTGCTGGCGAACCTGGATGCTCGGTGTGTGTTCGCAATGGGCCAGGAGAATGGTCGGTACCTGGCTGAACAAGCGGTCCAGCACCTGGGGATCGTCCACCAGCATGTTGCCGGTGGAGGCGCCCATGAATACCTTGACCCCGGCGACTGTGGTGGGGTCGAGGGCAGCGACGGTATCGAGGTTGTCGTTGCTGACCCCGAAGTGAAAGCCGTAGTTGGCCACCGAGTGTTTGGCCGCACGGCGTTGCTTGTCCTCCAGTGCCTCCAGGGTCAGGGTGGCCGGCGAGGTATTGGGCATGTCCATGAAACTGGTGATGCCACCGGCCACCGCTGCCCGCGATTCGCTGTGGAAGCTGCCCTTGTCCGGCGCGCCGGGTTCGCGAAAGTGCACCTGGTCGTCGATCATGCCCGGCAGTAGCCACTGGCCCTGGGCGTCGATCTCCAGCTCGGCGCTCAGGTGGTCGAGGCTGCCGATGGTCTCGATGCGACCGTTGTTCACCAGCAGGTCGGCATCCAATTGTTGCCCTTCGTTCACCAGCCGGGCATTGCGGATAAGGATTCGGCCCATGGTCAAAACTCGTTCTGCAGGGCCTTGTAGCCACGGACCAGGTCGACATTGGTGCGCGCCACATCTTCGGAAAACTCCGAGGCGCTGACACTCACCGGAGGAAATTGCCCGAGGTCGGTCTTCGGGCCGATGCGAGTCGTGGACGGTACATAGAAACCTTGGGGCAGGTCGCGCCCATCCACCACCGAGTTGTGCCGCACTACGCTGCCGTCGCCGACCACGCAGTTGAACAGCACGCTGTTGAAACCGATGAACACCCGATCACCGACCACGCATGGACCATGGACGATGGAACGGTGGGCGATGGAGGTGTACTGGCCGATGGTTACCGCCGCTCCGGATTTGGAGTGGATCACTACGCCGTCCTGGATATTCGAATTGGCGCCGATGGTGATGGCCTCCATCTGGCCGTCGGCGTTCACTTCGTCGGCGCGGATCACGGCGTAGGGGCCGACGAAGACGTTCTCGCCGATCACCACCTTGCCGCAGATGATGGCGGTCTTGTCGACGTAGGCCGATTCGGCGATGACCGGCAGGTCGCCGGAGGGGTTTTTACGGATCATGGCGCGGGTCCTTCAAGGGGGGAACTGATGACTTCCACCGCGCCATCGCGAATGGCGTTGTAGAAACAGTTGGGGCGCCCGGTATGGCAGGCCGGTCCGCTCTGTTGCACCTGCAACAGCACGGCATCGCCGTCGCAGTCCAGGCGTGCTTCCACCAGGCGCTGGCGATGGCCGGAACTCTCGCCCTTGCGCCACAGGCAATTGCGCGAACGCGACCAGTAGCAGACCTGGCCGCTGGCCAGGGTTTCGGCCAGGGCCTGGCGGTTCATCCAGGCCAGCATCAACACCTCGCCGCTGTCATGTTGCTGGGCGATGGCGGCGATCAGGCCATCGGCGTTCCAGGGCAGGGCGTCGAGCACTGCGGTCAATGGCCAGCGGCTGCCCAGGGGAGCTGTTTCCAGATCCAGCAGCGATAGCGGCGGGTGCTTGATCATGGTCGGCTCAGGGCGTCGTACAGCGTATTGAGGTTGTATTCGAACAGCCCGGTGAAGGTACTGGCCGGGCCGCTGGCCGACAGCGCATCGGAATACAGGACGCCGCCAATATGCGCACCGCTTTCCTCGGCGATCTGCTTGAGCAGGCGCGCATCCTTGATGTTCTCCATGAACACCGCCTTGACCTTGGCCTTGCGGATCTGGGTGATCAGCGCAGCGACTTCCGCCGCCGAGGGCTCGCGTTCAGTGGACAGTCCCTGTGGGGCCAGGAACTCGATGCCGTAGGCCTGGCCCAGGTAGCCGAAGGCATCGTGGGAGGTGACGATCTTGCGGTTGCCCGCCGGCAGGGCGCCGAGCTTGGCCTTGGCTTCGGCCAGCAAGCGGTAGATGCGCTTGAGGTAGTCCTGGCTGTTGCGTTCGTAGTCGCTGCGATGGGCCGGGTCGGCGGCGATCAGCGCCTTGGTGATGTTGTTCACATACAGTTCGCTGTTGGCCAGGTTGTGCCAGGCGTGAGGGTCGGGGATTTTCTCGCCGTCTTCTTCCAGGCTGCGTGGGATCACGCCACGGCTGGCGGTGATCACGGTGGCCGGGGTAGCGGTGCTGGCGACCAGGCGATCGAGCCAGGGTTCGAAGCCCAGGCCATTCTTGATGATGAGCCGGGCGCCAAGCAGGGCCTTGGCATCGTCCGGCGTGGGTTCATAGGTATGGGCGTCTTCGTCGGCCCCCACCAGGTTGCTGATCCGTACGTGTTCGCCACCGACCTCGCGGGTCATGTCGGCGAGAATGCTGAAGCTGGTGACCACGGCAATTTTGTCCGCCGCCTGGGCACTGGATAACCACAGGGACAGCAGCAGGCTGGACAGCACGAGTAGGGCGCGCATCGACAGGAACCTCACAGGGATGAAGGCAGGGGCGGGCGGTGCAGCAGGCCGTGGACCGGCCCGAACACCACCGACAGCAAGTACAAGCCGCCGGCTATCAGCACGATGGCCGGGCCGCTGGGCAGCGAGTAATGGAACGACAGCAGCAGGCCGAGCCAGACCGACAGGCAGCCCAGGGCCGCGCTGATACCGATCAGGACCGGCAGGCGCCGGCTCCAGAAACGCGCAGCGGCGGCCGGCAGCATCATCAGACCCACCACCATCAAGGCACCGATGGCCTGGAAGCCGATCACCAGGTTGAGCACCACCAGGGTCAGGAACAACCCATGGGCCAGGGGGCCGAGCCGGCTGACGCTGTGCAGGAATAGCGGATCGAGGGTGTCCAGCAGCAAGGGTCTATAGATCAGGGCCATGGCCAGCAGGCTGACGGCCGAGACGATCAACATGCCGTCCAGGGTCGGTCCGTCCACCGCCAGGGCCGAGCCGAACAGCAGGTGCAGCAAATCCAGGCGTTTACCGGCCAGGCCCAGGATCAGCACTCCGGCGGCCAGGGAAATCGGGTAGATAGCGGCAATGCTGGCGTCTTCCCGAAGGCCGGTACGACGAGTGATCCAGGCTGCCAATCCGGCCATGCCCAGTCCTGCGCCAAGTCCTCCGAGAGTCAGGGCGGGCAGGCTCAGGCCGGCGAACCAGAAGCCCAGGGCTGCTCCGGGGAGAATGCCGTGGGCCACCGCATCGCCGATCAGGCTCATGCGCCGCAGGATCAGGAACACACCCAAAGGAGCGGTACTGCAGGCCAGCACCAGTCCACCGAGCAAGGCCCGGCGCATGAACATGAATTCGTTGAAGGGGTGCCAGAGATGGGCGGCGAGGTGCATCAGGCCACCTGAGGGCAAATGGGGTGGGCGATCAGTTCCTGGCTGGGAGCGAACACGCAACCGCTGTGCTTGAGCAACAGGGCCTGGGGAATATGCTGGCGCACCGCGGGCAGGTCGTGGCAGACCACCACCAGGGTGCGGCCTTGGGCGTGCCAACGGTGCAGGTGTTGCCAAAGCAGGGCCTGGCCGGACTCGTCGAGGGCGGCATGGGGTTCGTCCAGTAACAGCAGTGACGCTTCGGTGAGGGTCAACCGGGCCAGCAGCGCACGTTGCAACTCTCCACCGGACAAGGCCATCAATGGGCGTTTCTGCAGACCTTGCAGATGCCAGTCGGCGAGGACCGCGTGCAGTTTTTGGGATCGGCTGGCGGCGGTTTCACGCTTGCCCCAGAGGCCGGCGATCACCAGTTCCTCCAGGTTGATCGGGAACTGTCGGTCCAGGTGTTGCTGCTGCGGCAGGTAGGCCAGGCCTGTGTGTCGTGGCAGGCTGCGCTCGACCTTGCCCGAGAGCGGCTTTTGCAGGCCGGCGATTACTTTTAGCAGGCTGCTTTTACCCGAGCCATTGGCGCCGATGATCGCAGCCAGGCTGCCGCTTGCCAGATGCAGATCCAGCGGTGGAGTCAGCGGCTGGCCCGGAGGTCCCCAGCGCAAGGCGTGGCAGCGCAGCATCAGGCCTCCCAGTTCCAGCGACTTTCGGCCACGGCATCATGGGCGTGCAGGCTCTCTGCATGCACGACCCGCAAGGCGAAGGCATTGATCCCGGGGGAGCGACGCAGGGCCAGGTTGAGGCGCCGGGCAGCGTCTTCGCAGAACATCAGGTTCTGCCCATTGGCCAGGGCAAAGGCTTGTTCGTCGGCACGTTTTACGGCGGTTTGTACGGCGGTGCCCAGGGCGTTTTCTGCGTCGTCGATCACCGCGATCAGCGGCAATTCATCGACGAAGTTATCCAGGCGCAGACGCAACTGCGCGTTGCTGCGTTGGCTGTGGGGCGTGGCGACGATGCCTTGGGTCGAACCCAACCAGGCCAGGACATCGGCATGCTGCAAGGTCTTATTGGCGAAGTCATCGACGAACTGTTGCTGGATCAGCTGGCGCGACAGTGCCGCCGAGCAGGGGCAGGTCGAGGAATAAGGTACGTCGATCTTTAGTTCCACGTGGAACATGGCGTTTTTCAGCTGTGCCTCGATGCTCAGCGGATAGCGTTTCCAGCCAGCCAGTGGGCTGATCAGCGCCGGTCGCTTGAGCAATAGATCCAGGTGAATGCGCAGGTAGGCGTGTTGCGCCAGGCCTTCATGGCTATCGAGGAAGCGTTGCAGCACCCGACGCAGCAAGGCCGGGGTGAGGTTCTGCTGCTCCAGCATTTCCAGGGCCAGGTACAGGCGTGACATATGGATACCCCGGGCTTCGCCATCGTCGAGGCTGACTCCCGCATCGGCCATGGCGGCGGTTCGCTGGCCATCGATCACTACAGGTAAGGCGATGCCGCACATGCCGACCCAGTCCAGTGGCAAGGCTTGGCGTGAGGCCTGCGCGGCAATATCCGGCAGAGTCAGCGCGTTCATGAGCAGGTCCGTCGTTGGAAAAGATTCGACATGTTATATTATAACAATACACGTGATGGAAAGTTTTTCCTCAACGGTCATCCATCCTGCCTCGTGAGTACGGACGCTCCTTTATTTGCGGTAGTCGCCATGCATAGACGTCAATTGCTCAACCTGTTGTTGGCCGGTACGGCCCTGGTGTTCCCCTGGAGTGCCTACGCCACGCAGATCCGCAGTGCGCGGCTGTGGAACTCCGCCGACAAGTTGCGCCTGGTGCTGGATCTGAGCGGCCCGGTGCACTACAAGACCTTCACTCTGAGCGCCCCCGAGCGGCTGATCATCGACCTGAGCGGTGCGCGCCTGAGTGGTGACTTCAGCCAGCTGGCCTTGGCCAATACGGTGATCCGCTCGATCCGTTCCGGGCATTTCGGCCAGGGTGATACCCGGATCGTTCTCGATTTGAATCAGCCGGTGCAGCTCAACAGCTTTCTGTTGCCTCCCCAGGACGGACAGGGCCATCGCCTGGTGCTGGATCTGTCCAGCAGCACCAAAATCGCACCCAGCATTGCCGCGGCTGCGGCGCCGGCCGCCAAGCCCCCGGCCCTGACGGATCGGGTCCATCCCAAGCGCGACATCATCGTGGTGGTGGACCCCGGGCATGGTGGCAAGGACCCTGGAGCGGTAGGGGCCAGGGGCGAGCGTGAAAAGGATGTGGTGTTGTCCATCGCCCAACTGCTGGCCAAGCGGCTCAAGCGCGAGAAGGGCTTCGACGTGAAGCTGGTGCGCAACGATGACTTCTTCGTGCCATTGCGCAAGCGTGTGGAGATCGCCCGCAAGCACAAGGCGGACATGTTCATTTCAGTGCATGCCGATGCTGCACCGCGCCTGACCGCTTCCGGGGCCTCGGTGTTCGCCCTGTCCGAAGGCGGGGCGACCTCCGCCACAGCGCGCTTCATGGCCCAGCGGGAGAACGGTGTCGATCTGCTGGGGGCCAGCAGCTTGCTCAATCTCAAGGACAAGGACCCGATGCTCGCGGGGGTGATCCTCGATATGTCGATGAACGCCACCATCGCCGCCAGCCTGCAATTGGGCAGCACCGTGCTGGACAGCCTGTCGGGGATTACCAGCCTGCACCAGAAGCGCGTGGAGCAGGCCGGGTTCGCCGTTCTCAAGTCGCCGGATGTGCCCTCGATCCTGGTGGAGACCGGTTTCATCTCCAACAGCCGCGACAGCCAGCGCCTGGTCACGGCGCGGCACCAGCAGGCGATTGCCGATGGCCTGTTCCAAGGCTTGCAGCGCTACTTCGAGAGGAATCCGCCGGCCAACAGCTACATGGCCTGGCTCCAGGAAGCCAGGAACAACCAGGTCTAGGGCGTCCTCAGCAGCCCGTGATGCGACTGCAAGTGAACTGGCCACGGCTGCCGCCAGAGCTGGAAAAACGATTGCGCGTGGTCCAGCCCACGCGCTGGCTGTAGCCCACCCAGGCCTCGCCGTCGGAGGCCAGGCCGGTGAAGAAGGTCAACTGCCCGTAGCGGCTGTTGGTCTGCGCCCAATAGCGCTTGCCACTCACCTCGAAGCCTCGCAGGTAGGTCGTGCTGCCGGCGGCGGCAACGCTGTAGGCATTGCCCTGTGGATCGACGCAGGCCAGCAGCGTGGCACTGCGGGTGCAGGCCGCCAGGGTACTGGGGAGCGCGGCACAGGCATGGCCGGCAAGCAAGGTCAGGCTGCAGATCAGGGCGGGCAGGATCGGGCGCATGGCAGTTCTCTGGGCAACAGGGGCGCAGCATCGCGCCCTTCGTCATGTCGGGCAAGAGAGGGTTGGCGGATCTGCATTGTTATAATATAACATAAAAGAAAACCCGATCCGTGACCCGCCATGACTGAACAAGACCTGCTCGCCCAGCCCGATGCGCACTACATGAACGATGCCCAACAGGGTTTCTTCCGCGAGTTGCTGCTGGCCCAGCGCAGTGAGCTGCAGGAGCGCATCTGCGGCGAATTCGACCTGCTGCGCCAACAGGAAACCCATAGCGACCTGGCGGATATCGGCAGCGCCGAGGAGCAGCATCAATGGCAACTGCGCCTGCTGGAGCGGGAAAAGAAGCTCCTGGACAAGATCGATGAGGCCCTGGAGCGCCTGGCCCGTGGCGAGTACGGCTGGTGCCGCGACACTGGCGAGCCCATCGGCCTGCGGCGCTTGCTGCTGCGGCCCACCGCCACCTTGTGTATCGAAGCCAAAGAACGCCAAGAGCTGCGCGAACGCCACCAACGGGCGCTTTGAGCCAGCCGCGAACCTGATGAGGATCTACCCCATGACCGACCGTCTTCCCGTTACCGTGCTGTCCGGCTTTCTTGGCGCGGGCAAAAGTACCCTGCTCAATCATGTGCTGCGCAACCGCGACAACTTGCGGGTGGCGGTGATCGTCAACGACATGAGCGAAATCAACATCGACGGCAGCGAGGTGCAGCGTGATGTCAGCCTCAATCGCGCCGAAGAAAAGCTGGTGGAGATGAGCAACGGCTGCATCTGCTGCACCCTGCGCGAAGACCTGCTGGAAGAGGTGGGCAAGCTGGCCCGGGACGGCCGCTTCGACTACCTGTTGATCGAGTCCACCGGTATTTCCGAACCGCTGCCGGTGGCGGAAACCTTCACCTTCCGCGATGAGTCCGGCCAGAGCCTGGCGGACATCGCGCGGCTCGACACCATGGTCACCGTGGTCGACGGCATGAACTTCCTGGTGGATTACCAGGCTGCGCAGAGCCTGGCCTCGCGGGGGGAAACCCTGGGCGAGGAAGACGAGCGCTCGATCACTGACCTGCTGATCGAGCAGGTGGAGTTTGCCGATGTGATCCTGGTCAGCAAGATCGACCTGATCAGCAGCGAAGAGCGCCAGGAGCTGCTGGCGATCCTGGCGCGGCTCAATGCCCAGGCGCAAATCATCCCCATGGTCATGGGCCAGGTGCCGCTGGCGAAGATCCTCAATACCGGCCGTTTCGATTTTGAGCGTGCGTCCCAGGCGCCGGGTTGGTTGCAGGAGCTGCGTGGCGAACACGTGCCGGAAACCCAGGAGTACGGTATTGCCTCTACGGCCTACCGGGCTCGGCGGCCATTTCATCCGCAGCGCTTCTTCGACTTCATCAACCGGCCCTGGAGCAACGGCAAGTTGCTGCGCTCCAAGGGCTTCTTCTGGCTCGCCAGCAAGTACCAGGAGGCGGGCAGTTGGTCCCAGGCCGGTGGCCTGATGCGCCATGGCTTCGCCGGGCGCTGGTGGCGCTTCGTGCCCAAGCAGCACTGGCCCCTGGATGAGGAGAGCACGGCGGCGATCATGCACAACTGGACTGCAGCCACTGGCGATTGCCGCCAGGAGCTGGTGTTCATCGGCCAGAACATCGACTTTGCCCAGCTTCGCGCCGAGCTGGACCAATGCCTGCTGGACGACGCCGAAATGGCCTTGGGGGTCGAGGCCTGGAGCTTGCTGGTTGATCCGTTCGGGCCCTGGCATGACGAGGAAGCGGCCTGATGTTGAACCTGTGCACTCCACTCACACCATTGCCCAGGCGGCCATTGCTCGGGTCGTGGCCGGTCGGTTTCAGGCAGCTGCGCCGTCCGGCCATTGGCGCCACGGCGGCGGTGCTGGCCGAGGTTCTCGAGGATGACGTCAATCTCGGCCTCTGGCAGCGCCAGTTGCCGGCGCATATCGCGGATTTTGGCGAGTTGTTGCTGTCGCTGAACGAGCCCCTGGCCGAGTCCCTGAGCCTGGAATTGCCTGATGAGGACGCCGTGCCGAATCTGCGTGGGTTGGCCTCCGGGTTCAGCGATTTACTGGGTTATGAAGGCTTTATCGCCGATGTTTCCTGGCTAGTCAGTGCTTTTTCCTGCCTGCTGGGCGCCCGGCGCGTGGGCTTGCGCTTGCGGGTGCTGGACAAGGCCATGTGCCCGCGTTTTCACGTGGACCACGTACCGATGCGCCTGATCACCACTTATGCCGGTATTGGCAGCCAATGGCTACGCGAAGGTGCGATGGACCGCCAGCAGTTGGGGCGGCCGGAAGCCGAACCTCGGGACCCGGCGCTGATCCAGCAGATCAGCTGTGGTGCTGTCGCGCTGTTCAAGGGCGAGAAGTGGCACGGCAACGAAGGTTTTGGCCTGATCCACCGTTCGCCGCAACCTGCGACGGGGGAGCGGCGCTTGATCCTAACCCTGGACTGGCTGGGCTGATGTAGCCACTGCCGCAGGTGGCGCAAAGGATGACAGGCCTCAGCGCCAGGGCGCTCCCGCGTTCGTGCCGGGCTTACCCGGCCTTTGGTAGCGGCTAGGGAAGAAGGCTACAAGCCAGCGGATTTTCGCCCGGACCAGGAAGGGCGTAGCATCGCTTAACGGCTTCTTTGGACCTCTTTCCCATGCTGCAGGACATCCCCACCCACGTGATTGCCGGCCCCCTGGGCGCCGGCAAGACCAGCCTGATCCGCCATTTGCTGGAGCAGCGTCCGGCCAACGAGCGTTGGGCGATATTGATCAACGAGTTCGGCCAGATCGGCCTGGATGCAGCCTTGCTCAGCCGTGATGACGACGGTATCGCCTTTGGTGAGGTGGCCGGTGGCTGCCTGTGCTGCGTCAGCGGCGCACCGTTCCAGGTCGGATTGGGGCGTCTGCTGCGCAAGGCCCAGCCCGATCGGCTGTTCATCGAACCCTCCGGCCTCGGTCATCCGGTGCAACTGCTCAAGCAGCTGGCGCAGGCGCCCTGGCGAGGTGTGCTGGCGCTGCAGCCTTGCGTGCTGGTGCTCGACGCCCAGGCCCTGGCTGCGGGCCAGCCGTTGCCTGCGGCGCAGTTGGAGGCGCTGCCCGAAGCGGGACTGCTGGTGCTGAACAAGGATGAACTGCTCAGCGACGGCGATCGGCTGCGGGTGCTGGAGCAGTTGCCGGATCGGCCGCTGTTCTGGACTCGCCACGCAGCGTTGCCGCTGGCCGAACTGCCGGGGCTGAGCGTCACTGCCCAGGTTGCCCTGGAGCCGCCCGAGCTGCCCCACGGCCTGGCACAACTACCGGCGGTGTGGAGCGATCCGGCACAGCCGATCTGTCTCAGCCAGGCCCAGGAAGACGGCTGGAGCATCGGCTGGCGCTGGCATCCGGAGCAACAGTTCGATCTGACCCGGATCGACCACTGGCTACAGAACCTCGACTGGCGCCGGGCCAAGCTGGTGATCCATAGCGCTGAAGGTTGGCGATCGGGTAATGGGCTGGATAACTCGCCGTTCAACTGGTTGCCCAGCGAGTGGCGGCGGGATTCGCGCCTGGAGCTGATCTTCGCAGAGCCTCAGGACGTGGCAGCGCTGCAGGCCAGCCTGGCGCAGTGCCGCCTGTAGCGGCGTGAGCGAGGGTTGTTTAAAAAATGATCAGTTGCGCCACTTGCGGTGCTCTTCGCGCCACTGGCTCAGTTCGATGATCTCGGCGCTGGGTAGTGGCTCCTTGACCTCAAACGGATAGGGCGCCAGCTCGATGTGCGCGCTGTGGGCGCCGAATTGGGTGATGGTCCCGGCATGGCGGGTCTCGCCAGTCACCGTGAACTCGAAATTGTAGATCCGCGCCAGGCGCCGGCGGCCCTTGGCGTCCTTGGCAAAACCGATGCGCTTGAGGGCCACGTTGCCGTCCAGCAGTTCGATATCGAGCCGGGCGCAGTGCTGCTTGACCCGCTCCAACGCCCGCTCGCGCAGGCCGTGGTTGTGCCACAACCAGGCAGCGCCGGTTGCCAGCAACATCAATACAAAGATGTTTCCAAGGGTCAGCATGAAGGTGTGCTCCAACGAAGTGACATCAGCTTAACTGCGACTCCGGTCTGTCGTACAGGCTGCGTTTAGTCGCATACTGCGCGGCTTGAATTCTCCCGGTTCTATGGAAAATCCTGCATGAAACGTACGCCCCACTTGCTTGCGATCCAGTCCCATGTGGTTTTCGGCCACGCCGGTAACAGCGCTGCGGTATTTCCCATGCAACGGGTGGGGGTGAATGTCTGGCCCTTGAATACGGTGCAGTTTTCCAACCACACCCAGTATGGCCAATGGGCCGGGGAAGTGCTGGCGCCGCGGCAGATTCCCGAGCTGGTGGAAGGCATTGCCGCTATCGGCGAGCTGGGCAACTGCGACGCGATCCTGTCCGGCTACCTGGGCAGCGCGGCCCAGGGCCGGGCGATCCTCAGCGGCGTGGCACGGATCAAGGCGGTCAACCCCAAGGCCTTGTACCTGTGCGACCCGGTAATGGGCCATCCGGAGAAGGGCTGCATCGTGCCGGAGGAGGTCAGCGACTTCCTCCTGGACGAAGCCGTGGCCATGGCGGATTTCCTTTGCCCCAACCAGCTGGAGCTGGACAGCTTCTGCGGGCGCAAGCCGCAATCGTTGTTCGATTGCCTGGCCATGGCTCGCTCGCTGCTGGAAAGAGGCCCCAAGGCGGTGCTGGTCAAGCACCTGGACTACCCGGGCAAGCTGGCCGACGGCTTCGAGATGCTGCTGGTGACCGCCGACGGCAGCTGGCACCTGCGGCGCCCGCTGCTGGCTTTCCCACGCCAGCCGGTGGGGGTCGGCGACCTGACTTCGGGCCTGTTCCTGGCCCGGGTGCTGCTGGGCGACAGCCTGGTAGCGGCCTTCGAGTTCACTGCCGCAGCGGTGCATGAAGTGCTGCTGGAAACCCAGGCCTGCGCCAGCTACGAGCTGGAGCTGGTGCGGGCCCAGGACCGTATCGCCCACCCCCGGGTGCGCTTCGAGGCCGTGCCGATCGGTGTCTGAGCGGCCTTTGCCTCAGGCCTGTTCGGAGAATTGCACGGTCGGTGCCGGCTGGCGAAAGCCTCGGGTATGCACCGCCAGGTAGCCCAGGCCCAGGGCGAACCAGGCCAGGCCGATGCCCAGGGTCAGGGCCGAGAGGCTGGTCCAGAGCCAGGCGATCAGGCCGAAGCCGATCAATGGCAAGAGGCCGTAGCGCAACAGCTGCCCGGCGCTGCGCGGCTGGCCTTGGCCCAGGTAGCTCTTGATCACGGCCAGGTTGACCACCGAAAACGCCACCAGGGCACCGAAGCTGATCATCGATGCCAGGGTGGTCAGGTCGACCACCACCGCCAACAGGGACACCAGCGACACCAGGACAATGGCCGTCACGGGCGTCTTGTAGCGCACCGACAAGGTGCCGAACACCCGCCTGGGCAGGATGCCGTCGCGGCCCATGCTGAACAGGATGCGCGAGACCGAGGCCTGGGATGCCAGGGCGGACCCGGCAGCCCCGGCCACGTAGGTCGCGGTGAAGAATATTTCCAGGAAGCGCCCGCCAGTGTGCAGCATGACTTCGCTGGCCGCCGATTCGGCATCCTTGAACTGGCTGCCGGGCAACGCCAGCTGGCTGGCCATGGCCAGCAGGATGAACAGCAGGCCAGCGCCCAGGGTGGTGATGAGGATTGCCCGGGGGATATCCCGGCGTGGATCGCGGGTTTCCTCGGCCAGGGTCGACACGGCGTCAAAGCCCAGGAATGACAGGCACAACACCGCGGCTCCGGCCATCAGCGGCAACAGGCCGGACTGGCTGCCGTCGCCGATCCAGGGGGCGCTCAGGTCCAGGCTCGGGGCGCCTGCCAGCTGACGCAGGACCATGGCCAGGAACACCACCACGAACACCATTTGAGCGCAGACGATCAGGTTGCTCATGCTCGATACCGAACCGATGCCACGGATGTTCAGCAGCGTCACCAGGCCGATGGTCGCGACCACGAATACCCAGGCCGGCACGGCAGGGAAGGCCAGGTTGAGAAACAGGCCGATCACCAGGTAATTGATCATCGGCAGGAACAGGTAGTCGAGCAGCAGCGACCAGCCGGCCAGAAAGCCGATGCCAGGGCCGAAACTCAAGCTGGCGTAGGAGTAGGCCGAACCGGCAATCGGGTACTTCCTGACCATCACGCTGTAGGAGCGCGCCGTGAAGATCATCGCCAGGAGAGTGATCACGTAGGCGGCAGCGGTGCGTCCGCCGGTCATCTGGGTAACCACGCCGTAGGTGGTGAAGACGGTGAGCGGCACCATGTACACCAGGCCGAAGAACACCAGGGCCGGCAAGCCGAGGATGCGGCGCAGCGAGGTGCCTTGGGCGCTGTGGGTGAAATCGCCGGGCACGCCATCGCTGGGGGCCGGGAGGGGACTGCTGGACAGGGGATTGGCGCTGGGCATTGTTATTGTTCTCACGCGTTCGGTGGCTCGAAGGCTCCCGGCGGGGAGCGTGCGTTTGTGCCTTGCCCGATGATTCTGGCAGCCGCTGTCTGGCCGGTATAACTCTCTATGTGGTCAAAAAGGGATCGATATGGCCATTCGGGATGACCGCAAAGACAGCCTGTAAAGGCATTGGAGGGGCGCGAGGAGGCGGGAAGGGTGGGGCAAGGGACCGTCCATGGTCCTGCTGGATCAGGTTGCCAGCCTTGGACTCAAGGGCCGTCGGCCTTGATTTCCCGGTAGCGCTTTTCCAGCTCCTGGCGGATCTGCCGGCGCTGCTGGGCCTGGATATAGCGGCGCTTGCCATCGGCGGTTTCCGGTTGCAGCGGCGGAACCGGGGCCGGTTTGCGCTGATCGTCCATCGCCACCATGGTGAAGAAGCAGCTATTGGTATGGCGCACGGAGCGCTCCTGGATATTCTCGGTCACCACCTTGATACCCACCTCCATGGAGGTGTTGCCGGTGTAGTTGACCGAGGCCAGGAAGGTCACCAGCTCGCCGACATGCACCGGCTCGCGGAAGATCACCTGGTCCACCGACAGGGTCACCACGTAGCGACCGGCATAGCGGCTGGCGCAGGCATAGGCGACTTCGTCGAGGTACTTGAGCAGGGTGCCACCGTGGACATTGCCAGAGAAGTTGGCCATGTCGGGGGTCATCAGTACTGTCATCGACAGTTGGGCGTTTCCGGGTTCCATAGCACGCTCACGGGTCAGGGCAGGGGTTGCTGGAGCACCTCTGCGGGTGCTGGGTCCAAAGACTTTTCAAACCATCGATAACGGGACGCCGGTCTGTGCCGCGCCGTCACGCTCCGGTGGATCTGTTTCCATATATTGCACTGCCTTCCGCCTGGAAGTCGCAGTGTTACCCTGCAAAACACCCGTTCCAGGGGTTTTTCATCGCTCTTGTAGAGCACTTTCTTTCGACCGATCGGACCTTTCTTTTTCAGGGATCTCTGACAAGGCAGCGACTGACGCCAGCGCAGGCGGCTTTTCAAACGCTCTCCCCGAGGATGGCCCCCGTCCAACATTCAAGGAGAACCTAGGTCATGCATGCCATCAGTTTCATTCAGGACCTGGCCGTGATCATGCTGGTCGCGGGTGTGGTGACCGTTCTCTTCCATCGATTCAAGCAGCCGGTGGTGCTGGGCTATATCGCCGCGGGCTTCATCATCGGGCCCCATACCCCGCCTTTCGGGCTGATCCACGACGAGCAGACCATCAAGACCCTGGCCGAGCTCGGGGTGATCTTCCTGATGTTCTGCCTGGGGCTGGAGTTCAGCCTGCGCAAGCTATTCAAGGTGGGCGCCACAGCGTTCATCGCGGCGTTCCTGGAAATCGTCCTGATGATCTGGATCGGCTACGAGATCGGCCGCTGGTTCGACTGGAGCACCATGGATTCGCTGTTCCTCGGGGCGATCCTGGCCATCTCTTCCACCACCATCATCGTCAAGGCGCTCAACGACCTGAAGATGAAGAACGAACGCTTCGCCCAGCTGATCTTCGGCGTGCTGATCGTCGAGGACATCCTGGGGATCGGCATCATCGCCCTGCTATCGAGCATCGCGGTCAGCGGCACGGTGAGTTCCGGCGAGGTGTTTTCCACGGTAGGCAAGCTTTCACTGTTCATGATCGTGGCGCTGGTGATCGGCATCCTGCTGGTGCCGCGCCTGTTGGCCTACGTGGCGAAGTTCGACAGCAACGAGATGCTGCTGATCACCGTGCTGGGCCTGTGCTTCGGATTCTGCCTGCTGGTGGTACGCCTGGAGTACAGCATGGTGCTGGGGGCGTTCCTGATCGGCGCGATCATGGCCGAGTCCCGTCAGTTGCTGAAGATCGAACGCTTGATCGAACCGGTTCGCGACCTGTTCAGCGCCATTTTCTTCGTGGCCATCGGCCTGATGATCGATCCGCAGATTCTCCTCCAGTACGCCTGGCCAATCGCGGTGATCACCGTGGCGGTGGTATTGGGCAAGATGTTGTCCTGCGGGATGGGCGCCTTCATCGCGGGTAACGATGGACGTACGTCGTTGCGAGTAGGGATGGGGCTGTCACAGATTGGCGAGTTTTCATTCATCATCGCCGCCCTTGGCATGACCTTGCAGGTCACCAGCGACTTCCTCTATCCCGTGGCGGTGGCGGTTTCGGCCATTACCACCTTGCTCACCCCCTACCTGATCAAGGCCGCCGACCCGCTGTCGTTGAAGCTGTCGGCGGTGCTGCCCAAGCGGCTGAGCCGGGTGCTGGGAATGTACGGCGAGTGGTTGCGCAGTATTCAGCCCCAGGGCGAGGGCGCGCTGTTGGCGTCGATGATCCGCAAGATCCTGCTGCAGGTAGGGGTGAACCTGGCCCTGGTGGTGGCGATCTTCTTTTCCGGCAGCTATTTCTCCGGGCGTATTGGCGTTTATCTACAAGATTGGATCAGCGACCCAGGCCGGCAAAAGGCGCTGATCTGGGGTGGGGCCTTGCTGTTGTCGCTGCCGTTCCTGATCGCCGCCTATCGCAAGCTCAAGGCACTGTCGATGCTGTTGGCAGAGATGGGGGTCAAGGCGGAAATGGCCGGGCGTCATACCCAGCGGGTGCGACGAGTGATCGCCGAGGTGATCCCGATCCTGTCGTTGCTGGTTATTTTCCTGCTGTTGGCGGCGTTGTCGGCAAGCATCCTGCCGACCCTGGAGCTGCTGGTACTGGTGGCCGTGGTGGCGGCGGCCGTGGCTGCGGTGCTGTGGCGCTGGTTCATTCGCGTACATACACGGATGCAGGTGGCGTTGATCGAGACTTTCGACCAGAGCAAGGACGGTGGAGGGCACTGAGCTTGTCGATCGCCAGCAGGGTACTGGCGAATGCTCCGACGCCGCGACCGGGGAGGTCGCGGCCTGGTTGCCTCAGCTTTCCAGCCAGACGTCCCTCGCCCAGTGCCACACCGATTCCCAGGAGTCCTCGGTGATCAGCTCTTCTTCGCCGGACCACAGCACTACGGTGCCGTCTTCTTCTACGCAGTAGTAGTCGTCGCCATCCTGGCAGATCGGAATCAATTCCCGAGGTACGCCCATGTCCCAGGCGGTGGCCGCCACTTCTGGAAGGTAGGTATGGGATTGCGGGTCGGTAACGGTTACCGGTTCCAGGCTGCCGTAGACCACATCGCTGACCGTCAACAGGAACTCTTTGAAGACGAACGGGATATTGATGAACAGTTGTTCCTCGATTTCCACCAGCAGGTCTTCGTCCGGCAGTTCCAGGGGAACGGGCACCGGTTCGTTGGCTTCTCGGAGTTGTTCGATGACTTCTTCCACGGCCTGGGTCCTCTTAGCTCTATGGCACGTTTGGTTGACGGCGGTTTATACAGTAGCTCGCTATAAGTGCAATCGTGAAATGCAAAACCCCGACCTGAGTCGGGGTTTTTGCATTACAGCTGTGACAGCAGAATGAATCAGCCGTTCTGGCGGATACCTGCCACCAGCCAAGGCTGGTTGTCGCCCGGGGCGCGTTCCATGTTCCAGCTTTCGCTGAACACTTCGCCCTGGTCGAAGCGCGAGGTCTTCGAAACACCACTGAAGGTCAGGGTGGCGATGGTCTTGTCGGCACGATCGTCCACGCCTTCGAGCTGCACTTGCAGGTTGTCGATGTAGGTCGACTGGAAGCCGTCGCCCAGGTCGGCACGTTCCTGCTTGAGGAATTGCAGCATCTGCGGGGTCACGAACTCGGCGATCTTGTCCATTTCATTGGCGTCCCAGTGTTGCTGCAGGGACTGGAAGTGGTTGCGCGCCGCTTCGATGAAGCGTTCTTCGTTGAACCAGGCCGGAGCGTTGATCACCGGGCGGGCAGCAGGGGCTGCGGAGCCGCCGAAGATCGAACCGCCAGCCGGTGCCTGGGGCTGGAAGGCTTCGCGTTGCATGGGGGCGTGGCCGGCCGGAGCGAATTGCTCCTGTTGCTTGCGGCGACGAGCGGCAATGAAGCGGAAGATCACGAACGCGATGACCGCCATGATCAGGATGTCGAAGATCTGCATGCCCTGGAAGCCGCCGCCCATGAACATGGAGGCCAGCAGGCCGCCTGCGGCGATACCGGCCAGGGGGCCGAGCCAGCGCGAAGCACCGCCGGCCTTGGCTGCTGCACCCGCGGCACCGGCTGCACCAGCAGTGGCGGCAGCGGCAGGAGCGCCCGGAGCGGTGGGTGCCGCCTGGCGAGCCTGGTGGGTCGGGGCAGCGCCGGCGCTTTTGCCGCCACCGAAGCGCTTGGCATTGGCGTCGAGGCTCATCGTCAAGCCGATGCACAGCGCCATGGCGATGCTAAGAAAACGTTTCATAAAGGGTATTCCCATTTGTGGATGGCACGCGCGCCATATTGCACAGGTGAAGTGTCAGTGGCGAGCGGCATAATGTTTCGGGCTTTTGCCTGACAGGCCTGGTTCAGTCCCATCTGAAATCATGCTCGCCGATGTGGTTTTGCCTGGGGGAAGCCGCTTTGGTTTCCTTCCAGGACCTTCAGCGCCGTAGTGCCAGCACTACCACGCCGGCAGTGATCAGGCCGATCCCGCCCCATTGCCGCAGGTCGAGTTTCTCCCCTAGCAGTGTCACGCCGATGATCGCGACGAACACCACGCTGAGCTTGTCCACCGGCGCCACCAGCGAGGCGGGGCCCAGCTTGAGGGCGCGGTAGTAGCACAGCCAGGAAGCCCCTGTGGCCAGCCCGGACAGCAGCAGGAACAGGTAGCTCTTGGTAGAAATCGATTCCAGGGACTGATATTGGCCCGTTGCGTACAAAATCAAGGCCAGGCTCACCAGCACCACCCCTGTGCGCAACAGGGTGGCGAAGTCGGAATTGACGTTCTCGATGCCGACTTTGCCGAAGATCGCCGTCAATGCGGCGAAAATTGCCGACAGTAACGCCCAGAATGTCCACGACGAAAAAAAGCCTGAACCCATGCTCGTGCTTCCTTTTGGCGGTTTGGGCCCGGCTTGCCGATGAAGGGCAGGGGCGCCTTCACCGACAAGCCGGCTGCTGCTGGGAGATTAGATGGCTTCCAGCTTGGCGTAGCCAAGCATCAGCCATTTGCTGCCTTCGCTGAAGTTGACCTGGACCCGGGCCTGGGCTCCGGCGCCCTCGAAGTTGAGGATCACGCCGTCGCCGAACACCGAGTGGCGCACGGCCTGGCCAAGGCTCAGGCCGGTGTCCGGGATGGCGCTGCCGCTGAACAGGCTGCTGGTGCTCTGGGACTGGCCACCACCGAAAGGCCGGCTGACGCTGTTGGACAGGCGTACTTCCTGGATAAGCCCCTTGGGCACTTCACGTACGAAACGCGACACCTTGTTGTAGGTTTCACTGCCGTACAGGCGACGGGTTTCGGCGTAGGTCATGACCAGGTTCTGCATGGCCCGGGTGATACCGACATAGGCCAGGCGGCGTTCTTCCTCCAGGCGGCCCGGCTCTTCCAGGCTCATCTTGTGGGGGAACAGGCCTTCTTCCATGCCCACCAGGAACACATAGGGGAATTCCAGGCCCTTGGCGCTGTGCAGGGTCATCAGCTGGATGCTGTCTTCGTGCTCGTCGGCCTGGGCATCGCCGGCTTCCAGGGACGCATGGCCGAGGAAGGCCGCCAGGGGCGTCAGGTCCTCGTCTTCCTCGGTGTTCTCGAAGTTGCGCGCGGCGCTGACCAGTTCCTCGAGGTTTTCCACCCGGGCCTGGCCTTTCTCGCCTTTTTCCGCTTCGTGATAGGCAATCAGCCCCGACTGCTCGATCACCGTCTGGGTCATCAGGTGCAGGGGCATGTCCAGGGTCTTGGCCGCCAGGTTCTCGATCAGCTCGATGAACGCGCCAAGGGCACCGGCCGCCCGACCGGTCAGGCCTTTATTGGCCACCAGTTGGCGCATGGCTTCCCACATCGATACATCGCTGTGGCGGGCATGCTCGCGGATCGCCTCGACGGTCTTTTCGCCGATGCCCCGGGCCGGGACGTTGATCACTCGCTCCAGCGCTGCGTCGTTGCCGCGGCCTTCCAGCAGGCGCAGGTAGGCCATGGCGTTCTTGATCTCGGCACGCTCGAAGAAGCGCTGGCCGCCATAGATGCGGTACGGGATGCGTTCGCGCAGCAAGGCTTCCTCCAGCACCCGGGACTGGGCGTTGGAGCGGTAGAGAATGGCGATATCGCTGCGGGCCAGGCCGGTCTTGAGCGCGCTCTCGATGGTTTCCACCACGTAGCGGGCTTCATCGTGCTCGTTGAAGGCGGCATACAGGTTGATGGCCTCGCCATCGCCGCCGTCGGTCCACAGTTCCTTGCCCAGGCGCCCGGTATTGTTGGCGATCAGGGCGTTGGCGGCCTTGAGGATGCCGGCGGTGGAGCGGTAGTTCTGCTCCAGGCGGATCACTTCGGTGTCCGGGAAGTCGTCGGAGTACTGGTGGATGTTCTCGATCTTCGCCCCGCGCCAGCCGTAGATCGACTGGTCGTCGTCGCCCACCACCATCAGGCTTTTGCCACCCTTGGCCAGCAATCGCAACCAGGCGTACTGCACGGCGTTGGTGTCCTGGAACTCGTCCACCAGCACATGGCGGAAACGCTTCTGGTAGTGCGCCAGCAAGCCCGGATGGTCGCGCCACAGGTCCAGGGCGCGCAGCAGCAGCTCGGAGAAGTCGATGACTCCCGCACGCTGGCAGGCGGCCTCGTAGGCTTCGTAGATGCTGCGCATGGTGGCCAGGAACAGGTCGCCACTGGCCTGGATGTGCTGCGGGCGCAGGCCCTCGTCTTTCTGGCCGTTGATGAACCACTGGGCCTGGCGGGCCGGCCAGCGCTGTTCATCCAGGCCCAGCTCGCGGATCACCCGCTTGACCAGGCGTTGCTGGTCGTCGCTGTCGAGGATCTGGAAGGTCTGGCTCAGGCCGGCCTCCTGCCAGTGGGCCCGCAGCAGGCGGTGGGCCAGGCCGTGGAAGGTGCCGACCCACATGCCCGCGGGGTTGATGCCCAGCAATTGCTCGATACGGTGGCGCATCTCGGCCGCCGCCTTGTTGGTGAAGGTCACCGACAGGATCGAGTGGGGCGAGGCGTTCTCGACCTGGATCAGCCAGGCGATACGGTGCACCAGCACACGGGTTTTGCCGGAACCAGCGCCGGCCAGGACCAACTGACGACCCAGGGAGGCCGCTACGGCCTGGCGTTGGGCGTCGTTGAGGGAATTCAACAGGAGGGAGAGATCATCGCGCATCGGCGCATTCTAGGGGCGCGCGCCACCCCGGGCAAACCCGGCTTTGCATTAGCCGATAAAACAACCGTGAGGGACGACTGGCTGGTCACGAGCCGCAGCCATTGGCGCTTCTCGCCTGGACGCTTTGCAGAGCGATCTTGCGAGGATTTGTTTTATCGATTTTATGACTTGGGGCAGTTTGGCTCGCGCCTTTGCTTGTGTATGCTCCGGCGACGTTTCAGGCTCAACCATTATAAGAACACTGCCTATGACACCTATTTCCGACCTGTCGGGGCCTTTCATGGAGCCCCGGGTCATCCGCCAGCACTACGCCGTCGAGATTGCAGTGGAGCGCACGCGCCTGCTGTATCAAGGGTCGTTGTTGCCGACGCTGTTCATGCTGCTCAACGGCCTGGTCTGTACCTGGCTGCTCTGGAGCCCCTCGCGTTATCTGCTGCTCAGCGTGTGGATGGTCTGGTTGCTGGCCCTGGTGGCCTTGCGCGTGATCCAGGTGGCAGCCTTCGATTCGGCGATTCCCAGCCGGCAGGCGCAACCGGTCTGGCTGCGCATGTTCCTGCTGGGGTCCACGGTCAGTGGCTTGACCCTGGCCTGTGCAGGCATCGCCCTGGTGCCCACCGATAGCTTCCTGCAGCAGTCCTGGGTCTTCGGTTTGATTGGCGCGGCGATCCTTTCCGCCAGCGTGGCCTATGCCGTCAGCCTGAAGGCCTTCCTGTCATTCACCCTTCCTTGCCTGTTGCCAGCGATCGCCTACCTGTTCTGGGGCGGCGATGAACAGCAGCGCGGCTGGGGCTGGCTGGGATTGATCCTGCTGGCCTCATTGAGTGTCGTGGCCTGGCAGGTCAATCGCCTGATCCAACGCGGCCTGCTACGGCGTTTCCAGAACCAGGCGCTGATCGAGCACTTGCAGGATGCCCAAAGTCGCAGCGGGCAACTCAATCGCGAACTGGCCCGGGAGGTGGAGCAGCGCCGGCGTGCCGAGGAGCAACTGCGCGAGGCCCAGGCCGGGCTGGAGCAGCGAGTGGTCCAGCGCAGCCTGGAGCTGGACGCCGCCAACCAGGCCCTGAGCAAGAGCGAGGCGCGCCTGGCCCTGGCGCTCAATGCCAGTGAGCTGGGGTTGTGGGACTGGAACCTGCAGACCGATGAAGTCCATCACACCCAGATCAAGGAGCTGTTCGGCCTGGAGCCGGAAGGGGTCACGGCGATGCTCAGCCACCTGAAGCCGCGCCTGCACCCGGAGGACCTGCCCACGCTGAGGCGCGCCCTGGTGGAGCATTTGAAGGGGCGCAGCGAGGATTACCAGGTGGAGTACCGAGTGCTGCATGGTGCCGGCCACTGGGTATGGATCGAGGATCGCGGGCGGGCCGTGGAGCGCGGCCCCGACGGCCGGGTCCTGCGCATGGCCGGCACGCGTCGCGATATCAGTGCCGACAAGGAACTGGAGGTACAACGCAACCTGGCGGCCACCGTGTTCGAGGCGGCCAGCGAGGGCATTGTCATCCTCGACCCCGATTACGTGCTGATCGCGGCCAACCAGGCATTCAGCCAGGTCACCGGCTTCCAGATCGAGGACATGCTCGGCTGCAACGTGGTGGAGTTGCCCTGCAGCCGCGATGCCCGGCGCCATTACCCCTTGATCCACCAGGCCCTGGAACAGCACGGCAGCTGGCAGGGCGAGCTGGTGGAAACCCGCAAGAACGGCGAGCTCTATCCGCAGTGGCTGCAACTGAACGTGGTGCGTGACAGGCGGGGGAAAGTCCGCCATATCGTGGGTTTCTTCGCCGATCTTTCGGCTCGAAGGGAGTCCGAGGAGCGCATGCGCTACCTCACGCACTATGACGAGCTCACCGGGCTGGCCAACCGCTCGCTGTTTCGCGAACGCTTGCGCGAAGCCCACCAGCGGGTGCGCCAGGGTGGACGTAGCCTGGCCCTGCTGCACATCAACCTGGATCGCTTCAAGCTGCTCAATGACAGCCTGGGCCATGAGGTGGCCGACCAACTGCTGCAGAAAATGGCCCGCCGCCTGGTCAACGCCCTGCCGGAGGCCGACACCATCGCCCGTTTGTCCGGGGATGAGTTTGCTGTGCTGTTCGATGCCTACGGCAGCCTGTCGAGCCTGACCCGCGTCGCCACGCGGTTGCTGAGCAAGTTGCGCCTGCCAATCACCGTAGAGGGCCATGAACTGGTGGTCAGTGCCTCCATGGGCATCAGCATGCTGCCGGACAGCGCCCGGGAGATCGCCGCCCTGGTGAGCCAGGCGAACATGGCCATGGCCCATGCCAAGCACTTGGGGGGCAACAACTTCCAGTTCTATACCGAGAGTTTGCAAGCCAGCACCCTGGAGCGCCTGCAACTGGAGAACCAGTTGCGCAAGGCCATCGAGGATGACCAGTTGATGGTGTTCTATCAGCCCAAGCTGTGCCTGGCTACGGGGCGACTCAATGCCGCCGAGGCCCTGGTGCGTTGGGAGCACCCGATCCTGGGACGGGTACCACCAGGGGACTTCATCGGGTTGGCCGAGGAGACCGGGCTGATCGGCCCCATCGGCGAGTTCGTGCTGCGCCAGGCTTGTCGCCAGGCCTGCCAGTGGCAGCGCCAGGGGCTGGAGCCGATCCGGGTCTCGGTGAACCTCTCGGTGTACCAGTTGCGCCAGGGCAAGCTGGTGAGCCTGGTGCGCCAGGTGCTGGAGGAAACCGGGCTGGAGCCACACCTGCTCGAACTGGAGCTGACCGAAAGCCAGTTGCTCGACAGTGTCGAGCACATCATCGCGACCTTCCAGCAACTGCGTGACCTGGGGGTCAAGCTGGCGATCGACGACTTTGGCACGGGCTATTCCTCCCTGAGCTACCTCAAGCGCATCCCGGTGGACTACGTGAAGATCGACCAGGCCTTCATCCGTGGCCTGGCAGAGGGCGGTGAAGATGCGGCCATTACCCGGGCGATCATTGCCATGGCCCACGGCTTGTCCTTGAAGGTGGTGGCCGAGGGGGTCGAGGAACCGGCCCAGTTGGCCTTCCTGCGGGCCGAACAGTGTGACGAAGTGCAGGGCTACCTGATCAGCCGCCCGGTGGACGCCCAAGGCCTTGCGTTGCTGTTGCAGGCCCAGTCGCGCTAGTGCCGGCATTCCCCGCCAAAACGGCTACATGCAGCGTACCCGGCTGAATATGGGGGGTAGCCAGGCAACTTCCTGATGCATTGAGCAGGCAAAAAGCCAATTCATGTAGTATAACTACAAGCTTGCTACATCTCCCGGCACCTGCCGATAACAATGAGTCCCAGCCCTTGAACCTGTTGCAGCACATCGCCCAGTCACGTCATCTGTTACGCAAATCGGAACTCAAGGTCGCCGATCACGTGCTCCTCGATCCTGCGGCCGTAATGCACAGCTCCATGGCGGACCTGGCTCATAGTGTGGGTATCAGCGAGCCGACCATCGTGCGCTTCTGCCGGGCCATCGGCTGCTCGGGGTTCCAGGACCTGAAGCTCAAGCTGGCGCAGAGCCTTGCCGCCGGTGCCAGCTTTGGCCAGTTCGCGATCCATGAAGACGATTCGGTCGCCGACTACAGCCTGAAGATCTTCGACACCACCCTGCACACCCTGATGGAGGTTCGCGAGAAGCTCGACCCGGTGGAGTTGCAGCGTGCCGTCACCCTCATGTCCCAGGCCCAGCGCGTGGAGTTCTACGGCTTTGGCGCTTCCGGCGCCGTGGCGGCGGACGCCCAGCACAAGTTCTTCCGCCTGCTGCTGACGGCGGCGGCGTATTCCGACCCGCACATGCAGGCCATGTCGGCGGTCACCCTCAAACCCTCGGACGTCGCGATCTGCATCTCCCAGTCCGGGCGCTCCAAGGATCTGCTGATCACCGCCAACCTGGTGCGTGAAAGCGGCGCCAACCTGATCACCCTGTGCCCGAGCCAGACGCCGCTGGCCGAATTGTCCACGGTCAACCTGGCCATCGACGTGCACGAGGACACCGAGATCTATACCCCGCTGACCTCGCGCATCGCCCACCTGGTGGTGATCGACGTCCTGGCCATGGGCGTGGCGATGGCCCGCGGCCCGAGCCTGGTCAACCACCTCAAGAGCGTGAAGCGCAGCTTGCGCAGCCTGCGCCTGTCGCCCAAGGCGGTCAAAGCCCTGGACGACTGATAGGGGCGCGGGGAGCCTGCGTCTTCACCCGAAGTGGCCTGGCGACCGTTCAGGCAACTTTCACATCCCTGTAATGGGCCCGCCGCCAAACCGTAACCGCCGATCGCCATCGTGAAGCCTCCGTACTCGCATTGGGAGACTCGAAATGGCCCGGCCTTACGAAGAGAGCAGCAGCGCAGTCAAGACCCGTCGTCAGCAGGAAGACCAACGCCGCATGGAATTTCGCCGTGCGATCGAGCACCGCTTCGAACTGCGTCGCCTGCAACAGGAAATCAACGACTACCCCGAGCAGGATGCCGTCAATTACTGGCAGGCCGCTCCGGCAGCTTCCCGTCAAACCGCCCAACCAGCCCGCTGATCTGCACCCGTTCGCTGCGGATAAACCCCAGGAACGCATGCGCTACCGGTGACAGGCGTTTGGCTTTGGCCTGCACCAGGCACCAGCTGCGAAGCAATGGCAGCTCTTCGACCGGCAATTCGATCAAGCCGCCGGTCGCCAACTCAAGGTTCAGGGCGTGGCGCGTCAACAAGGCCACGCCCAGGCCTGCCCGGACACACTCGCGTTGCGCTTCTGCCGACGACACTTCGAGGATCTGGGTGAAGTGCACGCGCTTCTCCTTGAAGTACTCCTCGCAGGCCAGGCGAGTGCCGGAGCCCTGTTCGCGCAGTACCAGGGTGTAGGGCTCCAGGTCTTGCAAGCGCAGGGCTCCCATATGGCTCAGGGGGTGGTCCGGGGGCGCCACGGCGACGATCGGGTTGTTCAGGAATGGCAGGAATTCCAGCTCCATGTCCTGGGGCACCATGGACATGATCACCAGGTCGTCGCGGTTGTCGGAAAGGCGGCGGATCACCTGGGCGCGGTTGACCACGGTCAGCTGCAGGTGGACTTCCGGGTGCTGACGCTTGAAGGCGGCGAACAGGTGCGGCACGAAGTACTTGGCGCTGGACTCCACGGCCAGCTTGAGCTGGCCTTGCAGCGAACCCTGCATGTCGGAGAGCTGCATGTCGAGGTTCTCCAGGCGCCCGAAGATGTCCCGGCTGGCCCGTTGCAGGGCTTCGGCGGCTTCGGTCATGTAGAGCTTCTTGCCGACATAGTCGAACAGCGGCTGGCCGATCAGCTCCTCGAGCTGGCGGATCTGCAGGCTGACCGCCGGCTGGGTCAGGGACATTTCCTCGGCGGCCCGGCTGTAGGAGCGTAGATCGCAGACTTCGTTGAAGATCTGCAGCTGGCGCAATGTCAGGCGCATCAAGGATTTACGCATGCTTCAAGGGCTCGCACCGGGGCTGGAGGCAAAACTATAAGTCTTTACTTATGGTTGTCCCAATAATTATTGATTTTTGTTAATCCCTTCGCGGAGCTAGTGTGTCGCTGCGACTGACTTGAAACATTTGGTCACGCGCCGACTCGGTCTAGCGGGTCGTTTGTTTCAACGGCTCAAGGGAAACTCCAAGTGATAAAAAAGATCCTGATTGCCAACCGTGGTGAGATTGCCGTACGAATCGTGCGTGCCTGCGCCGAGATGGGCATCCGTTCGGTGGCGATCTTCTCCGATGCCGACCGCCATGCGCTGCACGTCAAGCGCGCGGATGAAGCCCACAGCATCGGTGCCGAACCGCTGGCCGGTTACCTCAATCCACGCAAGCTGGTGAACCTGGCGGTGGAAACCGGCTGCGATGCCTTGCATCCCGGCTATGGCTTTCTTTCGGAGAACGCCGAACTGGCGGACATCTGCGCCGAACGTGGAATCAAATTCATAGGCCCGGCCGCGGAAGTGATCCGCCGCATGGGCGACAAGACCGAAGCCCGCCGCAGCATGATCAAGGCTGGCGTGCCGGTGACCCCGGGCACCGAGGGTAACGTCGCCGACATCCACGAAGCCCTGCGTGAAGGCGACCGCATCGGTTATCCGGTGATGCTCAAGGCCACCTCCGGCGGTGGCGGCCGTGGTATCCGTCGCTGCAACAGCCGCGAGGAACTGGAACAGAACTTCCCCCGGGTGATCTCCGAGGCCACCAAGGCCTTCGGTTCGGCGGAAGTGTTCCTGGAAAAATGCATCGTCAATCCCAAGCACATCGAGGCACAGATCCTCGGTGACAGCTTCGGCAACGTGGTCCACCTGTTCGAGCGCGACTGCTCGATCCAGCGCCGCAACCAGAAACTCATCGAGATCGCCCCGAGCCCGCAGCTGACCCCCGAGCAGCGCGCCTACATCGGCGACCTGGCGGTGCGTGCGGCCAAGGCGGTGAACTACGAGAACGCAGGCACCGTGGAGTTCCTGCTCGCCGATGGCGAGGTGTACTTCATGGAGATGAACACCCGAGTGCAGGTGGAACACACCATCACCGAGGAAATCACCGGCATCGACATCGTCCGCGAGCAGATCCGCATCGCCTCGGGCCTGCCGCTTTCGGTCAAGCAGGAAGACATCCACCACCGTGGCTACGCGTTGCAGTTCCGGATCAACGCCGAAGACCCGAAGAACAACTTCCTGCCCAGCTTCGGCAAGATCACCCGTTACTACGCCCCCGGCGGCCCGGGCGTGCGCACCGACACGGCGATCTACACCGGCTACACCATTCCGCCGTTCTACGACTCCATGTGCCTGAAGCTGGTGGTTTGGGCGCTGACCTGGGAAGAAGCCATGGACCGCGGCCTGCGAGCCCTGGACGACATGCGCCTGCAGGGGGTGAAGACCACCGCGGCGTACTACCAGGAAATCCTGCGCAATCCGGAATTCCGTAGCGGGCAGTTCAATACCAGCTTCGTCGAAAGCCACCCGGAACTGACCAACTACTCGATCAAGCGCAAACCCGAAGAGCTGGCCCTGGCCATCGCCGCCGCCATCGCCGCCCACGCAGGCCTATGAATGCAGCCGCAAGCTGCGAGCCACAAGCGACAGGACAAAGCAGACCGGCTTTGTCTTGGAGCTTGCAGCCTGAAGCTTGTCGCTAAGAGGAGATAAGAATGTCCAAGAAGATCTTTGTTACCGACACCATCCTGCGTGACGCCCACCAGTCCTTGCTGGCTACCCGCATGCGCACCGAAGACATGCTGCCGATCTGCGACAAGCTCGACAAAGTCGGCTACTGGTCGCTGGAGGTCTGGGGCGGCGCGACTTTCGACGCCTGCGTGCGCTTCCTCAAGGAAGACCCGTGGGAACGCCTGCGCCAGCTGCGTGCGGCACTGCCCAACACTCGCCTGCAAATGCTCCTGCGCGGCCAGAACCTGCTGGGCTACCGCCACTACAGCGACGACGTGGTCAAGGCCTTCGTGGCCAAGGCCGCGGTCAACGGCATCGACGTGTTCCGTATCTTCGACGCCATGAACGATGTGCGTAACCTGCGCGTGGCCATCGAAGCAGTGAAGGCCGCCGGCAAGCACGCCCAGGGCACCATCGCCTACACCACCAGCCCGGTGCACACCATCAAGGCCTTCGTGGCCCAGGCCAAGCAGATGGAAGCCATGGGGTGCGACTCGGTGGCGATCAAGGACATGGCCGGCCTGCTGACGCCGTTCGCCACTGGCGAGCTGGTCAAGGCGCTGAAGGCCGAGCAGTCGCTGCCGGTGTTCATCCATTCCCACGACACCGCCGGCCTGGCCGCCATGTGCCAGCTCAAGGCCGTGGAAAACGGCGCCGACCATATCGACACCGCCATCTCCAGCTTCGCCTGGGGTACCAGCCACCCGGGCACCGAGTCCATGGTCGCGGCCCTCAAGGGCAGCGAGTTCGACACCGGCCTGGACCTGGAGCTGTTGCAGGAGATCGGCCTGTACTTCTACGCCGTGCGCAAGAAGTACCACCAGTTCGAAAGTGAATTCACCGCGGTGGACACCCGGGTGCAGGTCAACCAGGTACCGGGCGGGATGATTTCCAACCTGGCCAACCAGCTCAAGGAGCAGGGCGCCCTCAACCGCATGAACGAAGTGCTGGCGGAGATCCCGCGGGTGCGTCACGACCTGGGCTACCCGCCGCTGGTGACCCCGACTTCGCAGATCGTCGGCACCCAGGCGTTCTTCAACGTGCTGGCCGGCGAGCGCTACAAGACCATCACCAACGAAGTGAAGCTCTACCTGCAAGGCGGGTACGGCAAGGCCCCGGGTGAGGTCGACGAGAAGCTACGGCGCCAGGCCATCGGCAGCGAAGAAGTGATCGACGTGCGCCCGGCCGACCTGCTGAAGCCGGAAATGACCAAGCTGCGCGGTGAGATCGGCGCATTGGCCAAGTCCGAGGAAGACGTGCTGACCTATGCGATGTTCCCGGACATCGGCCGCAAGTTCCTCGAGGAACGTGAAGCCGGGACCCTGGTGCCGGAAGTCCTGCTGCCGATCCCCGAGGCCGGTGGCGTCAGCAAGCCGGGCGGCGAGGGCGTGCCGACCGAATTCGTCATCGACGTCCACGGCGAGACCTACCGCGTCGACATCACCGGTGTCGGCGTCAAGGCCGAAGGCAAGCGCCACTTCTACCTGTCCATCGACGGCATGCCGGAAGAAGTGGTGTTCGAGCCCCTCAACGAGTTCGTCGGCGGCGGCAGCAGCAAGCGCAAGCAAGCCTCTGCACCCGGCCATGTCAGCACCACCATGCCGGGCAATATCGTCGATGTACTGGTCAAGGAAGGCGACGTGGTCAAGGCCGGCCAGGCCGTGCTGATCACCGAAGCCATGAAGATGGAGACCGAAGTCCAGGCGGCCATCGCCGGCAAGGTCGTGGCCATCCACGTGGCCAAGGGCGACCGGGTCAACCCGGGCGAGATCCTGATCGAGATCGAAGGCTGATCCACGGCCTTCATCTGTAACGCTTTACCTCGGGGAGGCTACGGCCTCCCTTTTTTTTTGCCTGGATTTCCTGGAACTGGCTGCCTGCCGTCGCGCTTGCGACCCTGCAGGCAGCCTGTGGCAGGTTCAGAAACTCATCTGCCACTGGCCCATCCAGCCATGGTTGCGGCTGTTGCTGCCGAACTCGCCGTTGTATCCAACGCTCAGGGTGTGCCGGGCGGAAAGCCCGATATCCAGCCCGGCCTCGACCATCAGGCTGTCACGGTCCAGGGCACTGCCTTCGACCTTGAAGTCATCGCTGCCCAGCACGAAGGACTGACTGGTATCGCTTTCCAGCTCGCCGTAGGTATGGCGCCAGCCAAGGCTGGCCCGTGGCGTCAGGCTGATACCGTTCTGCAGTTGCTGCAGGTGGGCCAGGCGTACGCCGAAGGTGCTGCTGAAATTATCCTGGTTCTGTTCATTCACGATCAGCGAGGCCGGGCCACCTTTCTCGGTGTAGCGGTCACGGTGGTAGCGCTGGTAGCCCAGGTTGGCGAACGGCTCCACATTCAACCGGCCGCTGCCCAGGGTGTAGCCCAGTTCGACGAAAGCCTGTTGGCTGCTGGCGTCGTAGCTGCCCTTGGGCCTGTCGCTGAAACGGTCGAATTCGACGCTGCGCTTGTTATCGCCGTCATGCCGGCTGTATGCCGCGCCCAGGCGCAGGGCCAGGGGACCATCCTGGCGCATGGCATAGGCGCCGATGTGCCAGCTGTGCAGCTTGCCGTCGAGGTCGCGGTTGCTCAGGTCGGTTTTCGAATAACCTCCGAGGATCCCCAGGCGCCACGCCGAGGACAACGACCAGTCCACTCCTAGCACGCTACCGCTGGTACGTTGCTCGAGGCCGGGGTTGCCGTGCTCGCCGTCGAGCTTGCCGTAGCCGCCCAGGGCTTGCAGCCATACCCGCCCACGAGCGTTGGGGTCGTTCAGGTTCCGTGCACTGCCGGGCACGCTGTTAGCGGCCAGGGTCGGGGTCTGCGTCGGGTCGAGCCCAGCCAGCAGGCCGGCGCCACTGCCCAGCTGCCGCATGGTCGCGAGCATGCTGCTACCCACCTGCGAGCTGGCGTTGAGGGTGGCGATACCGAGGTTGGCGTTGCCACTGCCCGCCAGTTTTTCAATGGCCAGGCCGGCACTGCTTTCGCTGGTCAGAAGCAGGGCGTTATAGACGCTGTTCTCAATGTAAGGGCGGGGGAACCAGGGGCCGAAAACCGGGTCCCTGGGCCAGCCTCTCCAATCTCTCCAGCCGATGGAGTCGATGGCCTCCACCGCCCTGGCGCCATTGGCGGTGCGGGCGTATTCGGTGAAGCTCACGCTGTTGCGGGTGAGGCTCAGGTCCACGGTGTTCTGGCCATAGGTCAGGACTGGGTCGAGGAAGGCATAACCAAGCAGGAGGTCCGATTTGAAGGTACCGGTGATACTGCCAGCCTCCAATAACCGATATTGGCTGTGCCACGGGAATTGGTTCTGCCACGGATTTGGATTGCCGTAGTCAGGAGTGATCAGCAGCGATGCGCCGCTGAGATTGGCATTGCCACTGACCCTCACCGTGCCGACGCCTCCGGTAGCGTGGGGGGAGGCGACCCAGGTGGAGCCGCTGCCCATGACCAGGTTGCCATTGACCTGCGGCCCACCCAGCTCCTTGCTGGTTTGCAGGGTGCCGTTGACTGTCAGGTTGCCACTCGTACCGCTCCCGCGATACTGCGCATTTTGATCGACCAGGACATCGCCGGCGATGCCGCCCTGGTTGGTCAATGTTGCATAACGGAAGACGTGGGCACCTTCGTTGAAGTCGCCTTTGCCGGTCAGTGTCCACTGGCCTTGGCGAACTTCCAGTACCTGGAAGTTGCGGCTGTCGCCAAAGTTGCCGTCGCCGTAACTGTAGCTTTCACCCATGACGAGGGTGTTGTGGCCAGAACCGCCATCCACCAGGCCCTCGAAGCGACTGCCGGATTGAAGGCGCAAGATGTCGTCACCACCGCCCATATCCAGGGCAACGCCATTACTGCCACTGATCAGGCCGCCGTTAATGACTTCGTCATTGAAATCGCCAACGAACTTGACTCCAAAACCATCCAGGCCCTGGATGATGCCGTAGTTGTAGACCCGCGAGGCAGCAAGCGCCGAACCGCCATTGCCATCATCGATCAGAACGCCGTTGTTGGCGCCACTGATAACACCGATAGGTCTATCAACGGTTTTCGGATAACCATAGTTGCTGAGTGTGAGCCCTCCTCCAGATGAAATACCTTCGCTGGTGTTAGCTCTGCCGTACTTGTTCACTCCACTGGCAGCCGTTCCCTGGATAGTCCCTTCGTTCCAGATGCTCCCGCCCTTGTCGAGCCTGATGCCATCGCCATCTGCATTGGACAGCGAGCCGCTAGTACCTCCAGAGATGACGCCGCCAATGTAGTTATAAACATCGGCATGGGCCTCGCTGAAGACGCCCGTACCGTCGTGGCCGGTAATAGCTCCTTTGTTGCTGATCCGTACGTCCTTGCCAATGGTTACGCCGTTACGGCCGCCGGATATCTCTCCCAGGTTATAGATCTGGCCATTGGTGCCCGAGTCCATGATGATTGCATCGGCATGGCTGGACTGGATCACCCCGTCCTTCTGGTTAGTGACTGCGGTCTGGTAGTGGAGTGTGTTGTAGCCGCTCAGGTTGATGCCGGCCCCGTTCAGCGAAGTGATAGTTCCGGAGTTCTGAATATTGATAGGGGCGCCCCCTGAGGGCTGGTTACTGATCCGGATCGCGTCTTCGGCCCCCTGGATCTGCCCGTCTGGGTTGTTCCTTAATGTGTAGGAGCCGTACCAGGTATTATTGGAACCGGGAATGCCCAAGTCGATCGCGCGACCCTGGGTGGAAGTGATCTGTCCTGAGTTCTCGATATTCCACCAATACGACCGGTATTGGTTATTCAGGTCTAGCGCTGTGCCGCTAACCGTAATGCTGCCTGTATTGGTAACTGTGACCTTTTGGTCATAGTCCGGTTTGGGCGTCTGAGTGACCGGGCTGTCGATCAGGAGTTCTGCCTGTACCGGGGCCGTCAGCCCGCTGGCGATGGTCAAGGCGATACTCAATGCAAGGCGATGGCGCGCAAAAAACATAGAAGAAGTCCCTTTCCAGAAGCGCGCTATCCTCCTATGTAGCGGTTTGCTATTACAAGGGGCAACAGCGTTGCCGCCGGTTATATTTCATCCAGCCCCCTCCGGCCCCCGGGCATCGACGTTAGCGGTACCGTCCATGGCCCGAGGGTATGGCGCTCAAGCTACTCCCGGCACTGCGCCAGGCTCCTCAACTGCCCGTGCGGGCCCTGGTTGGCATCGCCCAGCCACTGCTCGAAACCCTTGGCGATGGCCGGCCATTCCGAGTCCAGGATCGAGAACCAGGCGGTGTCGCGGTTCTGCCCCTTGGCCACCATGTGCTGGCGGAACACGCCCTCGAAACTGAAGCCCAGGCGCTCGGCCGCATAGCGCGAGCGGGCGTTGGCGTTGTTGCACTTCCATTCCAGGCGCCGGTAACCCATGGCGAAGGCCTCCCGGGCCAGCAAGTACACCGCCTCGGTGCTCTTGGGCGAGCGCTGCATCGGTGCGCCGAAGGTCACGTGGCCGATCTCGATGCGGCCGTGGGCCGGGACGATGGACATCAGGCTGAGCACTCCCTGGGCCTGGCCTGTGGCGAGATCGATCACGGTGAAGAAGTACGGGTCGCTGCTTCGTTCATGCCCCGCCAGCCAGGTATCGAAGGCCGGGCGCTCGGGGTAGGGGCCGTAGGGCAGGAAGTCCCAGAGCACGGGGTCGGCGTCCGGGCCTTGAAGGGCCTGGAACAGCTCATCGCCATGGCGCGCCAGGTCGAGTTTCTCCAGGCGGATGAAGCGCCCTTGCAAGAGGGTGGCCGAAGGGGCAGGGGCGCCTTGCCAATCGGTGAGGGAGGTCGACATTCAATGACTCCTGGGCAGGTTCACAGAGGTTTGCGGAACTGGATGAAGCCTGGGCGTTCGGCGATGCGCTCGTAGAGCTGGATGGCCGTGGTGTTGGTTTCGTGGGTCAGCCAGTGGACCTTGGCGCAGCCGTCCTGCTTGGCCTGGGTGTAGACGAACTCGATCAGCTTGCGACCGACTCCGGTGCCGCGCTGTTGCGGGGCCACCAACAAGTCTTGCAGGTAGCAGGCGTTCTCGATGCTCCAGTTGGAGCGATGGTAAATGAAATGCACCAGGCCCACGGCGTGTTCGCCATCCCAGGCCAGGGCGGCATGGGTCGGCTCGCGGGTATCCAGCAAGCGCTGCCAGGTGCTCTGGGTCACGGCATCCGCCAGCTCGGTTTCGTAGAACCGCAGGTAGGCCTGCCACAGGGGCAGCCAGGCGGCGTGGTCGGCGGCGGTGACGGGACGGATCTGGATCTGGCTCATGAAGGCTCCTTGATTGTTGAAGTATTAGCGCATCAGGTGGGACAGCTGTTGGTCACGCAGGTCGGTGCTGGCCGCCAGGCCCTCGCGGACCCCGGCCATGTCCCGGGCGTCACGGTTCTGGCTGAGCTTGCGCTTGCCCTCCAGGCGCTGGATCGGCAGGGCGAAACCGACGATGGCCTTGAGCATGCCGTCGATGTAGTCGGCGGGGGCATCCTCGACCTTCCAGGGTTGCTGGCGGCCAGCTTCGTGATGCTCGGTAAGAGCCCCGACCAGCTTGAGCAGGCGCTGCGGGTCGTGGAACACCTCGGCCTGGCCGTAGGCATGCACCGCCACGTAGTTCCAGGTCGGCACCACCTTGCCGTGTTCGGCCTTGCTCGGATAGAACGACGGACTGACGTAGGCATCGCCGCCTTCGAAGATCACCAGCGCCTCGGCACCGGCGGCCAGTTCCGCGCATTGCGGGTTGGCCTTGGCCAGGTGGCCGTAGAGGGTGCCATTGGCCCCTTGGCCGGCCTCCAGCAGCAGCGGCAGGTGGCTGGCCTGCAGGCCCTGGGCACCACAGGTCACCAGGGTGGCCAGGCGGCCGTCATGGATCACCTGGTGCAGGCGGGAGAGGTCTTGGTCAGCGAAAGCGCGAGGTAGGTACATGTGGAAAATCCTTGGCGATTGGCTGCATCCTAGGCAGGCTAATGGTTCGTGGTAAGAGCCACTTTTGCTCTATTTCATAGGTCCAATTTCCTGGGTGCACGCCGATGAACAGTGCCTTGCCTCCGCTGTCCTTCAACCCTGCCGGTATTGCCCTGGATCGTCGCCAGGGCCTCAGTCGCCAGCTCTACCAGGCCCTGCGCCTGCGGGTGCTGGACGGGCGCCTGGCCGGCGGTACGCGCTTGCCCGCCAGCCGCGACCTGGCGGGGGCCCTGGGGATCTCCCGCAACAGTGTGGTGCGGGCCTACGACCAGTTGTATGCCGAGGGTTTCATCGAGGCGCGGGTGGGTGATGGCACCTATGTGAGCCAGTTGCCGGAAACCCGATCCTCGGGCAAGAAATTATCCACAAAAGTATCCACAGGCTTTTCAACAGGCTTACCCACAGACTTATCCACAAAATCCGTCGATTTACCTGTGATTACATCCAGTAAACTGGCCTCCAACAGCACTTTGCAGCGCCTGCAAAAGCACCATTTGAGCACCCATCCCAGCGGTCCGCCCCGAGCCTTTCGAGTTGGCGTGCCCGCCTTCGACCTGTTCCCGTTCGAGGTCTGGGCCAAGCTGAATGCGGCTTTCTGGCGCAAACCGGACCTGCGGCACCTGTGCTACGGCGACTCGGCCGGCGAGGCGCGCCTGCGCAGCATGATCGCCGCCTACCTGCGCAGCACCCGGGGCCTGCAATGCACGGCTGAACAAATTGTGATCACCAGCGGCGCGCAGCAGGGCATCAGCCTTTGTGCACAACTGCTGGTGGAGCCCGGCGACCCCGTGGCTGTGGAAAACCCGGGCTACCGCGCCGCCGGCCACGCCTTCGCCATGGCCGGTGCACAACTGCACGGTATAGCGGTGGACCAGGAGGGCATCGATTGTCGCCAGCTGGCACAGTTGCAGAATTGCCGCGTGGCCTATGTCACGCCGGCCCACCAGTACCCCACGGGGGTGGTCATGAGCCTGGCCCGGCGCCTGGAATTGCTGGCCTGGGCCGAGCGGACCCAGGGCTGGGTGGTCGAGGACGATTACGACGGCGAGTACCGCTACAGCGGTGCGCCCCTGGCCCCCCTGGCGGCGCTGGATCGCCAGGGCCGGGTGATCTATGTCGGCACCTTCGGCAAGGTGGCCTTTCCGGCGCTGCGCCTGGGTTACCTGGTGTTGCCGCCTCACCTGGTACAGGACTGCGTGCGGCTGCGGGCGGTGGAAATGCGCCATTCGGAAGTCAGTACCCAAGCGGTGATGGCCGAGTTCATGGCCGCCGGGCATTTCCAGCGGCATATCCGGCGCATGCGGCGCGCGGCCCTGAGCCGGCGCAATACCCTGCTCGAAGCCTGGCCGGCGGCCATCGACGGAGTCGGGCCGCTGCCCGGGGTGACGGCGGGGCTGCACCTGACTGTAAGCGTCGCCAGCCTGGCCCGGGAACAGGAACTGCTCGCCCAGGCCGCCAGTGTCGATGTCGAGGTCAGCGCCCTGAGCCGTTACTGGTTGCCGGACAGCGTGACGCCCGAGGACCAGCGGGCCGGCCTGGTGCTGGGGTTCGCTGCGGTGCCGGAGGCCGACATTCGTTCGGCCATGGCGCGGCTGCGCCAGGCCTGGCGGGTTTGACGGGTATACTTCCGGGCATTTCCCTTTCGAGACCCCCTATGAGCCAGTCCCTCTCCGTGGCGCCCGAACGCAAGTTCGGCGCTCCTCTGTTCGCCTTGCTGCTCCTGGTTGTCGGCGCCTTGTTCCTGCAGGCCCAAGTGGGTGCGCGCCAGGTATTGCTGTTGCTCCTGGGGGCGGCCCTGGGCCTGACCCTCTACCACGCAGCGTTCGGCTTCACCTCGGCCTGGCGGGTGTTCATCCGCGACCGGCGCGGCGCGGGCCTGCGGGCGCAAATGGTGATGCTGGCGCTGGCGGTGCTGCTGTTCTTCCCGGCCCTGGGGGCCGGCACGCTGTTCGGCCAGCCGGTGACCGGCCTGGTGGCGCCGGCCGGGGTATCGGTGATCTTCGGTGCCTTTATCTTCGGCATCGGCATGCAACTGGGCGGCGGTTGCGCATCCGGCACCCTGTTCACCGTCGGTGGCGGCAATGCGCGGATGCTGGTGACCCTGGCGTTCTTCATCTGCGGCTCGCTGATCGCCACCCATCATGTGGACTGGTGGTTCGCCCTGCCTTCGCTGCCGCCGATCTCCATCGTCCAGAGCTTCGGCGTGGGCCCGGCCCTGGGCCTGAGCTTGTGCCTGTTCGCCCTGATCGCAGTGCTGACCCAGGTCCTGGAAAAGCGCCGCCATGGCAGCCTCGAAGCGCCGGTCGGTAGTACGCACCAGGGCTGGCGGCGTTTGCTGCGTGGCCCTTGGCCGCTGGTCTGGGGCGCGGTGGCCCTGGCTCTGCTGAATTTCGCCACCCTGGCCCTGGCCGGACGGCCGTGGGGCATCACTTCGGCATTCGCCTTGTGGGGAGCCAAGCTCGCGAGTGGGCTGGGCCTGGATGTCAGCCAGTGGGTGTTCTGGCAAGGCGCGGCGAATGCCAAGGCCCTGGCCGCCCCGGTATGGCAAGACATCACCAGCGTCATGGACATCGGCATCGTCCTGGGGGCCTTGCTGGCGGCGGGCCTGGCGGGACGCTTCGCCCCGAGCCTGAAGATTCCCACCCGGTCCCTGGTGGCGGCGGTGATCGGCGGCTTGCTGCTGGGCTACGGTTCGCGCCTGGCCTATGGCTGCAACATCGGCGCCTATTTCAGTGGCATCGCCTCCGGCAGCCTGCACGGCTGGTTGTGGCTGGTGGCGGCCTTCATCGGCAATGGCGTGGGGGTGCGGTTGCGGCCCTGGTTCTTCGCCGAGGAGCGGGCGCCCCAGGGCCTGACTGGCTGCTGATGGCTGGTGGCGGCGAGGGAGCTTGCTCCCGCGCGACCGTGTAGCCCTCGTGAAGCCGGCGTTGCGGGGGCAGGCACAAGCGGCTAGCCGGCCTTGGCTTGCTGCGCAATCCGCTGCGAGCAAGCCACAGGGGTAGCGATCAGGTCCCGGCCTTGATCTTGGTCCAGGCCCGGGTCCGCGCCCGCTCGGCATCACGGGGCAGCGGCCGGAGTGTGTAGAGCGTGTTCATGGCTGCCGCGGTGGGGTAGAGGTTGGGGTTGTTGCGGATCGCTGGGTCGACCTTGTCGGTGGCGTCCTTGTTCGGGTTCGGATACCCGACGAAATCGCTGACCGGCGCTATCACCTGGGGTTGCAGCAGGTAGTTGATGAAGGTGTAGGCGTCTTCCGGGTTCTTCGCGCCCTTGGGGATCGCCAGCATGTCGAACCAGATCGGCGCGCCTTCCTTGGGCAGGCGCATGTCCACGGTCACGCCGTTCTTGGCCTCCCGGGCACGGTTGGCGGCCTGGGAGAAGCTGCCCGAGTAGCCCACCGCCACGCAGATGTCGCCGTTGGCGATATCGGCCATGTACTTGGACGAGTGGAAGTAGGTGATGTACGGGCGAATCTTCAGCAGCAGGGCCTCGGCCTTCTCGTAGTCCGCAGGCTTCTGGCTGTTGGGGTCCAGGCCCAGGTGCTGCAGGGCCAGGGGCAGGATCTCCGACGGCGAATCCAGCAGCGCTACGCCGCACTGCTTGAGCTTGCTGATGTTCTCCTCCTTGAAGATCAGGTCCCAGCTGTCCACCGGTGCCTGCTCGCCCAGGGCCGCCTTGACCTTGTCCGGGTTGAAGCCGATCAGGATGGTGCCGTACATGTAGGGCACGGCGAAGCGGTTGCCTGGGTCGTTGGCTTCGATCAGTTGCATCAGCTTGGGGTCCAGGTGGTTCCAGTTGGGCAGCTTGGCGCGGTCCAGGGGCTGGAACACCCCGGCCTCGATCTGCTTGGCCAGGAACACATTCGACGGCACCACCACGTCATACCCGGAGTTGCCGGTGAGCAGCTTGGCCTCCAGGGCTTCGTTGGTATCGAAGATGTCGTACACCAGCTTGACCTGGCTGTTCTGCGCCTTGAAATCTTCCAGGGCCTTGGGGGTGATGTAGTCGAACCAGTTGTACACCCGCAGGGTGCGTTCCTCGGCGTGGGCAGCGGTGCCCAGCAGGCAGGCGCATAGGGCGGGAGCGATGAGGCGTTGGAGTCTTGGCATGTTGCGGGTTCCTTACTGGGCGCTCTGGAAGCCTTCGAGTACGTTCACGGCGTTGATGCCGATTTCCGCGACTGCATAACCGCCTTCCATGACGAACAGCGTCGGTTTGCCGAGGGCGGCGATGCGCTTGCCCATGGCCAGGTAGTCCGGGCTGTCGAGCTTGAACTGGGAGATCGGGTCTTCCTTGAAGGTGTCGACCCCCAGGGAGACCACGATGATATCGGCGCCGTAGCGCTCGATTTCCCCGCAGGCCCGCTCCAGGGCCGCACTCCAGGCGTCCCAGCCGCTGCCGGCGGCCAGCGGGTAGTTGAAGTTGTAGCCTTCACCAACACCTTCGCCGCACTCGTCGGCATACCCCAGGAAGAACGGGAATTCGGCTTCCGGATGGCCGTGGATCGAGGTGAAGAGCACGTCGCTGCGCTCGTAGAAGATCGACTGGGTGCCGTTGCCATGGTGGTAGTCGACATCGAGGATCGCCACCTTGCCATGGCCCTGGTCGAGGAAGGCCTGGGCGGCGATGGCAGCGTTGTTCAGGTAGCAGTAGCCGCCCATCAGGTCGCTGGCGGCGTGATGTCCCGGTGGCCGGCACAGGGCGAAGGCGCTGTGGGCGCCGCGCTGGATCACCGCCTGGGCGGTCAGGGCAACTTGCGCCGCGCTGTAGGCTGCTTGCCAGGTGCCGGCGGTGATCGGCGCGCCGCCGTCGAAGCTGTAGTAGCCGAGCTGGCCGTGCAGGCTGCTGGGGATCACGCTGCGCAGGGTGCGCGCCGGCCAGGTGTAGGGCAGCAGGTCGCCGTCGATGCCCTTGGCTGCCCAACGCTCCCAGGCGCCCTTGAAGAACTCCAGGTACTCGCGGCTGTGGACGCGCTGGATCGGCTCCAGGCCGAAGTCCTTGGGCGCCTCCACCGGCCCCAGGTTGCGGTGCTTCACTCGGTCCAGCACGTGGTCGGCCCTGGAGGGCATTTCGAAGCAGGGCATCAGTTGCCCGTCTATCAGTTCGCAACGGCCATGGTGCAGGTGGTGATCGTCCGAGTAGATCGTCAGCATTTTCTTGTTCTCCGCAGGCTGATTCGGTGGATCACAGTCTTGCGGGGCGCGGGGTTTTGGAGAACGGCGGGAACGGCCAAAAGAGGATCGATATGGCCAGATTGCGTGACCGCAATTCGCCCCTGGAAGGGGCATGGCGCCCCATTGCGGGGCGCCAGTGGCTTCAGCCTGCCGGTGCTGCCGGCACGAAGCGTTGCAGGACCTGGAGCATGTCCTCGCGTTTTTTCCGGGCGATGGCCTCCAGCAGCAGGGCATAGCCCTTTTTCTCGCAGCGCTGGCCGACATTCGGGTCGGCGCCTTTTTCCAGCAACAGGGTGAAGACCTCCAGGGTGTCTTGCTGGCTGACGACGCGTGACGTGTCGTCGGCGGAGATCTTGTCGGCCAGTAAAGTCAGCAGGCTCTGCCCCATGGGTTGGTTGTAGCAGGTGCCCCCGCCATAGCTCAGGTTGAGGTTGGCACCGGCGTTGATCAACAGCTTCATGGCCGGATAGTTGTTGCCCCAGAAGGCCCGGTACAGAGCGGTTTCCTGGTCTTTTGCGGTGCGCAGGTCAAGGTTCTGCGGGTGTTGCAGCAGCCAGGTGAAGCCCTTGAGGTTGCGCTCCTGCTCCGCCAGTTGCATCAGCGGAGTCCGGCCCCGGTAGTCCTGCTCGTCGATGGCGACCCCGGCCTGCAGCAGGAACTTCAAGCGCCCGCCCTGCTCGAGGTCGGGGCCATCCTTGAGGTCACGTTGCATGGCCAGCATGGCCAGGGTGCTCCAGCGATACTGGCCGCTGGTATGGGCACCGTTGGCCAGCAACAGCCGGGCGATCTCCAGGTGCGGGGCATCCAGGGCATGCAGCAGGGCGCTGCGGCCGTCCTCGGCCATGACTTCGCCGCTGACGCCACTGGCCAGCAGGCGCTTTACCTCGGCTTCGTCACCGGCGTGCGCCGCGGCCACCAACGGCCAGAAGCCCTGGCACGCCTGTGGGTTGGCAGATTGCAGGCCCAGGCGCTGGAGCACCCGGGGCGGGATGCTCATCTGGCGTTGCAGGCGCATGCCGCAATACAACCGATAACCTTCGATGGCCCGGCCCTGGGGAATGTTGTCCAGGGGCCGCTGTTCGAACAGGGCCCAGTCCAGGTCGGCCAGGTTGAGGTAGGTCGGCATGCGCGACATGTCCCGGCGCAGCACTTCCACCAGCCAGCCGCGAGCGACCTTCAGCTGGCCGGCCTCGCTGGCCCAGTAGGCGATGTCATTGAGCAGGCCGGGGTATTCGCTGTGGTCGGTGGCGATGCTGCGGTAGTCATGAACCGCGAAGAAGTCTTCCACCTGGTGGAGCCCCGGCCCTTTGTCCTTGGCCTTGCGCAGTTGCGCGTGGAGTTGGCGGAACTGCTTCCAGACAGCGTCCGCGTCCGCTGGCGGGACATAGGCATTGAGGGTGATCGGGCCGCCGCCGCTGTCGAAAGGCCGGAACCACGGAGGAAACTTCTGCAGGGCTTGCAGCCATTGCTGTCCGGTTTCGGCACTGATGGGCTGCAGCGGCGTGAAGTCCATCTGCGTCAGGTCCTGGCGATGACTGATGGCCAGCAGCGTGCGCTGGGGATCGCGCTGGTCGATCAGCAGGTAGCGTTGGCTGAGGTTCCACTGCGGCGGCACCGAACAGTCGAAGTCCAGGGGCGTCAGGGTGATGCCGGTATCCAGGGTATTGCTGGGTGGCCAGTTGTCCGTGACCTGGATGTCATTGTCCGGCGACACGCAGTTGCGCAGATCTTCCGGGCTGAACAGCGCTATGGGCGGCGACTTGTAGATCCGCTGCCGGTACTCCAGATCCTGGTAGGCGTTGAGGTAGAACAGCCCGCGATACTGGCTCAGCACGATTCGCGCCGGCAGTTTGGCCAGGCCCGGCAGCGCGAAGGGCTTGATCTGCAGGGTGGCGGTTTCCGGCTCGTCGAGGGCAAAGTGGCTGGACATCTCCCACCACTTGAATTTCGCCAGGTCGAAAGCCTGGACGGCGGGTGCTGCTGCGAGCATCAGCAGCGCCAGGCCGATTCGACGAAGGCCGATATGCCTGGCGGTGCTGCCTGTGGATCGATTCAACGTTGCCGTCCCTTGCCGGTATGAAAGGCCGGCAATGTAATGCAATTGGCGCTGTTGTGCCGGGCTTTGTATCAGGGCCGGAACTGGCTCGGCGCCACGCCGCTCCAGCGGATGAAGGCATGGCGAAAGCTTGCGGTCTCGCTGAAGCCCAGGGCTTCGGCGATGCGGTAGATCGGCAGTTGGTCTTCGCAGAGCAGTTGCTTGGCTCGCTCGAAGCGCAGTTCGTCCAGCAGTTCCTGGTAGCTGCAGCCCAGGTCCTTGAGGTGCCGACGCAGGGTCCGGGCCGAGCAGTTCATCTGTTCCGCCAATCCGTCCAGGCCGGGAGCGGCGTCCATCTGCGCCGCCAGTAACTGGCGGATGCGCCCGAGCCAGGCCTGGCGTCCGGTGAACTCGGTGTTCTGCTTGCGACAGCGCTCGGCCATGGCCTGGTGGGTGATGGCATCCGCCAGGGGTAGCGGTTGGTCGAGCCAACGCCGGTCGAAGGCGAAGGCATTGCTGGCGGCATCGAACGTCAGAGGGCAGTCGAAGCGTTCGCGATAACGGGCCTGGTAGTCCGGTGCCGGGTAGTCGAAGCGCGCGCCGATCAGCGGCAGCGGATGCCCCAGCAGGTCGTCGCAGATGACCTTCATCGAGACCAGGCAGAACTCGGTGTTGAACGCGGCCAGGGCCGGGCCTTCGCGATAGTCGGCGGCCGTCAGCCAGATACGCGGGCCGTCGGTTTCCAGGGTCAGCTCGAAAAGTGTTCCCATCAGCGCCGGATAACGCAGCGCCAGGCGCAAAGCGTCACCTAAGGTGGCACTGGTGAGCAGGGCGTAGCCGAGCATGCCGTAGGACGATACGTGCATGCGCCGGCCCAGTTCCAGGCCGATATCGCGTTGCAAGGCCACGGCATTGGCACACACCAGCATCTCTTGGCTGGTGGTGATGCGGGTGTCGGCACGGCTCAGGTCGGTGGGGTTTATACCGCTGCCGGCCAACAACGCGCCGCCGTCCTGACCCTGATCCTTGAAGGTGTTGAGGATCAGGGAAACCGCATTGAGGGTGGTGAGGTGCGAGTGCAGCATGCGCAGATTCCGACCTGGGAAAGACCCTTGACTGGAGCAAGTTGCATGCCGCCCGCAACAGGACCTGCGGTTTTCCAGCCAGTGGCATGGGGTATTTCGGGCGTGGTGTGGTTAGTGACTTGGCGCTTTGATTGGTGCAACCTGCCTGTCATTCACCGCCGGAGGTGGCGGTGCAGCAACCTCGATAAAGGATTATGTATGACCCTCACTCCTGCGCGTTCCCTGCTCCTGGTGTCCGGCTTGCTCCTGAGTTCGCTGTGCCTGGCCGAGGCTGAGCCAGGCAGCGAAAGCACCCTCAAGGACTCTGCCAAGTCAGCCGTCTCGTCAGCCATTTCGGCAGGCAAGAACCTCTTGGGTGGCGTCAGCGAAGGCGTGCTCGATGGCCGCCAATCGGCGCAAGGCGTCGACGGCGCCTCGATCATTTCTTCCCGCGAGCAAATGAAGGGCCGCGTCGACGTCCAGGTATTGAAGACCGAAGCCGTCGGCGACAGCTTCAACGTCACCCTGGGTTTCAAGAACAGCAGCGACAGCCAGCTGCGGCTGATCAACCTCAAGCAGACCGGTGCCCTGCTGGCGATCGACCAGGACGGTTATGCCAACAACCTGACTGTCAGCCTCGACAACCCGGATGAAGTCACCATCCCGGCCAAGGCGGCAGTGCGGCAGAAGTTCGTGTTCGAAGGGCCGATCGAGAGTTCGAGTTCGGTGCGGGTCTGGGGCCAGGATTACTCGGTCAAGAAGTAACCCGAGCGCCACCCTCTGTTCATCGTTGAGCCGGCGGCTACCGCAGTAGCCACCGGCTCCCGAGCCTGGGCTTCAGCTCAGCTCGCCACACAGGTCCAGCTCCACCAGGCGTCGCACTTCGTCGCTAGCCAGCCCGGCGCCCAGCAGGGCGTTGAGCTTGCCGAAGGCCGCTTCGCGGGTCATGCCGCCACCGGACAGCACGCCAACACCACGCAGGCGGCTACCGGCTTCGTAGATGTCCAGCTCCACACCGCCTTCATGACATTGGGTGATCGCAACCACCACGATGCCTTGCTCGCGAGCGCGCTGCAGGCTGGCCAGGAATGCCGGATTGTCGCTGGGGCCGGTGCCACTGCCAAAGCACTCCAGCACCAGAGCCTGGATGCCGCTGGCGAGCACGCCATCGAGCACTTCGGCGCCGATCCCGGGGAACAGCGGCAGCACGCCGACCTTGGCCGGCTGCCGGGCCTGGCGGTAGTCCAGGCTTGGCGGGATGGCCTCGACCTGGGTGCCGCCACCTTTGCGCCGCAGGGCCGCGAACGGGTGCCGGCCGAAGCTGCGGATCTTCGCGCAGCGGGTCGGTGCCAGCAGCTCGCCATGGAAGTACAGCTGCACGCCGGGTGCCAGGCCCCGGCCGAGGGCCAGCAGGGCACCGCTGAGGTTTTCCCAGGCATCGCTGTCGGGCACGCCGGCCGGCAGCATCGAACCGGTGAACAGCACCCGTGCCGGCAGGCCCAGCAACTGGAAGCTCATGGCCGCGGCGCTGTAGGCCAGGGTGTCGGTGCCGTGCAGGATCAGTACGCTGTCGCAGCCTTCGCTCTCGACGGCCTCGACCACCGCTTCGCGCAGGCGCTGCCAGTACTCGGGGGTCATGTTGGCGCTGTCGATCAGCGGCGCCATTTCGCGAAAGCGCCAGGCCGGTACCGGCAGGTCGGGACGGGTGTCGAGGTAGTCGCGCATCCGGGCTTCGAAGCCGGATGCCGGGGCCAGCCCGTCGGCACTGGCCTGCATGCCGATGGTGCCACCGGTGTAGAGCACCATGACGCGCTGGGCGGCAGGGTAGGTCGAAGGGTTCATGGGATTCTCCGAAACGGTGAGTTCCTGTGGGAGCGGGCCAGCCCGCTCGCACATTTATCGAACTGTAACCGACGGGTGCAGAGGATGCGCCCGTCGTTCACCCATCAGCGTTGCGCTGTGGGTACGCCTTGCGACTCGGCCTGGGCGGTGGCCGCAGGTTCGGCGGGCCAGGCCTTCAGGTCCAGGTCCAGATCGGCGAATTTGCGCGAGTCGAACACAGGCTGGTCGACGCCGGCGCGGCGCTGCTCGTCGTAGTCGCGCATCACACGCATGCCGACCTTGAACAGCATGGCCAGGGCCACCAGGTTGACGAAGGCCAGGCAGGTCATGGTGATGTCGGCGAAGGCGAACACGGTCGACAGGTCCTGCATCGAACCCCATACCACCAGCGCCAGCACCAGGCCGCGGAACAGCATCAGCACGGTGCGGTTGCGGGTGAGGAACTGCAGGCTGTTTTCGCCCAGGTAGTAGTTGTAGAGGATGCAGGTGAAGACGAACAGCGACAGCGCGACGCTGACGAACAGGCGACCCCAGTCACCGACCACGGCAGCCAGCGAGTTCTGGGTCAGGACGATGCCGTCGCCTTCGAAGCCCGGGGTGTAGAAGCCCGACAGCAGGATCAGCAGCGCGGTGCAGGTGCAGATCACGAAGGTGTCGAGGAACACGCTGAAGGCCTGGACCACGCCCTGGGCGCCCGGGTGCTTCACGGCGGCCACGGCGGCGACGTTCGGCGCACTGCCCAGGCCCGCTTCGTTGGCGAACACACCACGCTTCACGCCCATGACGATGGCGCTGCCGAGCAGGCCGCCGAAGGCTGGGTCAAGACCGAAGGCGCTCTTGATGATGGTCTCCAGCATGGCCGGCACTTGTTCGATCTGGGTGCCGATCACGTACAGGGTCACGGCGATGTAGGCCAGGGTCTTGATCGGGACCAGCAGGTCGGACACCGCGGCGATGCGCTTGATGCCGCCGATGAAGGTGATGGCCAGCAGCAGCGCCAGGACGATGCCGGTGTGGCTAGGGTCGAAGGCAAAGGCGTCCTGCAGCGAGTGCGTCACGGTGTAGGACTGCAGGCCGATGAAGGCGAAGCCGTAGGTGACCAGCAGCAGGATGGAGAACACCACTGCCATGCCTTTGAGCTTCAGGCCGTGCTGGATGTAGTAGGCCGGGCCGCCGCGGTACAGGCCGTCGCCGTCGGCGCGCTTGTAGACCTGGGCCAGGGTGCATTCGAAGAAGCTGCTGGACATGCCCACCAGTGCGGTCACCCACATCCAGAACACGGCGCCCGGACCACCCAGGGTCACGGCGATGCCGACGCCCGCGATGTTGCCTGCGCCCACCCGGCCGGCGAGGCTGAGCATCAGCGCCTGGAACGAGCTGAGCTGGCCGCCGCTGCTTTTCAGGCTGTCGCGGAACACCGCGAACATATGGAGGAAGTGGCGCAATTGAACGAAACGCGAGCGGATCGTGAAGTAGCCGCCGAGCCCGACAATGAGCACGATCAGCACTTTCCCTGAGAGGAAGTCGTTGATGACTTCGAGCATGGATTATTCCTCGCTGTTTTTTGTGTAGGCAAAAGCAGAGCGGACAGAAACACTTTGTTACACCGCTGGTTGCACGCACGGCAAAGCGGTGGGGCGAGCGTTCGTCCCGGTTCTCTATTCGCGGGTTGTTATTAGTTCGGGTTTCCCGTGGGTTGGAGCCTCGTTACCGACGGCTGTCCACGCGAAGAGGGGGCGCACTATACCGGTGCGAGGGCTTGCCGTCTGCATGTAGCGCATGGAACCGAGGAACGGTGGGCCCGGCGCAAGCTGAATCGGTTCTTCATTGGGGACGCTGCGACCCTTGTGGGCAGGGCCTTGCAGGGGTGCCCGAGGTCGACCGCCGTGTCGGTGCAGTCCGTTCGTCGCGCTGCTGCGTTGCGGGTGTGGCCGGTTACAGCAGGAACTCGTGGTGCCGCTCCTGGAAGTCGCTCAGTTCACCCTGTTCCAGCAATTGCCGAATCCATGGCCCGAGCAGGTCCTGGGAGCCGTCCAGGGGCGTTTGCCGGTGCCAGCGCAGTGGTACGCCGGCAAAGCGCAGCTGGTTGGCGCTGACTTTTTCCAGGATCTGCCGGTCCTGCTTGAGGATCACCTTGAACAAGGGTTGCAGCACACCGCGCTTGAGCCATCCCGGCAGGCGGCCTCGGGCCGTGGCAATCCGTGCGAACACGCGCAGCTCGCCCTCGGCAGCCGGGCTCAGCCAGGCGCTGACCAGCAGGTTGAGCCGGCCCTGGCGGTCGCGATATTCGATTTCCGCCAGCCCCGGCAGGCGGAATCGCCCCATGCTCAGGCCGCGTTCGCCTTCGAACAGCCGGGATATCAGGCCGGATTGAGTGCCTTCTTCGCTGTACTGCGCCTCAACCCCATCCTCCAACTGATGCACCCAGGCGCGAATTCGCTGGCGCTGGCGGTCGTGGCGAATCCAGCCGGCATGCACGAAGTGGGTGTGGAATCCGTCGAGGAAGTTCTCCGCGGCGTCCTGCAAGCTGCACTGCACTCGGTCGCTGATCCAGAACACGTCCAGGGCCTGGACCTGCTCGGCGGCGGCCACCGGCGGCTCATGCGGACGCTCGTTGGCGAGGCTGACCCACACCAGCCCCTGGGCTTCGCAACTGTGCAGGGGGTGCAGCAATGGCTGGCTGCAACGCTGCTGCGCCTGGCCGGGCAGGTGGCTGCACCGGCCCTGGGGGTCGAAACGCCAGCCGTGGTAGGGGCACTGGATCTGCCCGTCGCGCACCCGCCCGGCGCTCAGCGGCGCAAAGCGGTGGGGGCAACGGTCCGGCAGCACGGCGGGGGCGCCTTGGGCGTCGCGGAACACCACCAGGGGTACGCCGTGCAGGGTGCAGGCCAGGGGTTGGCGTTGCAGCTGTCGGCTCAGGGCGACGGGCCACCAGCCCGGGTGACTGTTCACAGTTTGAGTTTCCTCATCAGGGGCACGCCGATCCGTTGCAGTAGCAGGCCCATCAGTTGCCACACCAGGCGTCGCGACCTGGGCAGGTGGGCCACGTGGACCAGGCTGTATTCGATCTGTGGCTCACCACCGCGCAGGCGCTTGAAGGCTGCCGCGCCGGAGCTGAAGTTGAGCACCTGGCGGCGGTCCGCCGCTTCTTGCAGGCACAGCCTGGTCAGTTGCCGGTACAGGCCGGCGCGTTGGGGCAGGGCGGTGTCGTAGCCGACGATGGGCGTGCTGATCAGCGTGCTGTTGGCGAACCAGCCCAGGGCGCCGTCGATACGCCCTTCGGTGTTGCGCAGGGCGCGCACCTGCAGCCAGCCTTCGGCCTGCCCGCGTTGCAGCCATTGCGCGCTGTAGTGGGGGTTGAGATGGCTGTATTTGTCCAGGTAGAGCAGGTTGTACAGCTGCTCGATGCGCTGGAAGTCGGCCTCGTTCAGCTCGCTGCCGGGCACCACCGTATAAGGGCTGCGGCGCAGCAGGGTGGCGTCCAGGCGGGTGTTGTGGTGGCGCAGGAAGGTTGAGTTTTCGCCCTCGCGACCATCGAACAGGTACACCTGGCGGCTGGGAATGGCCAGGTAGCCCAGGGCTTGCAGGCGCTTGCGCAGTGCGCGGTTGCTGAAGTCGTTGAGCGAGCGAAAGCCGAAGCCATGGTCGGGAAACTCCCGACGCAGCAGTTCGGTGATCGCTGGCAAATCCGTGCCATCCCAGTCGGCCGGGTAGAGATTGGTGGACAGCAACCAGTTGTTGACCTGCACCAAACGGTCGACCCTGGCCGCGCTCAGCAACCGGTCCACGCCCTGGGTCAGCAGCTTCAAGGGCCAGGCCAGCCAGGGCCGGCGCAGGCGCTGCAGTTCTTCCCGGGCGTAGCCGCTGTAGGCGGTTTGCGGCGACACCACGTAGCAGTTATCCACAGGGCCGTGGCCGTGGTTGATGCTCACCGGGAACTGATGGTGGCCGGTGTCCAGCAGGGCCAGGGCCGTGCTGACATTGCCGATCAGCGCGCCACCGGCGCAGGTGTGCACGTAATGCCGGGCGTGGCTGTCGCCAGCGCTCGGGGGTTCGAGGGCCAGTTGCTCGGGCATTAGCAGCTTCATGGGCGCGGCGCCCCCAGGGGTTGGCCGTTCCACTCGATATCGGCGGTGGAGGCGGCCAGCAGCCCGCAACGGCGGGTCAGGGCGCGGCCGATGATTTCCGCCAGGCTCAGCACTTGGGCGGTCAGCGGGCCACGGTCGCCGTCCTGCACGATCACATCCCGGGCTTGTCGGTAGTCCTGCCAGAAGGTGTGGCTCAAGGCCCGTTGCGGCGCGGCCAGAAGCAGCATGGCCAGGGCGATCATCCGCGGTTCCAGGGTCGCTTCCAGCGTTGCGTCGGTTGGGTGGGTCAGCGCCGCCACCAGTTGCCCCCGCTGGTCGTCGAACAGGTGCACGCCGCTGGTGGCCCTGGGGTTGCATTCCAGGACATGGAAGCGACCCTGCTGGTCCTCGATGAAGTCAAAACCCACCTGCCCGGTGTAGCCGGTGGCCTGGCCGAACTGTTCCAGAAAGGCACGAATCGGTGCCGGGGCGCAGCTGTGGAAGTAGATCCCCGAGCCACGCCCGACCCGGTAGCGTGGCTGGTAGCTGCTGTGGGCCCGCAACTGGCCATCCACCAGCACGCTGAAGCTGCAGTATTCCTGGCCGGGGACAAAGCGCTGGGCCACCCAGGGGGCCTCGGCGCTGGGCCGGACCTTGGCCAGTTGCGCGGGGCTCGGGCGGATCAGGGTCTGGGAGGCGAAGCGCGAATAGGCCGGCTTGAACACCAGGGCGTCGTGCTCGGCGACCAGCGCTTGCAGCGCAGCTGGGTCATGCAGCACCCGGGTCGGTGGCGCGGCCACGGCCCAGCCCTCGGTCATGGCGGCGAAATCGCCCTTGTGGTGCAGGCGGTGCAACAGGTCGAACCCGCTGGTGAACACCCGGCACAGAGGTCGCAGGCGTTCCAGGCCGTGGGCCAGGTAGAACACCTCTTCGCAGGTGGGCAGCAGCAGGTCGATGGCCTGTTGCCGGATGATCATGGCCAGGGCTTCGATCCAGGCCTCGGGGTCGTGGCGTGGTTCGGGCAGGCGCACGAAGTGCTCGGCGGCGCGGCTGAAACGGCTCAGTGGCAGGGCCAGGGAATCGGCCACGGTCACCGTCCAGCCGGCTTGGCCAAAGGCTCGGGCCCACTCCAGGCAGGCCGGCGCCCGGGCACCGAGAATCAATACACGCATGACAGTCCCTCGGGAAGTTGCAGCATCAGCAGGCGGCGTCTTTTTGTCTGGGGCGGCGGTGCCTGCCAGTGGCCGAAGCTCAGGCTCGGCGCCTGCAGTCCTTGCTGTGCGCAGAGCTCGGCCAGGGCCTCGGTCAAGCGCTGGCACAGCCCGTGGTAGTCGCCCGAGGTGCGCAGGTTGGCCTGCCAGAGCAGTCCGCGCTGGTGGATTTCGTATTCCTCAAGTTCTGCCCCCAGCATCAGCAGGGCCCGGCGCAAGACATCGGGATAGAGCGGCGCCAGCTGCTGGCCGTCGAGCCGCGGCAGCCAGAGGATCTCGTCAGCGCGACCTTCCACGGCGGCGATGGCCCGCTCCGCGCGGCCACAGGGGCAGGGCGCGCTGGCTACCCGCAGGATGTCGTTGAGGCGATACCGCACGATCAACTGCGTGCGCCTTGAAAAGTCGGTGATGATCGGCTGGAAGCGCGTGCGTTGCGGGTCCAGCCACTGCGGCTCGATGTGCAGGTGGCTTTCGTTCAGATGCAGGGTGCCGGCTTCGCAGGTGTAGCCAAGAAAGCCTTCGCTGGCCTGATAGATCTGCTGGGGCTTGATCCCGAAGGCTTGCTGCGCCACTTCGGCGTCGGTGCTTTCCAGCACCTCGGCCACCGACAGGATGTGCCGCGGGCGGATCGTCAGTTGCCCGGCCAGGGCCGCCTGGGCCAGCCCGCGCAGCACCGTGGCCGGGGCCACCAGCACGTCCGGGTTCTGTTGATTCAAGCGTTCCAGGGAAGCGGCCAGGCCCAGGGTCAGGTCGTGAAAGGCGAAGTCGATGCGACGGCTGGCCAGGGTGGTGTACAGGCGGCTGTTGGCCCGCAGGAAAAAGGCGATCCGCAGCGGTGCCAACCAGGGGCACACCAGCCGGGGCAACAGGGCCCGGGGCAGGGTGCGCGCCAGCAGGATGCCGGCCCAGCGCTGGCGTTCCACGCTGCTGACCAGGAACACCCCCTGGGCCCCCGATGTACCGCTGGACAGGCCCACGGTGATGTCGCCCAGGGTCGGGCTGAAGTCCCGCGACTGCTCCGCTTGCAGGGCTACCGGCAGTACCTGCTCCAGGCTCAGGGCGCGGGTATTGAAGCCGGCGAAATCACTCATCAGGCTGGCCTTGTCCATGATCGGCAGGCGGTGCAGGCCGTCGTTTGCCAGCGCCTTGAAGCGTTCGCTACGGGGTATGACCCGGGCAATGAAGTACCTCAGGCGCCTTGCCTGCCAGGCTTCCAGCCGCTCGCGGCGACGAAAGCGCAGGGCGTAGCGGCTGAACACGAAGGAACCGATGGTGCGCAGCGTGCCCAGCAGGTGCTCACTGTTCATTGGCGAAAGCCTCCCAGGCCTGGGTGCAATGGGACGGCAGCACCGCCACCGCCGGTTCGCGGCGAATCAACTGGCCCAGGCCGCTGTAGGTGCGCACGTATTGCCTGCGGTCGGCGCTGGCAAACCACAGCGCCGGGGCGGCCGGCAGGCGCTCGGCGCGGCAGGCCGGCACCGACCAGCAGGCATCGGCTACCAGGAACACTGGCCGGCCTTGGGCATTGGGGATGAACAGGCCCAACTGGCCTTCGCTGTGCCCCGGCAGCGGCACGCCGATCAGGCTGCCATCGCCGAACAGGTCCAGGCCCTGCTCGAAGGGCGCCATCCAGCCCGGCAGCGCGTAGCTGGGGCTGGCTTCGGCCAGGTTCAGGCGGGCGCTGAAATCGTCCGGCAGCAAACCCGGCAAATGGCCGCCAAGGGTGGCCCGCCAACGCTGGTCGCGCAGGCTGTCGATATGTCGGTAATCGGCTTCCAGGGCGATGAAACGGGCATTGGCAAAATCCCGCAGGCCGGCGATATGGTCGGCGTGGAAGTGGGAAATGATCACGTAGCGGATATCCGCTGGGCCGATGCCCAGTTCATGCAGCTGGGCCCCCAGCTGTTCCGCCACCGGCAACTGCACCGGCACCGCGCTGCGGTACAGGCGCTCGGGCAGGGCGCGGGTGGCCTGGAAGAAGTGCTCGGCGTAGCCGGTGTCGTAGAGGATCCAGCCGTGGTCCGGGTGCTGGATCAGCCCGCACAAGGCCGGAAACTGCACCGGCGCCAGGCGCCCGCCACGGTCGGCCATGCATTCCAGGTGCTGGCACCAGCCGGCCCGCAGGATCTTCAAGCTGACGCAGCGGCTCATGGTCGTTGCTCCTGCTGTGCCAGCCACCATTTTGCGTGCTGGGCGATGCCTTGCTCCTGGGTGATGACCGGGCGATAGCCCAGCTCGTGCTGGATGGCGCTGATGTCCAGGGTCTGGCTGAAGGCCAGGACGCCTGCGCCGTAGCGGGTGATCAAGGGTTCGGCGCCGTTGCCCAGGCGCGCCTTGAGCTCCAGCAGGTGTGCCACGCCGTGCACCAGGGGCCAGGGCAGGCGGCGGGTACGCAGCGGCAACTGGAAGTGCTCGGCCATCTGTTGCAGCAGGTCCTTGAACGCCAGCGGTGTGGCGTTGCTCAGGTTGTACACGCACAGCGGGCGCGGCAGGGGGCGGGTCAGGGCCAGCCACACCGCGTGCACCAGATTGTCGACGCAGGTCAGGTCCAGCTGTGCCAGGCCGCCGCGCATCAATGGAATCGCTCCGCGTTGCATCACGCGCAACAGGCGGGGCATCAAGGTTGCATCCCAGGGGCCGAACACCGCCCGTGGCCGCAGGATCACGCATTCGGGCAGGCCGGCTTCACCCAGCAGGGTTTCGGCCTGGGCCTTGCTGCGGGCGTAGTCATTCACCGGTGGTGGCAGTGGCTGGTCTTCGCGGATGCCCAGGCGGTCGCTGAAGTTGAAGTACAGGCTGGGAGTGGAGATATGCACCAGCCGTGGGATGCGGTTGTCCCGGCAGGCGTGGATCACCTCGGCGGTGGAGTCGAGGTTGGCTCGGGCGAAAGCCTGGGGCGAACCCCAGGGCGAGGACAGCGCCGCGCAATGGACGATGGCGTCATGCCCTCGGGTGGCGTCGGCCAGCAGGCGCTTGGCCTGTCGGCTGCCGTGTTCCAGGGGTAGCCAGCGTACAGGCGCCGGGCTGTGGACAATGACTTGGGCCGCCGCCTCGGGGTTGCGTCCGCTGAACTGCACTTCGCAGCCCTCGGCGGCCAGCTTCCACACCAGATGCCGACCGATAAAACCGGTTCCACCAGTGACCAGGATTTTCATCAGAACTCCAGAATCAGGCCGCCCAGGGACAGGCCCGCGCCGGTGCCGATCAGCATCAGGGTCTGCCCGCGTTGAATACGTCCGTCGCGCACCGCGATGTCCAGCGCGGTGGGCAGCGACGCCGCCACCTGATTGCCGTGCCGGGCAAAGATATCGATGACTTTCTCCGGCCCCAGGCTCAGGCGTCTGGTCGCATGCGCCATGGCCTGCTGGCTGGCCTGGTGGGGGATGATCCAGTCGACCTGCGCCAGGGGCAGCGCGGCTTGCTGGAGCAGGTCGTCCATCAGGTCGGGCAGGTGCTTGGCCGCCAGGCGGAACACGCCCTTGCCCTGCATGGCGAAGCTGGTCAGGGGCTCGAACGGCACGTCGATGCGCCGCGGGTGAAAGCGTGAACCGCCAGCGGGGATCTGACACAGCGCGGCGCCTTCGGCGTAGGTCTTGAGGCGCGAGGCGAGGATCTTCTGGCCACCGTCGCCCACCCCCAGCACCACTGCCGCCGCACCGTCGCCGAAGATGCCGCTGACTTCCACCTGCTGCCAGTCCAGGCCGCAGGAGGCGATATCGGCGCACACCAGCAGGACACGTCGGTAGTGCTCGGCCTGGATCGGCCAGGACAGGGTGTCCAGAGCGGCGATAAAGCCCAGGCAGCTGGCGTTGATGTCCATGGCCGGGATACCCGACTGCCCCAGGCCCAGCTCCCGTTGCAGCAGCGCGGCGTTGCAGGGCATGCCTTGGTCCAGGGTGCCGCTGGCGCAGACGATCAGGTCCAGCTGGTCCAGCGCCAGGCCTGCTGCGTCCAGGGCCCGGTGCGCGGCGCTGGCGCCGAGGCTGGCGGCGGTGTCCGCAGGGGCGGCGACATGGCGCTGCTGCACTCCGCTGATGCGCGCCACGCTACCGGCTTCCAGGCCGAGCTGGCGGTCCAGTTCAGCGCTGGTGACCACCTGCTGCGGCAGGGCATGGCCAGTGCCGAGGATGGCCAGCGCGCGGGCAGGGCGGGGGGAGGACGCTGATGTGTGCATGCAAATTCCGTTGGTGGGGCGTCGGGGGAGGTGATCAGTTGGCGCTTGGCGCCACCGGGCAGTGGCTCAGAAAAGCTTGCAGCCCTTGCTGATATTCCTCGGCGTCCATCAGTTCACTGTGTTTGGCGATGCGGCAGGCCTGGCCTTTGCGCTGCATCTGGGCATCGGCCACGTCGTAGAAATTGGCCGCTTCGCGCAGGAACACGATCTGCCCCCAGGTCAGGCTGCTCTTGGCTCTGGGAGGTTTGCTCAGGGAGAAGCCCTGGTCGTCGAAGGTCAGGTGGTAAACGCCCTCGATAGCCTTCAACGGCGCCCGCAGGCGGGCTTCGATCAGGCGGTGATTCAGGCTGCGTAGCGGCGTGCGGTTACGAGTTCGGGCTTGTAGGCGCTGAACCCAGCGCCCGGAAAAGCGCCACCAGAGCGGGATGAAAATCAGCGCGCAGAGCACCAGGGCGATGATTTTTTCCGGAGTAAAGCGCCGTTCCGGGAAATACAGCGCCAGGGGCGCGGCGATCAGGCTCAGCAGCAGGATCAGCGGGCCGAGCAGGCGCCCTTGCCAACGTGAGGTGACGCTGGAGATCCGCGTCTGCAATTGGTCATGCTCAAGCAGCGCCTGCGGCAGTGTTTCGGCAAGCCGGGCTTCGGTGTGGGCCGGGGTGAGGCGGTACTGCAATTCCATGGCGGCTGAATCCGAGGTCCGTGTTCGGTGAGGGCGGCAGTTTACCGATTTCTGGGGGCCGGTAGCGGCGGTTTGCACGGGAACGCCGGCTCGCCGCTCAGGTTGGAAACTGTTCTATATGTCGCTCCACCCACTGGTACAGGCATTCATCCAGTAGTGGCCTCTGCTGGTTGAAGTGGTCCTGGCGGCGGTTGAAGAGCGGGTCCTGGTTGATCCGCATGGCCAGCTCGATGGGGCATTCGTGCTCGGCATGGGCGGCCCGCACCTGCTGCTGGCGCTGATCGGCCTGTTCCAGGGTGTCCGCCAGGGTGTCGAGTTGCAGGAGCCTGAACTGAGCGATGGCCTGGGGCAGGTGAAAGTGCAGGGCGCTGTCGAAACCTTCCCAGCCCTCATAGGCCAGCCATTCGTGCAGGATCATGAAGCAGCGTGGGGCCGGGGCCAGTTGCTCCAGTCGCGCGAAATCCAGCCAGTACTGGCGTGGCAGTTGCTCGGCGGTTTCGATGGCCTGGGCAATCAGGTCCAGGGCCTGGCCCGGGTCCCGATGATGCTTGCGCAGGATGCGCTGGGTCAGGGTGAAGCGCGCTTCTTCTATAGCGTGCAGGGCGCGGTTGAGGTCGTAACCGGCGTTGAGCAGCTGTTCCCTGGCTTGCTCGGAGGGCAGGCCGGATTTGTCTACCAGCACCTGCAACAGCTCGGACTTGTAGAGCTCGGCGGCTTGTTGAGGGTTGCCTGCGCAGCGGGCGAGCAGGGCTTGGGCGTGACGCAGGCCGATGGGGAGCAGGGCGCGTAGCTGTTGCAGGGCCTGGGTGGATGTCGGGTCCATCGACGGAGTGCCTTGGTAGTCATTGCCGGCTGTGGCGGGAGGCTGATTATCCACTGCCCCGAACAAAACCTGTAGCCGCTGCCGCCGGCTGTGAACGAGCTGGGCGGCACTCCGACGAGGCGGGTGCAGCGATTTCAGGGCGAAAGCACTGCACCAGGCACATAGCGGATGTGCCGGTATCGACGGCCCCTGCGGTGCCGTTCGCAGCCTCGCGGGCTCGGCAGCGGCTACGGGGTTGGGGTGAGGTGGGGGTGGCAATTGCAGTGGCAGGGAAAAATCCCAGGCAAAAAAAAGGGCCTGGAGACGAGTCTCCAGGCCCTCAAAAGGTGAGAGGTGTCTAGTCCCTCAACCTGGTGAGCGGTGTTGCATGTTTCGGTGTCGCGGCGGTTACGCTTTCAGCGGAACCAGGCGCGGGGCAATCATGTTTTCCGGACGCAGGATGTCGTCGAGCATGGCGTCGTCCAGCAGGCCTTCTTCGCGAACCAGTTCCAGCACGCCGCGGCCGCTTTCCAGGGCGATGCGAGCGATACGGGTGGCGTTCTCGTAGCCGATGTACGGGTTCAGCGCGGTGACCAGGCCAATGGAGTGCTCAACCAGCTCGCGGCAACGGGTTTCGTTGGCGGTGATGCCGGTGATGCAGTGCTCGCGCAGCATGTCCATGGCGCGTTGCAGCAGGCGGATCGAGTCGAAGATCTTGAAGGCGATCAGCGGCTCCATCACGTTCAGTTGCAGCTGGCCGCCTTCGGCCGCGATGGTCAGGGCCAGGTCGTTGCCGATGATCTGGAACGCCACCTGGTTGACCGCTTCCGGGATAACCGGGTTGACCTTGCCGGGCATGATCGAGCTGCCGGGCTGACGCGCTGGCAGGTTGATCTCGTTGATGCCGGTACGCGGGCCGCTGGACAGCAGGCGCAGGTCGTTGCAGATCTTCGACAGCTTGACCGCGGTGCGCTTGAGCATGCCGGAGAACAGCACGAAGGCACCCATGTCGGAGGTGGCTTCGATCAGGTCGGCCGCCGGGACCAGCGGCTGGCCGCTGATGGTGGCCAGGCGTTGCACGGCCAGGTTCTGGTAGCGCGGGTCGGCGTTGATGCCGGTGCCGATGGCGGTGCCGCCCAGGTTGACTTCGGTCAGTACTTCCGGCGCCAGGGTCTTCAGGCGGGCCAGGTCTTCACCCAGGGTGGTGGCGAAGGCGTGGAACTCCTGGCCGAGGGTCATCGGCACGGCGTCTTGCAGCTGGGTACGGCCCATCTTCAGGACGTGGCTGAACTCTTCACCCTTGGCGGCGAACGACTGGATCAGGCTATCGAGGCTGGCCAGCAGTGCGTCGTGACCCAGCAGCAGACCCAGGCGGATCGCGGTCGGGTAGGCGTCGTTGGTCGACTGCGCCATGTTCACGTCGTTGTTCGGGTGCAGGTACTGATATTCGCCCTTGCTGTGGCCCATGGCCTCCAGCGCGATGTTGGCGATGACTTCGTTGGCATTCATGTTGGTCGAAGTGCCAGCGCCGCCTTGAATCATGTCCACCACGAACTCTTCGTGGAAGTCGCCGCGGATCAGGCGGGCACAGGCCTCGCTGATGGCCGCATGCTTGGCTTCGCTCAGGTGACCCAGTTCGCGGTTGGCGTCAGCAGCTGCCTGCTTGACCATCGCCAGGGCCACGACCAGTTTTGGGTAATGCGAAATCGGAACGCCCGAGAGGCGGAAGTTGTTTACCGCTCGCAGGGTCTGGATGCCGTAATACGCTTGAGCCGGTACTTCGAGTACGCCAAGCAGATCTTTTTCTGTACGGAAAGATGCAGCGGAGGACATGACGGAAATCATCTCGGTAGGGACCCGGTCTGTGCCGGGAACGCTGCGAATCCTAGGGCTAAGGGTAATTTAGAGCCAATGCTGTTAAACACTGGCCTATGCATATTCGGCATAATGCCCATGTGACGCCGCTTTGCCGGCGAGCGTGTGACCTAAAATGGTGCGTGTCCGGGAGGACGTGATGAATCTGGAAAGCAAATGGCTCGAGGACTTCAGTGCCCTGGCCGCCACCCGTAGCTTCTCGCAGGCCGCCGAGCGTCGCTTCGTGACCCAGCCAGCGTTCAGCCGACGCATCCGCAGCCTGGAGGCCGCCCTGGGCCTGACCTTGGTCAACCGTTCGCGCACGCCGGTGGAGCTGACGGCGGCCGGGCAGCTGTTCCTGGTGACGGCGCGCACTGTGGTCGAGCAGCTCGGCGAAGTGGTGCGCCACCTGCACCATCTGGAAGGGGGGCAGGGCGAGGTGATGCAGGTGGCGGCGGCCCACTCCCTGGCCCTGGGGTTCTTTCCACGCTGGATCGCACAACTGCGCAACGAGGGCCTGAACATTGCCACCCGGTTGGTGGCGACCAACGTCGGCGATGCGGTACACGCCCTGCGCGAGGGCGGTTGTGACCTGATGCTGGCTTTCTATGACCCGGACGCGGCCTTGCAGATGGACTCGGAAATCTTCCCCTCGCTGCACCTGGGGCACACCGAGATGCTTCCGGTCTGCGCCGCCGATGCCCAGGGCAAGCCGCTGTTCGACCTGGAAGGCGAAGCCAGCGTGCCGTTGCTGGCCTACAGCGCCGGGGCCTTCCTCGGGCGATCGGTCAATCTGCTGCTGCGCCAGCGCAACCTGCGTTTCACGACCGTCTATGAGACCGCCATGGCCGATAGCCTCAAGAGCATGGCCCTGGAAGGCCTGGGTATTGCCTGGGTGCCGCAATTGAGCGTGCGCGCCGAGCTGGCCCGGGGCGAGCTGGTGGTGTGCGGTGGCGCGCAATGGCATGTGCCGCTGGAGATCCGCCTGTACCGCTGTGCCCTGGTGCGCAAGGCCAACGTGCGCCTGCTGTGGCGCAAGCTCGAGGGCGCCGCGGCGCAGGGTGCGAGCAACCCATGACCCTGTAGCCGCCGGTGAGGCTGCGACAAGGCCCGCCGGGCCCTCGGGTGCGTGGCCGACTGGACCTTTTCTGCGGCCGTTGTGCGCCCGTGCGTCGCCTGTGGCCGCGGCTACAGGAAACCGGCAGGGCCGCAGGGATTTCCAATGTGGGGCGGCTGACTTCAAAGTCAATAAAACCGGGCCTTTGGGCAAAGAAGGCCAGTGTGTCGCAGGTGGTCGGTGAACGTGTGTCGCGGACATTTTTTTGGGTATACTGCGCGGCCTCCGGCCGGTTTACCTGGCCAGAATTCGTACAACAAGCCACGCCATTTTGCGTGGCTTGTTGTTTTTTGACGCGCCTGCGGGCGCCCAGAGAGAAAGAGGCACGACGATGAGTGCACTGGTTGGCGTGATCATGGGCTCCAAGTCCGATTGGTCCACCCTTAGCCACACCGCCGATATGCTGGATAAACTCGGCATCCCCTACGAGGTGAAGGTGGTTTCCGCACACCGCACCCCGGACCTGCTGTTCCAGTACGCCGAAGAGGCCGAATCGCGTGGCATCGAGGTGATCATCGCCGGTGCCGGTGGCGCGGCCCACCTGCCAGGCATGTGTGCGGCCAAGACCCACCTGCCGGTGCTGGGCGTGCCGGTGCAGTCCTCGATGCTCTCGGGCGTGGATTCGCTGCTGTCGATCGTGCAGATGCCCGCCGGCATCCCGGTGGCGACCCTGGCCATCGGCAAGGCCGGTGCGATCAACGCCGCCCTGCTCTCGGCGAGCATCCTGGGCGCCAAGCATCCGCAGTTCCATGCGGTGCTGAAAAAATTCCGTGCTGAACAGACAGACAGCGTCCTGGACAATCCAGACCCGCGCGTCGCCTGAGGTCGTTGACGATGAAGATCGGTGTAATCGGTGGCGGCCAGCTGGGCCGCATGTTGGCCCTGGCGGGAACCCCGCTGGGAATGAACTTCGCTTTCCTCGACCCGGCGCCGGATGCCTGCGCAGCCGCCCTGGGCGAACACCTGCGGGCCGATTACGGCGACCAGGACCACCTGCGCCAGTTGGCCGACGAGGTGGACCTGGTGACCTTCGAATTCGAGAGCGTGCCGGCCGAGACCGTGGCCTTCCTGTCGCAATTCGTGCCGGTCTACCCGAGCGCCGAGGCACTGCGCATCGCTCGTGACCGCTGGTTCGAGAAGAGCATGTTCAAGGACCTGGGGATTCCCACCCCCGAGTTCGCCGACATCCAGTCCCAGGCCGACCTGGACGCCGCGGTGGCGCGCATCGGCTTGCCGGCCGTGCTCAAGACCCGGACCCTGGGCTACGACGGCAAGGGCCAGAAGGTCCTGCGCAGCGCCGCCGATGTCGAGGGTACCTTCGCCGAGCTGGGCAGCGTGCCGTGCCTGCTGGAAGGCTTCGTGCCGTTCACTGGCGAAGTGTCGCTGATCGCCGTGCGTGCCCGCGATGGCGAGACCCGGTTCTACCCGTTGGTGCACAACACCCACGACAGCGGCATCCTGCGCCTGTCGGTGGCCAGCAGCGATCACCCGTTGCAGGCGCTGGCCGAGGATTACTCCAGCCGCGTGCTCAAGCAACTGGACTACGTGGGCGTGATGGCGTTCGAGTTCTTCGAGGTGGACGGGGGCCTGAAGGCCAACGAAATCGCCCCGCGGGTACACAACTCCGGGCACTGGACCACCGAAGGCAGCCAGTGCAGCCAGTTCGAAAACCACCTGCGGGCGGTGGCCGGCCTGCCGCTGGGTTCCACTGCCAAGGTGGGCGAGAGCGCCATGATCAACTTCATCGGTGAAGTACCGCCGGTGGACAAGGTCATCAGCATCGACGACTGCCATCTGCATCACTACGGCAAGGCTTTCAAGGTCGGGCGCAAGGTCGGCCATGCCAACCTGCGCTGTGCCGACCAGGCGACCCTGCAGGCGCAGATCCTCAAGGTCCAGGCGCTGGTCGCCGAATAACAAATGCACCGGCTGGCGGGAACCTTCGTTTCCCGCCGTTCTCTGATAGCAGGATGCCAAGGCGCTGACTAGGCTTTGGTTTACCCACTCCTACAGAGGAACAGCCATGGGCATTATCGGAACCATTTTCATCGGCTTGATCGTTGGTCTGCTCGCGCGTTTCCTCAAGCCGGGAGACGACAGCATGGGTTGGATCATGACCATCCTGCTGGGTATCGGCGGCTCGCTGGCGGCTACCTACGGTGGCCAGGCACTGGGCATCTACCAGGCTGGCCAGGGCGCAGGCTTCATCGGTGCAGTGGTGGGCGCGATCATCCTGCTGGTGATCTACGGCTTCATCAAGAAGAGCTGAGCCGGTGCACAAGCCCCCTTCGCCGCTCGGGCGGAGGGGTGCGATTTTCTTCATCTGAAACTTCAACGCAGCCGATGGTTTGGGCACTAGAATGCCCGCGTTTGTCCGTCCTTTCTTTTTGACCGAGCACCACCCTCATGCGTCGTCTCTTATTGACCCTCGTTCTGCTGGGCTGCGGCCTGGCCCAGGCCGGCGAGCTGCCGGAAACCGATTGGCTGGAGCTGATGCCCAAGTCCGATCAGAAAGCCCTGGAGCAGATGCCGGAAATCGACCACAACTCGCCCGAAGCCAACGGCACCTTTACCCAGAAGGGTGGCTTGAAGCAGAGCAAGGGCTTGCCGGCAGTGATGTATTCCACCAAGACCGTGGCGGCCATGAACGGCAAGCAGATCCGCATTGGTGGTTATCCGGTGCCTTTGGAGGCTGATGCCAAGGGACGCAGCACGCTGTTCTTCCTGGTGCCTTACCCAGGGGCCTGCATCCATGTGCCGCCACCGCCGCCCAACCAGCTGGTGCTGGTGCGCTTTCCCAAGGGCGTGAAGCTCGACGACATCTACACGCCGCTATGGGTGACAGGTGCCTTGAAGATCGAGAAGGTCAGCAATGACCTGGCGGATGCGGCCTATGCCCTGGATGCGGCGAAGGTGCGGGTGGTGCAGGAGTCGGATTTGTAGCCGACAGGAGGGTTGGCTGCGGGGAAGGAGCGACTCCTTCCCCATGGCCTGCAGTCAGAGCGCGATGCTGTCGATGCTGACGCTCAAGGTGTGGCTGGCGCCGGGAGCCAGGGTCACGATGTCGTCCATCACGTTGGCGGTCTCGATGCACAGCATGCGTTGCCAGCCATCGTCGGCCATGTCGCTGAACTGCGCGGCGCGGTCGATCCACGGGTTCCAGATCACCGCGGTGCGCGAGCCCTGGCTGGCCAGGCGGATGCGACGCTGCCAGTGCGGATCGACGATATCCAGTTGCGCCGGCGCATCCAGGTAGATGCGGTCGGTTTCCCCGGTGAAATGCAGGTCGCCGTCCTGGCGCTTGGTCGCCCAGTCCTCCAGTGTCTCGATGTAGTCCAGGCCGTCCACGCCTTCGACATGGACCTGGCGTACATCACTGACCGCGAAGTAGCTGTGTAGCGCCTGGCTGATGCTGACGCTCTGGCTGCCCTGGTTATGGCTGGTCAGGCTGATGTGCAATTGCTGGTCGAGGCGGATCAGCAGGCTGGGCTCCACCTGGTGCGGCCAACCAGGAAAGCCGCCTTCGGGGCAGGGCAGGCGCAAGCGCACCAGCAGGCTCTCGCCTTCGCTCTCGATGCCTTGCAGTTCCCAGTCGGTGGCGCGGACCAGACCGTGGGCCGGCGCCGCATCGCTGCCCTGGCGCATGGCCTGGACGCTCTGTGGATTGCGCGCGAAGTTGCCGAACCACGGCCAGCATACGGGGACGCCGGCGCGGATACTCTTGCCAGCCTTGAACCGGGCTTCTTCGTTCAGCCAGATCAGCGGCGGTTGCCCGGCCAGCTGGTAGCTAAGAATGTGCGCGCCCTGCTGGGCCACCAGTAGTTCGGCATCGCCGTGGCGGATCCGCCAGCAGTTCAGTTCGTCCAGTTTCACCGTTTCAACGTGGGGCGTAGGCATCGTGGTTCTCGTGCGAAAGGCTGGGCTGCCATGGACCGCATGGCAGCCGCGCGGGTTTAACGTGCCCTGGGCGGGACCGAACGGGTGCGGCCGCTACCGTCGATGGCGACGAACACGAACACCGCCTCGGTGACCTTGCGCCATTCGCTGGACAGCGGATCGTCGCTCCACACTTCGACCATCATCTGGATCGAGCTGCGGCCGATCTCCAGGGTCTGGGTATAGAACGACAGTTGCGCGCCGACGGCCACCGGCACCAGGAACGCCATGCGATCGATGGCCACGGTAGCCACCCGGCCACCGGCGACGCGGCTGGCCATGGCGGTGCCCGCCAGGTCCATCTGGGCCACCAGCCAACCGCCGAAAATATCGCCAAAGCCGTTGGTTTCGCGCGGCAGGGCGGTGATTTGCAGGGCCAGGTCGCCTTGCGGGATTGGATCTTCTTGTTCGAGCTCTATCATGCCGAGGGGCCTCTGACCCGTGACGCTTCATGGGTACTTCAGGTGAATAGCCGTCTTCAGGAAAAACGATTCAGCCCGAACATACTACGTTCGTCACGTTCTTTCTAAGGCGTGCTAAAGGGAAACTCTGCGAAACCGGCTGTTCATGCACAGGGGAAGCATTGCGCGCCGGGCACTGTGGGTGGGGCATGCAATGGTGTTCCGGCCTTGTCTTGCTTGCGTCGGGAGGTTCCCGGCGGTCATGAATACAACGGCGTTTTCGCACAACAACCCTTGCCGGGAGCGGCTCTGCGCGCCGGGCCCTGCGAGTATATCGGTCGGTAGACTCCGCGACGACCCGTCTGGTTCGCAATTTTGTGCGTCATTTGTGCGTCGCTGTGTAGGTGTTCGAACAATTTGCTATCGTGCCGAACCTGCCAGGCCCCAACCAGAGCTGTTGCGGCTTCCAGAACCAACTAATAAGAGAAGCCCCTTGCCATGACCACAGTGCCCTCGAGCGCCGCGCAATCAGCGCCTCCCGCCCGTCCCTTGACTCGTAGTGACTATAAGACCCTGTCGCTGTCCGCCCTGGGCGGCGCGCTGGAGTTCTATGACTTCATCATCTTCGTGTTCTTCGCCACTGTGGTGGGCAAGCTGTTCTTCCCGGCGGACATGCCCGAATGGCTGCGCTTGATGCAGACCTTCGGCATCTTTGCCGCCGGCTACCTGGCCCGTCCCCTGGGCGGGATCGTCATGGCCCACTTCGGCGACCTGCTGGGGCGCAAGAAGATGTTCACCCTGAGCATCTTCATGATGGCGGTACCGACCCTGATCATGGGCCTGTTGCCCACCTATGAGCAGATCGGCCTGTGGGCACCGGTGCTGCTGTTGCTGATGCGGGTGATCCAGGGCGCAGCCATCGGTGGCGAAGTGCCCGGGGCCTGGGTGTTCGTTTCCGAGCACGTGCCGGCGCGGCACATCGGCTACGCCTGCGGCACCCTGACCTCGGGACTGACCGCCGGCATTCTCCTGGGTTCGCTGGTGGCCACGGCCATTAACAGCATCTATACCCCGGAAGAAGTGGCGGCCTATGCCTGGCGCGTGCCGTTCCTGCTGGGCGGGGTGTTCGGCCTGTTCTCGGTGTACCTGCGCCGCCTGCTCCACGAGACCCCGGTGTTCGCCGAGCTGCAACTGCGCAAGGCCCTGGCCGAGGAGCTGCCGCTGCGGGCGGTGCTGCGTGACCATCGCGGCGCGATCCTGATCTCCATGTTGCTGACCTGGCTGCTGTCGGCCGGGATCATCGTGGTGATCCTGATGACCCCCACCGTGCTGCAGACGGTCTACAAGTTCTCGGCCATCACCGCCCTTGAGGCCAACAGCCTGGCCATCGTGTTCCTGAGCCTGGGCTGCGTGCTGTTCGGCAGCCTGGCCGACCGTTTCGGTGCCGGGCGGGTGTTCGTCTTCGGCAGCCTGCTGTTGCTGGCTTCGTCCTGGGTCTTCTACCACGTGCTGCAGGACAACCCGCACCTGCTGTTCCCGCTCTACGCCCTGACCGGCCTGTGCGTCGGCCTCGTCGGCGCGGTGCCTTACGTGATGGTCCGCGCCTTCCCGGCGGCGGTGCGCTTCAGCGGCCTGTCGTTCTCCTACAACCTGGCCTACGCAATCTTTGGCGGGCTGACGCCGATGGTGGTGACCTGGATGCTCAAGAGCAGCCCCATGGCCCCGGCCTACTACGTGGCGATCATCTGTGGCATCGGCCTGCTCTCGGGGCTGTACCTGTGGAAGAAGGGTCGCTGAAACCTGCTGCGACACCTGCATGAACGGCGCTCTGCGGCGCTTGTGAAAAAAAGGCCAGCTCGCGAGTCTCGCGATGCTGGCCTTTCATCTAATTGTCATATTCCGGACATAGAGTGTTCACACGGCCTACAGATACTTGGCCCCGACTTAACACACCCTATCTGCTAGGAGTAAGGCATGAAACTGAAGCGTTTGATGGCGGCAATGACCTTCGTCGCCGCTGGCGTTGCGACTGCCCACGCGGTTGCCGCTGTCGACCCTGCTATCCCGAGCTACACCAAGACCACTGGTGTGTCGGGCAACCTGTCCAGCGTCGGTTCCGATACCCTGGCCAACCTGATGACCCTGTGGGCCGAGCACTACAAGAAAGAATATCCGAACGTAAACATCCAGATTCAGGCCGCTGGCTCCGCCACCGCGCCACCCGCGCTGACCGAGGGCACCTCCAACCTGGGCCCTATGAGCCGCAAGATGAAGGACACCGAGCTGGCGGCCTTCGAACAGAAGTACGGCTACAAGCCAACCGCCATCCCGGTTGCCGTGGACGCCCTGGCCGTATTCGTGCACAAGGACAACCCGATCCAGCACCTGACCATGGAACAGGTCGACGCGATCTTCTCCTCGACCCGCCTGTGCGGTGCCAAGGAAGAAGTGAAGACCTGGGGCGACCTGGGCGTGAAGGGCGACCTGGCCAACAAGCCAGTGCAGCTGTTCGGTCGCAACTCGGTATCCGGCACCTACGGCTACTTCAAGGAAGAAGCCCTGTGCAAAGGCGACTACAAGCCTAACGTCAACGAGCAGCCAGGTTCGGCTTCGGTCGTGCAGTCCATCAGCTCCTCGCTGAACGGCATCGGCTATTCGGGCATCGGCTACAAGACCGCCAGCGTGAAGACCGTGGCCCTGGCCAAGAAAGGCAGCAGCGACTTCATCGAAGACACCGAAGAAAACGCCCTGAACGGCAAGTACCCGCTGTCGCGCTTCCTGTACGTCTACGTCAACAAGGCCCCGAACAAGCCTCTGGCCCCGCTGGAAGCCGAGTTCGTGAAACTGGTTCTGTCCAAGCAGGGTCAGGAAGTGGTCGTGAAGGACGGTTACATCCCACTGCCAGCCAAAGTCGCCGCCAAGGCCCTGGCTGACCTGGGTCTGAAAGAAGGCGCATAAACCGCCGCCAAAGGTCCGGCCCGGCCGGACCTTTTCGCAGCAGCCGGCCTTTGGGTCAACCACCCCGGCCGGCTCCTGCCACCTCCATTTTCTGTCCGCTGCAGGCCCAGCCACGCGGCGGATTTGTTGCGTCACTGCATTGTCATCTTTCTGTCATACAGGATCGCTAGGGTGTGCGCATGAATGATCTGGCCAATTCCACCATGACTACGACTTCTCCCCCCAAGCGCATTGACTTCAATACGCCTGAACTGCAACGCAAGCGCCGCATCCGGGCGCTCAAGGACCGCCTGACCCGTTGGTACGTCCTCGTCGGCGGCCTGGCCGTCCTGGCGGCGATCACCCTGATCTTCTTCTTCCTGGCCTACGTCGTCGCCCCGCTGTTCCAGGGCGCCGAGCTGACCTCCAAGGACCCCCTGACGCCCGCCTGGATGCAAGACGCCGGCAAGCCCCTGATGTTCTCCCTGGAAGAGCAGAACCAGGTCGGCATGCGCGTTTCCGACAAGGGCCAGGCGCTGTTCTTCGATATCGATAACGGCGCCGAGCTGCGCAAGGTCGACCTGCCGATCCCGGCGGGCACCCGCGTCACCTCCATCGGCAAGGACCAGCCAGGTATCCCCATGGTGGTGGTCGGCTTGTCCAACGGCCAGGCCCTGGTGTTCCGCCACACCTATAAAGTCAGCTACCCGGATGGCAAGAAGACCATCTCTCCGGCGATCGAATACCCCTACGGCGAAGCCCCGATCACCCTCAATGCAGAAGGCGGCGCGCTGGAGCACGTCAACCTCAACGCCAGCGATACCACGCTGGTGCTGGCCGGCTCCACCGGTTCGCAGCTGCATGTGCTGAAGCTCTCGCGCGAAGAAAACATGATGACCGGCGAGGTCAGCAGCGAGCAGAGCGCCATCGACCTGCCGCAGATGACCGAACCGGTCAAGGCCATGTACATCGACCCACGCCAGCAGTGGCTGTACGTGATCAACGGCCGTGCCCAGGCTGATGTCTTCAGCCTGCGGGACAAGAGCCTCAACGGCCGCTACAAACTGCTGGAGGACGCCAATACCGAAGTCACCGCCAGCGCCCAGTTGGTGGGCGGCATCTCGTTGATCATCGGTACTTCCAAGGGTGGCCTGGCCCAGTGGTTCATGGCCCGTGACCCGGACGGCGAGCTGCGCCTGAAGCAGATCCGCACCTTCCAGATGGGCACCGCGCCCATCGTCGAGATCACCGCCGAAGAGCGCCGCAAGGGCTTCGTCGCCCTGGACGCCGCCGGCAAGCTCGGGGTCTTCCACAGTACCGCCCACCGCACCCTGTTGGTGGACCAGGTGGTGGATGGCCAGGGCCTGTTCGGCCTGTCGCCTCGCGCCAACCGGGTGATCGTCGAGGCCGGTGGCAAGCTGCAACCCCTGGTGCTGGACAACCCGCACCCGGAAGTGTCCTGGAGCGCGCTGTGGAGCAAGGTCTGGTACGAGAACTACGACGAGCCCAAGTACGTCTGGCAGTCCACGGCGGCCAACACTGACTTCGAACCCAAGCTGAGCCTGTCGCCGCTGACCTTCGGCACCTTGAAGGCCGCCTTCTACGCCATGCTGCTGGCGGCCCCGCTGGCCGTGGCCGCGGCGATCTACACCGCCTACTTCATGGCCCCCGGCATGCGCCGTAAGGTCAAGCCGGTGATCGAGCTGATGGAGGCGATGCCGACGGTGATCCTCGGCTTCTTCGCCGGCCTGTTCCTGGCGCCCTATGTCGAAGGCCACCTGCCGGGCATCTTCAGCCTGCTGGTGCTGCTGCCGATCGGCATCCTGGTGGCCGGCTTCACCTGGAGCCGCCTGCCCGAGTCCCTGCGCCTGAAGGTGCCGGACGGTTGGGAGAGCGCGATCCTGATCCCGGTGATCATCCTGGTCGGCTTCCTCTCGCTGTACCTGAGCCCTTTCATGGAGAACTGGTTCTTCGGCGGCGACATGCGCATGTGGATCTCCCACGACTTAGGGATCACCTACGACCAGCGCAACGCCCTGGTGGTGGGCCTGGCCATGGGCTTCGCGGTGATCCCGAACATCTACTCCATCGCCGAAGACGCCGTGTTCAGCGTGCCCCGTGGCCTGACCCTGGGCTCCCTGGCCCTGGGCGCCACCCCATGGCAGACCATGACCCGCGTGGTGATCCTCACCGCCAGCCCGGGCATCTTCTCGGCCCTGATGATCGGCATGGGCCGCGCCGTGGGCGAGACCATGATCGTGCTGATGGCCACCGGCAACACCCCGGTCATGGAGATGAACCTGTTCGAAGGCTTGCGCACCCTGGCGGCCAACGTCGCGGTGGAAATGCCGGAATCGGAAGTCGGCGGCAGCCACTACCGCGTGCTGTTCCTCTCGGCGCTGGTACTGCTGTTGTTCACCTTCATCATGAACACCCTCGCCGAGCTGATCCGTCAGCGTCTGCGCAAGAAATACTCGTCGCTTTAAGAAAGGTAGAAGTCTGTGAAACAGAACTCCCTCAAAGACTGGTTCAAGAGCGGCGCCCCCGGCGTCTGGATCAGCGGTGGCGCAGTGTCCATCGCGGTCATCATGACCATCGGCCTGCTGGCGGTGATCGCCGTGCGCGGCCTGGGCCACTTCTGGCCGGCGGACCTGGTGCATGCCAGCTACGACGTGCCCGGCCAGGCCAATCACCTGGTCGTCGGTGAAGTGGTGCAAAAGGAAGAAGTGCCCCGGGCGCGCCTGAAGAGTGCCGGCTTGCCGGTGCCCGACCAGGGCCCTGAGTTCATGACCCGCGAGTTGCTCAAGGTGGGCAACCGCGACCTGAACGGCAGCGACTTCACCTGGATCGTCGGCGAGTGGCTGACCAACCAGAGCTACCCCAAGGAACTGATGGCCATCGAGCGCCGTGAGTGGGGCAACTTCTACGGCTACCTGGTCAACGTCAAGGAAAACGGCAAGGTGGTCGCCGAGGGCGAAGCCGCCTGGCCCGAGCTGCAGGCGCGGATCGACCGGGTGAACAAGCTGGCGACCCAGCTCAAGACCCTGGAGAAGTCCGACATCGGTGCGATCAACGCCGGCCTGGAGCGCATCCGCCTGCACGGTCGCAAGCTGGAGCTGGCTGGCAAGCTGGACGCCGCCGCCCAGGCCGACATGGATGCCGAGCGCGCCGAACTCAACGCCCGCTACCAGGACATCGAGGCCCGCCTGAGCGAGCTGCATACCCAGTTCAACCGCGACAGCCTGACCGCCCGCGATGCCAACGGCAAGGAAGTGGAGATCGGCCTGGGCAAGGTGGTGCATGCCTACCAGCCGAACGCCATGGGCACCTTCACTAAGGTTGGCTTCTACTTCAGCAAGGTCTGGGAATTCCTCAGCGACGACCCGCGGGAAGCCAACACCGAGGGCGGGATCTTCCCGGCCATCTTCGGCACCGTGATGATGACCCTGATCATGGCCATGATCGTCACGCCGTTCGGCGTGCTGGCGGCGGTCTACCTGCGTGAATACGCCAAGCAGAACGCCCTGACCCGGGTGATCCGCATCGCTGTGAACAACCTGGCGGGCGTACCGGCCATCGTCTACGGCGTGTTCGGCCTGGGCTTCTTCGTCTACGTGCTGGGCGGTTCCCTGGACCGCCTGTTCTTCCCTGAGGCACTGCCAGCGCCGACCTTCGGTACCCCGGGCCTGCTCTGGGCGTCCCTGACCCTGGCGCTGCTGGCGGTACCGGTGGTGATCGTGGCCACCGAGGAAGGCCTGGCGCGGATCCCGCGGACCGTGCGCGAAGGCTCCCTGGCCCTGGGCGCGACCAAGGCCGAGACCCTGTGGAAGATCGTCCTGCCCATGGCCAGCCCGGCGATGATGACCGGCATGATCCTCGCCGTGGCCCGTGCCGCCGGCGAAGTGGCGCCGCTGATGCTGGTGGGTGTGGTGAAGCTGGCGCCGTCGCTGCCGGTGGATGGCAACTACCCGTACCTGCACCTGGACCAGAAGATCATGCACCTGGGCTTCCATATCTACGACGTCGGCTTCCAGAGCCCTAACGTCGAGGCCGCGCGGCCGCTGGTGTACGCCACCGCGTTGCTGCTGGTGCTGGTGATCGCCGTGCTCAACCTGTCGGCGGTATGGATCCGTAACCACCTGCGCGAGAAGTACAAGGCGCTGGACAGCTAAAGCCATTAGCCACAAGCGGCAAGCTACAAGCCGCTTTTGCTCAAAACTTGCGGCTTGCAGCTAGAAGCTTGCAGCTACGAACGGAGTGAGACCCATGCAACACGAAACCCATACCCACGGCATCAACATGTCCGCCCTGGGTCGCGACAAGCAGAGCCTGAGCCTGGAGCAGGAAACCGTGGCGATCGAAGTGCCCGGCTTGAGCCTGTTCTACGGCGAGAAGCAAGCGCTGTTCGACGTCAGCATGAACATTCCCAAGCAGCGCGTGACCGCCTTCATCGGCCCGTCCGGCTGCGGCAAGTCGACCTTGCTGCGCACCTTCAACCGCATGAACGACCTGGTGGACGGTTGCCGTGTGGAAGGCGCCATCAACCTGTACGGCAACAACATCTACCGTAAGGGCGAGGATGTGGCCGAGCTGCGCCGCCGGGTGGGCATGGTGTTCCAGAAGCCCAACCCGTTTCCCAAGACCATCTACGAGAACGTGGTCTATGGCCTGCGCATCCAGGGCATCAACAAGAAGCGCGTGCTCGACGAAGCCGTGGAGTGGGCGCTCAAGGGTGCGGCCCTGTGGGATGAGGTCAAGGACCGCCTGCACGACTCGGCCCTGGGCCTGTCCGGTGGTCAGCAGCAGCGCCTGGTGATCGCCCGCACCATCGCCGTGGAGCCGGAAGTGCTGCTGCTGGACGAACCCTGCTCGGCCCTGGACCCAATCTCGACCCTGAAGGTCGAGGAGCTGATCTACGAGCTCAAGTCCAAGTTCACCATCGTCATCGTGACCCACAACATGCAGCAGGCGGCGCGGGTCTCGGACTACACCGCGTTCATGTACATGGGCAAACTGGTGGAATTCGGCGATACCGACACCCTGTTCACCAACCCGGCCAAGAAGCAGACCGAAGACTACATCACCGGGCGCTATGGCTAGGAACAGCTGCAAGCCGCAAGCTTCAAGCGGCAAGACAGAAGCGGTAGGCGATATCCGGATCAATATTTAACTGCTTGAAGCTTGCGGCTTGAAGCTTGCAACTTTCGCGGAGCGAACCATGATTTCGAAGGAAGGCTTAACCCATCACATCTCTCAGCAGTTCAATGCCGAGCTGGAAGAGGTGCGTAGCCACCTGCTGGCCATGGGCGGGCTGGTGGAGAAACAAGTCAATGACGCCGTCACCGCGCTGATCGAGGCCGACTCCGGGCTGGCCCAGCAAGTGCGCGAGATCGACGAACAGATCAACCAGATGGAACGCAATATCGACGAGGAGTGCCTGCGCATCCTCGCTCGGCGCCAGCCTGCGGCTTCCGACCTGCGCCTGATCATCAGCATCTCCAAGTCGGTGATCGACCTGGAGCGCATCGGCGACGAAGCCACCAAGATCGCCCGCCGGGCCATCCAGCTGTGCGAGGAGGGCGAGGCCCCGCGTGGCTACGTCGAAGTGCGGCATATCGGCGACCAGGTGCGCAACATGGTGCGTGACGCGCTGGACGCCTTCGCTCGCTTCGACGCCGAACTGGCCCTGTCGGTAGCCCAGTACGACAAGATCATCGACCGCGAGTACAAGACCGCGCTGCGCGAGCTGGCCACCTACATGATGGAAGACCCGCGCTCTATCTCGCGGGTTTTGAGCATCATCTGGGTTTTGCGCTCGCTGGAGCGGATCGGCGACCACGCGCGCAACATCTCCGCGCTGGTGATCTACCTGGTGCGTGGCACCGATGTGCGCCACCTGGGCCTCAAGCGCATGAAGGAAGAAGTTGAAGGACCGGCTGGCGATTCGGCTAATGTTCCGGGTGAAGCTGACGATAATTAAGATTGCCCGAGAAGAGCGCCCGGCCTTTTGGCCGGGCGTTTTTGTTTGCGGTCCTTGAATTCGAAAAGCAGCACCCGCGAACGAAAAGTCCCGGCGTGACTGAAGAGTTTTGGCAAAGTGCCATCAGCCAGCGTTATGCTTGCCGGGATTTTTAGAGGGGTGGTCGATGAGTAAGGTAAGTGTGTTGGTGGTGGACGACGCGTCGTTCATTCGTGACCTGGTGAAGAAGTGCCTGCGCAACTACTTCCCGGGCATCAAGATCGAAGACGCGGTCAACGGCAAGAAGGCCCAGGCGATGCTCGCCCGCGAAGCCTTCGACCTGGTCCTGTGCGACTGGGAAATGCCGGAAATGTCCGGTCTGGAGCTGTTGACCTGGTGCCGTGGCCAGGAAGCGCTCAAGGCCATGCCGTTCGTCATGGTGACCAGCCGGGGCGACAAGGAAAACGTGGTGCAGGCAATCCAGGCCGGGGTTTCCGGCTATGTCAGCAAGCCCTTCACCAACGAACAGCTGCTGACCAAGGTCAAGCAGGCGCTGAACAAGGTCGGCAAGCTCGACACCCTGATGAACAGCGCGCCGACCAAGATGAACTCCGCCTTTGGCAATGACTCCCTGAGCGCCCTGACCGGTGGCAAGGCCGAGGTGGTCGCCCCGGCAGCCCGGCCAGCTGCTCCAGCCGCTCCGGCAGCCGCTGCACCAGCCCCGGCTGCGGCGCCATCCCGTGGCCTGCTCAATAGCCCACCGGTCAAGGCGCCTGCCGCCGCCGCTGCCGCCAGTGGTGGCCGTGGCCAGGGCCAACTGCGCTTGCCTGGCGGTACCCAGCCTTGCGTGATCAAGGCCCTGAGCATCAAGGAAGCGCTGTTGGTGGTGAAGCGCACCGAGAACCTGCCGCAGGTGCTGGACAGCGCAGTACTGGACCTGGAGCAGGGCGAGAACGCCGAAGTGGCGCGGCTCAATGGCTACCTGCATGCGGTGGTGGCGCACGAGCCGAAGCCCGACAGCGAGTGGCTGCAGCTGACCTTCCGTTTCGTCGATCAGGATGCGCAGAAGCTGGACTACATCTCGCGCCTGATCGCCCGCGGCACTGCGCAGAAGCACTTCGTTCCAGGCGCGGGCTGATCCTCGCCGGCCCTTCGCTGTAGGAACTGCCAAGCCCGCTCCTACAGCGAAGCGCAAATCTGCTGAAAACACTTTTCCCCGCCGGCTTTCGGCCAGCCATCCAGGCCGGTGGCTGCGTTATCCCCAATCCCGCCAATAACCCGCACCTTCGGCTGTAACCCCAGGCCACAGGGGCTTGGCCGTTCCTCCCGCCACCTTCCGCCGTACGTCTGATTAACTGTCCTACACTTGATTTATATCCATTTGGATATAAATTTCCGGAAGCGCTCTACCTGATTCACCCTTTGCAGCCATGCGTTGAAACAACCCCGTGCGGCCAGCCCTGGCAGTCTTGATTAGCCTTGTTCCTGGTCACTGACAGGAGAAGTTCGATGCCCAGGCACAAGGATGTGGTGTTTGTCGGGAGCGCGCTGCGGGATCTCAGGGCATTCCCTGAAGATGCCCGTCGGGCTGCCGGGTTTCAGCTGGATCTGCTGCAGCAGGGCGAGCAGCCCTACGATTGCAGACCGGTGAAAACCATCGGCCCGAGTGTCTTCGAAATCAGGATTCATGAAGATTCAGGGGCGTTTCGGGTGTTTTATGTGGTCAGGCGGCCTGCAGCCATCTATGTGCTGCACGCGGTGCGCAAGACTACCCGCAAGACCGAAGCGCGGGATATCGAGCTGGCTCGTGCCAGATTTCAGCAAGCAGGTTCACGCCATGACTGACCAACAGATCAACCCGCGCTTTGCCAGCGTCTGGGATGCCCTTGAAGCCACCCCCCAGGAGGCCGCCAACATGCGCCTGCGGGCCAAGCTGATGCTGGAGCTGGGCAAGACCGTGCAGGCCTGGGGGCTGTCGCAGAAGGAGGCGGCCAAGCGTCTCAACATCACCCAGCCCCGGCTCAACGATGTGCTTAGCGGCAGGATCAACAAGTTCTCCCTCGATGCGCTGGTCAACCTATGCGAGGCCGCGCAGCTGGGGGTGGAGATCCGCTTCGACGTTGGCGGCAATCGGCCCCTGGCGCCCGCCTGATTCATACAAGCTCCATATCAGGCTGCTAGCATGGTTCCTCTCCTGCCAAGAAGCTGCTCAATGTTCGTACGCCTGCTGTTCCTCTGCGGCTTGTCCATGGTTGCCAGCTCGCTGGCGGCAATGACGGTCTACAAGTCCGTCGACGCCGACGGCGTGGTGTCCTACAGCGACCGGCCTTCGCCGGGAGCGCAGGCGTTCGTGTTCCGCGATCGCATGGACGAGCACCTGGAACACCAGGTGCGCCTCGATATCCAGAAGCACAGGGGCGTGGACGCGCTGTACGTGCGTAACGACCTGTACGCGCCGGTGGAGGTGGAGTTGGGCTTTGCCGGCCTGAACAACGTCAGCGGCGCACCCGGGCAGCCGATCCGCCGGGTGCTGCCGGCCCGCAGCAGGCAGCGCCTGGCGCTCCTGACGGCAACCCGGACCGACCGGCCCTTGAGCTATACCCCAAGGTTTCGTTATTCCCTGGGCGACCCGGCAGGCGCTACCCAGGCCTATCGCTACCCCTTGCCCTGGCGGGGCGGGCCATTCCGCCTGACCCAGGGTGCGAACGGCCAGTACAGCCATTCCAGCCCCAAGAGCCGTTATGCGATGGACATCGCCATGCCGGTGGGCACGCCGATCATCGCGGCGCGTGGCGGGGTGGTGGTCAAGACCGAGAACGCCCAGAGCGGCCGGGGCGACAACCCGGCCGGCAATTTCGTCCGGGTACTGCACGACGACGGCACCATGGGCGTGTACCTGCACCTCAAGCAAGGATCGGTGAGCGTGCGCGAGGGCCAGCGCGTGGCGGTGGGCAGCCCGTTGGGGCTGTCGGGCAATACCGGCAACAGCAGCGGGCCGCACCTGCACTTCGTGGTGCAACGCAATACCGGGTTGGGGCTGGTGTCGATTCCCTACCAGTTCGACCAGCCCCTGGGGGGCTTGCCGAACTTCGCCCTGGGCAATAAATAGGGCGGGAGTGACCAGCCGGCTCGCACAGGAGCCGACCGGTGCGGGGTCGATCAGTCGAGCATCAGGACCTTGGCCAGGATGATCTTCGGACCCTTCATCTTCTTGATGATGATGCGCAGGCCTTCGACTTCCAGCACTTCTTCCTCTTCAGGCACCCGTTTCAGGGTCTCGTACACCAGGCCCGCGAGGGTTTCGGCCTCGATATGGTCCAGATCGATGCCCAGCAGGCGCTCGACCTTGAACAGCGGGGTGTCGCCGCGCACCAGCAGCTTGCCCGGCTGGTAGGCGAGGATGCCGCGCTCGGTCTTGCGGTGTTCGTCCTGGATGTCGCCCACCAGCACTTCCAGCACGTCTTCCATGGTCAGGTAGCCGATGACCTTGCCGTCGGCTTCCTCCACCAGGGCGAAGTGCGAGCCGCCCTTGCGGAACTGTTCCAGCAACTGGGACAACGGCATGTGCCGCGACACGCGTTCCAGGGGGCGGGTCAGTTCGTCCAGGTTGAACGACTCGGGGATATGGTCCAGGGCCGCCAGTTCCAGCAGCAGGTCCTTGATGTGCAGCAGGCCGACGAACTCGTTGCGTTCGCTGTCGTACACCGGGTAGCGGCTGAACTTGTGGCGACGGAACAGCGCCAGCACGGCCTTGAGCGGCGCTGTGGACTCGATGCTGATCAGGTCTTCCCGGGAGTTGGCCCAGTCCACCACTTCCAGCTCGCCCATTTCCACCGCCGAGGCCAGTACCCGCATGCCCTGGTCGCTGGGGTCCTGGCCCCGGCTGGAGTGCAGGATCAGCTTGAGTTCTTCGCGGCTGTAGTGGTGCTCGTGGTGTGGGCCGGGCTCGCCTTGGCCGGCGATGCGCAGGATGGTGTTGGCGCTGGCGTTGAGCAGGTAGATGGCCGGGTACATCAGCCAGTAGAACAGGTACAGCGGCACTGCGGTCCAGAGGGACAGCAGTTCGGGTTTACGAATCGCCCAGGACTTGGGCGCCAGTTCGCCGACCACGATATGCAGGTAGGAAATGATGAAGAACGCCGTGAAGAACGACACCCCGCGGATCACTTCCGCAGAGCTCACGCCCACGGCGCCCAGCAGGGGTTCGAGCAGGTGGGCGAAAGCCGGCTCGCCGACCCAGCCAAGGCCCAGGGAAGCCAGGGTGATGCCCAGTTGGCAGGCCGACAGGTAGGCGTCCAGCTGGCTGTGCACGGTGCGCAGGATTTGCCCGCGCCAGCCGTTCTTGTGGGCGATGGCCTCGACCCGGGTCGAGCGCAGCTTGACCATGGCGAACTCGGCGGCCACGAAGAAGCCGTTGAGCAGGACCAGGATCAGAGCAAAAAGAATCATGCCGAAGTCGGCGAACAGAGACGCGAGGGTAAAACCAGGGGAAGGGTCCATGATGGGGTTTTGCGGATTCCATGTATTCGAAAAGAGGGCGATACGGTGCCTGGAGGGCAGGCACAAGCTACGCAATGTAGCGGCTGACAGGGCGGTTGCCTAGGGGCAGGCCGCTGTCAGCGCTGGTCGGTCAGGCTGGCGAGGCGGTTTTTCTTCACCTGGGCCGGGGCGAAATGGCAGGTGAAGGTGCTGCCATGGCCCAGCACGCTGCTGATCTCCAGGCGGGCACGGTGGCGCAGCAGTACGTGCTTGACGATGGCCAGGCCCAGGCCGGTGCCGCCGGTGTTGGAGTTGCGGCTGGAGTCGACCCGGTAGAAGCGCTCCGTCAGGCGCGGCAGGTGCTTGCTGTCGATGCCGATCCCGGAGTCCTGCACGCTCAGGTGTGCGCCTTGTTCGTCGCCCCACCAGCGGATGCGGATGTTGCCTTCGGCCGGGGTGTACTTCACCGCGTTGAACACCAGGTTGGAGAACGCGCTGCGCAGTTCCGCCTCGCTGCCCTTGAGCTGTACCGAGGCGTCGGCCTCCAGGGTGATGCGCTGGTTGCGCTCGCCGGACAGTGCCTGGGCATCGCTCTTGATCGATTGCAGCAGGGTGTCGATGGGCACCGGGTGGTTGTCCGAGGGGTAGTCGGTGGCCTCCAGCTTGGCCAGCAGCAACAGGTCGTTGAGCAGCGTCTGCATACGCCCGCCTTGCTGCTGCATCTGCTGCAGGGCGCGGTTCCAGCGCGGGTTCACCTCTTCGACGTTGTCCAGCAGGGTCTCCAGGTAGCCGCAGATCACCGTCAGCGGCGTGCGCAGCTCGTGGGACACATTGGCGATGAAGTCCTTGCGCATCTGTTCCAGCTGGTGGATGCGGGTCACGTCGCGCACCAGCATCAGATGCTCGTTGTTGCCGTAGCGGGTGATGTAGAGCTGGATGCGCACGCGGTCGTTGGCCGGGGAGGGGATCTCCAGCGGTTCGGCGTAGCTGTCCTGTTCGAAGTATTCCTTGAAGCGCGGATGACGCACCAGGTTGGTCACCGGCTGGCCGCTGTCCTGGGGTGTCTTGAGGCCCAGCAGGGTCTCGGCGGCGCGGTTCCACCACTCCAGGTTGCCGTCGCTGTCGAGCATGATCACTGCATCCTTCAGGGCCGCGGTGGACTCCTGGACGCGGTCGATCACCGCTTGCAGGCGCCCGCGGACCCGCTGGTCGCGACGTTGCAGGTGGTAGATGCTGTCGAACACCTCGCCCCACAGGCCGTAGCCATCGGGTGGCGCCTCATCGGGCTGGTGCAGGCGCAGCCATTCATGCAGGCGCAGCAGCTGCTTGAGGGTCCAGGCCAGGTAGATCCCCAGGCCGGCGGCCAGGCTCCAGCCGTAGTAGCCGCTGACCAGCCCCACCAGCAGGCAGCCGGTGACCAACAGCAACATGTGGCGAATCAGGGTGCCATGCCAGTTTTGATTCACAATCGGTCCTTCGGACGGTGAAAAGTTTCAAGTTGCAAGCTTCAAGTCAAAGCAGACCGGCTTCTACTTGCCGCTTTTAGCTGACAGCCTGCAACTGCTTTCAACCTTTGGTTGAAAACCGATACCCGGTGCCGCGCACGGTTTGTACCAGATTTTCGTAGGCATCCCCCAGGGCCTTGCGCAGTCGACGGATATGCACGTCCACGGTGCGCTCCTCGACGTACACGTTGCCGCCCCAGACCTGATCCAGCAGTTGGCCACGTGTGTAGGCGCGCTCCTGGTGGGTCATGAAGAACTGCAGCAGGCGATATTCGGTGGGTCCCATCTCCGCGGGCCTGCCGTCGATGGTCACCCGGTGGCTGATGGGGTCCAGGAGCAGGCCGCCGACTTCGATGGGGGCCTCGCCATCGGATGGGCCGGCACGGCGCAGCACGGCCTTGAGCCGGGCCACCAGCTCACGGGGGGAGAACGGCTTGGTGATGTAGTCGTCGGCGCCGACTTCCAGGCCCTGGATCTTGTTGTCCTCTTCGCCCTTGGCGGTGAGCATGATGATCGGGATGTCACCGGTCAGCTCGTCACGCTTGAGGCGTCGCGCCAGCTCGATACCGGAGGTTCCGGGGAGCATCCAGTCCAGCAGGATCAGGTCCGGCTTGCGGTCGACGATGATGGCATGTGCCTGCTGAGAGTTCTCTGCCTCCATGCAGTCATAGCCGGCCATTTCCAACGCAACGGCGATCATTTCGCGAATAGGCGCTTCGTCGTCAACGATCAGAATGCTTCTGCCAACCATGCTTGAACCTCTTGTCATTTAACTGTCTTGCGCCGCATTAGATAACGGAATTATTGCAGTCGTGTGACAGTATTTCAGGTCGCGGGGCGAGGTGCAGCTTCCTCGACTAAGCTTGGGGTCCGATTCCTGACAACCACAAAAGAAGGTTTCCATGACTGTGTTCAAGCACTCCCTGAAAGTCCTGCTGGTAGGCGCTGCCCTGGCCCTGCCGACCCTGGCCCTGGCTGCCGAGCCGGCGATGAGCAAGGACGGCATGTTGGTGGATCACAAGGGCATGACCCTCTATACCTTCGCCAAGGACGCTGATGGCAAGTCCATGTGCAACGACAAATGTGCGGCCAATTGGCCACCACTGATGGCCGGGGCCAGCGACAAGGCCGAGGGCAAATGGACGATGATCAAGCGTGACGACGGCAAGATGCAGTGGGCCTATGACGGCAAGCCGCTGTACGGTTTCGTCATGGACAAGAAGGCCGGCGACATGACCGGCGAAGGCAAGATGGACGGCGCCTGGAAGGTCGCCAAGCAGTAACCCCACCTGTGGCGGCTACAAGTCCTGTAGCCGCTGCTGAGCCCGCTAAGCTGCGCAAAGGCCCGCAGGGCGTCCCGTCGAACTTCTAGCGGCCTCAAGCCCGCTGCGTTCTTTCAGGCCCACGTCCGAACGCGGCCCGAGCCTTCGGCAGCGGCTGCACAGAGCTAGCGCAGGGCGTAGTCCAGTACCACGCCAATGAAGATCGCCATGCCTGCCCAGTGGTTGTGCAGGAAGGCCTTGAAGCATTTGAGCCGGTCGCGGTCCCGGGTGTACCAGAACTCCCAGGCGAAGCATGCCGCGGCCACCGCCAGCCCCAGGTGGAACCAGCCTCCCAGGTCGAATCGCGCGCCTGCCAGCAGCAGGCAGCCCAGGGACAGGCCCTGCAAGGTCAGGATGATTACCCGGTCGGCTTCGGCGAACAGGATCGCCGTGGATTTCACCCCGATCTTCAAGTCGTCGTCGCGGTCGGTCATGGCGTAGTAGGTGTCGTAGCCCACGGTCCACAGCAGGTTGGCGATGTACAGCAGCCACGCCGTCGCCGGCAACTGGCCGTCCTGGGCGGTGAAGGTCATCAGGATGCCCCAGGAGTACGCGGCCCCCAGCACCACTTGTGGGTAATAGGTGTAGCGCTTCATGAAGGGGTAGCAGGCGGCCAGCGCCAGGGCGCCGAACGACAGCCAGACCGTGGTGGCGTTGGTGCACAGCACCAGCAGGAAGGCTGTGCCCATGAGTACCGCGAACAACGCCAGGGCTTCCTTGGCGCTGACCTTGCCAGTGGCCAGGGGCCTCTGTTCGGTGCGCTTGACCTGGCCGTCGACCTTGCGGTCGGCGAAGTCGTTGATCGCGCAGCCGCCGGCCCGAGTCAGGACCACGCCGAGGCCGAAGATCAACACATGGCCCAGGGACGGCGCACCCTTGGCGGCGATCCACAGGGCGCTGAGGGTCGGCCATAGCAGCAGGTAGATGCCGATGGGTTTGTCCATGCGGGTCAGTTGCAGGAAGTCCCAGGTCCGTGGATGCAGGCGGTTCAGGGACTGAAGCAGGCGCAGGTACATCAGCAGGCCTCCGGTTGGGCGTCTACGGCGCACCACAGGCTGGGCAGGAAGACTTCGGCCACCAGCAGGCTCAGCGGCCCGCGATCGAAGCGCGAGCGGCGTCCCCACAGGCCGTTGTTGGCGACGGCTTCGGGCAGCCATTCCCGTGGGTAACGACAGACTTCGATGGGACGGCGGGTAAAGGCCTCGTCGCAGAACAGCAGCTCGCCCAGGGAGCGGCTGCCCAGTTCGTCGATGTCCAGCCCGCCTTCCTCCAGGGCGCTGCGCGCGGCAACGCTACGGGCGAACACCCAGGCCTCGCCGTGCCCTCGCAGATACACCTCGCGCACCCAACCCTGGCTGTGCTCTGCAATATCCAGGGCCAGGCATTCGTCGCTGCGCAGGGTTTGCCATTGCTCCACCAGCGGCGTGACGCTGAAGCCATTGTTGGAGAGCCGGGTCAGGCGTCGGGTCAGCGACCCTTCATCGAAAAGCCAGTTGGCGACCAGTGCGCCAGGAAAGGGGGACAGACGGCTTTGCGCCAGCCAGTTCGGGCTCGGCGTGGGGGGCATTGAGTGCGGCACGGTGGGTCGTTATTGGCAGCAAATGAGGTGGCGAGCTTAGCATGACAACCTGGGGTTTTGATTGATCATGGCCGCCTGGTGGCACGAACGTGCTTGCATCTGCCGGTAGCGACCAGTAAAAAACCCCAGTGCCGGATGCTGATCAGCGTGGGGATTGTCCAGAGTCGACCCATCGACCGCCCCGCCGGCTACGCCTGAATGCTCGAGGAAATGCATCGATGAAGAAGTGGCAGTGTGTGGTCTGTGGCTTGATCTACAACGAAGCGGAAGGTTGGCCGGATGACGGTATTGCGCCGGGTACCCGTTGGGAAGACGTGCCTGAAGACTGGCTCTGCCCGGACTGCGGCGTGAGCAAGACCGACTTCGAAATGATCGAGATCGCTTGATCGATTTTTGCAGGCAATGACCAGTAACAAGGAGCAAGGCATGAGCGCACCGGTAGTGATCGTAGGTACGGGCCTGGCGGGGTACAACCTGGCCCGGGAATTTCGCAAGCTCGACGGCGATACGCCGCTGCTGCTGATCACCGCCGATGACGGTCGTTCCTACTCCAAGCCAATGCTCTCCACCGGCTTTGGCAAGAACAAGGACGCCGATGGCTTGAGCATGGCCGAGCCCGGCGCCATGGCCGAGCAGCTCAAGGCCGAGGTCCGTACCCATACCCGGATCAGCGGTATCGATCCGGGCCACAAGCGCCTGTGGATCGGCGAGGAGGCGGTGGTCTATCGCGACCTGATCCTGGCCTGGGGTGCGGAAACCGTACGCGTTCCAGTGCAGGGCGATGCATCGGACCTGATCTTCCCCATCAACGACCTTGAAGACTATGCGCGCTTTCGCGCCGCCGCCGCCGGCAAGCGCCGGGTGCTGCTGCTTGGGGCCGGGTTGATCGGCTGCGAGTTCGCCAACGACCTGATCGTCGGCGGCTATGAGGTGGACCTGGTGGCGCCGTGCGAGCAGGTCATGCCGACCTTGCTGCATCCGGCCGCTGCAGCTGCGGTCCAGGCCGGCCTGGAAAGCCTGGGCGCGCGCTTCCACCTGGGGCAGGTGCTCAACCGTTTGCAACGCAATGGCGAGGCCCTGGAGGCCCACCTGTCCGATGGCCAGGTGATCCTCTGTGACCTGGTGGTCTCGGCCATCGGCCTGCGCCCGCGCATCGACCTGGCCGCCGCGGCCGGGCTGATGGTCAATCGTGGGGTGGTGGTGGACCGCGAGCTCAAGACCTCCCATGCCAATATCTATGCCCTGGGCGATTGCGCCGAGGTCGATGGCCTGAACCTGCTGTACGTGTTGCCGCTGATGAGCTGCGCCCGGGCCCTGGCGCAGACCCTGGCCGGCAAGCCGACGGCGGTCAGCTACGGGCCGATGCCAATCACCGTCAAGACGCCGGTCTGCCCGTTGGTGGTCTCGCCACCGCCACGGGGCATGGAAGGCGTCTGGACTGCCGAAGGGCAGGGTGCCGACATCAAGGCCCTGTGCCGCGACGCCAGCGGCCAGCTGCTGGGCTACGCCCTGACCGGGGCCGCAGTGATGGAAAAACTGGCCCTGAACAAGGAGCTCCCGGCACTGCTGGCCTGAATACGGGTCGTTCTGTCGGAATAACCGGGATTTTGCCCCCACAAAGGTCGCCAGGAGACTGGCGCCACTCTCCAGCGCGTGCCATCCTCACACCCGTCTGCCGCAGTGTAGAGCCTGCGGCGCCTTGGGCGCTGTTCCCGTGAACAGCACGGACATAACAACAAAAAACCGTCAAAGAGGCTTCACACTATGCGTAAACCAGAACTCGCCGCAGCCATTGCTGAAAAAGCGGACCTGACCAAAGAGCAAGCCAGCCGTGTGCTCAACGCCATTCTTGAAGAAATTACCGGGGCCCTGCACCGCAAAGACAGCGTCACCCTGGTCGGTTTTGGCACTTTCTTGCAACGCCACCGTGGCGCCCGCACCGGTAAGAACCCGCAGACCGGCGAGCCGGTGAAGATCAAGGCCAGCAACACCGTGGCATTCAAGCCCGGCAAATCGTTGAAAGACAGCGTCAATCCATAAGCATTGAGCGGGCTCCCGCGATAGGGCGCACGCAGGGGAAAAATAGGCACGCCGAGCGCATCGGGTGCCTATTTTTTTTGCCGGTCGCAAACCATAGGCCTGGCTTGCGAAGGCTGGCAGGCGTAGCTAGGATGCCCGCCTGTTTGCGTTGCGACCCAAGGCCAAGGATGACCCGCCCGATCAGCAATTCCCCTGTATTGACCGTCCTGCTGCGCCGTCTGTTCGTCCCTGCCTGCGTCGCCAGTCTCCTGAGTCTGCCGTCGGCTTTGGCCAGCAGCCAGCCGCGCCTGGAGCCGATTGGCTATCGCGAGGCCCTGAACTGGTTTCACAGCCAGAAGTACGACAACTCCGGTGCCTGGATCTGTGGTTACTCCCTGGCCCGCGAGGATTACAGCGTGGCGCCCAAGGCCCCGCGATTGCTGGTGGAGGTGGCGGAGCGTTTTCTCTACCTCAAGACCGGTGGCCAGCTGGTGGAGCTCACAGGCGCGGTACAAAGCCCGCAACGCAGCGAGTACCAGAATCCCGGAGCGGGTATCCGGATCACCCTGGACATTCTCAAGCGCAACAATTTCAGCGAGTACCAGGAGTCTCACGATCGCCAGGTGCTGGCCCGTATCGAAATCAACGATCAGGTCGAGACCCTGAGGCTCAAGGGGCAATCATGCGGTACCTGAAACTTGCGGGCCTTGGCCTACTGGCCGCCGCGACCTTGTCCGCCCAGGCCGATGAGTCGGCCCCAGGCCAGGGCTGCTATGGCTACCTCACCGAAATGGTGCGCAGCAGTGACTTTCCCTATCGTGACTTCACCACCCCGGACAAGCTCAAGCTGCTGATCGATCGGGATGATGGCCAGCAGTTGAGCCTGCAGCTGTTCTATGAAACGTCCGGTAGCGGGATCATCGGCTGGGTCCATTATGACGTGGTGCAACAGGCCCTGTGGAACGTCACCATCGACCCTGAGGAACCCCAGGCCCTGAAGTTCGATCACCGCTTCGCCAAGGCCTATGCGGCCTGCCTCGAGGCACGCTGAGCCCTGGCTGGCCACGGGTGCGAGCGATGATGCATTTGTTCAAAGTTGCCGACGGGTTCCTTGATTGTTACCGGGCATTGCTTGAAGATTTGCCGTTGTACAACTCCCCCCTTTTCAGCATGGAACGCGAATCCCTTGTCCTCTTACCGTCTTCAAGAAGCCGATCTCGACATCCCTGACGCCTGGCAGGACCAGAGCATCAATATCTTCAAGCTGCCCGCCGTCGGCGGAGCCCAGGAAGCCAGCTTCGTCATCAGCCGCGACCCGAGCCAGGGCGATGCCTCCTTCGGCGACTACGTGGCACGGCAACTGAGCAGTGCCGAGCAGCAGTTGCCCGAGTTCAACCTGATCAAGCGCTGGGACTTCGACATGCACGGCCACGCCGCCGTGCTGCTGGACTACAGCTGGAAGCGCGAAGGCCGCGAGCTGATGCTGCGCCAGGTGTTTATCGAGCGAAAGCCGGCGGTACTGATCACTACCCTGACCACCACGGTCAACGATATGCCCCATCACGAGCCCGCCTGGAAGCAGGCCATGCAGAGCCTCAAGCCCGTGCCATCCGTGGCCTGATGACAAAGGCCAGGTAGTACGCGATGGATATGTTGGCAGCTGCACGCCTGGGGGATGAGATCGCCCATGGTTTTGGTGTCGCGGCAATGGTGGCCGGAGCCGTCGTCGGAGCCTTGATCGGGGCTGCGGTCGTCGCCGCTACCGTGGCCACCGGTGGTGTGGCCCTGGCGATCATGGCCGGTTCGATTGCCGCTGGCGGCTTGTCGATGTTCCAGATCGTCAAGGGCCTGAGCACCATCTTCAACCTGCCCGAACCCAGCACGGGGGTGCTGGTGGAGGGCAGCTTCAATGTCTATATCAACCGGCGCAACGCCATGCGCGCCGGGCAGGACCACTCGTCCTCATGCAGCGGCCTGCCGCTGAACCATCCCATCTGGCCCTTTCCGGTATTGATCGCCGAAGGCAGCGCCAAGGTCACCATCAATGGCAAGCCGGCGGGCCGGCTGCAAAGCAAGATGGTGTGTGGCGCCCATATCAAGACGGGCAGCGAGAACACCTTCATTGGCGGACCGACGGTGCAGGTGGCCTTCGTGCTGGATATCGAGGGTTGGTTGCATACCGGGCTCGAGGCCCTGGGCCTGCTGGCAGCCGGTGGTGCCTTGGTGTTGGCGGCTTGTGCCGGGGCTGGAGCGTTTTTTGGTGCCCTGGCGATCGGTGGCGCGATGTATGGGGGGATGGAGCTGCTGGGAGACCTGGGTGATCGCCTGGGGCCTGGTTATCGAGACCTGTTCCAAGGGGTGGCGGGCATGGCCTTGTTGGGGCTGGGGCCCAAGCTGGCACGGACCCCGATGAACGCGACGCAAAGGACCCTGATGGCCCAGCGACGCCAGGCCCAGATGCTCAAGGACAACCGAGGGTTCAACATCAGCCCGGTGGCATGGGACAAGTACCCAACCATCGGCCGCAATGGCACCTATGTTTCCGATAAAAGGGGAGTTGCGGACGTCATCGGAGACTTTTCGGGACGCTCGAAAGTTACCATCAGCACCGAGAAGGCCGCGAAGCTGGAAAATGCCTTCGGTCTGGAGAAGGGCTCGTTGCAAGATGGCTTCAAGATCCGCCAGGTCGATGACATCGCCGGGCGCATGCCAAGAAGCCCGATGGAGGGCAATCAGTACTTCCTCGGCCCAGGCAAGCACCTACCGGGAGGTGCGCCGGAAATGGTAGTGGAATCGATCCCGACCAAAGACATGGACGGGGTTACAACCTTGACTGAGGTATTTGTAAGTGATTGATCAAGAATTGAAGGCCTATGTGGAAAAAGCCGATACCGACACGGTGCGGGTCCGAATTATCGATTCCACACTGGATTCGGCCTTGGCTGCCTTGGGTTTCTCTGCGGTCGAGCCAGGGGTCTATACCCTGGATGTGGCGGACGACAGGCATAAGGCGCAGCTCTTCGACGCTTTGCGTACCCTCGGCGTGGCTTTCGCCGATGGCAAGGAGTGGTGCCCTGCGGAAGTATTCGAGTACCTGCGCGACATGAATCTCCTCAGCGGCAAGTTCACCCGGATCTCCTGGCGTGAACCTGGACACTACCACCTGGCCCAGGTTTGATCATCGGCCCGGGCACGTAGCGCCGAGTGGCGACTTGCCCGGCGCCAGCCGTCAGCCCAGTGCGGCCAATAGTTGCTTGTTGAACGAATCCTTCTGCTCCCGGTGGTTGGTATAACCAAGGGTCTGTTCGCTCAGGATTCTGGCCAGGGTGTCTGCATCCGGCTTCATGCCATTGCTGCGCAAGGCGATAAAGATAAGTGGAACCGGGTAGGAGAAGTACTTTGGCCTGGCGATCACATCGTTCACCAGGCCGGGGCCGAGGTTGAGCAGGTTGGAGACGATCGGCAGGTCGGTCTCCTGGAGCCTGCGAAGCAGCCGCTGGCAGGTGCTTTCGATGCCTTGTTCGGTGACGGGCAGTAGTGGGCAGGCATCGTCTTCGCTGACGGTCGACATGCTGTAGACAAACTTTGCGTTTGGCAGGTTCGACGGATAGGGCGGGCCTATGCTATCGAGCTCTGCCTGCAGGGTCGGATGCTCGACCAAGATGATGGTTTCGTAGGCCCGGCTGTTGGCCAGGTATTCGAAATGCAGGTTCGCCACGGCCCCCGACTCCTTATGGCTGACCGCGATTTTGTTCTTGGTGACTTTCACGCCGGGATAACCTGCAAGCTCACTCTTGAGAAAGCCCTGTAGTGCCTTTTCAAAGTGACTTCGCAATTCCTTGATGTTTTCTTTCATTTCTCGATTACTCGTTCAATAGCGAAGAAGCCAGAAGTTTGCTGTGTGTTGTGCTCCGTTTCCACCGAACGGGACACCTCTGGCGCCTTTGGTCGCGACTTCGAATTGACCCTGGGTGGTGGCTGAAGGCCTGATCAGGCCACCGCCCAGACCACCATTGGTATTGGCTGGGTTGTTCATATCGAACATCCCGGTTCCCTCTTGGTTCTTGGTCAGTTTGCCGCTGCCATTCTTGACCTCGAAAATGTGATAGTTGCCGGCTTTGTCCTTGGCGACGATGTCTGCCCTGATGCGATAGGTCTTGTTGGTGGTGGGGTTCTTGACCCTCATGGTCAGTTCCTCGCCGACCACCGTAAAGCCGTTCCTCTTCAGGTCGGCCTTGGCTTTTATCGTGCCCCGCCGGCCACTGAAGGCCGATTTGCAGATCCAGCCCAGTGGGTCGACCCAGCCGATCGGGTTGACTGCGTACTGGTAGAGGTTCAACCCGCCAGCCAGGCCGATGGGGTCCGGCGTGGTGAACCGGCCGATGTCCGGGTCATAGAAGCGGAAAGTGTTGAAGTGCAGCCCGGTTTCGCGGTCCAGATACTGACCCTGGAACCTGAGGTTCTGTTCCTCGATATAGTAAGGCTCGCGCAATTCTTCGATAGAACTGCCCCAGACCCGATAGCGAGCCTGCCATACGGTGTGCCCATCAGCCTCGCACAGTTGCTGGGGCAGGCCATTGGGATCGTTGTGGTAGTAGCGGATCTTCTGTTGCGCCCCGAGGCCATCGACCCGCGCCAGGGGCACATGGCCTTCATCTTCATAAAGGTAGAGGCTGGTTTGCTGATTGCGATGCTCCTGCAGCAATCGCAGGCCATCCCAGGTGAACCGGGTCTCGCCCAGGAGATTGCCCTGGCTGTCATGCTCGGTCTTGCGGGTCCGCCGGCCCAGGGCGTCATAGTCCATCCTGACTACGGTCTGGCTTCCCGCCCCCTGGTTGCGGACCTCGATCAAGCGGTGTTCGGCATCGTAGGCAAAGCGCTGTATGCCACGCCGTGCACTGTGTTTTTCTACCATCCGGCCGAAGGCGTCATAACGGTAGCGCTTGTCCTGGTAAGTCAGCAACTTGTTGTGCTTGACCAGGCCTGCGCCCTGAGGCGGCGTCTCCAGGAGGTTGGCCGCGGCGTCGTAGGCGAAGGATTCCTTCTGACCTTGGAGACCGTCCTGGCTGGCGATGATTCGTCCTGTGGCGTCGTAGTGGAATAGCTGGCGATGCTGTCCGTTGGCATGCCGGTCGATCAGGCCCACCAGGTTGTCGTTGCTGTCGTACTCAAGGTGCCTGTCCTGTGCATTGGCTTGCACGTTGGCGCGGCGCAGCCGTGCCCGCAGTCGTCCACCGCGGTCGTACTCGCTTTGCATGCTGACCTGGCCCTGGGTCCGGAGCACTTCGCGGTGCAGGCGATCGCGTTCGAAATCGCTGACGACCTGGCCATCGAGATTGATCTGATGCAGATAGCCACTGCCGTAGTACAGCCGATTCAGCCAACGTCCGTCGGGTAGCTGGGTTTGCGTCAGGTTACCCAGCTCGTCATACCGGTGTTTGAGGCTGCCGGCGGCAGTGCGCTCCTCAAGCAGCTGGCCCAGAGCGTCGTAGGCGAACCCTAGTTCCTGCTGGCCACCGAGCGTGTCGGTGAAGGTCACGGCTACCAACTGGCCCAGGGCATCGAACGCGTATTGGGTACGGCCATCGTCGGTCACCTTGGCCAGCAACCGGCCCACGGCGTCACGCTCGAACCTGTGAACAATCGGTGCGTCAGGTACCGCAGCTACCTGGCTCGATCCTGCGGCGAAGGGCGCTGGGTGGGTCTGGAGCTCGACGACGCTGCTCAGTGGGTCATAACGGTAGCGCTTGCTGCTGCCATCGAGATTGTGTTGCTCGGCCAGGCGATCGCTGTCATCCCAGGCAAAGCGGTAGCTCTCGCCATTTTCGTTGGTCAACGCCTGCAACCGCCCATAGGCATCGTAGCTGAACAGCACGTTCCGCCCATGGGCATCGGTACGCTGGCGCATCTGGCCTCGGCGGTTGTACTGGTAGAGCGTGGTATAGCCAGCAGGGTCCGTGTGGCTCAGCAACTGGCCGCTGTTATCTCGCTGATAGTGTTCGGTGCGACCGTCGGGCAGCTGGCTGCTCAGTAACCGACCTTGGGCGTCGTAGTGGAATCGCGTGTACTCGCCAAGGGCGTCGGTGATGGTTGCTACATTGCCGCGTCGATCATAGTCGAAGCGAGTCGAGTAGCCTGAGCAATCCAGGTGTTCGATGAGTTGGCCAAATGCGTTCCAGCGCAGCTTCCTAGTCTTGCCCGTGGCATCGATGATTTCCACGACCTGGCCTTGGGCGTTGTGGCGATAGCGAGTGACCTGGCCCAGCGGGTCGGTCTCGGCGATGCAGTTGCCCCGCGCGTCGTAGCGCATGTGCCAGCTATTGCCGGCGGCATCGGTCTGTACTTGTGGTAGTGACCAGTGCTCCAGCCACAAGGTCGAGTAGCTATGTCCTAGCGGATCGACCTCGGCGATCAAGTTGCCGGCCTCGTCGTAGCTGTATTCGTAGCGCCCTCCCAATGGGTCGGTGGCACTGAGTAGCTGGCGTTCGTCATTCCATTCAAAGCCCCAGGTCTGCCCAAGGTTGTCGCTGTATTCGACAATCTGCTGCTGGCTGTTCCAGCGACGGGTACTGACGCGTTGCAGGCTATCGGTGACCTGGGTGATGCCCGCGTCCAGATCGTATTCGAATTGGTAGGCGTCGCCCTCGTCGGTCCAGTGGCGCATGACCCGCCAGTGCTGGTCCGGGTGTTGTGCCCATTGATAGAAACAGCGCAGGCCGGTGGCCAGCTGGTGCTCGATCATTCGCTGGCCGGCGTCGTAGGCGAAGCGGCGCTGGACCTGGCTGTCGGCATTGCGCACCTGGGCCAGGTTTCCCGCACCATCGTAGTCGTAGCTGACCAGCACCTCTCGTTGCTGATCGGTAAACAGGCGCTCGACCTTGGCGATCCGTCCTGGCCAGTTGGTGTGGTAGATCAGCTCGACTTGCAATTGTTCGAAGGTATCGCGCAGCGAGATGAGGCGCCCGGATTCGTCATAGCCCAGGTTAAGGCGGTTTTCGTTGCGATCTCCCAGTTGCACCAAACGCAATCGTGAAGGATGTTTTGGCGACGGTTCGAACAGGCGATAGAGACCATCGCTGCTTTCGATCAGCAATTGCCCATTGCCATTGCGTTTTACGGCTAAGCCTTCACCGGGGCTGAAGACTGCGCCACCCAAGGCAGTCGCCCCCATATCGATCCGGCGGGCCTGCTCGTCGATGTAGAGCAAGCGCTCGCCGCCTTCGGGGTGGGATTCGATCTCTACGCTGACCTCGTACGGCAGGCTCCAGCCAGTCCCCAGCAAGCCGTCCCGACGTTCGTCGCGGCTGTTGTAGAGGCGCTGCCATTCGAGGGGGATCAGCCCGGGCAGCGTGAAGTCCAGGTCGTCATCGTCACCCAGCACCTTGGCTCCGGTGGCCGCGTGCACCGGGTTCGGTGAGCCGGAAATGGCTCGGGTCAGGGCATTGGTCGCCTGGCCCACGACAAAGGCGTTAACCCCCGACATCAGCATGCACGGCAGGTTGCTGAGGAACTTGCCCTTGCCGCCCTTGAGCATCAGCAGCACGGTGACCGCCAGCCCCACGCCCGGAGTCTTGCCGCTGCGAATCTCGCGCACCACCACCGAGCCTCCGCCGATGGTCACGTCGGGGGAGATGGGGCCGGCCGATACCACCTTGGCGTCGCAGGTGCTGCGATCGCCGCTGCGCACTGCCGGCTGGCCGTCGATGCTGACCTTCTCCGAACCCTCGGCCAGGTACTGCGGTGGCATGGGCGGGTGCTTGGTACAGGTGATCAGGTCCTGGTCCCTGGGTTCGGAGCCAGGGGCAGGGGAGGCCACGGTGGGCCGCCACATCTGCGAGAAAAATTCCTTGGCCATGTCGAGAAAGCCAGGCTCTTCTTCCGGGGTAGCCGAAGGCGTGTCGGTGGCTTCGCTTTCTTCGGCGCCGTCGCCGCTGATCTGCGTCGGTGGTGCAACACCCGCTGCGCGAGCTGCCGGCTTGTTGTTGGTCAGGACCTTTTTCGAGCCGGTGGCGATGTTGGCCTGGATCGAGGGGGGGAACAGCGCGTTGCCTATGCCCTCGCATAAACTACTCAAGCCTTTGTCGGCCCCGGTTTTGCTCATGGCCACGCCGACCACCACGCTGACCACCAGCCCCAGGACGCAGGCGCCGAGGCCGCCGGTGGCCAGGCTGACGCCCACCGCCGCGGCCACTGCCATGGTGGCCAGGGTGCCGATGGCAATGGTGGCGGCTGCCTCCAGTACACCGCCGAGGATGTCGGCCATCATCGAGGTGTGTTCCAGCCCGTCGCCCAGGCGGGCGGCCCAGAGTGCATCAGACATGCGCGAACCTCAGCCCAGGACCAGGGTGTTCTTGATCTGCTGCCAATGCGCGGCTTCGGCGTCGCCGAGCTTCTGGGCCTTGACGTAGCTCATGGCGAGCATCTGTCGGGTGCCAGGCAGGACCAGCGCGAGCTGGTACTGGAATACCTGTTCCTTGCCCTTGTTGAACTGGCTGCGCAGCTCCATGGCCTGGATCTCCTTGGCCGGCCCCACCAGCACTGGCTGCGGTGCCTGCACGCGTAGCTCCTGGACTTGCTGCTCCAGGCGTTGCAGCTGGCTGGCCAGGTTGCTCTCCAGGGTTTCGTCCGCAGCCAGCAGGCTGCGGCTGACGATCAGCGAAGTGCCCAGTTCAGGGAACTTGAGGATATTGATCGAAGCATCCTGCAGCTCGCTGGCCGGCAGCTGGAATTGCAGTTCGTTGAGGCGATAGGTCATGACCCATGTGTCCTTTGATTAACCCTTGGGGGCGGGGAAGACCGCGCTGACCTTGGCAGTGATGGCGCCTTGTACGCCCTGGCCTTCAGTGGTGGTGCCAGGGCCGCCGCCATTGTTCAGGTGCAATACGCCGCCGGTATTGATCTGCGCGTCGCTGGAGGCGTGGACGCTGATGTTGACCCCGCACAGGTTGATCTGGCCGCTGGCGTTGAGCTCCAGGATGCTGGCGCCGCAGACCAGGCGCAGGCGCTCGCCGACCTCGATCACGTAGCTCTGGCCGATGCTGTCGAGTTTCTTCTCGCCCACCGACAGTTCATCCACGTGCTGGACGATGCGCACCCGCTTGTTGCCGATGGTCACGAACTCGTCGTGGCCGATGCTCTTGTTGCGGTTGTTGCCCACCGAGTGGCTCTCGTTGACCTCGACCACGATGTCCTGGTTGCGCTCGGCATGGATGTACAGCTGCTCGGCGCCCTTCTTGTCCTCCATGCGGATTTCGTTGAAGTTGGCTGGCGAGCCGCCCTTGCTCGAGCGGCTCTTCATGCCGCTCTGGGTCGCATTGGCCGGCAGGTCGTAGGGCACGGTCTGCTCGGCGTTGTACACCCGGCCGGTAATGATCGGGCGGTCGGGATCGCCTTCGAGGAAGCTGACGATGACCTCCTGGCCGATCCGCGGGATCTGCATCGAGCCCCAGTTCTTGCCGGCCCAGGCCTGGGAGACGCGGATCCAGCAGGAGCTGTTCTCGTTGGACTGGTCGTGGCGATCCCAGTGGAAGTGCACCTTGACCCGGCCGTATTGGTCGGTCCAGATCTCTTCGCCGGAAGGCCCCACCACGCGGGCTGTCTGTGGGCCTTGCACCATGGGCTTGTGGGTGCTGGCCAGGGGGCGGAAGCTCTGCTGCGCGTCGATGCAGGTCAGGTGGCTTTCGAACTGCGCACCACCGCCGCCGCCACCGCTCTCCAGGCTTTCCTGGACCACGTAGTAGCGGATGCCGACGATCAGGTACTCGCGGTTCTGGTCCTGGCGGCTGAAGCCGGTGAGGCTGAACAGGTTGCCCACTCCCAGGCCACGGGCGTTGCCGCTGAGTTCGATGCGCTCATGCAGGCTCTGCAGAGCTTCGATGCGGGTCTGCGCATAATGCTCGCCGTCGCTGCTCTGCACATAGGTGCCGGGGTAGTCGTACAGCGGATAGTCGCCCGCGGTGTGCGGGCGCGGCATGGCCGAGCGCACGTCGATCCGCGCGCTGGGGCGCTGGAAGTCGTAGTCGTTGAGCTCCAGGGAGCCAGGCTGGACTTCCTGGGCCAGGTGCCAGTCGAAGATATGGTCGCGCTCGCGCTGCTGTTCATCACGCGGGTAGTAGGGCACCGAGGCGTAGCCGGGCACGCTGCTGTGGGCGCCGTAGGCATCGGCGAGCACCAGCACATGGCGGTCCTTCTCGTGGCGGAAGAAGTAGTAGATGCCTTCCTGCTCCATCAACCGGCTGACGAAGTCGAAGCTGCTCTCGCGGTACTGCACGCAGTATTCCCACTCGCGGTAGGGACGGCTGAGGGTGTCTTCGAAATCCGAGAAACCCAGGTCGCGGAACACCTGCTTGATGATCTGCGGAATGCTCAGGTTCTGGAAAATCCGGCAATCGGAGGTCCGGCTGAGCAACCACAACCAGGGCCGCAGTGTCACCTGGTAGCTGGCGAACTGGCCGGTGTCGACGTTCTGGCTGCAACGCGCCACGATGCCATGGAAATGCCGCTGGCCGCCGCCGTCCAGTTGCACGCTCAAGCCCATGGGCTTGCCCAGCAGTTGGTTGAGGTCAATGGCCGCGTCGCTGGAAGTCAGCTGCAGCTGGTAGTCGAACAGGCGCCCCAGCTCCTCGCCGCCGCCCATGCTCTTGAGCAGCAGGACATCCGGTCCCAGGGGACAGTTGACCTGCGCCAGTCGTGTGGATTGCTGAAATAGCATCGTCAGTCTCGTTGAAGGGGGAAAGCAGCGGCAAGCTGCAAGTTGCTAGCTACAAGCCTGGAGCTTGCCGCTTGCCGCTGACTCTTAGTTTGGCTCGCTGAAGTCGTAGTGCAGTTCGTTGTCCCGCTGGCTGATGCGCACTCCGGCCAGGGCCTTGCCTTCGAGCATGCGCGTGAGGAACTCGCGGCTCATGTCCGGCAGCAGGCTGTTGGTCAGGATGGCGTCGATCATGCGGCCACCGCTTTCGGTCTCGGTGCAACGCGAGACGATCAGGTCGATGACGGCATCGTCGAAATCGAATGGCACCTTGTGGGTGCTTTCCACGCGCTTCTTGATCCGGCCCAGTTGCAAGCGGGTGATGGCCTTGAGCATCTCGTCGCTCAGCGGGTAGTAGGGGATGGTCACCAGGCGGCCCAGCAGCGCCGGCGGGAAGATCTCCAGCAGCGGCTGGCGCAGGGCCTTGGCGATCTCTTCCGGCTCCGGCACGTCCTGCGGGTTCTTGCAGACATCGGCGATCAGCTCGGTACCGGCGTTGGTGGTGAGCAGGATCAGGGTGTTCTTGAAGTCGATCATGCGGCCTTCGCCGTCTTCCATGACGCCCTTGTCGAATACCTGGAAGAACATCTCGTGCACGTCCGAGTGGGCCTTTTCCACTTCATCCAGCAGCACCACGCTGTAGGGCTTGCGCCGCACGGCCTCGGTCAGCACGCCGCCTTCGCCGTAGCCGACGTAGCCGGGCGGGGCGCCCTTGAGGGTGGAGACGGTGTGGGCTTCCTGGAACTCGCTCATGTTGATGGTGATGACGTTCTGCTCACCGCCGTACATGGCCTCGGCCAGGGCCAGGGCAGTCTCGGTCTTGCCCACCCCGGAGGTGCCGGCCAGCATGAACACGCCGATCGGCTTGTTGGGGTTGTCCAGCCCCGCGCGGGAAGTCTGGATGCGCTTGGCGATCATCTGCAGGGCATGGTCCTGGCCGATGATGCGCTTCTTCAGGTGCTGGTCGAGGTTGAGCACGGTCTCCAGTTCGTTGCGAGCCATGCGGCCCACCGGGATCCCGGTCCAGTCGGCCACCACCGAAGCCACGGCCTGGTAGTCCACGGTTGGCAGGATCAGCGGGTTCTCGCCCTGCAGGGCGCTCAGGCGTTGTTGCAGGTCCACCAGCTTCTCGCGCAGGCCGTGACTTTCATCGCCCACGTCGCTGTCCACCAGGCCGACGTTCTCGCGCAGTTGGGCACGGGTGGCCAGCAGCTCGTCCACCAGGGTCTTTTCTTCGTTCCAGCGGCTTTCCAGCTCGGCCAGGCGCTCGCGCTCGGCCGCCAGCAGGTTCTCGCTGTTGACCTGGCGCTGGCCGATGGCGACGCCGATCGCCTGTTCCCGGGCGATGATCTGCAATTCGGTTTCCAGGGCCTCGATACGCCGGCGGCTGTCGTCCACCTCGGCCGGCACGGCATGCAGGCTGATGGCGACCCGGGCGCAGGCGGTGTCCAGCAGGCTCACCGACTTGTCCGGCAGCTGGCGCGCCGGGATGTAGCGATGGGACAGCTTGACCGCCGCCTCCAGGGCTTCGTCGAGGATCTGCACCTGGTGGTGCTGTTCCATGGTCGAGGCCACGCCGCGCATCATCAGCAGCGCCTTGTCTTCCGAGGGCTCGGCCACTTGCACCACCTGGAAGCGCCGGGTCAGGGCCGGGTCCTTCTCGATGTGCTTCTTGTACTCGGCCCAGGTGGTGGCGGCCACGGTGCGCAGGGTGCCGCGGGCCAGGGCCGGCTTGAGCAGGTTGGCCGCGTCGCCGGTGCCGGCGGCGCCACCGGCGCCGACCAGGGTGTGGGCTTCGTCGATGAACAGGATGATCGGCTTGGGCGAGGCCTGGACGTCCTCGATGACCTGGCGCAGGCGCTGTTCGAATTCGCCCTTCATGCTGGCGCCAGCCTGCAGCAGGCCGACGTCGAGGCTACGCAGTTCGACGTCCTTGAGCGCCGGTGGTACGTCGCCGGCGACGATGCGCAGGGCGAAACCTTCGACCACGGCGGTCTTGCCCACCCCGGCCTCGCCGGTGAGGATCGGGTTGTTCTGCCGGCGGCGCATGAGGATGTCCACCAACTGGCGGATCTCTTCGTCACGGCCGACGATGGGGTCGAGCTTGCCGCTGCGGGCCTGTTCGGTCAGGTCCACGGTGAAGCGCTTGAGGGCTTCCTGCTTGCCCAGGGCGCTGGGAGCCATGGCGCCGCTGGCTTCGCCGGGTACCGCGCCGGCATTGAAGCCATCGCTGGCGGCCAGGGCGTTTTCCGGCGAGTCGCCGATGTATTCGTCGAAGCGTTCGGCCAGGGTCTCGACCTTGATCTTGTCGAACTCCTTGGACAGCCCCAGCAACGCATGGCGCAGGCTTGGGGTCTTGAGGATGCCGATCACCAGGTAGCCGGTGCGTACCTGGCTTTCGCCGAACATCAGGCTGCCGTAGACCCAGCCGCGCTCCACCGCTTCCTCGACGTGGGACGACAGGTCGGTGATCGAGGTCGAGCCCCGGGGCAGGCGGTCCAGGGCCTCGGTCAGGTCCTTGGCCAGGCGTGCCGGCTCCAGGTTGAACTGGCGGATGATGCGATGCAGGTCCGAGTCCTGCAGCTGCAGCAACTGGTGGAACCAGTGGGCCAGTTCCACATAGGGGTTGCCCCGCAACTTGCAGAAGACCGTGGCGGCTTCGATGGCTTTGTAGGCAACGCTGTTGAGTTTGCCGAACAGCGCCGCGCGACTGATTTCACCCATGCTCTGTGCTCCTTGGTGTTTGTGAGGTAGTGGCCTGATCGGCGTAGTGCCGGGCCAGAATGAGATCCTTGGCATCGCTGCCGGGACGGCCGAGCCAGGTGTTGAAACCCAGGCGCTGGCGGCCATTGAGTTGCAGTTTGGGTACTTCGTCCTTGCGCAGGACCAGGTTCAGGTCCCAGTCCAGTTCGTGGCCCAGGTATTCGGCGACCCAGGCCACCAGTTCCTTGAACTGCTGGCCGTCGGGGAGCATCCCCAGGTAGTCGTCCAGCTTCAGCGGGCCGAGGCGGATGCGGAATTTGTGCTGGCGATCCCAGACATGGCTGCCCAGGCAGAAGTCCACTCCCAGCTGGTGGGCCTGGACTCCGAGCCGGCTGCGTTCGGGCAGCTCCAGCCACTGGCCGACGTATTCCTCGATGGCCACTGGCAGGCCGAAATACTCGCCGATGATCGCCCGCAGGCCGTCGGGGTAGCGGGTCTGGGCCGAGAGGTGGCCGCTGTAATGCAGTTTGGCGGTGTCGGCGATCAACCCCTGCTTGAGCAGGCTGGGCATGCCCCGGCCGCTCAGGGCGGCCAGGCGCGCCGACCAGTAGTCGTCGTCCGGGCGATCGTGGCTGACCGTTGGCCGGGCTTCGGCCCAGGCGCGATAGAACAGGCTCAGCAGGCGATGGTGGAACACGTCCAGAAAGCGTTTGCTGGTGCTGTCGGCGTTGTTGCGCTGGCGCTCGCGTACATATTCGGTGAGGTGCAGCGGCATCGGCCCGTTGGGGCCGCCCAGGCCGAAGAAAAACTGCTCCAGGCGGGTGCTGGCCCCGTCGTTGCCGGGGGTGACCGAAGCCAGGGTGGCTGGGGCGAAGGTGCAATCGGCCTGTTGGCCCAGGCGCAGCGGATCGTCCGCCAGGCGCAGGGAGTGACCGAAGCGCGGCAGTTGCGGCGACAGGCATTCGATACGCCGCAGGGCCTGGAAGAAGTCGTACTCCCAGGGCTCGGCGTGCATCGCCGCCAGCGTATTCAAAGAGTCGGACGACGTCCGGGCTTGGCTTTCCATCGCATGATCTCGCCGCGTTCGGTGGTACGGATCACCGTCTCGGTAAAACTGTTGATCGACACGTAGCGTGCCAGGAAGCGCTCGAATACGGCCCCGAGCAGGAACACCCCGGTGCCGCGAAACGCGTTTTCATCGAACTCCAGGGTGATCTCCAGGCCCCGTCCGAAGACGATCGGCCCGGGCATCGGCAGGCGCCGGGTCACCGCCTTGCTGCTGACCTCGCGCAAGCCTTCGATCTGCAGCTGCAGGGCCGCATCGTTGGTGTCGCCATACAAGCGCAGCAGTTCGCGCAAGGCCGCCGCGCCCTGGCCCTGTTCGCTCAGCGACAGGTAGTTCAGCGACAGTTGGCTGATCAGGCGCCAGGCCTTGCCGTCATGGGCGTGGCTGGCGCGTGGCCGGCTTGGCCCGGCCAGGCAGCGGATGGCCTGCACCGGGGCGCTGTCGGCCAGGGTGAAGTCGGTCTTGCCGCTGCCCGCGTTCATGAACAGCGGCAGGTCGCGGTTGGTACACAGGGCACTGACCCCGAGCTGGCGCAGGTCATGGCGATAGGGCGCCTGCTGGCTGTCTACCAGGCTGACGAAGGATTCGCTGCCGATGTAGGTCGAGCGCGGGCCATTGCGCCGCTGGTCACTGGACAGTACCCGGGGCTCGCGACGCAGGATGTAGTAGGCCTGGTCGCGGCCATAGCGTGACGGGTCGCGCACGGCATAGAACGGCAGGAATGGCTGCTCCGGCCCGGTGCCGTGGCCGCTGAGGGTGCTCAGCGAGTGCACTTCATAGTCCATTGGCCGGGTGCGGTCGGCGATCACATGGTGCTCGTTGACCCGGTCGGACAGGTGGATGCGGTCCAGGCGCTTGGGGAACAGGTTGATGGCCGGGGTGCAGAAGGGCACGAACTGGCTGCTGCCGACGCTGCCTTCCAGGCTCTGTTCGAAGCGTTCGAACAGCACGATCAGCTCCAGCTCCTGGCCGGCACAGCGCTGGACGGCGCGGCCCAGTTGGGCGAATTCGACGAACAGGAAGCGGTTGGGCAGGGCGAAGTATTCCTGCAGCAGGCGGTAGCCCTGGAACGCCTGGGGCACCACGGGCAGCGCCGCATCGCGATCGTCGAAACCGCGCGAACGCAGGGCGTCCTGGGGCAGGCGCTCGACCCAGTCGCCACCCGGGGCCCGGGCGAAGATCGCGCAAGCGTTGCCCAGCAGTTGTTCGTACAGGCGAAACGGCAGCTCGTCGTTGCCGTTCAGGTACAGCGGCAGTTCGTCCAGGGCCAGGCTGCAAAATGGCAGCTCGGCGCCGGTGCGCAGGGTCAGGCGCAGCCCGGCCTTGGCCTTGGGCTCGCTGGCGGCCAGGCGCCCGAGCACCGCTGTCGGGTTGCCGAAATACTCGGCCTGGGTCACTTGCAGTGGCCACAAGGTCACCGGGTGGGCGGTGCGGTACTCGCAGCAGGTCTGGGTATCGCGACCCAGGGCGGCGCGCAGGCTGGTGCCGCGCTCCAGGGTGAAGCCGCTGCCCAGGCTGCCTTCATCGGGATCGGCCTGCAATTGCACCACGGTCATCGAGGGGGTCGGTGCCAGGTAGTGCGGGTAGGCGATCTCCAACAGGTTATGGGTGAAGGTCGGGTACTCGGCGTCGAGCTTGAGCTGCACCCGGGCCGCCAGGTAGGCGAAGCCTTCCAGCAGGCGCTCGACATAGGGGTCGGCACAGTCCATGCCCGACAGGGTCAGGCGGCTGGCGATCTTCGGGTATTCCTTGGCGAACTCCGCGGCGCTCTCGCGCACGTGGTGCAGCTCCTGGTTGTACAGATCCAGCAGGCGCGGGTTCATGGGCGCCTCCGGGAGTCACCCTGGACCACCCGGACATGCCCGGACTCCAGGTCCATGTCGGTTTGCAGCAGCAGGCGCAGGGGCATCGGCTGGGCCCACAGGTCGCCTTCGATCTCGAAGCTCAGGGCGTTGTGGTTCATTTCGCCGGGCGCGGTACGTGCGCGTACCCGCAGGGTGCTGCGCAGGATTCGTGGTTCGAAAGTAGCGATGGCCTGGTGGATCAGAGCCTCCAGGGCCGGGATGTCGATGTTCGAAGCGCTGTACCCGGCCAGGGCCGGCAGGCCGTAGTTGACCACCGAAGTACCGGCGGGGGTATGCAGGGTGGCATCGGCTTCCAGCAATGAGGTGGTATTGAGCAGCCAGGCGAGGTCGCGCAGGACCGAGGCCTTGAGCTGGCTCAGGGACAGTACGCGCTTGTCCGGGCTTTCTTTCAGGTTGCCGGGTTCGTCGTCGGTCAGACGATCCAGCAGGGAAGGTTGCAAGCGATCGCGGGCGGCGATGTCGGTTACCAAAGGGTTCGCTCCAGGATCGGATTGCGCAGGCAGGACGTCAGGAAAATGGATACAACCTCAAAACGCACAAACCTGTAGCCGCTGCCGCAGGCGACGAGACCCGGGACGTTGCCCGGGCCTTGGATTGCCTGCGGCGCGACCGCAATGGATCAGCGCTTGGTGTTCGAGCGGATGTTCCAGCCGTACTTGATCGGGCCGCCGTCCTTGGTGCCGTCGGCTTTCTGCGGTTGGTACTCGACCGCCACCTGGGCGAAGTTCAGGGTGATGTTCTCGGTCAGGCGATCGTCGCTGCCCGAACCACCGGTGCTCAGGGAAGTGATCAGCACTTCTTCCAGGTCGATGATCATGTACTCGACCTGGCTTTCACCACCGGCCTTGCGCACGGTCAGGCGCACCTTGTCGATGTGCTTGCCGCTGGAGCAGTGCATCATCAGGTTCGGCGAAGCCTTGTCGACGTACTTGGTCAGCGACAGGTCCTGGATGTTGACCTTGCCCGCGCCGCCGCCACCGCCTACGTGCATGTTGCCGGACTGGGACATGCCCCAGCTCCAGTTCAGCACGTCGATCTCGTCCTTGTGGGCTTTGTCCATGGACTCGCCCTTGATGTCACCGATCTTGATGAAAATATCAACAGCCATGTTTTCTCCCTGTGTGGCACTTGCCACGATGTTTGTTCAGCTTTGTGGCCACCGCCGCGGAGCGGGCGGTGGCCACAGGTTGGGTCAGGCGCCTTTTGCCGATGGCAGCTTGGATACCAGGCGCAGCGAAACGGTCAGTCCTTCGAGCTGGTAGTGCGGGCGCAGGAAGAACTTGGAGTTGTAGTAGCCAGGGTTGCCTTCGACTTCCTCGACCACCACTTCCGCCGCGGCCAGAGGATGCTGGGCCTTGGTGGTTTCGGTGGAGTGCGCCGGGTCGCCATCGACGTAGTTGAGGATCCAGTCCTGCAACCAGCGCTGCATCTCGTCCTTCTCTTTGAAGGAGCCGATCTTGTCGCGCACGATGCACTTCAGGTAATGGGCGAAGCGGCAGGTGGCGAACAGGTACGGCAGGCGCGCAGCCAGGTTGGCGTTGGCGGTGGCGTCCGGGTCGTCGTATTCGGCCGGCTTCTGCAGCGACTGGGCGCCGATGAAGGCCGCGAAGTCGGTGTTCTTCTTGTGCAGCAGTGGCATGAAGCCGTTCTTGGCCAGTTCCGCCTCGCGACGGTCGGAGATGGCGATCTCGGTCGGGCACTTCATGTCCACGCCACCGTCGTCGGTGGGGAAGGTGTGCGCCGGCAGGTTCTCCACCTCGCCACCGGACTCCACGCCGCGGATCCGCGAGCACCAGCCGAAGTGCTTGAATGAGCGGTTGATGTTCACCGCCATGGCGTAGGCCGCGTTGGCCCAGGTGTACTTGGAGCTGTCGGCGCCGTCGGTGTTCTCTTCGAAGGCGAAGGCCTCCACCGGATCGGTCTTGGCACCGTAGGGCAGGCGCGCCAGGAAACGCGGCATGGTCAGGCCGATATAGCGCGAGTCTTCCGATTCACGCAGGGAGCGCCAGCCGGCGTATTCCGGGGTGGTGAAGATCTTGGTCAGGTCCCGTGGGTTGGACAGTTCCTGCCACGAGCCCATGCCCATCACCGTCGGCGAAGCAGCGGAGATGAACGGAGAGTGCATGGCCGCGCAGACCTTGGACAGCTCGCCCAGGAGCTCGACATCCGGTGGCGACTGGTCGAAGTAGTAGTCGCCCACCAGGCAGCCATAAGGCTCGCCGCCGAACTGGCCGTATTCCTCTTCGTACATCTTCTTGAACATCGGGCTCTGGTCCCAGGCCGTGCCCTTGAATTTCTTCAGGGTCTTGTGCAGCTCCGGCTTGGAGATGTTGAGCACGCGGATCTTCAGTTGCTCGTCGGTCTCGGTGTTGTTCACCAGGTAGTGCAGGCCGCGCCAGGCGCTTTCCAGCTGCTGGAATTCCGGGTGATGGATCACCTGGTTGACCTGGGCGGTGAGCTTGGCGTCGATGGCGGCGATGATCGATTCGATCGACTTGATCGCGTCGTTGGACACCAGGTCGGTTTGCGCCAGGGCTTGTTCGGCCAGGGTGCGGACCGCGGTTTCCACGGCTTCGCGGGCGCGCTCGGTCTTGGGCTTGAATTCTTGCAGCAGCAGCGAGGCAAATTCGCTGGCCTGTTCGGTGGCGCCGGGTTGGGCCTGATTGTCACGCATCAATTCGGTCATGATCGTTGGTCCTGATTAAGCGTTCGGCTCGGAGTCCACAGGCTTTGGCGCGCTCGCCAGGGCCTGGAGCAACGCCGGATCCTTGATGGCTTTCATGATGATTTCTTCGGCGCCGGTCTTGCCGTCCATGTAGGTCAGCAGGTTGGCCAGCTGGGTACGGGCTTCCAGCAGCTGGTTCAGCGAATCGACCTTGCGCGCCACTGCCGCCGGGCTGAAGTCGTCCATGCTCTCGAAGGTGATGTCCAGGCTCAGGTTGCCTTCACCGGTCAGATCGTTGGGTACGTGGAACGCCACCCGTGGCTGCATGGCCTTGAGGCGCGAGTCGAAGTTGTCGACATCGATTTCCAGGAACTTGCGATCGGCCACCGGAGCCAGGGGCTCGGCAGGCTTGCCGGCCAGGTCGGCCATGACGCCCATGACGAAAGGCAGCTGGACCTTTTTCTCGGCGCCGTAGAGTTCGACGTCGTATTCGATCTGTACCCGGGGCGCGCGGTTGCGCGCGATGAACTTCTGAGAACTTTGCTTCGCCACGTTGTGCTCCTGGTCGCTGCTGCGACGGTATTGGCGTCGGTCGGTGATTGCCGTTGACGTTACTGCTCGGTCCGCCCGGGGTTAGTCGGATTCGGGGCCGCGCAGGTTTTCAAATTGGGACATGCCGTCGGGGATCAGATTGCGCACGATGGCCGCGAAGTCGGCGTTGACCAGGTTCTTGGCTCGGTTGAGCAATACCGGTAGCGGACTCGAAGGCTCGTGGCGGCTGTAGTAGGCCAGCAGGCGGTCGAGGCTGCGCAGCACGTCGTCACGGCTGTTGATCTCCCCGGAAACCCGAGGCTGGGCCACTGCCGCCGGGGCACTGGAGCCCTCCTGGGCCGGAGCCTCGCTCGTTTCTTCGACGGGGTCTTGCGCACCTTGGGGCGCGTGCTGGCCCAGCACCTGAAGGGCCAGGCGCAGTGGCTGCTTGAGAGCGCTGAGGTCCACGCCACTGGCGGAACCGACTTGTTCGCTGACCTGCTTTTCGATGGATTCGGCTGCCGAGCGAGCGTTGCTCAAGGCAGTGCGAATGGCGTCCAGGTGCTCGGGGTCGCTGTCCTGCAGGGCGCCGGCCAAGTGGTCGGAACCCAGGCTTTCGCCAGAGAAGTGCTGCAAGCCGGCGGCATTGAGTGCCGCCCGCACGCTGACCGGGCCGAAGGTCCGGGAGCGCGTGAGGATCGCCTCGCGCAGCAGGCCGACGGTGGTGTCGGATGCCAGGCCGGCCAGGGCGTTGATACGTACGGTGGGGTCGTTGTCGTCGTCGGCATCCAGGCGTGGATGCAGGTCTGCCCAGTAGTCCCGGAGCAGGCCGTTGATCAGCTCGAGGCTGGTGGCCAGGCCCGGAAGGCCTTCGAGGGCCAGGGTGCTCTGCACCAGGAAATGGGTGATGCGCAGGTCTTTGCTGCGTGCCAGCAAGTCCAGGCTCTGCTGCTGGATGCTGCGCCACTCCGGCGGCTCGGCCGGGAGGATCGAGTCGCCCATGCTGCGCTCGGGCTGGCCTTGTGCGGCCCGCTCCAAATGCAAGAAATCCGCGTCATATTCCAGATCTTCGCCGCAGGGCGAAGTTGCTGAAATGGCGGCGAGCAACATCGGTACATCCACCTGGTTTGATCTCCCTATCAGCCTGCAGGACAGTCAGGCAGTTAATGCGCTAGTTAATTGTGAACTCGCGCACATTTCTTGGTTTATATAGACTCGCTGATACTAGTGAGCCATCATCCGTGTTCAAGAAGTTGTGCATTTTTGGTGTAGTAGTTGTGGCTTGTCAAGGTAAGCTATTCGCCCTGCATGACAGTGTTATGTCGCCTTATTAGCTCCTTGACCGGCGAGTCAGATCACGGTGGGGAGAAAGGCTTTTGTCATCTGTGTAGTTTAAGTTGAGCGAACATGCTGTGAACGGCGCTGTTTAAGGGATTTTTTGCGGGCTTTTCATCTTTTCATGGAACTTTTTCCCCGCCGCCGGTTCGCACGCGGAAGTACAGCAAGGAGGCGCGATGTCGCTGTGTTTGACTATCACTAGTTATCACAAGATTACCCCTGGTCAATGCCCTGAGAAACTAATGGATCAGGGAATGATGGCAATTGGCCGTAGTTCCGATAATGACTGGGTACTTCCTGATCCCGAGCGCTTAGTCTCGGCGCGACATTGCGTCATCCAATACAAGGATGGCCGCTATTATTTGACCGATAACAGTACTAATGGTGTGGAGTTAGTCCATGCCGGTATTCGTATGCGTCGGGGTAACAGCGAGCTTCTGGAAGACGGCGAGATTATTCGTATTGGCGATTACGAGATCAGTGCACGGATAGACTTCGGTCTCAATCGCGCTCAAGAGCAAGCCTTCTCCGGGGACAACGCCAACAGTTTCGAAGCGCTGATGGGGCGCCAAGCGGCGGCGCCAACCCCTGTCGAGCCGATCTCCCTGGCGCCGGTGGCGCACTTCCAGGGGGCCTCGGCCCAGGACACCTTTCCCGACCTGTTCGATTTCCTGGCGCCGAGTGCCACGCCTCCGGCTACGCAGCCCGATCATGTTCCTGCCGAACAGCATGACTTTCGCCCGCCGACCCCGACCGCGGTGCCCCAGCCCGTGCCCCAGGCACAGCCGCAGCCAACAGCGCCCCTGGGCGGCTCGATGATCCCGGAAGACTGGGATCTGTTCGCCGACACGCCGGCCCGGCCTGCGCCGCAGCCTGAAACTGTACCAATGGCGCCGCCGGTCGTGGCGCCGTTTGCCGGTATTGGCGACTTCGACGCACAACCCCCGCAACCGCAACCGCAACCGCAACCGCAACCGCAACCGCAACCGCAAGTGGCTGTTGCGCCAGAGCCAGTGCCACCCGTTGCCCCGGTAGCGCCTGTCGCCCCGGTGGCGCCGATGCCGGTTGCAGAGCCCGTGGTAGCGCCGTCCGTCGATTTGTTGCAGGCGTTCCTGCGTGGGGCCGGGCTTGAGCAGTTGCGCATCGATCCGCAGCAGGCCCAGGCCCAGATGGAAAGCCTGGGTCGCAGCTACCGCCTGATGGTCGAAGGGTTGATCGACGTATTGCGCGCGCGCAGCAGCCTCAAGGGCGAGTTCCGCATGCAGCAGACGATGATCCGCCCGGTAGAGAACAACCCGCTGAAGTTCGCTCCCAATGTCGACGAAGCGATGCTCCTGCTGCTGCGCCACAGCAACCAGGCGTTCATGGCCCCGGACCAGGCGGTTCAGGACAGTTTCGACGACTTGCGAGCCCACCAGCTGGCGGTCATGGCAGGGGTGGAGGCGGCCATCAAGCACCTGCTCGGACGTTTCGAACCCAGCGAGCTGGAAGCGCGCATGAGCAAGCCCGGTGGCTTGGGCAACCTGTTCAGTGGCTCGCGCCAGGCCCAGAACTGGCAGCAGTTCACCGCGCTCTACAAGCAGATTTCCAGTGAGGCCCAGGATGATTTCCAGGACCTCTTCGGCCGCGAGTTCAGCCGCGCCTACGAAGAACATACCCATCGGTTGCGCCGCTCCTGAGCGCGGCCTGGAAGCCCTACACACGGATACACGGACAGCTGATACGTCATTGAGGACGCAGGATGATTCAACGATTGCTGACATTGGTCGCCATGCTGGTACTGGCGGCTTGTGCCAAGGACACCCCACCGCCAGCCGCCGAGCCGGCCAAGGAAGGGCCCGGCGCCACTTCGGTGGAGCTGCACTTCCAGGCCAACCCCGGGCTCAATCCCAGCCCTGATGGCAGTAGTACGCCTGTGCGGGTACGGATCTTCGAATTGAAGAATCCGGCCGCCTTCATGCGCGCCGACTACTTCGCCCTGGCCGAGCGGGCCTCGGCCACCCTGGGCCCCGACCTGATCGACCAGGACGAAGTGCTGGTGCAGCCGGGCGACCAGTTCACCCTCAAGCGCACCCTGGACCCGGCCACTCGCCAGGTCGGCCTGCTGGTGGGCTTTCGCGAGATCGACCGGGCCCTGTGGCGGGTCAGCGTCAACACTGCGCCGCGCCTGAACAACGCATATCAGATCAGCCTCGATCTTCGCGCGGTCAGCGCCGAACTCGCGGCGTCCCCATCCAGCCCCGCCCAATAGGCAATCGGAGCAACCATGTCCTGGAACAATCGAGTGGTCTGGTCGGAAGGCATGTTCATTGGAACCCAGCACTTCCAGCAGCACGACCGTTACCTGGAAAACCTAATCGACGCTCGCAGCCGCCCGCTGTCGGCCGGCGCCTGGGGTTTCTCCGAACTGCGCATCGACCAGGGCCTGCTGGCCCAGGGCAAGCTGGCCATCATCAGTGCTCGCGGCCTGTTGCCCGACGGTACGCCGTTCAATATTCCCCATGACGACCTGGCGCCCAGCCCATTGAGCATCGACGACAAACTGCGCGATGGCCTGGTGTACCTGGCCCTGCCGCTCAAGCGCGCCGGGGCCCGGGATACCGTGGACGAGGGCGAGGAGCTGGGGGGTGCGCGTTACCTGAGCCAGGTCCGTGAGGTGCGCGACGATAATGCCCCCTTTGAAAACCGTGCGCCGGTGGCCGTTGGCTCCCGGGCCCTGCGCCTGCTTACGGCCCAGGATGGCCTGAGCGACTACGCCGCCATCGGTGTGGTGCGGGTCAAGGAGAAGCGTGCCGATCGTGCCCTGGTGCTCGATGACAGCTACATCCCGCCGTTGCTGGATGTCGCGGCTTCCAAGCCGTTGAGCGCCTTTCGCAGCGAGCTGCTGGGGCTGTTGCACCAGCGGGGCGAAGCCCTGGCCGGTCGCGTGGTGGCCTCGGGGGCGGGCGGCGCTTCGGAAATCGCCGACTTCATGCTGCTGCAATTGGTCAATCGTGCGCAGCCGCTGATCAGTCACCTGAACCAGATCAGCCCGCTGCACCCGGAGCGCTTGTATAGCGAGCTGGTGAGCCTGGCTGGCGAGTTCTCGACCTTTTCCAACAGCAGCCGACGCCCCTTGGATTTCCCGCAGTACCAGCACGACGAGCTGGCCCTGAGCTACGCCCCGGTCATGCAGGCGCTGCGCGAGGCCCTGTCGATGCTGATCGACAGCAAGGCCACGCCGATCCCGATCGTCGAGAAGGCCTACGGCGTCCATGTGGCGATGCTGGCCGACCGGACCTTGCTGGAAAACGCCAGCTTCATCCTGGTGGTGCGCGCCGACGTGCCCGGCGAGACCCTGCGCGGGCGCTTTGCCCAGCAGAGCAAGGTGGGCTCGGTGGAGCACATCCGCGACCTGGTCAACCTGCAACTGCCGGGCATCGGCCTGTTGCCACTGCCGGTGGCACCGCGCCAACTGCCGTACCACGCGGGCTCCACCTACTACGAACTCGACCGTGGTAGCGAACACTGGAAACAACTGGCTCATTCCGGTGGCTTCGCCTTTCACGTCGCTGGGGAATTCCCGGGGTTGAACCTGGCCTTCTGGGCCATTCGAGGATAAGTCGCGATGCATCCGTTCGACGATTCGGCAGGGCAGCCGTCCCCGGCCAACGACCGTACCCAGTTCATGCCGCGCCCTGGTGGTCGCGCGCCCGAGCCCAATCGCCCGGCGGCGCCACCGCCACCGTCCCTGGCGATGCCGGCGGCACCATTGGCCTCGGGCCAGGCGCAGGGTCTGAACCCCCTGGAAAGCGCTGCCGGTCCGCTGCTGGCGCTGCTCACTCGCCTGCGCAGCACCCTGGCGCATCCGGCTCCGGCCAGCTTGCGAGCGCAGTTGCTGGCCTACCTGCGCCAGTTCGAAGAGCGTGCCGAGGCGGCCGGAGTACCGCGTAACGATGTGCTGTTGGCCCGCTATGCGCTGTGTACCGCCCTGGACGAGGCGGTACTGAGCACGCCCTGGGGTAGCACCAGCGATTGGGGCAAGCAGAGCCTGCTGATTACCGTGCACAACGAGGCCTGGGGTGGCGAGAAGGTCTTCCAGCTGCTGGAGCACTGCCTGCAGAGCCCGCGCGAACGCCTGTACCTGCTGGAGCTTTTGTACCTGTGCATGTGCCTGGGCTTCGAAGGCCGCTACCGGGTGATGATCGACGGTCGCAGCCAGCTGGAGGCCCTGCGCGAGCGTACCGCCGCGACCATTCGCAGCGCCCGTGGCGAACACGAGCGCGAACTGTCGCCTCATTGGCGCGGCGTCACCGTGGCCCGGGATCGCCTGGCCCAGTTCATGCCGCCCTGGGTCGGTATCGCCATCGCCGTGGCGTTGCTGCTGGCCCTGCTGTTCGGCCTGCGCCTGAAGCTGGCGGCGGATGCCGAGCCGGTGTTCAAGAACATCCATGCCCTGGGCGAGATTCCGGTACAGACCCTGGATCGCCCGGTGATCCAGCCCAAGGTGGTGGAGCGTCCACGCCTGGCCGGGTTCCTGGCCGACGATATCCGTGCCGGGAAAGTGGCGGTGGAAGACGCCGTCGACCGCTCGGTGGTGACGATCCGCGGCGATGAACTGTTCGCTTCGGCCAGCGCCAGCATCCGCGACGACTATCAGCCGCTGATGCTGCGCATCGCCGATGCCGTGCGCAAGGTCAAGGGCCAGGTGCGGATCACCGGTCACAGCGACAACCGGCCGATCGCCACTTTGCGCTTCCCGTCCAACTGGAAGCTGTCCCAGGCCCGTGCCGAGTCGGTGCTGGAGATCCTGGCGGCGAAGACCGGGCAGCCGGCGCGGTTCAGCGCCGAAGGCCGCAGCGATACCGAGCCGTTGGCAACCAATGCCACCGCCGAAGGGCGGGCGCGTAATCGTCGGGTAGAAATCAGCGTATTGGCGGAGGGGGTCGAGTGAAGGCGTTTTTCAGTTTTGTGATTCGCTGGGTGATCCCGCTGCTGGGGCTGATCGCCCTGAGCCTGATCATCTGGTTCGTCGGGCCGCTGCTGGAGTTCCTGGTGCCGGAAGGCCGGCGCTGGGCCCTGATCATTTTCATTTTCGCGGTGTGGATCGCCTACCGGGTGTTTCGCATCATCCAGGCCCGCCGGCATGCGGCCAAGGTCTTGCAGAGCCTGGCGGCCGACACCCCGCCGGACCCGGACAGCCTGGCCACCGCCGAGGAGCTGGCGGCCCTGCGCCAGCGCATGGACGAGGCCCTGGTGCTGCTGAAGAAGGCCAAGCTCGGCGGTGACGAGAGGCGCAACCTCTACGAACTGCCGTGGTACGTGATCATCGGTCCGCCCGGCTCGGGCAAGACCACTGCGCTGGTCAACTCCGGCCTGCACTTTCCGCTGGCGGCACAATTGGGTGCAGGCGCCGTGCGTGGTGTCGGCGGTACCCGCAATTGCGACTGGTGGTTCACCGACCAGGCCGTGCTGCTGGACACTGCGGGCCGCTACACCACCCAGGACAGCCATGCGAATGTGGACAAGGCAGCCTGGCTGGGCTTTCTCGACCTGCTCAAGACCCAGCGCTCGCGCCGCCCCATCGATGGTGCCTTCGTGGCCATCAGCCTGTCCGACCTGCTGTTGGGCAGCGAAGCGGAGCGGGCGGCCCACGCCGCGGCGATCCGCCTGCGCATCCAGGAGCTGTATACCCAGCTGGGCGTGCGTTTCCCGATCTACCTGATGCTGACCAAGTTGGACCTGGTGCCAGGCTTCATGGAGTTCTTCGACTCCCTGAGCAAGGAAGAGCGAGCCCAGGTCTGGGGCATGACCTTTGCCCTGGACGATGGCAAGGGCAGCGACAGCCCCCTGGCGCACCTGCCGGCAGAGCTGGCGGCCCTGGAGCAGCGCCTCAACGAACGCCTGGTGGAGCGCTTGCAACAGGAGCGCGACCCGGCGCGGCGTGACCTGATCTACGGGTTCGCGCAGCAGTTCGCGGCGCTCAAGGAGTCCTTGCAGGGCTTCCTCGAAGGTGTGTTCAAGCCCAATGCCTTCGAGGAGCGGGTGCTGCTGCGCGGGGTGTACTTCACCAGCGGTACCCAGGAAGGCAGCCCCATCGACCGCCTGATCGGCGCCATGGCCCAGAGCATGAACCTGGACCGCCAGCACCTGGCGCGCCAGACCGGCACTGGCCGCAGCTACTTCATCGAGAAGTTGTTCAGCGCCGTGGCTTTCGCCGAGCGCGGGCTGGTGGGGGTCAATCCCAAGGTCGAGCGTCGGCGCAAGTGGATCGCCCGTGGCGCCCTGGCGGCCAGCGTGGCCCTGGTGCTGGTGGTCGGTACCCTGTGGATCGTCAGCTATCGGGCCAACCAGGCCTATATCGCCCAGGTCGACCAGCGCGTGGCGCCGGTGCGCCAGAACGTGCAGAACCTCAGCCCGGCCCAGCGTGATGTGCTGGCGGTGCTGCCGCTGCTCAACGCGACCCGCAACCTGGCCGGCGATGCCCCGGGTTGGGCCGAAGGCCTTGGCCTGTACCAGGGCGACATGCTCGAGGCCGAGTCCGCCAGTGTCTATCGCAAGTTGCTGGTAGCGGTATTCGCCCCACGGCTGATGACCCGCATCGAAGAGCAACTGCACAGCGGTGGCAATTCGGACTTTCTCTACGAGGGCCTCAAGGCCTACCTGATGCTGGCGGACAGCGAGCATTACGACGCGGACTTCATCAAGGCCTGGATCACCCTGGACTGGGACCAGACCCTGTCCCGGGAGCTGCCGCCCGACCAGCGCCTGGCCCTGACCGGCCACTTGCAGGCGCTGTTCGAGAAGCATCCGCCCAATGCGCGACTGGATCAGCGCCTGATCGAGGACCTGCGCCGCCAGTTGCAACAGCTGCCAGTGGCCCAGCGGGTCTACGATCGGGTCAAGCGCGCCAAGCTGCCGGCCGGCGTGCCGGACTTTCGCCTGAGCGAAGCCGGTGGCCGTGATGCGGCGCTGGTGTTCACCCGCAAGAGCGGCAAGCCATTGAGCGAGCCGCTGAGCGGGCTGTTCACCGCCAAGGGCTACCGCGAGGGCTTCCTGCTGGCTAGCGTCAACCAGGCCGGAACCCTGGCCGAGGAGCAGTGGGTGCTGGGTCGCGACCAGGCCGAGCAACAGAACGTCGCCAGCCTGGCCGCCGATGTGCGCCGCCTGTACTTCCAGGATTACCTGCGCCAGTGGGACGCGCTGCTGGCGGACATCGACTTCGTGCCGATCACCAGCGTGGCCCAGGCCGCCGATGTACTGCGGATCATCTCCGGCCCCACTTCGCCGTTGAAGAAACTGTTGGTGGCGGTGTCCAAGGAAACCGACCTGCAACAGGAAGAACGCCTGCTGGCAGCCCAGGGCCAGAAGGTCGAGGGCGGGGTCGACCAGCTCAAGCAGCGCCTGGGTTCGCTCTTGGGCCAGGAGCAGGCAGCGGGTCCGGCGGCTGTGGCCAGCGAAGATCCGGTGAGCCTGCACTTCGCCGACCTGATCAGCCTGGTGAGCAAAGGCGAGGGTGAGCCGGCGGCCATCGATGGTCTGCTGGCGGACATGAACGCCCTGTACGTGCAGGTCAGCGCCATGGTCGGCGCCAGCGGCGATGCGCTGCTGGGCGAAGCCAAGAACCAGGCCAGCGCCGCCGCGGCCCGGGTCAGCCTGACCGCTGCGCGCCAGCCGCCGATGGTCCAGGGGTTGGTCAAGTCGGTGGTCGGTTCTACCACCAACACCATGATGGGCGGGGTGCGCAACCAACTGAACGCGGCCTGGGTCAGCGAGGTGGTGAACGTCTATCGCCAGTCCCTGAGTGGGCGCTACCCGATGTCGCCGGGCAGCTCCCGGGATGCGACCCTGGAAGACTTCGGCCAGTTCTTCGGCACCGGCGGAGTGATGGACAGCTACTTTCGCAAGTACCTGCAGCCCTACGTCAACACCTCCACGACGACCTGGAGCTGGCAGCCGGGCGCAGCGCAGAAACTGGGAATCTCCCCCGGCGTGTTGCAGACCTTCCAACGGGCTTCGAACATCCGCGATGCGTTCTTCCGCTCCAGCGGCGGCACCCAGCCGGCTGTGCGCTTCGAACTCAAGCCAGTGGAGATGGACGCCAATATCAGCCAGTTCCTGCTTGACCTGGATGGCCAGCAACTGAGCTACGACCATGGCCCCAGCCGTCCGGTAGCGATGCAGTGGCCCAACCCGGGAAGCATTGGTGTGGTGCGCCTGTCGATCATGCCGCCGTCGGCCAGCGGGCGTTCGGGCATCACCCTGGACGGTCCCTGGGCCTGGTTCCGCCTGCTGGAGCAATCGGACCTGACTGCCACCAATTCACCGGACCGTTTCAACCTGCGGCTGCGGGTGGATGGCGCGAGCATCTCCTACGAGTTGCGCGCCAGCAGCGCCTTCAACCCGTTCAAGAGCCGAGTGCTCAGCGGCTTCAGCCTGCCGGAGCGGCTATGACGACGATGCCTGGCCTGTACGGCAAGCTGGCCAGCCGTGGCGACTTTGTCAGCCGTGGCTTGCCACAGAGTTTCATCGCGCCCTGGGACAGCTGGCTGGCGGCGGGGCTGCTGGCCAGCCAGAACGCCATGGGCGAGCACTGGTTGAATGCCTATCTGGTCAGCCCCCTGTGGCGTTTCGCCCTGGCTCCAGGCCTGTGCGGACCCCAGGCGGCGGTCGGGGTGGTAATGCCGAGCATCGATCGGGTCGGGCGGTATTTCCCCCTGACGGTCGTCGCGCTGCTGGAGCCCGGCGAAGACCTGGCCTCGCTGGTGAGCGGCCCGGACCAGTGGTTCGAACAGGTGGAGGAGCTGTTGCTGGCAACCCTCGACGAGGGCGCCAGCTTCGAGGCCCTGGAAGAAGGCTTGCAGGGCCTGGGGGCGCCGCTGGCGACAGCGCGTGCCGAGGGCAGTCATTTCGCCGGCCTGCAACGGTTCTATGTCAATGATCCGCAGGCCCGGGGGACGGTACTGGCCGCCCAGGCCCTGGATGGATCGAGTGTCTGGTGGGGGCGCGGCTCGCAGTACATCAGCCCGATGCTGCTGCGTTGCCAGGGCCTGCCACCGGCCAATGATTTTGCGCAATTTCTGCTCGGGCAAGAGGGTGCCGTCTAAATGCGTTCAGCGCCACAACTGTCCTACCAATCCGCCAGCTACAGCCATGTCGGCATGGTGCGGAAAATCAATGAAGACGCCTGGCTGGAAGCTCCGGAGACCGGCCTCTGGCTGGTGGCGGACGGCATGGGCGGGCACGCCGCCGGGGATTACGTCAGCAGCCTGATCGTCGATAGCCTGCGGGCGGTGCCGGCCGGCGACAACCTGGAGCAATACGCTGCCGCGCTGCGCAACGGCCTGGCGGCGGTCAACGCCGCCGTGCGCGAGGAAACGGCCAACCGTGGCGTGACCATGATGGGCAGTACCGTGGTCCTGCTGGCGGTACGCGGCGACCAGGCGGTGTGCCTGTGGGCTGGCGACAGCCGCTTGTACCGGTTGCGCGATGAACAGCTGGAGAGCATTTCCCGGGACCACAGCTACGTCCAGGACCTGCAGGACAGCGGCTTGCTCAGCGAGGCCGAGGCTCGGGTCCACCCGCGTGCCAACATCGTCACCCGGGCCATTGGCGTCGAGGCCCAGCTGGAGCTGTCCCAGGTCGACCTGCAGGTACAGGCCGGCGATACCTTCCTGTTGTGCAGCGACGGCCTGAACAAGACCGCCGAGGACTTCGAACTGCGCGACGTGCTCAGTCACAACGAGCCCAACGATGTGGTGCGCAGCCTGATCCACCTGGGCCTGACCCGGGGCGCGCCGGACAACATCACCGCCATTGTGATCAAGGCCGCAGGACACTGACCATGGACATTCTGATTCCCGGCTTCGATATCCAGGGCGAGATTGGCGAAGGTGCCATGGCCAGCGTGTACCTGGCGACCCAGCGCTCCCTGGAGCGCAAGGTGGCGCTCAAGGTCATGGCCGCCTCCCTGGCGGCCGACCCGAGCTTTTGCGAGCGCTTCCTGCGCGAGGGCAAGACCCTGGCGCGCCTGTCCCACCCGCACACCGTGACCATCCACGACATCGGCAATGTCGGCGAGCTGTACTACATGGCCATGGAGTACCTGCCCAACGGCACGCTCAAGGAACGCATTGCTGCCGGGCTGACCCCGGAGCAGGGCCTGACCTATATCCGCCAGATCGCCTCGGCCCTGGGCTATGCCCATGCCCAGGGGTTGGTGCACCGTGACGTCAAGCCGGCCAACATCCTGTTCCGCGCCGATGGCACGGCGGTGCTCTCGGACTTCGGCATCGCCAAGTCCCTGGACGATCGCACCCAGTTCACCCAGGCCGGCTTCGCTGTCGGCACCCCAAGCTACATGAGCCCCGAGCAGGCCCGTGGACAGGACATCGACGGCCGCGCCGACCTCTATGCCCTGGGCGTGGTGCTGTATGAAATCCTTGTCGGCAAGCTGCCGTACAACGGCACCGATGCCTTGTCCACGGCCCTGGCCCACCTCACCGAGCCGTTGCCGGAGCTACCGGTGCACCACGGCCGCTACCAGCACATCCTGGGTAAGCTCCTGGCCAAGGACCCGGCGGAGCGCTACCCGGATGCCGCAGCCTTGCTGGCGGCCCTGGACAACCTGCCGGCGGCGGCCCCGGAGGTCGAGGCGACGCTGATCCAGCCGTTGCCCTTGCCGCCCCTGGAAGTGCCCGTGGGCAAGGACCTGGCCGGGCTGACCCCGGTCTCCATCGAGATTCCCCAGCAGGCCCCGCAACCGGCTCCGCGCCAGGAGCCGCGTCCGGAACCTGTGGTGCCACCGCAGCGCGTCTCCAGCCTGCCGCCCCAGGGCGCCGAGCCGACCGGCCAGCGGCGTGGCCCGGTGCTGGCCCTGGCCGGCGTGGCCGTGGCAGTAGCCCTGGCCGTGGCTGGCGGTGGCTACTGGTGGTTGTCCGGGGACAGCCCGCAGCCAGCGCCCAAGATCGCGACCCCGACCCCGATCCCGACCCCGACCTCCGGTAGCGGGAGCACGCCCAGCGTGGCGCCACCGGTTAGCCAGCCTGTGGCGAGCGATGTCGATGGCGGCCAGCGGCCGTTGCTGATGCCGGGCAAGAAAACCCTGTTCCAGCGGGTGCTGAGCAAGCCTGGAGCGAGCTTTTCCAGCGAGCCCGGGGCGGCGCCAGGCCCGGCGGTGCCGGCGTTCTCGGTGCTGTATGTGTACCAGCGCAAGCAGGTTGGCGGGCGCCCATGGCTGCGCCTGGGCGCGGCCAGCGATGGTCGTAGCGCCGGCTGGCTGCCAGAGGACCAGGTCAGCGACTGGAAGCAGAGCCTGGTACTCAAGTTCACTGAGCGCTCGGGGCGGGCGCCAGTGATGTTCGTGCGCCAGGCCAGCCAGTTGGAGCGCCTGCTGGCCGATCCTGCGGCAGCCAAGAACCTGCTGCTCAACGCGCAGAAAAATCTCCAGGACGACCAGCAAGTGCTGGCCCTGGAACCCAATGCCAGCGCCGTGCCCCAGGACCAGTTCTACCTGCTGCCGATCTTCGACTCCAAGGAGAGCTTCGACGAAAACGGCCAGCCGGTGCAGTTGCTCAATATCGCTTCCATCGATCCGGGCAGCACCCCGCAGAGCATCAGCGACAGCACTGGCAAGAGCCTGCCGGTGAATACCGCGCCAGCCGCCGGTGATGCTTTCCGCACGGCCGTGGTGCTGGTGGTGGACACCTCGGTATCGATGCAGCCCTATATCGACCGGGTGCGTGATGTGGTGCATGAGCTGCAGAGCAAGCTGGCCGCGCGCGGCGAGTTGGACAGCGTTAGCTTCGGCCTGGTGGGGTTTCGCAACAACACCAGCAAGACGCCGGGATTGGAGTACGTCACCAAGACCCTGGTGAGCCTGGACCAGGGGCGCGATCCGCAGCGTTTCCAGCAGTTGGTAAGCCAGGTCAAGGCCACCAATGTGTCCAGCCATTCGTTCAACGAAGACGCCTTCGCCGGAGTCATGCAGGCGGTGGAGGGCATGGACTGGAAGGGCTATGGCGGTCGCCTGATCCTGCTGGTCAGCGATGCCGGCGCCTTGCGCAAGAACGATCCCTATAGCCGGACCCAGATGAATGAGGCCGAGGTGCGCCAGGCGGCCCTGGGCAAGCAGATCAAGATCTATGCCTTGCACCTGCGGACCGACGCCGGGAAGAAGAACCACGCCCAGGCCGAGACCCAGTACCGGGTGCTGACCGCCGATGCCAACCCGAAGATCGGCGACCTGTATATCCCGGTGCCCGGTGGTGATGTGGGCAAGTTCGGCGAGCGGGTCGACGAGATCGGCACAGTGTTCGCCGACCTGGTGCATCAGGTGCGCAGCAATCAGCAACAAGCGGTTCCGATGCTGGCCGCGAGCCCGAGCCTTGCCCAGAAGTCCGCGGCCATCGGCTATGCCATGCACATGGACTTCCTTGGACACAAATCCGCCAGCCAGGCGCCGCAACTGGTCAGCGCCTGGACCGCCGACCGCGACCTGACCAACCCGGCGCTGCCAGCGTTCCAGGTCTGCGTGATGCTGACCAAGCTGCAGCTCAACGACCTGCAGCAGTCGCTGAAGCTGATCGTCGATGCGGCGCGCAAGACCCAGACCTCGCCCAAGGATTTCTTCCAGGAAATCGCCAGCGCCAGTGCCTACATGAGCCGCGACCCCTCGGCCTTGCGCAAGGGCGGCAATCTCGCCGATGGCGGCGTTCTGGGGGAATACCTCGAAGGCCTGCCGTACCGCAGCAAGTCGCTGAACATGACCCAGGACCTGTGGTTGTCGCTGAGCGTGGCCGAGCAGGAAGACTTCATCGATGAGCTGGATTCGAAGATCCGTCTCTACGAGACCTTCCACAACGACCTGGCCAACTGGGTACGCTTCGGCGATGCCGAGCCGGGTGATGCCCTGTACCGCGTTCCCTTGTCGACGTTGCCCTGATGCTGAACCTTTCGGATGTGCGCAAGAGCCGCGGCGAAGGCCGCCAACGCTACAGCCTGGTGATCCCCAGGCTGCAATTGCGCGCAGGCGATCAACTGGCGGTGGTGGGCCCCAGCGGGTGCGGCAAGAGCACGTTGCTCGATTTGCTGGCGCTGGTGTTGGCCCCGGATTCGTCCAGGTGCTTCGAATTCGCACCGCTCGACGCTGCCATCGATATTGCCCAGGTCTGGCGGCAGGCTGGGCACAGCGCCCTGGCCGAGCTGCGCAGCCGGCACCTGGGTTATGTACTGCAGACCGGCGGCCTGCTGGGCTTCCTCGATGTGCGGGGCAACATCGGCTTGCCGCGCAAGATGCTCGGGCTGGCCGATGAGGGCATTCCCCGGCGCCTGGCCGAACGCCTGGAGATCGTCGACCAACTGCACAAGAAACCCGCCGACTTGTCGGTGGGCCAGCGCCAGCGGGTCAGTTGTGCCCGGGCCCTGGCCCATGGTCCGCAGGTGCTGTTGGCGGACGAACCGACGGCGGCCCTGGACCCCTTGAACGCCCAGCGAGTGATGCAGCTACTGGTGCAGCAGGCGCGGGACCAGCAGCTGTGCTGCGTGGTCGCCACCCACGATGAACCCCTGGCCCGGGCCAATGGCTTGCAGGTCCGGCGGATTGCCTGCCAGCGCGATGCCGATGGTGGCGTCACCGCGACCCTCGGGGAGGCTTGCTGATGCGTGCGGCCCTCACAGCGGCGCTGGCCTGGCAGGACTATCGGGCCGATACCTGGCTTTCGGCCTGCTCGGTACTGGCCCTGGTGGCGGTGATCGCTCCGTTGCTGGTGCTGTTCGGGCTCAAGTTCGGCCTGGTCAGCAGCCTCACCGAGCGCTTGGAAAAAGACCCGGCGGTGCGCGAGATCATTCCCCTGGGCGGCGGGCGCTTCAGTGCCGCGTTCATTGCCGAACTGCGCCAGCGCCCGGACGTGGCGTTCGCCTTGCCCAGGACCCGGCAGATCGCCGCCACGGCAGAGCTGGCGCGAGGTGAGGGGGATGTTGGCCTGACCGTGGAAATGCTGCCTACCGCGCCTACCGACCCCTTGCTGGGGCCGTTGCCGGCATTGCAGGGCATGAACGGGGTGGTGCTCAGCCGCACCGCCGCGGAGAAGCTCGGGGTCCGGCCGGGAGACTGGCTGCAGGCCAGTTTCGGCCGCCAGGTGGCCGGGCGCAGCGAGGTGCAGCGGACCCGGGTCCAGGTCGAGGGCGTGCTGCCCCTGGAGGCCTTTGCCCGTGATGCCCTGCTGGCGCCCCTGGAGTTATTGGAGGCCGCCGAGGATTACCGCGACGGTCGTGCGGTGCTGGCCATGGGCTGGGCCGGCGGGGCCCCGACGCAGGCCGGGCAGCGGGTGTACCCGGCGTTTCGCCTGTATGCGCGCAGCCTCGACGATGTCGAGCCGCTGCGCCGGTATTTCGCCGAGCGCGGCCTGTTGGTGTCGACCCAGGCCCAGACCATCGCCCAGGTGCAGTCCTTGAGCCGCAACTTGTCGATCGTGTTCTGGATCATCGCCGCGTTGGCCCTGGCCGGGGCCTTTGCGGCGATCTTCGCTGGCGCCCTGGCGGCGGTGGAGCGCAAGCGCCGGGAGTTGTCGGTATTGCGCCTATTGGGTTTTTCCACCGCGGCGCTGCTGCTGTTCGTGGTGTTCCAGGCCCTCTACAGCGCGAGTCTTGCCGCTGTGTTGAGTGGCGTGCTGTATGGCCTGGCCCAAGCCGGGCTGAATCATCTGTTCATGCAGGTGCCGGGCGAGTATGCCAGCCACCTGCTGCCGGCCCATTACGGGCTGGCCCTGTTGGCGACGCTGGGCGTCAGTAGCCTGGCCGCTGCGCTGGGCGGTTGGCGGGTGTCGCGCATTGAGGCTTGTGAAGGAATTCGCGATGTATAAGTTGATCAGCACCGTGCTGGCCATGACCCTGGCGGGGGCCGTGTGGGCCGAAGAGCCCGTCAATAAGATGGACAACCCCAAGCCCCTGGCGGGTGATGTCAGCCTGCCGTTGCCCTGTGACGGCGAGATGCTGTTTCGCTACGTCTATGTGCTGGCCCAGGGCACCCTGGACGACCGTGAGATCAACCTGGGCTATCCCTTCGCCGAAGGCGAGAGCGGGTACCAGCAGTCGTTCATTTCCGGCTATCGCCGGGACTACATCAATGGCCAGTTCACCCTCAAGGACTTGCCGGGCGGCTGGGCCAAGACCATTGGCCCGCTGTTGCCCAAGGCCGGCGCCGGGGTACCGCTCAAGCCGATGATGTATTTCATTGGCAAGTATGAAGTCACGGCCCGCCAGTACGCCCAGGTCATGGCCCAGGCCCAGTCCCTGGCCAGCGGCGAACCGGCGCCGGCCTGCGAGGCGCCGGATGGCATGCAGGGGCGGCTGCCCAAGGTCAAGCTGTCGCGTTTCGAGGCCGAGCGTTTCGCGGCGGTCTACAGCGCCTGGCTGATGAAGAATCACCGCGACCTGCTGCCGGTCAGTGGGCGTGGCGGCTCCGCCGAGGATGGCGGCCTGGGCTTTGTTCGCCTGCCCACCGAAGTGGAGTGGGAATACGCGGCCCGTGGTGGCCAGGCGGTGAGCCGCCAGGAGTTGGAGGGCCGGCTGTTCCCACGGCGCGTGGAGGGCAGTGAAAGCGACGGCCCGCTGGCCGACTGGGCGGTGTTCAACCAGGTCGCCGGAGGCACTGGCCAGGCGGCGCGACTGATGCCGATCGGTACCAAGCTGCCTAACCCCATTGGTTTGTTCGATGTGATTGGCAACGCCGCCGAGATGGTCCAGGAGTCCTTCCAGTTGGTGCATGCCGGGCGGCGCCAGGGCACCTACGGCGGTTTCGTGGTCAAGGGCGGCAACTACCTGGAAGGCGAGGGCACGCTGTTCACCGGCATGCGCCGCGAATACCCGCTGTTCGCCGCCGATGGCACCGAGCAAAGCAACGAGACCACGGGTTTCCGGGTGGCCATCGGTGCCTTGTCGGCGCCTCGCTCGCGCTACAAGGAACTGTTCGCCCAGTGGCAGAAGGAAGGGCGCCTGGCGTCCCTGACCGATGCCATCGATGACGCCCAGGACCCGACCAAGCGCCTGGACAGCATCATCGCCGCCAGTGTCGATCCACGGCTGCAGGCGGAGCTGGGGCTGGTCAACGAGGAGCTCAAGCGCAACGTGTCGCTGATCGCCCAGCAACGAGAGGAAGCGGCGGGCAACCTGATTCAGTCCTCGGCACTGGTGGCCGAGACGATCAACAACTACAACATTCGTCTGACCAACCTGAAGAAGAGCCAGCAGCAGGCCCTCGATGCCAAGGATGAACCCAGCGCCAAGCTGTTCGCCGAAGCCATCGACAATGGCCGCAGTGCTCTGGACGGGGCGGTGGCGATCTACATCGACAACCTGGCCACGGGCACCCGTTACACCGACGCGGTGATCCAGGCGCAATTTCAACGGATCAAGGAAGAGCTCAATCGCAAGCCGGTGCTCGGCAAGAGCCTGGTGACGCGCGCTACGTTATTCGTTCGCCATGTCGGGGACTATCGCCAGAAACGGCGAGCCGACCCGGCGACGATTTTGAAGGAACTGCTCGCATCGACCGGTCAGAAGTCATGACCGGCCGTTGTCTGTCGAGCCTGGAGGATCTCGACCGGCCTGGTGCCGCGTCGAGTTGGTCAAACTTAATCGAGATCACGAACATGCTTTTTTCCCGCAAACCCTTTGCTTCGACTTCCAAGCGTCACCTGCTGTTGGTTGCCGCCGGGTTCAGCACCGTATTGACCGGTTGCGCGACCTCTCCGGTATCCAAGGTCGCTTCCACCACCAAGGTCGAGTACTACCCGAGCTGCTACGAGCCGGTGCAGCACCTGCGTGCCACTGACTCGGACATGACCAAGTCGGTCGTCACCGGTGCCGCCCTGGGTGCTGCTGGCGGCGCCTTGCTCGGCGCCCTGACCGGCGATGGCGACCACCGTGGTCGCAATGCAGCCATCGGCGCCGCTGGTGGTGCCCTGGCTGGCGGTGCTGCTGGCTACTACACCGAGCGCCAGAAGCAGATTGCCGATGACAACCAGCGCATCGCTTCCTACGCTACCGACGTCAACAAGAGCGTGGCCGACATCGACCGCAGCACGGCTTATGCCCGCGCTTCGCAGACTTGCTACCAGCGCGCTTTCGACAGCCTGATCAGCGCTCGCAAGGCCAACAGCATCAACGATGTCGAAGGACGCAAGCGCCTGGCAGAAATCGTCAGCGGCCTGAAGGAGTCCAACGACCTGATCACCGCGGTGAATGGTCGTGCCAGCGAGGACCTGAGCAAGTACAACCAGGCCTACGAGCAAGACCTGCAGCAAGTGGGCGTACAGCGCACCGACGTGGTCAAGGTGGCCACCGCCGACACCACTCCAGTGACTACCACCGGCAAAGGCAAGGGCAAAGGCAAGAACCCACCGGCCAAGCAGAAGCTGCCGGTGGTGCCGAAGGAAGCCGTGAGCACCGAGAAGTCGATGCAGCAGGCCAAGACCAAGCAGGCCGAGAGCAACCAGGTGGCTACCACCGGCCAGACCCAGGTCAACAGCATGTGCAAGAACCCGGACCTGGGCGACTGGGCACCGGTGCCTTGCCCGAACGTCTGAGTCAGTGATTGTCTGACAAGATGTAGCGATAAGCGCTGAACGCCAGGCGATCTTCGAGCAATCGAACGGATCGGCTGGCGCTCGGCGAGTTACAGGTTACACTGCGCCGGCCATCCAATAATTCCACTGAGGCGCCGCGCATGAAATTTCGTTTTCTCCTCTGGGTACTTGGCCTGTTGATGGGCAAGGCCAGCCGTAACAATCCCGCTTTCCAGCAACAATTGGGCGACAAGGAGCTGGTATTCCAGCTGCAGACGCTCGATGGCAAGGTTGCTCGGCATTTCTTCGTCAAGGACCAGCGTGTTACCAGTCGTTCGGGGTTTTATCCCGAGCCGGCTTTCGCTATTGCCTTCAAGGACGCTGCCTATGGCTTCGCGACCATGCAGGCGAAGAACAAGCAGCTGGCATTCATGACGGGAATCCAGGACAAGTCGATCCAGATCAAGGGCAACCCGGCGCTGGTGATCTGGTTCCAGGGGCTGACCAAGTACCTGAAGCCGAAGAAGCCCAAGCCCAAGGCTTGAGGGCGCTACTGTTTCAGGGAGGGCCAGGGCCTGCGCTGCCAACAGCGGCAGCGGCTGGCAGGGCCCACCACGTCACCGGGGGTGACGTGGCTCGTTCAGACCTGGCTGAATTGCGAGGCCAGCTCTCGCAGCAGTACTTCGGCTTCCAGTACCTTGCTGACCACGTCCTCGGCCTTGTCGCGGCTCAGCCCCAGGCGCTCCAGCAGGGCGTCGGGAATCTCTTCGCGCGGGCCTGAGCCGATACCCCGGCTGCGTAGCAGGCGTACGGCCAGGCAGACCAGGTTCGGGTACTCGGCGTAGGCGCCGTCGTAGGTCGGGTCGTGTTGGAAGCGCAGGGCGGTGGACAGCTCGTCCGGCATGTCCCAGTAGCGCATCAGCCAGGCGCCGATCTGTTCGCGGCTGATCCCTAGCAGGTGCTGCTCGACGTAGCTGTGGCACAGGTGCGGGTTGACCTCCAGGTGCCGGCAGATCAGCGAGAAGTGTGGCGGGAATACGTGAGCCAGGAGTAGGTAGCCGAAGTTGTGCAGCAGCCCGGCGAGGTACGTCAGGCCGGACTCCGGGCGCTGGGCCCGGGGCATCGCCCGGGTCAGGCCTTCGATCACCGCCGCGGTGTAGATGGACTGCTGCCAGTACGGCGTGGCGTGCTGCGGCTGGTCCTTGGGCAGGCTCAGGGTCTTGCCCAGCGCCAGGCCCAGGGCAAGGTTGATCACCAGGTCGAAGCCCAGTACGCGGACGATGGCGTCTTCCACCGAGCGGATCTTGCCCGGCGAGGCGTAATAGGGCGAGGCCGCCCAGCTCACCACCTGCGCCGCCAGCGCCGGGTCGGTTTCCACCACGCCGGTGATGTCGTCGATGGTGGCGTTGGGGTCGACCCGCAGCTTGATGATCTTCTGCGCGGTTTCGGCCAGCGGCGGGATCTCGATGGTGGCTTCCAGACGTTGCTGGATGCGACGCGCGGTGAAGGCTTGCATCGCCTGGGAGATTTCCTCGCGGTCGTCATCCGGGCGGTCGAGGTTGGGACGGATGCTGCTCAGGGCTTCGCCGAAGGTACCGGCGCTGGCCTTGCTGAGCATGCTCTTGAAGTCTTCGCGAGTGATTTCCAGCAGCACGCCCGGCTCGCCGGAGTTGATCAGCAGGGTGGGCTCGCGCAGCAGGCTTTCTTCATACAGGCAGGGCGAGCTGGTCAGGGCTGGCAGGCCCGGCAGCAGGCTCAGGCTGTGTTTGCCAAGCATGCGTTCCAGGCGTTCGGTGGAAACCGAGCGCAGGCGTCGACCGGTGAGTTCGGCTAGACGGTTGAGATCCAGCAGCTGGCTCTGGGGGAACAGCACCATCAGCGCGCCCACAGCATCGTCCAGCAGCACTGCCTGGACTTTGCGTTCGGCCGACAGGCCCGGCTGGTCGATGACTTCGTTGTAGCCGATGGCCAGCTTGCCGAGCAGCAACCGGATAACAGACGGCGCGTGCGGGGTTGCAGTGGCGAGGGCAACTTCTGTCATGGTCTGGTATCCGTTCTTCTACAATGTGACCAGTATAACCAGCTTGGTCATGCCAATGGTCCATTAACTGAGTGTTGGTTCACACTTGCCCGTATTGCTGGCCGTGGCGCAGCCAGCGCTCCAGCAGCGGGCTGACGTGGTCCGGCCAGCGCTCCAGCAGCGCCTGGGCAGCATCGCGCACGGCGGGCAGCAGGTCGGCATCGCGCATCAGGTCGGCCACCTTGAATTGCAGCAGGCCGGTCTGGCGGGTGCCGAGCATTTCCCCGGGGCCGCGCAGCTCGAGGTCTTTTTCGGCGATGACGAAGCCGTCGTTGGTTTCGCGCATGATGCCCAGGCGTTGACGACCGATTTGCGACAGCGGCGGGTGGTAGAGCAACACGCAGTGGCTGGCGGCGCTGCCGCGACCGACCCGGCCCCGCAATTGGTGCAGTTGGGCCAGGCCCAGGCGCTCGGGGTTTTCGATGATCATCAGGCTGGCGTTGGGTACGTCCACGCCGACTTCGATCACAGTGGTGGCCACCAGCAGCTGCAGGTGGCCGGCCTTGAACTCGGCCATGACCGCCGCCTTCTCCGGTGCCTTCATACGGCCATGGATCAAGCCTACTCGCAACTCGCCCAGGGCGCTGGACAGGTCCTCGAAGGTGGTTTCGGCAGCCTGGCAGGTGAGTTCCTCCGACTCCTCGATCAAGGTGCAGACCCAGTAGGCCTGGCGACCTTCGGCGCACGCCGCGCGTACCCGCTCGATCACTTCGATGCGGCGGCTATCGGTCACCAGCACGGTGTTGACCGGCGTCCGGCCGGGAGGCAGCTCGTCGAGGATGGAGGTATCCAGGTCGGCGTAGGCACTCATGGCCAGGGTCCGGGGAATGGGCGTGGCGGTCATGATCAACTGGTGCGGGCAGAGTTTGCCACCGACACCCTTCTGGCGCAGGGCCAGGCGCTGCTGGACGCCAAAGCGGTGCTGCTCGTCGATGATCGCCAGGGCCAGGTTCTTGAATTGCACCTCTTCCTGGAACAGGGCGTGGGTGCCCACCACCATGGGGACACCGCTGGCGATTTGTTCCAGGGCGGCGCTGCGGCTCTTGCCCTTGAGCTTGCCGGCCAGCCAGGCGACTTCCAGGCCCAGCGGCTCCAGCCAGCGCTTGAAGGTGATGAAGTGCTGTTCGGCGAGGATCTCGGTGGGCGCCATCAGCGCCACCTGGTAGCCGGCTTCCAGCGCCTGCAGGGCGGCCAGGGCGGCCACTACGGTCTTGCCGGCGCCAACGTCGCCCTGGACCAGGCGGAGCATGGGTTCGGGCTGGCTCAGGTCGTAGGCGATTTCATTGCCCACCCGTTGTTGTGCTCCGGTAGGGGCGAAGCCCAGGTTCTTCAGGTACCGGGCCGGTAGTTTCTTCGCTACCGGCAGTACGGGCGCGCGCTGGGAGCGCAGGCTGTCGCGCAGGCGTTGCTGGGACAACTGGTGAGTCAGCAGTTCCTCGAATGCCAGGCGGTGTTGGGCCCAGTGGTGACCCAGGGCCAGTTCATCGACATCGGCGTCGGCCGGAGGGTGATGCAGGTAGCGGATCGCATCGTCCAGGGGGGCGAGTTGGTAGTCCCTGGCCAGTTCCTGCGGCAGCCAATCGGGCAGGCTGCGTGGACCGAGCATGGCCAGGCTCTGCTGGCACAGCATGCGCAGGCGCTGTTGGGTCAGGCCTTCGGTGAGCGGATAAATGGGGGTCAGGGTCTGGTCCACCGGTGGTGGTTCGTCACCCTGGATGGCGCGGTACTCGGGGTGGTAGATCTCCAGGCCCGAGGCACCTGGGCGGGCTTCACCGTAGCAGCGTACGCGGGTGCCACGTTTCAGGCCCTCTTTCTGGGCGTTGCTGAAGTGGTAGAAGCGCAGGCTCAGGCCCCCGGTGCCGTCTTGCAGGCGCACCAGCAGGCTGCGGCGCTTGCCCATGACCACATCGGCGCCACTGACCGTGCCTTCGACCACCGCGTCCTGACCCGGGCGCAAGGCGCCGATAGGCACCACGCGAGTGCGATCCTGGTAGCGCAGGGGCAGGTGGAACAGCACATCCTGGAGGTTCTCCAGGCCGACCTTGGCCAGTTTTTCGGCCATGGCCTCGCCGACGCCCTTGAGCGCCGTCACCGACACCTTCGACAGCTCAGTCATCGCGAGGGCTTAGCTGGCGGCAGGCGGCTTGGCCACCGAGCACAGGCGGATCGAGTCGGCGAGGATCTCGATGGCCTTGGGCCGCGGGAAGCTCGCGCGCCAGGCGATGGCCACGGTGCGAAACGGTGCGGGTGGGGTCAGTGGGCGGACCTCGATGACACCGGGGGCGTAATGATGGCTGTCCACTGCCGACAGCGGCAGGATCGAGACGCCCAGGCCTGAAGCGACCATGTGGCGAATGGTTTCCAGCGAGCTGGATTCCACGGTGGTGTGCTTGGCGCCGTCATTGCCCTTGGTCAGGGTTGGGCAGGCCTCCAGGACCTGATCGCGGAAGCAGTGCCCTTCGCCCAGCAGCAACAGGCTCTTGTCGTTGAGCAGGCTGGCGTCGATGGTTTCCTTGCGCGTCCAGGAGTGGTCGCTGGGCATCAGCACGTAGAAGGGTTCGTCGTACAGCGGCAGGGTCAGGACGTCTGCTTCGTTGAACGGCAGGGCGATGATGATCGCGTCCAGTTCGCCATTGCGCAGCTTGTCCCGCAGTACGTGGGTGAAGTTTTCCTCGATATACAGCGGCATCTGCGGGGCGACCCGGTGCAGCTGTGGAATCAGGTGGGGGAACAGGTATGGGCCGACGGTGTAGATGGCGCCGACCTTGAGGGGCGCTGTCAGTTGGTTCTTGCCGGCCTGGGCCAGTTCGCGGATGCCCTGGGCCTGCTCCAGTACTTTCTGCGCCTGGGCGACGATGGTCTCGCCGACCGGGGTCAGGCGTACGGCGCTCTTGCTGCGCTCGAAGATCAGCACGCCGAGTTCGTCCTCAAGCTTCTTCACGCCAACCGAGAGGGTGGGCTGGCTGACATGGCAACGTTCGGCGGCATGGCCGAAATGCTGCTCTTGGGCAAGGGTAACGATGTAGCGCAGTTCTGTAAGAGTCATAGCGGGCGTCCGTAAGGTTGCGGCCAAGCATAACGGCTGCAATCGATAGACGCACGTTATCAGACTGAAGGTGGAATACGACACCCGCCAATGCCTGACTCAGGGGGCATAAACACGAAGGGCACCCTGAGGGTGCCCTTGTGGTGTGTCAGCGGCGGCCGCGGCTTCTGTCGATCTCGTAGTTGTACGAGGCGGTGATTTCCACGCTGCCGTTGTTGAGCATGTCGGCAGGTGGCTTGGGCAGCGGTTGGGCGCGACGGATCATGTCCAGGGTGGCGCGATCCAGGTCGGCGTTGCCCGAACGCCCGACCAGCTCGTAGGACAGTACCTTGCCTTCGGCATCCACGACGAAGCGTAGCGAGTTGGTACCCTCTTTGCCGCGCCGCTGGGCTTCGCTTGGATAACGCTTGTACTTGGCCAGGTGTGCCTGCAATTCACCCTGCCAGTTGGCCTTGGCGGCGGCCTGGGCCGGCGATGGGCCTGGCGTTGCCGGTGCCGGGTTGCTGGATTGCGCCGGGGTGACCGGAGCGTCGCTGGGCTTTTCGTCGGAAGGCTTTTCCTTGGGCGGCTCCGGCTTTTCCACTGGCTTTGGCGGTTGTGGCTTGGGCTTCTGCTTGACCGGCTTGGGCACCGAAATAGTCGGCTTGGGTGCTTCGGCCAGTTTGGGCAGCGGCAGCTCTTCCACAGGGGCGGGTGGCTGTGGCGGGGTCACCACCTTGGGTGGTGCCGGAGGCGGCGGCACAGGGGCAGGTGCCAGTTCCACCACCATGGCTTGCGGAGGAATTGGCATGGGCTGTGGCTTGGACCAGTTGAGGGCGAGTGCAATCGCCACCGCATGGACGCCCAGCACCACGGCCAGGCTACCGCTGTAACGCGTCAGTCTTTGGCGCGTCGTGATCATTTCTTGGCTGCCGTCTCGAGTCCGACCAGGCCGACCTTCAGGTAGCCGGCTGCGCGCAGAGTGTCCATCACGCTCATCAGGTCACCGTAGTCCACGCCTTTGTCGGCCTGGAAGAAGATCGTGGTGTCCTTCTTGCCCTGGGTCTTGGCGTCGAGGGCGGCGCCCAGGGTCTCGGCCTTGATTTCGTCATCGCCGAGGAACAGGCGCTGGTCGGCCTTCACGCTCAGGAACACGGGTTTTTCCGGGCGCGGCGCCGGTTTGGCGCTGGAGGCGGGGAGATCGACCTTGATGTCCACGGTGGCCAGGGGAGCGGCCACCATGAAGATGATCAGCAGTACCAGCATCACGTCGATGAATGGCGTGACGTTGATTTCGTGGTTTTCGGCCAGGTCGTCGCCTGCCCCTTCCTTCAAATGCAAGCCCATGGCCGATTACCCCACTTTCACCATGTGCGGTTGTGCGGTGCGCTCGCTTGGCTGGTGGTCCAGGTCGCGACTGACCAGCAGCAGGACTTCTGCCGAGGCATCGGTTACCTGGGCCTTGTAGCCGGTGATGGAGCGGGCGAAGACGTTGTAGATCACTACTGCCGGGATTGCCGCAACCAGGCCCAGGGCCGTGGCCAGCAGGGCTTCGGCGATACCTGGGGCGACCACGGCAAGGTTGGTGGTCTGGGTTTTGGCGATGCCGATGAAGCTGTTCATGATGCCCCATACGGTGCCGAACAGGCCGACGAAGGGGGCGGTGGAGCCGATGGTGGCCAGCACCCCGGTGCCACTGCTCATGTTGCGGCCGCAAGCGGCTACCAGGCGCTCCAGGCGGAAGCTCACACGTTCCTTGATGCCTTCTTTCTCACGGCTGTTGGCCGACAGGCGCATTTCTTCCAGGGCATCGTGGACTAGCAGGTTGGTCAGCGTGCCTTGCTTGGTGGCGCTGGCGCTGGCTTCCTTGAGGTTGGTGGCCTTCTTCAGGGCAGCGATTTCATGGCGCAGGCGGCGCTTGGCGCCCATCAGCTCGAAGCCTTTGGCGATCCAGATGGTCCAGGTGATGATCGAGGCGATGGCCAGGCCGATCATCACCAGCTTCACGATGATGTCGGCGTTCTGGTACATGCCCCATGGCGACAGGTCGTGGGCCATGCCCAGGGTGTTGTCGGCTTCCAGGACTTCAGGGAGGTCCTGGGCAGCTACTGGCTGGCCATCGACCGGAGCTTGCTCGCCGGTTGCCGCAGCTGCGGCGGGAGCCGTGGCAGGTGCTGCCGGATCGGTGGCTGGATGCTCGGCGACCGGTGTGGAGGCGACTGGCGCCGTGGCTGGTGCGTGCTGGTCGGCCCAGGCTGCGGTCGGGGCCAGCAGCAGGCTGCACAGCAGCGCGGCGGCTGCGCCCATGGTGCGCAGCGGGCTTGGGCGTGTGGTTGGCGAGACGGAGAATGGGTTGCTTGTCATGCTGGCCGGACCTGAGAGGAGAATAGGGTGAATGTCCTTCTAGGCCTCGCAGGGCCGAGAACAAAATGGGCGGTCATTATTGCAAGTAATTCTTGTTAACAGAAGTAATAGAGTATCTTTTTTTCCTCGATTACTAGCCGCTCGTCTTGTGTGAAGGCTAGTCTTGACCTTTGTGCAAGGAGTTTTCTGATGTCTGCCCCCTCTGTTCTGATCGCCGGTTGCGGCGATGTCGGAAGTCGCCTGGCGACTCAACTGCTGGCCGAGCAATGGCGAGTCCATGGCTTGCGCCGCACGGTATCGCACTTGCCCGAGGGGGTGCTTGGCGTCGCCGGCGATTTGTTCAGTGCGCAGTGTCCGGCGGACTGGCCCGAGGAACCCCTGGACTACCTGGTGTATTGCGCCGCGGCCACCGAGCATGACGAGGCCGGGTATCGTGCCGCCTACGTCGAGGGTTTGCAGCACGTGCTGGGCTGGCTCAAGCAGCACGGCCAGCGCCCCAAGCGGCTGTTGTTCGTGTCCAGCAGCAGCGTCTACGAACAAAAGGATGGCGAGTGGATCGATGAAACCGCTCCCGCCGAGGCCAATGCCTACTCCGGGCGCCTGATGCTGGAGGCGGAACAGGTGGCCCTGGATAGTGGGATTCCTGCCAGTCGGGTACGTCTTACCGGCATCTATGGGCCTGGACGTGAGTGGCTGCTGACCCAGGTACGGCGGGGGTACCGAGTGGCGGTCGAGCCGCCGCTTTACGGCAATCGCATCCATGCCGATGATGCTGCCGGCTTGCTGGCCTGCCTGCTCAAGGCCGATCACGGTGGGGCTGAGCTGGAGGACTGCTACATAGGCGTGGATGACGCACCTGCGCCGCTGGCTGAGGTGGTCGGTTGGTTACGCGAGTACCTGGGAGTAACGGAGTGGGCGGCGGACGCTAGTGTGCGGCGCACGGGGAGCAAGCGCTGCAGCAACGCTCGGGCGAAGGCTTTGGGTTGGGTGCCGCGCTATCCCAGCTATCGCGAGGGGTATGCGGCGATTCTCGAAGGGCAGGGTTGAGGCTGTCCCTCGGGTTTGCCGCCGCCTGCCAAGACCTGAGGCGGCTCCCTGGGGGAGCCGCTACCGCTAAGGTGCAAGGCCTTGTGCGGTAGCGGTTACTGGCGAATCACTGCTTCTCCAGCAGCCACTGCTGGTTGCCCGGGGTCAGCGATGGCACTTCGTCTGCCAGGGCAGTGTTGACCGCCTGGAATATCTCCAGCTGCTGGTCCTTGCGCACGAAGATCCAGGAATTGCCGCGGCCGTTGAGCTGCAGCCAGATACTGTCGTTGCCACCGCTCATCGAGGCGCAATCACCGGCCAGGCACAGCGCATAGCGATCTGCGCCCGGCAGGCCTTGTACTGCGCCATCGGCCTGGAACTGCACGGTATCGCCCAGGCCCGGCCCGTTGATGATCTTCCATTTACCGCCCAGGTAGGCCGAATACAGGGCGCGCTCGAAATTGGCACCCAGGGGAGCGCCTTCGGGGGCTGGCTCCTTGGGACGGTCGAATACTTGCTCGGGCTCATTGTCGTTGGCGACCTGGAGCAGTCGCTTGCCGCTGCGCTTGAGTTCGGTGGGGGCGCTGCCGTAGACCTCGACCTTGGCGGAGTCGGCGCTTTCGCCGGGCAGCTTGCCTTCGACGGTCTCGAAACCATTGGTGTAGCGAGCCTGGCCAGCCTTGGTGTTGATCTCCCACTCCAGGGTCGGGCCATTGGCCTGGAGGGCTTCACGCAAAGGTCCGCCCTTGGAGGCGGCGTCGATCGCTACCTGATTGATCCAGATGCCGCCGACATCGTGTTTGGCGGGGTCGCTGGCACAACCGCCGAGCAATACGGCGAGCAGCGAAACAGCTAGCGCTTTGCGCATGACGAAATCCTTTCAGAACGAAAACGGCGCAGCCTGGACGGCTGCGCCGAGGGTGTCACTCGATGACCAGAATGGCATCCATTTCAACCTGTGCGCCCTTTGGCAGGGCTGCCACGCCGATGGCGGCGCGAGCTGGGTAGGGCTGTTCGAAGTACTTGCCCATGATCTCGTTGACCTTGGCGAAGTGGCTCAGGTCGGTGAGGAAGATGTTCAGCTTGACGATGTCCTTGAACGAACCGCCAGCAGCCTCGGCGACCGACTTGAGGTTCTCGAACACCTGGACGGTCTGGGCTTCGAAGCCTTCGACCAGTTCCATGGTCTTAGGATCCAGCGGGATCTGGCCCGACATGTAGACAGTGTTGCCAGCCTTGATGGCCTGGGAGTAGGTACCGATGGCGGCCGGGGCCTTGTCGCTGGTAATAACAGTCTTGGTCATGAATGACTCCTTGTAATGGGCGGGCTATGGAGCGGGTTAGGCACGCATGCGGGTGATGCGGATGACTCCGATCAGGGCGCGCAGTTTCTTGATCACGCGGGCCAGGTGCACGCGGTCGTGCACGCTGACCACCAGCTGGACCACGCTGATGCGGCCATCGCGTTCGTCCATGCTGATTTTCTCGATGTTGCCGTCGGCGGCGTTGACGCTGCTGGCCAGTAGCGCGATCAGGCCGCGCTGGTGCTCCAGCTCGACGCGCAGTTCGACGTTGAACTCGCCGGTGACATCCTTGGCCCAGGACAGCTGGATGCATTTTTCCGGGTTGTGGCGGATTTCGCTGATGTTGCGGCAGTTTTCCAGGTGCACCACCATGCCTTTGCCCGCCGACAGGTGGCCGACGATCGGGTCGCCCGGGATCGGCGTGCAGCACTTGGCGTAGCTCAGCACCAGGCCTTCGGTGCCGCGGATGGCCAGCGGACCTTCCGGGCTCGGCAGCTGTTCGCCCTCGCCCAGCAGGCGGCGGGCCACGACGTAGGCCATGCGGTTACCCAGGCCAATGTCTTCCAGCAAGTCTTCGATCAACTCCAGGCGGTATTCGTGGAGGATTGCCTGGACTCGTTCGGCGGAGATTTTCTCCAGGGCACTGTCGAAGCCGTTGAGCACCTTGTTCAGCAAGCGCTCACCGAGGCTGATGGACTCGGAGCGGCGTTGCAGCTTGAGGGCGTGGCGAATGTGGGTGCGGGCCTTGCCGGTGACCACGAAGTTGAGCCAGGCCGGATTTGGCCGAGCGCCGGGAGCGCTGACGATTTCCACGGTCGAGCCGCTTTGCAGTGGTTCGGACAGTGGCGCCAGGCGGCGATTGATCCGGCAGGCGATGCAGCTGTTGCCCACATCGGTGTGCACCGCATAGGCGAAATCGACGGCCGTGGAGCCCTTGGGCAGCTCCATGATCCGGCCCTTGGGTGTGAAGACGTAGACCTCGTCCGGAAACAGGTCGATCTTAACGCTCTCGATGAACTCCAGGGAGTTGCCGGCTCGCTGCTGCATTTCCAGCACGCCCTTGACCCATTGGCGGGCCCTGGCGTGAGTGCTCTTGGGCTGTTCGTCGCCACTGGACTTGTACAGCCAGTGGGCAGCGATGCCGTTGTTCGCCATCTCTTCCATTTCGCGAGTGCGGATCTGGATTTCGATCGGAACCCCGTGCATGCCGAACAGCGTGGTATGCAGCGACTGGTAGCCGTTGGCCTTGGGAATGGCGATGTAGTCCTTGAAGCGCCCCGGTAGCGGCTTGTACAGGTTGTGTACGGCGCCAAGCACGCGATAGCAGGTATCGACCTTGTCGACGATGATCCGGAACGCATAGACATCCATGATCTCGTTGAAGGCCCGGCGCTTGCCACGCATCTTCTTGTAGATGCCGTAGAGGTGCTTCTGGCGACCGCTGACCTCGCCCTGGATGCCATCGATGGCCAGGCAGTGGCCAAGGGATTCTTCGATCTTGTTGACGATTTCCTTGCGGTTGCCCCGGGCGCGCTTGACCGCCTGGTAGATCCGCGCGGAGCGCATCGGGTGCATGGCCTTGAAGCCCAGGTCCTCGAACTCGATGCGCACGCTGTGCATGCCCAGCCGGTTGGCGATGGGGGCATAGATTTCCAGGGTTTCCTTGGCGATTCGCCGGCGTTTTTCACCGGACAGTACTTCCAGGGTGCGCATGTTATGCAGGCGGTCGGCCAGCTTGACCAGGATCACGCGGATATCGCGGGCCATGGCCATGGCCATCTTCTGGAAGTTTTCGGCTTGGGCTTCGGCCTTGGTCTCGAAGTTCATCTGGGTCAGTTTGCTGACCCCGTCGACCAGTTCGGCCACGGTTTCGCCGAATTGCGCACTGAGCGCTTCTTTGGCGATGCCGGTGTCCTCGATCACGTCATGCAGCATCGCAGCCATCAGGCTCTGATGGTCCATGTGCATGTCGGCAAGGATGTTCGCTACCGCGAGAGGGTGCGTGACGTACGCCTCGCCGCTGCGACGGCGCTGACCGTCATGGGCTTGTTCGGCGTAGAAATACGCTCGGCGGACCAGATTGACCTGGTCCGGGCCGAGATAGGTCGATAAGCGATCGGCGAGGGCGTCTATGCTCGGCATGATGTCTCCTGCCGTAGGCTGTGATCCCGCGCCGTGCTATGTCGACCAGGCATAGGCTCAGACGGCCTCGTTGGACTCGTCCTCGAAAGCAGCAAAAAGCGGTTCATCTTCAACGATTTCGGCTTCGGCGATGGCTGCGTAGTCGATCAGGCCTTCAGCGATTTCGCGCAGGGCGACAACGGTAGGCTTGTCGTTTTCCCATGCTACTTTCGGCTCTTTGCCGCCGGTGGCCAGTTGACGGGCACGCTTGGTAGAGAGCATGACCAGCTCAAAGCGGTTATCCACGTGTTCTAGGCAGTCTTCAACGGTTACGCGGGCCATGGTCTTCCTCGTAGCAAATGCAATATGCGCGGTGCCCGGATGGGCGAGCGGACTCAACAGTTTAAAAAATCACCAGCGATTAGGGAAGCGCTGATTTTTTGACCAGACCCTTCAACGCGCTGCAAGCACCAATGTAAAGCGCCCGCAGCGGTTTTGGGAAGATCTGTTTTAACCCAGCAACTCAGCGAGCAGTTTGCCGAAACGCTGTTGCTGGCGTTTTTGTTGCAGTTGGTTGGTGCGGAAAATCGCTTTCAGGTCGTCCAGGGCGTGAGCGAAGTCGTCATTGATGATCAGGTAGTCATAGTCGACGTAATGGCTCATTTCGCTGACCGCTTCACGCATCCGGCCCTCGATGATCTCGTCGCTGTCCTGGCCGCGATTGGTCAGGCGCTGGCGCAAGGCTTGCTGGGATGGCGGCAGGATGAAGATCGAACGGGCCTGGGGCATCAGCTTGCGCACCTGTTCGGCGCCCTGCCAGTCGATTTCCAGGATCAGATCGTGACCTTCGTCCAGGGTTTGCTGCAGGTGGCTCTGGGACGTGCCGTAGAGATTGCCGAAGACTTCGGCGCGCTCGAGGAAGTCGCCATGTTCGATCATGCGCACGAACTCTTCGCGCTCGACGAAGTGGTAATTCACCCCGTTGGCTTCCCCTGGGCGCATGGCGCGGGTGGTGTGGGAGATCGAGACGCGGATGCTGGCATCGGCGTCGATCAGGGCCTTGACCAGGCTGGTCTTGCCCGCGCCCGAGGGGGCGGAAATGATGTACAGGGTGCCGGTGCTGTGGGTCATGTCAGTTGCCTTACTCAATGTTCTGCACTTGTTCGCGCATCTGCTCGATCAACACCTTGAGGTTGACCGCAGCCTGGGTGCTGCGCGGGTCGAAGGCCTTGGAGCCCAGTGTGTTGGCTTCGCGGTTGAGCTCCTGCATCAGGAAGTCCAGGCGTCGGCCGGCTGCGCCGCCGGACTTGAGTACGCGGCGAACTTCGATGATGTGGGTGCTCAGGCGGTCCAGTTCCTCGGCGACGTCGCTCTTCTGCGCCAGCAGGACCATTTCCTGCTCAAGGCGGGCTGGGTCCAGTTCGGCCTGCATGTCGGCAAAGCGATCGAGGATTTTCTGGCGCTGGGCCGAGAGCATCTGCGGAACCAGCTCGCGTAGAGTCGCCACGTCTTCTTCTATAGAAGACAGGCGTTCGTTGATCAGTCGCGCCAGTTCGGCGCCTTCGCGTTCGCGACCGCTCTTGAGTTCCTTCAGGCCCTGGTTGAACAGTGCCAGGGCGTCGTTGTTCAGGGCTTGTGGGTCGCTGGCGTCGGCCACCAGGACTCCGGGCCAAGCTAGAACTTCCAAGGGGTTGAGCGGGGCTGGCTGCTTGATCAGGCCGGCAACGGACTCGGCGGCGGCGACCAACTGCGCTGCGCGTTCACGGTCGACCTGCAGTGGCTTGCCGGTGGTTTCCTCGGTGAAGCGCAGGGTGCATTCGACCTTGCCGCGCGACAGGCCCTGGCGCAGGGCCTCGCGCACCGCACCTTCCAGGTCGCGGAAGGCCTCGGGCAGGCGCAGGTGCGGTTCCAGGTAGCGGCTGTTGACCGAGCGCAGTTCCCAGCTCAGGGTGCCTTGGGTTCCAGCCCGTTCTACCCGGGCGAAGGCGGTCATGCTGTGCACCATGGAGGTTCCTCCGGTTCAGCGCCGACGCCAGCCGTGAGCGGGCAAGACGGATCTGATAGTGATGAATTAAAGCCGACAGGCTGCGAAGGCGCAGGATTGTAGCGCAGTGCGGTCGGAGGCCCCAAACCCTGGCAGAGATAATGGTCATGGTTCATCGTGACAGGGCTTTGCAGGGGCAAATGCGCCTTTGGCCGTTTTTGGTGTGCCTTGGTGCGGCCGCGGGCTTTATAATGTTCGGCAGTTTTCCGTCCTCGTACAGGTGTTCCTCTATGAAACGTCCAAGTGGTCGCGCTGCCGATCAGCTCCGCTCGATCCGCATCACCCGCAACTACACCAAACACGCCGAGGGCTCCGTACTGGTCGAGTTTGGCGATACCAAAGTGATCTGCACGGTCAGTGTCGAGAATGGCGTGCCGCGCTTTCTCAAGGGTCAGGGCCAGGGTTGGCTGACTGCCGAGTACGGCATGCTGCCGCGTTCGACCGGTGAGCGTAACCAGCGCGAAGCCAGTCGTGGCAAACAAGGTGGCCGGACGCTCGAAATCCAGCGCCTGATCGGTCGTTCGCTGCGCGCTGCGCTGGACATGTCCAAGCTTGGCGACATCACCCTGTATGTCGACTGCGATGTGATCCAGGCCGATGGCGGTACCCGCACCGCTTCCATCACCGGCGCGATGGTCGCCCTGGTGGATGCCCTGAAAGTGATCAAGAAGCGTGGCGGCCTGAAGGGCGGTGACCCGCTCAAGCAAATGATCGCCGCGGTTTCCGTGGGCATGTACCAGGGTGAGCCGGTACTGGACCTGGACTATCTTGAGGATTCGGCGGCCGAGACCGACCTTAACGTGGTGATGACCAGCACCGGTGGTTTCATCGAGGTGCAGGGTACTGCCGAAGGCGCACCGTTCCAGCCGGCCGAGTTGAATGCGATGCTGGCCTTGGCCCAGCAAGGCATGACTGAGATCTTCCAACTGCAACAGGCCGCCCTCGCCGATTGATCCAGGCGGCCATGGCAAGGAGAGCATTATGAGTGATGAGCAACTTCCGCTGCCTACGCCGAGCCATGAGGTTCGGCAATGGGCAATGTTCTGTCACCTGTCTGCCTTGCTGGGGCTGTGGATTCCGTTCGGCACGCTGATCGGGCCGCTGATCCTCTGGCAGATGAAGCGCGAGACCGATCCTTTCATCGATGCCCAGGGCAAGGAGGCGTTGAACTTCCAACTGACGGTCGCCATTGCCTCGGCAGTCTGCTTCCTGCTGATGTTCGTGTTGATTGGCTTTGCCCTGTTCGGCCTGCTGGCATTGGGCGCTCTGGTGCTGACCATTATCGGCGGGGTCAAGGCCGGTGAAGGCGTACCTTATCGCTACCCCTTCACCTGGCGCCTGGTCAAATAGATCGAGCGAGCACAAAAAAGCCGACAGCGATGTCGGCTTTTTTGTGGGGGATGAAAGGACGCTTAGATAGTCAGCGTCCAGTCATAGTCCACGATCAGCGGTGCGTGCTGCGAGAAGCGTGGCTGGCGTGGCAGGCGCGCGCTACGTACGAAGCGGCGCAGGCCGGGGGTCAGCAGCTGGTAGTCGAAACGCCAGCCCAGGTTGAGCATCTCGGCTTGCTCGTTATCCGGCCACCAGCTGTACTGGTCGCCTTCGCGGCTGACTTCGCGCAGGGCGTCGACATACCCCATGTTGCCGATGATCTCGTCCATCCAGGCGCGTTCAGGCGCCAGGAAGCCCGGAGACTGCTGGCTGTCACGCCAGTTCTTGATATCCAGCTTCTGTTGCGCCACGTACAGCGAGCCACAATAGATGTACTCGCGCCGCTTGCGCCGCTGCTTGTCCAGATAACGGGCGAAATCGTCCATTAGCTTGAACTTCTGGTTCAAGTCTTCATCGCCGTTCTGCCCTGATGGAAGCAGCAAGGTCGCGATGCTGACCTTGTCGAAATCGGCTTGCAGGTAGCGCCCGTAACGATCGGCTGTTTCGAAGCCGAGGCCGCTGATGACCGCCTTCGGCTGCAACCGCGAGTACAAAGCCACACCGCCTTGGGCAGGGACTTCGGCATCGCAGGCATAAAGGAAGTAGCCATCCAGTTGGAAGGCTGGGTCGTCCAGTTCAAAGGCGGAGGCGCGGGTGTCCTGCAGGCAGATGACGTCGGCATTCTGTGCCTGCAGCCAACTGAGCAAACCACGCTCGACTGCAGCCTGAATACCATTGACGTTCACACTGATGATCCGCATAAATGGCCCCAAAAATCACGTGCGTGTATGATACCCGAGCTCTACCTAATTAGCTAAATCCGTGGTATCTGGGGTTTTTTCATGCAGGCGTATCAGCGCGATTTCATTCGTTTTGCCATCGATCGCGGGGTTTTGCGCTTCGGTGAGTTCACCCTGAAGTCCGGGCGCACCAGCCCTTACTTCTTCAATGCCGGCCTGTTCAACAGCGGTTCGGCCCTGGCCCAGCTGGGGCGTTTCTATGCGGCGGCGATCGTCGATAGCTGCATTTCCTTCGATGTGCTGTTCGGGCCAGCCTACAAGGGTATTCCCCTGGCTGCGGCCACTGCCGTTGCCCTGGCCGAGCATCACCAGCGCGATCTGCCCTGGTGCTTCAATCGCAAGGAAGCCAAGGCCCATGGCGAGGGCGGTAGCCTCGTCGGTGCGCCGTTGACTGGCGACGTACTGATCATCGATGACGTCATCACTGCTGGCACGGCCATTCGCGAAGTGATGCAGATCATCGGCTCGCAGGAAGGCGCCAAGGCGGCGGGAGTGCTGATCGCCCTGAACCGCCAGGAGCGTGGTAACGGCGAGTTGTCGGCGATCCAGGAAGTCGAGCGTGACTTCGGTATCCCGGTAGTCAGCATCGTTTCCCTGAACCAGGTCCTGGAATTCCTGGCCGATGACCCGCAGCTCAAGCAGCATCTGCCGGCGGTGCAAGCCTACCGCACGCAATTCGGCGTCTGAGGTACTGGGGCGGGCTTGCCTGGCACGCCGATGTCGAGGGCAAGCCCCGCTCCTGTAGAAGGCGCAAAAAAAGACCCCGCCAGGCCAAGCCAGGCGGGGTCTTTTTTATTGCAGTGCTTAAGGGCGCTTGCGATTGCTGATCAAGGTGCCGACACCGGTATCGGTGAAGATTTCCAGCAGGATCGCGTTGGGTACGCGCCCATCGATGATCAGCGAGCTGCCAACGCCACCCTGCACGGCTTCCAGTGCGCAGCGGATCTTCGGCAGCATGCCGCCGTAGATGGTGCCGTCGGCGATCAGCTCGTCCACTTGCTGGGTGCTCAGGCCGGTCAGGACCTTGCCCGACTTGTCCATCAGGCCGGCGATGTTGGTCAGCAGCATCAGCTTTTCAGCTTTCAGTGCCTCGGCAACCTTGCCGGCCACAAGATCGGCGTTGATGTTGTAGGACTCGCCATTGGCGCCCACGCCGATGGGTGCGATCACCGGGATGAAATCACCCTTGACCAGCAGGTTCAGCAGGTCGGTGTTGATTCCAACCACTTCACCCACATGACCGATATCGATGATTTCCGCAGTGGTCATCTCAGGCGTCTGGCGGGTCACGGTGAGCTTCTTGGCCCGGATCAGCTCGGCATCCTTGCCGGTCAAGCCAATGGCGCTGCCGCCATGGCGGTTGATCAGGTTGACGATGTCCTTGTTCACCTGGCCACCGAGGACCATCTCCACCACGTCCATGGTCTGCGCGTCGGTCACGCGCATGCCATCGACGAAGTGGCTTTCGATCGACAAGCGCTTGAGCAGATCACCGATTTGCGGGCCGCCACCATGTACTACCACCGGGTTGATCCCGACCGCCTTCATCAGCACGATGTCGCGGGCGAAGCCGGTTTTCAGCTCCTCGCTTTCCATAGCGTTGCCGCCGTACTTGATCACCAGGGTCTTGCCGACATAGCGGCGAATATAAGGCAGCGCTTCGGATAGGACCTTGGCGGTATTGGCGGCGGCATCGCGTTCGATGGTCATTCAGGGCTCCGGTGCTTCAAACAATCAAAACGGTAGTTGGAGATCAGGTGCAACACGTTTCAGTTGGACGTGGAACACGTCCTTAATCCGCTGCAGTTCGGCTGCATTGTCAGCCTCGAAGCGCAGCACCAGCACAGGGGTGGTATTGGAGGCGCGAACCAGGCCCCAGCCCTTGGCATAGTCGACTCGCACCCCGTCAATGGTGGTCAGGTTGGCTCCCTCGCCCCATTGCGCGTCGTGCAAGGCATCAATGATGCTGAATTTGCTCTCTTCGGTCACATGGATATTGATTTCCGGCGTAGAAATATCGTTCGGGAAGGTCGCGAACAGCTCTTCTGCAGAGGCTTTTTCCTTGCTGAGGATTTCCAGCAAGCGCGCTGCGCTGTAGATGCCGTCGTCGAAGCCGAACCAGCGCTCCTTGAAGAACACGTGCCCGCTCATTTCGCCAGCCAGCAGGGCACCGGTCTGCTTCATTTTCTTCTTGATCAACGAATGGCCGGTCTTCCACATTAGCGGGCGCCCGCCGTATTCCTTGATCAACGGAATCAGGCGTCGGGTGCACTTGACGTCGAAGATGATCTCCGCGTCCGGGTTGCGTGCCACCACATCCTTGGCGAAGAGCATCAGCAGACGGTCGGGGAAGACAATGCTTCCGGTGTTGGTGACCACACCGACGCGATCACCATCGCCGTCGAAGGCCAGGCCCAGGTCGGCCCCGGTTTCCTTGACCTTGGCGATCAGGTCCTCGAGGTTCTCGGGCTTGCCCGGGTCCGGGTGGTGGTTGGGGAAGTTGCCATCCACATCACAGAACAGTGGGATGACTTCGCAGTTCAGGGCTTCGATCAGTTGCGGGGCGATGACCCCTGCGGCGCCGTTGCCGCAATCGACCACCACCTTCAGGCGGCGAGCCAGCTTCACGTCCCGAGTGATCTCCTCGAGGTAGCGTGGAAGGATGTCCACCTTGGTGATGCTGCCTTGGGCGCTGCTCAGGTTATTGCTCTTGAGGCGCTCGTGCAGGGCCTGGATCTGTTCATTGGCCAGGGTGTCGCCGGCTATGACGATCTTGAAGCCGTTGTAGTTCGAAGGGTTGTGGCTGCCGGTGAGCATGACCCCGGACTTGCCGGCCAGTACGTTGGCTGCGTAATACAGGGCAGGGGTCGGAACCAGGCCGACATCGCTGACGTGGCAGCCGCTGTCATGCAGGCCCTGGATCAGTTGTGCCACCAGCTCCGGGCCGGACAGGCGGCCATCGCGGCCTACGCAGACGTTCGGCTCGCCCTGGGCCAGGCTCTGGGAGCCGATGGCGCGGCCGATCCAGTAGGCGGTTTCGGCGGTCAGGGTTTGCGGTACGACACCGCGGATGTCGTAGGCGCGAAAGATGCTGTCGGGAAATTTCGGGGCGACTTTGGCTGCGTTGCTCATCACTGAGGGTGCTCCATCTGAAGGGGTGCAGTACGGCCGTGGAAGGACAGGCCGGCAGGCTCAAACTGAAGGGTATGACGGCGTTTTCAGCATAGAGTTCGTACTGCGAAAGTGCCATCCGGGGGCTATGGCTGGTGTGCCATCACGCCGGAACTGGAGCGGGCAGGGCGCGAAGTCGCCAGCGATAACCGGCGACCGTTCATCCTGAAACTTCCCTGGTGGAGGGGCGGGCCGGGCAGGAGGCCCGGCCTGCGGCTTGTATCAGTGGCTGCCGGAATGGCCAAAGCCGCCGGCGCCGCGCTGGCTTTCGTCAAATGCCTCGACCACCTCGAAATGGGCCTGGACCACAGGTACCAGTACCAGTTGGGCGATGCGTTCGCCGACAGCGATGTTGAAGGCGCTCTGACCGCGGTTCCAGCAGGACACCATCAACTCGCCCTGGTAGTCCGAATCGATCAGGCCCACGAGGTTACCCAGTACGATGCCGTGTTTGTGGCCCAGGCCGGAGCGGGGCAGGATCAGGGCGGCCAGGCCCGGGTCGCCGATGTACACCGACAGGCCAGTAGGGATCAGCAAGGTCTGGCCCGGTTCCAGTACGGTGTCTTCCTTGAGCATGGCGCGCAGGTCGAGGCCGGCGGAGCCTGGCGTGGCGTACTGCGGCAGGGGGAATTCGTTGCCGATGCGTGGGTCGAGGATCTTGGCTTGTAAAGCGTGCATGCGAGTTAAACCTGGTTCAGCCGTTCGGCGATGAAAGAGATCAGCTGGCGGGCAATCTTGCCTTTGCTGGTCTGGGCGAAGAGGGTTGCGTGCAACTCTCGGTCAATCACGCTGCAGGCGTTTTCCTCGCTGTTGAAGCCAATGCTCGGGTTGGCCACGTCGTTGGCGACGATCAGGTCGAGGTTCTTGTCCTTCAGTTTGCGTGCAGCGTAGTCGAGCAGGTGTTCGGTCTCGGCGGCGAAGCCGACACTGAACGGGCGGTCCGGACGGGTGGCGATGGTGGCCAGGATGTCTGGATTGCGCACCATTCGTAGTAGTAGGCCATCGCCGTTCGTAGGGTCTTTCTTCAATTTTTGTGGGGCGACGACTTCTGGGCGGTAATCCGCGACCGCCGCAGAGGCGATGAAAACATCGCACGGGATGGCCGCCTCGCAGGCTGCGAGCATGTCGCGAGCGCTGACAACGTCGATCCGCGTGACCCTGTCGGGGGTGGGCAGGTGGACCGGTCCGGTGATCAAGGTCACTCGGGCACCGGCCTCGACAGCGGCCTCGGCCAACGCGAAGCCCATTTTTCCTGAGCTATGGTTGGTGATGTAGCGCACCGGATCGATATTTTCCTGGGTCGGACCAGCAGTGATCAGTACATGCTTGCCGGTTAGTGCCAGGTGCTGGAAGCAGTCGGCAGCGCAGAGTGCGAGGTCGTTGGCCTCGAGCATGCGGCCCAGGCCGACGTCGCCACAGGCCTGGCTCCCGGAGGCCGGGCCGAACACCCGCAGGCCGCGGCTTTGCAGGAGCTGGGTGTTGGCTTGGGTGGCGGGGTCGCGCCACATGGCCTGGTTCATCGCCGGGGCGATGGCCACGGTGGCGTCGGTGGCCAGGACCAGGGTGGTCAGCAGGTCGTCGGCCATGCCCTGGGCCAGGCGAGCGATCAGGTCGGCCGTGGCGGGGGCGATCAGGACGAGATCGGCCCACTTGGCCAGCTCGATGTGTCCCATGGCGGCTTCGGCCGCCGGGTCCAGCAGGTCAAGGTGGACCGGGTGCCCGGAGAGGGCCTGCAGGGTCAGTGGTGTGATGAATTCACTGCCGCCCCGGGTCATGACCACGCGCACTTCGGCGCCCTGGTCGAGGAGTCGGCGAACCAGCTCCGCGCTCTTGTAGGCGGCAATGCCGCCACCGATGCCGAGCACGATGCGTTTGCGATACAGCCGCTGCATAAGCCTGTCTTTCCGTTCAATGATTGCTGCGTGGCATGCCCCCTCCCCAGGTGAAATACCACGCAAAAAAGAGGGGGCTAAGATAGCACAGCGTCCGCTGTGGAACAGCGGCGCCATGCACAGGGAGGTGTGATGAGCATTCGTGATTGGCCCGCGGCGGAGCGCCCGCGGGAAAGGCTTCTGGAGCAAGGTGCGGTCAGTCTTTCCGATGCCGAGTTACTGGCGATCTTCCTGCGTACCGGGGTCGCGGGTAAAAGCGCGGTCGACCTGGCGCGGCATTTGTTACAGCGCTTTGGCAGCTTGCGTAGCCTGTTGGAGGCCGACCAGTGGACCTTCACTCGCCAGCTGGGGCTTGGGCCGGCCAAATATGCCTTGTTACAGGCCGTGCTGGAGATGGCGCGAAGGCATTTGGCAGAGAAGCTGCACCGGCAGTCTGCACTGGAGAACCCGCTGGTGGTCCGCGACTACCTGAAGTCGGTGCTGAGGCACGAGCCCCATGAAGTATTCGGTTGCCTGTTCCTGGATACCAGGCATCGGGTCCTGGCTTTCGAAATCCTGTTCCAGGGTTCGATCGACAGCACGACGGTGTATCCGCGACAAGTGCTCAAGCGCACTCTGGTCCACAACGCGGCAGCCGTGATTCTTTGCCACAACCATCCGTCGGGTATCTCCGACCCCAGCCCTGCCGACCGGGTCGTGACCCGGCGCTTGCAGCAGGCGCTGGAGCTTATCGATGTGCGGGTGCTGGACCATTTCATCGTCGGTGAGGGCGATCCATTGTCGATGGCCGAATACGGCTGGCTCTAGCTGCGCGGCAAGCCCGGGGCTGAGGGGCCTGCCGCTGGCGGACTGGAGTCACTGGAGGCTGATCTTGGAGTAATCCTGTCGGCCGAATGGGCTCACCTGATAACCCTGGACCTGCTTGCGGGTCAGGGCAAAGGCGGTTGGGTGGGCCAGGGGCAGCCACAGTGCCTGCTGCTGGATCTGGATCTGGGCCTGCTGGTACAGCTTGCTGCGTACGCCCTGTTCGCTGGTGGTCTTGCCGGCGGTGATCAACTTGTCCAGGTTCTGGTCGCAATAGCGGGCGAAGTTGGTGCCGGATTTGACTGCCGCGCAGGTGAACTGTGGCGAAAGGAAGTTATCCGGGTCGCCGTTGTCGCCGGCCCAGCCCATGAACAGCAGGTCGTGTTCGCCGGCCTTGGCCCGGCGGATCAGCTCGCCCCATTCGATCACGCGGATTTCCGCCTGGATCCCCACTTGTGCCAGGTCCGATTGCAGCATTTGCGCGCCCAGGCTCGGGTTGGGGTTGAGCAGGCTGCCAGAGGGGCGAGTCCAGATAGTGGTCTGGAACCCACTCTTCAGGCCGGCCTTGGCCAGCAGTTGGCGAGCCTTCTCTGGATCGAAGGCGTAGCCGGGCAGCTCTTTGGCGTAGCTCCAGGTATTAGGCGGATAGGGACCATTGGCCGCTTCGCCGGTGCCTTCGAATACCGCCTTGAGGTAATTGGCCTTGTCGAATGCCAGGTTGATCGCCTGGCGTACTTCGGGTTTGTCCAGGGGTGGGTGCTGGCTATTGATGGCAACGAAAGCCGTCATGAACGCAGCGGTGTGCTCTATCTTGAGGGTCGGGTCGGTACTGGCGGCCTGGACGTCCAGGGGTTTTGGCGACAAGGCGATCTGGCATTCGTTGCGCCGCAGTTTCTGCAGGCGCACATTGGCATCCGGGGTGATGGCGAAGATCAGCGAATCCACGGTGGGCTTGCCGGCAAAGTAGTCGCGGTTGGCCCTGTAGCGGATCGCCGCATCCTTCTGGAACCGGCTGAAGATGAATGGGCCGGTGCCGATGGGCTGGCTGTTGAGCTTCTCTGGGCTGGCGGCCTTGAGCAACTGGTCGGCGTACTCGGCCGAATAGATAGAGGCAAAGCCCATGCTCAGGGTGGCGAGGAAGGTCGAGTCGGCGTGATCCAGGGTGAAACGTACCGTCAACGGGTCCAGGGCGTCGATCTTCCTGATCAGGCCGGGCAGTTGCAGCGATTGCGCATGGGGAAAACCGCTCTGGGCGACCTGATGCCACGGCTGTGCCGGATCGAGCATCCGTTCGAAGCTGAACTTGACGTCCTCGGCGGTGAGTTCGCGGCTGGGGGTGAAGTAGTCGGTGCGATGGAACTTCACTTTTGGATGCAGCCTGAACACGTAGGTCAGGCCGTCGCTGGAAATCTCCCAGCTGTCGGCCAGGCTGGGGACCACCTTGCCGCTGCTGGCATCGAATTCCACCAGGCGGTTCATCAATACGTCGGCGGAAGCATTGGTGGTGGTCAGTGAGTTGTATTGCACCACGTCGAAGCCTTCCGGGCTGGCTTCGGTACAGACGCTCAGCGCGGCGGCCTGGGCCAGTGGGCTCAGGAGAGGGGCGAGCAGGAGCGGGAGGGCGGCGAGACGCATGGTCGGGTTCCTTGTGCAGATCGAAAGCCCATCTGCGAGTGCAGTCTGGAATGGCCTTACCCTAGTGGCCTCGTGGAGAAATGACTATCTCCTTTTGCATCCGCCACCGATCCCTGTCGTTCGCAGTCGTGCAAGGACCGCGGCCAGGCGATCGCGCGAGGCCTTTTGGCTGTGCCGGAAAGGTCTTCCAGGAGGCGTTGTATCGCTGGTGATCCGGTTTTGTGATGGGCTGGAGGATGCTGAAAACTATTCAGCGACGAGCGGTAGTTTTCTGCGGTAGCCTTTGCCGCAAGCGTCCGGCGCAAGAAATTCAGGACTTTTCGTCATCCAGAACACCACGGCTGTTGTTGCTATTGGGTCTTTCTGGTATAAAGCAGCGCTCTTTTCTAGGGGCCCGGTTCCTTGCACTTGTAGGTGTAGCCGGTAAGACCCTAAAGAAACGCGGCGCCTGGCGCCAAATGACTGAGAGATTAAGCGGCCAACCCATGCCGGGTTGGGCATGTGGTTTTAGAGGGCTGAGGCATGTCTAGAGTCTGTCAAGTTACCGGTAAGGGTCCGGTGACTGGGAATAACATTTCCCACGCAAACAACAAAACCCGTCGTCGTTTCCTGCCGAACCTGCAGCATCACCGCTTCTGGGTTGAGTCCGAGAAACGTTTCGTGCGTCTGCGCGTATCTGCCAAAGGCATGCGTATCATCGACAAGCGCGGTATCGACGCCGTTCTGGTCGACATCCGTCGCGATGGCGGCAAGGTTTAAGGGAGCTAATCATGCGTGAATTGATTCGTTTGATCTCGAGCGCCGGTACTGGTCACTTCTACACTACCGACAAGAACAAGCGTACTACTCCGGACAAAATCGAGATCAAGAAATACGATCCGGTTGTTCGTAAGCACGTGATCTACAAAGAAGGCAAAATCAAGTAATTGATTTTTCTTCTGACAAAAAAACCCGCCTTCAAGCGGGTTTTTTTGTGCCTGCGATTCAGGCTTTCTGTTCGAAGGCCACGTAGACCTTGCGGCAGGGCTCCAGCACTTCCCAGGTGCCCTTGAAGCCGGCCGGAATCACGAACCGATCGCCGGCGCGCAGGGTCTTGGCATTGCCGTCGCTGTCGCGCAGTACCGATACGCCCTGCAGGATCTCGCAGTACTCATGCTCGGTGAAGTCCACCGTCCACTGGCCCACGGCGCCTTCCCAGACTCCTGCATTGAGTTGGCCGCAGGGGCTGGCGTAGTGGTTGAGCACCGCTTGCTCGGGGTCGCCCTTGAGGATTTTTTGTGCGGCGGGCCGGTAGCGTTCGACCTCGGTGTTGGCCTGGCTGAAGTCGACGACGTTGTGGATGCTCATTCTTGTATTCCCCCGTGATTGCGGCGCGAGTGGCTATGAAGGGCAGAGTCTATGTTTATTAAAATGCACATAGCAATCCGCTTTGCCGGGGCTCTGTCAAATATATTGAAAGTGCAGGTCCCGCTGGTTTAGGGTGGCGGGTGCCTTGGGCCGAAAACAGGCTGGCCGGGCAGAATTCTTCAAGAGTGCCAGCGCCATATGCGCGGCGCTTGCATCCAAAATAAGAGGAGGCTACTCGCATGACCACCCTGACTCGTGCCGACTGGGAACAACGCGCCCGTGAACTGAAGATCGAAGGCCGCGCGTACATCAATGGTGAATACACCGCATCCGCTTCCAATCAAACGTTCGAATGCATCAGCCCGGTCGACGGCCGTGTGCTGGCCACCATCGCCAGCTGCGATGCGGCAGACGCCCAGCGCGCAGTGGAAAACGCCCGCGCTACCTTCAACTCCGGTGTCTGGTCACGCCTGGCCCCGGCCAAGCGCAAGTCGGTGATGATCCGTTTCGCCGGTTTGCTCAAGCAACATGCCCAGGAACTGGCCCTCCTGGAGACCCTGGACATGGGCAAGCCCATCACCGACTCCCTGGAGATCGATGTCCCCGGCGCGGCGCAGGCCCTGAGCTGGAGCGGCGAGGCCATCGACAAGATCTATGACGAAGTCGCCGCAACCCCCCATGATCAGCTGGGCCTGGTCACCCGCGAGCCGGTGGGCGTAGTCGCCGCTATCGTGCCGTGGAACTTCCCGTTGATGATGGCCTGCTGGAAGCTGGGACCTGCGCTGTCCACCGGTAACTCGATAATCCTCAAGCCGTCGGAAAAGTCACCGCTGACGGCGATCCGCATTGCCGCCCTGGCGGTGGAAGCCGGGATTCCCGCCGGCGTGTTCAACGTGCTGCCAGGCTACGGCCATACCGTCGGCAAAGCCCTGGCCCTGCACATGGACGTGGATACCCTGGTTTTCACCGGCTCCACCAAGATCGCCAAGCAACTGCTGGTTTACTCCGGCGAGTCGAACATGAAGCGCGTCTGGCTCGAGGCGGGCGGCAAGAGCCCGAACATCGTGTTCGCCGATGCCCCGGACCTGCAGGCCGCCGCCGAGTCGGCAGCCAGCGCCATCGCCTTCAACCAGGGCGAAGTCTGCACCGCAGGTTCCCGCCTGCTGGTGGAGCGCTCCATCAAGGACAAATTCCTGCCGCTGGTAATCGACGCCCTCAAGGGCTGGAAACCGGGCAACCCGCTGGACCCGGCCACCAATGTCGGGGCGCTGGTGGATACCCAGCAGATGAACACCGTGCTGTCCTACATCGAGGCCGGTCATGCCGATGGTGCCAAGCTGGTGGTCGGTGGCAAGCGCACCCTGGAAGAAACCGGCGGCACCTATGTCGAGCCGACGATCTTCGACGGTGTCAGCAATGCGATGAAGATCGCCCAGGAAGAAATCTTCGGCCCGGTGCTGTCGGTCATTGCCTTCGATACGGTGGAGGAGGCGATCCAGATCGCCAACGATACCCCTTACGGGTTGGCCGCCGCAGTGTGGACCGCGAATATCTCCAAGGCCCACCAGACCGCTCGTGCCTTGCGCGCCGGTAGTGTCTGGGTCAACCAGTACGACGGTGGCGACATGACTGCGCCGTTCGGTGGCTTCAAGCAATCGGGCAACGGTCGTGACAAGTCGCTGCATGCCTTCGACAAGTACACCGAGCTGAAGGCGACCTGGATCAAGCTCTGAATCCTCGCCAGTAAGCCCGCCCCTCAAGGGGCGATCGATCGCAGCGCAGCCGGACTCTCCGCATGGGGAGTCCGGCTGTGTTGTCTATGCCTTGCAGAACAATGATCCACAGGAGCGTGGAAATGCGTTGGGCGACCTATTTCGCCGTTTTGTCCGCCGTCCTGAGCGTAGGGCTGGCCCTGGGCATGACCATGCCGCTGGTGTCCTTCCGGTTGGAGGGCTGGGGCTATGGGCCTTTTGCCATCGGCGTGGTGGCGGCGATGCCGGCTATCGGGGTGCTGCTCGGCGCGAAGGTTTCCAGTCGCCTGGCGGCTCGTCTTGGTACCGCCAACCTGATGCGCCTGTGCTTGTGGGCAGGAGCCTTGTCCATCGGCCTGCTGGCGCTGCTACCCAGCTACCCGGTATGGCTGGTGTTGCGCCTGGTCCTGGGCATGGTGCTGACCATCATCTTCGTGCTCGGGGAAAGCTGGATCAACCAACTGGTGGTGGAGCAATGGCGCGGGCGCCTGGTCGCGCTCTATGGCAGCAGCTATGCCTTGAGCCAGCTGGCCGGTCCCTTGCTGTTGGGCGTGCTGGGTACCGAGCATGACTACGGCTTCTGGGTGTCGGTGGGCTTGTTGGCGGTGGCGCCCTTGCTCCTGCTGGGTCGCAGCGGCGCACCGGCCACCGAATCATGCAGCGTGACCCTGGTGGATCTCTGGCGCTTTTGCCAGACGCTGCCGGCAATTGGCTGGGCAGTGGCGCTGTTCGCGACCTTCGAAGCGCTGATTCTCACCCTGTTGCCGGTGTATTGCCTGAGCCAGGGTTTCAGCCAGGACATCGCCCTGGCCATGGTCAGTACCGTGGTGGTGGGCGATGCCCTGCTGCAGTTGCCCATCGGGGCCCTGGCCGATCGAGTGTCGCGGCGTGGCTTGTTCACCGGCTGCGTGGTGGTCCTGCTGTGCTCCAGCCTGGCCATTCCCCTGTTACTGGATAGCCGCTGGCTGATCTGGCCGCTGTGGGTGCTGTTCGGGGCCAGCGCGGGAGGTTTGTTCACCCTTTCGTTGATCCTGATCGGCGAACGCTATCGTGACGATGCCCTGGTTCGGGCCAATGCCCATGTGGCCCAGCTCTGGGGCATTGGCTGCCTGATCGGCCCGCTGGTGGCGGGGGCGGGCAGCCAGTGGGTCAGTGGCCATGCCATGATGCTGCTGGTGGCGGCGGGTGCCTTCGGGCTGTTGCTCCTGCTGCTGCGACAAGGCGCCTTCGGCAGTCACCAGGCACAGGCCCTGTAGCGACTACAGCATGCGTTCCAGGCCGATGCGGGTGCTCAGCCAGGCATTGATCCGGCGCCACCAGTTGCCGGGTTCGTGATCCAGGCTATGCAGTCGGCCCTGGTCCTCGGTGACCCAGGTCAGCTTGCCGTCTTCCAGCTTGACCTCGTAGCTCAGGCTCGGCGCCATCCCTTGCTGGGCCAGGTCGCGGACGTGGCCGGCCAGCTCCGGGCTGTCCACCAGCACCCCGACCTCGGTGTTCCACAGCACCGAGCGCGGGTCGAAATTGAATGAGCCGATGAAGCTCTTGCGCTGGTCGAAGATCATCGCCTTGCTGTGCAGGCTGGAGTCGGACCCATGCAGCACGCCATGGAACAGTCGTGGGCCGCTGCCGCCACGCTCTCCGGGCTGACGGCGCAGTTCATAGAGTTTCACCCCGTGCTCCAGCAGCGCCTTGCGATAGGGCGCGTAGCCGCCATGGACCACGGGGACGTCGGTCGCCTCCAGGGAGTTGGTCAGGAGGCTCACCGAGACCCCGGCGTCGGCACGCCCAGTCAGGTACACCAGCCCGGGCTGGCCGGGGACGAAGTAGGCCGAGACCATGATCAGTTCCTTGCTGACACCCTTGAGCTCCGGTGCCAGCTGGGTGGTCAGCAGCAGGTGCGGATCGGGGTCGCCCTTGGCCAGTACCTTGGTGGGAGCGTCCCACAGGGCTTGGTTCCAGGCCCAGATCAGTTCCTTGCGCCAGGTCTGCATGCGGGGTTGGCGCTGGTAGGTCATCAGTTGGCGGTACAGGGCCTGGTTTTGCCGGCGACTGTCCTGCAGTGATTCCTCCAGGCGCAGGCGAGTGTTGCGCAGCTCGCGTGCCGAGGGCGCATGGGACAGGAACTCTTCCACCGGCCGGCTCAGGGCGCTGTTCCAGTACTGGTCGAAACTGTGGCCCAGCTGTTCGGCCACCGGCCCCATGCTGAGCATGTCGATATCGGTGAAGTTCAGGTTCGGCTCGGCGTCGAAGTACTCGTCTCCAAGGTTGCGTCCGCCGACGATGGCCGCGCTGTTATCGGCCAGCCATAGCTTGTTGTGCATCCGCCGGTGTTGTTGCGAGAGGTTGAACAGGCGGCCCATGGTCCGGGTGAGGCCGGTGCTGCGCCCCAGGTGCAGTGGGTTGAACAGGCGGATCTGGATCTGTGGATGAGCGGCCAGGGTGGCGATGATCTGGTCCAGGCCGTCGCTGGTGGTGTCGTCCAGCAGGATGCGTATGCGCACGCCGCGGTCGGCAGCCTGGAGCAATTCGTCCACCAGCATCCGCGTGCTGATGCCGTCATGGACGATGTAGTACTGCAAGTCGAGGCTGCTTTGCGCGTTGCGGATCAGCTCGGCGCGGGCCATGAAGGCCTCGGTGCTGTTGGGAAGCAGGCGAAAGCCAGAGCGCCCCTGGTGGGCGGCGGCCTGGTCGCGGATCGACTGGGCGAAGCCCGAGTCATTGGCAGGCAGGACCTGGCTGGGCCGGTACGGCACCTGCGAGGTGGCGCAGCCAGCCAGGAGGCCCAGCAGCAGGAGCAGGGGAAGTGCCTGTTTAGGGCTCAAGTGGGGGCATCTCGCATGACGGCACGGTTGGCATGGGTGGCGGCGAAGGCCGGGCGTCAGTCCTGGGATTGCTCCAGCAGCTTGATGACCGCGGCACCGACTTTGCGTACCGCATCTTCGATCTGCGCGGTTGGCTTGGCAGCGTAGTTCATCCGCAGGCAGTTACGATACTTGCCCGAGGCGGAAAAGATGCTGCCTACGGCGATCTGTACGCCTTGCTCCAGCAGGACACGGTTGAGCTTCAGAGCATCGAAGCTCTCGGGAAGTTCGATCCATAGCAGAAAGCTGCCTTGTGGGCGGCTGGCCCGGGTACCGGCAGGGAAGTAGCGACTGACCCAATCGAGCATCATGTCGCGGTTGCGCTGGTACTGGCTGCGCATTTTGCGCAGGTGCGGTTCGAAATGTCCTGCCTTGAGGAACTCGGCGATGGCGATCTGGGGTTGTGGGGCGGTGGAGCCGGTGCTGATGTACTTCATGTGCAGCACGCGCTCCAGGTAGCGGCCCGGCGCGACCCAGCCGATGCGCAGCCCGGGCGCCATGGTTTTCGAAAAGGAGCTGCACAGCAGGACGCGGCCGTCTTCGTCGAAGGACTTGATGGTCCGCGGGCGCGGGTAGGTATAGGCCAGCTCGCCATACACATCGTCTTCGATGATCGCCACGTCGAAGCGCTGGGCCAGGGTCAGCAGGGCGCGCTTGCGGGCCTCGGGCATGATGTAGCCCATGGGGTTGTTGCAGTTCGGGGTCAACTGTATGGCCTTGATCGGCCACTGTTCCAGGGCCAGCTCTAGGGCTTCCAGGCTGATGCCGCTGACCGGGTCGGTGGGGATCTCCAGGGCCTTCATGCCCAGGCCTTTGAGGGTCTGCATGGCGCCGTGGAAGCTCGGCGAGTCCACGGCGACGATATCCCCGGGCTCGCAGATGGCGCGGATGCTGGTGGACAGCGCCTCGTGGCAGCCAGTGGTGACCACCAGGTCATTGGCCCCCACCTGGCAGCCGGAATCGAGCATCAGCCGTGCTATCTGCTCGCGCAGTTCCAGCACGCCGTAGATGTTGTCGTAATGCAGCCCGGGCATGTCCTGTCGCCGGCTGAGCCGGGCCAGGGCCCTCAGCAGTGGCTTCATGGTCGGCGTGGTGATGTCCGGCATGCCGCGTCCCAGCTGTACGACATCCTTGCGCGGCACCGCGCGGACCAGTTCCAGCACCTGGTCCCACTGGGAAATTTCCACCGGACGCTGCGCCGGTCGTCCTACGGCGGGCAGGGCGGGCAGCTCGCGACTGTGGGGGACGAAGTACCCGGACTTGGGCTTGGGCATCGCCAGGCCGTTGTCTTCCAGCAGGCGATAGGCCTGCTGCACGGTGCTCAGGCTGACCCCATGTTCGACGCTCAGGGCGCGTACCGACGGCAAGCGATCACCCGGGCGATAGAAGCCCTGTTCGATACGGGTGCCCAGGAGTTCGGCGAGATTCACATAGAGGGTCATGGCATTGACTCGTAGTGGTGGCCGTGATGACCAGTACAGATAGGGTCTAAATACAGGATTCAGGCGTATTTCAGTGAAATCTGTATGGAGTTAATACAGGTGCTTTGGGTCTGTATTGGATTTTGCTTGCCACGCATCATGTCGGCTCATGGCAACTTGAGCAACAGGAGCAATGCAAATGAACGGCTTGAGCGATGTGCGGCTGTCGTTACACGGTCAGGAACTGGTGGCTGAACAGGAGCAAACGGCAGGAAGGGCGTCGTCGCGCTCCGCGCCGTCCTGCCTGGGCCGCTGGGGTCTGTACTGGCATCGGCTGCGTACCCGTAGAGCCTTGCTGGAGCTGTCTGCCGAGCAGTTGCGGGATGTCGGCCTGAGTCCCGACGAAGCCCGAGAGGAGGGGCTCAAGCCCTTCTGGCGCCAGTAACCGCGATCGGCCAGGGCCTGTGTGCCCTGGCCTGGGGCGGCGATCAGGCCAGCTCTTTGAGGCGGTGCCAGAGCATGCCCAGGGCCAGCAGCGGCGAGCGCAGGTGCTTGCCGCCGGGGAAGGTGATGTGCGGCACCTTGTCGAACAGATCGAACCCGCCACCGTGCTGGCCGCCGATGGCTTCTCCCAGCAGCTTGCCCGCCAGGTGCGTGGCATTCACTCCATGGCCGGAGTAGGCCTGGGCGTAATACACATTGGGCTGGTCCTTGAGGCGGCCTATCTGCGGCAAGCGGTTGGCACCGATGCCGATCATCCCACCCCACTGGTAGTCGATCTTCACGGCGGACAACTGCGGAAAGACCTCCAGCATCTTCGGTCGCATATAGGCGGCAATGTCCTTGGGGTCGCGTCCCGAGTAATGGCAGGCGCCGCCGAACAGCAGGCGGCGATCGGCCGAAAGGCGGTAGTAGTCCAGGGCTACACGCTGGTCGCAGACGGCCATGTTCTGCGGCAATAGTTCGTGGGCCTGTTCCGGGCTCAGGGGCTCGGTGGCGATGATGTAGCTGCCGGCGGGCAGGACCTTGCCACCCAGTTGCGGGTTGAGGTCGTTGAGGTAGGCGTTGCAGCCCAGCACCAGGGTCTTGGCGCGCACCGTGCCGCGTGCCGCATGCACCTTGACCTCGGCGCCGTAGTCGATGCGAGTCACCTGCGAATGCTCGAACAGGCGCACCCCCAGCCGTTCGGCGGCCTGGGCCTCGCCCAGGGCCAGGTTCAGCGGATGCAGGTGGCCGGAGCCCATGTCGACCAGGCCGCCGACGTAGCGCTTGGAGCCCACCACACTGTGCATTTCATTGGCCTGCAGCAGGCGGGTCTCGTGGCGATAGCCGAGGCTGCGCAGTTCTTCGGCCTCTTCGGCAAACCCCTCGAGTTCGGCGGGCTTGTTGGCCAGGTCGCAGTAACCCCAGGTCAGGTCGCAGGGAATCTGGAAGCGCTCGACGCGCTGGCGGACGATCTCCACCGCCTCCAGGCCCATGAGTTTCATCTGCCGCACGCCTTCGCTACCGATTACCTTGGTGAACTGTTCCAGGCCGTGACCGACGCCCCGAATCAGTTGGCCGCCGTTGCGTCCACTGGCACCCCAGCCGATCTGGCGAGCCTCCAGGAGGACCACGCTGAACCCGCGTTCGGCCAGCTCCAGTGCGGTGTTGAGCCCCGAGAAGCCGCCACCGACCACGCACACGTCTGCGATCTGCTCGCCGCTCAGGGCCGGGTAGTCCGGTTGCGGCAGGCTGCTGGCGGCGTAGTAGGAGGCGGGGTGCCGGTCGCTGGCGGCGTGCTGGAGGCTGGCGGGCATGAAGGGCGTCGTCCTGATCGGGTCTGGAAAATGCACGGAGGATAATCCGCGCCTTTCCGGCGGAGCAACCGCAGGGCGGTCGGCGCTGACCTGGCGGGGGGATTTAAGGCAGAATTAACGGCCGTCCACGCGCCTGTAGGCCTTTTAATGAGCTGTAACCGCCAGATCGTCCGTAGCCTGCGCCAGCAGATTCCTTCCTTCGAGTGTGTGCCCGGCTGCCACGACTGCTGCGGCCCGGTCACCACGTCCCCGGAAGAAATGTCCCGGCTGCCACGCAAGACCGCGGCGGAGCAGGACGCGGCCATGGCAGAGCTCGACTGTGTGCACCTGGGGCCCGAAGGCTGCACGGTGTATGACGAGCGTCCGCTGATCTGCCGCTTGTTCGGCACCACGCCGAGCCTGCCATGCCCCAATGGCCGGCGCCCGGTGGAGCTGATCCATCCGCAGGTCGAGAAGCAGATCCACGACTACATGGCCAGCCAGCGCCAGGTGCTGGTCTAGCCCTCTTCAGTCGGGAATCGGCAGGCTCAGGCTTTCCTTCACTTCTTCCATCACGATGTAGCTCTTGGATTCGCGGACGTGGGGCAGCTTGAGCAGGATGTCCCCCAGGAGCTTGCGATACGAAGCCATTTCAGAAATCCGCGCCTTGACCAGGTAGTCGAAGTCGCCGGATACCAGGTGGCATTCCAGCACATGGGGCAGCTTGAGCACCGCCCGGCGGAACTCCTCGAAGGTGTCGCCGGACTTGTAGTCCAGGCTGATCTCGACGAAGACCAGCAGGCTGCCCTTGAGGTGCTGCGGGTTGAGGCGAGCGTTGTAGCCCATGATGATCCCCTCGCGCTCCAGGCGCCGCACCCGTTCGGTGCAGGGCGTGGTGGAGAGCCCGACCCGTTCCCCCAGCTCGGTGAAGGAAATGCGTCCGTCGGCCTGCAGGATGCGCAAGATGTTGCGGTCGATCTTGTCCAGGGCGCGGCGGGTCTGGTGGTTGGTTCTCATAGGGGATGCCCCTCCGTGAAAAGCGATATTGCCGAGAATTCTCGCCAAATATAGGCGGTTATATAGTGAAAATCACTGCCTGATGTTTCTTACACTGCGCGCATCTTTGCATCGAATAACAACCAGCGGCGGTCAGCCGCGATGAGGATATGAAAATGCGCGTTCTGGTCTTGGGCAGTGGCGTTATCGGAACCACCAGTGCCTACTATCTGGCTCAAGCCGGATTCGAAGTGACCGTGGTGGACCGTCAGCCTGCCGTTGCCATGGAAACCAGCTTCGCCAACGCCGGCCAGGTATCGCCAGGTTATGCCTCGCCCTGGGCCGCTCCGGGTGTTCCGCTCAAGGCCATCAAGTGGCTGTTGCAGCGCCATGCGCCGCTGGCGATCAAGGCCACCACCAGCATGGATCAATACCTGTGGATGGCGCAGATGCTGCGTAACTGCACCGCCAGCCGCTACGCCGTGAACAAAGAGCGCATGGTGCGCTTGTCCGAATACAGCCGTGACTGCCTCGACGAACTGCGGGCGGAGACCGGCATCGCCTATGAAGGCCGCAGCCTGGGCACCACTCAATTGTTCCGTACCCAGGCACAACTCGACGGTGCGGCCAAGGACATCGCCGTGCTCAAGGAGTCCGGTGTGCCTTTCGAATTGCTGGATCGCGACGGTATCGCCCGGGTCGAGCCGGCCCTGGCCAGCGTCACCGATATCCTCGCCGGTGCTCTGCGCTTGCCCAACGACCAGACCGGCGACTGCCAGATGTTCACCACTCGGTTGGCGGAGATGGCCACCAAGCTGGGCGTCGAGTTCCGTTTTGGCCAGGACATCCAGCGCCTGGATTTTGCCGGTGACCGGATCAACGGTGTGTGGATCGACGGCAAGCTGGAAACCGCCGACCGCTACGTGCTGGCGCTGGGCAGCTATTCACCGCAACTGCTCAAGCCGCTGGGCATCAAGGCTCCGGTCTACCCGCTCAAGGGCTACTCGCTGACGGTGCCGATCACCAATTCGGCGATGGCCCCGACGTCCACCATCCTGGATGAAACCTACAAGGTCGCGATCACCCGTTTCGATGACCGCATCCGGGTGGGTGGCATGGCCGAGATCGCCGGTTTCGATCTTTCGCTGAACCCGCGCCGGCGCGAAACGCTGGAGATGATCGTCAACGATCTTTATCCTCAGGGCGGCGACCTGTCCCAGGCCAGTTTCTGGACCGGCCTGCGACCCACTACCCCGGACGGTACGCCGATCGTTGGCGCCACACCGTATCGCAACCTGTTCCTGAACACTGGCCACGGTACCCTCGGCTGGACCATGGCCTGTGGTTCGGGCCGCCTGTTGGCGGACCTGATGGCCAAGAAAAAGCCGCAGATCAGTGCCGAAGGTCTCGATATTTCCCGTTATGGCAACCCTCAGGAGTCCGCTAAGCATGCCAATCCAGCGCCAGCTCACTAATGAGCGCATGAGTCAGATCGTCGTCCACGGCGGTACGCTCTACCTGTCCGGACAGGTGGGGGACGACATGCAGGCCGGTATCGAGCAGCAGACCCGGGAAACCCTGGGTAATATCGAGCGCCTGCTGGACCTGGCGGGTACCGACAAGACCCGGTTGTTGTCGGTAACCATCTACCTGAAGGACATCGACGCCCATTTCGAAGGCATGAACAGTGTCTGGGACCAGTGGTTGCCCAAGGGTGTCGCCCCGGCCCGGGCCACGGTCCAGGCCAAGCTCTGCGAGCCGCAAATCCTCGTCGAGATGTCAGTAGTGGCCGCTGTGTCCTGAGTGACAAGATCCCTCTCCCGGCGCCGGTGGCGGTTCGCTGCCCGCCAGCGCCGGTTTTTATTCCCATGACCGCCTAGAAGTCTGCCGCCATGCGCCCTGCCCGTGCCCTGATCGATCTCCAAGCCCTGCGTCACAACTACCAACTGGCCCGTGAAGTCTCGGGCGCTCGCGCCCTTGCGGTGATCAAGGCCGATGCCTACGGCCATGGCGCGGTGCGTTGCGCCCAGGCACTGGCGGACTGCGCCGACGGCTTCGCCGTGGCCTGCATCGAAGAAGCCCTGGAGCTGCGCGCGGCGGGTATCCGTGCTCCGGTATTGCTGCTGGAGGGCTTCTTCGAGGCCTCCGAGCTGGCACTGATCGTCGAGCATGATTTCTGGTGCGTGGTGCACTCGCTGTGGCAACTGGAGGCCATCGAGCAGGCGACGCTGGCCAAGCCAGTGACCGTATGGCTCAAACTGGATTCGGGCATGCACCGGGTGGGTTTGCATCCCAAGGACTATCACGCCGCTTACCAGCGGCTGCAGGCCAGCGGCAAGGTCGAGAAAATCGTGCTGATGAGCCACTTCGCCCGCGCCGACGAGCTGGATTGTCAAAGCAGCAGCGAGCAGGTCGCAGTATTCGAGGCTGCCCGCGAAGGCCTGGAGGCCGAAGTCAGCCTGCGCAACTCGCCCGCGCTCATGGGCTGGCCGGATGTGCCCAGCGACTGGGTGCGCCCGGGCATCATGCTCTACGGGGCGACGCCGTTCGAGGAAAGCAATGCGGTTGCCCAGCGCTTGCAGCCAGTCATGACCCTGGAGTCGAAGGTGATCTGTGTGCGTGAGCTGCCTGCCGGTGAGCCTATTGGCTATGGCGCCAAGTTCATCACTGACAAGCCGATGCGCATCGGTGTGGTGGCGATGGGGTATGCCGATGGTTATCCACGCCATGCGCCAACGGGGACCCCGGTGCTGGTCGCTGGCCAGCGCAGCCGCCTGTTGGGGCGGGTTTCCATGGACATGCTGTGCATCGACCTGACCGATGTGCCCCAGGCCGGCCTGGGGTCGACCGTAGAGTTGTGGGGCAAGAACATCCTGGCCAGCGATGTGGCCCTGGCTGCTGGGACCATCCCTTACCAGTTCTTCTGCAACCTGCGCCGGGTACCGTTGGTGTACTGCGAAGGCTGAGATGGCGCGAGCTGTGCCGAAAGTCGCCTATCCTGGGGGAATCCGGGCCAAGTGTTGTAAATACTGAACGCTGTCGCCATGATAACGCTCGATTACAACAACGCCTGATTCCCGCCTAGGAGACTGCCGCATTGGACGTCGGTGAACGACTGCAATCCATCCGTAAACTGAAAGGTCTTTCCCAGCGTGAACTCGCCAAGCGTGCGGGCGTCACCAACAGCACCATTTCAATGATCGAAAAAAACAGTGTCAGCCCTTCGATCAGCTCGTTGCGCAAGGTGTTGGGCGGTATTCCCATGTCCATGGTGGAGTTCTTTTCCGAAGAGGTCCTCCAGGAAACACCTTCTCAGATCGTCTACAAGGCACATGAACTGATCGACATCTCCGATGGTGCCGTGACCATGAAACTGGTGGGTCGGGCCCATCCGAGCCGCGCGATTGCCTTTCTCAACGAGATCTATCCGCCCGGTGCCGACACTGGCGAAGAGATGCTCACCCATGATGGCGAGGAAACCGGAATCCTGCTTGAAGGCCGCCTGGAGTTGGTGGTCGGCCTGGAGACATTTGTCCTGGAAGCCGGTGACAGCTACTACTTCGAAAGCACCAAGCCACACCGTTTCCGCAACCCATTCGATGTTCCGGCGCGACTAATCAGCGCAGCCACGCCAGCCAACTTCTAGGTTTAGAGGCGTCCTGCAAGGTTTGCAGAGAGTCCTCCAGCGACATTTCGCCGCGATCAAGACCCCTTCGACTTTGGGGTTGTTTCAGTGTGACGGGCTAACCGTTATACTTTCGCCCGCCTGCGAAACCGTGGCCGCAGGCGTGACTAGCCACCATTGAGGGTGTACGCGTGAACCTAATTATGAAAATGCTGGCCGCACCAGCAACCGTATTGGCCCTTTGGGCAGTCAGCGCTCAAGCTGCGACCAACGACGATATCGCCAAGCGCCTCGAGCCGGTTGGCCAGGTCTGTGTCCAGGGGCAAGAATGCAAGGGGATGGAAGTCGCTGCCTCCGCAGGTGGCGGCGGTGGGGCGAAATCTCCGGACGACGTGATCGCCAAGCACTGCAACGCTTGCCACGGCACCGGCCTGTTGGGCGCTCCGAAAATCGGTGATACCGCTGCCTGGAAAGAGCGCGCCGATCATCAAGGTGGCCTCGACGGCATCCTGGCCAAGGCCATTACCGGCATCAACGCCATGCCTCCGAAAGGCACCTGCGCCGACTGCTCCGATGAGGAGCTCAAGGGCGCCATCCAGAAGATGTCCGGCCTGAAATAAGCGGTCATCTGCAGCGAAAAAGCCGCTTGCGAGCGGCTTTTTTGTGGGCGCGATTTGACCTGCACCCTGTTCAATGCAGCAAACTCCCGGCAAGCTCGGTCCAACCCCAATTCACGGATGGTTCCAGGAGGGTCCGATGCTGCAATCCTGTTCTATCGAGCGTGCGGTGGATGAAGTGCTCGCTCGTTTGCCGCAACACATTCACATGGGCATGCCCCTGGGTCTGGGCAAGCCCAACCGCTTCGCCAATGCCCTGTATCGTCGGGTTGCCCAACTGCCCGAACGCCAGCTGACCCTCTACACCGCCTTGAGCCTGGGCCGGCCTGCATTGGGCGATGGTTTGCAGCGACGCTTTCTGGAGCCCTTCGTCGAGCGGGTGTTCGGTGATTACCCGGAACTGGATTTTCTCGCCGCCCTGCACCGCGACAACCTGCCAGCCAACATCCGTGTCGAGCAGTTTTTCATGCAACCTGGCAGCCTGCTGCACAGTGACGTGGCGCAGCAAGACTATGTCAGCAGCAACTACAGCCATGCCGCCCGGGACATCAATGCCGCAGGCCTGAACCTGGTCGCCCAGCTCGTGGCGCGCCATCCGCAACAGCCAGGGCGCCTGAGCCTGAGCTGCAACCCGGACATCACCCTGGACATGCTGCCGATGATCGCCAAGCGGCGCGACGCCGGGGAGACCATCCTGCTGCTCGGCCAGGTTCATCGCGACCTGCCCTATATGCCGGGCGATGCCGAGATCGCTGCCGCGGACTTTGACCTGCTGATCGATGAAGACGAATGCAGCACGCTGTTTTCCACGCCCAACATGCCGGTAGGCGTGCAGGATCATTGCATTGGCCTGCATGCCAGCACCCTGGTGCGTGACGGCGGTACCTTGCAGATCGGCATCGGCTCCATGGGGGATGCGCTGACGGCCGCGCTGCTGGCGCGCCAGGCGGATAACGATGGTTATCGGGCTGTACTCGCGGACTTGCAGGTGGGCTACTGGCAGTCGTTGATCGATCGCGAAGGTGGGGTCGAACCCTTTGCCCAGGGGCTCTATGGCTGCAGCGAAATGTTCGTCAACGGCCTGTTGGCCCTGGCTGATGCCGGGATCGTGCGACGCAAGGTCTACCCCAGCGTGGAGCAGCAGCGCCAGGCCAATACCGGCACCCTGGACCCGGCCACCGCAGGCGGGGTCTCGATCCATGGCGGATTTTTCCTGGGGCCACGCAGTTTCTACCAGCGCTTGCGCGAGCTACCCCAGGACAAGCTGGCGGAATTCAACATGAGCGCCATCAGCTACATCAACGAGCTGTATGGCCACGAAGAGCTCAAGCGCCTGCAGCGTCGCGATGCACGCTTCATCAACAGCGCATTCACCATGACCTTGCTGGGCGCCGCGGTGTCCGACCAGTTACAGGATGGGCGGGTGTTGAGCGGCGTGGGCGGGCAGTACAACTTCGTGGTCCAGGGCCATGCCCTGGCGGATGCCCGTTCGGTGCTGATCCTGCGCAGTTGGCGGGAGTCGGCAGGGGAGGTCAGTTCCAACATCGTCTGGGAGTACGGCCATTGCACCATCCCGCGGCACCTGCGGGACATCGTCATCACCGAGTACGGCATCGCCGATCTGCGGGGCAAGTCCGATGCCAAGGTGATCGAGGCGCTGCTCAACATCAGCGACTCACGCTTCCAGCCAGGATTGATGGAGCAGGCACAGAAAGCCGGCAAGCTGCCCAGGGACTTCCGCCTGGATCCGCGCTTTGCCGATAACAGCCCACAGCGCTTGCTGGACATCCAGGCGCGCCATCGCCATCTGTTCCCAGAGTATCCGCTGGGCAGTGATTTCACCGCTCAGGAGCGTGATCTGCTGCGGGCGCTGAACTGGCTCAAGAGCAAGTTCAAGCTCAGCGAGATCCTCGAGTTGGGCAAGGCGGCCTTCGACGCGCCGGAGCCCGGGGCGTTTCCTGAACACCTGGAGCGCATGGGGCTGGAACAGCCCGAGGGCCTGCGTGAAGACCTGTACCAGCGCTTGTTGCTGGCCGGCCTGCAGGCCACCCGTCAGCCGTGAGCCTGGTGCCTGGTCACTCGATGAAAGTGACCACGCCGCCGGCCAGGGATTTGACCCGCGCCAGGGATTCCACGCGGTAGCCCTGGGAGTCCAGTTCGGCGCGGCCGCCCTGGAAGGACTTTTCGATCACGATGCCCAGGCCGGCCACGGTGGCGCCGGCCTGCTTGATGATCGAGATCAGGGCCTGGGAAGCCTTACCGTTGGCCAGGAAGTCGTCGATGATCAGCACGCGGTCGCTGCTGGTCAGGTGCCGTGGCGAAATAGCCACGGTGCTTTCTACCTGCTTGGTGAAGGAGTACACGGTGGCCGACAGCAGGTTCTCGGTCAGGGTCAGGGACTGGTGCTTGCGAGCGAAGATCACCGGTACACCCAGGTTCAGGCCGGTCATGATCGCTGGAGCGATGCCGGAGGCCTCGATGGTCACGATCTTGGTGATGCCCGAGTCCTTGAACAGCCTGGCGAATTCGTCGCCGATCAACTTCATCAACTGCGGATCGATCTGATGGTTCAGAAAGGCGTCGACTTTCAATACTTGATCGGAAAGCACGATGCCTTCTTCGCGAATTTTCTGGTGCAGTGCTTCCACGGAGCTTCCTCTAATGGCCGCTATGGGGCCAAGGGTCTGTTAAAAAATAGTCGATTTTACCGCTTTAGCATCGCGCGTATATCAGCCAAAGCATTATTGCCGCGAACGGCCTTGACCTCGGTCGGCGTGTCGTCGTTGCCTTCCCAGGCCAGGTCGTCCGGCGGCAGTTCGTCGAGAAAACGGCTTGGCGCGCAGTCGATGATTTCGCCGTACTGCTTGCGCTTGGCCGCGAAGGTGAAGGCCAGGGTCTGGCGCGCCCGGGTGATGCCCACGTAGGCCAGGCGTCGCTCCTCCTCGATGGTATCGGCTTCGATACTGGAGCGGTGGGGGAGGATTTCCTCTTCCATGCCCATGATGAACACGTAGGGAAACTCCAGGCCCTTGGAGGCGTGCAGGGTCATCATCTGTACCCCTTCGGCGCCGTCTTCCTCTTCCTGCTGGCGCTCCAGCATGTCCCGCAGGACCAGCTTGCCGATGGCATCCTCGACGGTCATCTCGCCGTCTTCGTCCTTTTCCAGGGTGTTCTTCAGGGCCTCGATCAGGAACCAGACGTTGCCCATCCGGTAGTCCGCGGCCTTGTCGCTGGAGCTGTTGGTGCGCAGCCAGTTCTCGTAGTCGATGTCCATGACCATGCTGCGCAGGGCGCCGATCGGGTCCTCGCCGGCGCACTGCTCGCGGACCCGGTCCATGAAGCGCTTGAAGCGCGCCAGGCGGTCGGTGAAGCGGCTGTCCAGATGCTCGCCGAGGCCGATTTCCTCGGTGGCGGAATACATCGAGATACCGCGCCCGGTGGCGTAGTTGCCGAGTTTCTCCAGGGTCGTGGAGCCGATTTCCCGGCGCGGCACGTTGATCACTCGCAGGAATGCGTTGTCGTCATCGGGGTTCACGATCAGGCGGAAGTAGGCCATCAGGTCCTTCACTTCCTGGCGACCGAAGAAGCTGTTGCCGCCGGACAGGCGATAAGGCACCTGGTGGTGCTGCAGCTTCAACTCGATCAGCTTGGCCTGGTAGTTGCCCCGGTAGAGGATCGCGAAATCGCTGTAGGGACGGTTGGTGCGCAAGTGCAGGGTGAGGATTTCCATGGCCACTCGCTCGGCCTCGGCGTCCTCGTTCTTGCAGCGGATCACGCGGATCTCGTCGCCGTGGCCCATCTCGCTCCACAGCTGCTTTTCGAACTCGTGGGGGTTGTTGGAGATCAGCACGTTGGCGCAGCGCAGGATGCGGCTGGTGGAGCGGTAGTTCTGCTCCAGCATCACCACTTTCAAGGATGGGTAGTCGTCCTTGAGCAGCATCAGGTTTTCCGGGCGCGCGCCGCGCCAGGCATAGATCGACTGGTCATCGTCGCCCACCACGGTGAACTGGTTGCGCGTGCCGATGAGCATCTTCACCAGTAGGTACTGGCTGGCGTTGGTGTCCTGGTACTCGTCCACCAGCAGGTAGCGCACCTTGTTCTGCCACTTTTCCAGGATGTCGGCGTGTTCTTCGAACAGCTTTACCGGCAGCAGGATCAGGTCGTCGAAGTCCACCGCGTTGAACGCCTTGAGCGTGCGCTGGTAGTGGGTGTAGACGATGGCCGCGGTCTGTTCCTTGGGGTTGCGCGCGTTTTCCAGGGCCTGGGCGGGCAGGATCAGGTCGTTCTTCCAGGCGCCGATCATGTTCTTGATCTCGTCGACGCCGTCGTCCCCGGAGTATTCCTTTTGCATGATGTCGGTCATCAGGGCCTTGACGTCGGTCTCGTCGAAGATCGAGAAGCCCGGCTTGTAGCCCAGCCGCACATGCTCCTTGCGGATGATGTTCAGGCCCAGGTTGTGGAAGGTCGAGACGGTCAGGCCGCGACCCTCGCCGCTGCGCAACAGGGTGCCGACCCGTTCCTTCATTTCCCGCGCCGCCTTGTTGGTGAAGGTCATGGCGACGATGTACTGGGCGCGGATCCCGCAGTTCTGGATCAGGTGAGCGATCTTGCGGGTGATCACGCTGGTCTTGCCGGAGCCGGCACCGGCGAGCACCAAAAGAGGGCCGCCGACGTAGTTCACGGCTTCTTGCTGCCGGGGATTGAGTCGGGACAT